>CALSNT010000013.1 GCA_943787785.1 uncultured Paracoccaceae bacterium | reverse complement strand
TGTCTGACGTCAGCGCTTATGGGTCCAAATAGGGCGATTTGATAAGAGAGAGTTGTTGGCGCATCGTAACCACTGAGGAGTGGGGCATGAGACAGACAACGAAGAGCGCCGGCGAGAAGATCGTCAAAGACATCAAGCGGGCGACCCGCAGGCAATATTCATCGGAAGAGAAGATCCGCATCGTACTGGACGGCCTGCGCGGCGAGGACAGTATTGCCGAGCTGTGTCGCCGTGAGGGCATCTCACAGGGCATCTATTACAAATGGTCGAAGGACTTCATGGAGGCCGGGAAGAGACGCCTGGCGGGCGATACAGCGCGTGCTGCGACGACCGACGAGGTCAAGGATCTGCGGCGCGAAGCTCGGGACCTGAAGGAGGTCGTTGCGGAGCAGACGCTTGACCTCCGTTTGCTCAAAAAAAGCATGACAGGGGATGGGGGCGACCAAGAATGAGGTATCACCCATCCGAGAAGCTGGAGATCATCCGGCTGGTCGAGGGATCGCACCTGTCAGCACGTCAGACGTTGGCAAAAATGGGCCTGCCCCGCACCACATTTTACCGTTGGTATGATCGGTATCTGCAGCGTGGCGAGGCTGGGCTGCAGGATCAATCCCCCAAGCCAAAAAACGTCTGGAACCGCATTCCTGACACGGTGCGCCGCAAGGTCGTCAAGCTGGCGTTGAAGGAAACGGAGCTGTCGCCGCGCGAACTGGCGGTGACCTTCACGGATCGGAACCGCTACTTTGTCTCAGAATCTTCGGTCTACCGAGTGCTGAAAGCCCACGATCTGATCACCAGCCCCGCCTTCATTGTTATCAAGGCAGCGAGCGAGTTCACCGACAAGACCACCGCCATCAATCAGCTTTGGCAAACCGACTTCACCTACCTCAAAGTTCTCGGCTGGGGTTGGTTTTATCTCAGCACGATCCTCGACGATTACAGCCGGTACATCATCTCGTGGAAGTTGTGCACGAACATGCGGGCTGAGGATGTGACAGATACGCTCGATCTGGCCCTGCAGGCATCCGGCTGTGATCAGGTCCACGTCGTTCACAAGCCACGCCTGCTCAGCGATAATGGCTCCAGCTACGTCTCAGGCGACCTTGCTGAATGGCTGCAGGACAAAGGCATGAAGCATTCTCGCGGTGCGCCGTATCATCCGCAGACTCAGGGCAAGATCGAGCGATGGCATCAAACCCTGAAGAACCGCATCTTGCTCGAAAACTACTTCTTGCCGGGCGATCTCGAAGCCCAAATCGAAGCCTTCGTCGAACACTACAATCATCAGCGGTACCACGAGAGCCTCAACAACGTCACGCCATCCGACGTCTACTTCGGCCGTGACAAAGCCATTCTAAAACAAAGAGAAAGGATCAAACGAAAGACGCTCGAAACGCGGCGCTTGCATCACAGACAACGCGCCGCATAATCACAGAAATCAGATGAGCCAGACTCTCTCTTAGTTTAGGCCGTTCTTGGTTCCAAAAACTCTGACGACGGACAGTGAACATTCTGGAAATGAACGGCGAAAGCTACCGCCTCAACCAGAGCAAATCACGACGCGCCAAAAACTAATCACCATCAGGTTGGCCTGACGGCCAATGCGCCTTGGAACGTGCTTGCTACCTGAGGGCCTCACGCTCCAAGGCGCACACCACAAACTGGCCGGCTTTTGCTCCGCCCTAGTGGCAGGATATTAAGAGGGTGGTCTTGCTTTTTCGACCATTCTGCAGCCTTGCTAAGGTAGACCATGGTTTGGTTTTAGGCTGCTAATTTCATTGGTTCTGTTTTGCTGACATAGGCCTCGTCAGGGGTCAAGATGCCGTGGGTCGAATGAGGTCGTTCAGCATTGTAATAGGCCAACCATTTTCCAATGCCCGCCTTGGCCTGTGACCCTGTTTCAAAGGCGTGTAGATAAACGCATTCGTACTTGAGGGACCGCCAGAGCCGCTCAATCATCCGATTGTCGATCCAGCGGCCCTTACCGTCCATGCTGATCTTGATCTTCGCATCGGTCAGGACGTCAATCCAATCACCGCTGGTGAACTGGCTACCCTGATCGGTGTTGAATATCTCCGGTGTGCCGTGTTTGGCCAATGCCTCTTTCAAGGCTTCAACGCAAAAAGTGGTGTCCATGCTATTCGAGAGCCGCCATGCCAGCACCTTACGGCTATGCCAGTCCATGATTGCTACCAGATACAGAAAGCCCCGTTGCATTGGGATATATGTGATGTCGGCGCACCAGACCTGGTTTGGCCGGTTGATCACAATATTCCTGAGCAAATACGGCCATATCTTGTGCTGAGGGTGCTTCTTGCTCGTGTTAGGCTCCTGGTAGATCGGAACCAATCGCATGAGCCGCATCAAGCGACGCACACGGTGACGGCCGCACTTGTGGTTGTTCCGCTTCATGTACCGGGCCATTTGGCGCGACCCATACCACGGCGTCTCCAAAAATTGCTTGTCGATGATCTCCATGAACCGCAGGTTCTCCGCACTTTCGCCCTTCGGCTGATAGTATAGGTTCGACCGTGCCAGCGTCAGCAGCGCGCACTGACGCCGAACACTCAGCTTATGATCCTTGCTCACCATTTTTTGCCTCGCGTCCCCAGCAGTTGACGCGAGGCATCCGCTAAAAAATCTCGCTCCACCACCAACTGCCCAATCTTTGAATGCAGCTTCTCAACTTCAGCCGCGCTGACCTCCGGTGCTGGATCTCTACCACGCCGCTCAAAGGCTGATGTCATGTTGTCCAAGGCCGCACGTTTCCAAGTGCTGATTTGGCCGGAATGGACGCCATACTTCTTGGACAGCTCCGAAAGCGTCATCTCCTCGCGGATCGCATCAAGCGCAACACGCGCCTTAAACTCCGCTGAATGGTTCTTCCTCTTTGTCATCTCAGATCGTCTTTCTCACTAGTCGATCTACCTTAACTAATGGTCCGAAATCTTGCGACCACCTCTATTCCGCCGCCGTTGACAAAGCAAAGACAGGTATCGACTAACGTAAGAATTCGAGACAAGTCAGGGTTTTCCAACGGTGAAACTGTCCAAAAAATAGTAAAGTCCACCAATTCAATTCTACATGAGGCCATCAACACAGCCATGATATCTGGCGATAAAATCAACCAATTGCGATCTCTTGAATGGTTGGGGCGCAGCTAACGCAACGCCCCAATCTCATTACATGTTCTCGGCTTTCCAGGCGGCAACGTCCTGCCCTGATGTCTGCTTGTTCAAAGGAATTGACTCGATCAATATAGACAGGATTGAGAATCTCATCTGTGGACACTTCGCCCGTGATTGACCCGATGGCTGCCATCTCAGCAATCACCGCATCCCAGATGTCGACACGCAGATCACCATAGGTATCGCCAGCAGGTGTATGGAGGCCTTGGGCAGCTTCCAGGAAGATTGTCCCAAGGTCTTCATTGACCCAGTTTTTCAGGGTCAGCTTCCATCGCAATGGCCCGCGTCACATCCAAATCGACCAGACCGGCCGCCGCACCTTTAGCCCAGCCGCGCAAGTATCCTTCGATCAGCGCGTCGTTTTCGCCGCCAACTGCATCATGGCGGATCGCGTAGTTATTTGCTGGCTGCAGACTCATTTCAGGCGGCAGGATGTTTTTTCGTCGTAACGCCCTGCGACCGTCAGCGCGACAAAATCAGATATTGCACCGACGATGGCGGAAACCTGACCATTCTGAAGCGAGTTCGCCAGCAGCGGCGCACTTTCGCCAAGCACGGCAATGGTGACGTCGTCTTCTGTAAGTCCGACATGACCCAGCGCCGAAAGCGTCAGCCCGCGATCACTTTCGCCGACAATGCCAATGGTCGTGCCCTTGAGGTCCGCCAGCGAGGTTGCCGAGTTGGACTCCAACACAAAGACACCTTCGACCGCGACGTGCATCACTTCATATACGACGTCGAAATCAAAGCCGCGTTCCTGGGCAAAGATGACTTCGGACGGATCAAGCGATGCAATGTCCACTTGGCCGTTCTCAAGGAAAGCAGTCGCGGGCAGATCGCCGCCGTCGACCAGCGTGACGGAAATGCCTTCGTCGGCGAAATAGCCTAGTGCTTCACCCACCAGCAGCGGATACCAGGCTGTGTGGCGCGGCAATGGCGTCAGCACATTAACCTCTCTTAAGTCCTGTGCCATCGCTGGAGCGATACTTGTTGCCGCCGCAAAAAGGGCAGCTGCGAATTTCATTTTCATGGTCGTCTCCCTTGGTTTCTGTTGGTGGTCTTGGTTGTGATTACTCGGCCTTTGCGTCTGCCCGGCTTGCCAGCATTGCCGCGTGTTTCGCCCGCAATTTGCGAGCGCTTTTGGTCACCAGATCATCGCTTTTCCAAAAGATGACCCGGCGGTCGGCGAAGGTGGCAGTACCGTACAGCAACAGACCCATCACGGTCAGCATGATCAGGCAGGCGAACGCCTCAGGCAAAAGCAGTTGGAACGAGAACCGCTGGATCAGCACTCCGATGCCGACGCTGGCCGAAACGAACTCGCCCACGATGGCCCCGATCAGTGCCAAAGAAATGCCGGTTTTGAACCCGGCCATGATGACGGGCATCGCGCCCGGCAGCTGCAAATGTCGGAATACCTGCCAGCGAGACGCGCGCATGGATTCGAACATCTCTAGCCGTTCGTCATCGGCCTGCAGCAACCCGGTCAGCGAATTGATGAAGATCGGAAAGAAGCAGATGATGGCCGCAATTGCGATCTTGGGCTCCATGTTGAAACCCAGCCACGCCACGATAATCGGTGCGACGGCGATCCTTGGTGTCACCTGCAAAGCGACCATGTAAGGCGAAATCAGCCGCCGGAATGTCATGTTCATCGCGCTGAGGATCGCCATAAGAAGGCCAAACCCTGCGCCAAGCAGAAATCCGATCACCACTTCGGTTAGTGTCACAAAGAAGTGCTTCCAGATCAGTGCCTTGACGATGGCGAGGTCCCACCAAGCGGCGATGACAGCGAAGGGTGACGGCAGGATCAGCCGGGACACCCATTCGTTGCGGACGGCCAGTTCCCAGATGCTGATGAAGATCACGAAGACGATTAGATGCTGCGCCCAGACCGGCACCGTGCGGGATGCGGACGCGGCGGGCAATGGTATCGTTTGCTCGCTCATATGAAGCCTCCCAACGTGTCGCGAATATTGAAAACGAGGTCGTTGTATTCGGGGGATTTGGTCATCTCGATTGTCCGTGGTCTGGGCAGCGGGACATTGACCGTCGCGGCCAGCCGTCCGGGGCGTGGGGTCATCACAAAGACCCGGTCGGCGAGGAATACTGCCTCTTGGATATTGTGCGTCACAAATAGGATCGTGGCGTCCAGATCGCTTTGAATGCGCAACAGTTCAAGGTTCAGCCGTTCGCGCGTGAACTCGTCCAATGCACCAAAAGGCTCGTCGAGCAGCAACAGTTCGGCCCCGGTGTTCAGTAGCCGCGCTAGGGCGACGCGTTGCTGCATGCCGCCTGATAGTTGGCGCGGATAGGAGAATTCGAAGCCCTTCAGGCCGACAAGATGGATCAAATCAAGCGCGCGTTCCCGGTCGGCTTTCTTAACCGTTCCCGCCAGCGTAATCGGCAGCAAGACGTTATCGAAGACCGATTTCCAATCCAGCAGAGTTGGCTTTTGAAACATCATCCCGATCTCGGCACGTGGCCCTGCGATCAGTTCGCCGAAGACATTCAGATGCCCGGCGGTAGGCTTAATCAGTCCCGACACCAGACGCAGCAATGTCGATTTGCCACAGCCCGACGGCCCGATAAGTGAAACGAACTCACCGCGTTTTACGTGGAAACTGGCATCCTCAAGCGCCACAACGGGGCCAGGAAATTCCATTCCCGTTCTCGTTGCTGTCACGATATCCTTTATAGCGCGAGCGGCCGGGTCCAAGTTGATCGCTTGGGTCATTCAGATGTCATCCCTTACTGACAAGAATTGCGCCACTCAACACGAGCGCGATGCCGATTAGCCGCTTTACCGAATTTTCGCCGACCGGAAGGCCGAAAGTGCCCAGATTGTCCATGACGACTGAACCGATTAGCTGGCCACCGATGACACAGACAAAAAAACAGGAACGCGCCTGTGACCGGGGCAATTACCAGGCCACCAGCAACATAGAGAACACCGATCACACATGTCAGATATACCCACCAGGGCACGCTGCTCAGCGTCCTGAAATTGACTTCGCCGCCGTCACCGCTAACGAAGATAAATGCGATTCCGATCAGGCAGGCCAAACCGATTGCCACGGTAGTGGCGCCATAAGGGCTTCCGATTGCGCGGGCCAGAATGGCATTCAGAAGCGGCTGAATGGTGACGAGCGATCCAAAAAGGATCGCTGCAGACAAGTAAGAAACCGTATTCAAACCATGTCCGTTCCGGCAATTGCAGCAGTACTGGCGCGGCAGTTTTCGGGATGGGCCGGACCTGCGCTATGCCAAGGGGCCACTTCGACATCTCCAGATGCATGATAGACTCTGAACACGTTTCGCCCCATTCAATTTCTCGTTTCGGGTAGTTCACACATCTTAGCGCAATCGTTTGCATAGGGTTAGCCAGTGCACATGCCTTGGTCAAGCGACTCATGGGCAAACAATGATCGCAAGCCCTCGGCGTTAATGACGGCATTACACATCGATGACGTCAGACTCGACAGAATGCTGGATTTTATTCTGGTGGCATAAGCACGCGCGGCGGCGCAGCATCATGATATTGCCAAGAGGTCCACAATTACCCGTCCATGATCCCGGCCGAATGCTGAACGTGCAGAATCGATTGCTGCCGAGCTTGGTAGGTCTGGGCTCATTCCAGCCGACTGCTCGCGCAGCATTCTGCTCTTCGGCGGCTTCCCGCAAACCGACATTCGCGGTCGATGGTAAAATCATTTGTCAGCGCGGTGCTGATGTCTGGGCTTGGAGGGAAGGTTGGAGGGCAAATCATGCCTAGAGTTCAACTACCCGCAACCACGCCAAAACGACGGGCCTGGAACAAAGGCCGCATCATCGGACAAAAGCGACCGCTCCTGCCGAAACAGGTTTGGGCGATCCGCGCACGCCTAGAGTTGGCGGGTAATCTACGCGACCTGACGCTCTTCAATGTCGCTATCGATAGCAAGCTGCGTGGGTGCGATCTGGTTCGGCTGAAAGTGAAAGACCTTGTCAGCAGCGAGCGTGTTCGTGAACGAGTGACAATCGCTCAGAGCAAAACCGGCCAACCTGTTCAGTTCGAACTGACTGAGAACACGCGGGATTCCGTGACGATCTGGACGAACACGCCAGAAATGATGCGAACGGAGTTCATGTTCCCAAGCCGATTTCACGACCGCCCGCACATCTCGACGCGCCAATACGGAAGGTTAGTGCGGGATTGGGTGACCGCCATAGGACTTGAGCACAGTGGGTATGGCACCCACTCGCTACGCCGAACGAAAGCGTCGGAGATCTACCGCAAGACCGGCAACCTTCGAGCCGTCCAGCTATTGCTCGGGCACAGGAAGGTGGACAGCACGGTGCGTTATCTAGGCGTCGAACTCGAAGACGCATTGAGCATCGCCGAAAAGATCGACCTCTGAACGAAAGTGGCGGGCGGTTTCGGCCGTTCGCCATCCGGGACCGGCCATCGCCGAATTTAGATCGTTCGACCGCGAAGAGCCCAACCCGTATGTGACGAGATTTTGCTGGATGCGCCCGCAGTGCGTTTTCTGCTGCAGCGCGAAAAGAACATACGTAGCAACGCAGCAAGGAGACCGGTCATTCATGAGTATTGCGGCGTAAACTGAAACGGCGACGCCTGATTGCGGAAAAATTCGGAACTTCCTTTGGATAGCAGCTCCGGGTCATCACCAACCGGTCGCGACAACACGACCCGGAACGACACGAGGCCACCGACACAACAACGATCATACCGGATCATTCCGTGGCTGTTCGCCGACCGGGAGCCTAACCTTGGCTGTGGAGGTTTGGGAAAGCTGGCGACCATTCAAGTGTCCGAATTTGTTGTCGGCAAAAAGGCGCCCGCCTTCAGAATACGCACCGATTGGATTGATACCGTCTGGCGCGCTCCCGCTTGGCATTGGATAGGATCAGGCGTCTTTCAGCTTTTCCGCCGGCAATGACAACGGCCTCACCCGCAATGCGAAGCGTGAGTGGCCTCTAGCGGTCAGGTTTCGGCAAAAAAGGCAAGATCGTCGCGGATCGGTCGGCCGGATTGAATCACGCCGACCACCTTGTTGTTGGTTTGCGAAAAGCATTCCAGCCCGTCAAGGGGGTTTGCATCGACGATCACCAGATCTGCATGGGAACCTCTGGTGATCTCGCCAACCTGCCCTTTCATCCGCACCACGGCGGCATTGTTAACCGTGGCATGGCGTAGTGCTTCGGCCGGGCCGCAGACCTTCTGATGAATCAGCAGGCCATCGCCCTGATAGCTCTTGGGCGACCAGCACAGATCGGTTCCGTAGCCCACATTGACACCGTGTTGCAGCGCGTTTTCAAGTGACGCCAGACCGGCGGCCATCACTTCGCTGTTTTTGGAAGTGTTTTCCTCGGTCCAACCGAAGCCGGCGCCGTATTTCGCATCGGCCTCGTAGGTCACCAGGGTGGGCACAAGATGCGCACCGTGCTCGGCCATGACTTTGGCCGTGGCGGCGGAGAGGAAATTGCCGTGCTCGATCGATCGAACGCCATGTTCCACCGCGCGCCGGATGCCGATATCACTGTAGATATGCGCCATGACATAGCGGCCGCAGCGGTCGGCTTCGTCGACAATGGCGTCGATTTCCTCCAGCGAATACTGCGGATGCACCAACTTGTCGCCCGGAGAACTGACGCCACCGCCGCCCATGATCTTGATCTGGTCGACGCCCTGACGGACGTTCTCGCGCACGGCCTTTCGCACCTCATCTACGCCATCGGCAATCACCGACATGCCGCCCGACACAGCACTGCAGCCGCAAGTGTCCGCGATTGCCCGGTGATCGCCATGACCGCCGGTCTGCGACAGGATCTTGCCCGACACAAACAGGCGCGGGCCAGGAAACAGGCCTTTTTCCACCGCAATACGATGCCCGGAATCGGCACCGCCCGCGTCGCGCACGGTGGTGAATCCACGGTGCAGCATGCCCTCAAGGTGTCGCCCCGCGCGCGCCGTCATCTCAGAGGGCAACACGTTACCGCGATCGCCGAACTGACCGACAAAGCAATGAGCGTGGCAGTCGATCAGACCCGGTGAAAGATAGCGCCCGCCAAGAGGCACCTTTGGTATTTCCGCCTCGACGGCGTCTTCCGCGATGATGTCCACGATCCTGCCATCGGCGACAACCACCGCTTGACCGGCGATGGCACGGCCCGCCACGACGTCGACAAGATGAAGGTCTGTAAGGGCATAGGACTTTTCAGTCTTGGTCATGTTGCATCGCCTTTCTTGGGATCATCCGGGTTGGTCACAAAGCCATTGGCAAGATCGCTGGCACTGGCTTCGGGATCGCGCAGTGCCGGGTCACCCCAGCCGGCGCCACCGGCTGAATAATTCACGAACCGCTCGCCGGTTTCCAGAGTTTCGCGATACATTCCCACCGCCTGTTCGCGCGCCGTGCCCGGGCGCAGGACCATGTGGTTCTTGACCGGCGATGGCTGGCCGCCATCCAGCCCCCAGCCCACGGTTTTTGATTTCTTCTTCATCGAGATCACTTCGGTCGGGCCCACCATCCGCACTGTGCGGCGCACGCCGAGCCCGCCACGGAACTGACCGACGCCACCGGAATCCGGGATCAGCGACAGATCTTCGTGAAACAGGTTGGCCTGACGCTCCAAAACCTCGATCGGGGTGTTGCGCACGGTGCTGGTCGATGGGTGCTGCAACGCCGTGGCGCCGTCGTGGTTTCTCGTGGCACCCCAGCCGATACCTTCGTTGTTGGAGACCACAAAGGTCCGTCCAGTGTGGTGGTGGGTGCCCACTGCCATAAAGCCCGGCTCGTCCGATCCTGAGGACATCGGAATCCAGTCGATCACCGGTGCCAACGCCTTGGCGATCAGCTCGAACGCAACCATCTTGGTCCACGGCATATAGGTTGCCGCCGGATAGATCGCGTGAAACAGGTTGCCTGGATCCGCACGCACTTCAAGCGGCATGTAATTGCCGTGGTTGCTGGGCGAATCGCGCGATGTCAGAAACTTGAAATAGGTCTTGGCCATCGAGACCGTCCCGCCAAAGGGCGCATTTACCGGGCCCGGCACCTGTTGCGACGATCAGTTGTAGTCGACGACAAAGGCATCATCGGAGATCGTCACTTCGACCGCCATCTTAATCATGTCGTCGGTGATCCCGTCGTCGTCCAGCCAGTCATGCGCCGACCACGTGCCGTTGGGCAGGGTGCGCAACGCCTGCAGCGTTTTTTCATGCGAATGGTCAAAGAAATCCTCGATCATCGACAGGACGCGTGCCTTGCCGAAACGCTCGAATATCTCGCGCACTCCAGCCTCTCCGGTGCGCAGACAGGCGACCTGGGCGCCGAAATCGCCCCTGATGGCCTCTGGCAGGCGGGAGTTGTACATCAGGATCGACCACAGATCTTCGTCGAGCTTGCCTTCCTTGATGATCCGCACACCAGGTAGGATCAGCCCTTCCTGGTGGATGTCGGTGGAATCGATGACATAGCCGGCGTCTTTCGCACCCAGATCCAGCCAATGCGCGCGCACGCAGAGGAACATGTCGATTTCATCGCCGTCGATGAAAACCGGTGTCATCAGGAGCGCGTCAGAAGCATGGGCGGAATTCCAGTAAGGATAGTTGAGCATGACCACATCGCCGGGGCGCAGACGGCTCATATCCATCTTTTTCAGCAGCGTCTTCAGCGCAAAATCATTCGCGCCGATGAAAGAGGTTATGCCGGCAGCTTCGGCCACCATCCGGCCCTTGGCATCCGCGATCGAAATGCCGAAATCCAGCACCTCGTAGATGACCGCATTGAACGCCGTTCTGACCAGCGTGCGGCGCATCTGGTCAGCGGCGGACAGAAACAGGCCAGAGATGATTTCAAGCTCGGCGGCCTTGTTGATCGTCATGCCGGATCCTCCCTGCGTGTTACCGTCAGCATCCCGGTCTCGTCCACATGCAGGCATTGCCTCCCGGAAATTGCCAGCGATGAGCCTTCGTCGACCACAAGCAGAGGGCCGGCATAGTCTTTTCCGGAGGTCAGGGATGCCCGGTCATGCTTGCGGCAGGTCACGAAGCTGTCGGAGGCGGCGTCGAACATTCGATGCGACACAGGTTTGGTCGCGCCGGTGCCGGGTACATTCAGCGCGGGTTTGCGGCTGACCATCACCAGCTTGACCATCATCGAGACCGCCTCTGCCTCGCTGTCAAAACTGTGGCCGAACCGATCCAGATGGGCCTGTGAGAACCGCGCAGCAAGCTCTGCGGCGCTGTCGGCGGGGTCATACGGCACGCTGAGCGTATGCTCCTGCCCGATGAATCGCAGCCGGACGGACAACGAAACCTCCGGGTTTGCATCGGGGCCGGTGTGGTCACGCAGTTCCGCTTTCGCGCCCTTGGTAAGGCGTTGCGCGGCAGCGGCGATGCGGGGCATCGCCTCCGGTGTCACGCTTTCAAGAACCGAGGTTGAATCGCTGAACGACAAGTCGCTGGCCATGATGCCCCAGGCCGAGAACACCGAGGGCAGCGGCGGGACCAGCAGATCGGCCATGCCCAGTTCCTCAAACAGGCGCGGACCCAGTAGCGGCCCGCAACCTCCGAAGGCGAGCATCGAGAAATCGCGCGGATCAAGCCCGCGCTCCAGCATCATTTCCTTGATCGATGATGCCGTGCGCGAGACCAGCACGTCCAGAACCGATCCTGCGGCTTCGTCAACGGTGGATCCCAGGGGATCGGCGATGGTGGTCCGCAGGGCATCTGCCGCAAGTTCACCCGCGACCGCCATTTCGCCACCCATGAAGTTCTCGGTGTCAATATACCCCAGATGCAGCGCCGCGTCTGTGACGGTGGCTTGCGTCCCACCGCGGCCGTAGCAGGCCGGACCAGGCACCGCGCCGGCGCTTTCCGGGCCGACCCGCAACAGCTTGTTGTCGATCCAGGCGATGGAACCGCCGCCCGCGCCCAGCGTACGCAGATCGAAGATCGGTTGCAGCACAGGAAAGCCGTCGATATGGGCCTCGAACACGTCCATGGGCTGGAAATCGACAATCAGGCAGGCATCAAGACTGGTGCCGCCCACATCAACCGA
This sequence comes from uncultured Paracoccaceae bacterium, assembly GCA_943787785.1. Lineage (GTDB taxonomy): Bacteria > Pseudomonadota > Alphaproteobacteria > Rhodobacterales > Rhodobacteraceae > WLWX01. Next base: position 99,291 of record CALSNT010000013.1, on the reverse strand, counting down.
CAGGATGTTCCTCCTCCCTGTGCTGCGTGCGACGTGCAGCGCGCCCGCGACGCCCCCGGCAGGGCCGGACAGGATGGTGGAAATCGGCTGTGCCTCGGCCATTTCGAATGTCAGCGCGCCGCCGGCAGAATTCATCGTATACGTCTTGCCAGCAAACCCGGCGCGCCCGATCCCGTCGGTCAGCCGGCCCAGGTAGTTCTTCAGCACAGGCTTGATATGTGCGTCGTCAGAGTTTTTGGAACCAAGAACGGCCTAAACTAAGAGAGAGTCTGGCTCATCTGATTTCTGTGATTATGCGGCGCGTTGTCTGTGATGCAAGCGCCGCGTTTCGAGCGTCTTTCGTTTGATCCTTTCTCTTTGTTTTAGAATGGCTTTGTCACGGCCGAAGTAGACGTCGGATGGCGTGACGTTGTTGAGGCTCTCGTGGTACCGCTGATGATTGTAGTGTTCGACGAAGGCTTCGATTTGGGCTTCGAGATCGCCTGGCAAGAAGTAGTTTTCGAGCAAGATGCGGTTCTTCAGGGTTTGATGCCATCGCTCGATCTTGCCCTGAGTCTGCGGATGATACGGCGCACCGCGAGAATGCTTCATGCCTTTGTCCTGCAGCCATTCAGCAAGGTCGCCTGAGACGTAGCTGGAGCCATTATCGCTGAGCAGGCGTGGCTTGTGAACGACGTGGACCTGATCACAGCCGGATGCCTGCAGGGCCAGATCGAGCGTATCTGTCACATCCTCAGCCCGCATGTTCGTGCACAACTTCCACGAGATGATGTACCGGCTGTAATCGTCGAGGATCGTGCTGAGATAAAACCAACCCCAGCCGAGAACTTTGAGGTAGGTGAAGTCGGTTTGCCAAAGCTGATTGATGGCGGTGGTCTTGTCGGTGAACTCGCTCGCTGCCTTGATAACAATGAAGGCGGGGCTGGTGATCAGATCGTGGGCTTTCAGCACTCGGTAGACCGAAGATTCTGAGACAAAGTAGCGGTTCCGATCCGTGAAGGTCACCGCCAGTTCGCGCGGCGACAGCTCCGTTTCCTTCAACGCCAGCTTGACGACCTTGCGGCGCACCGTGTCAGGAATGCGGTTCCAGACGTTTTTTGGCTTGGGGGATTGATCCTGCAGCCCAGCCTCGCCACGCTGCAGATACCGATCATACCAACGGTAAAATGTGGTGCGGGGCAGGCCCATTTTTGCCAACGTCTGACGTGCTGACAGGTGCGATCCCTCGACCAGCCGGATGATCTCCAGCTTCTCGGATGGGTGATACCTCATTCTTGGTCGCCCCCATCCCCTGTCATGCTTTTTTTGAGCAAACGGAGGTCAAGCGTCTGCTCCGCAACGACCTCCTTCAGGTCCCGAGCTTCGCGCCGCAGATCCTTGACCTCGTCGGTCGTCGCAGCACGCGCTGTATCGCCCGCCAGGCGTCTCTTCCCGGCCTCCATGAAGTCCTTCGACCATTTGTAATAGATGCCCTGTGAGATGCCCTCACGGCGACACAGCTCGGCAATACTGTCCTCGCCGCGCAGGCCGTCCAGTACGATGCGGATCTTCTCTTCCGATGAATATTGCCTGCGGGTCGCCCGCTTGATGTCTTTGACGATCTTCTCGCCGGCGCTCTTCGTTGTCTGTCTCATGCCCCACTCCTCAGTGGTTACGATGCGCCAACAACTCTCTCTTATCAAATCGCCCTATTTGGACCCATAAGCGCTGACGTCAGACACCGGGCGGGTTTCTGTCTGCCCGGTTAGCTGCGGCAGGGTGGTGGAGGACACCGTAACCTTTGGCTTTGTAGGAACACCGACTGGCTTAGCTGCACCCGATGCGGGTCGAAGGCGCCGAGGTCCCCTTACACGCCCCTCAGATCTCCATCTCGGCCAGCAAGTTGGCGAAGGACGCGCCGTGCATGTCGCGATCATCAATCGCGCCCTGCCGCGCCGGGCGTGGCACGCTGAACTTCACCACGTTCAATTCGGGCATATCGAACCGCTTCATGACCGCCACATCGGCCCCCAGCAGTGCGGCAACGCGATCCGAGGCGAGGCCCTCGGACACCTGCCGGAATACAGCCGCATCGCCACAGAAAATATCCAGCGTCAGCCAGAACGGGCCGGCGTTCTTTGACCGCACCTTATCGGCCAGCTTACCCAGTTTCATCCGCCAACCTCGATCACCGACAGGCGGAAGGCCTCCATCGGGTCGTTAAGTTCCATCACGTGGTTCAGGCAGAATTCGTGAATCGCCCCGCGCGGCATTTCGGGCGGTGAGAACGGGAAGGCGAAGGTCGGCATTTCCTCGGTCGCGGTCAGCGGATGGTGCAGCAGGAAGGGGTTGAGGATTTTCGCGACCTCCATCGCCAGCTCCTCACTCTCCGCCGTGACAATCCCGGTCACCCCGACTTCCGAGCCGACCCGCTCATTGTTCTCCAGCCCGCCCAAAGTGGCGTCGCCGCCAGTCACTCGCAACTCAATGTGGAAGTCGCCGTTGGTCTCGCGCCGTGCCTTGGCGGTGCATTTGTCCACGATATCGGCGCACCAAGCGTGGATATTCGCCACGTAATGCGCATCCCGCACCGTCACGAGCGAGACGACCTGAAACCCCGCCCGCCGCGCGCCTTCAAGCTTGACTGTGTAGCGGTCGGACACGTGCCACTCGCTGCCCGTTACCTGCACCTGCCGATCGTCCACCGCGTGATATTCCGCCCCGCGAACATCCAAATGGCCGCCCGGTTCGAACAGCACATAGGGGTCGCTGTTTTCATAAAGCATATGGGCCGAGACTGTCCGCGGCGTCGCCTGCACACCTTCTGCCATCGGAGTGATCGTAAATCCGGCCTCATCAAACTCGGCCATGATCGTGCCGGTCGAGTAATTCGTCGTCGCCATCGCGCCGCATTCGCCCACCTTGGCCCCATGCCAGGCGGCCCCCGCGTGGCAACCCCTCGCCAGAGGCAAGGCCGCGATGATCGCCGTATCAGTGGTGCGCCCGGCGATAACCACATCCGCACCGGTGGCCAGCGCCGCCTGCACCTGTTCCGCCCCGGCCAGCGCGACGATGTTGGTGCAGCTCTTGATCACATCAGGCGAAATTTCGGGCGCGGCTTCAAGCGGCGTGATCCGACCGGCCTCGTAGGCCGAGGCGATCTTATCGACGTCCTGCCCGCTTTTCAGTACCGCTATTTTCAGGGCCATCCCGGCCTCGCGCGAAATCTCTCGCGTGATGTCGACCAGCCAGTCCACGGCAGAGTCCGCGCCGCAGGTGCCCGCCGTGCCGATCACTAGTGGCACCCCTGCTTGGGCGCGCGCTTCAAGCAGTTCACGCCACTGCGCCTTGGTCGACTGGCGCGAATACTTCGACGTCCCGGTGCCCAAGTAATGCGGCCCGCTGTCGGTCGAGCCTCCGTCGATGGCTATAATATCCGGCCCCTCGGACACGCCGCGCGCCAATGCCGCCCGGTCATACCCCAGGCCCAGCGCGCCACAGGGGATCAACACCTTGACCATCAGTCGGTGATCGCCTGCGGCTTCTTCAGTACACCGCGCAGAAACATCGGCGCGACGAAGCCAAGGATCGCGGCGACCCACAACCCGATGGCGATTGGGCTGGACAGCAGATAGGTCACATCGCCGTCCGACAGGGTCATAGCACGGCGCAGCGCGTCCTCCATGTTTCCACCCAGCAGAATGCCCAGGATCACCGGCACCGTCGGAATATCCAGCTTGCGCAGAATATAGCCCAACACGCCGAAGCCGATCATCATCAGCAAGTCAAAGAAGCTGCCGGAGAGGGAGAAGATTCCGACGAAAGACACCATCGTGACACCCGGCAGCAGGATCCACGCAGGAACCATCAGTACTTTCACGAAGATCTTCACCATCGGCACGTTCATCAGCAGCAGCACGAAGTTGGCAATCAGCAGCGAGGCGATAAGGCCCCAGATCACTTCGGGCCGTTCGGTGAACAGCGTCGGGCCCGGAGTGATGTTCAGCGTCACCAGCAATGCCAGCAACACTGCCGTCGTCCCCGACCCCGGCACGCCCAGCGTTAGCATCGGCACCAGCGCGCCCCCGGCGGCAGCGTTGTTCCCGGCCTCGGGCGCAGCGATACCCTTGGGAACCCCGGTGCCAAAGCCGCCTTTGGGGCCAGCGATGGATTTTTCCGTCATGTAGGCCATGAAGGATCCGAGCGAGGCCCCTGCCCCCGGCAAGATCCCTGCGACAAACCCCACGACGGACGTACGCAGCATCGTCCAACGCGTCGACCAGATGTCGCGCCACGGGATCGTCACCTTGTCCAGCTTCACCCCGATCGAACTTTCCTTGCCGTGGCTTTCGATGAAGAAAAACACCTCGGCAATAGCGAACAGACCAACGATGGCGACAAGGAAATCGACGCCGTCATAAAGATGCAGGTTGCCCCCGGTTAGGCGTGGCAAGCCCGACGAACTGTCGACCCCGATCATAGCGATCCCCAGCCCGATACAGGCCGCCATCGCTGATTTCGCCTGGTTGTTCGACGCCATGCCGCCCAGCGTACAGAACGCCAGCATATAGAGGGCAAAATACTCCGCCGGGCCGAACAGGAACGCCACCCGCGCCAAAGAAGGTGCCAGAAGCATCAGCCCGATGGTGGCCAGAAAAGCCCCGACGAACGAGGCAACTCCCGATAGCACCAGGGCATCCCCTGCCCGACCCGCTTTAGCCATCGGGTAACCGTCCAAGGTCGTCATTAATGCCGGTTCGTCACCCGGAATATTTAGCAGAATCGAACTGATCCGCCCGCCATACATCGCCCCGTAGTAAACGGCGGTCATCAGCACCAAAGCGCTGGTTGCATCCAGCCCCAGCGTAAAGGTGATCGGGATCAGGATCGCCACGCCGTTCGACGGGCCAAGGCCCGGAAGCGCGCCGATGATGGTACCTAGGAAACAACCGCAGACCGCGAGAAACATTGTGTAGGGCGACAGCGCAACGCCGAAACCGAGGGCAAGATTCGACAGAATATCCATGGCTCAGTGCCCGCCTACGAAGGGGATCAATTGCAGGAATGCGTCGCCGAGTTGGGCAGGCGTCGGGATGCGATAGGCAACGATGTTGCCCAGCCCGAGCGCGAATTTGAACAAGGCGAACAGCCCAAGCGACAACCCGACACCTGCAATTGCTGCGGGTCCAGGGCGGGGCGAAATCTGATAGCTGAGGATGCCAGCGGCGATAGCCGTCGGCAGGATGAACCCAAGCGGTTTCAGCATCACCGCATAGATCGCCAGCACGACAACCGCTACCCCCATGTTGATCCACGATCCAGCAGCGGGCCAATCCGGCTCCGGGTCGGGTCGGAACATCATGAACAGCGCACAGATCGCCGCAACGCCACCGATCAGAATCGGAAACAATTTGGGCAGATACTCGCCTGAAAACAGGTTCGTCTGAATCTGAGTGGCGGCCGCGAGATACGCGACCGCCGTGATCAAAGCGACCAGACCAAAGATCCGGTCAGAAGCCATTACTGAGTGACCCCAAGCTCTTTGGACATCTCGCTGATGTCAGCCACCAGACCGTCAACATACGACTGGAAGTCGCCGCCAACCTTGGTGAACGGCGCCAGGCCGTTTGCGGCCATCGCTTCGGCCCACTCCGGGCTGTCGGCAACCATCTGCAGCTTGTCGGCCCAGCTGTTGAAGGTGTCGTCGCTGACGCCCTTCGGGACGTACAAACCACGCCAGTTCACGGCCACAACGTCATAGCCCTGCTCTTTCGCGGTCGGGATGTCGTCAAAACCCGGCACACGCTCGTCCGTCAGGACAGCAACCACACGAATATCGCCGTTGGCCAGAAAGCTCACAACTTCCGACATGTCGCCGGTCATCGCCTGCGTGAAGCCACCGACCGTCTGGGTGATCGCATCCGCGCCACCGTCAACACCGATGTACTTCACCGCCGTGATGTCGGTGAAGCCCGCCTCTTTCAGGATCATCAGCGGCTTCAGGTGGTCAAAACCACCCACAGCCGAGCCACCCGCGAAGGCAACCGAACCGGGATCAGCGATGATTGCGTCGATCACATCGTTCAGCGTCTGGTATTCGCTGTCTGCGGCCACCGCGATGATGCCGGGGTCGGCACCGATGGCACCCACAAAGCGAACCTCATCCGCCGTGCGACCCGCATAAGCATTCTGCGCCAGACGCGTTGTGGTCGCCGAGGAAGCCGCCACGATCAGATCTGCATCGTCGCTCCGCTCGTTCACGACCGTGTTGTAGGCCAGACCACCGCCTGCGCCGGGCATGTTGGTGACTTGGATCGGCGCGTCGACCGCTCCGATGTCATGCATGATTTTGCCGATCTGACGGCAAGTGAAATCCCAGCCGCCGCCGGGGTTGGCTGGTGCGATACATTCAGCCGCGGACGCGATGCCAGTGGCACCAACCGTCAGCGCCGCGGACGCAACCAGCGCCTTGAACAGACGTTTTGTCATTGTTTCCTCCCAAATTGACTCGTGGGCAGAAGCCTGCCCATGTGACACACAAACGCGCAAACCTGACACCAACCTGTCAAGGGTTAAAAAAGGCACCCAATGCGGTTTCTGCTGATCGAAGATAACGCCAAACTGGCCCGCGCCGTGGTCGAACGGCTGCAGCTGGACGGCCACGCGGTGGATCATGCCGACCGGCTTGAAGTTGCGGAAAACTTCATCTCGGTCGCCGACTACGACCTTATTTTGCTGGACATCATGCTGCCCGACGGCGATGGCCGAACCTTCCTGCAACAACAGCGACAGCGCGAAAAACGTACGCCCGTCATTGTCACCACCGCGCGCTCAGCCGTCAGTGACCGGATCAGCCTGCTGGACCTCGGCGCCGACGACTACATCACCAAGCCGTTCGATTTTGCAGAGCTTGAGGCCCGATGCCGCGCTGTTTTGCGCCGTCAGGGCGGGGCGGCGGACAACCGGACTAGTTTTGCCGGAACGATTCTGGATTCGACCACCGCCGAGTTAAAGTTCGGCGATCACAGCATCGACCTGCGCAACCGTGAATTGCGCCTGCTGGAGGTTTTCTTCGGGGCGCCGGGGCAGGTTTTTTCGAAATCACACCTGATGGATCGGCTATTCTCATTCTCGGATGAGGCTTCGGAAAACGCCATTGAGGTCTACGTCGCCCGACTGCGCAAGCGGCTGGAAGGTTCCGGGGCGCGGATCGAAACCGTGCGCGGACTGGGCTATAGGATGGTCGCGGCGTGAATCCGCGGAATTCGATCCGGGGGCGTCTGTTCCTGCAACTGGTTGGGGTCGCGGCGCTGTTGTCACTGGCGTTCTTTTTGGTGGTGCGCGGCGTGGCCGAACGGGCCGCCGAGGGGACACAAGATGACATCCTGCTGGCCTCGGCCACTGCAATCGCCGACAGCCTGCGCAGTGAGGACGGCCAGGTGACGCTGGACCTGCCCTATTCGGCCCTTTCGATGCTAGGAACGATCAGCGATGACCGCGTATTCTACCGCGTCGTATCTGCGGGTGACACGCTGACGGGTTATGCGGACCTGCCGCTGGCGGACCCGGCACCGACCCTTGGCAACCCGGCGTTTTCCACCCTGGTCTATCGCGGAGACGAGGTGCGCGCCGCCGCCGTCGTGCGCGCCGTTGGCCCGGCGACGGACAGTCAGGCCGTCATAGTCTCGGTGGCGCAGACGCGGCTGGGGCTGGCGGCGATCTCGCGGCGCATCACCACGACGGCCACCGGCGTCGGCATCGGCTTTTTCCTGCTCGCGACCCTGCTCAGCCTCTGGGCGTCGCACCTTGCCTTGCGTCCTATCGTGCGGATGACCAATTCGGTCGCGCGGCGCGGCCCGCAGGACCTGCGCGCTGTGCCATCCGACCCGCCCGAAGAACTGGCCCCGCTGGTCGAGGCTCTGAATTCGTTCATGGCGCGGCTCAGCGCCTCGCTCAGCCGGACCGAGGATTTTATTGCCGAGGCCGCGCACCGGGTCCGCACTCCGTTGGCGACAGTGCGCGCGCAGGCCGAACTGACCCATCGCAAGCTGACGAAACCCGAGCACAAACAGGCCGTGCGCGAGATGATCCGCGCCATCGACGAAAGCAGCCGGTCCGCGGGACAGATGCTGGACCACGCCATGGTGACGTTTCGCGCCGATGCGCTGGCGCAGGACGAACTGGATTTGGCCGCGCTGATGAACGAGGTCTGCGACCGACTGGCCCCGACGGCGGATCTGAAAGACATCACCATAAAGCGCGCCCTGCCCGATGCGCCCGTGGCGTTCAAAGGTGACGGCATCCTGTTGCAGGCCGCACTGCAGAATATCCTCGACAACGCGATCAAGTATTCTTCAGAGGACAGCACGATCACCGCCAGCGTGACCGTCGCGTCGGACCTGCACCTTTCGTTTTCGGATCAGGGGCGCGGGCTGGACGGGATCGACATCTCCGAGCTGACGACGCGGTTCAACCGCGGATCGAACGCGGACGACGTTGTCGGGTCTGGCCTTGGCCTGACGATCGCTGACGAAGTTGCCCGCGCCCACGGAGGCCAGCTGAAAATCGTTCCGAACGACAAAGGAGTCGGCGCATGCGTCTCGCTCACTTTACCACGCTGATCGCGGGTCTTTTCGTGGCTGGCTTCGCGTCGGCTTTCGAGGTCGAGGATCGCCGCCTGTTCGAGGCCAGCCCGCAGCGGTCGGTCCTCAAGGTGATTTCGACCGCCGATCTGGACGTGTTCACCCCGATCATCCGGGCGTTTCAGGCCGACAATCCCGGTATCGCGGTGGACTACACCGTGACCGGAACTACCGATCTGATGGGCGCGATCCATGACGAGGGGGCGCAGTTCGACCTGGCGATTTCCTCGGCCATGGACCTGCAGACCAAGCTGGTCAACGACGGCTTCGCGCAACCCTACACCGCCCCCGCGAACGTGCTGCCCGACTGGGCGATTTGGCGCGACCACCTGTTCGCCTTCACACAGGAACCCGCCGTTCTTGTCGTGTCCGACCGGTTCTTCGCGCCGGGCGAGGCCCCGCGCAATCGGGATGAGCTGATCACCCTCTTGCGCGAAAACCCGGATCGGTTTCGAGGGCGGATCGGCACCTATGACGTGCGCACCTCGGGCTTCGGCTATCTTGTCGCCACTCAGGACAGCCGCAATTCCGAGGCCTTCTGGCGGCTGATGGAGGTAATGGGGCGGCTGGATGCGAAACTCTATTGCTGCTCGGGCGACATGATCCGCGATGTCGCCAGTGGAGAGCTGGGGCTGGCTTACAATGTGCTGGGCAGCTACGCCGCCTCACAACTACAATCCACTAAGGGGTTCCGCATCGTGCCGCTTTCAGATTTCGTCAACGTCATGCTGCGCACCAGCTTGATCCCGGCCAATGCCGAAAATGTCGAGGACGCCCGCACCATGGTCGATTTCCTCAGCGGTCTGAACCGTCGCGCCGATCTGGTCACCGCCTCAGGCCTACCGGGGATCGACAGCACAGCGCTGCAGGAAAACCCCTCGCTGCGCCCGATCCGTTTCGGCCCCGGGCTGCTCGTGTTTCTAGACCAGTTGAAGCGGCAGAATTTTCTGCGCAGCTGGGAAAGCTCTCTGGTGCAGGAATAGCGGCGCGGGCGTTGTTGAATTGACGCATGAATCAGGGCGTCAGACACCACTGAACTTGTTGAAGCGCTGCCGCCGGTGCTATGCGCCTGATAACGCATGCGAAGAAAGCGCAAAACCATGGCAAATCTGATCACGATCCTCAACGGCCCGAACCTGAACCTGCTGGGTCAGCGCGAGCCGGAGAAATATGGCACCACCACGCTGGCCGAGGTCGAATCGCAATGTGCTGCACTCGCGGGCGAGCTGGGCTTGGCGACCGAGGCGTTCCAGTCCAACCACGAAGGGGCGTTGCTGGATCGCATCCATGCCGCACGCGAAACCTCTGCCGGAATCATCATCAACCCGGCCGCCTACAGCCACACGTCCGTCGCCCTGTTTGACGCGCTGTCCAGCTTCGAAGGGCCGGTGCTTGAGGTCCACATCTCGAACATTCACCGGCGCGAGGCGTTCCGCCATCACTCATATGTCTCTGCCCGCGCCGAGGGCGTGATTGCGGGCTTCGGGACCGAAGGCTACCTGCTGGCTTTGCGCCGCATGGCATCACTTCTGTCGGCATGAACGTGCGTATCGCGGTCGCTGGCGCGGGCCTGATCGGCGCACGCCACGCCGACGCCATCACAGCAGCCGAGGGCGTCTCGTTGACCGCCATCGTCGATCCCGCCCCGGCGGGGGTCGAGGTTGCCGCGCGACACCGGGTGCCTCATTTCACATCGCTGGATGCATTGTTTGAGGCGGACCGTCCGGATGGCGTCATCCTCGCAACCCCGAACCAGACTCACCATGACGGCGCGATGACGTGCATCGCCGCCGGGATTCCCGCGTTGATCGAGAAGCCACTGGCCACAACCCTAGCCGACGCCGAGGCCATGGTTGGCGCAGGGCAAGCCGCAGGCGTCCCGCTACTCAGCGGCCACCACCGCCGTCACAACCCGCTGATCGCAAAGGCGCGAGAGTTAATCGACGACGGCCAACTAGGCCGCATCACAGCCGTTCAGGGCACCACTTGGCTCAGCAAGCCTGACGATTATTTCGACACGGGATGGCGACGGCATGCCGGTGGCGGGCCGGTTTATATCAACTTGATCCACGACATCGACCTGCTGCGTCATCTGGTGGGCGAAATTGCCTCGGTTCATGCAATAGCGTCGAACGCGGTGCGCGGTTTCGAGCCAGAAGACACCGCTGCCATCTTGCTACGTTTCGTTGGCGGAGCGCTTGGCACGATCAGCCTGTCAGACGCGGTCACCGCCCCCTTCAGCTGGGAACTGACAGCCCGCGAAAACCCCGCCTATCCGGCGACCGATCAAGCCTGCTATCTGATTGGCGGCACTCATGGCTCGATGGCCCTGCCAAACCTGACACTCTGGTCCAATCCGGGCCTGCGCAGCTGGTGGGAACCGATCAGCGCGACCCGTATTCCATTTGATTTCGAAGACCCGCTGGTCGCTCAGGTCCGTCAATTCGCAGATGTCATCCGGGGTGAGGCAGAGCCGCTGGTATCCGCCGCCGATGGACTGCAAAATCAACGCGTGATCGAAGCAATCCTAACCTCCGCTGCAACCGGCCAAACGGTCGACCTGACCAATACCTGACCCGGAAGGACACACGATGCAGAACCCGAAGAACCGCTTCAAGGCCGCATTGGCCAACGGCACCCATCAACTGGGCATCTGGAACGCCATTGGCGGGCCAAGCGTGGTCGAGATGCTGGCCGGAGCCGGGTTCGACTGGGTGTTGATCGACAACGAACACGCACCCATCGACGTCACTGACGTTCTGCCCGCGCTGCAGGCCATCGCCGCCTATCCTGAGACCAGCGCCATTGTGCGCCCGGCATCAAACGATCCGGTTCTCATCAAACGCCACCTGGATCAGGGCGCCCAAACCCTGCTGATCCCCTATGTGCAAAATGTGGCCGAAGCCGAAGCCGCCGTCGCCGCCATGCGGTATGCACCGCACGGAATGCGTGGCGTCGCGGGGCTGACGCGCGCAACCCGCTTCGGGCGCGTCGCGGATTACACTGCTAACGCCGAGGCAGAGCTTTGCCTGATCGTGCAGGTGGAAACCGCCGAGGCACTGGAGCAACTGGAGGCCATCGCCCAAGTCGACGGCGTCCACGGCGTGTTTATCGGCCCCGCCGATCTGGCCGCCAGCCTCGGCCACCCCGGAGAGCTGTCGCACCCCGAGGTCGTCGCCGCAATTGAAGACGCACTGACACGGCTCAAGGCGGTCGGTGTCCCGTCAGGCATCCTGACGATGGACGAAGAGTTTGTGCGTCGCTGCCGCGAACTAGGTACAGGATTCACCGCCGTTGCCGTCGATATGTGGGCCCTTAAAGCCTCGGTCGATGGGTTGATGAAAACATTCGGAGACTCGTGACAGCCTCGCCAGTTGCAACGACTGCAGGTGCTATTCCGCGACCGAATACCGTTCAATGAACGCCCGGTCCGGCTCGACCCCGATCCCCGGCCCGTCCGGAATGGACACAAATCCGCCTGACGCGGCGACCTGACGCTGGATATCCAACGGTTCCGCCAGAAGCTGATCGCGGAAAATGTTCTCGGTCGTGTCGAATTCCAGCATCGGCTCGCGCGGGAACAGTCCACCAGGCAACGGCGGCATCGCGGCCAGTAATTGCAGGTTCGTCGCCACCGCAATCGCGCTACCCCACACGTGGTTTATGACCGGCGTGTGATGCGCGTGGCATAGCGCCAGCACCCTCAGATACTCGCTGATCCCGCCCAGTGCACAAACCTCTGGCTGGGCGATGTCCAGCCCACGGTTCTCCAAGATCGCGCGCCAGCCCCAGCGGTTGAACTCGGCCTCGCCGCCGGAGATATTCACCCGCAGCCCAGCCCGCAGCTCACGATACCCGTCGAGGTCTTCCGGCGCGACCGGCTCTTCAAACCAATAGGCGTCCAACTCATCCAGCGCCCGCCCGACGTAGAAAGCATCCGAGGTGGTGTAGCAATGGTTCGCATCCGCCATGAAATCGAATTTGTCGCCGACCCCACGCCGTACGGCCGCGGCCAATTTCACGTCCTCCTTGGCGCCCAGCCCCAGCTTCATCTTGGTCGCCGCAAAGCCCATACCCTTGATCGCCGCCGCCTCATCAGCAAATCGCGCGACGTGGTCCGCAACGCTCTCGCGCTTCAGCATCATCCCGTAACCGTATACCGGTACACGAGTCCGATGCGCCCCACCGATCAGCTTGTGGATCGGCAGCCCTGCAACTTTCCCCGCAATATCCCAGAGCGCGATATCGACGCCCGACAGCGCCTGCAGCGGCATCCCCTTCTGCCCGTGATCCCGCATCAGGTTGTAGACCTTGTGCCACAGCACATCGCGGTCGATCGGATCGGCGCCTAAAACCATCGGCGCAATGACCTTCTCGACGATGCCCTTGTTGGCCAGCGCGATAGTGCCGGGGCCGAAACATTCACCCCAGCCGGTCACGCCCTCATCGGTCGTAACCTCGACCAGATGCGCCGAGCGACGCGCGTAATACTGCTGCGAATACCCCAGCTCTTCGGGCATATCGCAGCCCAGCACGTGACTTTTGACGGCAGTGATCTTCATCGCGGGTTCCCTTGAACTGACCCCAAGGCCTTATGCCGGGTCCGGCAGTTTGATCAAAGCCTTAAAAAGACGTCTTGGAACACACTGCGCATCATCAGTTCGAAAAATCCCCACCGGAGGCATGAAGGCTTCGGGGACGACGCCCCCTAACCGAAAATGCGATTGAACGTGCCGATGCAGGCCCGAAACCCGTCCTCGAAATTGCCGTTACCGGGGTGGTAGACGCTCTCAAAGCTGATGACGCCTTCATAGCCATCCGCGCGCAGCGCGCTGGCCATCGGCTGGAACTGATCCGCCAGTTGCCCCTTGCCCAGCTCGCGCACTTCAAGTGTGGCGCGCGGGGTATCGACCTGGACGTCCTTGATGTGAATATGGCCGAGGTATCCGTCCTTCACCTCGTCATACCCGTCCGGGAAAGCCCGCTCATGGCACCAGCAGTTGTTGGCCGGATCCCAGAGAACCTTTAGTGCGTCTTTCGCATCCAACTCATCAATCAGCCGTCGCGCCGTGTAGTTCGAGTTCACCATGGTTCCGTTGCCGGTCTCGACCACCAGCATCAGACCCTCGGCCAGCGCCAGTTCCACCGCCGGGGCGATCATCGGGGCCATCGTGTCCCAGGCCCCATGGGCCACATTCCATTTCTCGGCCCCGTTACGACCCCAGAGGATCTGCTCTTTCTTCTGCGTCATGATCCGCACCAGCGGAGATCCGACGACATGCGCCATCTCGATCACCCGTTTCAGGGCGTCCATGTGCCTGGTGTGAAGCGCATCGCCGGGCCGGTTCGCGCTGGTGGTTCCCGCGAAGATATGGCGTGAAAGACAGCTGACCGGCTTGCCCCGGTCGCGCAGCAGGTGGTCAATTTCAGCGATGTCCTGCGCCGAATGATCGCCGACCTCGGCGTCGCCGACGAATTGAAGCTCGGCATGCTCCAGGCCGAATTCATCCATGACATCAACGGCATGACCCAGGTCCCGGCTGATGCCGTCGGTGATGACGCCCAGTTTCATTTGACCGCTTTGCGATGTAATTCGGCCCCGACAATTTCCTCGATCACCCGCGTGCAGACCCAATTGTCACCGTCCGGGTATTTCGTCCTTCCGGCATGAAATATCTGCATTGCGGCGGCGGCTGTGTGCAGGGGCACACCCAACTCCTCGCCCAGACCCATCGAGATCGTCAGGTCCTTGTGCATCGTGTTGATGTGGCTTCCTGTGCCCTCAAACTGCCGGTCGATGATCTTTTCCAATGCATTGTTGACGATGCCGCATCCCGCCGAGGAGGTCGAGAACACGTCAAGAATAACCTGCCCGGGCACACCGGCCTTTGCCGCCAGCGCCGCGGCCTCGAACGTCGCCGAAAACTGCGCCCCGATCAGCGATTGCAGGCAGGCCTTGACCGTTTGCCCCTCGCCCGGTTTCGTTCCGACACGGTGGATCGTGGCCGAGACCGCCTCCATCACCGGAGCAAACTGATCCAGCACATCATCCGGAGCTGCGGCCATCATCGTCAGCGTCCCACCCTGTGCGCCGGGAAATCCACCCGAAACAGGGGTGTCAATCAGATGAATGCCCGAGCCTGCCATCGCCACGCCAATCTCACGCGCCTCGCTGGGCTTGATCGTCGCACTCAGGATAACAGCACCGCCCTTGGCCATGTGCCCGACCAACCCGGCGTCGCCCAGAATAACCGCCTTGGCCTGATCGCCGTTCATCACCATGACGAAGACAGCGTCGGCATGCGTCCCGACATCGGCCACATCCGCCGCGGGCTGACCGCCCATGCCGGCGAAGGACGCCATCCGATCTGTACTCAGATCCAGCCCCCGGACATCGAATCCGGCCGCCAACAGGTTCCTGGCCAGGCCTGACCCCATGTCGCCCAGACCAATCACACCGCATGCCATCATTGCATAGTCCCCCGCTGCAGTACTTACCCTGTTCGCCGGATCAAACCCTGCCAACCAACAAGGGGGCCTGACAAGGACCAATACCGCTGCCACCGTCAAAAGTCCGTCGCTGCCCGGCGGCTTTGTTGAACATGTCGCTGTTATCGCTCAAGATCGCCGAAACGGCGGCGACGGGATACGGGGCCAAATGATCGGCAGAGGGATTTCGGACTTTGCCGGCGTCACGGTTCAACGCTGCGACACGTTGATCGGCCCGCCCCTTGCATATGACCTGTTGGACGACGCGACCCGGCGCCCCGACCTGTCCGACGCCCTGATCCAGGCCATCGCCCACGAAATGAGCGCCGATCACTCTTCTAACAACATCCGACGCACTTACCGGGGCCGCTATGGCGAATTGGACCGGGACATCGCCGGATTGATACCGAAACTCCTGCCGGACCAGGAGGCGATCACATTGCATGATGCCGGGGCGTCGAACGCAATAACCTCGGTTGATCTGTTCGAGGCCATTCGACATCTGAGCCAGGTGACCATGGTGGCGTCCGACTTTCAGACCACATTGCGCTCGGTCGCATTGCAGGATGGCTGGCGGGCCATTTTCGGTGCCAGTCTGGACCTGCTGCAAATCGTTGGCCCTGGCATCGTTTTGCCGGTGCAACTGCGCCGCCGGTTTCGCAAGTCACCGCTGGTCTGGCTGAAAACTCGGTTATTGGCTGCTCGTCTCGGCCCTCAGGCGCAAGATATCCTGTCAGGCATCGCACCAGGCCAGATCCGTGAGATCGACCTGTTTCACCCCAAAGCGCGCACCCTCGCACAATCCGAGCCCCGGTTTTCGCTGCAGTCGGCTGATCTGACCACCCTGCCGGCAGGCTCAACCGACGTGCTGCGCGTGATGAATGTTCTGTTCAAATGGCCGCGCAGACATCGCATCGAAGTGTATCCCGCCCTGATCAAAGCGCTGAAGCCGGGTGGCCTGTTGATCCTGGGCAGCGGCGGAATTCGGGTGAACAAGCATGTTCGCTGCACGGTTTTCCGGCTGGAAGGCCGACGCCTGATCCCGGTTTACGAATGTGGCGACGGGTTTGAGAACCGCGACGAGATTCTGGCACATTGGAACGGCACCTAGGTCTTTTCCCGCGTCGCAACCATTCCAGCGCCGCGTCAAACACCCCAGGTCCGCCCTGCTGGGTCGTCGGTGTCGCGGATACGGTAGCATCCCGCCGTCCCCGTCATCGAGGGGGCCAATGCATGCGCCACACCCGGTGGCATCGCACAGGTATCGCCGGGGTTCAGCACCGTCGAGCCGCCCTCCCAATCCAGCCGCCAATGGCCGAGCACCGGCATGATGACCTGATTGCGCTGGCTCGTCGTCGCGCCATCCAACGAGTCGCGGCTTATGAAATCCACCTCGAACCCCGGCTTGTCGCGGATCATCGCGTCGGGGCCGATCACATCAACCGGCTGGCGGTCACTCAGCGCCATCATGTCCCAGAAACGGGCGACGAAACGCGGCACGACCTCGGCGGTGGTCGGTTCGGGAAATTCAGCGAGGGCCGCATCATCCAAAACCTGCATCGGCCCGACGCCACACGGCAGGTTTTGACCCTTCTTGGTGTCGTAGAGCTTGCCGTTCTCGCCCAGCACCAGCCCGTGCGCCTTGGCATCCTCGATCACCTGCGGTGCCCAGACAACGCCGCCCCCGGCATCGTCGCCGCCAAGGATCGCCATGATCATCCCGTAGTCGTCGCCGATATTTTCAAACCCGCGAAACATATGCGTCGGGATGTTGAAGATATCGCCCGCCTCAAGCGTCACCTCACCGGCCTTGCCCCAGCGCCCCCAGAAGAACCGCCAGCGTCCCGACAGCACAAAGAAAACCTCGGCCGTGCGATGCGTATGCAGCGAATTGCGCACCCGCGGCGGCTGCCCTGCGGCGCCGATATTGAAACCGATCTTGTCGGCAATATGGACGTGCTGATCCGGGCTTTCGGACACCCCACCGCCGATGATCGTGAAGTTCTCTTTCTGATCGCTGCCCGGTGTGTGGGCGTCGATGAATGCCGTTTTGCAGGGGATCAGATCGCCATAGCGCACAATGCGCGCGTCGAGTTCGGCCGGGGTCATAAGCGGTGCCTCTAGCATTTTTGCAGTCGGATCGAACAACGCGCACCGCCTTTGGTCAAGAGCGCGTGTTTCAGGGTACGCCTCGGAGAAAAAATGCCACCGCCACCATGCATCGCTCTAGTCTTTGCGAATGACGGTCTGGGTCGGGAACGGAATGTCGATGCCGTTAGCGTCAAACGCCTCTTTCACCGCGCGGGTCATGTCAGCACGGAACTGGAACAAGTCCGTTCGGTCGCACCAGACCCGCACCAGGAAATCGACCGAGAAATCACCCAGGTTATTCACCTGCAGGAACGGTTCCGGTTCCGCATGGGCGCGCGGATCGTTGAAGATCGTTTCGCGGATGATCTCCTCGGCTTTCTTCAGATCGGCGGCGTAACTGACCCCGAACAGCCATTCGGCGCGCCGTGTCGGATAGACCGAGTAATTCGTAATCGGGGAGCCCCAGACATTCGAATTCGGCACGATGACCTGCAGATTATCCAGCGTTGCCAGCTCGGTGGCGACGATCGAGATATCCTTCACGGTCCCCATAAGACCGTCCACTTCCACAAAATCGCCTATTTTAAAGGGACGGAAGATCACCAGCATCACCCCTGCCGCGATGCTCGACAATGCGCCCTGCATTGCCAGACCGATTGCCAGACCAGCGGCACCGACGACAGCGACGAGCGAGGTCGTCTGAATGCCGAAGCGATTCAGAATGAAGATCAACGCCATCGCCAGAATCGCGTAGCGCAGGATGTTGGCAAGGAACGAGAACAGCGTCAAATCAAGTTCATCGTTGTCCGTTGCAACTCGAATCAACTTGCGCCGCGCCCAGCCTGATATGGTCAGCGCGACAAACAGAATTGCAAAGGCCGCGACGACGTTCAACGCGACGCCCAGCGCGGCCTCCGCAGAAACCAAGTCGCCAAGCACGCGATCCTCTCCAATCGGCAATCCCAGAATTTTATCCATCACAGCGCATCCATCTTTTCGGCGAGTTTCTGATCCCGCCCACTCAGACCCCCCGTATCGTGTGAGGTCAGCCGGACTTCAACCGTTCGATAGACATTCCGCCACTCAGGATGATGGTTCATCTTTTCCGCGATGATCGCCGCGCGAGTCATCCAGCCAAACGCCTCGACAAAATTGCGAAACTGATAGGTCTTGGAGATGCCGCTGCCGTCGGCATCCATTACCCAGCCATTGGCCAGCAGTGCTGTGATTTCGGGGGCATCGGTCATTCTATTTCCCTCTCGCTCTCCGCCACTTTTCGGAACGGACCGTAGCTGGTCAAGACTTCGATTTCTTCATCCACCGCGCGGCGATCTGCGTCCAAATACTGTGCGACGGCGCGCCGGAATCCCGGCTCTGCGATCCAGTGGAGCGAGTGGGTCGCCACTGGAAGATAACCGCGCGCCAGTTTGTGGCCACCCTGCGCGCCGGCCTCAACACGGCCCAACCCATTGGCAATCGCATAGTCGATAGCCCGGTAATAGCAGAGCTCAAAATGTAGGCACGGGTGATCCTCCAACGCGCCCCAATGGCGCCCGAACAGCGTCTCGCGCCCGATGAAGTTCATCGCTCCGGCGACAGGGACGCCGTCCGCCAGTGCCAGCACCAACAGGATGTCGTTTCGTAGCGTTTCATGGGCGATGCGGAAGAAATCACGCGTAAGGTATGGCGTGCCCCATTTGCGCGCGCCGGTATCCTGATAGAAGTCCCAGAAGGCATCCCAATGCTCTGGCTGGATCTCATCGCCTGTCCGGCTGACGATCTCGCCGCCAAACGCCGCCGCTGTTGCACGCTCCTTGCGGATATTCTTTCGCTTGCGCGACGACAGCGAGGCGAGGAAGCCGTCGAAATCGGCGTAACCGTCGTTGAACCAATGGAATTGCTGGGTCGTCCGATGCAGCAGCCCCATCTCGGCCCCCGCCTTTGCTTCGGCCTGGGTACAAAAGGTGATGTGGACGGAGGACAAGTCGTTCTGCTCCGCGATCTGTATCGCGCCCTGAACCAGCGCCGCGCGGCCCAGATCCTCCAGTCCCGGACGGGTGAGGAACCGGCGCCCGGTGGCGGGCGTGAACGGCACCGTCATCTGGAGCTTCGGATAATACTGCCCGCCCGCTTGTTCAAACGCATGCGCCCAGTTGTGATCGAAGATATATTCGCCCTGACTGTGGCCCTTGGCATAAAGCGGCGCGACGGCGATGATCTGGTCGTCGATCTTCGCGGTCAGATAGCGCGGCTGCCAGCCTGTGCCGGGGCCGACCGACCCACTGTCTTCCAATGCCAGCAGGAACCGATGGGTCGTGAACGGGTCCAGTGGTCGGCCGGTCGCTGCTTCCGGTGCTGCACAGGCGTCCCACGCCTCGGCAGGGATGTCCGACAAGCTGGCATGGGCGGAAATTTCAATAGGCTGGTCGGTCACGACGCCTCGGCTTTGCAGGGCACCCGGCCATAGGTGGACCTCGCGGCGCAATGGTCAAGGTCTGGCAAAGGGCGGTCCTTGGAAATCGACCCCTCTTCACCCTTATCTAATCCAACTTGATGTCAAACTCGCCACGTATGCGTGCTTCGTCCTCACTATCCAGATATGTTGGATGATGGTCAGCCAAAACCTTTCTGACAGCTGCCTTTGCGCGCAACCAGGCATCCGGCCGTCCGTTCTCGTCCCAGGTTACCGGCGCATCCCGATCCGCATATGTCGGATAAAAATAGTCGCGTTCCATCGACGCTATTGTCGCGGCACCTCCCAGGAAATGCCCCTCGCCCAATACTGCCTCGCAGATCGCGTCGTACCCCAGCGTTTCCTCATTAACCTCGACACCGCGCAGGGTCCGGTAGATCAGGCTGTGCATCTCATCGTCCAGAACAAACGCCTCGAAACTCGCCCCCAGAAGCGAGGCCATCATGCCCAAGCTTTCATAGATCAGATTGCCGCCAGCCAGACCGGCTGCCAGCGAGGACAGCGCCTTTTCGACACCATATTGCGCGTCCACCGCCTTGGCGTCCGTCATCGACGAGGCCACCCCCGACGGCAGCCCCAGCCAGTTCGAGATCTGCGCCGACGCGGCGTTCATCACCGTGATCTCGCCGCCCCCACCCACGAACGCGCCAGAACGCAGGTCAATCACCAGCGGCCAGTTCGAGAACACCATCGGATGGCCCGGTTTCAGCACGTTCACCATCACCAGCGAGGCCAGCGTCTCCGCCAGTGATTGCGCCAGAAACCCCGCCAGTGTTGCCGGGGCCGTAGCGCCGGATTGTGCGGCGGTGATGCAGGAAATTGGCAGCCCGTATTCGATACACGCCACAGTCACATCGACCGCATCCTCGCCAAACCGCATGGGTGATATCACCGGGCTGATATGCGCCTTCAGGAATGGTACTTCGGCAAAACTGCGCGGACCCAGGGCAATGTCGACCATCTTCATGATCGGCGCAACGTGCTCGGCGATTGTGAAAGAGGTCGCCACCGGTTTGGTTGTCCCCTTCAGCAAAGCAAAAACCGTGTTGGCGTCCAGATCAAAATTATCCGGCACGTCGGTCGCCACACAGCAACGAGTGAACCAGCTAACGTTGGTCAGCGTGTCCTGCAGACGTGTGAAATCATAGAGGTCACGCAGGGTAGAAGGGCGATAGCGCCCGCTGTCGATGTCCAGAGTCTGCACCGCCGCCCCACCGGTGCCAAAATGCACCCGGTCGCCGCCAACCTCAATTGAACGCGCGGGGTCGCGGCCATGAAACTTGAACGTCTTGGCGGCCAGAGCGATAGAACGCTCGACCAGATCGCGTGGGAACTGGATCCGATCCCCGGCGCGCGTTGCACCCGCCTCGATCAGTCGCCGCGCCAATCCGTCCGGTGTTTCCCCCATCCCCAACTCAGCCAACAAACGCAGGGCAGTGTCATAGATCGCCTGCATTTCGGCCGTTGACAGTGGCTTGTAAGTTCCGCCCGGCTGTCCGGGTGGGCAGGGGTTGATGACAGGGGGTGCAGCCCGCTCGGCGAGTTTACTGGCGCGCCCGCTGCGGGTTCGTTTCTGGGGATCACTCATATGCACCAAACAATGCCGGGGCGCGTCTGGGCGCAAGCGCTTTCACGACATCTGGCGGTCGGTTTGATGGATGTTAGCAGGCGCAATGTGCAGCTGGCCCGGAGCCACGCCAGTTGGGCGCCGGGCAAGCGCCTGTCTGCCCGTTGTGCCGCCTACGACCTCGCCTTCGCCGCACAGGCCTCGGCATAGGCGCCCTCGAAGATCATCACCCAGCCGTGGCCATAGCCGCCGTGGACACCCTCGGCCATGTCTCCCATCGCCTCCCAGTCGCTTTGCTTCAGGTCGACGCGGGTGCCGGTGTCGATTGACGTGAATGTCAGTTCCAACAACGTTCGCCCGTCGCCATCGTAATTCGGCACCGGGATGTTAAAGCGCATCGACACGAAGCCGTGGGGATCAAATGTCTCGATATGCCCCCAGCTGGTTTCCGTGTCGTCCGATCCGACCTCGGTGATCTGACCGCCCACGCGTGCGTCAATGCGGATCGTCTTCGCGGGCGCGCCGTTCATCGCCGACAGGGTGAATTTGCCCAACGGCCACCAGGTGTGCATTTCCTCGACGAACACTGTGAAGGCGGTTTTCTGATCGCAGGGAACCTCGATGGACTTCTCAATAGGGGCAAGCATGGCGTTTCCTTATCTGTGTTGATTTCGTTTGGAGATTTCGGCCCCGAAGGCGGCCAGCGTTTCGTCCCAGAACCCGTCGAGGTAGCGGCGCAATGCCTCCAGCCCCTCGGCCCGAACCGCATAGATCCGGTGGCTGCCTTTCGGCGTGGCCTGCACCAGCTTGGCCTCATGCAGCACCTTCAGATGCTGGGACACCGCTGGTCGGCTGACGGGCTGTGTTTTGGCCAGATCACTGACCGTTCTGGGATGCGACCGCAACGCTTCAAAGATCGCCCGGCGTGTCGGGTCGGCCAATGCGTGCAGGGCTGCCTCGTAAGTCATGACTTACGTGTAAGTGGCGACTTACGCCGAGTCAACCGCCTCGGTGTTTGAAACTGTCGCGCCGGAACGAGTACAGCGCGGCCGGGTCCACCGCCACGTCCACCACCGCGGGCTTGCCGCAGGCCAGCGCCGTCTCGACCGCGCCCGCCACGTCGCCCAGGCGATCCGCCCGGAATCCGGCAGCACCATAAAGCTCGGCCAGCTTGTCGAACGGCGGACTGGAGACATCCGCGCCGATATATCGGCCATTGAAAAAATCGCGCTGATAGGCCTTCTCGGCCCCCCAGCATTTGTTGTTCATCACGATGGTAACCGTGTTGATCCCGTGATCCACGGCAGTCGACAACTCGCTGACCGTCATCCCGAAACCACCGTCACCCATCAGGCTGACCACGGGCCGGTCCGGCTGCGCCAGCTTCACCCCCAGCCCGCAAGCAAAAGAGAACCCGACGAGGCCGAAATCCAGCGGGGTGAACAGGCTGCCGGGGCGGTGATAGTTCAGCGCGTCGGTGGCTTGCAGACACAGCGTCCCGGCGTCCATTGTGATCGCCGCATCTTCGGGCAGCACGCCGCGCAGCGCCTTGAACAGCCCCGAAGGTTGGGTCGGATGGGTCTCGACCGCATCCGCGTCCCGCGTGGCCAGAAACGCCGCCCGATCCGCCTGAAACCCCTTGGTCCAGCCGTCGGCCAGCGCGCGGTCCTTGATCTTGCCGATGGCAGCGGTCAACTGCCCCGCCGTGGTTGGCGCATCGGACCAGATGCCGATCTCGACCGGGAAGAACCGGCCAATGGCGGTCGGCTCCAGCTCCACCTGGATGATCTTCGCGTCGCGGTTGATGTTGTCATAGGTGTAAAACGTCGAATTGAAGCCCAGCCGCGTGCCCAGCGCCAGGATCACGTCCGCCTCCAGCACCAGACGAGAGGCGACGGCATTCCCCCTCGGACCCATCTGCCCGGCGTTCAGCGGATGGCCGAAGGGCACCGCGTCGCCATGACCGGGTGAGGTCACAATGGGGCAATTTAGCGCTTCGGCCAGACCAACCGCCGCCTCGTCGCCGCGCGTGTTCTTGATCCCTCCCCCAGCGATAATCACCGGGTGCACCGCCCCGGCGAGCAATTTCGCGGCCCGGTCAATCTGATCCGATCCGGCCGCTGGAACCGAGTGGTTGCGATAGACGTCTGGAGACTGCATCGCCGGAAACTCCGCCTGCGCGGCCAGCACGTCGCGCGGCAGGTTCAGCTGCACCGGTCCACGCCGGGGGGACATTGCGCCGCGAAACGCCTCTCGCACCAGTTCCGGCACCCGGTTGGCACTGGGGGCGGTCCAGGTTTTCTTGGTCACGGGCGTGAACAGCGCCTGTTGATCGACCTCCTGAAACGCGTCGCGGTAGACATGACCCGACGACAGCGCCCCGGCGATGCTGACCACCGGAGAAAACGCCGCCATCGCCTGCGCCAGACCGGTCACCAGGTTTGTCGCCCCCGGCCCGTTCTGCCCCGCCAGAATGACGCCCGCCTTGCCACTGGCGCGCGCGAATCCGTCGGCCATGTGGGTGCCGGTGCGTTCGTCATGCACACCGATGAAGCGAATATCCTTGGCATCATAAAGCGCGTCGAACATCTCCATTGTCGCGGACCCAATCAGGCCGAACACATGGCTCGTCTTCTCGGCACGAAGCGCCTCAACAGCGGCTTGCCCGCCGGACATGGGTGTCATTTCAGCGTCCTTTCAAGGAAATCGATGATCGGGGCGGTGAACGCACTCGCGTCCTCCATCAGCCCCAGGTGTTGCAGGCGAGGAACAATGCTCAGCTCCGCCTCCGGTATTTCGGCGGCGATGTGTCGGCTCATCGCAGGTGTGGAACCGGTGTCGTTTTCGCAAGTCATCACGAGGGTCGGCGCGGTGATCAGCGGATCGGGCGCGATCAGTTCGCGCACCCCGTTGGCCAGCACCCAGGCCGCCTGCGCGTAGCTTTCGGGATCTACCTGGCTTCTACATTCGCGCACCAGCCGGGGCCCAGCGGCGTCCGAGGCCAGAAACTCTGGCGTGAACCAGCGTTTCAGGGCTTCGTCGAACGTTGAAAACGCCCCCTGCTTCCGTACCTTCGCGGCCCGATCTTCCACCAGTGTCTGCCCTTTGGCCCCACGATCATGAGGTGAATTCAGGATCACGAGCGCGCTCAGTCGCCCGCCATGATCCAGCGCAAACCGCCGGTTAATCATCCCGCCAATCGAGAATCCAACCACCGCTGCGCGATCCACTCCAACATGATCCAGCAACCCGGCCAGTTGATCAGAATAGACAGTCAGCGAGGCCTTTTCGGGCGCAGGAACTGACTGCCCATGCCCGAACAGATCGTAGTTCAACACCCGGTAGCGCCCTTCAAACGCGGGCAGCAACCCGGCCCAGACATCCCGGCACAACCCCAGCCCGTGGATCAGCGCCACAACCGGCGCGTCAACTGGCCCCGACAGGGTATAGGCCGTCCCATCTGGCGACATTTCAGCCAAATTCCGGCATCACCTGTTCTATGAAGAGCCTCAGCGAGCGCTTCTGCTCGGCCATTCCAAGGCCCATCGAGGCATAGTAGATGAACGCATCGACGCCCAGCGCTTCGTAATTGCGCAGCTTCTCGATAACGGTTTCGGGAGAGCCGAACATCAGGTTTTCTTCCAGCATTGCCGGATCGACCCGGACGTTGCCCTCCAACTCCTCAAATGGCACGCGGTCGGGGAAGCCGTTCACCACGTCGCCCTTCTTCATCATCAGATTGCCGAACATGCCCAGCACGTTGCGGATCGCCTCCATCGTCGCTGCGCGGTCGGCTTCATTGGCATAAACAGCCGTATGGCGCATCATAGCGAAACGCCCAGACCAATCGCCACCCGCCTTGGCGATGGCCTCATCCAGTTGCGCCCGGTATTTCTCGGCCTCGAAAAACGGCATGGTCAGCGGCCAGCTCATCACGTTGCAGTCGTTGGCGACGGCGTGGTCAAAGGTGACGGGTGATCGCGCCGCGACCCAGACCGGCACCGGGTCTTGCACCGGTTTCGGGCAGGAGGTCGCCTTGGGGAATTGCCAGTACTCGCCGTCGTGATCAACGTCGCCCTTCCACAAATCGCGGACCAGCGGCAGCATTTCCTGCATGTATTTATAGCTGTCCTTCTGGTCGAGGCCGGGGCGCATCCGGTCAAACTCCCTCTGATACGCACCCGAGCCAAGGCCGAATTCCAGCCGCCCGCCCGACAGCAGATCGACCAGCGCCGCCTCGCCCGCGATGTTGATCGGATGCCAATAGGCGGCATTTGCGACCCCGCAGCCGAGGCGGATGTTCTCGGTGATGCCGGCCCACCAGGTCAGGATCTGGAACGGGTTCGGCGCAATGGTCATTTCCAGCGCGTGGTGTTCAGCCGCCCAGGCAACTTCGAACCCCGCGGCATCGGCCATACGGATCATGTCTTCGGTATGGGCGCGCACCTCGGCCATGTCGGCGGTGTCGTCCATGCGTTCAAGGTTGATGGCGATGTGGAATTTCATGGGGCTCACCGGGGCTGAAAGGGGTTGGCAATCGGGTCATCGGACAGGTTCATCCAGACGGTCTTGGGGCGGGTGTAGTCATAGATCGCCTGGAATCCGCTTTCGCGACCATAGCCGCTGGTCTTCATGCCGCCGAATTCGGCAATCGGGCTGATCGCGCGGTAGGTGTTGACCCAGACGATCCCGGCTTTCACCCGTTTTGCCATACGCAACGAGCGCGCCGAGTCCCGCGTGAAAATCCCGGCGGCAAGCCCGTGCTTGGTGTCGTTGGCCAGCGTAACGACCTCGTCTTCGGTCTTGAACCTCTGAACGCTAAGCACCGGACCAAACAGCTCCGTGTCCACGATGGTCAGGTCCTGACGCGGGCAGTCGATGATTGTCGGCTGGAAATAGAGGCCATCGAGGCCATCGGGCCGCGCGCCGCCGGTCAGAACCTTGCCGCCTTCCTCCGCCGCCAGCGCCACCTGCGCCTCGATGTGATCCAACTGGCCTTGCGTGCACAGCGGCCCCATCTCGGTGGCCTCGGCCTGCGGGTCGCCAATGGTGATGCCTTCGGCAATCTTCACCATTCGGGAGAGAAAATCGTCCGCAATATCCTCGTGCAGGTACAGACGTGAGCCCGCAACACAACTTTGCCCCGTCGCCCCGAATATCCCCGCCACCGAGCCATTCACCGCGCTTTCGATATTCGCGTCGTCGAAGACGATGAATGGGGATTTTCCGCCCAACTCCAGGCTGAGTTCCGCGAAATTCTCCGCCGTGTTGCGGATCACATGCGCGGCAGAGACCGGGCCGCCGGTGAACGACACTCGCGCTACCAGCCGATGCGAGGTCAGCGCCCGCCCGCAAGGCTCACCATGTCCGGTGACGATGTTGACCACACCGTCGGGGATGCCCGCCTTGGCGATCAATCGCCCGAATTCCAGTAGCGGCGCAGGGCCATGTTCGGAGGCTTTCAGGACGATGGTATTGCCCGCCGCCAATGCCGGACCGATTTTGACGGCACTCAGGAACAGCTGAGAATTCCACGGCACCACGGCAGCAATCACGCCCAGCGGTTCGCGGTCTGTAAAGACGAACATATCGGGCTTGTCGATCGGCAATGTCTCGCCCGAAATCTTATCGGCAGCCCCGGCGAAGAAGTGGAAAAACTCCGCGATGTATTTCGCCTGCCAGGCCGTTTCCTTGAACATCTTGCCGGTGTCGCGGGTCTCAACCCGGCCCAGCGCCTCGGAGTTTTCGGACAGCAGATCGCCCAACCGGCGCAGGCACTTGCCACGCTCGGTCGGCGTCATCGCACCCCAGGGTCCGGTGAGGGCGGCATCGGCGGCACGCACTGCGCGATCCACGTCCGCCTCGGTCGCCTCGGGCACCCGTGCCCAGACCTTGCCGCTGGCGGGATCAAATGTCTCGAACGTGCCGCCATCGCTGGCCGCCACCCACTCACCGCCAATCAGCATCTTCAGCGTCTCAGCCCTGACCATCTGCAGACCCTCCCCGGTTCGCAGCCTAACTCAGCCTTCAGCGCGCGAAAGCCATTTTTTCAATGGCAGGCGACGGTACTTCGTGCGGGCTCGGAACCGACTGGACACGGCTGAAATCGACGTGTTTTCTGAGGCGTCAATCATGGGAGGCTGCATCATGCGTATTGCAATCACCGGGGCGGCCAGCGGGATTGGCGCGGCCACCGTTGCGCGCCTGAAAGGCGACGGGCACAACGTCACCGCCTTCGACATCGCCGAACCCGCGGGCGTCGACAAATGGATTCCTGTCGATATGTCGGATATCGAGGCGATCCGGGCCGCCGCCGCGCAGGTTGAAGGGCCATTTGACGCACTTATCAACAACGCCGGTTTGCCGCCACGCAAGGGGTTGGAAGCCAAGATCCTCGCCGTGAACGCCCTGGGGCTTGTGGCACTGGTCGAGGCTTTATTGCCTATACTCGCCCCCGGTGCCGCCATCGTGACGACGGCGTCCCGCGCTGGCGCGCGCTGGGCCGAGAATGCCGCGCAGGCAAAGGCGCTCCTCTCGCTGGAAGATCCTTTGGCATTGCCTGCCTTTATCGCTGACCACAGCATCGACCCGATCCGCGCCTATGATCTGTCCAAAGAGGCGGTGATCGTCTGGACCAAAGCTAACACCGAACGGCTGTTTGCCCTCGGTCTGCGTGCCAATACGGTCAGTCCAGCTGCGGTCGATACCGGAATCCTAGCCGATTTCGTCACCGCCTTCGGTGATCGCGCGACTAGGGCCATGGCCCGCACGGGCGGGGCGGGGAAACCAGAGGATATTGCCGAGGTCATCGCCTTCCTCGCCAGCCCGGCCAGCGCCTGGGTGCGCGGTGCAAACATCGAGGTGGACGGCGGCGTGTCGGCAAACGCGTCGGCCGATCAGATGGGGTTGCGGTAACAGCAGGATAATACTTGCCCGGAACGGCGTAGGGCGAGCGCCTGAGCGTCACAGTTGGATGATGAGAAAAGGGGAAACACCCTTGACATATTGCTGCACCGCGGCGATATGCGCCTCAACGATCCGTCAGTCTGCCGCGTGAGCAGAGGCCAGACAGCCACCCGACCGATCATCAGACAGTTTCCCACATCACGCACGGGGGGCCAGCGCCAAAGCGGCCATCGGGCAATTCTGCCCGACCGTCAGCCCTTGGCGAGAACCCGAAACGTACCCGGCTGCGCCCTCCGCGCTGCCGAACTGATTTATTTGTGCGGGCCGAACGCGACCCGCGAGAGAGAGAATATAATGGACTTTGACATGCTGGGCCTCGCGCCCCGCCTTGTGGCGAAACTCGCCGAACAAGGCATTACCGATCCGACGCCGATCCAGAAACAGGCAATCCCCCACGCGATGAATGGCCGCGACGTGATGGGCATTGCCCAGACCGGCACCGGCAAGACCGCCGCCTTTGGTCTGCCGCTGATCCACGCGCTGACCAAGGCGGGCGTGAAACCCGCTTCGAAAACTGCCGCTGGGCTGATCCTGGCCCCGACGCGCGAGTTGGCAAAACAGATTGCCGATAATCTGGCCGCCTATACCCGTGACAGCCACTTGCGCGTGACGCTGGTGGTCGGCGGTGTGTCGATCAACGCTCAAGTGAACCGACTGCAGCGCGGCACCGACCTGCTGGTCGCCACGCCGGGCCGATTGATCGACCTGGTGGACCGCAAGGCCGTGTTCCTCGACCAGACCCGTTTTCTGGTACTGGATGAGGCGGATCACATGCTGGACCTCGGCTTTATCCACGCTCTGCGCCGGATCGCGCCGCTGTTGGCAGACGAACGCCAGACGATGATGTTCTCGGCCACCATGCCCAAGGCGATGGCCGAATTGTCCAACGCCTATCTGAAAGACCCGGTCCGGGTCGAAGTCGCGCCGCAAGGCAAGGCCGCAGACAAGGTTGAGCAATCGGTGCATTTCGTCGAGCAGGCTGGCAAAGTTGCCAAGCTGATCGAACATCTCGACGGTCACCGCGATGAAACTGCACTGGTATTCTCGCGCACTAAACATGGTGCCGAGAAACTGATGAAAAAGCTGGTGAACGCGGGCTTCGCGGCAAGCTCGATCCACGGCAACAAAAGCCAGGGTCAGCGAGACCGCGCCATTCGAGAGCTGAAATCGGGCGAGATCCGCGTGTTGGTCGCCACCGATGTGGCGGCCCGTGGCATCGACATTCCGGGCATCGGCTTCGTCTATAACTATGACTTGCCGAACGTGGCCGAGAACTACGTCCACCGGATCGGCCGTACCGCGCGCGCCGGACGGTCCGGGCAGTCGGTGACCTTCTGTTCCCAGGACGAGATTTCCGAGCTGTTCCAGATCGAGAAATTCATGAAGGCGGATATTCCGGTCGCAAGCGGGCAACGTTGGGCCAACGCGAAGAAACCGGCGAAGAAGCCGCAACAGCGGCAGCGGTCGCGTGGACGGCCACAGGGACGGCGCGCGGCCTGAGGGCCAAGCGGACGCTCTAGGCGCCTGGAAACCGTTTGGCCTAGAGCAGACATTCGTACGATAGGTACGCAAGCCGGGCGGGTGCCTGACCGGGGGCTGGCGCAGCAACGGTCATCAGGGCAATTTATGTTGCAGCTTTGGCGGTGACATAAAAGGGATGTGCGACTTTTCCAAAGCGCCAGACCGCGGGACGGTCAGGCGCTCGCCCGGCGGCTTCGCCTTGATTCCGGTCTAAGGTTGAGTCCAACGCAAACGTCCACGCAGGGCCAATTCCCGCCCACCGTCGCCCCCTACCCCACCAGTACGGCAATCCACGCAACGCCGCCTGCAATCCCGGTGATCGCCACAGCGGCGCTCCCCGCATCCTTTGCCTTCTTGGCCAGCGGATGTTGCTCCTCGGAAATATAGTCGATCGCGGTTTCCATCGCGGTATTCATCAACTCGGCTGCCAGTATCAGGATGCCGAGCGCCAGGATCAGCGCCCGCTCACCCCCGGACAGATCCAACCACAAGGCAAACCCGGCCGAGACGACGTTGACGACCACCCACTGATGCAGGCTTTTCTCGGTCCGCCAGGTATCGGCCCATCCGTGCCACGACCAAATCACCCGTTTCCAGAAACGCTGCCACTCTTCCCGGATCATCACCCACCCCATTTCTTTCTGGCGCAGACTGCGAGACGAGGGGGCCTGAGGTCAATCGGCCTTAACCACCCGCAGCGGTGCGCCGGATGAGGGCGACCCGGTCACCATTGGGCGGGTGCGTACCGAGGAACCGGTTTCCGGGGTCGGGAATGCGCCCGAAATAGGCCGCTCCGTTCACTGGATCGAACCCGGATTGCTGCGCGATTTTTGTTCCAAGCTCATCGGCCTGCAACTCGAAACTCTTGGCAAACTGCCGTGCACCAAGCGACGCTCCGATGTTCTGCGCATCCTGCACACCAGCGTCCCCAAAACCCGTCGCGGCAGCTAGAACCCCGGCCAGCAACGCCCCGGCCATGGCGGTCTGCTGTTGCTGCGGGATATGTCCAAGGATGTGGTGCGCCGCCTCGTGCCCCAGGATCAGCGCCAGCTCGTCCTGATTGCGTGCATCGGCGATCAACGCAATGGTGAACCCGATGATCGGGCGGCCCTGCGCGTCCAGCGTCTGAAACGCGTTCGGAGGCAAATCGACCTGGTCATCGACGACGATCTGAAAATCGCAGTTCACATTGCGTGTTTCAGCCCGGCACGTACGCTCGGCGACCGGTTCCAAGCGCTTGGCAACGGTGACAAAATTGTCCACCGCTGTACGAGCGTCTGTGCGGGGGCCAGCCTCGGGCAGCGCTGCGACCGGAGTGGCCGCCGGAAGGCCAACGACAGGCTCGCAGGCCGCCAGAAGGCTTGCGGATGCGGCGAGCAGCACAGCCCGGCAAATCAGTTTGAAAGGATCAAAGTTGCTCATACATGGCAAAATAGCTGTCGCGCGGACGAAGGCCAGCCCTGCACCCTTGCCAAGCGGCATTCCGCGCCCCAATCTGACGCAATGTTTACCATCGAACACACCTTTGACGCCACCGTCATCACCCTCGTCGATGACCCCGCGCCGCACCGCGAAGACGACGTCACCATCAATGCCTTCGAGGAGGTGGTGACGCTGGAACAACTCAACACCACCACCGACCGGCTGCACCGCATTTCCCTGTCGATGGCCCAGCTGCGCGACCTGTCCGCCGCGCTGGACCTGCCCGAAGGAAGTTATCAACTGGCACGCCCAAGTCATCGCGATGGGTAACCCCCTGCACCGTTCCCTGATCGTCTTTCTGCAAAAAACATCCCCGGGTGGCGCCCACGGCCCTGGCCCTCGACTTCGGGGGGCGGACATCCCCCGGTCACCGGCCCTGCCGCGCGCTCACGTGGAAGTTCGGCGATGACGACTGCGTTCCTATGGGATGAGCGCTGTCTGTGGCACTCCGGCGGCGACTATGCGTTCACACTGCAGGTCGGCGGGCTTGTGCAGCCGCCGAGCGGGGCCGGGCTGCCGGAAAACCCCGAGACAAAGCGGCGGTTGGTCAATCTGATGCGGGTGACGGGGCTGCTGGAGGCTCTGGACGCTCGGTCGGCTGATCCTGCGACGACCGAGGATCTTTTGCGGGTTCATCCCAAGGACTACCTCGACCGGTTCAAGGCAATGTCAGATGCCGGCGGTGGCGAGATCGGCCTGCGCACCCCCTTCGGGCGCGGTGGGTATGAAACCGCAGCATTGTCCGCCGGGCTGGCGAAGACCGCGCTGTTCGACGTACTGACCGGCAAGGTCGGCAACGCCTATGCTCTGTCGCGCCCACCCGGCCACCACTGCCTGCCAGATTTTCCCAATGGGTTCTGCCTGTTGGCCAATATCGCCATCGCGGTCCAAGCAGCATTGGCCGACGGGCTGGCGGGGCGCGTCGCCGTGCTCGACTGGGACGTGCATCATGGCAATGGAACCGAGGCGGTTTTCTATGATCACGCTGATGTCCTCACAATTTCGTTGCATCAGGAACGCAACTATCCGCTGGACACCGGAGATTTCACGGATCGCGGCGAAGGGTCTGGAATTGGTGCGAACCTCAACATTCCACTTCCGCCCGGTACCGGGCACGCAGGGTATACCGAGGCGATGGAACGTCTGGTCCTGCCAGCGCTGGCCCGGTTTCAACCGGACGTGATCGTGGTGGCCTGCGGCTTTGATGCCTCGGCCATCGACCCTTTAGGGCGGATGTTGGCGACGTCGAACACCTTTGGCGCGTTGACCAGGATGACAATGCAAGCCGCTGACGAGCTGTGCGGAGGCCGGTTGGTTCTTGTGCATGAGGGCGGGTATTCTGAGGTCCACGTGCCGTTTTGCGGCCACCGGGTTATCCAGCAGCTGTGCGGTGCGGATATCCACGCACCAGACCCGTTTGCCGAAACCTTCGCCGCGCGACAGCCAAGCGCCGGATTTGATGCTTTCGTATCGGGGCTCATCAGTGACATGGTCGGCGCTGCCGTGTGACCCGGTGACCAGGGCTCGGGAAGTAAAACCCCTCGGATCGTGGCCGCGGGCGTTGGCTGGGGGCATTCTGCCCCCAGACCCCTGAGTATATTTTTGATACAATGATGGGCATGAGGCTGCGCGGGAATTGAACAAGTGCGTGCTTGGGTTGAAGAATGCGCGCAAGGGAGGTCGCGGCGCGGCGAGGGTTGACCTGGTGCACGCCACACCCGACATGACAGGGACTCGTAACAAAGGACTGCCTATGCCTGTGCCAAACCCCGACGCGCTCGACTTTCTACTAACCCGCAGGTCCCGGCCGGCTAAGACGCTCACCGGCCCGACGCCGGATCGCACTGCATTGGAGCCAATTCTGACAGCCGCCCTGCGCACGCCAGATCACGGCAAGCTGGAACCCTGGCGGTTGATCGTGCTGGATGGTGCAGCGTTGCAGCGGTTGGCAGGCGCGGTAGAAGCTCTCGGCGTGGCGCAGGGGCGCGAAGCCGAGGCTGTCGCAAAAATGGCCGGCCAATTTGCCAAGGCTGACCTTGCGGTCGCAGTCATTGCCTCACCCGTTAATTCACCCAAAGTGCCCGAGGTCGAGCAGCTGCATTCTGCCGGGGCCGTTTGCCTGTCGCTGCTGAACGCGGCGCTGGCGGCGGGTTGGGGCGCAAACTGGCTAACCGGCTGGGCGGCGCATGAGCGTGGTTTTATCGAGCCGCACCTGGGTCTGGCGTCGCATGAAACCGTCGCGGGATTCATCCACATCGGCACCGAAACCAATGCCCCTCCCGAACGCCCCCGACCCGACCCGGCGGCCAAGATTGCCTGGGTATCGGAGTGATCCTCGACGACATCCGCCTGGCTATCGGGCAGCTTGGTGACCCGCGCTTTCGCCGGGTGCTAGGGTTTGGCATCGGGCTGACAATTGCTTTGCTCGTCGCCGTCTACGCTGTGTTCCTGGGTGGCCTTAACTGGTTGCTGCCCGACAGCGTCAGCGTCCCATGGTTCGGCGAGGTTACATGGATCGACGACCTGCTGACGGGTGGGTCGATCCTGCTGATGCTGCTGCTGTCGGTATTCCTGATGATCCCGGTCGCCAGTGCTTTTACCGGATTGTTCCTCGACGATGTGACCGACGCGGTCGAGGCTCGACATTTTCCAAATCTAACCCCCGCGCCCCGTATCGGGATCGCCGCCGGTCTGGCCGACAGTCTGAATTATCTGTCGGTGCTGATCGTCGCCAACCTGGCTGCGTTGATTCTGTATCTGATCTTCCTGCCTGCGGCACCGCTGATCTTTCTGGGGCTGAACGGATATCTGCTCAGCCGGGAGTATTTCCACCTGATTGCCGCCCGCCGCCTGGGCCGCGCCGGGGCCAAGGCGCTGCGACGGCGACATGTCGGGCAAGTCTGGCTGGCCGGGATCATAATGGCGCTGCCGCTGACGATCCCGGTGGTAAACCTGCTGGTCCCAATTCTGGGGGCGGCGGTGTTCACGCATCTGTTTCACCGGGTCGAGGGGGCACGCGGCGTTTAGGGGGGTCAGGTTGTGGCGCGGTGGTTTTTTGGCCTAAACCGGACCTTCGCGTTGGACGCTACCTTAGCCCGGAATCAAGGCGAAGCCGCCGGGCGAGCGCCTGACCGCGGTCTGGCGCTTTGGCAAAGCTGCGCATCTAATTGATGTAACAGCCAAAGCCGCACCATAAATTGCCCCTGATGACCGTTGCTGCGCCAGCCCCCGGTCAGGCACCCGCCGGGCTTGCGCACCTATCGTACGAATGCCCCCTCAAAGGCCAATACTGGCCACCGGCTCATACCTCAGCTGAAACGCTAGCCATCAGCGCTGCCTTCACATCCTCGGGCCAGGGGATCGAACAATGTTTGTCCAGATCTGACGCCGCCAGCACCTGCGTGCTTGACCAGCGTTTCTGCCCCTTGCAGCTGATGTCGTGGTGGAACGTGGCCGAGGATCGCCCAACCTTGAGCACCGTCACCTCAAACTCAAGCTCTTCCCCAAAGAATGACGGGCTGGAAAAATCCGACGAGATGTGGACGGTCGGCGTGCCCCAGCGCTCCTCCCAGATGATCTTGTGCCAAGGCCAGCCGAGGTGCAGCCAGAACTCCTCGTTCACGCCGTTCAGAATGTTGAGGTAGGCCGGGTAATAAGCGGTGCCGGAAATGTCGCAATCGCCGAAATTCAGCATCCGAGTGGTTTTGAAGGGGGTGTCCAAGGGGAGGCTCCATGCAGTTCTGACGTTCATAGGTGGCAGCGGATGACACCTCGATTCCCGCCAATGCGCAAGGCATAACCCGTTCGTATCCGCCCCTGAGCTGAAACTCAGCCTAACTGGCCTGCCACCGACCCACCCCACCGTGACAAATGGGTCCAACAGCAACTTCGAATTTGACTCCATTTCTTGACTCGGCGAAGTGCAGGGTAATCCTGCAATGGAACAACATACGCATAGTTCTTAGGTGCTAGGAAACCGGATTACTCTGCGATTTGACCCAGAGGTTCGTGTCCAGCATAATCGGTAGACGGCTTTTGTGTGAGCCACGACGCGGCTAGAATAGGTAGCCGGGAATATTCTGGTAAGGATCGTAAATAATATGCCCCTTACGTCCAACAGCACCGGACATTGTATAGTCATTGCAAGCATCGGTCGTTCTGGCAGCACAGTTTTGTACAAATCTATCCTGGGGCCGCGCCAAGGATTTTTGTCACGGAAGTTACGAAAAAGAGATTCCTTTCAACAAGATCTCGCGAAGGCGACCATGCGGCCAGGTGCTATAATCAAAACCCATGACTTCCCCGAACCACTCCTGCGTAGATCCGAAAAAATAAAGGTTGTTTTCTGTTTCGGAAGCGCGCTCGAAGCAGCGCTATCAGTCTATGGGAAAAGCATTCGAAATGATCAGGGATGGATACGCAACCATCTTGAACATTTGCACGCCACAGGCGGGATTGAAGATCTACTCAGCGTGGACATACTTCGCATGGGCGAACAAATTTTAAGTTGGGCGACGTTCCAGGCCGTCCCAGTCCTTTGTGTCAAATACGATGCGCTGTGGAGCAATCAAGAAGAGATTGGTGAATTCTGTGGTCGAACCCTGGAGTTGCCGGTCAGGAAAGGCCGCACACCCAAGGATTACCCTGAAGAGATCGTAAACACAGCGATACAAACATATGGTCCCATTGACGCGATAGCAGATCAACTGCCAGATATCTTTCTCGGATCGAAACATTTCGATCCCCTTCTTTCGCCACTAGCTAAAGACTTTCAGCGCTAAGAGCGCGGCTTTGGTAACAGATTCAGATCGGGGCGGACCAGATCTGCATTTGGCGCCTCCCTGGTTGGATGCTCTGAAAAACCCAACCTCACTCGATCTGCACCCGTCGCCGAGGTCAAAAGTTGATCGCAGAGCTGCCGATCTTGATGCAATAATAAAGCGAGTCGCGAAAACCCGGAAAGTCTGGACCGATCCGTTTCTGTCACAAGGATCTCCTTTGCCATCGCCAATGCCATCAAATCTGTGAATGCGGCCTGCGTGTGGGCGTCCTGGTCAAATTCGGGATTTCCATGAAGAGCAGCCCCATTGGTGTCTGGAGTCTGTGTGCTTTCAATAACTTCCGTTTTTCTAAAATACTTCTTTGCATAATTCTTGCACTGAATATCGTCCGAACAAATCAGAAGTCGCTGACCTTCAAGCTGTGGTCTTATGCTCTCGAAAAATCGCCTGTAATCAGTCTGCATGTCTGTGTTGCGAATGTGAACTGCCAGGTACTCCGATTTCAAACCAGACAATGCCGCGCCAATCTTACGCGCAAACTCGGGTCGAAATGCCATGCGAGAAAGAGTTGTTATCGACCTTTCCCCACCCCCACCACGCGCATGAATTATCAATTCCGCATCATGTCGCGTTTTAAAATTGAAGGTCGCACGCGTCGTAGATCTTCTCTTCCACAATCGACGGATGCCACGGTACTGGCACCTATCGGATTGATCGACTTGCCCCGCAAGATCTGGAGGAACTACATTATCGTAGCGGTTCAAAGCGCGGTAAAGGTGGGCAGAGCCCGCCCAAACCACACAACCAGAACCGACAAATGGAACTAGATATCGCAATACAGGAACGCCAAAAGAAGCCGGTAGTGGATCTACAATCAGAATACGCTGGTGTTCAATCGCGTAATCCCAGCATCGCGCCAACTGCTGGAGCGTGTCGTTCAACCCAATAACTGTGCGACACAAAAGAATACCGCCCGTCACTGAATGCACAATCTAATCCTGTACGAATATTGCTTGGGAAATTTCAACTGAAATGCCTTCAAATCTCAACCTGACCACTCCATCCCATTCTTCTTACGAAGGCGCTTACCAGGCAATCTTGTCTTCGGATATTTAATCGCACTGGTAGAAGCAACAACTTTTCACGACCGCCATCCGAGCAGTAAACCACCCTGAATCCTAATCTTCCTTACGGAATCTTGCCCAACCACGCATTGCCCGATTACACTAGCAATGCTTAGTCCGCGCGTCGAACCCGTGCCAGTTTTTACGGAAAATTTCAACACATTCTATTGGCTTTACTTCGCAAAACGTCAGCCTATTAGACGGCAGAATCAGTTCTGCTGATAGCCAAACTGGGAAAAATCCCTGCTATAGACTTGATTCACTATTCTTGTCAGATCTGGCGTATAGTACCTCGATTGAAAATCCTGCGATCTATTTTCGCCCTTTCGGACTTGAACCATTTTCTCTTGGCCATAGATTTTGCGAGTGATGAGTCCGAATTCCTGATCATAGCTCTCAACTCGGACGATATTATCATATTCGATAATGTCGCAATATAGATTGTCGTATTGTGGCCGCCAATGTGGGTCCATCTCATCAGGATTTCGCAATGAGATTGCCTCCAGAAATTCTGGCAAATGACGCGGGTCGAGCCGGATCAAGGCCTGCACGTCGCATAAAGATTTTCTGCTTTCTATCAACTTTCTTGATCTTATTGAGATAGCTCGAAAGTACCCTTGAATAGGGGTTTCGAACAACCGCAAAACGAAATAGCCCAAGCGAGTTCAAATCGGAAACTCGCGATAACCTCAAATCGCTGGGTTGCAGAAGTGGGCCAGAATGGCGCCGCTGGCTTCTGAAACCGGAGGGCAATGTTCCGCCGGCTTCCAATGTTTGCAGGGTCATGCGCGCTGTGTTGTTTCCTGCTTTTTCATTTTTCACGAACAAGTAGGAATTCTTCCTAGAGATGAAGACGGCTTTGTTAAGCCGCACTCTATGCGCGTAGCTTTTACCGATGTTTGCCGTGTCAAGAATACAGAACTTATGATGCCTAAATGATCTTATCACCAACCGGGCCTCTGCTTACGTGCACGAACGTCAGAGCCGATAGCCCGTACCAGTTTGCTGTTGCTCGGGGCGAGCCTGCCGCACGAAAACCGCATTGTATATGAAAAAAGCCCCGCATTCCTGCGAGGCTTCTTCAATTCTCTGTGCGAAAATCAACCTTAGGCGGCAGCCTGGGCCTTTTCGATGTCCTTCTTGATCTTGACGGCGGCGGGCGACATCACCGCCTCATCCGCTTTGGCCATGAAGCCGTCGAGGCCGCCACGGTGATCGACCGTGCGCAGGGCCGAGGCCGAGATTTTCAGCTTGAACACACGACCAAGGGTCTCGGACATCAGCGAGACATCGTTGAGGTTCGGCAGAAACCTCCGGCGGGTGCGGTTTTTGGCGTGGCTGACGTTGTTGCCAACCATCGGGCCTTTACCGGTCAATTCACAGCGGCGCGACATCGGGTCACTCCTTCAACTTCTGAGGTCTGCCCCCAGGGGCGGACAATATAACAGGGCACGCGTCGCGCACCCCTCGAATTCAGAGGCCGGGTTTAGTGCGGGCGATGGAAAGCGTCAAGCCGGGAATCAGCGGTTTTCGGCGCCCTGCGACAACCGGGCCAAAAGCATCGCCGCCGCAGCCGAGGGCGCCGCGCGACCGGCCTGAACCTCGGCCCCGAGTACTGCCATCTGCGCGGCGATACCCGCGTCGGCAGTTAGGCGTTCCAGCAAGCCAGCGCGCAGATCTTCTTCGAACCAAAGGCGGGCCTGATCGGCGCGGGTTTCCGTCCAACGACCATGGGCCCGCCTCCATTCGGCCAGCGCCTGCATCCGCTCCCAGGCCACGTCGATACCTGTGTTTTCAAGGGCAGAGGTAGTCAGGACGCACGGGATTCCATCCGGGTCGTTGCCCGTACGGCGCATCAGGCGCAGGGTTGCGGAATAATCGGCGCGGGTGCGTTCGGCGACCGGTTTCAACGCGCCGTCCGCCTTGTTGACCAGTACGATGTCCGCGATCTCCATGATGCCGCGCTTGACGCCCTGCAACTCATCCCCACCGCCGGGCCCGATCAGCAGTGCGAAAATATCACTCATCCCCGCGACCATGGTTTCGGACTGCCCGACCCCGACGGTCTCGATCAGCACCACGTCAAAACCGGCCGCCTCGACCAGCAGAATCGCCTCGCGCGTCCGTCGCGCGACACCGCCAAGGGTCGAGCGGCTGGGAGAGGGGCGAATAAACGCCCCTGGCTGGCGCACCAGCCGATCCATCCGGGTCTTGTCGCCTAGGATCGAGCCACCCGTGCGGGCCGAGGATGGATCCACCGCCAAAACCGCAACACGCAGGCCGAGGTCGATAAGGTGCATCCCGAACGCCTCGATGAAAGTCGACTTGCCGACGCCCGGTGTGCCGGACAGGCCGATGCGCAGGGCCTGGCGGCCGGTGGCCTGTGCCGCCTCGATCAGGCGTAGGGCGTCGGCGCGGTGGTCGGGGCGTTCGCTTTCCACAAGCGTGATGGCGCGGGCCAGCGCCCTGCGGTCGCCTGCGATAACCTGTTCGGCAAGGGTGTCGGTGTCGGTCGTCATCGCGCCGTTCTGCCCTGCCCTGCAACGGCTTGTCCAGACGGGGGTGGCTGGCCGATAAGGGCAGCCATGAACGCTGCGGCCTTGCCCATAGATGACGCCCTGCCTGCGCTGCTGGATGCCCTAAGCGCGTCGGGTCGCGCGGTGCTGCAGGCTCCGCCGGGGGCAGGAAAGACGACACGGGTCCCGCTGGCGATGCTGGCGGCCGATCTGGGGCCGGGGCGGATCGTCATGCTGGAGCCGCGCAGATTGGCCACGCGCTCAGCCGCTGCGCGGATGGCCGAAACGCTGGGCGAGGATGTGGGCGCAACAGTCGGTTACCGGATGCGGGGGGATACGAAGGTGTCAGAAGCCACTCGAATCGAAGTGGTGACCGAGGGCATTCTGACCCGGATGTTGCAAAGCGACCCTTCATTGGAAGGCATTGGCTGGCTGATCCTCGACGAATTTCACGAACGCAGCCTGAACGCTGACCTTGGCTTGGCGCTGGCGTGGGAGGCACGCGGCGCGCTACGCCCGGACCTCGGCATTTTGGTGATGTCGGCAACCCTGGATGCTGAACCCGTGGCGGCGATGCTTGATGCCGCCCCCGTGGTGACGTCCGAGGGGCAGAGCTTTCCGGTCGAGACAGTTTGGCAAGAGACGCCCGCGCGAACGGGATCGCGTTTGGAAGATCGCGTGGCCGATCAGGTCATCGCCGCACTGACCGGGACGGAGGGCGACGTGCTGGTCTTCCTGCCCGGCGCGCGGGAAATCCACGGTGTCGAAAGTCGGCTGCAAACCCGCGTCGGCGACGTCGCGATCCACCCATTGTTCGGCGCGATGCCGTTCAAGGCGCAGCGGGCGGCGGTTTCTGCGGGGCCAGGGCGCAAGGTGGTGCTGGCGACCTCGATTGCGGAAACCAGTCTGACCATTGAAGGCGTGCGCGTGGTGATTGACGCAGGACTTGCCCGGCGGGCGCGCTACGATCCTGGCTCTGGCATGACCCGGCTGGTCACCGAACGCGCCAGCCGGGCTGAAGCGGATCAGCGGCGCGGGCGTGCAGGACGGGTCGCGCCGGGGAGTTGCTATCGGATGTGGACCAAGGGCGAAGCCGGGGCGATGCCGCAGTTTGCCACGGCCGAGATTGAAACAGCCGATCTGGCGGGGCTTGCATTGGACCTTGCCAACTGGGGCACCGACAGCGCGGCGGAAATGGCTTTTCTGACACCACCACCGGCAGGGGCATGGGCTGAGGCGCGCGATCTGCTGACCTCGCTCGGCGCGCTGGACGGATCGGGTCGGATCACCGACCATGGGCAGGCGTTGGCGACTCTGCCGCTGCATCCCCGGTTGGGGCATATGCTGACGCTGGCAGGGCCGCAGGCCGCTGATCTGGCCGCAATCCTGTCCGAGCGTGATCCGCTGACGCGAGCCCCGGTGGACCTGTCACTGCGACTGGAAGCGGTGCGGGACGCGCGCCGGTATGCCTCCCGGCATCCGTGGCCAGCGGCCCCCGGCGTTGTGGCGCAGATCAGGGACACGGCGAAACGGTTGCGCAAGGCTGCGAAGGGCGGCGTGCCGATGTCGATGGCCGTTCAGGCCGCGCTCGCCTACCCGGATCGGATCGGGCTGCGCCGTCCCGGAGAGGAGCCACGCTGGCTGCTGTCGGGTGGCAAGGGCGTCAAGATGGCCGCCGACGACCCGCTGGCAGGTGCGCGGCTAATCGTCGTGACGAATACCGACGGTGACCCGCGAGAGGCGCGCATTCGCCAGGCCGTCGCGTTGTCCGAGGGCGATTTTCGTGGCGCGTTCGACGACCAGATAAGCTGGCACGATACCTGCCGCTGGTCGCGCCGCACGGGCCGGGTCGAGGCGGTGCAAGAGGAACGCTTCGGCGCACTGGTGCTGGCCGCTCGCCGCTGGGATGATGCGCCAGCAGAGGCGGTGACGGCAGCGATGCTGGACGGCGTGCGTGATCTGGGGCTGGGCTTGTCCAAGCGGGCGTTGCGATTTCAGGCGCGGGTTGAGGGCACGCGTGCGGGTGGAGTGGACCTTCCAGACTGCTCGGACGCGGCGTTACTGGACGGGCTGGACGACTGGCTTGCGCCGTTCATCAGTGGGGTGCACAGCGCCGCTGACTGGCGCGGATTTGACGCGACCGAAGCGCTGCGCGCCCGGTTGGATCACGCTCAGACACAGGCGCTGGACCGCGCGGCGCCGCGCCGGTTCGAAACGCCGCTGGGGCGCGGGGTTGAGGTGGATTACTCCGGCGATGCGCCTGAGATTGCTGTGAAGTTGCAGGAGATGTTCGGCGTCACCTCGCATCCGGTCGTGGCCGGGCAGCCGTTGCGGATCACGTTGCTGTCCCCTGCCGGGCGACCCCTGCAGACAACAACCGACCTGCCGGGCTTCTGGCGCGGGGCGTATTCGGATGTGCGAAAGGATATGCGAGGCCGGTACCCGAAACATCCGTGGCCGGAAGAGCCATGGGCAGCAGTGCCAACGGTGCGGGCGAAGCCGAGGAAGTAATTCGCGGAGGCGGTTGTGTATATTTGCCCGAAGCCGCCGTCTGTGAATTGCTTTCCTACGTCCAGCTCGTGGCCAGATCGTGCGAATGTCTGATCAGGGACACGAACCAACAACTCCGTCCTTTCCCCCCAACTCCCGATGGACGCGCCTTGCCCGCCCGGCTATCACCACCCCCGACCCAAAACCCCGGAGACCCGCCTTGTCCGCCCACGGCACCCCACAACCGATGACCGCCCTGCCATCCGGCCCGCTTTCCGGGATCGCTGATGTGCCCGGCGACAAGTCGATCTCGCATCGCTCGTTGATCCTCGGCGCGATGTGCGTCGGCGAGACCCGGATCACTGGGTTGC
The DNA here is from genome assembly GCA_943787785.1 of uncultured Paracoccaceae bacterium. GTDB lineage: Bacteria > Pseudomonadota > Alphaproteobacteria > Rhodobacterales > Rhodobacteraceae > WLWX01. The sequence continues at coordinate 56,799 of CALSNT010000013.1, read as the reverse complement.
TGGAGGGCGACGATGTCCTCGACACCGCCAAGGCCATGCGCGCCTTCGGGGCAGAAGTTGAGCAGACCGGACCCGGCGAATGGCGGGTGCGCGGCGTCGGGGTCGGCGGGTTTGCGGAACCGGATGGCGTCATAGATTGCGGCAACTCTGGCACCGGGGTGCGACTGATAATGGGGGCGATGGCGACGCAGCCGATTACGGCGACGTTTACCGGCGATGCCTCGCTGAATTCCCGCCCGATGGCACGCATCACCGACCCGATTGCGCTGTTCGGCGCACAAGCGGTGGGTCGCAGTGGCGGGCGCTTGCCGATGACAATTGTGGGTGCCGCCGATCCCGTGCCAGTGAATTACACCGTGCCGATGCCCTCGGCGCAGGTGAAATCCGCCGTCCTGCTGGCCGGGCTGAACGCGCCGGGGCAGACCGTGGTAATCGAGAAGGAAGCGACGCGGGACCACACCGAACGCATGCTGGCAGGATTCGGGGCCGAGATCACGACCGAGCAAACCAGCGAAGGCCGCGTCATCACCCTGACCGGCCAACCGGAGCTGACCCCGCAGGACATCGCCGTGCCGCGCGATCCCTCGTCAGCCGCTTTCCCGGTGGCGGTCGCGCTGATGGTGCCCGGCTCGGACGTCCTGATTCCCAATATAGGACTGAACCCGACCCGTGCCGGACTGTTCGCCACCTTGCAGGAGATGGGCGCAGACCTGACCTTCCAAAACGAACGCACTGAAGGCGGCGAACCCGTCGCCGACCTGCGCGCCCGGTACGGGCCGCTGCAGGGCATCGAAGTACCAGCCCATCGCGCGCCAAGCATGATCGACGAGTACCCCATCCTCTCGGCCATCGCGGCGACGGCAAACGGCAGGACAGTGATGACTGGCATCAAGGAGCTACGCGTCAAGGAAAGCGACCGGATCGACGCCATGGCACGTGGGCTTGAGGCTTGCGGCGTGACCATCGAGGAGACCGAGGACAGCATGACTGTTCACGGACTTGGCCAAGGCGGTGTGCCCGGTGGAGCGACCTGCGAGAGCCGCCTCGACCATCGGATTGCGATGTCCTTCCTGTGCCTGGGTTTTGCGGCGAAAAAGCCGATCACTGTGGATGATGCCGGGCCGGTTGCGACCTCGTTCCCGATTTTCGAAGCGTTGATGACCGCCCTGGGGGCAAAACTGACACACGAGCATGGTGGTTGAAGGCCACACAGTGCGGCCCGCATCCCATGCGGCGCATGTATGATGCCACGCATGTCGCCCAAGACAGCCGTTCGACAATGGCGCGCACATCTGGAGACTGACATCGACCGCATGCGCGGCTTTCCGAAACTGCGGCGTCAATTTCACGAGGCTTGCGGGTATATGCTGAACCTCGAGGACCCCAAAACCTTCAGCGAGAAGCTCCAGTGGCGAAAGGTCTATGACCGCAACCCGCTGTTCCCGGTGCTGCTGGACAAGGTGCGGATGCCGGAGTGGGCGCGCTCGGTCCTTCCGGCAAGCGATCACAGGTATCTGCCCGAATTCCTCCAGATTGCGGACGATGCTTCGCAGATTGATTTTGCCGCCTTCTGCAGATCTGGCGCTGAAATGTAATCATGCATCAGGGTGGAATATCTTTCTGCGCGACGGCGAGGCGTTTGACGAAGATCAGGTGCGCCGCCACCTGAACCGGTGGCTGGCACGGAAATATGGGAAAACGAGCAAATTACACGAGACCGGCTACCTCGGCATTCCGCCGCGTATCGGTGTTCAGCAATTGTTGCTGGATAGGGACGGCTCGATTGCCGACGATGTGCGGTTTCACGTTTTCGGGGACCAGTTCGCCTTCGGACATATTGCCAGCATTGACCGCGCCTTCGGACGGCGTGTGACCTATTTCGACGCGGATTTTCAGACGTTGCCTGTAAAATCAGATCGGCCAGTTCACGAATCGCCAAAGGCTAAACCGATCGGCTTTGAGGAGATGTTGCGGATCGCATGTTCGTTGGGGCGGCATCTCGACTATGTGCGAGTGGATTTCCTGAGTGCAGAAGATCGGTTCTTTCTCAACGAAATGACGCTCTACCACACCAGCGGCCTCAGCCCGCTGATCCCTCGAACGTTTGAATATCATTTGGGCGATATGTGGCAATTGCCGCAGCGCGGACCTCGGTCCTGGTCAGGAACGCGACGGCTATGACAAGGCCGATCGCCGTTCGAACACTGGCCCGAAAGTGGCTTCAGCATCGCCTGACTGAAATTGACCGCATGCGGGGATTTCCCGCCCTGCGCCGCCGGTTTCGCGAGGCGTGTGAATATGATCTGAACCTCGACGATCCCAAAACCTTCAGCGAGAAGCTCCAGTGGCGCAAGGTCTATGACCGCAACCCGCTGTTTCCGGTTCTGCTGGACAAGGTGCGGATGCCGGAGTGGGCGCGCTCGGTCCTTCCGGCAAGCGATCATCACTGCTTGCCGGACTATCGCCAGGTCGCCCGCCTGGCCGAGGATATCGACTTTGCCAGTCTTCCCGCGGATGTGGCATTGAAATGCAACCACGGCTCAGGGTGGAACGTCCTGTTGCGCGAGGGTGAGCCGTTTGACGAGGATCAGGTGCGCCACCGTCTAAACCGCTGGTTGGCGCGGAAATTCGGGAAAACGAGAGAGCTGCACGAATGGGGTTATCTGAACATTCCACCAAGGATCGCGGTCCACGACCTGCTATTGTTTCCGGACGGGAGGCTGGCAGACGACCTGCGTTTCCACGTCTTCGGAGATCGTTTCGGGTTCAGCCATATTCGTTCGCTCGACAGTCGGGGCGTGCGTCGGGTGGGTCACTACGATGAAAACTACCGCATGCTTGATGTGCGTTCCCACAGACCACCTCCGGATCTTCCCAGTCCGAAGCCCGCGCAGTTTGATGATATGCTCAGGATCGCCCGCGCACTTGGCCAGCATCTGGACTACATGCGGGTAGATTTCCTCAGTACCGGTGACAGGTTTTGCCTGAATGAGATCACGCTGTATCACAACAGCGGGTTGATACCGTTTCTCCCGCATGAATTCGAACAGCAGATCGGCGCGCTCTGGCAGTTGCCGCCCCGCCAAGGCTAACGTATCCCTGAGCGGTTGGATGAGGCAGAGGGCCAGGCGATGACGAACCGAAGCGGAAGCTGCCTGTGCGGCGCAGTCACTTATCAGGTAAGTGGGGCACTGCGGCCGGTTGTTGCGTGTCATTGCAGCCAATGTCGCAAAGCCAGCGGGCATCATGTGGCGGCGACTTCGGCGGCGCGCGCAGATGTGGCGATTGTTGGTGACGTGACGTGGTTTCAATCGTCCGAGATGGCACGTCGCGGGTTTTGCGGAATCTGCGGATCGCAGTTGTTCTGGGATGGGCCGGGCGCAAACCTGTCGATCTTTGCCGGAACCTTGGATCGCCCGACCGGACTGACACTGGCGGGGCATATCTATTGCGCCGACAAGGGTGATTATTATGAGATCGAGGATGGATTGCCGCGTGCTGAGGGGCGCGATCCAGCATTGACGACAATGGTCATCGGATGAGCGTTTCTGGCCCATTCACTGTCGCCATCGACGGACCGGCCGCCTCGGGCAAAGGCACTGTATCGCGGCGCGTCGCCGAGCAATTCGGGTTCGCGCACCTGGACACCGGACTGCTGTATCGCGCTGTGGCGCTGAAAGTTCTGGCCGGCGGCGATCCTTTGGAAGCCGCCGAAGGGCTGCGCGAGGAGGATCTGGTGCGGGACGGTCTCCGCGGATCCGACGTGGCACAGGCGGCCTCACGCGTTGCAGCGGTCGCGGAAGTGCGCAGCGCGCTGCTGGCGTTTCAGAGACAATTCGCGCGCCGCAAGGGCGGGGCGATTTTGGACGGGCGGGATATCGGGTCGGTGGTCTGCCCTGAGGCAGAGGTGAAGCTGTACGTCACCGCTACGGATGCGGTGCGTGCGGCACGGCGGTTTGCTGAAATGCGGGCGCGCGGCGAAGACGTGACCGAAGCGGACGTGTTGGCGGCCTTGCGGGAACGGGATGCGCGGGACAGCCAACGGGCAGCAGCTCCTCTGGTTGCGGCAGAGGATGCGGTGATGCTGGACACGACCGAAATGGAGATTGACGAGGCCGCGGCGCAAGCGATTGCGGTGGTTGAGCGGGCGTTGAAAATCCCTCGCCGCTAAGGCGCAAGCCGGGCGAAAAAAACGCGCGGAAATGATCCCGGCTGCCTCGATTGGGGCGAAGGCCGGGTTGGGAATGTCTAGGTTTGTACATTCGGCATACGACTTAATTATAGGGAGAAGCGGCGCCGCTTCGGTGGCGCGGGTCTGTTCGGGGGTCTGACCCCGATCCCTTGGCCGACATCCCGGCCTTGTTACATGTGGTGCGGGAAGGCCGGAGGGTCTTCACCCCGGCCTGCAACCGTTGTCCGTTGTCGGGGGCCTTACCCCGACGTGCCAGCGCGGCGGGTGCTAGGGGTGGGGTGTTGACGAGGCGTTAGAGCATCGTCCCTGAGCAGTGAACGGATTGGCAGAAATCTTGCCTGGAGCGGGTATCCGACGTTACGAAACGCGTGCGGTGCACGACGGGGCGCGTTGCCAATGGCCGCGTCAGGCCAAACGTTGCAGGTATTCCCTACGGCACTTTGGCGTGTGTTACTCAGCCCCCCGCCCCCAGTTCGGCCAGCTTCAGGCAGACGCCGGCCGCGGCCTCCATATCCTGCACGCTGATCCATTCCAGTGGACCGTGGATATCCTGCATTCCGGTGAACAGGTTTGGCGTCGGCACGCCCATTTCGGTCAGCCGGGACCCATCGGTGCCGCCACGGATCGGGACCGACAGTGGCTCGATCCCGCAGGCGCGGTAGGCGGCGCGGGCCAGTTCGGCGGCGCGGGGGTCGTCATCCAGCCAATAAGCCATGTTGCGGTATTGGGGCGTGATCTCGCAGGTGATCGCAGCGCGGGGTTCGGCCAGTTGCACGGTGGTGCAGACTTGCCGCAGCAAGTCGCCGTGGGCCGCCAGCTTGTCCATCTCGAAATCTCGCAGGATCAGCTTGATCTCGGCATGGGCGGCGCTGCCGGTGAGTTCCCCGACAAAGATGAACCCCTCGCGCCCCTCGGTGGTTTCGGGGGTCAGGCGGGCCTGCGGCAGGGTGTCGACGATCTTCGCGGCCAGATGCAAAGCGTTGACCAGCTTGCCCTTGGCGTTGCCGGGGTGGATCGAGACGCCTTCGATGGTGACCACCGCGCCGTCTGCCGAGAATGTCTCGACCTCCAGTCCGCCGGGTTCCTGACCGTCGAAGGTGAAGGCGAAATCGGCGGCCAGATCGGTGGGGAGCTGCTCATTCACGCCGCGCCCGATTTCCTCGTCCGGGGTGAATGCGATGCGGAGTTTGCCGTGGGGGATCGACGGGTTTTCCAGCAGATGCCGCGCGGCGGTCATGATGATCGCGACCCCGGCCTTGTCGTCGGCACCCAGCAGGGTCGTGCCGCTGGCGGTGACGATGTCGTGGCCGACGCAATTCGCCAGATGGGGCGAGCCTTCGGGCGACAGCTCCAACTCCGGCGCGTCCGCGAAACTGATCGTGCCACCGTTGTAGGCGCGGTGAACGACCGGCTTCACGCCGGTCGCGTTGAATTGCGGGGCGGTGTCGACATGGGCCAGCAGGCCGATCGTTGGCGTGTCAGCGTCCGTCGTTGAAGGAATCGTCGCCAGCACCACGCCGTAATCGGTGAGTTGCACGTCCTCCGCCCCGATCCCCTCCAACTCATCCCTCAGCAGGTTCAGCATCTCGAACTGGATGTCTGTGCTGGGGCTGGTGGGGGACCGCTCATCACTTTGCGAGTCAATCGCGCAGTAGCGGGTCAGGCGGTCAGTGAGTTCAGCTTTGAAATCGGTTGGCATGGGGGGACTCCGTTGTTCGCTGCAATGTCAACGCCCCGCGCGGTCCGGGGTCAAGTCGCCCTGCGCTCAAACCCCTTGCAAGACTGGCCCGCGCGGCCTATACGCCCGCCTGTCAACGCGACGGTAACAGTTGCGGACGGGCATATGGGCAGGGTCGGATTCTCCGGCCCTTCCTTTATTTTCCGGTCGGGAAACCGGCGACCAATTGAAACCCAAAGACCGGCGGAGACAACCGCGCGGCCAGATAAAACGCTAATGATAGGAAACTGAACACGCATGTGCGCTAAAGCAACGATGGAGGAATTCGAAGCCCTCCTGAACGAAAGCTTCGAAATCGACACGCCCGAGGAAGGGTCTGTCGTTAAAGGCAAAGTCATCGCAATCGAAGCGGGACAGGCCATCATCGACGTCGGCTACAAAATGGAAGGCCGTGTCGAGCTTAAAGAATTCGCAAACCCCGGCGAAGCCCCCGAGATCGAAGTGGGCGACGAGGTCGAGGTTTTCCTGCGCCAGGTCGAAAACGCCAAGGGCGAGGCTGTCATCAGCCACGAAATGGCCCGCCGCGAAGCTGCCTGGGATCGTCTGGAAGCCGCTTACGCCGAGGAAGAAAAAGTCGACGGTGCCATCTTTGGCCGCGTCAAAGGTGGTTTCACCGTGGATCTGGGCGGCGCAGTTGCGTTCCTTCCCGGCTCTCAGGTTGACGTCCGCCCGGTACGTGACGCTGGCCCGCTGATGGGTCTGAAGCAGCCGTTCCAGATTCTGAAAATGGATCGCCGCCGGGGCAACATCGTTGTATCCCGCCGCGCCATCCTTGAAGAATCCCGCGCCGAGCAGCGCGCCGAGGTTATCGGCGGTCTGACCGAAGGTGTCGCTATCGACGGCGTCGTCAAGAACATCACCGAATACGGTGCCTTCGTGGATCTGGGCGGTGTTGACGGGCTGTTGCACGTCACTGACATGGCCTGGCGCCGGGTGAACCACCCCTCCGAGATCGTCACCATTGGTGAAACGATCAAGGTGCAGGTCATCAAGGTAAACAAGGAAACGCACCGCATCTCGCTTGGCCTCAAGCAGCTGCAGGACGATCCCTGGAATGCCGTCGAAGGCAAGTACCCGCTGGACAGCGACCACAAGGGCCGCGTGACGAACATCACCGATTACGGTGCGTTTGTTGAGCTGGAGCCGGGCGTCGAAGGTCTGGTTCACGTCTCTGAGATGTCCTGGACCAAGAAGAACGTCCATCCGGGCAAGATCGTGTCCACCAGCCAGGAAGTTGACGTCAAAGTGCTGGAGATCGACCCGATCAAACGCCGCGTCAGCCTTGGTCTGAAGCAGACCATGCGCAACCCGTGGGAGGTGTTTGCAGAAACCCACCCCGCCGGTACGCAGGTCGAGGGCGAGGTCAAGAACATCACCGAATTCGGTCTGTTCGTTGGACTGGAAGGCGACATCGACGGCATGGTCCACCTGAGCGACATCAGCTGGAACGAGCGTGGCGAAGACGCGATCCAGAACTACCGCAAGGGCGATGGCGTCAATGCCGTTGTGACCGAAGTGGATGTCGAGAAAGAGCGTATCAGCCTGTCGATCAAAGGTCTGGACGACAGCTTTACTGAGGCGACCGACGGCGTGAAGCGCGGCTCGATCATCACGGTTGAAGTGACCTCGATCGAGGATGGTGGCATCGAGGTGGAGTATGAGGGTGCGAAATCCTTCATCCGCCGCAGCGACTTGAGCCGTGATCGTGCCGAGCAGCGTCCGGAACGTTTCGGGGTTGGCGACAAGGTCGACGTTCGCGTCACCAACGTCGACAGCAAAACCCGTCGTCTGGGTCTGTCGATCAAGGCGCGCGAGATCGCTGAAGAGAAAGAGGCCGTGCAGCAGTATGGCTCCTCCGACTCGGGCGCATCGCTGGGCGACATTCTGGGCGCCGCGCTGAAAAGCGACGACGACGAGTAATCGTTCTCACCCTGTCAACTAAACGGCCCCCTTTGAGGGGCCGTTTTTTTATCCGGTGCTCAGAATTAGTCGCACCAGGGCGGTCTGTGAGTTCACGCCAGTCTTCTCATAAATCCGGGCCAAATGTGTGCGGGCTGTATTCGGGCTGATCCCCAGAACCCGCGCAGCTTCGGTCGGACCTTCCCCACTGATAATGCGCTCAGCCAATGCGACCTGCCCCTTGGACAAGCCGAATATTGCCCGCGCTGCGGCCAAATGGCGGGCAATCGGTACGTGCAAATCTGTTTCAAGAAATGTGACGCTGTCCCGCACACTCAACTGGCAGATAATCGGAGCGCCTGAATCATCTTCACCTAGAATCACTGGCAGGCGAAACGGGCTGCCGCTTTTCTGGGCGTAGGAATGCTGCTGGAAAAACCCGTGCAGTTCACCGGCGCGCCGGATCGCCGCTTGCAAAGGCTTGTCCCAAACCGGCCTTCGCGCGCGGATGCGCCCGGCCGAGATGGTGAGCGTCGGATGCCCCGCCAATGCCGCGCGCCCGTCCTCAGCCGCGTCGATCAGGAAACCCTCTGCGTCTAATGTAAGCTGCCCGGTGCCTGCCCTTACCGGTGTCTGGGTGAAAAAGGCGTTGTATACGATGCGCCACCGCCCCTCAGATTTTTCCAGGATATGGGTTTCGAACGATTTCTGAGAATGCCCCTCCTGATGGCTGGCAAATTGCTCGTAGATCACCCACGCTAGGTTGCCGGTTACCGAAATCTGCATGTTCCGGTTCTCGAATTCGTGGAATCCGCAAGGCGCCCCGTTGGCGAGGGCGCGACGCGCATCAGCAAATAGCGCCTCCCAGCCCCATTGAACGTCAATGCCCAGCTCGGAGGATTGGCAAACCCCGCAGGCACGATTTTCCTGCACATGGCACGCAGACCACCGGTCAAGGTCACCGGCAAGAAACGCTTCGGTTTCTTCGCGGATCACCGCTGTTATCGCGGTTTCATCAGCGGTAATGGGGCTAAACTTGGTCATGACAGAATGGCGGAAGGTTACGCCTCGGCGTGGTAGCTGGCAACCAGGCCGGTCTTATCTCGGCGACGGAAAATTCTGGCCGCCCACCCAGCGAGCCGCACAAGCTTCGCAGCCTCGTTTCCGTGGGCGTCATAAAAATCGTCAAGTTCACTCGGCGTTGGCCGGTCTGTCGGTTTCTTTGCTGCCGTTGTGGCAAGAATCATTGCTGTATCCATTGGTTTTCTCCTGCAATCGATGACAGATTCCATGCCAGATGCGGGGTCGCGGTCGCGTCATCCAATGTGACTACAAAGCGCTATTATTCTGCTGTAGCTCCAATCCCCGCACCATCGTTTGTTGCTGTACAGCAGCCGAATCAGTTGTCTTTTGAGTTAGTGGCAAGGCGAGGATGTGCCCTTCTAACGACCGAATTGGCGCCCTCTCGGGTACGTTTATCCCCAATATTCAGCGCATTAGCGCCCATTTTCGCATGTTGGGGGTTTTGCGTTCCGCGTGCTTTCGCCTATAGTTCGGCATTGCGCCCATACTGCCACAAGAGGCGCGCGCGGGGGACACTGCCATGATCCGATCGGAACTGATTCAGAAAATCGCGGATGAGAATCCGCATTTGTATCACCGCGACGTTGAGCGCATTGTGAATACAATATTCGAGGAAGTCATTTCAGCCATGGCGCGCGGCGACCGCGTGGAATTGCGCGGCTTCGGCGCCTTCTCGGTCAAGAAGCGCGACGCCCGAGTGGGCCGTAATCCGCGCACCGGGGACGCGGTCGAAGTTGAAGAGAAGCATGTGCCGTTTTTCAAGACCGGTAAGCTGTTGCGCGACAGGCTGAACAAGGGTTAAATCGGCGCCATGCGTCTGATCCGTTATGCCTTTCTGGCTGGCCTCGCCATTATTCTGATTGCGGTGGCTCTGGCCAATCGTGGGTTTGTCACTCTGCGGGTTCTGCCCGATGATATGGCCGGCGTGCTGGGGTACCAGTGGTCAATCTCGTTACCTCTGTTTCTGGTTATCTTTGCCAGCATCGTTGCGGGGGTGGCCATCGGATTCGTCTGGGAATGGCTGCGCGAGCACAAGCATCGCGCCGAAGCACGCCAGCGACTGGAGCGTGAAGTTGATCGCCTGTCGGATGCCAGTTCCGAGAGCGGCGATGATGTGCTGGCGATGCTTGAGGGTCCGGCGACCGCACGCTAGACCCCGCCCCATGGTCAATACACGTGTCAAAATCTGTGGTCTGTCGACGCACGAGCATGTTTCAGCTGCTGCCGAAGCAGGGGCTGCTTATGTGGGTTTTGTCTTCTTCGAAAAATCGCCTCGGAATGTTACGCCAGCCTTGGCGCGTGATCTGGCCATCGAGGTGCCGCCGGGGGTCGCCAAAGTGGCGCTGGTAGTCAACGCGAGCGACGCCGATTTGGACGTGATCCTTGAGCGAACTCCGATCGACATGTTGCAACTGCACGGCTCCGAAACACCCGAGCGGGTTGTAGAAGTCCGCGGTCGGTATGGGCTGCCGGTGATGAAAGCTGTCGGGGTTGCGGATGCGGACGACCTTGCCCTTCTGGACGCCTATGCTGCTGTCGCCGACCAATTGCTAGTGGATGCAAAGCCACCGAAGGACGCAGTGCTACCGGGCGGTAACGGGCTGGCGTTTGACTGGCGCATGATTGCAAACCACCGCTGGGACTGCCCCTGGATGTTGGCCGGAGGGCTGACCCCTGACAATGTGGCCGAGGCAATCGCCCTTACCGGGGCGAAGCAAGTCGATGTGAGTTCCGGCGTGGAAAGCGCGCTCGGCGTAAAGGATGCCGGGCTGATCCGCAATTTTCTAAAGGCGGCAATTTGATGAGCCTCACGTTCCGCCAGGCAACTCGCAGCGACGTGCCCGACGTTCTGGCGTTATTGCAGGACGACGCTTTGGGTGCGGCCCGTGAGGGCGCGGAGATGGCGCAGTACCTCGACGCCTTTGATGCGATGACGCGCGAGTGCGGCAATATGCTGATCGTGGGCGAGCAGGACGGTCGGGTCATCGCAACCTATCAGCTTACCTGCATCTCTGGCCTGTCACTGCGGGCCACGCGGCGGGCCCAGATTGAAAGCGTGCGCGTTGCATCGGATTTGCGCGGGCAGGGGATCGGCCGTGCGATGTTCGAGGACGTTGAGGCGCGGGCTCGCGCGCAGGATTGTTCGCTGATACAATTAACGATGAACGCTGGTCGGACCGGTAGCGCGAAATTTTATGCCAGCCTGGGATTCGAGGCTTCGCATACGGGTTTCAAACGGTCGTTGGCTTGAACAACCCGAAGCACACCTCCGGTTTCCGAGCAGATTCTTGTATGATTCCGGGAACCCGTTATCTACCGGCACGTTGAGACTAAAGGTTCAGCATCGGTAGTGCTGTTATTGGTCCGCCCGCAACCCAAATGGAACCAACCGTGATAGACGACAGCCCGAGCAAAAACCGCGTTCGCCTGACCCGGCAATTGAACGGGATCTCCCGCCATTTGCCGGTCGTCGGATCGGTCCTGCGCGGCTTGCTGAAGCGTGACCGCTGGATGATCCGTGTGCCGATTGCGCTTTTGTTCATCGTCGCCGGGATGCTTGCGATCTTGCCGTTTTTCGGCCTTTGGATGATCCCGGTCGGCCTGTGCCTGCTGGCGGTTGATCTGCCCGTTTCGCGGCCCATGATTGTACGCGGTGTTATCCTGGGTCGTCGCTGGCTGCGGTTGAAATGGCGCGCTGTGCGAGACATGTTGTGAGCTCGGACCCCTTTCCCGGCTTTACCAATGCTGGCACCCGCGATACACCACAGCGTCCAATTCTCGGAGGCTGTGCCCATGCCCGAAGACCTGTTTAACTCATTCATGAACGGCCCGGATGAAAACGGCCGGTTCGGTGATTTCGGCGGGAGGTTTGTCAGTGAGACGCTGATGCCGCTGATCCTGGACCTTGAGGCTGAATACGAGAAAGCCAAAACCGATGAGTCTTTCTGGGCCGAAATGGACCATCTGTGGAAGCACTACGTCGGGCGACCCAGCCCGCTCTATCACGCTGAACGCCTGACCGAGCATCTGGGTGGCGCGAAAATTTACCTTAAACGCGATGAGCTGAACCACACCGGCGCGCATAAGATCAACAACGTTCTGGGCCAGATCCTGCTGGCGCGGCGCATGGGCAAGACCCGGATTATTGCCGAAACGGGCGCAGGGCAGCACGGCGTGGCAACGGCGACGGTCTGCGCCAAGTTCGGGTTGGAATGCATCGTTTACATGGGTGCGCATGACGTCGAGCGGCAGATGCCGAACGTCTTCCGGATGCGCCTGCTGGGTGCGAAGGTGGTGCCGGTGACCAGCGGGCGCGGCACGCTGAAGGACGCGATGAACGACGCGCTACGCGACTGGGTCACCAACGTGCGGGACACCTTCTATTGCATCGGCACGGTGGCTGGGCCGCACCCCTACCCTGCGATGGTGCGCGATTTTCAGGCGATCATTGGCAAGGAAACCAAGGAGCAGATGGCCGAGGCTGAGGGGCGTCTGCCCGACACGGTGATCGCCGCGATTGGCGGCGGGTCGAACGCCATGGGCCTGTTCTTCCCGTTCCTCGACGACAAAAGCGTCAACATCATCGGGGTTGAAGCGGGCGGCAAGGGCGTGAACGCCAAGATGGAGCATTGCGCGTCCCTGACCGGCGGCCGCCCCGGCGTGCTGCACGGCAACCGGACGTATTTGTTGCAGGACGATGACGGGCAGATTCTGGAGGGGTTCAGCATATCGGCAGGCCTCGACTACCCAGGCATCGGGCCAGAGCATTCCTGGCTGCATGAAATTGGGCGCGCGAAATATGTCTCGATCACCGATGTGGAGGCGCTGGAGGCGTTCCAACTGTCCTGCGCGCTGGAAGGCATCATCCCGGCGCTGGAACCCTGTCACGCGCTGGCACATGTAATGAAAATCGCCCCTGCCCTGCCCGCCGACCATCTGCTGGTGATGAACATGTGCGGGCGCGGCGACAAGGATATCTTCACGGTTGCGAAAGCGCTGGGGGTCGAGGTGGACGCGGGCGGCTGAGCCAACGGCGTTGAGGCATACGCAAGCCGGACGCGTGCCTGTCTGCGGGCTAGCGCTAAGATGGTCGTTTGGGGCAATTTATTGCGCAGCTATTACTCGAACCTCGGTAGGGTTTTCAACGTCGCACGAGCGCCTGCCCGACCGGGCAGACAGGCGCTTGCCCGGCGCCTTTCATGCTTGATTCCGGGCGAAGAAACAGAAGGGGAAACCTGCTTATGACCCGCACGATCACCGAACCCGCCCGCGAGATCGACGTTGTGCGCGAAACCGAGGTGCTGGTCGTCGGTTCCGGCCCCGGCGGCTTGCCCGCCGCACTGGCCTCGGCCCGCGCCGGGGCGGAAACCACGCTGGTCGAACGCTTCGGCTGCTTTGGCGGCAACCTGACGGTTGTCGGGGTCGAGGGGATGCATTGGTATCGCCACGAACAGACCGTCGAAAGCAACGGCATCGCGCGGGAGTTTGAAGAGCGCGCCAAGGAGATGGGCGCGGCGGTGCCGGAAAGCCAATCCCTCAGCCACGAAATCGATAGCGAAGGCTTCAAACTGGTCGCCGATACGCTGGTTGCCGAGGCGGGGGTGACCCCGATGCTGCACCGCCAGTTCGTCGCCCCGATCATAGAGGGCAACCGCATCACCGGCATCATCACCGAAAGCAAGGCGGGGCGCGAGGCGATCCTGGCCAAGCGCGTGATTGACGCCACCGGTGATGCCGACATCGCCGCACGCGCCGGGGCGCTCACCGCCAAGACCGACCGCGAAGACATGATGGCGGCCAGCGTCATGTTCCACTGCGCCGGCGTCGACAAACGCGCCTTCATGGAGGGTATCAAGGCAGACCCGCAGACCTATGCCGACTGGGGCGGCGGCGGCGAATGGGTGATCGAAACCTCAGGGAAAGAGGACGATATGTTCTCTCCCTTCCTGAAGAAGCCCTTCGACCGGGCGATCAAGGACGGATTGATCCCGGCACATCTTAACACCATCGCCGGGACCTGGGGCGCGGTGCATGACACGGGCGAGCTGACCTACATGAACCTGATCCACCTGGATGGTTGCGACGGCACCGACCCCGACAGCCTGACCGCTTTCGAGATTGAGGGACGCAAGCAGGCGATGCTCGCCATCGAGGCACTGCGCCGCTACACGCCGGGCTGCGACGGCATCCGGCTGCGCAATTTCGGCATGTCCATCGGCATTCGCGACACCCGCAAGGTCGACTGCCTTTACAACATGACCGAGGGCGACGTACGCGATCAGGCGCGGTTTGACGACAGCATCGGGATTTTCCCGGAGTTCATCGACGGCTACGGCATCCTGATCCTGCCCACCACGGGACGCTACTTCCACATCCCCTACCGCAACCTGCTGCCCAAAGGCGTCGAGAACCTGCTGATCGCGGGCCGCGCCACTGGTGGCGATCGGATCAGCCACGCAGCCACCCGCAACATGGCCTGCTGCGCGGTGGGCGGTCAGGGGGCCGGGATTGCGGCCGCGCTGTCGTTGCGGCGCAACTGTGATTTGGCTGACTTGCCGGTTGCGGATATCCAAACCGAGCTGGTGCGCCAAGGCGGACGCTGGCAGTAGGCCACACCCTGCAGTGGTGGTTGGTTCACAAGTATCCCCATGCGGGAGGGTGTCGCTGCGAAGCAGATCAGCGCCCCGTCATGTCGCGTGGGTCTTCAGAACATCCAGTGGCACAATCTCAAGCGCCCGCTGATGCGTCGCCTCCAGCGACACCTTCGGCGCGCAGCCTTCATCATGGGCCTGCGCAAACCGCGCGGCGCAGAGGCACCATTGGTCTCCGGGGTTTAGTCCAGCGAAACCGAACTCAGGGCGCGGTGTGGACAGGTCATTGCCGACGTATTTCGAGAACGCGAGGAATTCGGCGGTCATCAGGGCGCAAACCGTGTGGCTGCCTTGGTCTTCGGTGCAGGTGTTGCAGGCGCCATCACGGAAGAACCCGGTGATCGGGTCGGTCGAGCATGACTGCAACGCGGTGCCCAAAACGTTCAGCGAGGGGTCTTTTTTCATGCATGCCACCTGATCCACCGGCCGTGAAAATCTGCCCGGCCCAGATGCAGCGTCTCATCCCCCGGCCATAGACGCAAGCTGAGCGCGGCGCCGTCGCCGCCGTCAGCCTCCATCGAGGCGAGGGCCAGCGGGGTGTCGGGCATGGCAGATTTTCCAGCGGTTTCAATTGCATCACGAAGGCGCGCTTGCACCGGGGCAGGGAAATACTGCCAGGCGATCGTGTGATAGATCAACTGCGTCTGACCAGGCGTCGGAGGCAGCCGGGCTGGCAGCCAATCGCCGGCGTCACCGGCATCCACCGGGGCTGGCGGCAGGGCCAGCGCGGCGCGCGTTAAGGTCATACGTTCGGGCTGATCGGGCCACAGGTAGGCGAGCAGGCGTCGCCGGTCCGTCACCGGGTCAAGCGGGGTGAGGTCGACGCCGCGCCGCTCTGCCACAGTGAAAGGCACATCCGGCAGCGGCACGCCGGTCCAGTCGGGGGTGAGGGTCAGGACGGGATCACCTGCGCCTCGGGTCCAGTGATTGGTCGACAGGGCGAAGCGGTCGAAATTAAGGTTCAGACCGGCGCTGGCCCCCAGTTCGAACAGGCGCAAAGGCAGGCCGAAGCGATCCGCGACGACGCTGGCGGCAGCGATAATGAAGGCGGCGCGGCGCACCTCGTTCGTTTGTGGCGGGCGGTCGATGAATTCGTTGATGGCGGTTGCATGAGTTTCCAGGGCCTGTGCGATCCCGGCTGAGAATGCCGCATCGTCCGGTGCGCTCGGCGGATAGATTGCACCAAGTCCGGCGTCCCCACCAAGCTGCAGCGCGTGCAATGCCCCGGCGAGGCGAAGCGGCAAGGAGTGCCCGGATGGCCCCGGATCGCCTGGCCAGTTCGACAAACGTGCTTCAAGCTCGGTGTCTTCCAGCAGGTCTGGCAGGATGGCACAGAGGCGCGCCATGAACGGAGAGCCAAGAGCGGCGCAAGCCTGCGCTTGCGTCGCAAAAGCCCCTGCGAGAACGCTCACCGGAAACGGTCCACCAGTTTTTGCAGTGGATTGCGAGTGTCGTCGGCGGCAGCTTTGGGGGCCGGTTCTGGCTGTGGTTTCTCGGATTTCGGCGTCTTGGACGAGCGTGGCGGCGCAACGCGCAACGCCACGGCGTTCTGGAACCGGCCCATATCGCCCGCCGCCAGCGCAACCGCGCCGTCGGAAATGCCGCGCAGCAGATCGTCCAGCCAATGCTGATCGGCGCGCGCGAAATCATTCAGGACGTAGCCCGCCACGTGATCCTTGTGGCCCGGATGGCCAATGCCTAGTCGCACGCGATTGTAGTCAGGCCCGATATGCTGGTGGATCGACCGCAAGCCATTGTGACCTGCGTGCCCGCCACCGGTTTTCACACGGCATTTGCCTGGGGCCAGATCCAGCTCATCATGAAATACAGTAATGTCGGAGGGCGTCAGTTTGTAGAACCGCATCACCTCACCCACCGTCTGACCCGACAGGTTCATGAAGGTCTCGGGCTTGGCCAGCAGGACTTTCTCGCCGCCCAGAACACCGTCGCTCAGGCTGCCCTGAAACTTGCCGCGCCAGGGTGAAAACCCATGATCCGCAGCGATCCGGTCAACGGCCATGAAGCCGATGTTATGTCGATTCTGCGCGTATTTCGCCCCGGGATTTCCGAGGCCAATAAAGAGTTTCATGGGAGATCAATTAGGACGTTTGAACGTAACAGACCAGCATGGGTGTTTCCCCTGCTCGTCTTTTCGCCAAAAATATCCATTAGATGTTGGTCGGGAGGTCTGGGGGGCAGAAAACCCCCCAGCCTTGTCTCAATCGCGCCGGGCTTAGCTTTCCGCGTCGCCCGTGTCGTCACCTTCTGCGGCCTCGTCGCCTTCGGTCGCTTCGGCATCTTCGGCCGCTTCGTCCTCTTCCTCGTCCGAGAGCACCACAGACGGTGCCGAGACATTGGCGATGGCGAAGTCGCGGTCAATGACCGGTTTCACACCGTCGGGCAGTTCGATACCCGAGATCGTGGCCACATCGCCAAAGTCCATACCGGTCAGATCGACCGTGATGTTCTCAGGAATGTTGTTGGCCTGCACGTTCAATTCAACTTCCGAGCGCACGACAACCAGCACGCCGCCCTTTTTCAGGCCAGGCGATTCCTCGTGATTGATGAACTCGACCTGAACGAAGATGTTCACGCGAGAAGTCTGACGCAGGCGCATGAAGTCGATATGCGTCGGCAGGTCCTTCACCACGTCACGTTCAACGTTGCGGCAGATCACGCGCACGTCGTCCATGCCGTCTACCTTCATGTTCCACAGCGTGGCCAGGAAGCGGCCTTTGCGCAGGTGGTTCAGCAGGTAGTTGAAAGGGATATTGATCGGCTGCGGATCAGCTCCGCCGCCATAGATGATACCAGGTACCAAGCCTTCGCGTCTGGCTTGCCGGGCGGCCCCCTTGCCTGTCCCCGTGCGTACCGTGGCGTTAAGATCCGGGATCTTTCCGGCCATGGGTCGTCTCCTTGATAGAGGGGCACCCTCCAAGGGTGTGTGCCCCGATGAAGCGGCGGCTATACGGGGGAATCGCGACGATGGGAAGGGGAGAATGACCGCGGAGGGGTTCGCCCCGTCAGCCGCGGCCGATGTAGGGCATTTTCGTCGCCATCACTGTCATGAATTGCACGTTCGCCGACAGGGGCAGGCTGGCCATATGCAGGATCGAAGCTGCTGCATCCGCCACATCCATCGTCTCCACACTACGTCCAGCGGCCTTTTCGCGCACCTTCAGTGCCGAGACCATCGGGGTTTCGGCATTACCGATGTCGACCTGACCGCAGGCGATATCAAAAGGCCGACCATCGAGGCTGAGCTGCCGGGTTATACCAGTGATCGCGTGCTTGGTTGCCGTGTAGCACAGCGCCCCTTCGCGTGGCACGTGGGCTGAGATCGAGCCGTTGTTGATGATCCGCCCGCCTTGCGGGTCCTGGCGGCGCATCTGGCCGAAGGCCGCACGCGCCGTGTGGAACATGCCGGTCAGGTTGACGGCGACCGCGGCGTGCCAATCTTCGACCGCAATCTCGTCGATGGTTCCTGGCGGCGTAAAAATCCCGGCATTGTTGAAGACCACATCCAAGCGGCCCCATGTCCTGGCAATCTTGGCTACGGCGCCTTCGACCGCCTCTAGATCGGTCACGTCGCCGGGCAACACCAGCGCTTCGCCCGCTTTCGCAACCTCCTCCAACTTGTCGGCACTACGCGCCAGTAGCCCGACGCGCCAGCCTTTCGCCATCGCCTGTTCGGCCACTTCGCGCCCTATTCCTGAGCTTGCTCCGGTGATCAACATCGTCGTCGTCATGCGTCTTCTCCTGTCAGTTCCAAGGGGGCCGGGGGCGGCGTCAGGTCTTCGGTTATCAGCGGTGTTTCGGGGCGGGCAAGCCGGTTGCGCACCACCCACAACAACCGGTTCTCGGCCCGCGTAATCGCTACATAGGCGAGGCGTTTCCACAGCGCGATGCCCGCTTCGACCCGTCCTGCCCGGCTGGCGGCCCAGAGGTCTGGTGCGAAAACCTGGACCGTGTCCCACTGTGAGCCTTGCGCTTTATGGATCGTCACCGCCGCACCGTGCAGGAAGGCGGCGCCCATACGGGCTGCATAGGGGATGAACGGCTCTTCCTCGCCTGGCGCTTCGATTTTGATGATTGATGCCGCCGAGACCTGCGGTTCCTCGGCCCCGAACACATGCAGGCGCGAAAATCCCGGCTTGCGGCCGGGGCCGAGATAGACCGCCTGCGCCCCCTTGATCAGGCCGCGTGCCTCGAGGTCGATCCGCTTCTTGCGGTGCTTCAGGGGCAGTTCGATGCCGTCGCAGATCAGCGGCTCGCCGGGAAGTAATTCGTCAATCGGCGCGCCATAGGCGGCGCGAAATGCCTGGATCAGGCGTACTCGCGTCGCGTTGCGCCAGACCAGCACCGGGCTGCGCGCCATCAGTGAGGCCTCGACCCGGCCCGCGACAACGACGCGTTCGTCGGTTTCTGCAGCCTTTCGGATCATGTCCTCGAAGGCCTCGAATGTTAGATCGTCATCGCCAAGTGCGTGGGCAAGATCGAGGATCGGGTTGCCCTTGTCCTGGCGATGCACGCGGCTCAGAATCAGTTTGCGTGGCGCGGGCAAGCCATCAAAGATCATCGCGCCAGATTGGTTTACCGGCGCCAACTGGGCGGGGTCTCCGAACAGAACGAGGGTCGGAAATATTTCTTTCAGATCCTCGAATTGCTTGTCGTCCAGCATCGAACTTTCGTCGACAAAGCCGATGTCCAGCGGGTCGTCGCGCCGCTTCCAGCCTTTGATGAAGTCGCTACCCCGCAGACCCGCAGTTGCCAGCGCGCCCGGAATGGATTTTTGCGCCTGATAAAACAGAAGGGCGCGATCCAGGGCCGCATCGGTTAACCCCTCGACCACCGGACGCTCAGCGCCCGTCGCACCGACCAACCACTCGGCGATTTTCTCATATTCCGGATCATAGACCGGCGTATAGATGATCCGGTGGATCGTCGTCGCCGGGACGCCATGGGCGCGCAGAACGCTGGCGGCCTTGTTGGTCGGGGCCAGAATCGCGAGCGTTCGCTTGGTCTTGCTGCGCCGCCGCTCGTAGTCGCCTGAAACGGTCTCGACGCCCGCGTCATTCAGCGCCTCGGCGAGCTTGGCCAACAGCATGGTCTTGCCCGACCCGGCTTTGCCGACAACAGCCAGAACCTGCGTTTTCTGATCCTCGACCGGGGGCGTTGTCAGACTTTCTTCGATATCAACGCCAGAGCCGCGCAACAGCTCGGAAATCGCGTCAAAGGCCTCGGCCTGATCCTCGGAAAACTGATGTATCGGCAAGGCCATTGACGCAGCTTAGCTGGACCGACCCGCCGCTGCCAGCGGGCATCACTCTTTGTCGCAACCCTTGGCTGCCGAAGCGTCGTCCTGATGCCGGCATAGCTCTGCCTGAGCGGATTGATGACAAGCATCGATTTGACCTGCCAGATCTTCAAGACCTTCGTTTGCCGCAAATTTCTTGAGGTCCGTCAGTACATCCAGCATCCAAAAATATGACATGCACAACCCAATGAAATGAAATATGACTGCCGAAATACACGCACCCTAATACGGCGAGTATCGCGGACCCGCCTCAACCGCGCAAATGCTCAGGCATCAAAAGGTCTCATTAACGTAGGGTTAAGTGGTCAAGAAAGTCCCATTATTTGCATAGTCAGCCGTTTTCACGGGCTTCTATCACATCTTCAACGGTCCGCAGGCCCGTTGCCGGCGCTTGGACCAAAACGGCCATGTTGCCCGGAAGATGCTCGTTCCGGCGCATCTTGACGTGCGCCGCGGGTATATCTGCCCAAGCGAAAACCTCGGACATACACGGGTCAAGGCGCCGCTCGACCATCAGCTTGTTGGCCGCACTCGCCTGCTTGAGATTGGCGAAGTGACTGCCCTGCACGCGCTTCTGGTGCATCCAGAGGTAGCGGGCATCAAATGTCAGGTTATATCCGGTCGTCCCGGCGCAAATCACGACCATGCCGCCCTTTTTTACGACGAGGGTCGAGACCGGGAAGGTTGCCTCGCCAGGGTGCTCGAACACCATATCGACGCTGACACCTTTGCCGGTGATCTCCCAGATTGCTTTACCGAAGCGGCGCGCCTCTTTCAGCCAGTCGTTATACTCCGAGCTGTTCACAACCGGCATCTGGCCCCAGCAAGTGAAATCCTTGCGGTTGATGACGCCCTTTGCCCCCAGCCCCATCACGAAGTCGCGCTTGTCTTCATCGGAAATGACCCCAATAGCATTGCCGCCTGCCGCGTTGACCAATTGGATCGCGAACGAGCCGAGGCCCCCTGAAGCGCCCCAGACCAGCACATTCTGCCCCGGTTTCAATTCGTGCGGGTGATGGCCGAACAGCATCCGGTATGCGGTGGCCAGCGTCAGCGTGTAGCAAGCCGACTCTTCCCAGGTCAGGTGTCGTGGGCGCGGCATCAGCTGTTGCGCCTGTACACGCGTGAATTGCGCGAAAGACCCGTCAGGCGTCTCGTAGCCCCAGATTCGCTGGCTGGGGCTGAACATCGGGTCGCCGCCGTTGCATTCCTCGTCGTCGCCATCGTCCTGATTGCAATGGACAACGACTTCGTCGCCGACCTTCCAGCGACTGACCTTGTCGCCGACGGCCCAGATAACACCGGAGGCGTCCGAGCCTGCTATATGATAATCTTGCTTATGGATGTCGAACGGGCTGATCGGCGTGCCGAGCCCTGCCCAGACGCCGTTGTAGTTCACACCAGCCGCCATCACCAAAACCAGCACCTCGTTGCTGTCAATTGCAGGCGTATCGACAACTTCCAGCTGCATGGCAACGTCAGGCTCTCCGTGGCGCTCACGCCGGATTGCCCAGGCGTGCATCTGCGCGGGTACATGACCCAGCGGAGGAAGCTCCCCCATATCGTAGAGGTCTTTCTTTGCGGGCGAATGCGTGTCGAGTGCCATTTGAACCTCGTTGTGCTGCAGTGCGGCGCTATGCCGGATCATCACCCGTGGCTATCGGGGCAAACGCAAGATTACAACCCAAAAAAGGCCGGTTACGGTAATTTTGTGTCGTGTATAATTTCTGCGCTTGCGACATCGCCCGCAGACTCACCTGCCCCAAGGTGGTGCGCGATGCTGGCGGCGTAGAAATTCAGCAGCGGCCTTTCTGCCGGATCGACGCTGAGCAAGCCTGCGCCGGATTCGGTGACAATCTTGCGCAGGGTCAGAACCTTCAGGCCGGCGGAGACCGCGGCTGCGGCATCCTTTCCCGGCAACTGCGTATGCGCCCCGGCGGCCTTCAGGCGCCCAAGGACCTCTTCTACCCGGACGGTGAACGCGGCGCGTGAGATCGGCCCGCTTTGATCCAGCAACGCCGTTGCCACAAGCGGTACCGGCAGCACCGGTACGACCGCGCGGATTCGGCGGAATAACTCGGTGGCGACAAAACGGGTCGGGTCACCACGATGATCGCGCATCACGCCTTGCAGCGACAAGGGTGCGCCGAAACTAACTGCTGCAAAGCCGAACCTACTGGCTTTGCCACGCATCCGGCGCCATGCCCAACGGGCGGCGAACCGCAGGGCGGTCGGAACCGAGGCGCGGAATTTGCGCTCACCGGTGGCGGCGGCTTCAGTCAGGATGCGGTCTTCGATGACGCGGTCGTAATTCAGGCCAACCGGAACGAACACAACGTCGCGCTGCTCGGGGTCGAACCCGGCAATGACGTAGCTCAGCAACCCCAGCTTTGGCGCGGCCACTTTGCCATCAAGGCTTAGCCCGCCCTCCGGGAACACGGCCTGTGTCACGCCCGCCGCTGTGGCCAGTTGAACATAGCGCGCCAGCACCCGGCGGTAGAGCGGATTGCGGGATTTGCGCCGGATGAAATACGCGCCCATTGCACGGATCAGATGGCTGAGCGGCCAAATCCGCGCCCATTCACCAACGGCATAGGACAGCGCCAAACGTTGCGCGGCCAGCCACGTCACCAGCACGTAGTCCATGTTCGAGCGGTGGTTGATTACGAAGATGACCGTGGCATTCGGATCAATCTCCTCTAGCGCGTCATCGTAGGCCCCCAGCCGCACTCGGAACAACCGCGTCGACAACCAGCGTGCCAGCCGGATCGCGATACCGAAATAGGCGGTGGCGCTGAACGACGGCACAATCTCGCGCGCGTAGTGCTGTGCTTTCTGAAAGGCGACGTTTTCGGGGATGCCCTCTTCACGGGCGTGTTCCTCGACCGCGGCCATAACCTGCGCGTCATAACTGAGGCGTTGGATCATGTCGTGGCGACGGGCCAGTTTGAATGGTTCGATCGGACGTTGCAGGCGTTGATTGACCAGAGCGACGACCCGCTCGGCGCGTCGCCGGAAGAACCAGCGGACCGACGGGAACAGCAGATGCGACGCCGCCGTGACGGCTGCGAAGCCGAGGATCAGAATCAGCAGCCACAGAGGCAGGACGACGGGTTGGGTCATGAAATCCGTTTGGATTGTGCAGCCCGAACCCTTTAATGGGAACACAGCGGAGCGGCAATGCGGCAGTGCCAAATATCCCTCCATGGCTTCTGCGGCACTGCAGCATCTGGACGCGCAAGAAAATTCCGACTAACGCTATGTTTTGGGAATTATCTTATACGAGAACCGAGTAATGGCCGAAAAATCCCGCCCCTGGCTGATCCGAACATATGCCGGTCATTCGACCGCTGCGGCATCCAACGCGCTTTACCGGGCGAATCTGGCAAAGGGGCAAACGGGGCTGAGCGTGGCGTTCGATCTGCCGACCCAAACCGGATACGACAGCGATCATGTGCTGGCGCAGGGTGAGGTCGGCAAGGTCGGCGTACCTGTCTGTCATCTGGGTGACATGCGTGCTTTGTTCGACAATATCCCGGTCGAGAAGATGAACACCTCGATGACGATCAACGCCACCGCGCCCTGGCTGCTGGCCCTCTATGTTGCTGTGGCCGAGGAACAGGGGGCCGATGTGTCGGCGCTGCAGGGAACCGTTCAGAACGATATTGTCAAAGAGTACCTCAGCCGAGGCACGCATATTTGCCCCCCGGAACCATCACTGCGGCTTATCACGGACGTCGCCGCATGGACGCGCAAGAATATGCCGCGTTGGAATCCGATGAATGTCTGCTCGTACCATTTGCAGGAAGCTGGGGCGACGCCAGAGGAAGAGCTTGCCTTCGCATTGGCCACGGCCATCGCTGTGCTGGACGATCTCAAGGGCAAGGTCCCGCCCGAGGATTTCCCCGAAATGGTCGGGCGGATTTCCTTCTTTGTTAATGCTGGCATCCGCTTTGTTACCGAAATCTGCAAAATGCGCGCCTTCGTACAGATGTGGGATGAGATCTGTACAAACCGCTACAATATCACCGATCCAAAATTCCGACGCTTCCGTTATGGCGTTCAGGTCAACTCCCTTGGACTGACCGAGCAGCAACCGGAAAATAATGTGCCGCGCATATTGCTGGAAATGCTTGCAGTAACGCTGTCGAAAAACGCCCGTGCCCGCGCCGTGCAATTGCCAGCGTGGAATGAAGCGCTGGGCTTGCCGCGGCCCTGGGATCAGCAATGGTCGATGCGGATGCAGCAAATTCTGGCACATGAAACGGACCTCTTGGAATTCGAGGACCTGTTCGATGGAAACCCTGCCATTGATGCCAAGACAGATGCATTGATTGCGGCGGCACGGTCCGAGCTCGATCAGATCGAGGCTATGGGCGGTGCGATGGCCGCGGTTGGCCATATGAAATCCCGACTGGTCGAAAGTAATGCGGCGCGGATCGCCAGAATTGAATCCGGTGAGACGATCGTGGTTGGCGTCAATAAATGGACCGAAAGTGAAGAAAGTCCGCTGACAACGGGGCCGAATACGATTCTGGAAGTTGATCCGGCAGCCGAACGGGATCAGATTACTGCGCTGGCAAATTGGAAAGCGGACCGGGACGACGATGCAGTCGCAACAGCGCTCGATGCGCTCCGGTCCGCGGCTGCATCTGGCGAGAACATAATGCCGACCTCGATAGCGGCCGCCAAAGCTGGTGTTACGACCGGTGAATGGGGTGAGGCGATGCGCAGTGCATTTGGCCTTTATCGGGCACCGACCGGAATTTCCGCCACGCCGTCAAATCAAACCGAAGGGTTGGACCAATTGCGTTCGCGGGTGGATGTAATCTCGGACCGGTTGGGGCGGCGATTGCGCTTGCTGGTTGGAAAGCCGGGATTGGATGGACACTCGAACGGTGCCGAGCAAATTGCCCTACGCGCGCAAGCCTGCGGCATTGAAATCGACTATCAGGGAATTCGACTGACGCCAGATGAGATTGTCACTTCTGCACGAGAGGGAGGCGCGCATGTTATTGGCCTTTCCATTTTGTCCGGTTCCCATATGCCATTGGTAAAAGAGACAATTAATCAACTGGCAGCGAATGGCCTTGGCGAGATACCGATTGTTGTCGGTGGGATCATTCCGCCAGAAGACGCACAGAAGTTAAAGGATATGGGCGTCGCGCAAGTATACTCGCCGAGGGATTTCGAAATAAGCAACATTATTGCCGAGATTCTGGACATTGTTGACTCACGACCTGTTGCCGCAGAGTAAACCGGCGACAAGTGTCGCTTGCGATGACGCGCCTGCGATTTGACTTGCTGGCGATTGATATAATCGCTAGTTGATTTGCCAATGTTTGGCTTCAAAGATGGAATCTGAGTAAATGGCGCTTGTTAGCAAAAAAGACCTGAAAAACGCATCCAAATCTGATTTGGAAAAACTGGCAAAAGACGTTGCTACGGCAATCTCGAACAAATCCAAGGAATCGATGGCAGATGCCCGCAAAGCGGCCGAGAAGGCCGCCGCAGATTTTGGGTTCTCGCTTGCCGATCTTGCCGGTGTTGTGAAGCGCGGCCCTGGTCGCCCGCGCAAGGGCAGCAAGCCTGGTCGCAAACCGGCCAAGAAAGCTGCGGCGCCCGCCAAGTATCGCAACCCGGACGACGCCTCGCAAACCTGGAGCGGACGTGGGCGTCAACCGGCCTGGTACAAGTCCGGTATCGCTGCGGGTAAAAAGCCTGAAGATTTCGCGATCTGATAGAGGGCCGCGCCGATGACAATTCATATCGGCGCCGCGCCCGGTGACATTGCCGAAACGGTCTTGTTGCCGGGCGACCCTTACCGCGCAAAATGGGCAGCCGAAACATTTCTAACGGATGTTCGGCTGGTCAATGAAACCCGCGGCATGTTGGGGTTTACTGGCACCTGGAATGGCAATCCGGTGACGATCCAAGGATCGGGCATGGGTATGCCGTCGCTGTCGATCTACGTTAACGAACTGATCCGCGAATTCGGGGCGAAAACCCTGATCCGCATTGGCTCGGCTGGCGCGATGCAGGAACATGTGAAACTACGTGACGTCGTCATTGCGATGACCTCGTCCACGATGTCGACTCCGTCGCGCGGATTCTTCAAGGAAATGAGTTTCGCGCCGTCAGCGAATTACGAATTGCTGCAGGCGGCCCACGCTGCGGCGGTCGAGAAATCGGTTCCGGTGCATGTTGGCGGAATTTATTCCTCGGACGTGTTCTACGATGAACGCGATGATCTGACAGACCAGCTGATGCGTCACGGCGTCCTCGCCGTCGAAATGGAAGCGGCCGAGCTGTACACGCTTGCTGCGCGCTTTGGCTGCCGCGCGCTGACAATTCTGACGGTCAGCGATCATCTAATTACCAAGGAAGACCTGCCTTCGGATCAGCGCGAGCGTAGTTTCGGCGACATGGTTGAGATGGCGCTGACCGCAGCATTCGCCTGACCAGAATTGGTTAAACTGCTGGTATGTCCACGACGAAAGCGCCGAAACTTTCGTCACGCTCCATGGCTGCGATCATAGGCATTTACCGCAGGAACCTCCCAACCGGCGGGCGGATCCGCTGGGGCAAACACTTCAATCAACAGCGGGTGACATGCTGCCGCGCCCGACGAATGCGTGGAGCTGCAATCCCCTCCCGGGCAGGCGCTGAGTGCCCCCAGGAGCGGGATCTCGGCGAAAAACTCGATATAGTCGCCGGGACGCACCGGGCTGGCCTTCATGAAATACTGCCCGGTGTCGCGGGTGAAACCGGTACACATGAACACGTTCATCACGTCATGGACGTGGGCCTCAGCCTCGACCCGCGAGATGCTCAATTCATCTGCCAGAGCGCGCGTCAGATTCGAGTGGCAGCAATGGTGATAGTCGCCGCCCGCCAGCAGCCGGTGCGTATAGGGATCGCACCGCGTACCGATTACGTCATGGACCGACCCGCCGAATGCGTCGATTCCATACCAGCTGAGCGTGTCTTCGATGATCGTCGCCATCGGGCGCAGTGCGGGAAACGACGACCAGAGCCGGTTGCCCGTGGTCACATGGGTTCCATGCAAGGCGCGGGTCTTGCCCGAGTAGAACCGCTCAGAAAGATCGTCTGCGTTCCACAAGTTAAGGTCTCCGACCTGAGGGCCATCAACCGAGGAGATGCGAAAAAAATAGCCTGCGGGCACCCGGAATGTTGCCGCTTCGCGCGGCGCGGCTATGGCTTCGTCGATTTTATGAGCGGATCCGCGGGCGGCAATATAGCCCACCAGATCAGGCGCGGGCAACGTGTCATCGGGATAACAGATCACTGGTCCTATATCGCGGCGGGCCTGGGCGTCTCGGGGTTCGGTTGGCATCGGAGTCTCCGTTCGCAGATCGCCCTTCCCAAGTACCGTCGGGGGTGCGGAATTGGCAATGCCTGCATCTCGACCCTTGGCAAGCGCGCACGCTAGGACCATTGATTGGGGCGTCGGAAATTTGGAGGGCACATGAACACCTATGATCTGAACGACCGGGTGGCTGTGATCACGGGCGGGGCGCAGGGTATCGGCTTTGCGACAGCGCAGCGGATGGCGGCGTCAGGCGCGCGAGTAGCGCTGTGGGATCTCGATGGTGATTTGGCCACTGACGCGGCCGATGGGCTGGGTGACAATGCTTTGGCTTTATCGGTGGATGTGACGGACGCTGATGCGGTTTCGAGCGTGGCGGAAGCCACTGTTAAGGCGCTCGGCGGCATCGACATTCTGGTCTGCGGTGCCGGGATTGCCGGGCCGAATGCCCCGATCCCTGACTACCCGCCAGGCGACTGGCAGGCGATCATGGATATCAACGTTACCGGAGTTTTTAATTGCTGCCGCGCGGTGCTGCCGATCATGCAGGCGGCGGACTACGGGCGGGTGGTGAATATCGCGTCGGTTGCGGGCAAAGAAGGCAATCCCGGTGCGGGACCGTATTCGGCCTCGAAGGCGGCGGTTATTGGGCTGACGAAATCACTGGGCAAAGAGAATGCGGATCAGGACATTGCCGTGAACTGCGTCACCCCGGCGGCGGCGAAGACCCGGATATTCGATCAGATGAGCGAGGAGCACATCGCGTTCATGTTGTCGAAAATCCCGCGCGGGCGGTTTGTGGACGTGGCCGAGGTTGCGGCGATGATCTGCTGGCTGTGCTCGGCCGAGAACAGTTTTGCGACGAGTGGAGTGTTTGATATTTCCGGTGGGCGGGCGACCTACTGAGGCTGGTTTGACCGGCGGGTCGTCCCTGTAGGTAGCGGACTGCAGCGGAAGTTTTATGGATCTTCGCTCGTGCACGGATCACGGCGAAGCCGCCGTGCACTCGCCAGCCAGTCCGGGCGGGTTGGCGATTTGGTGAGGATTGGGCTTCCCTCGGACTTGACAGAAATACCTCACCGTCCAAGGCCATCCTAACGCCGTTGGGTCGCCAACCCACGGGCTGACGAGTTTACAGCTATCGTCGCGTCCTGCCGATACCCGCTCCAGTCCAATGGCTAAACCCGAGCAGATCGGGTCCTAAACCATCCGCTCCACCATCATCCCCTTGATTTCAGCAATCGCCTTGGCTGGGTTCAGGCCCTTGGGGCAGGTCTTGGTGCAGTTCATGATCGTGTGGCAGCGATACAGTTTGAACGGATCTTCCAGATCATCCAGCCGCTCACCCGTCGCCTCATCGCGGCTGTCCACGATCCACCGGTGTGCGTGCAGCAGGGCCGCCGGGCCAAGATACCGGTCGCCGTTCCACCAGTAGCTGGGGCACGACGTCGAACAACAGGCGCACATCACACACTCATAATCACCATCCAGCTTCTCGCGGTCTTCGATCGATTGCTTCCATTCCTTAGCAGGTGTGTTCGACTTCGTCTCAAGCCAGGGCATGATGCTGGCGTGCTGGGCGTAGAAATGCGTCAGGTCAGGGATCAGGTCTTTGACCACAGGCATATGCGGCAGCGGATAGATCTTTACGTCGCCCTTGATGTCATCCAGCCCCCAGATGCAGGCCAGCGTGTTGGCCCCGTCGATGTTCATCGCGCAGGATCCGCAGATGCCTTCGCGACACGAACGGCGGAACGTCAGGGTTGGATCAACCTCGTTCTTGAGTTTGATCAGCGCGTCCAGAACCATCGGGCCGCAATCGTCCAGATCAACGAAATACGTGTCTACGCGGGGGTTTTCGCCGTCGTCCGGGCTATAGCGATAGATGCGAAAGGTACGCAGGTTGGTCGCGCCTTCAGGCTTGGGCCAGGTTTTGCCTTTGGTGATACGGCTGTTTTTGGGAAGTGTCAGTTGTACCATTTCGTCCCCGCGCAGAGAGTGTCTGGTATGGATAGCATACTGCATATAAATGGGTAGGGGTGTTCGATCTCTTTTACCAAGATGTCCTACTTCAGGCAATCATGAATAGCTTCATTCTCGCGGCCTCAATTTGCTTCAGTCCATTCCGCAATGCGATCCGGTGTCAGAATTTCGTCGCGCCGAGCCAGAAAGCACTCCAATGTGTAATAGTCCAACCGCCTGACCTCGTCATCCCGCAGTATCAAATTCAGTTCTTGAGAAGCTCTGGGAAGCACTTCAAGAATATCATATTCAAACACCTCATTTTTGTTCTGGCGCTTGAAGAAATTGGAATTAAGGAAATACTTGTTTCGCCGGTTCGCCATACCGTCACCTCGGTCATTTTTCATCAAAAAAATGTCAGTGGATCGAATTGCATAATGGTTAATGCAGGCATTCTCCCAGGTCAAATGATCGTCGGCCACCCGAAAGCGACTCTGATTTGGCTGATAAATGGCTTTATTTGATATGACGTCACCCTTCGCATTCACGCAAATAGCGCTCGTTGAAACCGGGTCTTTCGGCATATGGTCGATGCAACGACCAAACCGGCCTGGGCGGAAGAACGATTTGTGCCCTGCATTTGACTGCCGAGGCCTGCGCTGTGTCTGGACGAAAGAGGACAGAACACTTCCTCCACGCCAATAAAACTTGCCGGAGTTCCCAAACGCGCGCCACATAACGGCGATCAAGTCGGAAAAATCATTTGGCTCTAACAACTCTTCTACCATTCTGGAGCCAATTCGTACGTTTAAAAACTCGTCCGCATCAATATGGAGCACCCAATCTGCCGAACTCACTATTGGATGAGCCATTGCAACCGACATTCCCCAAGTGGCCTGCCTTCTGACGTGAAGATCGCCTGACTGCGCCAACTGGTCAAGCGCTTTCCGCCCCGAGCGGGGTCTGTGGTCGCGCAAACGCCCGAAGTTGGGCGAATCGGCCCGTAAACCCGCAGCATCCCGGCCCGGCGGCGGTGTTTTTCAGCGCATCGGGCAGACTTGTCCTGCCGCTTTCGTTCAGTTTTGGCTTGGATCGCGGTCACGCGCATAGCGGTGGCGCTCGCAATCGTCGGATGGCGGCGAGGATGGCGCGCACCATCGGGCCGGTGACGGCCACCTCTGCCAGTTGGCAGGTGATGGCGCGGGCGTGGCGGACGACGCGGGCCCCGATCTTGATCAGTTTGAGTTGCAGGCTGGACAGCGACCATTGGGCCATTTCCTCGGGCAGTTCGATGCAGCGCAGGAAGGTGGCCAGGTTGTAGGCCAGTGCGTGCAATTGCAGCCGGACTTCGTTGTCGCGGAACTTCCTGCACGACAGCCGTGTCCAGTGGAAGGCGTATTTGCCCTCCTTGATATGCTGCTCGGCCGTGCCGCGCTGGTTGTAGAACCGAACCACCCAGTCCGGTTCCATCGGCAAGTTGGTGACGATGAAACCGACGCGGGGAAACAGCTCGCCTGGGTGCCATTCGATCTTGGCAATGATGCGGCGCTCCTTGTCCCAAGACGCCGCCTGATACTCGAAGTCCTCGAAGAACCGCTTGACCTTGGTCAGCGACGGTCGCCCCACCGGCCGGGTCAGCCGATGGGCGATCTTCTCGCGCAGGACGTTGTTGGCGGGCAGCCGGATGGCGTAGAAATAGACCGCATCTTCCAGCCGCGCATAGATCGCGGGGATCGCATAGGCGGCGTCGGCACGAAAGAACCGCAGGATGTCACGTTTGGCATACCGGGCGATCACCGGGTCGAGGACGTCCCGCCAGCCGTCGGCACTGTGGACGTTGCCATGGCGCAGGGCGCAGCGTTCCAGCATGCCGAACTGGTTGAACAGGAAGTTCGGGTGATAACAGGTGCAGTCGAAATGCCCGTTCCAGGCGGACCCTTCCTGGTCGCCATGGGTCGGGCTGACCGAGCTGTCCATGTCCAGCACGATATACTTTAACCCGTTGCGGTCATGAAACCGGTCGATCCATTGCCCGTTCAGATCGGACAGCGCTTCACGGTTCTCGGACATGGCCAGCATCTCGGTCTCGAAACGCCCCATCTGCGAGGCTGAGGCCGCTTGCGCATCGACAGCCCGACCACCAACAACCTGACGCATCACGGGATCAAGCGCGAGACGGTCGGCATCGTTGACGTCCTCGTATCCGGCCAGCCGCCCCGAACACTGACTGCCGGAACAGCCCGTCAAGCCGATGGACGGTGTTCTTGCCCGTGCGGTTGTCGCGCAGCGCCTCTGACGCAAGGCCAGACAGCCCAAGCGCGTCATCGAGCTCGCGCATCACCAGCAAACCGCCGTCCGAACTGATCTGCGCGCCCCGAAACTCCAGCCGCACCCGACGGTCAAAATCAACCCGATCACCCCGATCCAAACTTGCACCCTCCGGGTGATCCATAGAACACGCCCATAACAGCCAACAACACTATGATTTATATAGAAAATAACGAGATCAGGACAGCGAAATCAAAGATTTACTTGGGGAATGCGGGTGCAAGGCGCATGCCGGAAATCTGAGGAGCGTCACCCTGAGAAACTGCGTTCCTGATATGTGTTACGATTCCAAGCTGCGCCAACCGGTCGAGCATCTGGTCGCTGCCATCTGTGCAATCATTGGTTATGACAATCACGTCATCAAAACCAATTGCACGGTGATAGGCGATCCACTCCAGCAAAAATGGGCCTTCATTGCGCATACAACTTACAACGGCAGTTTTTGTCATCGATTCTCTTCTACTTCCAAAAAAATGACCAAAGAACCGAGGACGCAGTTGCCATGTCTTAGTTGAATATCAACTTCAGCCGTGAGAAAGCGGCCAAGCGACAAACTTTCGCGACAGTATTTGCGGAAAACCTCAACGTAAACCCAGAACCGACACAATTTCCGCAACGCGATTGTCAAAGCTGTGTCGCGCCGCAACAAGGCGCGCGCCCTCTGAAATCTGGCGGGCGGTCAGAAGCCGCGCCCGTTCGACTGCGTCCAGGATGCCGCCCGGATCGAACATCTGGATTAACGCGCTCAGGTCCGGGTCCAGGCCGCTTTCGGCCTTGATGCGGTCGCTGACCAAAGGCACGCCGCTGGCAAGAACATCGAACACACGGTTTGATGCGAACCCTTGTGTCACCATCGAAGCGTTATGATCGTTCAGCACGACATTCGCGGATGCATAGACGTTGGCCAGGTCTTCATTGGCGACCCAGGTGCCGCGAATAATGCTGTTTGGGATATGACCTTCCCAGCCCACCCCCCAAACCGAAAGGTCCAATCCGACCTTCAGTGCCTCGGCTGCCGCGGGCCGAGGTGGCGATGTCGCCCCAGTGTTGCCGACGAACAGTACGTCCGAAGCCAGCGACGGGATCGGGGCCCTTGGCGAAAACAGGGTCGTGTCGCTGCATTGCGGAAGGAAACTTGCGGGCCATCCGCGCGCGGCAAGATCATCCGCAAATCCCTTTGATGCCACGAAGATATGCTCGGCAGCGGCGCACATCTCATCGCTAAGCATTTCCGCCCCCCACAGAACCCATAGGATGAGTTTTCGCCCGCGCTTGCGGGCACGATCGCGACCGCACCAGATCAACAGGTCGATTTCGCTCGAATAGGGCCAGCGGCGCGTGCCGAGACCAGTTCTGCTGTCGCGAAAATAATCCAATGTGCCGCCCAATCCGGCCCGCGCAAGCGCACGCCCCAGCGACACACCGTAATAATGCTCACCCCACACGGCCGCCGGTGCCGGACGTGGGCACGGCAACAGAACGCGGATATTTCGGCGTTTCATATGGGACAACTGGTCACGGAGAAGGATTAGGGCCTACAGGATCAGCGGCCGGATTGGCCCTTGTCCGGTCTTGTCGAAAACGCAGTTATCGTAAACCAGTTGCGGGTCGCGACCCATTATGAAGTCGGATGAAATGCCGACTTCGATCCCGGACTGGAAGCCCTTGTTGCTGGCACCAAGTGAGATCTTGCCGGTCGGGCCCTGTGCCGCCCGAGCCCGTTCGGTGCATTGTTTCGCAGCAAGTTCCGGTGAAACCGGCCCGCAGGCGGCGAGCAACGGAAGCAACAAAATACCGGTCAACCCGGCCAAGCGTGCGACTGCCGTTTGCGAACCAGGAGGCCTTGCGTGATGCATATCAACTCCCTTCTGGATGCCGGACCAGTTCAAGAAGCAGGTTGCCATCCATCTGTGCAACATCTTTATACCCCAAATTCCGCAAATCGCCCAGAAGATCACGTTGCTAGTGACTGGCGTGGCTGATCTCGACCAGGATATGGTCAGGTCTTCGGCTTTGGCCCTGATCGAGGATCGAGGCCAATGCGCGATCTTCGTAACCTTCAATGTCTGCCTTCAGCACCAGGATGTCGTGTTGTTCAGCTTCTGACAGATAGTTACTCAAACGGCGGATAGGAACTTCCAGATCATGCGCCGCCCCGCCTAGCGGCATCGCCAAAGAAGACGCGCCCTGATTTCGGCGCGAAATACTCAACATACCGGTCGACTCGGCCGATCCCAGGGCCACTCCTTCGACCTGCGTCATGGCATCCAAGCCGTTCAGTTCAAGATTTCGGCGCAACCGCGCCGCGACGTCCGGGTTCGGTTCAAAAGCAATGATTTTGGATCCCGGTCCCATTTTTGAGCCAATCAACACGGAATAAACACCGATGTTCGCCCCCACGTCCAGGAACAGGCAGTTCTTACCCGCCACCAGATACTGAAGACGCATAATGGACTGGCGTTCAGGCGGGCATCCATTCCGATACATCCTGAATTCAGTCGCATTCTTGGCCGGGTGGAGGTCAAACTCGCAACCCATGATGGACATGCGGGCGGGCAAGCGGCGGATTCTGATTTTGCGCCGAAGCCCCGGAACTATCCCTGCCAGTGCATAATAAACCCGGAACAAGAACGAGAAATTCCGACGACGCGGCGAAATTTGCACCGACTGCGAGTCGTCGGAACCGACCTCTGTCAATATACCCGCGCCTTCGGCGCAATCTTCTTCATGTCAATCCCGCCCTCACTTTGATCCGTCAGCGGGTCCAGATGCACCGGGCGATAGGTCAGCGTCACATCGTTGCCGTTAACCGTCGCCAGAGTGTGTTTGCGCCAGTTTTTATCATCACGGTCGGGGTAATCCTCGTGCGCGTGGGCCCCGCGACTCTCTTTCCGCGCCTCGGCGCTGACCACTGTGGCAAGCGCACTTGGCAGCAGGTTCGTCAGCTCCAGCGTTTCCATCAAGTCGCTGTTCCAAACCAGGCTGCGGTCGGTGACATTCAGATCGCTTTCGCGGTCGGCGATGTCGGTCATCGCCTTGACACCCTCGGCCAACGTTTTGTCGGTGCGGAACACCGCCGCGTCGGCTTGCATCGCAGCCTGCATTTCATCGCGCAGGGCGGCCGTCGGCACCGCCCCACTGGCGTTGCGCAGCGCGTCGAAGCGGGACAGTCCTGCATCAATGCTCGCCTTGTTCGGCGTCGGCACCACGCTGTTCGCGTCGACAACCTCGCCCGCCTTGATCGCCGCCGCGCGACCAAAGACGACCAGGTCGATCAGGCTGTTCGAGCCAAGCCGATTGGCCCCGTGGACGCTTGCGCAGCCTGCCTCGCCCACTGCCATCAGGCCGGGCGCGATGGCGTCGGGGTCATCCTCAGTCGGGTTCAGCACTTCGCCCCAGTAATTCGTCGGAATGCCGCCCATGTTGTAGTGAACGGTCGGGATCACCGGGATCGGTTCCTTGGTCAGGTCGACGCCTGCAAAAATCCGCGCGCTTTCGCTGATCCCCGGCAGGCGCAATGCCAGCGTTTCCGGCGGCAGATGGCTGAGATTCAGATGGATGTGATCCTTCTTGTCGCCAATCCCGCGTCCCTCGCGAATTTCCAGCGTCATGCAGCGACTAACCACGTCCCGGCTGGCCAAATCCTTATAGGTCGGAGCGTAGCGTTCCATGAACCGCTCACCTTCCGAGTTCGTCAGATAGCCGCCCTCGCCCCGTGCGCCTTCTGTGATCAGAACCCCGGCGCCGTAGATCCCGGTCGGGTGGAACTGCACGAACTCCATATCTTGCAGCGGCAATCCTGCGCGCGCCACCATGCCGCCACCGTCACCGGTACATGTGTGGGCGCTGGTCGCACTGAAATACGCCCGGCCATATCCACCGGTCGCCAACACTGTCATCTTGGCGGCGAATACATGCAGCGTGCCGTCATCCAGTTTCCAGCACAGCACGCCCTGACAGACGCCATCGTCCGACATGATCAAGTCGATCGCGAAATACTCGACGAAGAACTCCGCTTTCTGCTTCAGGCTTTGACCGTAGAGCGTGTGCAGGATCGCATGCCCGGTCCGGTCGGCGGCGGCACAAGTCCGCTGCACCGGAGGGCCTTCGCCGAATTCGGTCGTGTGGCCACCGAACGGGCGCTGATAGATGTTGCCATCTTCGGTGCGAGAGAACGGGACGCCGTAGTGTTCCAATTCGTAGACCGCCTTCGGCGCTTCCCGCGCCAGATACTCCATCGCGTCGGTATCGCCCAGCCAGTCGCTACCCTTGACCGTGTCGTACATGTGCCACTGCCAATGATCCGGCCCCATGTTGCTCAGGCTGGCGGCAATGCCGCCCTGCGCCGCTACGGTATGCGAGCGGGTCGGGAAAACCTTGGTCACGCAGGCGGTGCGCAACCCCTGTTCCGCCATTCCCAGGGTCGCCCGCAAACCGGCACCACCGGCCCCCACCACCACGACGTCATACTCGTGGGTTTCATATTCGTACTCGGCCATTCCCGGTCCCCTAAAGCGCCAGCCGGATCAGGGCATAAACCCCCGCCGCCATCGCCGCATAACTGATGAAGGTAACGGCCAGGATCGTGATGTGCTTGGCGAGGCCATGCACGTAATCTTCGATCAGCACCTGCGCGCCGCCCTTGAAGTGATGAAATCCGACGATCAGCGTCAGCCCCGCGATCAACGCCGGAAAAGGCCGGGCATAATAGGCGACGACCGCCTCATAAGGTTCGCCCAGCACCGCACCGAATGTGAAGATAAACAACGGCACGAGGATCAGTAGGGCGACCGAGCTGACCGTCATCGACCAGAAGTGCTCAGTACCGGATTTCGCCGACCCCAGCCCCTCGGCCCGTTTTCTATCCGTCAGAAACGCCATATCAGCCCTCTCACAACACGATGATCGTCAGCAGGGTCAGCACCAGCGACCCGCCAATCATCACGTAGCCCATCGCATAGGCGCTTTTCAGGTCCAGCCCGCGCCCGGTGTCCCAGATCAGATGTCGCAACCCGCCGAGCAGGTGATACCAGATAGCCCAGACGCTCAGCACCATGACCAAATCGCCAAACCACGACCGCATGAACCCGTCCGCCATGGCAAACGCCTCGGGCCCCGTTGCGGCCGCCAGAAACCACCAGACAATCATCAGCGCCGCGACCAACAGCGCGTTGCCGGTCAGACGCACGAATATCGACGTCATCGAGGTCATCTGCGGGCGATAGATCGTCAGATGCGGGCTGAGCGGGCGGTTGCCTCGGTTCACATCGGCCATTTGCGGGCTCCTGAATTGCGCACCCTTGGTAATACCGTGTTTCACGCCGGTGTCACGGGGGGCTTGGCGCAAACAGAGGCGCCAGGAAAAATTTTCTTGCATCTCGCCCAAGGATTGACCGCGCGGGCGCGTCGAACCAAACGTGATGCGCATGAAAGTGAGCGATGAAGGCCTGGCCCTTGCGGCGGCAGGCGGTGATCGGGCGGCATTTGCCGGCCTGCTGGACCGGCACTACGACCGATTGTTCGCCTTCTCCTTCCGCGCCATCGGCAACCGGGCCGAGGCTGAGGATCTGACGCAGGACATCTGCCTCGCCCTTCCGCGCAAACTGGGTGGGTTCCGCGGTGAGTCGCGCTTCACGACATGGCTCTACCGTGTCGCCGTCAACGCCGCCCACGACCGCCGCCGCCGCGCCGCGACCCACGCCAAGGCCGCCAGCGGATGGGGAGAGGTGGAATTGGCCCGCCGCGCCGAGGCTGATGAAGCTGCCGAGGCGCAGGACTGGCTGGCCAGTGCGATGGCCACCCTGCCTGACGTTCTGCGCGATACGCTGGCGCTGACGATGGACGACGGCCTGACCCATGCCGAGGCTGCCGAGGCGCTGGGGATTTCCGAAGGCACCGTCAGCTGGCGTCTTTCGGAAATCAGAAAACACCTGCGCGCCCT
Organism: uncultured Paracoccaceae bacterium; assembly: GCA_943787785.1. Classification (GTDB taxonomy): domain Bacteria; phylum Pseudomonadota; class Alphaproteobacteria; order Rhodobacterales; family Rhodobacteraceae; genus WLWX01. The sequence continues at coordinate 19,358 of CALSNT010000013.1, read as the reverse complement.
ACGCGAGACTGAAGAGGTTGGCCGATGATCCTGCCACTCCTCTTGTCACAAATACCCAAATCCAACCCGCGCCCCAAGGGCGAAGGATGCCGAAAATGACCGACGACCTTGACGATCTGAAACGCGCGCTTGCCGCCGCCACACCGCCGCCCGACCCTGCCCGGCGCAGCGAAATTCTGCGCATGGCTCAGGAAAATTTCGACGCCGCCCAAGGATCGCCCGGCGCGGCGCGTCCTATGTCCGATCGCCCATGGTGGGCGAATATCGGACAAGGAGCGTCAACAATGCTGAACACCCTAACCTCTCGTGGTGGTCTTGCCGCCACCACGGCGCTGGTCGCCGTCGGATTTCTGATCGTGACACCGCAGATGCGGGAGTTGCTGACGCCGGGCGGTGGCGCGGATCTCGGGCTGCGCGAGCAACCTGTTGTTGCGCCCAACTGGCCAGCCAAGTTGACGCAACGTAGAATGCGCGGTGAAGGCCAACGGGCCGATGCGGTTGAAATGGAAGAATTGGCCCCGGAACCGGCCCTCGAAACGTTCGCGTCGGACGATGCCGATCTTGCGGCTATTGCGCCCGCCAGTCCCACGGTTAGCGTCAAGCAGGCACAGGCACCGGCACCGGTCATTGCAGGCCGCACGCGCCTCGCCAGTGGGGCGGCGGAATCTGCCGTCTCGCCACAGGCGATGGACGGAAGTGTCGCCGGATATGCGGGCAGGTTGATTATCGAACAAGACATCATCGTCGCACAGCCCGATCCCGACACCGAAGCCTTCGCCAACGAAGCCCCCAACCCGGTGAAGTCTGTCACCACCGAACCCGTCTCGACCTTCTCGGTCGATGTGGACACGGCTTCTTGGTCGGTCGTCCGCTCGTCCCTGACATCCGGTCGCCTGCCCCCGGTAGACGCTGTGCGGATTGAGGAGATGGTGAATTACTTCCCCTATGACTATGCCGCTCCTGATGGCGGGACCGCCCCGTTCCAGCCCACCGTCAGCGTATCTGCAACTCCGTGGAACGCCGACACGCAGCTGATGCGCATTGGTCTGCAGGGCGAGTTGCCCGCGCTGGCTGACCGGCCACCGCTGAACCTGGTGTTTTTGATCGACACCTCCGGGTCCATGCAGGACGCCGACAAGCTGCCGCTTCTGAAGCAGAGTTTCCGCCTGATGCTGGCCGAGTTGCGCCCCGAAGATCAGATCGCCATCGTCACCTATGCCGGGTCCGCCGGGCAGGTGCTGGCTCCGACCGCCGCCGGGGATCGCTCGACCATCCTTGCCGCGCTGGACCGGCTGGAGGCGGGCGGGTCCACCGCCGGGCAGGCCGGTTTGCAGCAGGCTTATCAGGTGGCCGAGGGGATGGCCGGGGATGGCGAAGTCTCGCGCATAATTCTGGCCACCGATGGTGATTTCAACGTCGGCCTAAACGACCCGGAGGCGCTGAAGGACTACATCGCCGACAAGCGCGAGACCGGCACTTATCTGTCCGTCCTTGGCTTCGGGCGCGGTAATCTGGACGATGCGACGATGCAGGCGCTGGCGCAGAACGGCAACGGGCAAGCCGCCTATATCGACACGCTGTCCGAGGCGCGAAAGGTGCTGGTCGACCAGTTGACCGGCGCGCTGTTCCCGATTGCGGGCGACGTCAAGGTGCAGGTCGAGTTCAATCCGGCCACGGTCGCCGAATACCGGCTGATTGGCTATGAAACCCGTGCTCTGCGGCGTGAGGATTTCAACAATGACGCTTTTGACGCGGGCGAGATCGGGGCCGGTCATCAGGTCACCGCGCTTTATGAAGTCACGCCCGTCGGATCCTCTGCGATCCTGAACGACCCGCTGCGCTATGGCACTTCGGACGCCACGACGACTGGGTCGGACAGCGAACTGGCCTTCCTGCGCCTGCGCTGGAAGGAACCCGGCGCGGATACTAGCCAGTTGGTCGAACAACCTATCCCGATCGGCAGCGGTCAGCCGGACGCGGACATGGCCTTCGCCGCAGCAATCGCCGGGTTCGGCCAGTTGCTGCGCGGTTCGGACTACATTGGCGATTGGAGCTACGGCGATGCCATCGCCTTGGCGACCGAGGGGCGCGGTGCGGATACCTTCGGGTATCGGGCCGAGGCGATCACGATGATGCGGCTGGCCGAAAGCCTGAGCCGCTGAGTCAATGCTGCGTGCCTTCAACCCCGAAAGGCACACGGCGACCTTATCAGACTGTACGTCCCAACTAAAAAGGCGCGCCCCTTTCGGGACGCGCCTCATTATTTCGGGTCAAAAGTCGCCTCAGGCGGCTTTTTTCTTCTTCTCGACCACTTTGGCTTCCACCGTCTCGCCCTTGGCGATCTGGATCGTGCGCGGCTTCAGCGCCTCGGGCACTTCACGCACCAGATCGATGTTCAGCATGCCACTGACATAGGACGCGCCGGTCACTTTGACGTGGTCGGCAAGATGGAAGCGACGCTCGAACGCGCGGGTGGCGATGCCACGGTGCAGAAAGTTGCGGTTGCCGTCTTCTTCGGCGCGCTTGGCGCTGACGATCAGGTTATTCTCGCGGACTTCCACGTTCAGGTCGTCTTCACTGAAGCCAGCGGCGGCAATCGAGATGCGCCAGCCATCTTCGGCAGTTTTTTCAATATTGTAGGGAGGATAGGTCTGCCCGCCATTGGGTTCGGCGAGCACCCGGTCCATCAGGCCAGCCATCTGGTCGAAACCAACGGTGGAACGGTAGAGCGGTGTCAGGTCAAAAGTACGCATTTTGAGGTCATCCTTTTCGAAAGCGACAACGATGTGAGCCCTCCGATCATCGGACGGGCTTTGGGATTCGCCGGACCCTATTCAGGCATCCAACATCTGCGATATGGGAACTGGCGGCGCCCCGTTCAAGAGCGCACGCCCATATTTTTATGTCTTCAAATCAGCTGGTTATCAGGTGCATCGCCTATGGTCGCAGGAATTTTGCGCCCGTATTGCGATTATCACCAACCGACAAACGCCGCACCTTGGGCAATCCATCGGACACGTTTGTCACAGGCGCAGTCTGCGCGGCCAGAAGCGTGCGCATCTCAGCCAATGGCTTTTCCAAGGACGTTCCCAGTGACACTAATTTTCCCTTCAGGTCTGCCTTGGCCGAGATTACCGAAACAATCCTTGCGACCCCATATTCCACTACGAATACAGGCGCACCGGACGTGCCGAAATTGGCATCACACGACAGGACCAGCGCCCCTGACTGGCGCGCAAGCACATGGCACAACTGTTGCAGACTGGGGTTCTCGGCACGGTCCACCGCGTATGAAACCACTGCGACTTCCGCCCCTTTCCTTGGGCGCGAAGCCGTATCAAATGGCTTGACCGAAACGTTTTCGACCGGGTGATCCAATTCCAACAAAGCAAGATCGTTGGCGACACGGTGCACCTTGTCCGGACCGGCATAGTTGAAATCGGGGTGCACGACGCTTCGGCGCACACCGCGATAGGCCGATGCGCGCCCGTTGCGCCAACCCGCGCGAAACTGAACCTCATCGTTGCCCACGCGCGCCAGCGTTTTGGGGTTGAAAAGACAATGCCCCGCCGTCAGCACGAGGTTCGGTGCGATCAGCGCTCCGGTGCAGAAACTGCGCCCGGCCACATCGATTCGCCCGACGCCATCCCAGCCCTTGCTGTCATTGCTGGTGACCAGCTCGGACAGGGCCGACGGGTCATTTGCCATGATCGGGCTGGCCAACATCAAGGCAGAGATCAGGGTAAGGAAGAATGCGCGCATCATGGTCTGGTCCGATTGTTCACGCTTTCGCAACTATTTCAATCGGGCGGCGCCGATTTGACCGGATTGTGGCAGGTCTGAGGAATTGCAGCATCACGGCTTGATGCTATGTCAGGGCGGGCACCGGCCCGTCGTCCACCGGGCTTGAACCGATGGCGCCTCGATGAACGAACCAGGAGTTTTTGCGAAGAAAAGACAGCCGGTTATGAGCGGGTAGCCAGAGCGGTGTTCCCGGCCGTACTCTAATCTGAAAGTGCGTCCGGTTTTGGTCCGCCTGTCGCCCAATCGAGCAACTCCACAGTATGCACAACCGGCACATCCGTCCCGCCGCCGATCTGCATCATGCAGCCTATGTTTCCGGCCGCAATGACCTCAGGCGTGGTGGCTTCAAGTGTCTGCACTTTGCGCGCCTTGAGCTGGCCGGAAATCTCTGGCTGCATAAGATTGTAGGTGCCGGCTGACCCGCAGCACAGATGACTGTCCGCCGGCTCTACCACCTCAAAACCGGCAGCGCGCAGCAGGTTTTTAGGCAGGGTTTTGATCTGCTGTCCATGCTGCAACGAACAGGCCGCGTGATAGGCAACGCGCATTCCGTTGCCTGTGCCCTTGGGCATCGCAAGCTTCGCAAGCACTTCCGTGATGTCCATGGCCGTATCCGAGACCCATTTGGCGGCTTCAGCCTCAGGTGCGTTGCGGAACATGTGGCCGTAATCCTTCACCGTGGTGCCACAGCCAGACGTGTTGACGACAATTGCGTCCAGCGCGCCCTCACCCCACCATGCAGCGATGTTGGCCCGCGCAAACCGGTGGCTTTCTTCGGTACGCCCCATGTGATGCACCAGAGCGCCGCAACATCCCTGCCCGCGCGAGACCAGAACCTCGGCCCCCAGCCGCGTCAGCACGCGGATCGTGGCGTCGTTGATATCGGTGTTCAGCGCTTTTTGCGCACAGCCGGTCATCAGCGCGACCCGCATCTTTCGCTCGCCGAGCGCCGGAAAAACCTGCGGGTCATCGTTGCGCGACACCGGCGGGACGGTTTTCGGGGCCATCGAGACCATCGCCCGCAGCCGCGCGTCGGGCAGCCAGCGGCGGAACGGTCGCGCCATCTTGGCCCCCAGCAGGGCCAGCCGGAACCGACCCGGATAGGGCAGCACGCGGGCAAGGATGCCGCGCAACAGACGCTCAGCCATCGGTCGTTTGTAGGTCGCCTCGATATGAGCGCGTGCATGGTCCACAAGATGCATGTAGTGCACGCCCGACGGACAGGTCGTCATGCAGGCAAGGCAACTAAGGCAGCGGTCGATATGTTTGACGGTCTGCGCATCCGCTGCTCGACCAGATTCCAGCATGTCCTTCATCAGGTAAATGCGTCCGCGCGGACTATCGAGCTCGTCGCCCAGCACCTGATACGTCGGGCAGGTTGCGGTGCAGAACCCGCAATGAACGCAGGCGCGCAGAATCTCGTTGCTGCGTGCGATGTCCGGGTCGGCAAGCTGTGCTTCGGTGAATTCGGTTCTCACCCCATCACTCCACGATTAAGTATCCCACGTGGGTCGAATTTCGACCTGAGCCCTTCTGAAATTGCCGCCAGCGGTGTGGCTTCGGGATGAAATGTCCCCAACCGTGTGCGCGTCGCTGACTCCGCGCGCACTAACGTAGCATGCCCCGCGACATCACCAAGCATTCCGCGTACGTCCGAGCCCGGCGCGACGCCGGCCCATATCAACCCACCGCCCCAGTCGAGCAACAGTTTGCTTGCCGGAACCCGGCGCACGACCTCGGGTGCATCACTTGGTTTAACGCTGACCCGCCAGACATCCTCGGACCCGCCGGCAAAGACGGTCGCGTCCCGAACATCGGCCCAGATTTCCGGATCCGGGTCCACATCGACCTCGGCCCCCTGCCCCAGAAGCGCGGCCAGCTTGCCACCGCGTTCCGCCACTGAGGCTGCAGAGCCTTCGACGCGGATCAATGTTTGTGGCGCTTCACCGGGCAAATGCGCCGCTCCGGTCACATCCCAAGGGGACCCCAGCGCCTGCGACATGGCGGAAACCGCATCCGACACGGACAGCCCTTCAATTCGAACAACCGCCATAGCATCCGCTGCGGGCAACACTTTCAACGCGACCTCGCTCAGCACGCCCAGCGTTCCGTGAGAGCCGCAAAGCAGCTTAACCAGATCGTAGCCGGTGACGTTCTTCATCACCCGCCCGCCGTTCTTGATAATCGTCCCGGAGCCATCGACGAACCGCACACCCAGAAGGTGATCCCGACAGGCCCCCGTCTGGATGCGGCGCGGACCCGAAGCGTTTGTGGCAACCACGCCGCCGATCGTCGGGTCGCCGGTCCCACTATCGGCCACCTTCGCCAGCAGGCGGCGCATGTCCGGCGGTTCGAACGCCAGGCGCTGGCCTTCCTCTGCCAGGGTCGCCTCAACTTCGGCCAGCGGCGTTCCGGCTCCGACCACCAGAGTCAGCGCGCCGGGTTCGTACAGGCGCACACCGTTCAGCCCGGCCACGGACAAGGGCGCACCCGTGGCGCCATGCGCACGCGTCCCGCCCGCAACCACCGCCAAAGGCCCGGCTGCATCGCGTACCGCCTCAGACAGCTCTGTTTCGGTTTCAGGTGTCATGCGGCGCAACTTTGATTTGGAAGTATCCCAGAGGGCAAAGCTGCAGCATCCTTCCGGAATTCACAAGAGACGAGAACTGCCCGCGCACTGGTTTTCAAAGCGGTTCACGTACCATTTCTAGCAGTTCACATAACAGTTGCCTGACAAGCGGTCGCGATCGGCACGGGCCAAGACGGCATATTGTTCAGAATCACGTGTTTGGCCCCCTGCGCGATGGCCGGCAGTGTTGGGTGACCGATGTAGGTAAGGACCTTTACCTTCACTTTTGTTCCAGCAGGAACCGGCATGCCGTTATCGCGCCAATAAGCGATGTGCCTGGAGTCTGCGCCGGACGGGCTGAACACCGCGCATTTGATTTTCAACGGGAAAACAGGCACGGCCCGGCTCCCGACGTCAAGCAATCGCTGATGTTGCGGAGTTCTGGACGCGCCTGGCGAATTACTGCGATCGGCAGCCTCTGCGGCGGTGACGCTGAGCGAGGTGAGTATCAGCGCGGCAGCGATTGTCGTTTTCAATGAATTCAAGGACATCTCAATTCCCCACTTTTTCGAAGGCCAAGCGATGTGTGTCTGCTTAGTAAGTGGAGAGTCGCCGCGGTTCGTTCAAAATAACATCGTTCGGCGTAGGCCATGGTCGCGGCCCAATGGCCGCTGATACCCATCAGACGTTGCGACAAATATCTTTTCGACCCGCGTCGAGCGCCGTTCAGGCTGCGTCGCGGCGTGCACTGCTGGATGTCAACGGGAATACCTTGGCCGGGTTCAACAACCATGCCGGATCAAACACATCCTTGACGGACATCTGCGCCTCCAGATCGTCGTCGGAATACTGCACACGCATCAGTTCGCGTTTTTCGATGCCAACACCATGTTCTCCGGTCAGGCAGCCGCCGACCTCGACGCAGAGTTTCAGGATTTCCTCGCCCAGCGCCTCACAGGTCTGCAAATCGCCGTCCTTATTCGCATCATAGAGGATCAGCGGATGCATATTGCCGTCGCCTGCGTGGAAGACGTTGGCGACGTCCAGTCCGTACTCCTTCGACAATTCACCAATCCGGCGCAGCACCAGCGGCAGGGCGCTGACCGGGATGGTTCCGTCCAGACACATGTAGTCGTTGATCTGCCCCATCGCCCCGAACGCAGCCTTGCGGCCCAGCCAGATGCGCGCGCTTTCCTCGTCCGAGCCGCTTTCGCGCAGTTCCACCGGATTGTGTTGGCGCGCGATGCCGGTGATGACGCCCAGTTGCTCGGCAATCTCGGCCTCGGAGCCTTCGACCTCGACAATCAGCAGGGCTTCGCAATCTGGATAGCCGGCGCCCGAGAAGTCGTCCGTGGCGCGGATGCAGGGGCGGTCCATGAATTCGATGGCGACGGGCAGAACGCCCGCCTTGATGATGTCGGACACACAGGCGCCGGCGACCTCGTCACTGTCAAAGCCGATCAGGACCGGGCGCGCGCCTTCGGGTTTCGCCAGGATGCGCAGGGTCGCCTCGGTAACGACGCCCAACTGACCTTCACTGCCGCAGATCACGCCCAACAGGTCCAGCCCCGGTGCATCCAAATGGGCGCCGCCGACCTCGACCACGGTGCCGTCCATTAGCACCATCGTCACACCCAGCAGGTTGTTGGTCGTCACCCCGTATTTCAAGCAATGCGCCCCGCCCGAGTTCATCGCGATGTTCCCGGCGATTGCGCAGGCCAGTTGTGACGACGGGTCGGGGGCGTAGAAAAACCCCTGTTCCTCGACCGTACCGGACACACTCAGGTTCGTGCGGCCCGACTGAACCCGGATCACCCGGTTGTCGTAATCGGTTTCCAAAACAGCGTTCAGGCGCGCCACGCCCAGGATCACGCTGTCGGCTGTCGGCAGCGCGCCCCCGGCCAGAGACGTCCCCGACCCACGCGGCACCACAGGCACGCCCATCTCGTGGCAGACCTTCAGCACCGCCGAAACCTCATCGGTCGAGGCAGGCAGAACAGCAGCCATTGGCGGGCATTTATACGCGACCAGCCCGTCGCATTCGTAGGCGCGGGTTTCCTGCGGGTCGTGGATCACCGCTCCGTCGGGCAAGACCGATTGCAAACGCGCCACGACCTCGGCCTTGCGGGCCATGATTGCGGCGTCTGGGGCGGGCATGTCCATTTGGGTGACCTTTGGAAAACGCGGCTGTTCAAGACTAATGCACTGTTGACTTGATCCGCAACATATATGGCCTGACGCGGGTGGTGGGTCATGCCCGGCGCCTTTCAGGCTTAATTTCGAGCAGGGCAGCACGCCTGCGACTGGCCCACGCATTTCAACACGCCAAAGCCCGATCCAAACCCCACGGGACTGTGACAACAAGCGGGGCGACAGCGGCGCAGTGATCGGGCAGAATGGCGACATGAAACACGTCACGCTCACCACCACGCTGGCACTGTTTGCCTCTGCCGCCGTTGCCGACCCGGCTGTCGTTGAAGACGCCACCGCAAAGAAATCGGGGGACAGCTGGTCGATCTCGGTCACCCTGTCCCACGGTGATACCGGTTGGGAGGATTACGCCGACGGCTGGCGCGTGCTGTCCCCTGAGGGGACCGAACTTGGCTTGCGTGTTCTACTGCATCCGCATGTAAATGAGCAGCCCTTCACCCGCAGCCAGTCCGGAATCGTCATTCCCGATGCGTTGGATCATGTGATGATCGAGGCGCGGACTTTTACCGAAGGGTGGGGTGGTGAGTTGTTTCGGCTGGACCTGCGCTAGATTTGGCTAGCCCGACGTCTGGCAAACAGTTGCGGATGACCCCTTTTGCCCGGAATCGAGCCTGAAAGGCGCCCGGCACAAGCCCTCTATTTTCGCCCCTCACGCAGCCATGCGCCGATCATCAGCAGCGCGGCCAACGCCAGGAACAGCCAGGATGCAACCAACGGAATGACCCGGACGTCCAGCGTCCGGTAAGCGCCGCGCGGTGTGACCCCGATCCAGCCACGACCAACCGCCGGGCGGCCCGAACGCACGGTGCGGATATCCGGAGCGCCCGCTTCGAGAACCAGCGTCCCGCCGCCCGCTGCCGCCAGGGCCGGGTCCAGCCGGTCGCTGGCCGCGATCGTTTGTTCGAACTCTCGCGGTGCTGCGGGTCCGAGGGCGATTACTGCCTCCACATCGCCTTCCTTCAGCCGGTAGAGACCGATCTCGGGCGCATCCCAGATCGTCGTCCAGGTGCCGGGGCCTGTCTGTTCCAGCGTGACACTCGCAGTTTCCCCGTCAGGCCCGGTAACTGCGACCGATCCAACGCCGTCACCCAAAGTGCGGCGCGTAATCGTCATGGTCTGGCCTTCGGCGACGACGGCCAGCGTCTCCTCCTCAAGCTCCGGTTCTTTCATCATCCAATGCGCCAACCGGCGCAGCAGTTCCAGCTGCGGCCCGCCGCCCTCAAACCCACGGCTCCACAGCCAGGCATGATCCGAGGCCATCAGTGCGATGCGCCCCTCGCCAACGCGTTCCAGTAGTAACAACGGGCGATCATCGACGCCGCTCATCACCACCTGCCCGCCGCGTGCGTCGATATCAATCTGGCGGAACCAGCGGCCCCAGGTCGGGTCCGCGCCCCCGCCGTCCAGCCCTTCGGTTACAGGATGTCGCTGGCCGAGATCGCTGAGGCGCGGCAAAAACCCTTCTTCCAGTACCCGGCCAGTCGGTTCCGCCGGGAAGATATCGCCCAGCGGAGAGCGCCAGATAGATTCGGCACTGGCGAAATCCGGGCCAGCCGCGATCAGAACCGCGCCGCCGTCCTCGACGTATTGGCGGACGTTATCGAGATAGAGTTGAGGCAGTATCCCGCGCCGTTTGTAGCGGTCGAAAATGATCAGATCAAATTCGTCGATCTTGTCGAGGAACAGCTCTCGGGTCGGGAAGGCGATCAGCGACAGCTCGGTAACCGGCACGCCGTCCTGCTTTTCGGGTGGGCGCAGGATGGTGAAATGCACGAGATCGACCGAGCTGTCGGATTTCAGCAGGTTGCGCCAGGTGCGCTCGCCGGGATGCGGCTGGCCGCTGACCAGCAGCACACGCAGGCGGTCGCGTACACCATTGATCTGCACAACGGCCGAGTTGTTGCGGTCGGTCAGCTCTCCATCAGCCGTCGGGACGGTGAATTGAATCACGTTCAACCCTCCGTGCGGCAGCATTACCGGCAATTCCAGATTGCGACCCACCGGCACGACAAACCGATTGGGTTCGCCACCATCGACCGAAATCAAAATCTCGGCTTCCTCGCCCAAGTTAGCTGGCACCGCGCCCTGATCGTCGATCCTGAGGGTCAGGGTCACCGGTTCGCCCAGAATCGCAAACGCGGGCGCGTTTGAGACCTGTAATCGGCGGTCCCAATCCGTCGCGCGGCCTGTCAGCAGCAGATGCAGGGGCGCTGGCATCCGGGGGGCGGCATCAATATCATGAAGCTGCCCATCGCTCAGCAGGATTGCGCCTGCCAAACGGGCGCGCGGTTCCTCGGCCATCGCCTCGGTCAGACGGTTCATCAGCAGGGTCCCGCCGTCGCCATCAGCATCGCCCAGTGTCACGACTCGGAGTTCCGTGTTGTCCAGCCGCGCGACCTCAGCCTCGATGCGCGCCACCGCCTGGTCCACTTGATCCGGGCGGTCCGCCAACCCCTGACTGGCGCTTTCGTCCACCACCAGGATGACGATATCGCTCAGCGCTTCGCGATCCTCGCGCTGTAATGACGGGTTCGCCAGAGCGGCCAGCAGGACGACCCCGGCCAACCCGCGCAGCCACCAACCGGGCAACCCGCGCCAAATCGCCAGCAGTACCATCGCCGCCACCAACAAAGCGGCCGCCCAGACCATCGGCCAAGCCAGCAAGGGCGCGAAGATCACCGAATTGCTCATTGTCCCAACCGATCCAACAGGGCCGGCACATGCACCTGATCGCTTTTGTAATTGCCGGTCAGCACATGCATCAACAGGTTGACGCCAAAGCGAAAAGCGACCTCACGCTGGCGTTCACCGGCGAAGCCACGCCCGACCGGGAACATCGCCGATCCGTTCGCACTGACAGCCCAGGCTGCGGCCCAGTCGTTGCCACCGATCACGACCGGAGTGACATTGTCGTTAAGGTTACGGAACGGCATTCCTTCGACCTGTTCGGCATCCGGGGGCGCGGCCTCGACCCAGACATCCCGGCTGGCGTGGCGACCGGGAAAATCCTGGAGAAGATAGAACGTGCGGGTCAGGACGTGGTCGGCAGGGATCGGCTCCAATGGCGGAATGTCCAGGGGGCGGGCAAGTTGCTGCAGCTTACGCCCATTGGCAGACGCCGCGCCAAACCCGGCGACATCGGCATCCCGGGTGTCAAACAGGATCATCCCACCCGAGCGCAGATAGGCGTTAAGGCGGCCGTAAGCCTCCGCGCTCGGAAGCGGCTGGTCAGGGCTGACGGGCCAGTAGAGGAACGGAAAGAAGGCGATTTCATCGTTTTCGAGATTGACGCCAATTGGTTCCGATGGTTCGATCGAGGTACGCCGCCACAGGACATCACTCAGCCCCTGCATCCCGGCGCGCGCGGTGTCGTCCAGCCGGGTGTCACCGGTCAGAACATGGGCCAGCACAACCTCAGCGGTGGCAGACAGGGCGAAGTCATCATCAGCCGTTTGCGCCTGCACTTCGCCCATTACACCCAACGCTAAAATGCCCGCGATGAGGGTTGCCGTAACCCGCCCTGCACGCGACCGGGTCAACCGCCCGGCAAGCCAAAGCGAGGCGATCACGTCCAGCGCCAGAAGTGCAAGTGCCGCCGCCAGCAGCACGCCCTTCAGGTGTGTTTCGCGTAACACGTCCAGCCCTTCGACGATGATCCGTGATGGCCAGCTGTTTGCGGCCAACTCGGTCCCGGCAGCTACGACATTCAGGGCAATCCGACGGTCATCGCCTGCATAGAGGCCCGGAATCAGGTCCGGCCCCGGTTGCCCGTCGGCCAGCACCTCACCTGCGACACCGCTTAGGTTTCCGGCGTCCTGCACGGCGCCGAACCCGTCGAGGACGCTATCGGGTACCCACGTCGTTCCGGCCAGATCGTCCGCCGTCGGCGCGCTGGGGCGGGTCGAGACAGCAAGGCGTTCCAGCATCGCCACGAACAGCCCCGACAGCGGCAAGGTCGACCATTCCGCATTGGCGGTGACATGGAACAGGACCACCTGCCCGTCACCAATCCGTTTGCGGGTTACCAGCGGCGTCCCGTCGGCCAGCGAGGCAATCACCCGGTCTGCCAAAGTTGGATCCGGCTGCGCCATAACCTGAGCCGAAACGGTCACATCGCCCGGCAGCGGCAGGCCAAAGAACGGCGAGCCTTCTGCGAAACTGCGCAGCGCCTTCGGTTCGCCCCAGCTCATCGCGCCCCCAACCGTGCGTCCGCCTGAACGCAGGCGCACCGGCATCAACGGATCTTCCTCACCCCGGCTGATATCGGACGCAGCCACACGCGGTCCGGCAAATCGCAACAGCATCCCGCCCTTATCGACCCAGTCGATCAGGGGGTCAGGGTCGGCGACATTGGCCACATCTGCCAGCACGATAACATCCGGATTGGCGAGCAGAATTTCCTCCATTGTGCCGTCGATCAGATCGGCCGTCGGGATCAGCGCCTGTTCCAGGTAGTGCGTGGGTGAAAGCAGTTCGAGGCCCTCACGATCCTGTCGCCCGGCAATCAGCGCCACTTCGCGGCGACGCAACGCATCATCCGTCAGACTGACCGCCCCGGCGGAGCGGACGCCGGACAGCTCGAACCGGGTAATCCGGTTGCGCAGTTCCGGCGGTAGCGACAATGCGACTTCTGCCACGGTCGCGCCATCCTCGAAGTTCAGCGTCGCCTGTGCCAACGTCCGTTCGGTTCCGCCGGGGTCACTGCCATGTGCCGTGACGGTCACGTCGCCCGCCGGGCCGGGTGCAGCACGCAGGGCTGAGGTGACGATCACACCGTCTTCGAACCGGGCAGGGCGCAGGCCAAGCACCTGGCGCGGGCTTTCGAAAACGGTGACGGGGCCACGTTCTTCCAGACGGCTCAGAAAATCGGCGCGCCATGCGGCCTCAAGACCATCCGAAATCCACAACGTCTCGAAATTTGTATCGCCCCAGCCATCGGCCCATTGCGTCAGCGTTTCGCCGTTCGGCGACCACGGCTGCGGGCGCAAGCCTGCGAGGCGACTGTCCCATACCTCGGAGCCCTGAAAACTCAGCTCTCCCGTCGGCGGATCACTGAGCAGGGCGATTGCGACCGTGCGGCCATCGCGCGCGGCCTCGGCAAGCGCCGCTTCGATCCGGTCGACCCGGCGCGGCCAATCGCGGGCGTCAGCCCACGTGCCATCAGCGAGGATCAGCAGAGGGCCGTCGCCCGGCACCCGGTCCTGCGGGTTCAAAACCGGTCCGGCGAACCCGATGATCACCGCCGCGACAGCAAGCATACGCAATAACAAAAGCCACCAGGGCGTCTTATCGGCCTCGTTATCCTCGTCCTGCAGACCCAACAGCAGCGCCACACCGGGAAATCTCCGCCGGATTGGTGCGGGCGGCACGGCGCGCAGCAACAGCCACAAGATCGGCAGGACGATCAGGCCAAGCAAAAGCCATGGGGCGGTGAAGCCGAGGGGGCCGAGCGTCAGCATAGCAGTCCCGATTTTTCTGCGAAGAATCCCGCGCCAGTCATACCGAGTGCTCCGTGGCGTGGAACAGCCACAGCAGGGCGTTGGCCGCGCTGTGATCGGTCAGATGACAGTGGTATTGCCAGCCGGTGTTGCGCGCCAGATCTCGCAGTGCCGCTTTGCGCGCCGCCAACCGCTCGAGGTACCGGCTACGCAGATCGCCCGCCTTCTGGGTCTCGTGGCTCAGACTGCCACCGACACTCTCAAATATCGTGCGGCCATCATAAGGGAATGCCTCCTCGGCGGGGTCCAGCACCTGTACCAGCGCGCCGTGCACCCCGCGATCCGCAGCACGGGTCAGGGCCGCCTCGACCGGGGCGAGATCGCCCATGAAATCCGACAGGAAAACCGCGCGGCTGTGAGGCAGCATGCCGCGCACGTTGGGCGCACCATAATCGGCGGCATCGTCGTCATCGGCCAGCGCAGTGGCAACGCGGAGCAACTGAACCTCACCGCTGCGCGGCGGATTGCTCATCGAGGTGAGGCCGATCCGTTCGCCCCCACGAACCAGCAGCACGGCCAGCGCCAGCGCCAGAACCCGCGCGCGTTCTGCTTTTTCAGGCAAGCCCTTGTCCGACGCGAACCGCATCGAGGCAGCCCCGTCCACCCAGAACAAGACAGACTGCGCCGCCTGCCATTCCTTCTCGCGCACGAAATGAGAATCCGACTGTGCCGATCGCCGCCAGTCGATGCTGCGCGCTTCATCACCCGGCTGGGCCGGACGAAACTGCCAGAATTCATCGCCCATGCCCGCCCGCCGTCGGCCGTGTTCACCCAGCAACAGACCCGATGCCAGATGCTCCGCCGCTGCCAGAAGCGGCGGCAAAGGTCCGGCCAGCGCCTCGGCATGGCTGCGGAGATCGGCTGTCGCGCTCATCCCGGCAGGATCACTTGATGCCGCAATGTCATAGGACGTAAAGGCTGCAGTTGGCTCACGCGGCCACCTCGACTTTTGTCGCGCGTTCCGTCACCTCGCTGATAACCTGCGACAGGTTTTGACCGCGCGCGCGCGCAGCGAAGGTCAGTGCCATACGGTGACTGAGGACCGGCGCGGCCATTGCGGCCACGTCGTCCGCCGATGGGACCAGCCGCCCATCCAGCAGTGCACGCGCACGGACCGTCAGCATCAGCGCCTGCGCGGCACGCGGCCCGGGGCCCCAGCCGACGCCTTCGCGCACAACTTCGGGCGCCGTGTCTTCTTCTGGTCGGCAAGCGCGGACCAGATCGAGGATCGTTTCCACGACAGCCTCACCCACCGGCATCCGGCGGACCAGCGTTTGCGCAGCCATCAGGGACGCGGTGTCGAATACCTGCTCGGACTCCGCTTCATCCGTCCCGCTGGTGGCCATCAGGATGTCACGCTCGGCATCGCGGGCCGGGTATGGCACATCGATCTGCACCAGGAACCGGTCGAGCTGAGCTTCAGGCAGCGGGTAGGTGCCCTCCTGCTCAATCGGGTTCTGGGTCGCCAGGACATGGAAAGGTGCCGGAAGCGGATGCGGCTGACCGGCGATCGTAACCGAGCGTTCCTGCATTGCCTGCAAAAGCGCGGATTGCGTGCGGGGGCTGGCACGGTTGATCTCATCCGCCATCAAAAGCTGGCAGAATACCGGACCTTCGAGGAAGCGAAAGGCGCGCGAGCCATCGGCCCCGGTCTCCAGCACTTCCGAGCCCAGGATGTCGGCGGGCATCAGGTCGGGCGTGAACTGCACGCGTGCCCCATCGAGCCCCATGACCGTGGACAGCGTTTCCACCAAACGGGTCTTACCCAGCCCCGGCAGGCCGATCAGCAGCCCGTGGCCACCGCACAGCAGCGTTGAAAGGACCAGATCAACGACCCGGTCCTGCCCGATAAAGCGCCGCGCTACAGATGCACGCGTCAACGCCAGCTTTTCGCCCAGCGTTTCAATCTCGGCAACCAGCGCTGCGGTGTTTTCGGGGGTCTCGGCCATGACTTCTCTCCGGGGGTGACTATACTTCAAGTTAGGGCACATTAGACGCAAACTTAAGGCGCTGTACAAATGGCAAAAGAAAAAGGCGGTGAAATGGCATCACAAAAGGGTGTGACGCCAAGCGCGGAAGGGCTTGCAGATGCCGCACGGGCCGCCGGCACGCGCGGATTGCCGCCGGTGCATCTGTGGAACCCCGACTTCTGCGGCGATCTGGACATGCGGATCGCGCGGGACGGGACGTGGTTCTACCTCGGCACGCCGATTGGCCGGGCAGAGCTGGTGCGGCTGTTCTCGACAATTCTGAAGCTCGAGGACGGCAAGTATTTTCTGGTCACTCCGGTCGAAAAGGTCGGGATCACAGTCGATGACGCGCCTTTCGTGGCCGTGGATTTCGAGAGGCGCGGCGAGGATCTGGTGTTTGAAACCAACGTTGGAGATTACGCGATCGCCGGGCCGGAGAATCCGATCCGCGTTGTGCGCGACCCGGAAACCGGCGAACCGTCGCCCTACGTCCACATCCGTGCCGGGCTGGAAGCGCTGATCGACCGGAAGAGTTTCTATCGGCTGGTCGAGATTGGCCAGAACAGCGAACATGAGGGACAAGAGTGGTTCGGACTGCGCTCTGGCGGGCAGTTCTTCCCGATCATCCCATCGGCCGAACTGGCCTGAGCCGTTGCCGCGTTTCGCCGCAAACCTCAGCATGATGTTCACGGAACGGCCATTGCCGGAACGGTTTCCGGCAGCGTTGGCAGCCGGGTTCGACACCGTCGAGATGTTGTTTCCGTATGAGGCAAACCTCGCTGACTTGCGGGCTGCACTCGATGCCACGGGGCAGAGTATGGCGCTCATCAATACACCACGAACGGACTGGAACGGCGCAGCGATGGGTCTGGCGGCGATTGACGGCGCGCAGGAGTTGTTCCGCCGCGATCTCGACCGGGCCGTAACCGCCGCTGGCACATTGGGCGCGACCTTCATTCACGTCATGGCTGGCAATTCCTCCGGAGCGAAGGCGCACGATACATTTCTGGAAAACCTCGACCGAGCAGCCCGAAATTATCCGGATCAGCAATTCTCAATAGAGCCGCTGAGCCCGATCAACACGCCGGGCTATTTCCTGAACGACTTCGATCAGGCGGCGGGGATACTCGACGACCTCGGCGCGGCCAATGTCGGCTTCCAGTTCGATGCCTTCCACGGGGCGATGATCCACGGAGATGTGCTGGACCTGTGGGATCATCACGGTCACCGTGCGGTGCATGTCCAGATCGCCGGACCACCCGACCGCGCCGAACCGCAGCACAGCGACCTGCCACTGGAGGAGTTCCTGCAAAGACTGGACCGCGATGGCTATGACGGCGTGGTCAGCGGAGAATACCATCCGGCAGGCCGCACCGAGGATGGGCTTGGCTGGACCGATTTTCCGTCGCGGACAGGCTCCTGACAGAATGGTGTCAGGGGGGGGTGTGCGATGTAGGCGTCATCAACTGCAAAGAACGGAGCAACAGATGACCCACACGCCACAGAACGCCGTCGCATGGATGGAGATCCCTGTCAGCGACATTGACGCCGGAATGGCGTTTTTATTCCAAGGTCTTCGACTACGACATGTCGAAGGACGAGAGTGGTCCGAACCCGATGGCGATGCTTCCCATCAAGGACATGACATCGGGGGTCTCCGGCCACCTTTACCCGGGCACTCCTGCAAAAGACGGCAACGGACCGACGATCCACCTCTATGTTCCCGACAGTCTCGAGGCCACGGCCGAACGCTGCGCCGCGGCCGGCGGGGACGATCAAATCGGATCCGATCACGATCCCGCCCGGTCGGTTCCAGTATGTCCCAGGACCCGGACGGCAATTCGCTGGGTCTTTTCGAGCCCGGAGCGTCCCTGAGCAATGCGCCGTGCGGATCGACTTTTCCAGATTGTTCAAGCCCTGAGGGGAGGGCGGCTGGTGACCGCGCGGCGTCTTTCCGAAGACCTCGAGGTTTCCGAGCGTACGATTTACCGCGACATGGCCGACTTGATCGGCTCGGGCGTGCCGGTCGAGGGGGAAGCGGGCGTCGGCTACCTGATGCGGTCGGGCTATGAGATGCCGCCGCTGATGTTCACGCGGGCCGAGATTACCTCGCTGGTCGCAGGGGGCGCGGCTGATGAAGGCCTGGGGCGGGCTGGATATGGCCAAAGCGGCCGAGGAGGCGCTGGTTAAAATCGACGCGGTGTTTGCCGGACGCGGTGCGCGGTCAGGCGAGAACGGTGCAAATCCATGCGTTTACCTGGAACGAGATGGACGACAGCACGCGCGCCCCGGCTAGATGCGCTAGACGCGGCGGTTGAGGCGCTGGACCGGCTTTCGATTCATTATGAAGCACTGGAAGGCGCCGAGACTGAGCGCGTCATCCGCCCGCTGGGCCTGTGGTTCTGGGGGAAGGTCTGGACTCTGGTCAGCTGGTGCGAGCTGCGCGACGACTTTCGGATGTTCCGCGTTGACCGGATCGACGCCATGGAGCCGGTCGGGAAATTCCGCCCGGAACGCGGCAAACGGTTGAGCGATTTCTATGACGAGAAGGATCGCCGATGACCAATTGACGGCGTCGGGTCTGGCAGATGTCAGAGCCTCCGGCGAGGATATTCTTGGCGAAATGACGGGGCGGGTTGACCTTGTCGGCAAAGCGTCGGCAAAACGTATGCGAGGTGTATGGCACTTATTGGTCAGGACGTTCGATGAAATTTATTCCTAAATGGTTCGCTCCCTATGTGGTGGCGTTGCTTGTCTCGGGCGGTATGTCGCTTCTGGTGTCGGGTTTCGCGACATGGCGGGCGCTGGGGATCGTCGAGGGGTTCGCCGGCATCTGGATGACCACGTGGTTCTGGGCCTGGCTGATTGCGTTCCCGGCATTGGTGTTATTGCGACCCATCGTGACGCGGACCGTGATGGCCTGCGTGCGGCCTAGTTAGGGATTTCGTCCCGCACTGGACTCGACGGACATTCATTAGCTACTGAAACGAACTGGCCACGCGTCAGACACCTTATTGGAAACTGACGAAATGGGTCTGAGACGACTGGCGCGAAACTACCTTTCGAAGCGTTTGGCGCGCGATATCGCTCATCCTGCGTCCCATTCGGTTCAGAGCACCATTTCATTGATGCGCCCTGTTGCAACAGGGCATGAGTTGATCCGGATCGGCGGCCCAGCGGATGGCGGCTATTTGTTGCCGGATGATCTGGACGGCATCGTCGCATGTTTTTCGCCGGGCGTGTCGACCACTGCAGATTTCGAGATGCAATTGGCCAAGGACTTCAAGATTCGAAGCTTCCTTGCCG
>CALSNT010000012.1 GCA_943787785.1 uncultured Paracoccaceae bacterium | reverse complement strand
GTCCACCTGCCATGACGTTGCGTCGCTGCCAAGGGGTCTCCGTGGCGTTAATCTAAGGGAAACCTGCCTGCGTGGCGTATCCAGCGCCCAGTCACGATAGGGAGTTGAGATATGACACGCATCACGATGATCGCCGCAGTCACGGCATTTCTGGCAAGCTCGGCGCTGGCAGCAGATCCGGCAGTTGGCATCTGGAAAACGCAGCCCGACGACAACGGCAACTTCGGCCATGTGAAGATTGCGGAATGCGGCGCGAAGATCTGCGGTACATTGATGAAGGCGTTCAATAGCACAGGGGCTTCGCGTCCGTCGGATCACATCGGTCGCCAGATTGTCTGGGACATGCAGCCGCAAGCGGGTGGGAAATACGTTAAGGGCAAGATTTATGCGCCGGACCGCGACAAGACATACGGCAGCAAGATGCAGCTAGATGGCAATGCGCTGGTCGTGTCCGGCTGCGTGTTCGCGATTTGCCGAAAGCAGAACTGGTCGCGGGTGAACTGAGGCCGAGGCGCGGGTCGAAAGGCGCGCGTGGCTTTGGGCGGAGGTTCATCGCGGCAAAATGCACGTCAGGCGCTCGCCCGGTGCCTTTCAGGCTTGATTTCGGGTTGAGTCACAGACGTCTAATCAGGCCGATCCTGAACTGTGACCTCGCTTCTACCCATCCGTCCCGGTCTTCGGCTTTTCGGCCAACTGGGTCAGGATCGCTGTTTCCAGCTGATTGCTCAGCTCCTTGGCGCGCTCAATGTAGGCAGTGTTCTTCGCAACCGGTATGTCGGGGTTCCACAGCGGGGCGAGCTCGGCCAGGGCGTCCCTGTCGCCGTGATAGAACAGGCGCTCGGCCTCGGCGGCTTCGTATTCGGTGAAGCCCAGATGTTCGAGCGCGTAGCGTCCGACACGCAGCGAGCTGTCGAACATCTCGCGCACGATGTCGTTGGCCCCGGCGCGGTAGAGGCGATAGGTATGCACCCGGTCATAGGCGCGCGCGACGATGTGCAGGTCGGGGCGTTCTGCGCGCGCGTGAGCGACGAGTTTTACAGCGGCCTCCGCATCATCCACAGCCACCACCAGCACACGCGCCGTTGCCAAGCCGGCTGAGCGTAACAGCTCGGGGCGGGTCGGATCGCCGAAGAAGGCTTTGAAGCCGAACTGGCGCATCAGTTCGATGGTCTTGAGGTTGTGATCCAGAACGGTCGTCTTGAACCCGGTGGTCTGTAGCATTCGGTTGACGACCTGCCCGAATCGACCGACCCCGGCGATGATGATCGGTTGCTGCTCGTCAATCTCGTCATGGGGCGTGTCGTCGCCCGCCTCGGCCATGCGGCGCGAAATGACTTCGTATCCAATGAAGAACAGCGGCGTCAGCAGCATCGAAAGCGCCACGACCAGTAGCAGACTTTCGCCTAGCGCGCCGGGAAGAACGGATTGCTGCAGCGAAAATGAGATCAGCACGAAGCCGAATTCGCCTGCTTGCGCCAGACCGAGGGTGAACAGCCAGCGGTCGCGTCCGCGCATTTTGAATGCGAAGGCAATGGCGTACAGTACCGCGCCCTTGGTCAGCATTAACAGCAGGGTCAGCCCGATGATCGTGAACGGGTCTCCGAACAGCACGCCGAAATTGATGCCCGCGCCCACGGTGATGAAGAACAATCCCAGCAGCAGGCCTTTGAAGGGTTCGATGTCGCTTTCCAGCTCGTGCTTGAATTCGGAGCTGGCCAGTAGAACTCCGGCGAGAAATGTCCCGAGCGCGGGGGACAGGCCCACCATAATCATCAGGACTGCGATGCCGACGACGATCAGCAAGGCCGTGGCGGTATACATCTCGCGCAGGCGGGCGGCGTGGATAAAGCGGAACAGGGGGCGGAAGGCGAAGATTCCTAGCAGCACGATGATGCCGATGGCCCCGAGCGTGACCAACGCAACGCCCCAGCCGGGCAGACCGTCGACCAAGGACAGAGTTGCGCCACCATGATCCGCTGCGGCCGCACCGTGATCTGTGCCACTCGTGCCGTGATCCCCCTCGATATCGTCGGCCATCCCATGCCCGAATAGACCTGGCAGCGCCAGCAGCGGGATGATGACCAGCATCGGGATTACGGCGATGTCCTGGGTCAGCAGCACCGAGAACGACGCCCGCCCGCCGCCGGTCTGCATCAGCGCCTTTTCATCCAGCGTTTGCAGCACGATCGCGGTCGAGGACAGCGCGAAGATCATGCCGATTGCCAGAGACGTTTGCCAGGGCAGGCCGAAGAACAGCGATCCGGCAAAAACCGCCGCGATGGTAAGCCCGATCTGCGCGCCGCCGTAGCCCAGCAGTTTGTGGCGCATGTCCCAGAGGGCACGTGGCTCCAACTCCAGTCCGATCAGGAACAGCATCATCACGACGCCGAATTCGGCGAAATGCTGCAGGCTTTGGGTTTCGTTGCCGACCAGTCCAAGCAGCGGGCCGATGGCGATGCCCGCCAGCAGATATCCGAGCACCGATCCGAGGCCGAGGCGCGCGGCGATTGGCACCGCTATGACGGATGCGCCGAGGTAGATTGTGGCTTGGAACAGGAAACTTTCCATGGAACCTCTCAGGGATCAGCGGTCTGTTGTTGGGCAGGGTCACATGCCCGCCGGGCGGCGCGCAAGAGCGCTTGAATCAGGTCGGTAGGGGAGCATCGGTTTTGAGCTGGTTCATCACGATCTGGCTGTGGACCTTGGCGACAGAAGGGTGCGCCAGCAGGACCTGATGCATCAGGCGGTTCAGTGCGGCCAAGTCGGCGCACCAAACCCTTAGAAGATAGTCGGCAACGCCGGTCATCGTCCAGGCGCCGACGATCTCTCGCTGGGCCTCGACCATCCGGGCGAACCCTGCTGCCGAAGCCGGTGCGTGGCTTGCCATTTCGACCTGCACGAAGGCCTGCACCGTCAAACCAAGGCGCGCCGGATCCAGACGGGCGGAATAGCCTTTGATGATCCCCGACGCCTCGATCCGCTGGCGTCGTCGCCCGGCCTGACTGGGCGAAAGGTTGATCTTCTCGGCCAGTGCGTCGGCGGTAGCGTGGGCGTCCGCTTGAAGTGCCGCCAGCAGGCGTTTATCGGTCGGATCCAGTTCCATGCGAATTTTCCGCGTAGTTGTTCACTTTAGCGCGCGAAAATTAGCATTATGTGGAATGAATAGCCACCACTTGCGCAAATTTTGCGAGGTTGATGCGCTATAGTAGGTGCGACACTCACCTGCCCGCAGGAGCATTTGCCATGGGTCCTTTCCCGCATGACGCCCCGAAAGCCACGATCACCGATGAAAACCCCGCTGGGACCGACGGGTTTGAGTTTGTTGAGTTCGCCCATCCGGAACCGGAAAAGCTGCGCGAGGCATTTGCGCGGATGGGGTATGTCCACACCGCAACCCATAAGACCAAGGCGGTCGAACTGTGGCAGCAGGGTGATATCACCTATGTGCTGAATGACGAGCCGGGCAGCCACGCGCGCGGGTTTGTCGAAGAGCACGGGCCTTGCGCCCCGTCGATGGCCTGGCGGGTGGTGGATGCACATCATGCGTTCTCGTACGCGGTGTCAAAAGGCGCGGAGCCATTTGACGGACCTGGCAAAACCATGGAGGTTCCCGCGATCAAGGGCATCGGCGGCAGTCTGATCTATCTCATCGATCAGTATTACGAAACGAACCCCTACAACGAGGAATTCGACTGGATCGACAAGGCGCATCCCGAGGGCGTCGGTTTCTACTATCTCGATCACCTGACCCATAACGTTCACAAGGGGAATATGGACGTCTGGTTCAGGTTCTACGGCGATCTGTTCAATTTCCGCGAAATCCGCTTCTTTGATATCGAAGGCAAGTTCACCGGGTTGCGCAGCCGTGCGCTGACCAGCCCCTGCGGGCGCATTCGCATCCCGATCAACGAGGACCGGGGCGAGACCGGGCAGATCGTCGAATACCTAAAGCGCTATAATGGTGAGGGCATCCAGCATATCGCTGTCGGGGCGCGCGACCTATACGCCGCGACGGATGAGATTGCCGAGCGTGGCGTGAAATTCATGCCGAAACCGCCCGAGACCTATTACGACCTGAGCTATGACCGCGTCGTTGGACATGATGAGCCGAAGGACCGGATGATGAAGCACGGTATCCTGATCGACGGCGAAGGTGTCGATGATGGGGGCGAGACTCATATCCTGTTGCAGATATTCTCGAAAACCGTGATCGGGCCGATCTTCTTTGAGTTCATTCAAAGGAAAGGCGACGACGGGTTCGGCGAGGGCAACTTCAAGGCGCTGTTCGAAAGCATTGAGCAGGATCAGGTCGAGCGCGGGGTGATCTAGAGCGGGGTCAGGTATCAGGCGCGCTGACGTATTTTTGCCAGTTGTGCTGCGGGCTATATCCGACCAGCTTTTTTGCCTTGGCGTTGGAGAAGAACGTATCATCGGGTGCCATCTGCGAAACCGGGACGCCTTGATAAAATCGCTCGATCAGGTCGGCTGAGGTTTCGGCGACGGAATGACCGTCGTTGGAGACGTTAAACACCTCGAAGCCCAGGCCATCGGTTTTCAGGCAGCATTCGACCATGTGACCCAGATCGCGGGCGTCGATGTAGGAGAAGAAGTTGCGCAGGCGCAAAGCAGGGTCGGCGAAGTAGGCAGGGAAATTCTCAGCGTATTCGTGCGGTTCGATCACGTTGTTGATACGCAAGCCGTAGATGTCAAAGCCCGAGCGGCGCTGGAAACTGCGTGCGGTCACCTCGTTGACGACCTTGGACATCGCATAGCTGTCCTCCGGGATCACCGGGTGGTCTTCGTCGACCGGTAAGTAGTCAGGCTTGCGTTCGCCATCGGCAAAGCACACGCCATAGGTCGTTTCGGACGAGGCAAAGATTACCTTGCGGATGCCATATTTCACTGCCGCGTCGATGACGTTGTAGGTGCCAAGCGTGTTGATCCGGTAGCACTCGTTGTCCGAGGTTTGGAGCAAGCGCGGGATGGCGGCGAAATGCACTACTGCATCAAACTTTGGGACGCCGGTCCCGGGTTGAAGCTCGTCAAAGCCAGCGTAACTGGCCATTACGTCAAAGACCTGTCCGGCATCGGTGATGTCAGCGATGCGGTTTTCAACGCCGGGGTGGTCGAGCGGTATCACGTCGAGGTTCAGAACCCGGTGGCCTTGTTCGATCAGGTAGGCGATCGCGTGGCGACCTGCCTTGCCCGACCCGCCGGTAAATAGAATTCGCATGGTGCCTCCATCTGAAATCGAAAGTGTCCCGTCCGCAGTTTAGGCCGGGCTGGTTTGCGCGGAAAGTCAGTTTGGCGCTTAAGCGCAGATTAAAAAAAGGCTCCGCGTTTCGCGGAGCCTTCGCATTACGTTTTCTGGCGCTGATTAGCCGCGTGGCATCGCAAGTGTCACCGTGCGGCCATCCTTGACGTACTGCAACTCGCCGGTGCCGATCTGGGCGACGCGGCCACCGTCGATCCGGTCGCCAACTTTCACTTTTACATAGCGCCCCGATGGCAGGCGCAGCAATGCGCGACGGTCACTGGGTGAGCCATAGACGCCGATCAGGTTCAGGCGGCTGAGTGTGATTGCGTCGGTCTCGGTCGCGGTTCGGGCAACGGACGCACGCGTCGGGATCGACGGGGCCGCTGCGGGTGCCGCGCTGGTCTGCTGGGTTGGCTGCGCAGGTGCGCTGGCGGCCGAGGCCGCAACGGACGCACGTGCCTGGGCCACACGTTGCACCAGCGAAGCAGGGCGCGCCTGCGGGACTAGTGACGTGGCCGAGAATTGCGCCTCGGGAGTGGTCGACGCGTCTGCAGCATTTTCTTCGCTCGCGACGGCTTCCAGCGTGTCCGACACCGCGGATTCCAGATCGGTTGTGTCGGCTGATGCTGTTTCGACCGATGCCTCTGTCGAAGCGTCGGTTTCAGCCGTTTCAGGTGCCCCTTCAGCGCCCGCGTCGGCAGGTGCCTCGGCCCCGTCTTGCGGTTCAGCCGACAGGTTTGCAGGACGGGCGCGTGGCTGCGGATCCGTTTCCAGCGCTGCCTGCACAGCGACCGCAGTCGCAGCCCCGGCAACGGCGGCGATGATCTGCGGGTTTTTCGCTGGGACTTTGACCGGCTGGCCTGCAAAGACGATCACACCATCCGGCGTCACAGCCCCGTCTTTGGTGGCCACGACGAAACCGCTTTCGTCAAACTCGTAGTCGGTGCCGAATGGTGCCGGTGTCGCAAGTGGCTCTGGCGCTGCATCCTCGACGAGCAGGCGCGCGAGTGGCGGGGCCACGGCGTCTTCGGCAGGAATGCGGTGATCAACAGAGGCGATGACAATATCATCACTTTTCTCGGTCGCTTGATCCGCAGGGCGGCCCGGCGGCGGATTAGGTCCGGCCATCGCAGCAGCCGTAGCTGCAGCAATCGGGTCGACTGCAGGCGTCGCATCGCCGGTAGCGTTCGGATCAGCCGAGGCGAGTTCGGTCCCGCCGTCGCCCAGATCGACCGGGGTGAGTCCGGCGATCGAGGCCGGACGGGGTTCGGGTGCCTCTGCGCCACGCTCAGGTAGGCCGGCAGCCGCATCGGCCAATGCAAGTTCAACGCTGGGTGGCTGATTACCGGAAGTGCCAGCGATGTCGTCGCTGGAGACCAGCATGTAATAGGCACCCCAGACGCCACCCGCGACCAGCAACAAGGCTCCGATAGCCGCTGCGAGCGGCATGATCGGGATGCGGCGGCCTTCGTCGGCTTCACGAGCGCCAAAAACAGTCATTTGTTCAGTTTCGGACAACTGACGGCGGGCAAGCCGGGTTCCCAGGATGCCGCGCCCCTTCTTTTCTTCAACTGGTACATCAGGCGTCAGGCTGGCGGCCGCCGTCGTGGCGCGATGACCGTCCTCGGAAGGAACACCCTGTGCGCGCTCGGCTCCTCGATGTTGCCGGGGATCAACGCCATAGGCGCCGTTTGGCTGGGGATGTCCCTGCGCGCCGCGCGCGCCACCTGGGGCCATCCGGCTGGGATCGCTCTGACGGGGCTGCGCACGCTGAAACTGGGCGCCGCCATCCTGAGGTTGCTGAGGCCGCTGACGCGCTACGAATTCTGTGGCGGGAGCCGCCGCAGGCGCGCCCTGCGGTCCCGCGCGGCGGGCGGGCGGGCCAGCCGGTGCACCACGATGCGGTCCGCTGGAGGCGCGGCGTCCCTGGCCAAATCGCGGCGCAGGGCCGGCATCCGCCTGATCGACAGGGCGTGCGGGGGCGTCTTTGACACGATGCGCATCACGTTGATCGGTTGTCCGGGCCTGCATAGATTCGCGAGGGCCTCGGTTTTGGCGCGTTTCGGGCTGGGTTGGAGCCGCTTCGGCAAGTGGCGTTGGTGCAGGACGCACTCCTTCGCTGCGCGCGCGGCCTTCCAGATGCGCCATCGGTGGCAAATCGTCGAGAATATGTTCGGCTGAGACCGGCGTGTCACTCGGCGCATTGTTCGAGGCAGGCTTCTTTGCCGTCGTCGTCGGACCTGCTTTGGCAACGTTCTGTGCACCGCTTGACGCGGCTGAACTTGCACTCAGCGTGGGTTCTTGCTTGCTTTGCGGTTTGCGAGCAGTGGATGTGAAAGTTGGGATCGCGGACATCGGGGCGGCTGACAAGGTTGGCGCCTCGCGCTTGGTGGCCCGTAGCTCCACTGATGGCCCGCGACGGCTGGCAAACGTCGGCGGTGGTGTCGCGATAGACGAAAGTGGGTTCGCTGCTTGTGGTGTGTCGGCAGTCGACGCCTTCGGAGGCGCGGTCGGTTTCTGAGCCGCTTGTGCCTGGGCCGGGGCCGCATTTGCCGGGCCTCGTGCCGGAGCATCAGCTGGCTTCTGGCTTGGCTGTGGTGTTGCCTCGGCCCGTTGTTGCGGAGCTGACCTGCGGTTGCCGCCTTGTGGGGCGGGCTTTTTACGCGTTGTCGGCTTGAGTTGCAGTTCCTGAACATGTGCGGCGTAGTCGGTGGGACCGAAGTCCGGCTCTCCGTTAAAGTCACGCGGCGAAGGGTGGGCGGCGAAGCGCACCGGGTTCAGTTTGAAATGAACGGCAATTGCTTCGGCTTCGGACAGGGCCGTTTTGGCGACAATGGCCACGCGTGCGCCGCCATCCTCCGAGACGAAATCAAATTCGATATCTTCAACCGGGAACGGCGTCGCGGTTTTCAGCGCCTCGCGGATTTCGCGGCGCTTGTTGCCGCGGCTGTTGGAGGGCAGCGCGACAGTCAGGAACATCACCTGGCTGGAGGCGACCACGACAGCCGTGCGGATCGAGTTCGGCTCCAACCAATCGGCGGTGCGGCGAAGCTCGTCCATGCGCTGGGGGCAGCGAGGGTCATCACGACGCACCGTTCCAAGCGAGTGCCAGGCGCCAAAGCGGCGATGTGACAGCGTCAGGGTGTCCGGTGCGATTTCCAGCGCGAAGGTCGGGTTCATGGTCTGGGCCAAGGCTCAATCTCTCATTTTTAGTGACGGGCAGACCCCCAAGTCTGCTGAGGGCCGAGCCTAGACGAAGTTGGAGAAAAGGAAAAGTCTGCACCAAGGGATTGGCGACGGGCCGCGTCACAGTCAAAGTAGAGAGATCAACAAAAGGAAACTGATCATGTTCAGAGTGTTACTGTTCGTCGCGTTGGCATTGGCTTCACCGGTGATTGCGCAAGAGGCCGGGCCGGGTCGGATCACTGTATCCGGTGAAGGCAGTGTGGCAACTCAACCTGATATGGCCTTGATTTCGTTGGGCGTGACCAGCGAGGCGAAGACAGCTGCTGAGGCATTGGCCGCGAATAACGCCAACATGGCGGCGGTCCTGGAGCGGCTGAAATCACGCGGGATTGATGCGCGTGATCTGCAGACCAGCGGTTTGTCGCTGCAGCCGCGCTGGGATCATCGCAGCACCTCGCCCAGCGGAAGTCAGCGGATCGTTGCCTACATTGTGTCGAATCAGATCACTGTGCGGGTGCGCGATCTTTCGAGCTTGGGTTCGATTCTGGATATTGCGGTTTCCGACGGGGCCAATACGTTCCACAACCTGCAGTTTTCGGTGGCCGAGGATGGCGACCTGATGGACGAGGCACGCCGCCGCGCGGTTGCCGACGCCCGGCGAAAGGCCGATTTGTTTGCAGCGGCAGCAGGTGTGGCGCTGGGTGGCATCATCGCGCTGGATGAAGTTCAGCAGGGGCGTGGTCCGGTGGTGATGGCGCGGATGGAGAGCATGGCTGCCGATGCAGTTCCGGTGGCCGAGGGCGAGGTTGCGATAGCGGCAAAAGTGAACGTGGTGTTCGAAATTGAACAGTAGGGTGTTTGGTCTGGCAGCGGCACAGCGCAGCGTAGGCCGCGCTCGCGCCTGACCGGGGGCTGGTGCAGCAATGGAAGTTGGGAGCGCTCTGTTGTTGCGTCTTGGCTCTTACAATAAATGCGTTGCGCAACTTTGCCAAAGCGTCTGCCTGCGGGACGATCAGCCGCTCGCCCGCTGCCATTCAGGCTTGGTTCTGGGATGTGGGTGCGCCTTTGGCAGGAATTGGTTTTAGTGAGTCATGCATTGGCGTCAGGCCGAAACCTGACGCCGCCACCGAAATCGCCTTAGCTGACCGCCTTGCTAAGCGCTTGGTCCAGATCGGCTTTCAGGTCTTCGATATCCTCAATCCCAATCGACACACGCACGACGTTGGGCGCGGCCCCCGCAGCTTCCTGTTGCTCGGCTGTCAACTGGCGGTGGGTGGTCGAGGCTGAGTGGATGATCAGCGACCGGGTATCGCCAAGGTTGGCAACGTGGCTGAAGATCTCGACCGAGTCGATCAGCTTGACGCAGGCGTCATAGCCGCCCTTGACTGCAAAGGTGAACAGCGCCCCGGCACCGCGCGGGCAGACCTTCTCGATCAGCCCGTGGTAAGGAGAGCTTTTCAGCCCGGCGTAGGTCACGAAATCGACGCGCGGATCTTTTTCCAGCCACTCGGCCAGTTCAACGGCATTCTCGACATGTCGCTGCATCCGCAATGACAGCGTCTCGATCCCCATCAGAGTGTAATGCGCCGCCTGTGGGTTCAATGTCATGCCGAGGTCGCGCAGGCCGATGGCGATGCCGTGGAAGGTGAAGGCGAGGGGGCCGAAGGTTTCGTGGAATTTCAGCCCGTGGTAGGCGGGTTCGGGTTCGCTCATAGAAGGAAACTTGCCGCTCGCCGACCAGTCGAACTGGCCGGAATCGACCACGCAGCCACCCATCACCGTGCCGTTACCGGTCAGGTACTTGGTGGTCGAATGCACGACCAGCGTCGCGCCGTGTTCAATCGGGCGGCACAGGTACGGCGTAGCAGAAGTATTGTCGACGATCAGCGGCAGGCCAGCGCCATCGGCCACCTTGGCCAATGCGCTGAGGTCGGCGATGTGGCCGCCGGGGTTTGCGATGGATTCGGTGAACACCGCGCGGGTGTCGTCGTCGATAGCCGCAGCAACGGCGTCGAGATCATCGACATCGACAAACTTTGCCTCCCAGCCGAAACGCTTGATCGTCTGGCTGAACTGCGTGACCGAACCGCCATAGAGCCGGTTCGACGTCACGAAGTTCTTGCCCGGCCCCATCAGCGGGAAAAGCGCCATGATCTGGGCCGCGTGGCCCGACGAACAGCAGACCGCCCCGACGCCGCCTTCCAGTGTCGCGATGCGTTCCTGCAGCACGGCAACCGTTGGGTTGGTCAGGCGGGAATAGATGTAACCAACCTCTTGCAGGTTAAAGAGCGCCGCGGCGTGATCTGCATCGCGAAAGACGTAGGCGGTCGTCTGATAAATCGGAGTCTGTCGCGCCCCCGTCGCCGGATCAGGCTGGGCGCCCGCGTGAATCTGCAGCGTGTCGAAGCCATAGGTTGCGTCGGTCATGATGATGTCCCAATTGGAAAAGCTTAGTCCGGTTTAGGCCAGAAGGCCGCAAATCTGCAACAGGAGTATCCTTGGCGTTTCCGAAGCAGCGGATGCGGTTATTGCAGAAAATGGCACACAGCAAAAGATTCTCGCGTGCGAGGGCCCATTTTTATTGATGGCCGAGGCAATATTTAGCAGGCTTTGGCGAAGCAAAAAACTCGCTGCCTTTTCCGGGGGATATCGAAAATGCGAAAATATGATACGTTCGCCGCTTGCGTCATCGGGCTTTTGGTTCCGACAACCGTTATGGCAGAAAATGCGTATGGCGGCGGGGAGTTTTCTTTCGGAACCTACTCCGTCGAGGATACCGGATCCGATGAAGGCACGGGGAACCTCGCTGTCGTTGAGGGGTTCATCGGCATAGAACTCGAGTCAGGCATGTTCGTTGAGGGCGAAGCGCGGGTGGAACGCACTTCGTCGCTTTCTGATCCGGGTAGCAACAACGGGCTTCGTGACGGCGATCAGATCGCATTCCGTTTCGGGAAGGATTTCGGTGGCATGTCGCTAGAGGCATTCGCTGGTGCGGTATCAGTCGTATCGGGCGACAATGATGGTCCGGGCGATGCCGAAATCGAGAGACAGTTCCTTGGCATTATCGCCGGATACGACGTGTCCGAAAGAATGCGCGTATCCGGTCTAATTGCGCGTCTGGATGGGGATACCACAGTATCGAACAGCAACATTGATGCGTTTATGAATTTAATCATGTTGCCCTCGCGTTGGACTACGACGTAACGGATCACTGGACGGTGGGCGGGAATTTGACGCTTGGCCGTGGCGAAATGGATAGCGGCGAGGATACCGGAACCTCGCGTGAGTTAACACTGAGCGCAACGCGTACCTTCGCAGATCCCAACATGAGCGCGTATGTGGAATACCGCCACGCCTACTACGAGCAACCCGCTGAATCTGATGATGTGACCGAGAATCACTTCGGCGTCGGCTTCTCCTGGACATTTGGTGCGAAAGGCACGGAACGGCAACATGATCGCATGGCTCTGCCGAACTACTCAGAGTGGCTGGCGGTTTCGGACGGTGGCCTCGAATAGGCGATCTTGATGTTGCCCCTTCAGCGCATCCAGAACCCTTCGCGCTTGATCTGATTGCGGATCGCGCGCTCGCGGCGGGGTAAGTTGTTGCGGTCAAACAGGGCGCGGACTTTCTGGCCGCGGCCCTGGAAGATCATGCGTTTGAACGGGTCGTAAGCCTTCAGGACTTTCTTGATCTTGTTGGGGGCGGTCACGGCCTCGAGCACGTCGACAACATGATCGCTTTCGCGGGCATAGAGTAGGGGCAGGGCGCGGTAGTGGCAGGTTATGTCTCCGTCCAACCCGTCGAGGTCCGGGCCGGGGCGACCTCCGCCGAGGCTATGGATGACCAGTGGGAGCGCGATCTGGTCCAGCCAGGGGTCCATTGATTGGCACACGACTTCGGCGGGCGGGTCGTCGCGGATGGCTTTCATGGTCTCGACCAGTTTGGTTCCGAAGGTGACGGGGCAGGGGCCGCAGAACCAGCCTGCGTTAAAATAGAGGTATTTCTGCCAGTATTCGTCGGGTTGATCGGGGTCGAGGCTGCTTTCGAAATCCAGATCGAATTTATCGTAGAGCGATTTCCACGTGTCGGCGTAGCCGGGGCCGTATAGCTCGATGGTGGGCCAGGTGTTCGTGCGCCGCATGCTGGCCGCGGGGCGGGTGGTATTGATGGGCAGCTCACCAAGCGGTCCGGTTATAAGGGTGTCGGTGTCGAGGAACAGGAATGGCTCATCCCTGGGCAGGGCAGCCAGCGCCTCGGCCTTGTTGCCATAAGGATAGGTGTGACCGAAAACTTTATTGTCAAAGCCGATGACCTCAGCCCCCAGATCGTCCAGCGCCTGCAGGACGGCCGGGTCATTGATTCCGGGGTCGTTCGGCCAGAGTGGGCCTGGGTTGGGTTGGGCAACGAACAGCCTGCCGGCGAAATCCGGGTCTGAGTTGCGCAGGGACGCAGCGAGCAACACAGCCTCGTACTGCAACCGGCCCGCTTGCGCGATGGTTACGATGTTGAAGCCGTTGGCCTTTTTCGAAGATGCGGGCATAATCGAGAAACCTGCTAGGTGGACCGCCCCGGTATAGGGTGCGCCGGGCGGCTGCGAAAAGCGAAACCTTGGGGGATTGCGATGGTTGAGATGATTTTTCTGGCACTGGTGGGTTTTGGCATCGGTGTGACGCAGCTGAACTTCGGGGCAATGGTGCAGCCTCCGGCGGCTTCGACAATTGAGCAGGCCGATGAGGTTGCGGATGTACGCGCGCCCGAAGATCAGACGCCGACAGGTAAATTCCTGACTGCGACCGAGGTGCGCCCGATCCTGGATGCGACCAAGGGCAGCTGGATCGCGGTCCGCGATTTCAACGGGCAGGACCTGTTGTATTTCACCCATCTTCTCGCCTGGCGCTGTGGGTTGTGGGAAATCCGTTACGGTTTGAACGGCGCCCCCCCGGATCAGCTGTTCGAGGCCGAGCCATGCTACCTGGACACAGCAACACCGGCTGCGATCAAGGCCGAGTCCCATCTACCCTATGTTACCCTGCCGCCGGGCAGTGTCGCATCCGTTACTGTGCGTTTGCTGTTTGATGACGGCAGCGAGGGCGAGGCGACGTTCGAGCGGAATGCGGTGCTGCTGCCCTGAAGGTCGGCGTTGCAATCGAATGTATACATTCCGCGCCCGGTTCCTCTGATTATAGAGTCAATTAGGATTTTCTGTATACAATTTTTTCCGAACTTGGCAGTATCGGGTCAGCCAACGGAGAGATTCGTCCGGAATGTCAGAGCGCCTCAGCCAGTTTGATAAGGCCCTGCTTGGGTTGCGTTCGCTTGTGTTGAGCGGAGAATTCACAGGCCAGCGTCGCCTGTCAGAAGTGGCCTTTGCCGAGCGGTTGGGAATCTCGCGCACGCCGTTGAGGCAGGCGATGGACCGATTGGTGGCGGAGGGATTGCTGGAGCGGATCGAGACGGGCGGTTGCCGGGTGGCGACCTTCACTCCGGATGATATTGCCGACGCCATCGAACTGCGCGGGGTCGTCGAAGGCACCGCTGCGCGAATGGCGGCGGAGCGGGGTGTGGCCGAGCCTCTGTTGGCTGACGCAGCTGAGGTGCTGGATCGGATAGATGGGGCGCTACGCGCTTCGGGCGGTGTGGATTTCGACGAGTATATCCAGGCCAACGCCTGGTTTCACGATCTGCTGGCACGTTTTGCGGACAGCCCGATCCTTCGCCGAGAAATAGAGCGGATGAGCCTGCTGCCGCTGGCGTCGCCCTCAGCTTTCCTGAGCGAACAATCAGCGATTCCGGATTTTCAGGACTCGCTGACCTATGCCCAACGCCAGCACCGGGCCATTCTGGATGCGATCACCAACCGCGAAGGCGCGCGGGCCGAAGCGCTGACCCGCGAACATGCGCGTCTTGCGCTGAGCAATTTCACCTACCTCACCGAACAGCAACCGATGCTCGCCAAGCGGGTGCCGGGGCTGGCATTGGTGGCCTCAGAATAACAGGAACGGAGACGAAGAAATGACCAGCCTTAGTACAGTTATGGCGCAGCATGCCAATCCGGTGGAGATGCTGCGCAATTCGGCCATTGGGATGTATGTGTACCCGGTCGTTGCTCCGGAATTTACCAACTGGCGCGATGAACAGGGCGCGTGGCGCAATAGTGCGGTGTTGTTCGATCAGACGCATCACATGGATGAGTTGATCGTTGAAGGCCCGGACGCCGAGGCGTTCCTGGCTTTCGTCGGGATCAACGGTTTCGGCAATTTCAACACCAGTCGGGCCAAGCATTTCGTACCGGTCACGCCGGCGGGCCATGTGATCGGCGACATGATTATCTTCCGCGAACGCACCGACAAGTTCGTACTGGTGGGGCGTGCTCCGACCGCCAACTGGGTCCGCTTTCAGGCGGCAGCGGGCGAATGGAAGGTGCGGTTATTCCACGATCCACGTTCCAACAGCCGCCCGGATGGGGAACGTGTGTTGCGCACGCACTACCGTTTCCAGATTCAAGGGCCGGATGCGCCCGCGATCTTTGACAAGATCAATGGCGGCCCCGTGAAGGACATACCTTTCTTCCACGTCGACTGGATCAACGTCGGCTCGAAAAAGGTGCAGGCGCTGCGGCACGGCATGGCCGGTGCGCCGGGCCTGGAGATATGGGGGCCGTATGCGGACAAGCATTACATCCAGTCGACGATCCTGCAGGCGGCGCGCGACATTGGCGTCAATCTGGTTCAGGTTGGAAGCCGGGCCTATTCGACCAACACGCTGGAATCGGGTTGGATCCCCTCGCCATTGCCCGGCATCTATACCGGCGACGGCATGATGGCTGATTATCGCGATTGGCTGGGTGCTGACAGCTACGAAACGGCAGGTTCGATCGGCGGCAGTTTTGTGTCGGACAATATCGAGGACTACTACGTCAACCCGTTCGAACTGGGCTACGGCTTCTACATCGGCTGGAAGAAGGATGATTTCATTGGCAAGGCAGCCTTGCAGAAGATGAAGGATGGCCCGAACCGTCAGAAGGTGACGTTCGAGTGGAACAAGGAGGATGTTCTGAAGGTCATCGCCAGCGGACTGGAAGACGGCACACCCTACAAGTGGATCGACTTTCCGCAGCCGAACTATGCCTCCTCCTCGGCCGATATGGTAATGCAGGGCGACAAGATGGTCGGGATGAGCATGTTCAACGGCTATTCCTATAACGAACGCTGCTTTCTCAGCCTTGGGGTCGTCGCGCCCGATGTGAAGGTCGACGATGTTCTGACGATGAAGTGGGGCGAGCCGGAAACCACCGGCAAAACCTCGACCGAGCAACATAAGCAGACCGACATTCGGGTTCGGGTTGCGCCGACGCCATATGCCAAGGCGGCGCGCGAAACCTACGCCGAAAGCTGGCGCACCAAAGCCTGAGCGCTTGGCAAACAACGGCCCGCCGCGCAGAGTGGCGGGCAACAACCAACGCAGCATGTCGAACCAGGGAGGATAAGACATGAAATTCAGCAAGATCACTGCACTGGCGGCCACCGCCGTTTTAGTGGCGGCCCCGGCCTTCGCCGCAGAGCTTAAGTTCGCCAATTTCACGCCGCCGTTCCACACGGTCAACGCCTCGGTCATCGAGAAGCTGAACGCCGATCTGTCGGCGGCCACGGGCGGAGAGCTGACCGTGCGCGGCTATCACGGTGGAGAGCTGGGCGCTGGCCCGGTCGAACAATATGTGCGCGCCGTTCAGGGCGTGGCCGAGATTACATGGGGCCTGCCGGGATATACCTCATCCCAGTTCGGCAAGACGATGATCGTCGAATTGCCCGATACGCTTGACCTAGACGAACCGGGGTACGAGGCGCTTTGGGCGGCCTATGATGATCATCTGGCCGGCGAATTCCCCGGCACTAAGCCGCTGGCTTTGTGGACGTCGGAGCCCAACGTTCTGATCATGAAAGAAAAAGTGATCCGCACACCTGCCGATGTGGCGGGATTGAAAGTGCGTGTGGCGGGCGCGACGGCGGCCAAGGTGGCCGAGGCGCTGGGCGCGACTCCGGTTCAGATGCCGATCAACCAGGTCTATAACTCCATGCAGACCGGCCTGATCGACGGCGTGATCACCGGGTCGTCGGTGCTGAAGGACTTCAAGATCGCCGAAGTTACCGGCAGCATCACCACCGGCGCGAACTTGGGACGCCTGGCATTCTTTGCCGTCATGGGACAGGGGTCTTATGATGCGCTGTCAGATGAAGAAAAAGCGGCCGTGGATGCCGCCAGCGGCGTCGGCCTGTCCCAAAGTGCCGAGGAAGCCTGGCGCGAGAAGGCTGTCGCCTCGATGGAAGAAGCGCGCGCTGCCGATGGCATTACCGTCGTTGATCTGAGTCCCGAAGATGCCGCCGCTTTTGCCGAGGCCGTAGCCACCGTGCGCGATGACTACGTCGCCTCGGTCGATGGTGCGGATGCGCTGGCAGCGATGCAGGGCAACTGACGCTTGCTGCTGAGCCTGCGAAAACTGGCGGACAGGCTGATTGGCCTGGCCGCCAATATCGGTGCCTTCGGCCTGCTGGTCGAAGTCGGTGTTATCCTTGTTGATGTCGTCGGACGGGCCTTTGGCAGCCCGCTGTTCGGCTCTCAGGATATGATCACGATGTTCATGGTTATTCTGGTGTTCGGCGGTATGGCGATGTGTGACCGCAACGGCGGCCATATCGCGGTCGACCTGCTGGAGCCACGCTTTCCGCCTGCGATGAACCGGGTCATCGATATATTGTCTGCGCTTCTTGGGGCGGTGGTGTTTGCCTTCATCGTCTGGGCTGTGCTTGAAAGCGCCAAGCTGAGCGTGATGTTGAATCTCTCGACTAACTTGTTGTTGCTACCGAAAGCCTGGTTCCAATGGGCGTTGGCAGGGTTCGCGTTGCTGACAGCCGCCGGGATGTTGCTTCGCGCGGTGGAGCTGGCCCTGTCTGGGCGCGACATCCGCGACCGTGCCGACGTGCTTGCATGAGCGTTGAAGCCGCCGGATTCGTTGGGATCGCGGCACTTCTGATGTTGCTGATCCTGAGGGTGCCGGTCGCCTTTGCGATGTTCCTGGTCGGCTTCCTTGGTATCTGGGCGCTGAACGGCTGGAACGCAGCGATGGGCCTGTTGGGGTCCGAGACCTTCACGCTCGCGTCTTCGCCGGAACTGGTGGTGGTGCCGTTGTTCATTCTAATGGGCAACGTCGCCTCGGCCACCGGGATGAGCCGCCAATTGTATAATGCGGCTTACGCGATGATCGGGCATATCCGGGGCGGGTTGGCCTCGGCCACGGTGATTGGCTGCGGTGGGTTCGCGGCTTTGTCGGGCTCGTCCGTCGCCTCGGCACTGACGATGGGCAAGGTGTCCCTGTCGGAAATGGAGCGGTTCGATTATGACCCGCGCCTGTCGACCGGGGTGGTGGCGGCTGGCGGGACCCTGGGCATCCTGATCCCGCCATCGACCGGCTTCGTGATCTTCGCGATCCTGACCGAGCAATCCATCGGGCGGCTGTTTCTGGCGGGGGTCCTGCCGGGGCTGCTTCTGCTGATCGCCTTCATCGTGACCGTGTCGATCATCTGTTGGCGACGTCCTGCAGCCGGACCGCCCGGTCCTCGTACTACCGGCATCGAAAAATTGCGCGCGATGTCGGGCGCTCTGCCTATCCTGGTCGTCATTCTGGTGACCATCGGCGGCATCTACGGCGGGTTCTTTTCGCCGGTCGAGGCGGCGGGCGTAGGGGCGGGGCTGGTGATCGTCTATGGCGTCATCACCCGGCGGCTATCGTTCGCTGACTTCTGGACCTCGGCGCGTGGCGCGGTCGTTACTACGGCCACTGTCATGCTGATCCTGATCGGCGCGCATATGATTTCGCCGTTCCTGGCGCTGAGTCATGTGCCTTCGCTGGTGGGCGAAGCGTTGGTGTCGCTGAACCTGCCGGTGACCGGAACGCTGATCCTGATGCTGCTGATGTATCTAATCCTGGGATGTTTCCTGGAGGGGTTCGCGATGCTGGTCCTGACCCTCCCGATCTTCTTTCCGGTGGTACTGCAACTGGGGATCGACCCGATCTGGTTCGGCGTTCTGGTGGTGCTGACGTTGGAGATGGGGCTGATTTCTCCGCCTGTGGGGATCAACGTTTTCATTGTGAAATCCGTTGCACCCAATGTGTCGCTGGCCGATATCTTCCGGGGCGTAGTGCCGTTCTGGCTGGCGATGATTCTGACGCTGATCGTGCTGATCGCGTTCCCGCAGATTTCGCTGATCCTACCCGATACGATGTTCAACTGACTGCGGAGGCCCTTCAATGAGTGACATCGCACACCTTGGCCATGTGGAACTGTATACGGACCGGTTCGAGGAGAGCCTCGATTTTTTCACTCGTGTTTACGGACTGACGGCGACCGAGCAGGTTGGTGACAGCGCGTATCTCAGGGCGTTTGATGACTACGAGCATCACTCACTAAAACTGACCCGGCATCATACGACGGGTGTGGGGCATATTGCCTATCGAGCGTCCTCGGCGGAAGCGCTGGAGCGGCGGGTTGCGACCATTGAGGCGAGCGGGTTTGAGACGCTGGGCTGGGTCGAAGGCGACGCTGGGCATGGTCGCGCGTTCCGATTTCTCAGCCCCTTTGGGCACATTTTTGAAATCTACTGGGAGACGGACCGGTATGTCGCACCTGACGCCGAAAAACCCGCGTTAAAGAACATCGCGCAACGATATCACGGGCGGGGCGCAAGTCCGCGACGGATCGACCACTTAAACCTGCTGGCCACAGACGTGGCCGAGTTCCGGCGCTTTATGGAGGTCTGTCTGGGTTCGCGGGTGACCGAGATGATCCAACTGGACAACGGGCGCGTCGGTGGCTGCTGGTTTACCGTTAACAACAAGACCTACGATCTGGCTTGTACCGAGGAACATGGTGGCGGGTACGGGCGGTTCCATCATCTGACCTATGCTTGCGATCAGCGCGAGGACATCCTGCGCGCCGCCGATATCTTCCTGGAAAACGGCGTCCATATCGAGACCGGGCCACACAAACACGCCATTCAGGGCACGTTCTTCCTGTACGTCTGGGAACCGGCGGGCAATCGGGTCGAACTGGCGAACTCCGGCGCGCGGCTGATCCTTGCCCCGGATTGGGAACCGGTCGTGTGGACCGAGGACGAGCGCAAGAAAGGGCAGGCCTGGGGGCTGAAGACGATTGAGACGTTCCACACTCACGGAACGCCGCCTGTGGGCGCGAAGACTGACTGAGAGTATCGCCGAGGTTTAGGGTTTGTGACATCATGCAAGTGCGGATCGGCATCGCACTGGCGTGTGGTTGTGCACAGAAAACCGGCAGCTTTGACATTCGGCCAATGCGACTGCCGTATTCGACCATGTAGCCTTAACAAAAGTTGACTAGTTGGTAAAAAAATCTATCGTGGCCTGAAACTGGAGGGGAGACTGACCAATGACATTATCAACAAGACGCGTCGTTTTGGCGACGGCTGTCGCGTTCTCAACGCTGTTCAGCGCGGGCGTTGCGGCCGCCGAGGCGATCAAGGTGGCTGCCATTTACACGCTGCCGGTCGAGCAGCAGTGGATCAGCCGTATCCACAAAGCGCTGAACGCCGCGGCGGAGCGCGGCGATATTGACTACACATTCTCGGAAAACGTCGCGAACACGGACTATGAGCGCGTCATGCGCGAGTTTGCCGAGGAGGGCTCTCGGTTGATCGTGGGCGAGGTGTTCGGTCTGGAACGGGCCGCGCGCGGGGTAGCGAAGGATTACCCTGACACTGCCTTTCTGATGGGGTCGTCCTTCGGGCCGGTTGCGCCGAATTTCTCGGTCTTTGACAACTGGATTCACGAACCGTCCTACCTGTCCGGCATGGTTGCCGGAGCCGCGACGGAGTCGAACGTCATCGGTATGGTTGGCGGCTACGCGATCCCCGAGGTGAACCGCCTGATGCACGCCTTCATGGATGGCGCGCGCGAGACGAACCCGGACGTCAAGTTCATCGTGAACTTCATCGACAGTTGGTATGATCCGCCCAAGGCCAAGGAAAGCGCTTTTGCGATGATGGATGCCGGTGCGGACATCATGTACGCCGAGCGCTTCGGTGTGTCGGATGCGGCGGTCGAGCGGGGCGTGAAGGCCGTTGGCAACGTCATCGACACGGCCAGCGACTATCCCGGAACGATCTTGGCCTCGGCGCTTTGGCATATGGAAGCGACCATCGACAAAGCCATCGCAAATGTGGCCGGTGGCAGCTTTGAGGCCTCGGATTATGGTCAGTACAGCTTTATGGCCTACGGCGGCGGGTCACTGGTTCTGGACGAAAGCCTGGTTCCGGCCGACGTTGTAACCGCAGTTAAGGAGCGGGAAACCGAGATTCTGGATGGTCTGTTCCGTGTGAACGTGAATGACGACCGCCCAGTCTCGGACAACTGAGACAATCGGGTTGGCGTTCGCGCCAGCCCGCAGCCTCGCATGGAAAATACAGTTCTTCGCCTGAACGGGCTTAGCCAAACGATTTGGCTCGGTCGTTGCCAATGACGATGTCAGCCTGTCACTCCAACGCGGCGAGGTATTGGCGCTTCTGGGCGAAAACGGCGCAGGGAAGACGACCTTGATGAACATGCTGTTCGGGCACTATCTGCCTGATGCAGGCACCATCGACGTTGCCGATGAAGCGGGCAGGATGCATCCGCTTCAGTTGGGGCATCCGCAGGCGGCCCTCAGGGCAGGGATCGGGATGGTGCACCAGCATTTTACGCTGGCCGAGAACATCAGCGCGCTGAACAACATCACGCTGGGGTCCGAACCGCTTCTGGCTTTGCGGCGCGATCGGCAGGGCGCACTGCGGAAGATCGAGAGCATCATCGAGAAGAGCGGGTTGAGTGCGCCG
Source organism: uncultured Paracoccaceae bacterium (assembly GCA_943787785.1). GTDB lineage: Bacteria > Pseudomonadota > Alphaproteobacteria > Rhodobacterales > Rhodobacteraceae > WLWX01. Next base: position 205,058 of record CALSNT010000012.1, on the reverse strand, counting down.
CTGAGAACTCCGGTCGGGCGATTGTCGGTGGGTGAGCGTCAGAGGGTAGAAATTCTAAAGGCGCTCTACCGCGATGCGCGCATTCTGGTTCTGGACGAACCGACGGCGGTTTTGACCCCGCAGGAGGCGGACGCGCTGTTTGACAACATCAAGGCGATGACGGCTGAGGGTCTGTCGGTCATCTTCATCTCTCACAAGCTGCGCGAGGTTTTGGCATTTTCTGACCGGATTGCCGTGCTGCGGCATGGCGTGAAAGTGGGCGAGATGGCGACGGCGGACGCGGACGAGAAAGCCATTGCTCGTCTTATGGTCGGAGCGGATACGCCCAAGGTTGCGCGCAAGGATATCACGGCGGGCGCGCCGGTTATGCAGTTGCGAGGCGTTTCGGTCGCTGGAAATTCGAAACGCGATACGCTGCGCTCGGTTGATATGCAGGTCCATGCTCATGAGGTGGTGGGCATCGCGGGAATCTCCGGCAACGGGCAAAATGCCCTCGCGCGGGTGATTTCGGGGCTGGCCATACCTGCGGCAGGTTCGGTTCAGATTGATGGCCACGACGTCCTCAGGCCAAGCCCGGGCAAGATGATATCTGCCGGTGTTGGGCGCATCCCAGAAGACCGCCACCGTGAAGGGATCGTTGGCGCGATGTCGGTGGCGGAAAACATGGTGATCGAGCGGTTGGATGACCCCAACGTGCAATCGCGGGGATTGTTGCGGCGCGACGCGATCCAGGCCAACGCGGAAAAGCTGGCCAAGGACTATGATGTGCGTGGACCGGGCGTAAGCGCTCCGTCGCGTTTGTTGTCGGGCGGCAATATTCAGAAACTGATCCTCGCGCGGATATTTGAACGGGGGCCGCGCCTGATCCTGGCAAATCAGCCGACGAGGGGTCTCGACATGGGGGCCGCGGCGGACGTCGGACGCCGCCTGCTGGAAGCGCGGGAGCGCGGCGCGGGCGTGGTTCTGATTTCGGAAGACCTCGACGAGATATTGGGACTTGCAGACCGGATCGTCGTGATCCGCGACGGCAGCCTTGTTGAAGCGAACAGTCATGATCGCGAAGAGATTGGTCTGATGATGGCGGGGGTCGCAGCATGATCCGGATCGAGCCTCGAACCAGCGCGTCGCGTGGGTTCAGGGCAGGCATTTCGATCCTTTCCGCTGTTATCTCGCTGGCGTTGGCGGCAATTCCGCTGATGCTGGCGGGGGCAAACCCGATTGTGGCTTACGGTGAGATGGCCAAGGGCGTCTTTGGGTCGGTATTCTCGATTTCCGAGATGCTCACGCGGGCAACGCCGTTGATCTTCACGGGCCTCGCCGCTGCGATGGCGTTTCGGGCCAAGCTCTGGAACATCGGGGCCGAGGGTCAGCTTTATCTGGGTGCCATGGCCGCCGTGGCCATTGGGTCGGGGTTTCTGGATGCGCCGGGCATCATTCTGATGCCGCTGATCGTCGTCCTCGGGGCTGCAGCCGGCGCGGCGGGGATGGCGGTGCCAACCTATCTGAAGATACGCTTTGGCGCAGATGAGGTGGTGACGACGCTTTTGCTGAATTTCATCATACTCATCTTCCTGCAAATGATGCTGGAAGGGCCGCTGCAGGATCCCATGGGCCTTGGCTGGCCGCAGTCAGCGCCGGTCGCTGGATCAGGGTATGCTGCCGCCGCTGATGGATCGGATGCGGGTGCATTCCGGGCTGATCATCGCGATAGTCGCGGCGGGCGTGGCGCAGTTCATGCTGATACGCTCGGTCTGGGGCTTCAAGCTGCGGGCGGTTGGGGAAAACGCTGCGGCTGCGCGACACGCTGGGATCAAGGTGAACCGGTCGCTGTTCGGGGTCGCCGTGGTGTCGGGTGGGCTGGCCGGCCTGGCAGGTGTTAGCGAGGTGGCGGGCCTGAAAGGATACCTGACCGCCGACCTGTCGCCGGGCTTCGGGTACACCGGTATCGTCGTGGCCATGCTGGCCGGTCTGTCGCCTGTCGGCGTTGTCATCGCAGCACTGTTCATCGCCTCGGTCTTCGTGGGCGCGGACAGCATGAGCCGGGCCATGGGGGTCTCGTCGTTTCTGGCGGACCTTGTGGTGTCGATGTCGCTGCTGTGCGTATTGATCGGCGGGTTTATCGCCAACTACCGGATCGTTCGCGCGACGACCGGGAAGGCAGCTTCGTGACCGACCTTCTGAATATCCTGATCAGCGAGAGCTTCTGGGCCGCCAGTCTGCGTATTGCCACGCCGCTGATTTTTGGTGTGCTGGGCGCACTCATCTGCGAACGTGCCGGTGTCCTGAACCTTGGCATCGAAGGTATTTTTGTCGTCGGGGCGATGTGCGGCTGGATGGCTGTCTGGCTGGGCGCCGGTCTCTGGGGAGGGGTTTTGGTCGCCGCCCTCGCAGGCGCGTTCTTCGGCCTGCTGCATGCGATCCTGACGGTGCCGCTGGGCCTGTCGCAGCATGTCTCGGGGTTAGGGATCACACTGTTTGCGACCTCGGTAAGTTATTTTTCGTATCGCACGGCGCTGCCGACAGTATCATCTCCGCCACGTATCGAGCCGTTTCAGCCATTGGATACCCCGGTGCTGTCTGACTTGCCGTTTCTGGGTACCGTGTTGTTTCAGCAAACCGCGCTGACATGGCTGGCCCTGCTGATGGTGGGGTTGGTCTGGTATGTGATGAACCGGACCGCCCTAGGCGTTGCAATTCAGGCGGTTGGTGACAATCCTGATAGCGTCGATGCCCAAGGGTTGTCGGTCTATGGGCTTCGTATGGGCGCGATTGTGGTTGGCTCGGCGCTGATGGCGCTGGGCGGAGCGTTTCTGACCATGTCCGCATTCGATGCGTTCTTCTTCGGCATGGTCAACGGGCGCGGCTGGGTTTGCATTGCGCTGGTGATCTTCGCCAGTTGGCGGCCCGGCAAGGCGCTGTTCGGTGCGCTGCTGTTCGGGGCCTTCGATGCGCTCCAGGTCCGCCTGCAAACCGAGATGGGGGCGCTGGTACCGGGTCAGGTATTCCTGATGGCGCCCTATGTTCTGTCGATCATAGCGTTGGTCATCGCGGCGCGCAGTGCGGATTACCCGCGCGCCTTGCTGACACCCTGGTTCAAAGGGCAGCGCTGAGAAAAGGCACGCAGACGGGGCTATCCGAGCTGTGCCAGCACCTCACGCGTTGCTGTTCCGGTCACTTGCAGGCCACGAGCCCTCTGGAAATCACGGAGCGCGATTTCGGATTTGGTTCCGATCACGCCGTCAATCGTTCCTATGTCATACCCGCGTGCCGCCAGGCCGCGCTGTACGGCGATCCGGTCGGCCTTGGTAAGGCCATTCGCGTCTGGCGGGAAACTGCCGCGCAGCGGACCTGCGCCGCCGATCCGGTCCGCCAGGTGCCCCACGCCAATCGCGTAGAGGTCCGAGTTGTTGTAGGTTTTCAGAGCATCGAAATTGCTGGTCACGGTGAAGCGGACGCCGCCACTTTGTGGTTGGATCGTACGGCCCGTCGGCCCGCCGGTTCCGGCCTCGGCGCCCCACCTCCGACCCGTGCGCCAGCCGTTCCGGGCCAGATAGCTCGCGGTCGAGGCCAGTGCGTCCGAAGGATCGCTGCCCCAGATGTCGCGGCGGCCGTCGCCTGTGAAATCGACGGCGAAGGACTGGTAGGATGTCGGAATGAACTGGGTGTGCCCCATGGCACCTGCCCAGCTGCCGACGAGTTGGCGCGCGGAGGTGTCGCCGCGCTGAAGGATCCGCAATGCGGCCAGCAGCTGGCTTTCGTAGAACGACCCGCGCCGACCGTCGAAGGCCAGCGTCGCCGTTGACGATATGACCGGGATCGTTCCGCGTTTTTCACCATACTGGCTTTCGATACCCCAGATCGCGGTGACGATAAGTGCATCGACACCGTATTTCGCTTCGATCGCGCGAAGTGTGCGGCCATGTCTGGAAAATGCAGCGCGGCCCTTTGCCAAACGTTCGTCGGAGACCGTGATCGAGAGGTACTCTTCCAAGGTCCGCCGCTTTTGGATTTGGTTGCGGTCGCGATTGATGACGCCGGGAATGTAACCGGCGTCTGCGAAGGCCGTATTCAATGTCTGTGCCGAGATCCCGGCGCTGCTGGCGCGGGAGCGGAACGCTGTAACCCAGGCCGAAAAGGCCGCGTTTGGCACGGGTCGCATGTCCGGGGGCGCGGCTTGTGTTCTTGCGACACTGACCAGCGGAATAGCCGTATCGCACGCAGCAACGCTGAGTGACCCAAGGGCAGCGAGGAAGTGGCGTCGGCTAATACTCATGTCGCGGCGGACGATATCCAGACTGACTGGAAGTCGCAACGCAGGCCGGTCGGCTTTGACCAGAGATGCGGCGGAATTTGGCTGGTCGCGAACCATGATCTTTGAACCCTCGGCGAGGCATCGGCGACCTATGGGCATAACACGCATATCCCGCAGTCATTCGGAGAGTTCCCATGTCAAGATTTTTTCCACGATCAACTGTCGTGACAACCCTGGCCACCGTCGCATTGAGCCTGTCAGCTATCGCGGCTGATGCAGGCGCCTGGGCGGCGCGTCACGGGATGAGCCCGGCGCAGTACCAAAACACCTTCAATGACTACACAAGCAAAGGGTACCGGCTGACCGATATCAGCGCCTACACCGTCGCTGGAAAGCAGCGGTATGCTGCGATCTGGGAAAAGCGCGCTGGCAGCCCGTGGGTTGCCCGCCACGGCATGAGTGCCAATGGTTATCAGTCCACCTTCGACCAATACACTTCGCAAGGCTTCGCGCCCTTCATGGTTGATGGCATGGGCAGTGGTAAAGGTAAGTTTGCTGCCCTATGGGCGAAGACGCCACGTCCCTGGGTGGCCCGTCACGGCCTGAGCAGCTCGGCCTATCAGGCCGAGTTCAACAAGTGGGTCGGTCAAGGATATCGGTTGATCGACGTGTCCGGATACGCTGTGGGCGGCAAAGCCCGCTATGCTGCGATTTGGATGAAAGGCGGCGGACAGTGGAAGGCGCGCCACGGCATGACGTCAGCCAAATATCAGGCTGCCGTTGATCAGTACAAAGCACAGGGCTATCGCCCGGCTCAGGTCGACGGGTACACTGTGAATGGCAGGCCCTACTTCGCGGCGATCTGGACCAAGGGTGGCAAGAGCGCATGGGTGGCCCGCCATGGCCTGACCGGCGCTGCGTATCAGGCCGAGTTCAACAAATGGACCGCTCAAGGTTACAAGCTGACCGACGTTTCTGGTTACAGTCAGGGCGGTCAGGCCCGGTATATCGCCATCTGGGAGAAGTAGGCGGTATCACAGATCGATGCTCCGGGTCAGATATGGCCTGGGGCATTTCCGTTTTCTTCTCCGGCGCCAGTACGTCGACTGGTTCGCCTTTTATTCTAGCCGGGCACAGTTTGGATAATGAGGGTGAACACTCACGGCAGATTTCGGCAGGTCGTGCCGCTAAAAAACTACGTTCATCATCACAAGTGACACGACCAGGAACAGCACCGTCATGATGCCACCGCTCTTCATGAAATCCGTCACCTTGTAGCCAGCCGGTCCCATGATCAGGGCGTTCACCTGATGGGTAGGTATGAGGAATGAATTTGAGGTCGAGATTGCGACGGTCAATGCGAAGATTGCAGGATCTCCCCCAGCGGCTACGGCGATTGAAACCGCAAGCGGGACAAGCAAGACGGTCGCACCGACATTCGACATCACCAGCGTAAACACGGTGGCCAACAAGGCCACTCCGGCCTGAAGACCCCAAATCGGCCAGCCATCCAGCAGTGCGAGTATCTGTTGGGCGATCCACGCCGCGGTCCCGGTATTCTGAACGGCCTGGCCAAGCGGAATTAGGCTGGCCAGAAGGAAGACCGTCGGCCAGCTTACGGCTTCATACGCTTCGTCGATCCGCAGCACGTTGGTCGCAATCATGCCGCCCGCGCCTGCGAGAAGGGCAAGGGACAGGCGGAAGTCGGTGAATAGGATCAGTCCTACGGACAGAGCAAAGAACAGCAGCGCCCAGACCACCTTGTTGGGGCGCATTTCCTCCATCGGGAAGTCGCTGGTGACGACCACGAAATCCCGGTCCTTGGTCAGCCGCGCAAGGCTGTCCCATGCGGTATATGCAACCAATGTGTCCCCGGCGCGAAAGGGCTCCTGGCTGATATTGGTGGCTTCATGCTCTTCCGTTTCGACCAGGCTGAGGGTTTCGCCGCCGCGATGGATTGCCAGAAGGCCCAGCCCGTAGGTCTTGCGCATCACGACGTCGCGGGCGGTCTTTCCGATCAGGTCGGAGTTCGGCGGAATAACGACTTCGGCCACACCGGAAACCGTGGGCGCATAGGCTTCGGCAAAAATGTCGAGTTGCGGTAGGACTTGCAGCCCGTAATCGTCGGCAATGCTCTGTATCACCTTGCGGCGGCCAAGGATGGCCAAACGGCACGGGTCCTCGATCTTGGTTGTCAGTACTGGTGTGAACCACCGCTGGCCGCGATGGTAAGACCCAATGATATAGAGGTTATGGGCCAGCATAATGTCGGCGAAGGTTTGCCCGCGCAGGATCGAGCCCTCGGGGACGACGACCTCGACCAGATCGGATTTCAGCCCGTATAGTTTCTTGAGGTAGTCGCGGACGGATTGGCCGCTGCTGCCTGCGTCCCGGCTGCCGCGATCGGGCAGAACCCAGCGGCCAAGCAACATGAAATATAGGATGCCAGTCAGCAAAAGGCAGAGTCCGACAGGTGTGACCGAGAAGAGGGAAAAGGTCTCCATCTTCTGGGCTTCGGGCAGGGTATCATTAGAGCTGACAATAAGATCGTTCAGCAGGATCAGCGGTGAGGATCCAACCAACGTCACCGTGCCGCCGAGAATTGCGCAAAACCCCATCGGCATTAGCAACCGGCTGAGCGGCAATTCGGTTCGTACCGAAATTCGGCTGACAACTGGTAAGAAAAGTGCGGCCGCGCCAACATTCTGCATGAAACTGGAGATAAGGCCGACCGTCCCGGAGATGATCGGAATAATCCGGACTTCGGTCTTGCCGCCGTATTTCAGGATCGTCGAGGCGACCTTGCTCATCAGGCCAGTCTTGTCCAACCCGGCGCCAATGATCATGACCGCAATGATCGAGATGACCGCGTTCGAGGCGAAACCGTCAAACAGCCGGTTCGGGTCGGCCAGATTTTCCAACCCCGGCATCTGAGACAACAGTCCGAGCGCAATCATGACCAGGATTGCTGTGAAGTCGATGCGGAAGACCTCGGTGACGAACAGGCCGACAGTGATGGCCAGAACGGCCAGCACCACCATCATTTCGTTTGTCAGTTCGACCAGCACCAGTTCCTCTCCGTTGGCAGCACCCTCTAACAGGTTCCGCCGGATTTGTGGCGGCTATCATAATACGGATCGCGTCTGTGTCTTTGGCGCAATGAATTGTGGGTGCGCTGGCAGGTTTTGATTGCTGCTCATAGGCACAAGGGCGGGCCGCTGGTTGGATCGGATCGGGCGTTCCCCATCCCTCTCAACAGCGGTGATGGACGAGTGGCACCCACGACTCGCACCACAATTTCCTCGGATTGTGTTCTAGGCAGTCTAATCTGACTTGCGATGCTGATCGGATTGTTATCTTGGTTGTATACCATTGTAAAGTAACAGAAAGATATGGAGTGGACGGGGGATTTTCGGCAAATTTGGGATAATTGTGCTTGGTTGTTGATGCGTTAAGAATGACGATTTCGTACGCAATAATGAGTGATTTGTATTTGTTGAAGGAAACGGTTTTCCTCACAGTAGCGACACGAAAAACGAATCCGTGATTTCTTGGGAAGTGAACCGACAGGTGATTGGGTGGCCGTTTTTTGAAGGCTTTGTGCCGCCGATCCATGCAGATCCAACAATTCAGACCCACGATCTCGCGTAGTCCGTCGGCAAGAACGGTGTTTGGTAGAGTCCGCGATCATGTGGTCGCCACCTTGACGATCCTGTAGATTGAGCCGCCGGGTCCGGTTTGCCTCTCGATAATCTCGCCGGCTTTGCGCAACCCCGAGATCGTCGCGCGAGCCGTGTGGGGCCTCCAGCCAACCTTCTTTTGCAGCTCTGCGATCGACGCTCCAGACTTGCGCTTCAATAGTTTGCGAAGCTGCTCGGGACGCGGCGCTCCAATATTAGGTTCAGGCCTTTTGGCCTTAGAATCATTTAGCTTCTTCGTCTCAGATGCTTGAGCCATATCGTTCTCCACTCAATCTGCACCGGCCGAGAAAAATAGTCGCTCGATCAATATAGCTGCCGTTCATGCGAAGCGCAGAGAACGGCTTGAAAGAACCCTACCTGTGAATTGGATTTACTTGCTGCGCGCGCTCGCAGCACAGAAGATGTGGCAGGCGCATAATCGTCTGTGCGGCCATGCGGCGGAGGAACCGGCCATTCACGCAATATGCAGTAGAACTGAATCCACAATAGAATGGATGTTTTGGAATCCACCTCAGAGCCGTAATTATTCTGATGGTTCAGCTTTGCAGGACATGCTTGGTAGGCCGACACGGCTTGCGGAAATTTGCCCAGCGTTAGCTTAGAAACATTGCCAGATATCAAATTCGCAATAAGCTATTGATTTTTTGCGCGCGGCAAGAAATTGTAGCCTAGTTAGTGTTTTGGATCTTGGCGCCAGAAAATAGGCAGGGCGGTTGGTGATGGCGGGTGGAAGAATACGGAATATGGAAGAATTCGCTAGTATCAGCGGGATATCTCGTCCAACTGCATCGAAGTATTTCAACGACCCGAGCAGCGTCAGGAGAAGCACCCGCGCCAAGATAGAGGCGGCGTTAGAGCTCCACGATTACCGCCCCAACATCTATGCAATGAACCAGAACCGGAAGCTGACAAAGAATATCGGTGTCGTCGTGCCGCTTTTGTCTGATCCCTATTTCGCCGAGATCGCCCGCAATCTTGAACAGCGCTGTATCGCAGCGGGATATCGACCAACGCTGTTCAGCTCTCATGGCGATCCAGGGCTAGAGGTACAGGTGCTGGATACATTGCGGTCGCTCAAACCGGCTGGGGTCTTGTTGGCGCCATTGGGGCGGGCCTCCGATCGCGCGGCGCTGGAAGAATTCTGCGACAACGTGCCGACGCTAATTTTTGACAGCAGTGTGGATGAGATTGGTTTGGCCTTTGTCGGGTCGGACAATTTCCAGTTCACCGCCCATATCACCAACTACCTGTGTCGCACTGGTGAGCCACCCTGTTTTTTCGAGATGAAAACACCTGCAAACCCAAACGCGCACCGCCGCCGTCAGAGTTATCTCGATTCGATGGAGAGATTTGGCTTTAAGCCCGAAGTTATCTCGGTCGAGGGTGAGGGTTGGGGTTTTGAAGAGATTGGGCGTTTAGGCGGGCATGAGGCGCTGAAGAAGGGCCGGTTTTCGACCAATACGATCCTGTGCAGCAACGATCGCTTAGCGATTGGTTTGCTGACGGCCTGCTATGAGCAAAACATCCGTGTCGGGCGCACAGAGGATTGTGCGATTCGGGTTGCCGGGCAGGACGGACATCCGCATTCCCGATATACCTGTCCGCCTCTCACCACGATTTCACACAATTACGATGCCGTGTCCCAGATTGCCGCCGAAGCATTATTTGCGGCAATCGAAGATCAGGTATCCCCATGGAAAAGCACACGATTGGAGGGGAGGCTCATTTTCAGAGACTCCGCGTGATACGATAATTCTTTACGCGCACAAAATCCAAGTTGACGTCGCGTTGTATTTTACGTAACTTGAGGGGATTACATCCAACCAGGGAGGAACAGGGATGTCTTTGAAGAGCACACTTTGTGCTGCTACGGCGCTTTCGTTGATTGCAGCAAGCGGCGCGTTTGCAGACAGCCATTCGGCCACGATCACTATCGCCACCGTGAACAACGGTGACATGATCCGCATGCAGGGCTACACCGACACATTCACGGAAGCGACTGGTATCGCCGTCGAATGGGTGACACTGGAAGAGAACGTTCTGCGCCAGCGCGTCACTACGGACATCACAACCAAGGGTGGGGCGTTCGACATCATGACCATTGGCATGTACGAGACCCCAATTTGGGGCGCCAACGGTTGGCTCGTGCCACTGGATGATCTGTCCGCAGAATATGACGTGGACGACATCCTGCCTGCTATGCGCGGCGGTCTAAGCCATGAGGGTACGCTATATGCAGCGCCGTTCTATGGCGAGAGCTCGATGGTCATGTATCGCACCGACCTGATGGAAGCGGCCGGTATGGAAATGCCAACAGCTCCGACATGGCAGCAGATCCGCGATGCGGCCGCTGCGATGGATGACCCAGAGAATGACATCAACGGTGTCTGTCTGCGTGGTAAGGCCGGTTGGGGTGAAGGCGGCGCGTTCATCACCGTTACGGGCAACTCTTTTGGCGCACGTTGGTTCGATGAGGATTGGAACGCTCAGTTCGATCAGCCTGAGTGGGCTGAAGCTTTGAACTTCTATGTCAACCTGATGAACGACTACGGCCCAGAGGGTTATGCGACGAACGGCTTCAACGAGAACCTGTCGCTGTTCAATCAAGGCAAATGCGGCATGTGGATTGACGCAACAGTTGCAGCATCTTTTGTGACGGGTGACGATTCGACTGTTGCTGACAGCGTTGGTTTTGCGCTTGCGCCGAACAATGAAGGCGTTGAAAAGCGCGCGAACTGGCTCTGGGCTTGGGCGCTGGCCATTCCAGCAGGCACTCAGCAAGAAGCAGCGGCCAAGAAGTTCATCGAATGGGCGACAGGCACAGGCTACATCGAGCTGGTTGCCGCCAACGAAGGGTGGGCGAACGTACCTCCGGGCGCACGGACATCGCTTTATGAAACACCTGAGTATCAGGCGGTTCCGTTTGCACAGATGACGCTGGACTCGATCAATGCGGCAGACCCCACAAATCCAACCGTTGATCCGGTGCCGTATGTTGGCATCCAATTTGTTGCGATCCCGGAATTTGCTGGCATGGCAACCGAAGTAAGCCAGGAATTCTCTGCCGCTTACGCTGGACAGCAAACCATCGAAGAAGCGTTGGCGAAAGCTCAGGCTATCACCAACGAAACAATGGAAGCTGCTGGCTACCGCTAAGCTCTTCTATCTCAGGGGGCGATGATAGCTTCGCCCCCTGCCCCCCCCACGACTTCCTAACACACCTTTGATACCATCTCATACGGGCACGCCCGTTAACAGGAGAGGACCATCCAATGGCTACCAAAGCATCCCGATCCGCCGCCCGTATCATGATGGCTCCCGCTGTGGTCCTGCTTTTGGGCTGGATGCTAGTTCCCCTTATTTTGACGCTCTGGTTTTCCTTCACTAAATATCTGCCTTTGCGCGGCGACAGCATCGACCGCGGTCTGGAATGGGTCGGCTTTGCCAACTATGGCCGGTTCCTATCTTCGAACTCGTTCTGGCCCTCTGTGCAAACAACACTGATCATGGTCGGGGGAGTCCTACTGATCACCGTGGTGTTGGGCATCCTCTTGGCAATGCTGCTGGATCAGCCGCTATGGGGACAGGGCGTTGTCCGCATTCTCATCATTGCGCCGTTTTTTGTCATGCCGACCGTGTCCGCGCTCGTCTGGAAGAACATGATCTTGGATCCGGTGAATGGTATTTTTGCACATCTTTGGCGGTTCTTTGGGGCTGACCCCGTGGCATGGTTGCAGGACGCCTCGCTGAGTTCGGTCATTATGATCGTTTCGTGGCAGTGGCTGCCCTTTGCCACCCTCATTTTGTTGACTGCAATCCAGTCGCTGGACAGCGAACAGCTTGAAGCTGCTGAGATGGACGGTGCTCCACCGCTCAAACGGTTTTGGTTCGTTGTCCTGCCGCATCTGGGCCGCGCGATCACCATCGTGATCCTGATCCAGACGATTTTTCTTCTGTCGATCTTCGCGGAGATTTTCGTAACAACGGGCGGTGCCTTTGGCACCCGCACCCTGACATATCTTATCTTTCAGCGGGTCATCGACAGTCAGAATATTGGGCTGGGGTCTGCGGGCGGTGTCTACGCCATCATCCTTGCCAATATCGTTGCGATCTTTCTGATGCGCATCGTCGGCAAAAACCTGGACGCTTAAGGAGGCTGATCACATGGCACGCAACGTTACAACACGACGCAAGATCATCACAACCGCCGCCGCATGGACGATTGGCCTGATCATCTTCTTCCCGATCTTCTGGACGATCCTGACCAGCTTTAAGACAGAGGCGCAGGCGATCAACGACCCACCATTGTTCTTTAACTTTGACTGGACGTTGGAGAACTACGCGATTGTTCAGGAGCGATCTGATTATATGAAGTTCCTGTGGAATTCAGTCATACTTGCAGGCGGGTCAACCTTGCTTGGCATATTGATTGCTGTCCCAGCCGCATGGTCCATGGCGTTCGTACCTTCGGTTCGTACCAAAGATATCTTGCTGTGGATGCTGTCGACCAAGATGCTGCCAGCGGTGGGTGTGCTGTATCCGATCTCGTTGATTTTCGTGCAATTCAATCTGCTCGACACTCGTATTGGCCTGATGGTTGTTCTGATGTTGATCAACCTGCCGATCATCGTCTGGATGCTTTACACGTACTTCAGAGAAATCCCGGGAGAAATCCTAGAGGCCGCACGGATGGACGGCGCTACGCTCAAAGAGGAAATCCTCTATGTGCTCACCCCTATGGCCATCCCCGGTATCGCTTCCACACTGCTACTCAACTTCATTCTCGCGTGGAACGAAGCTTTCTGGACACTGAATCTGACAGCCGCCAACGCGGCTCCGCTGACGGCGTTTATTGCCAGCTATTCCAGCCCAGAGGGTCTGTTCTTTGCAAAACTCAGCGCGGCGTCGACGATGGCCATCGCGCCGATCCTCATTCTCGGCTGGTTCAGCCAGAAACAACTGGTCCGCGGCCTGACTTTCGGCGCCGTTAAATAAATGACGCTAAGAAAAGGAACCTGAAATATGGGACAAATCCAACTGAACCAGGTGACCAAAAGCTTTGGCGACACTCAAGTCATACCGCCGCTGGACCTGACCATTCACGATGGTGAATTCACTGTCTTTGTTGGCCCGTCTGGTTGCGGCAAATCTACCCTGCTGCGACTGATTGCAGGGCTTGAGGACATCACATCGGGCCATATTGATATCGACGGAACTGATGCCACGGACGTTGTGCCTGCCAAGCGCGGCCTTGCGATGGTTTTCCAATCGTACGCGCTCTACCCACATATGTCTGTTCGCAAAAACATCGCCTTCCCGCTGAGGATGGCCAAAATGGATCAGGCCGAAATCAACAAACGGGTTGAGGGTGCAGCGTCGGTTCTGAATTTGACCGACTATCTGGATCGACGCCCTGGGCAACTGTCCGGAGGTCAGCGCCAGCGGGTTGCGATTGGACGTGCAATCGTCCGTGAACCAGCAGCATTTCTGTTTGACGAGCCGTTGTCGAACTTAGACGCAGCATTGCGCGTCGGTATGCGTCTTGAGATCAGCGAGATGCACAAACGTCTTGAGACAACTATGGTCTATGTGACCCATGATCAGGTCGAAGCGATGACCATGGCCGATAAGATCGTCGTGTTACATGCCGGGGTCATTGAACAGGTCGGCACTCCACTGGAACTGTACCGTACCCCGCGCAACACATTCGTGGCCGGGTTCATCGGGTCGCCAAAGATGAACCTGATCACCGGTGAAGAGGCAGCCAAACACGACGCTCACACTATTGGTGTCCGTCCTGAACACATCGATGTCGTCGAAAGTGGCGGCCAATGGCGGGGCACTGTGGGAGTGGCAGAGCATTTAGGCTCTGACACGTTCTTCCACATCCACAACACCGGTTTGGCCGAGATGGTAACAGTGCGGGCCATAGGGGATGTGAGCCTTAAGCACGGCGACACGATCCACCTGACTCCAAGGGCTGATGAGATCCATCGCTTCGACGCCCAAGGCCTGCGGATCGCCTAATGAGACTGGCTGGCAAATCTGCCCTTATCACTGGGGCCGCACGCGGAATCGGTTCGGCTTTTGCCAAGGCGTATGCGGCTGAGGGTGCGAAGGTCGCAATTGCCGACATTAGCATTGATCGTGCTAGATCTGCCGCTGCTTACATTGGCAAGGCCGCCATTGCCGTGCAGATGGATGTGACCGATCAGGCCAGCATAGATGCGGCTGTTGCAACCACTGTCGATGCTTTCGGACAGATCGATATCCTGATCAACAACGCCGCGATATTCTCGGCCGCCCCGATAGATGAGATCATGCGCGCGGACTACGCCCGCGTCTTTGACGTCAATGTTGCGGGTACACTCTTTACCTTGCAGGCCGTCGCCAAGCATATGATCGACCGAGGCATCAAAGGCCGTGTTATCAACATGGCCAGCCAAGCCGGGAGGCGCGGCGAAAGCCTTGTTGCCGTCTATTGCGCAAGCAAGGCTGCCGTGATTTCGCTCACCCAATCTGCCGGCCTTAACCTGATCCAGCATGGCATCAACGTGAACGCCATCGCGCCCGGTGTTGTCGATGGTGAACATTGGGATGGCGTCGATGCGTTCTTTGCCAAATACGAAGGCAAATCGCCCGGCCAGAAGAAGCGAGAGGTCGGTGAGGCCGTCCCTTATGGGCGGATGGGTACACCAGATGACCTGACCGGCATGGCTGTGTTCCTTGCCAGCGATGATGCCTCTTATGTTGTGGCCCAAACCTATAATGTGGATGGCGGAAACTGGATGAGCTGATGGCAGAACAACCGGCAACAAGACTGTCCAACTCGACCCTTGGACACCTACCAGATGGCGTCAGAGTCCCGACCTATGACCGTACAAAACTGACGGCGGGTATTGTTCATATCGGCGTGGGCAATTTCCACCGCGCGCACCAAGCTTGGTATTTGCACAGCCTCATGCAACGGGGACACGCACAGGACTGGGCCATTATCGGCGCAGGTGTCAGGCCTTATGATGAAGAACAGCGACGAATGCTGGTTGCACAAGACCACCTGACCACACTAATCGAGTTGGCGCCCGAGGGCCGTTCGGCCGAAGTGGTCGGGTCAATGATCGACTATGTCCCAATCCATCCAGAAAACGCTCCGTTGATTGCGCAGATGGCCCGGCCTGAGATCGGGATCGTCACCCTGACTGTCACCGAGGGCGGCTATTACATAGATCCCGTCACAAAGGGGTTTGATGCCTCGCATCCCGATGTCGTCTTTGATTCCACCCACCCGTCAACGCCAAAAACCGCCTTTGGCGCAATGGTTGCCGCGTTGCGCGTGAGGCGGGAGACCAGCGTCGGCCCTTTCACGGGCCTGAGTTGTGACAACCTGCAGGGCAACGGTGCAATCCTACGTCAGGTTGTTGTGTCATTGGCGCGGTTGTCCGATCCGGATCTGGCAGATTGGATTGACTGCAATTGCAGTTTCCCCAATTCGATGGTCGATTGCATCGTGCCTGCGACTGGTCCGAAAGAACGGGAACTGGTGCTTGCGCTAGGAATTGACGATGCGGTTCCGGTCACCCACGAGAATTTTCGCCAGTGGGCTATTGAAGACAGTTTCTGCGCGGGCCGCCCGTGCTGGGACAAGGCGGGCGTCATATTTACCGACAATGTCCGCGATTATGAGGCCTTGAAGATCCGCATTCTAAATGGCGGGCACCAGGCGATCGCGGGCATTGGCGAGGTCTTATCGCTCGCAACAATCGCCGACTGCATGGCCAATGAAAAGGTCGCGGGCTTGTTCAGCAAGCTTGCACGAGAAGAAATCGCTCCCCTTGTCAGAGCTGTGCCCGGCATGACCCCAGAGGGCTATGTGGACGTTATTGCAGAGCGATTCTCAAACCCGCATATCGTTGACACAACCCGCCGCGTGGCTTTTGACGGATCATCGCGCCATCCAGGATTTATTATCCCATCAATCCGCGACGGCCTGTCCGCAGGCACGCCAATCGATGGGCTTGCGCTGGTTTCGGCCGTTTGGGCCCGCATGTGTGCCGGCACCCGCGAGAATGGCAGCCAGATCGAGCCGAACGATCCCTTTTGGGATGAATTGCAGAAAGTGGCCCAAGCCGCCCAAACTGACCCCGCAGTTTGGCTTGCTCAAACTCAATATTATGGCAACCTGGCAGAGCAGGCCCGTTTTGCAGACGCCTTTAAGAAATGGCTAAAGTTGATTTGGGATGATGGAATGGACGCTACGCTTGAAACTTATTTGCTCAGCTAGGCTCGGGACTCTTAACCAGAACAGGGCAGTTGCTGCGAGGGCGATTGTGGATAGGGGCAGTTCTGGGCATCTGTCGTATCGGGTAGCGATAGGTCGCCAATCTTTGAGCTTGCCGAACATGTTCTCGATCTTGTGGCGCAGTTTGTAACGGATCTTGTCGTATGGGATGGGTCGTTTTCGTGATTTGCGTGACGGGATGCAAGGCTCAATCGCCATATTTTTCAGACCGTTACGGAACCAATCGGCATCGTAGCCACGATCTGCCAGCATCCAAGCAGCCTTGGGCAAAGACGACCTCATCGCCCGCGCTCCGATATGGTCGCTGACGTTTCCTGCGGTCAGAAATCGCTGGATAGCGCGACCAAGAGCATCCGTGACGGCGTGCAATTTAGAGTTCAGACCCCCCTTCGTCAGCCCAATGAGGAGGCCTCTTCCCCCCTTTTAAGCCCAAGACTGGACGCCGTGCGATGCGCTTTCAGGTGTGTGGCGTCGATCATCAGCACGTCGGTTTGGTTCCCCACGCGCGCCAGCTCCCGCTTCTCAGCCTCATGATCCACAGCCTGGGCCTTCGACGTTTGTTCGGAAAACTGCTTAATCCATTTGTACAGAGAGTGCGTGCTGACGCCCAAACGATTGGAAATCTCACGAACCGGATATCCGCGCACAATCACCTGATGCACCGCGTCGCGCTTGAAATCGTCGCTGTAATTGCTTGTCCCCATGTCGGCCTTCTGACCTCAAAGTTAGGGGACAAAGCGTCTACAAATCTAGGGGCACCTCAACCACCTCTTTCAACGCAGCGGATTCCGAGCGCAGATCTTTGACTTTAGGGGACGTCGCCTGACGGGCTGTGTCACCTGCAAGCCGGTTCTTCGTAGCTTCGAGGTCCTTGGGCCAGGAATAGTAAAGGCTCTCAGCGATGCCCTCGCGGCGGCACAGCGCAGCAATGCTCTCCTCGCCGGGCAGGCCGGCCAGGACAATCCTGATCTTCTCCTCAGCTGAGTAGTGCTTGCGCGTCTTGCGTTTGATGCCTCTGACCAGCTTGTCAGCGGCGTCTTTCGATGTTCCGGATTTCTTGTTCATCTTCGCTCCATAACGGCTTCGATGAACCAGAAATCCTCCGTTGCTCAAACACCTAAATCTGCCCGGCGGGTGCTGACGTCAGACATGCGCTGTCAGTCTATTGCTGGGGAAACGCCTGCTGAATCCTCGGACTGTACCTACAAGAGTGCATCGCTTCTGGCCAACCGGGCCGCTAAAAGCCGTTTGGCCGCGGGCAAATCAACGTCTGTCCCCTTAGGCTCAGAACGTTTCGTAGTAGGGATCTTCTTCTTCAATGATAATTTCATCTTCCTGTTTGCGATCTTCGCCCAAAGGCTGTGGCCCTGCGTTGGGGTCTTCACGATACGGACGATACCCGTCCGGGATTGGGCCGATGTTTCCACAAGATGCGATATTCACCTGGAACGCACGCGACAACGTCGATTGGTCCAATACGAACGGCATATCGCTGCGGATGATTGCATCGCGTTCTCCGGTATCTTCAGGTGCGCGAACGGGCGAGAAGCTAGGGGCCTGACCCACTGAACATGCGCCCGAAACGAACGCGCAAGAGTTCGCCTCGTTACATAGCAAGACGTTGCCTTGGAATGTAACCAAGTCGGTCAGTGTGTTCGTAACAATGGTATAGTCGAACTTGGTGCCTCGGATTCCCATGGTCGCGGAGGGGGTACGGATTTCCTAGACCTCTTTGCGGCTGTTGCCCGACAAAAAGCGGTAGGTTCCGGTTATCGCGCGCAAGGTAAAGCGCTCAGCCCGGTTGGATGCTGTCATCAATACATCCGAAACGACAAGCTTCGAGCCAGGTCCAATTGCAAGTTTGGTGTCGTCATTAAACACGATCTCGACCTGTCCGGAACGATTTGTGACAATCGTATCGCCACGGTCCACGGACGCACGCGCTTCGACTGCGATCCGGGCTCCACCTCGCAGGAAA
This sequence comes from uncultured Paracoccaceae bacterium, assembly GCA_943787785.1. GTDB lineage: Bacteria > Pseudomonadota > Alphaproteobacteria > Rhodobacterales > Rhodobacteraceae > WLWX01. The sequence goes on along the minus strand of CALSNT010000012.1, from coordinate 186,828 downwards.
CTCGCGCCCTCCGACACATTAACCACTTCGCCCACCGGTTGTGCCGCGGCCGGTAAAATCCACGCGGCTGTAATCACCGCCGAGTAACAAAAGAATCTGATGACTGAATTAAGCATTATGCCCACCATTTCTGTGTGTCTGGTTAAATCATAAGACCATCTAACTGGTATGGATTGCTAGAGAATATTCCTCCCGGAGTATCAGTCAAGCGAGTGTTCGCCGCTGGATTGGCTGAAAAGAAACCTATCCGATGGGATTTCGAGAGATGCCTCTTGTCCACGCCGTGCTCAACCTCAGCCAAAGAAATGTGAATGACTTGGTGAAGGCGAGCATTTGCAGTGACCTTGCCGTCCACAAGACTAGACCTGTTCTGGCACACCCTCACTCAGACCTATTGGCGAGTACGAAGTTTAGAGCGTCAGAATGACAATCTGCTCCTGCGGCCTAATAATCCGCCCGCTATTCGAAGTATCCTGCCAAAATTATCTAAGGTTTCAATCACAGATTTACGATGAGCTAGGCATCCGCCAGGTGTGCGTGACTAGCGAGGTGTCAGCGTGAAGCCGCGCCTGCGATAGCCTCGTCAAATCCCCCGGAGGATTCACTGACTGCTGTTCATTCAGCGGGCAGGTAACCCGTTATGAGTTGCCGAAGCCCCAGCGCCGCTCCACAAAATATGCAGAGTGTCGCAACAGGTGCGCTAAAGGCCAAAACTGAAAAGGCCGAGATGCCCTGACCGACGCTGCATCCCACTGCCAGGACGGCTCCGGCCCCCATCATTGCGGCGCCGCCGATCTGGCGGCGGAGCTCGCGCGGGTCTTCGCAGGCTTCCCACCGGAAATGTCCCTTGGAGAATGATCCCAAAACCGCCCCGGCAATGACGCCGATGACGGACCCGACACTGAACGACAGGGTGTTGCCGGATGCGGTCATGCCGTAGAAGATCGTATCGCCAATGGGGGCGGCGAAAGTATGGGTCTCGACCGGTTCTATGGCGAAACCGTTGTTGGCGATCCACGCCGTCCCGACCCAGCCCGATACAACCGACAACCCGACAACCGCACCCCAAAACACGTGTCCCGGAGAGTGCAACATGGCTCGGCTACCCAATCCAAGGGCAAGCAGCAGGCCTCCAAAGACCAACCCGGTCAAGACCGGCTGCCAGCCGAGCAAGTTATTGGCCAGTAGGCTGAAACCTTGCGGTCCGGTCGGATTCGCATCGACGGGAAACAGCCATATCCGGGCGTGCGCGAGCGGGCCGGACATGACGACATAGGCGGACAGTCCCATCACGATGACGATAACCAGCGAGCGCAGATCGCCTCCGCCCAATCGAGCCAGAGCGCCGTAGCCGCAGTTGCCTGACATGGCCATGCCATAGCCGAAAAGCAGCCCGCCAATCACGGTCGCCAGCGGGTTCCAGACCCGGCCAAGGTAGGCGGTGTCCGCGGCGTTCAATAGGCCAGTCTGCATCGCCATGTGCGTGCCAATGATTGCCACAGCAAGCGCAATTGCCCACATTCGCAGCCGCCGGTCGTCCGAGGAGTAAAGCGCGTCTTCGATCGCCCCCAACGTGCAAAACCGCCCGATCCGGGCTGCCAGACCCAGCGCGAGGCCGCCGAGCAAGCCGATCAATGCAGCAGTATTGGCTTCGCCGAGTGCGTCCAGCATAGCAGCCCTATAAATTGTCCGGGGGCGTCCCGGCGCTCAGGTCGACCTGCAAAACAGATCGTAGACAATTTCGATGATCTGGCGAGGGCGATCATCCGTCAGCCGATAATAGATCGCCTTGCCCTCGCGCCGTGGCGTAACCAGCCCTTCCAGCCGCAGGCGGGACAGTTGCTGTGAGACGGCCGCCTGGCGGGCTGACAGCAGATCTTCAAGCTCGGTCACAGATTTTTCGCCCGAGGCCAGATGACACAGGATCATCAGACGGCCTTCGTGGCTGATCGCCTTGAGGAAGGCCGACGCGCGCATCGCGTTGCGCATCATTTTTTCCATGTCCTCGGGGCAGGTGTTCTCATCGAAGACGGGCAGGCGCGATTGCGTCATATCTTGCTGTGGCTTTGGGTCCAATGAGATATGCACTATCCCGTTTCGTCTGTGGCAACGCCGGCCCGGTCCAGCATCAGCGCCAGCAATCCCCAAAAGAAATCCTCGCCCGGATACCCCTCCAACCGCTCAACCTCGATGCCATCTCGGATCAGCAAAAACGTCGGAGAGAAGCGCACGCTGGACGTCAGAGTCACGTCTGCGGGAACCGGGCCGTGCAGATCATAACGGCGCAACGGCGCAGCCTTGCCTTCGGCCGTCTTCGGGTAGATTTCGGCAATTTCGTCGTTCCATCGCTCGCACCAAAAGCAGCCATCCTCTTCTGCCATAAGCAATAAAGTTTCGGCCCAGGCTCCGGTAGGCAAGGCAAACACAAGTGCGATGATAGCTGCCCTGATCCTGCTCACGTGATGCTCCGATTGACGATCTGCACTCGCGAACATAATCTAATATTTGAATTCTTCAACAATCCTGAACGGCTGCCATGTTCGATGTCACCTATTTCGGAGCTGTTTTAGCAGGACTTTTGTCGTTCCTGTCGCCCTGCATCCTGCCAATTGTGCCGTTCTATCTGTCGTATCTGGCCGGGGTGGGGATGAACCAGATCGCCGAGGGCGCCAGCGTTACGCCTGCTGTCCGCCGCCGTGCCTTCCTTGCGTCGATACTGTTCGCTCTGGGCATCATCACGGTGTTCATGGGGCTGGGCGCAACGGCCACCGCCTTCGGGCAAGTGGTGCGCGAATACTTCGACGTTCTGCGCTGGATTGCGGCGGCGATCATCATTGCTATGGGATTGCATTTCTTGGGCGTCATCCGGATCGGGCTGTTGTACCGGCAGTTGCGCTCGGACGCGGGCGACACCTCGAACCTTGGCTATGTCGGGGCCTATGTGATCGGTCTGGCCTTTGCCTTCGGTTGGACCCCCTGCGTCGGGCCGGTTCTGGCGGCGATCCTGTTTACCGCTGCCGGGCAAGACACGGTCGGGCAGGGGGTGTTCCTGCTGTTTGCATACGGGCTGGGCATGACGTTGCCGTTCGTGATCGCGGCGCTGTTCATCGGCCCATTCATGTCCTGGATGGCGCGGTTCCGCCGCCATCTTGGCCTGATCGAAAAGCTGATGGGCGTTCTGCTGATCGTCTTTGGTATTCTGATCGCGACAAACACTATCAATATTATTGCCCAATGGATGCTGGACACATTCCCGTCGTTCAGCGCTGTGGGCTGACACTGGGAGGATACTTGATGAGACGATTGATCCTTGCGCTTCTCGCTGTTGCATTTGCAACTGGCGTGAATGCCGCCGAACTTGGCGACGACGGCCTGCACAAGACGCCCTGGATGCGTGACACGTTCAAGGACCTGAACGAAGACCTCGCCGAGGCAAATGCCGAGGGCAAGCGCTTGATGCTGATGTTCGAACAGCGCGGCTGCGTTTACTGCACCAAAATGCACAACGAGGTCTTTCCGGACCCGGACGTCACTGCATTCATCGAAGACAACTATTTTGTCGTCCAACTGAACCTGCATGGCGATACCCAGGTTATGGATTTCGACGGCGAAACTCTGAGCGAAAAACAGATGGCCCGAAAATGGGGCATTCTGTTCACTCCGACGGTCATGTATCTGCCCGAAGAAGTGCCGCAAGGCCTGACGGCACCACAGGCCGCAGTTGCTGCGATGCCTGGCGCGTTTTCAAAAGGCACGACGTTGGATTTGATGACATGGGTTCTCGAAAAGCGGTACCTGCTTGATACCGATGAAGATTTTCAACGCTACCACGCGAGGCGCATTAAAGAGCGAGACGACGGGTTCACAGACTGACGGTCACTGAAATTCAATTATTGGAATTTGTTGTTGCATGATGCGGACTGTGTGCCGTAGGCTACCGAAAATCCGAGCTTAGGGAGGGCTCATGAAAAGTTTAGCTTTGGCGACCGGATTCGCCGCTATTCTCGCATCACCGCTGATCGCACAGGACGTCAAACCGATGATGGTGGCGTTCGCCGACGGTGCAGTCGAGGACTCACTTACCGGGCAAGCCGGCGACGCGGCCGAGGGCCGCAAAGTTGCCATGGGGCGCAAGCTGGGCAATTGTCTGGCCTGCCACATGAACGCCGACATGGAAGAACAGCCGTTCCACGGCGAAGTCGGCCCACCCCTGGACGGTGTGGCAGATCGCTGGACCGAGGCTGAGTTGCGCGGCATCGTCTCGAATTCCAAGAAGATGTTCGAAGGTACGATCATGCCGGCATTCTACATCGACGACGGATATGAACGTCCGTTGGAGAAGTTCGAAGGCAAGTCCATCCTGTCTGCACAGCAGGTCGAGGATGTGGTTGCCTATCTTTTGACACTCAAAGAATGACGTCGGGGAGAAAAGCATGACACTCACACGTCGAGACGTATTTGTACTGGGGTCGGCTGCCTTCGCGGGCACCGCCCTCGCCGGAATGCCTGCGTTCGCGTCGGCAACCGATGATCTGATCGCCGAATTCACCGGTGGTGCCGAAGCTGGCAGCGGCGCGTTGGTTTTGACCGCGCCCGAGATTGCCGAGAATGGCAACACGGTGCCGATCGAAGTCGACGCACCCGGCGCGGTTGCGGTTGCGATCTTTGCCGATGGCAATCCGGTTCCGGCAGTTGCGACCTTCAATTTCGGCCCGCTGAACCCGTCGCGCAGTGCCTCGACCCGTATTCGTCTGGCCAAAAGCCAGAACGTCATCGCCGTTGCGAAGATGGAAGACGGATCGTTCGTGCGCGCCGACGCGGCCGTGAAAGTAACCATTGGCGGCTGCGGCGGCTAAGCGAGACAGGGAGAAGTAATATGGCAGAAGGTGTAAAACCCCGCGTCAAAGTTCCGAAGTCCGCTTCTGCGGGTGAGGTGATCACGATCAAGACGCTGATCAGCCACAAGATGGAATCGGGCCAGCGCAAAGATGGCGACGGCAATCCGATCGCGCGCTCGATCATCAATCGGTTCGTTGCAGATTTCAACGGCCAGAACGTCATCGACGTGACGCTGGAACCGGCAATCTCGACCAACCCGTATTTTCAGTTCGAAGCAACCGTGCCGGAATCGGGCGAGTTTACGTTCACATGGTATGACGACGATGGCTCGGTCTACGAGACGACCAAGTCGATCGAGGTAAGCTGATTGGCTGACGCGACAGGGAGGAATAAAATGAAAAAATACCTGGTAGCCACGGCAGCCATATTTGCCGCCTCATTAGCCTATGCTGGCGAGGATTCGACGCTGGCAATCGAAGGCGAGGTTTTCGTAACCGAGGTGGACGCCCCGGAGCATATGGAAAATGTCAGCACGCTCTATTCGGGCTGGACGTTCCGTGCGGACGAAACGCAGGCGTTGCAACTGGACGATTTTGACAATCCGGCTTTCCTGTTCCTCGATCAGGCGATTGACCAGTGGGACACGGTTGAGGGGAGCGAGGGTAAATCCTGTTCGACCTGCCATGAAGATGTGGCGGATTTTGCTGGGTTGAAGTCGACGCTTCCGCGCGTTGAGGACGGAGAGTTGGTCACCATGACCAATCTTGTCAACGAATGCGTGACGGATCGTATGGGTGCTGAGCCGTGGAAGTATTCTGGTGCCAAGATGTCGGCCATGACCGCGCTGATCGCGCATCAGTCGCGCGGCATGACCATGAATGTGGCCATCGAGGGTGATGCAGCGCCGTTTTGGGAGCGTGGTAAGGAGTTGTACTACACACGCGTTGGTCAACTCGACATGGCCTGTTCGAATTGTCACGAGGACAACTACGGCAACATGATCCGTGCAGACCATCTCAGCCAGGGTCAGATCAACGGGTTTCCGCTGTATCGCTTGAAGAATGCCAAGATCAACACGACGCACGGCCGATTCAAGGGCTGCATGTCGAACATCCGCGCGACTCCGTTCAAGGAGGGCTCGGAAGAGTTCAAGGCGTTGGAACTTTACATCGCATCGCGCGGTCAGGGCCTGTCGGTCGAGACACCTGCCGTCCGTAACTAAGGCCCAAGCATCCGGCCCGCTCCTTTCGGGGGGCGGGCTTTTTTCTACCTATACGCATTCAACAATGCGCATATGAACAGGAGCATCCGATGATCTCGCGTCGCGACTTTCTGCAAGCATCCATGGCGGCCTCGGCGATTGTCGGCGGGTCGGGTTTCGGAAATTGGGCGCGGCTGGCGGCTCAGCAGCGGTTGACGCAGGACCAGTTGCTTGAGTTCGACACCTTCGGCAATGTCTCTCTGATTCATGTCACCGATATTCACGCCCAGATGGTTCCGATCCATTTCCGGGAGCCGTCGGTGAACATCGGAGTGGGTGCGAATAAGGGCGTGGTGCCCCATGTCACCGGCGCCGATTTCCGACGCCTCTATGGCATCGACGACGGCAGCCCGTCGCATTACGCGCTTAGTTCTGGGGATTTCACCGCGTTGGCTGAGGGCTATGGCCGCATGGGCGGGCTGGACCGGGTGGCCACCGTGATAAACTCCATTCGCGCGGACCGCCCTGACGCGCTGCTGCTGGATGGCGGCGACACCTGGCATGGCTCTTACACCTGCTACCAGACCGCTGGGCAGGATATGGTCAACGTGATGAACACGCTGAAACCCGACGCGATGACCTTTCATTGGGAATTCACGCTGGGCAGCGAGCGGATGACCGAACTGGTCGAGGGGCTGCCCTTCGCGGCACTTGGCCAGAACATTTTCGATGTCGAATGGGATGAGCCTGTCGATCTGTTCCCGCCGTACAAATTTTTCGAACGCGGTGGCGTCAAAATTGCCGTCATCGGTCAAGCCTTCCCTTATATGCCGATTGCTAACCCCGGCTGGATGTTCCCGGAATTCTCGTTTGGTATCCGCGATGAACACATGCAGGAGGTTGTCGACAAAGTTCGGGCCGAAGGCGCGGAATGCGTCGTGCTGCTCAGTCACAACGGCTTTGACGTTGACAAGAAGATGGCGACCATCGTCACCGGCATCGACGTGATCCTGTCGGGCCACACCCACGACGCGCTGCCCGAACCGGTGCTGGCGGGTGGGACGATCATCGTGCCGTCCGGGTCGAACGGGAAATTTGTAAGCCGGGTCGATCTGGACATCCAGCAGGGTCGGATGATGGGCTTCCGCCACAAGCTGATCCCGATCTTCTCGGACGTGATTTCAGCGGATGCTGAGGTTGCCGCGGTGATCGAGGCCGAACGCGCGCCCTACAAAGCGGCGCTGTCCGAGGTGATCGGGCAGACGGACACGCTGCTCTACCGCCGGGGCAATTTCAACGGCACCTGGGACGATCTGATCTGCGACGCTTTGCTCAGCCAGCGCGATGCGGAAATTGCCCTGTCCCCAGGCGTGCGCTGGGGTCCGTCGGTCATTCCGGGGCAGGACATCACCCGGGAAGACATCTGGAACGTCACCTCGATGACCTACCCGGAGGCTTACCGGACAGAGATGACCGGCGAGTTCCTGAAGATCGTGCTGGAAGACGTCGCCGACAACATCTTTAACCCTGATCCTTTCTTCCAGCAGGGCGGCGACATGGTGCGCACAGGTGGCCTCGGCTACCGGATTGATATTGCCAAACCGCAGGGTCAGCGGATCAGTGATATGACTCTGCTCAAGACAGGCGAAGCGATTGATCCGGGCCGTGCGTACGTCGTCGCCGGTTGGGCGAGCGTCAACGAGGAGACCGAGGGTCCGCCGATCTGGGATGTGGTCGAGGCGCACATCAAGACAAAGGGCACCGTGTCGCTGGAGCCAAATAACTCGGTCGAGATCATCAACGCCTAGGGACAATCCATGAGCAACAAGACAACGACGCGGCGAGGGATTTTGCGTGGCGCGCTGGCAGGTTCCGCAGCCGCCATTGCCGGGCGCGCCGCCGCCAACCCCGATCCGCTGATCACCGAAACCCAGGACTGGGCGATCTACACCGGCGATCCGGTCGACGCGACGCCTTACGGCCTGCCGATCCGTTTTGAGGCGGACGTGATCCGCCGCAATGTGCCGTGGCTGACAGCTGACCCGATCAGCTCGATCAATTTCACGCCGATTCATGCGCTGGACGGGACGATCACGCCGCAGGGCTGCGCATTCGAGCGGCACCACTCCGGTGCGATTGAGCTGGCCAAGGAAAACTACCGCCTGATGATTAATGGTCTGGTCGATCAGCCGCTGGTGTTCACCTATGAAGACCTCGAACGGTTCCCGCGCGAAAACCACGTCTATTTCTGCGAATGCGCCGCGAACACCGGCATGGAATGGGCCGGGGCGCAGTTGAACGGCGTGCAGTTTACGCACGGCATGATCCACAACATGGAATATACCGGCATCCCGCTGCGCGCGCTACTGAACGAAGCCGGATTGGGCGCTGCAGGCGATCTGGCGGACAAATGGGTCTACGTCGAGGGCGCCGATGCCTCGTCCAACGGGCGCTCGATCCCGATGGAGAAGGCGCTGGACGATGTACTGGTCGCCTTCAAGGCCAACGGTGAGGCGCTGAGGAAAGAACACGGGTATCCCGTGCGTCTGGTCGTGCCGGGGTGGGAGGGGAACCTCTGGGTCAAATGGCTGCGCCGGATTGAAGTGACCGACATGGCCGTTGAAAGCCGCGAGGAAACCTCGAAATACACCGACGTGTTAGCCGACGGGACTGCGCGGAAATGGACCTGGGTGATGGATGCGAAATCGGTCATCACCTCGCCCAGTCCGCAACAGCCGATCACCCACGGGACCGGACCGCTGGTCATCACCGGACTGGCCTGGTCGGGCCACGGTCAGATCACCCGCGTCGATGTGTCCAAGGACGGCGGCATGAGTTGGGAAACGGCGCGCCTGGGCCGTCAGGGTGACAGCAAGGCGTTGACGCGCTTCTATCTGGACACCGAATGGAACGGCGAACCCTGGCTGCTGCAGGCCCGCGCGATAGACGAGACCGGCTATGTCCAGCCGACCAAGGATCAGCTGCGCGATGTGCGGGGCGAGAACTCGGTCTACCACAACAACGGTATCCAGACCTGGGCGCTGGCAGCGGACGGGAGGGCCGAAAATGTCGAAGTTTCCTAATTCCAGTCTCGCGATTTCAGCGGCCGGAGGCACTGCGCTGTTGCTGGGTGTGGCATACGGAGTGTCGACGAATGGGTACGGCGAGGATCGGATCGCGACGTTGCAGACCAGTCTTGACGAAGCGCGCGCCGCATTCACTGCACAGTCCGCCGAAACGGGCGATCTGGAGGCTGCGCTGGGCGATTTGAAGGCGGCGACGGTGGCGCAGATGGCCGAGCTGCGCGCCGCGGCAGCACAGCAGGCCGAGAGTGCCGAGCGGCAGATTGCGGCGCTGCAGGCCCAGCTTCAGTCCGTCCCGTCGGGCGCAGCACAGCCGACCGCTGAGCCGATGACAGCTGAATCGGGTCAACCGCTCAATCTGGGCCGCGCCGCGCTGCCCGAGGAGATTGCCGCCTGGGACGTTGATGTTCTGCCCGATGGGCGCGGCCTTCCCGGTGGGTCGGGCGACGTCTTGACGGGCGAAGAGGTCTTCACCGAAAAATGCGCCTCGTGCCACGGCGATTTCGCCGAAGGCCGCGATAACTGGCCGGTGCTGGCTGGCGGGTTCGATACTCTGGCCGATGAAGATCCGGTCAAGACGGTGGGATCCTACTGGCCTTATCTGTCGACCGTCTGGGACTACGTGCATCGCTCGATGCCCTTCGGAAACGCAGGTACGCTGAGCGATGATGAGGTCTACGCGATCACCGCCTACATCCTTTTTTCCAACGATGTGGTGGACGAAGATTTCACCCTCAGCCAAGCCACGTTCAGCAATGTGACTTTGGGCAATGTCGATGGCTTCGTGGTCGATGATCGCGACGAGGTCGAATACGCGCAATGGCACGCCGAGCCCTGTATGGCGAACTGCAAAGCGACAGCCGCCACGATCACCCGGAAATCGACGGATGTGGGTGTGACTCCGGCTGATGACGGGTCGATGGCTGAAAGTTTCATGGAACAGCAACTTGCCGCGCTCGGCGGGGTCGAATGGGGCAAGGAGCGGGTCGCCGGAAGTGTTCACATGGGCGAGGGCGGAGTTGCAGAGGATGAACCCGTTGCGCAAGTCGCCAATGCAGAGGCGCCTGTCGCAATCAAAGACGCAGATGCACCCGATCCGGCCCTTATGGCCGCTGGCGAAAAGGCGTTCCGGCGCTGCAAATCGTGTCACTCGGTTGGCGAGGGCGCCAGGAACAAGACCGGGCCGCATCTCAATGGCGTCTTGGGGCGTACGATCGGCGGATTGGACGGTTTCAGATATTCCAACGCGTTTCAGAGCGCCGCCGATGCTGGGCAGGTGTGGGACAACGAAAGCCTCGCTGCATTTCTGGCAAATCCCAAAGCGTATCTGCAAGGCACCAAGATGAGCTTTGCCGGTCTAAAGAGTGAAGCGGACATTGAAGCCGTAACAGAGTACCTCCGATCATTCGGAGGTTGAACTGGCATTTCTATTTGCCCTCAATCTAACCGGAGAAATAAAATGACCAAGTTCCTGAAAGCTTTGGCTATATTGGCGCTGAGTTTGATTCCGCTTCAGACAATGGCCGCTGAAGAAAGTTTCACCGATCACCGCCTGGCGCTTCAGGTCAGTGATAATGACCCCCAGAAAATGACCACGGTTCTGAACGTGGCTGCCAATGTCACGCGGCACTACGAAAGCATCGGTGAAACGGTCGAAATCCGCATCGTTGCATTCAATGCCGGGCTGCACATGCTGCGCACTGACACCTCTCCGGTTCTGGAACGCCTCAATTCATTTGGAGCCTCGATGCCTAATGTCAGCTTCGCTGCATGTGGCAACACCATCACCGGTATGAGCAAGAAAGAGGGCAAGGATATCCCGATAGTCGAGATCGCAGAACATGTTCCGGCTGGGGTTGTCGATTTGATGACGCTGAACGAGGCTGGCTGGACGGTGATCCGGCCTTGATCCGAAACTTCTCGTGAATTGATCCAGATCATCGCTTGCCCGGCGTAGGCCGGGCAGCTTTACTAGACAACCGAGGTGACACACATGAAACGATTTCTGATGCCCCTATTGCTAAGCGCGACGCCCGTCTTGGCGCAGGACGCCGCGATCTATCCCTTTGAAGGCACCTTTGACGATGCGGCCTTTGCCGTCGAAAGTGCGATCATTGGTCAAGGGCTGGTGATCGACTACGTCAGTCATGTTGGCGAAATGCTGGCTCGAACCGGCGCGGACGTCGGCAGTGACAAGATGCTGTTCAAGGAAGCGGAAATCTTCGTGTTCTGCTCAGCCGTTGTCAGCCGCGAGGTGATGGAGGCCGACCCGATGAACATTGCCCATTGCCCGTACGGCATTTTCGTCGTTGAAACGGACGATGGGGTGACAATCGGACGCCGGGACTATCCCGATGGGCCGATGGACAAGGTTGAGGGTCTGCTCGACTCGATAATCCAACAAGCTGCCGAGAACTGAACACCGATGAATTACGAAGCCATCCTTGCAAATCAGCTGACCAAGCTGAAGGACGAACACAACTACCGCTTCTTTGCCGAGCTAGAACGGCATCGCGGTGCGTTTCCCTCCGCTACATGTCATAACGGGCCGGGCGAGGTGGCGATCTGGTGCTCGAACGATTACCTCGGCATGGGCCAGCACCCGAAGGTGCTAGCCGCGATGCACGAAGCTTTGGATCGCACTGGCGCGGGCGCGGGTGGGACGCGCAATATTTCCGGCACTTCGCACGATCATGTTCTGCTTGAGGCTGAACTCGCCGATCTGCACGGTAAGGAGGCAGCGCTGCTGTTCACTTCGGGCTATGTGTCAAACTGGGCCGCGCTTGGCACACTGTGCGCGCGTATTCCGGGGCTGGTCGTGCTGTCGGATGCGCTGAACCATGCCTCGATGATCGAAGGTATCCGCCATTCCGGCGCAAGCAAAGTGATCTGGAAGCACAATGATCTGGACGATCTGGAGGCGAAATTGCGGGCCCTTCCGGCAAATACGCCGAAGATGGTCGCCTTTGAAAGCGTCTATTCAATGGACGGCGACATCGCTCCGATTGCCGAGATTTGCGATCTCGCCGATCGGTATGGCGCGATGACCTATCTGGACGAAGTTCACGCCGTTGGCCTCTATGGTCCGCGCGGTGGCGGCATCGCTGAACGCGAGGGGGTCATGGACCGGCTGAGCGTGATCGAAGGCACATTGGGCAAGGCGTTTGGTGTAATGGGCGGGTACATCGCAGCTTCGGCAACGCTGTGCGATTTTGTGCGTTCATTCGCCAGCGGATTCATATTCACCACTGCGCTGCCCCCAGCGGTCGCGGCGGGGGCGGCGGCTTCGATCCAGCATCTGAAAGTCAGCAGCACTGAGCGCGCAATGCATCAGGCGCGGGTGGCCGAGGTTCGCGCACGTCTGGACGATATCGGTTTGCCGCATATCGATAACCCCAGCCACATCATTCCGGTGATGGTCGGCGATCCGGTGAAATGCCGGTACATCTCGGACCGGCTGCTGGACGATCACGGCATCTATATCCAGCCAATAAACTACCCCACGGTTCCGAAAGGAACCGAGCGGTTGCGGATAACGCCATCACCGGTTCACTCTCAGGCGGACGTCGATGGGTTGGTGTCAGCGCTGGAAGACCTCTGGACGCAATGCCAGCTGGCGCGTGTGCCTATGGCGGCGCAGTAACCCTCAGACGGCCGCGGTCACCACGCGGTTGGTGCCGCTAAGGGCCGCAGCTGTTGCCCAACCACCCAAGCCGATGGATACCAAGGCGATGATCGCCGCGACGCTGCCGGAAGCTACACCAGACAGGCCAGCGCCCACTGTGCATCCGCCAGCCAGAACGCCACCGAACCCCATCAGGACGCCACCGACGCCGTAACGCAGAGTCTGGCGCGGGCTTTCGAAGCTAAACAACTTGATCTCGCCACGCGCAGCTGCGCTCAGGTAACTTCCACTCACCACGCCACCTATGAAGCCTACCCCGAACCCGGCGGGGATGGCGGACGAGGCAACGGTCCAGAATAACGTGTCGCTCCATGGTAGGGTGAAGGCCGCGGATTGCACGGTCAGCGGGTCGAATTCGTCAAAAAGGAGCACGCTGGTTGCGGCCCAGCCGCCAACGGCAACGAGGCCGATCAGGCCGGCAAGCGCCAGATGCAGCATGCGCGGTCTGGTCCTTACGGTCAGGGTGGCCGCCAGTGCGACAACCAACAACACCAACGCGGCTAATCCGGCGGTCGAGGCGGCAAGGCTGGCAAAGGGGGCGTCAACAGTGAAAGCTCCAATGCTGGTGCGCAGCGGAGCCAGAATGCCCTTCAGCGTTGCATGTGCCGTGACGGCAAAGACCAGCAGAACGAACGCCGCGCGAAGGTTTCCGGTGCCCGAAAGGACAGTCAGGCGAGAGACGCAGCCGCGTGTCAGCACCATCCCGGCACCAAATGCCAGGCCGCCCAGGACAATCGCTGCAAGCGGCAGGTCGGCAGAGAGGAACCGGTGATCTCCAAGGTCGACAAAGCCCAGGGACGCAGAAAGCGCAAAGCCGACCACGGCGGCGGCAAGGGCCGCCAGCCAGACAGCACCGGCTTCGGCCCGGTCTTCCTGTGGCCCAGCCACGGCGCGACGCAGGCAGAACCGCGTGATTTGGGCGGCAGCTCCGAAAACCAGCCCCAACAGAGCGCCAGCAAGCAGGTGAAGCGTGCGCGCTTCCAATCCGAAGTCATAGAGTTCAAGCAGCATCATCATGCCCCGAATAAATCATCAGATCGGGACATGTTTCCGCATCGGCCCAGAGTCAATGAAGCCACGAAGGACAGAATTCGCGTTATTCTACTCTGTGAGAACAGAACGCTCGGTTTGGAAAATTTTCTGGGTCACGGTTCAGCGTCGCCATGCGGCGCTAACACCAGCGTTCTTTTTCACTCGAATTCCATCTGCTCATAGACACGACCGGCATTTCGGGTGGCCAGTTCATCAAATGTATCCAAGTGCGCATAGGGGGATTGATCGACGTAATAGGCCTCGGCCAGGTCACCGCTTGCCTCCAGATGCTCACCGATCTGTTCCCGCAGATAGACCAGGTAATCGCGGGTGTATCGGCGAACTTGATCCATGTTAGTCGGATGGCCGTGGCCCGGGATGACATAAGTTGCGCCAAGCGCCTCGAACTTGGTATCCCAGGTCTCCAGCCAGTCGGCTGTCATTGTATTGTCAAAGATCGGTAACAGGCGTTCGTGAAAGGCCATGTCACCCGCGATGACCAGCCCTTGCTCGGGCAACCAGACCGAGACGTCGCCAGGGCTGTGCGCCGGGCCGAGGCTTAGCACTTCAATGCGGAAGTCGCCCATCTCGATGATGCGCTGATCCTCGAATGTGTCAGTGGGGCCTGCCAGAAACGTGCCTTCTGCCTTTTCGCGGTTGTAGCGCTTCATACCCTCGAGGATCTGGCCGCCGTACTCCTCGAACTCGGCTGCGGCATGGGCGTGGGCCAGTATCGGGACGCCCTGTTCGACCCAGTAGGAATTGCCCAACATCGCGTGACCCTGACCGTTCTCGTCAATCACAAGTTTCACGGGTTGATCGGTGACCGCCTTGATCTCGTCATGGAGCGCTGCGGCCAGCACGTAAGCTGCACCGCCGTTCACGACCACCACCCCGTCGCCAGTCACGATGAAGCTGAGATTATTGTTGTGGCCGCTGTTCTCATACGTTGGCGGTGCCGTCGCCCCGATCGCTGACCAAACATGGGGGATCACCTCGACCGGTTTCTGATACAGCACGGAACCGGGATACTGATCAGCGATATCCTCGCTGGCGGACACCGGTACCGCGAGTGCTATCGCGAGTGCGGGTAGTAGAGACCGCATCACGCGCCCTCCGGAACGAAACGATAGGCGCCGCCGGTTCGTTCGACCCGCCCCATCCCACCATCGGGCAGGTGGAAACCAACCAGGCGCATTTGTTCGCCGGCAAGTCTGTCCAGCAACTGCGTGCGTGTCGAAATTGCCGTGTCCTGATCGTGGTCTGAACCGCTAGGCCAGTCAGGCCGGGCAAAGGCCGCATGATGGTTGCCGATGGCATCGCCCACGATCAGCGCCGCATCGTCGCCTGCGCGAACCTCAAAAGCCATATGGCCCGGCGTATGCCCGTAACTGGCTATCGCAGCGATGTCCGGCAGCACCTCGTCACCATCGTCGAAAAATTCCACTACATCTTCGATAGCTTCCATCCGGCGCTTGGCTCCGACGGCAAAGGGCGCGCGCGCTGCACCAATTGTGTCAACGGTTTCAGGGTTCCACCAATAATCCCACTCGGCACGGCCCATCATATAGGTTGCTTCGGCGAACAACGGGTCGTCAAAATCGTCGAGAACACCCCAGATGTGATCCGGATGCGCATGGGTGAACAACACGTGGGTGATGTCCTCGGGCGTAAGTCCAATCGCGTCGAGGCTGCTCACCAACTTCCCAGCCGAGGGCATGAAGTCCGCGCCGGACCCGGCATCGAACAGGACCGTCCGCGCACCGTCGCGAAACAAGGTCAGATTGCAATCCGGTAACAAGGTTTCACCTTCGAGACCAAATTCGGCGCGCAGTTTGGGAAGTTGATCCTGGGGCATCGGTCCAAAAATGAAATCTGCCGGCAGGACCAGATTGCCATCACTTACGGTCTGCAACACGCCGGTCCCAATCGACACCTGAGCGATTGAGCGGGTTGCCCCGGCGAGAATTGGCGCGGTCAGGGCGCCCGTCACGAAGTTTCGCCTGCTGAGCATACTGAGCCTCTTATCGAATTCGATAAACTGAATATGATTGTCTGGCCGGTATCATGCAACCTTCAATTTTCTCAATAGAATTGGCGATAATCGTCTTATGTCAGCGTTCCTGACGTTCGAGAATTGCTGCAATCTCTCAGAAAACCGCGGAGCAACCAGACGGCTCTCAAAACCACCTAGGCGGCACGTTCACGCGAATCCGGGGACTACGGGCTCGTTGGTTTGCTTATGACGCTCCATCCAACACAGGCGTTGGATGGAGCGTCCAGCATACACGGACCGGTTCAGATCGCCGACGTCGCTCAGTGTGCCATCAGTACCGGGACTTTGGTCTGCTCGATCAACGTCGATGAGGTCCCACCCATAATGTTTTGGCGCAAACGCGATCGCCCGTATGCCCCCATGACTATCAGGTCTGCGCCGAGATCTTTGGCGCGAGACAAAATTGCCTTGCCGATCTCGATGCCACCACTGGGGTATTGCTGAACGGTCACATTGCAGTCGTGATGGCTAAGCCATTGCGCTACGTCCGAGCCCGGGTTTTCGCCGTCTTGATACTCGGTCATCACCGGATCGAATACAGCAAGAGTTACTTCATCCGCTGCTCGTAAGATCGGCAAGGCTTGATGGATCGCACGTGCGGCGGGCAGGCCAGTATTCCACGCTACAAAGGCTTTCTTCGGCTGCACAAATTCTGGGGCCTCGGGGGCATTCAGAACAACGCCAACGGGTGATTTGAACAACAGCCCGTAAACCAAATTCTGGAAGATGACCTCGTTTTCGCGCAGTCGGTTTGAGATGTATGCCTGGTCGCAAACCATGGCGTGCCGGGCGACAACTTCGTCCATCATCGCAGCTTCGCAGCAGGCAGTTTTGACGTCGCCGGAAACATCCTGATGCTGCAGAACATTGCGCACTTCGGTCGCTTTCTCGTCAAGCGCTTCGCATGTCGACTTCCATTCGATCTGCCAGTTTTCGGGCACCGATACGCCGCCGTACGGCGTCGCAGCCATCGAATAAAGCGGAAACGGCGGGATGGCGGCGACAAGCAAAATCGTAAGATGCCCACCTTGCGCGCGAACCCGCTCGATCGCCGGGATCAAATCACTTTCGGCGCAGTCGCCGTCTAGAATCAGTAGGTCAGTGGTATTTTCCATCGGTTTGCCCTTTGTTGGATCAACTGGAACTTAATTCAGAGCACGATCCTCGAATTGAGATGTGTCAATCAGCGCGCCTGATCTTGATCAAATATGGCTGCCGTTTTGTGCGCCATTCTGCCGTCGGCGGGTTAGAGCAAGGGTGTCATGCGGCATGGAATTTCAGGATTATTATGAGGCCCTTGGAGTGAAGCGAACCGCGGATGCGGATGAGATAAAGCGCGCCTATCGCAAGCTGGCGCGCAAGCATCACCCAGACGTCAGCAAGGACGCGGCATCCGAAGAGGCCTTCAAGTCAGCGGGCGAGGCCTATGACGTCCTGAAGGACCCTGAAAAGCGTGCAGCCTATGATGCCCTTGGTGCAGATTGGCAGCCGGGTCAGAAATTTCGCCCACCACCGGACTGGCAATCGGACTACCAGTTCTCTGAGGCCGGCGCAGAGGGCGTCAACCCGGAAGCGTTCAGTGATTTCTTTGAAACCCTGTTCCGGCGTGGCCACCCAGGCAGCGGGTTTTCTGGGGATCAGAACCTACGCGGGCAGGATCAGCACGCACGCATCACCGTTGACATCGCCGATGTGTTCCGGGGCGCAAAACGGACCCTGACGTTGCGCGTGCCGCAGGTCGACGCGTCGGGCCATGTCCGGATCAGGGATCGCTCAGTTAGCGTCAGTATTCCGAAGGGCATAACTGCAGGCCAGTTCATCCGACTGAAGGGGCAGGGTTCACCGGGCTTGGGTGATGCGCCGTCGGGCGACCTGTTTCTGGAAGTGGTCTTCGCGGCGCATCCGCAGTTCCAGATTGTGGGCCGCGACGTGCATCTGACGTTGCCAGTCGCCCCATGGGAGGCCGCTCTGGGCGGCAAGATCCGAATGCCGACGCCAGGGGGTTCAGTTGAACTGAAGGTGCCAAAAAATGCGCGGTCCGGACAAAAATTGCGCCTTAAAGGGCGCGGGCTTCCTGGTGCGGTTCCTGGAAATCTGATCGCCACACTGCAGATCGTGAACCCGCCGGTGAAGACCGAGGCCGGGCGCGAATTCTACAAAAAAATGGCCGCAGAGATGAGTTTCGATCCACGTGCAGAAATGGAGGAATGAGATGAAATTGACTTCAGCCAGACAGCCCCCATCAGATGTCATCGAAGCGCTAACATTGGCGGAACTGGGCCGGTTTTGCCACGCCGAGACGGATTGGATCATTGAACTGGTGGAGCACGGAATTCTGGAACCAGGTGGGCTAAGCCAGGTTGAGTGGCGCTTTACCGGTATCAACATTCTGCGGGCCCGCAAGGCCCGGCGACTATCGCAGGATCTGGGCCTGAACATGGCTGGCATCGCGATGGTGCTTGACCTGCTGGAAGAGCGTGACCGCCTGTTGCACG
The DNA here is from genome assembly GCA_943787785.1 of uncultured Paracoccaceae bacterium. Classification (GTDB taxonomy): domain Bacteria; phylum Pseudomonadota; class Alphaproteobacteria; order Rhodobacterales; family Rhodobacteraceae; genus WLWX01. Next base: position 168,437 of record CALSNT010000012.1, on the reverse strand, counting down.
AGCTGGGGATGCACCGAGAGGTCTGAATGCTGAAGTTGATTTGCTGGGTGGTCGTCATTATTGGCTTCGCCATCGCTGGATTATTGGCGCTGCGAGCGCTGGACCTGCGGGCGGACGCGATGGCGCAGCGCACTCTGCTGGCGATGCAGCCGAAAACGCCGCAGGGTTTCTCGGCAGATTTGGTTGCAGGCCTTCCCGATGTGGCGCAGCGCTATTTTCTCCACTCAATTGCACCGGGCGCGCCGTTGTTAACGGTGGCACGCATTGATATGGACGGTGACTTCAGCCTCGGGACTACGGCTAATGATCCGTATTTGGCGATGAACGCGACGCAGGTTTTGGCGGCCCCGCATGGGTTTGTCTGGTCGGCTGCTTTGCGGTCAGACGAGATGCGTTTGGCGGGGTCGGACGCTTACCTGGAAGGCAAAAGTTGGACGCGTTTCTGGTTGTCGGGCACGGTTCCGGTGGCACGGGATGGCGGCAATTCCGATCATGCCCGCGCCGCCTTTGGCCGCTTCGTCGCTGAGGCGGTGTTCTGGACGCCCGCGGCCCTGTTGCCCGGACCAGATATATTGTGGGAGGCGACCGGCGACAACGCCGCGCGTGTCACGCTGAGCCGCGGGGATCTTCAGCAATCCGTAGACCTGATCATCGACGAAAATGGAGCCGTAACAAAGGTTTCCTTTGACCGGTGGAGCGACGCAAACCCGGAGAAGACGTATCGGCTGCAGCGTTTTGGTGGCCATCTTTCGGAGTATCGAACCTTCCAGGGGTTTAACCTGCCAACGCGCATTGAAGCGGGCAACTTATTTGGCACAGCCGATTACTTTCCGTTCTTTCGGGCACATGTATCCGCAATCGACTTCCCGTCAGCTCGCCCTTAGCCAGTCATTTCTCATTTCCGCAGCCGATCCCGGGATTTGGCGTAGAGTCGGCGGTTCAGGGCAATGAATTGTACGATCGCGCGACCCAGTAGTCCCGAACTCTGCCCCCGCAAGTAAAGGAATCCCGACAGGGCGGCGATGGACGCACCGGCGGCATCGACCATAAGGTCGCCCATTGTATCGTCCAGGCCGGATTTCTGCATGTTCAGACCGAAGCTCTGATCCATGAGGTATTCAAATACCTCCCAAATTGATCCAACTGTCATTGCCAGACAGAAGGTGATGAACGCCATCGCACTTGGCGGCGCGGCAAATCGGTCACCCTCGAACAACATGAAAACAAAAAGAAATCCAATCAGCCCGAAACCGACGGCGGAGGACCCATGCAGCGCCAGATCCCACCACCAAAACCGTTCATAGAAATCAAATGCTTCGCCCATGAAGATCGAGGCAAAGACGAACAGCGAGGTTGCCGCAAGAAATGGCAACGGCAGCTGAATGCGCAAACGTGATGCCAGCAGGACAGGGGCCAGTGACAGGGCGAAGGTGGCAAGGGCAACAAACGCTAGCGACCATCGACCCAGCCCCAGTGCTGCCAAAAACGTGGTTGCCAGCATTCCCCATATCACCAGCATCAAGCGGCTTTGCTCTTTTAGGATTTGCATCCGATCAGCCCCTTTGTTGCCTTAACTTTTTTACGACGCGTCCCTATCTGTAGACTATGAAACATTTGCCGGACCAGACGCGTCTGCGTGTCGCGAGTTATAATATCAGAAAAGCGCGTGGATTGGACCAGCGTCGCAATCCCACCCGAATTCTAGCTGTCATCAATCATCTGGGTGCCGACGTCGTCGCATTGCAGGAAGCAGATCGAAGATTCGGGGATCGACCCTCTGCACTTTGCCGCGGGCTGATCGAGCGCGAGACCGATTTTCAGGTGGCGGATCTTGCGCCGAACGAAGTCAGTCTTGGCTGGCACGGTAATGCGATTCTGATCAGGAAGGGCATGCGGTCGACGGATGCGAAACGCATTGACTTGCCGGGGCTCGAGCCGCGCGGGGCGGTCAGCATTCGACTTAACACAGTTGACCCGCTGGTGATTGTTGGCACCCATCTGGGGCTGACCCGGTATCATCGTCGCAAGCAACTGCGAGCCATAACGAATGGGTTTGGTTCGTCGGATCACGCGGTGATCGTGGGTGACTTTAATGAATGGTCGCCAAGCGTTGGGCTGGAACCAATAACTGAAAGGTTCGACGTTCACGCGCCAGGTCGGACTTACCATGCTGCGCAACCGCTGGCCGCGCTTGACCGGATTGCGGTCACTTATGGGTTGCAGCTTTGCGCAAGCGGTGTCGAAGATGGCCCATTGGCGCGACGCGCCTCGGATCATCTGCCAATATGGGCGGACATCGCCGTCAGTCCCGGGCGGGCAGCTATTTCGAATACAGAACCGGCAGCTCTGCATTGTGCAGCAGATCGCGGGTGACTGCTCCGATCACGAAATCGTAGACGCGCGAATGGCCGAATGCGCCGGTCACAATCATGTCGGCCCCGGACTCGAACGCCTCGTGCATCAAGACCTCGGCGATGCCATCTGGTCCCTTGTCGCGATGCACGATCTTCGTCTTCAGCCCATGACGGTCCAGCATTGCCGCCAGATCGTTCGAACCATGGTCGGCCAATTCGTCCGTATTGGGGCGGTTAACGCACAGGATTGTCGCTGACGCGCCCTTATCGGCAACCTCGACCATATCATGTACGGCGCGGGTCGCTTCGCGCGTGGCACTCCAACCGATCAGAGCCGATGCACCGACCGCCGGCCCGTCATAGTCCGGCGGCACCACCAGCACCGGGCGACCGCAGGACCGGATCACCTCACTCTGAACATCGAATTGATCAAGATCGTCCAAGTCGGGTTCTTCGCGCGCCATGATGACCAGATCGGCAGCGCGTGCGCTTTCGATGATCCGGGTTGCGGCCGAGGTCGCGTTGCTGCGCAACAAGCGCCACTCTGCGACAAAATCTTCGTTCTCGGTGTGTTGCACAAATATTTTTTTGATTGCTTCGCTTTGCGCGCGCTGGCTGTCGTTGAAATGTTCATAGACCGACCCTGGAATATGCATCGCAACGCCGGGATAAACGACCAAGGCTTCGATTGCATGCAAGCCGATGACGTGGGCGTCGTGCTTGCGCGCCAAGGCCGCCGCTGCTTTGGTCAGGTTGGCTGTATGGCTCTCTGAATTCAGGCAAACCAAGATTGTTTTGAGGGGCATGTTAAATCTCCCGTAGCTGCAAAGGGCGAGCGAGCCCCTTTTCAGGCCCTGTTTCCTGCGCCGCAGAACCCGGCACGTTTTGTCTAGACGAAGAATTAGCAGCGCCGAATTTTACCGGATTGATCGGCGTCAATTATATTGAGCGGATCGCACCTAAGAACGTGCAGCACCATTTCTGATGGGAGAGGCGCGATGTTTCGTATTCAAATGATTTCCACCTTCGCAGCGGCGCTTTTCGCTGGAACTGCAACCTTTGCCGACGTCGCCTCAAACAGCCACGGCGGCGATGAATACATTGCTGGAACCGGCGTTAACGAAACACTTCGTGCCGGTCGCGACGTTTTTGCTGCTGGCAATTCGGTGACTTTGAAAGGAACGTCGGGCGCGGACGCGCATGTCGCTGGCTTCGATGTGGATGTGGAGTCCGCAGTCGGCGCGGACCTTTATGCAGCGGGCGGTGCGGTTACGGTGCGCGGTGCGGTTGCCGAGGATCTAACGGCTGCCGGATTTACGGTACGAACTTCCCAAAGTTCTGTAACCGGCGGAAACGCAAGACTGTTTGGCGGTACGGTCACAATTGACGGTTCGGTTGATGGCGCCCTGACTGCGATGGGAGGCGAGGTCATATTGAACGCGCGGATCGCCGGAGATGCCTGGCTGGTCAGCGACGCGATCCGCTTTGGCCCCGACGCAGTGGTACTTGGGCAGCTGCGCTATTCGTCCGAGGCGGCGATCGACGTCCCAGCGTCCGTTGCCTCTGAAGATCGGGTGCAGTTCTCACCACTCAGCAAGTTCGACGTTATGAGCGGGTTTCACGACGGATGGTCGCAACCCGAATTCCCGGTCCTGCCGTCGTTCATTTCGGTGTTTTCGGGCTTCCTCATAACGTTGTTGCTGATGATTGTCGTCGGCGCGATTTTCCTGACCTTCATTCCCAAACAGGTCGAACGCGTACGCGCGCCAATTGCTGCAAGCCCGGGACGGACGTTCCTTGTCGGAATCATCGGACTCGCGATGCTATTTGGTTTGGTTCCGATCACAGCTCTGACAATAATTGGGCTGCCATTGGTTCCAATCATCATTCTGGCGATCATTCTGGCCTGGAGTTTGGGGTATCTGCTGGGCATCTATGCAGTTGCCATAAAGACCCTCGACTCATTCGGGTCGCAGGTTGATCCGTCAAACCTGGTTCGGCTTCTGGCCCTTGCAGCGGCGATCGTCGTGATAACGGCTTTAAATTTCATACCGTTTGTCGGGTGGGTGATCAATTACACCATCGTCTTGCTTGGGCTTGGCGGCATAACCACTGTTCTGTTCAACCGTATCCTCGGCAATCCGGGGCTTGCCCGGGACGTGGATATGAAGCCAATCAATAAATGAAACTATAGAAAGGATGACTGTCATGTCCGCCAAAGGTCTGGAAGTGATTGATCACACGGTTCAGCAAACCCATGAATGGGTGAATGAACTGACTGAGCGGCTGGACTGGGCCAGCCACCGCGAAGCATTGCGCCTGCTGCGCGTGACGTTGCATATGCTGCGCGATCATTTGAAACTGGATGAAAGCGCGCAGTTCGCGGCCCAATTGCCATTGCTGATCCGGGGCATGTATTACGAAGGCTGGGTGCCCAAGAATACGCCTGTAAAGCAACGTCACGCGGCCGAATTCGTTGCCGCAATTGAAACTCAGGTCGACGACGTTCTCGATTATCGCGGACCTGAGGACATCACCACGGTGTTCAGGCTGCTGAACGTAAAGGTCTCGCGCGGGGAAGTGGCAGACGTTCGCTCCAGCCTGCCGGGTGAAATTCGCGCACTTTGGCCGGAAGACTGAGATGGACAGGGAAGAAATCGAACTGTCCATCAGCTCGGACTACATGCGGCGGCTGATCGAAAAGATGCGCGCCGTGATGGGTCGAGAGGGTGAGGTGATGCCTGACCTTGGCGGAAATGAAAGCGACGATGAACTGCCCGCGACATTGCAGGAAACGCCCGGAGATCTGCTGTTGGATGAGTTGCACGGCGAGATCGAGGCGCTGGATGTGGACGAGCGCCATGAGCTGGTTGCGTTAATGTGGGTAGGGCGGGGCGACTTCTCGGCAGCGGAATGGCCCGAGGCGATGGCACTGGCCGCGGAACGACACGACCGACCGACCGCGACCTATCTGTTGTCCCATCCACGCGTGGCAGATCAGATTGCCAGCGGCCTCGAGGATCTGGGTCACGACCACCTTCTGCAAGATGGCCGCTACTGAGCTAATTTCCGGCGCCCCCTCAGTCTTCGTTTTGCGCCATAGCCAACAGCGCCTCGGGCTTCAGGATGATCACGGTGTGGATATTCTCTAGCGCGATAATCCGGCATTTGCGCAACTGGGTGAGGGTGCGGCTGATGGTTTCCGTCGTCAGGCCCAGGAAATCGGCAATGTCAGAGCGGCTCATCGGCAGGGCAACTTGCGTGTAGCTGCCGACGGGTGTGCCAACACGATCTGCCAGCACCGACAGGAAGGACGACACTTTTTCAGTCGCGGATTTGCGCCCCAACATCATGAAATGATCTTGCATGTTGCTGATCTCGCGCAGGGCGGATTGCAACAATGTACGGTGCAGTTCGGGATCGCCCGCGCCGTTTTCAAGCAGATCACGGCGATAGGACACGACCGTCGAAGGCGCTAGCGCATTGCAATCGGTGTGATGCTGGTCGCCAATGGGATAACCGACGATATCACCCGGATACCCAAATGCGATGACCTGGCGGCGACCGTCTTCCATCACCCGCGTCAGGCGGAGGACGCCGCTGACAACCAGGTAGATGCGCACGGCTTCGTCGCCTTCATGAAAAAGGTACGCACCGCATTTAACATCACGCGTCGACACAGGCGCGGCAGTCGCCGATTCGATGCTGAGTGGTGCTCGTTCTGCGGGCTCAGTTGGGATTGTAACGTACATGGCAGCCTCCGATCTGGTTCGAAGGCAACATGGTGGGCCATTGTCGCAGCGATGCGCGTGCCAATGTAACAATTTGTATCGGTTTGCATTGCGCCCGCGACGTTGTTACGTTTTGCATCTGTAGTATCGGTCGTTTATTCACGCATTTCCGAGACTTGGCTTTGATGGAAAACGTTCGCGTTCTGGTCGTTGATGACGATGCAAAGGTCCGGACGCTGTTGCGCCGGTGCCTGGAAAGTGACGGTTATTCCGTTTCAGAAGCGGACCGGGCCGAGGCAGCGTTGGCTGCTATTGACGTGGCGACACCAAGCCTGATCACGCTGGACATCAATCTTGGCGAAACCGATGGGCTTGAAGTGGCCCGCATCGTGCGGCGCACCTCGGACGTTCCGATTATCATGGTCAGCGGCAAGGATGACGTGATCGACCGGGTTGTCGGGCTTGAGATCGGCGCGGACGACTACATCACCAAACCGTTTCATGTGCGTGAGGTCCTGGCGCGGGTGCGCACGGTATTGCGCCGTGCGGCAGCACGCGCCACCACCGACGATGTGCCCGGTGGTAGCGACGGAGTAGTTCGCTATGAATTCGACGGGCTGGTGGCCAGTCCTGAACGGTTCGAGTTGCAGGATCGCGATGGCTTGCAGGCTCAACTGACCAGTGGTGAATTCAAGCTTTTGGCGATATTTCTGGCGCGGCCAAAGCGCGTTATTTCGCGCGAAGCGTTGATGGACCTGCTCGGCGGAGCGGAGTGGACACCACTGGATCGCACAATCGACAATCAGGTTGCCCGACTGCGCAAGAAGGTCGAGCGTGACTCGTCAAATCCGACCCTGATCAAGTCCGTCCGTGGCGTCGGCTATGTGCTGGCCTGCGACGTGAAACAGGCCGCCGGCTAATGGTCCGACAGCAAGGTATGCAGCATTTTCGCCAGATCAGCTTGCCTGTAGGGCTTGCGCAGCAAGTCGAAATGGATCGCTGACTCTGCCTCGGGCTGCGCGATTTCATCAGCATAGCCTGATGTCAGCAAAACCTTGGTATCAGGGCGGTCGGCGCTGACTTTTGCGGCAAGTTCAAGTCCGCTTGTCGCTCCGGGCATCACCAGATCGGTGAATACCAGGGCGATGTCGGGCCGCTCTGCAAGGATCTGCAGTGCTTCGTCCCCGGTTTCCGCTTCGAGCGTCCGATAGCCAAGCTCACGAATGCGCTGAACGGACAACCGGCGGACCTGTGGGTTGTCTTCGACCACAAGGACAAGCTCGGCATCACCAAGATGCAGGTCTGGTGCTTCAACTTGCTTTGCCTGCTCATCGCTGGCAGTTTTTTGGTACGCCGGAAAATACAGCGAGAATGTCGTGCCTTTTCCAAGCTCGCTATAGATCGTGATGTGCCCGCCCGACTGGCGCACGAAGCCATAGATCATTGACAGGCCCAACCCGGTGCCTTTGCCAACCGGCTTGGTGGTAAAGAACGGCTCGAACGCGCGCCGTTGTGCGTTTTCTGTCATGCCTTGGCCGGTGTCGCTGATGGAAAGGCGTACGTAGGTTCCCGGCGCTACATCGGTCTCTTGCGCAACATAGAGGTCATCGATGCTGATGCTTGTGGTTTCAAACACCAGTTTGCCGCCGCCGGGCATCGCATCCTTGGCATTGATCGCCATATTGACAATCGCCGACTGCAGTTGCGTCGGGTCGATCTCAACCTGCGCAATTCCATACTCCAGCCGGGTCTGAATGTCGTAGTTTGCGCCCAGCGTCCGGCGCAGGATTGCCAGCGACTTCTGGCAGGCCTCGTTTAGGTCCAGCGGCTCGGGCCTGAGGATGCTCTTGCGCGCAAAGACCATCAGTTGCGACGTCAGATCAGCCCCCATTTCAGCCGCCTCAAGCGCGTCGGTCACAAGTTCGTTCGCGGTCTCGTCGTCCTTGCGCATTTGCAGCAGCTCAAGGTTGCCAATGACCACGGTCAGCAAATTATTGAAATCATGCGCGATGCCGCCGGTCATTTGGCCGATGGCGTCCAGCCGCTGCGACCGGGCCAGCGCCTCCTCGGTGGATTTGCGATAGCTGCGGTCATGCAGGATGGCGATGAACAGCAGTTCGCGATCCACTACCGCGCGCCCGACCGACAGATGCAGTGGGAACACCGTTCCGTCTTTGCGCAGTCCTTCAACCTCGCGCCCGATGTCGATGATTTTCTTCTCACCGGTTTCGATATGGTTGGATATGAAGCTATCATGCCGCTCGGCCATTGTTTCGGGCATCAGCACGCGCACGTTTCGGCTCGTCAGTTCGTCCAGATCATAGCCGAACAGGGCAACTGCGGCGTTGTTGGCCTGGGTTATCTGGCCTCTCTTGTCGGAGACGATGATCGCATCGACGGCGGCATCGAATATCGCACTCAGCAAATTGGAATCTGGCGGTTGTTCAGGCATGTGCGTCCCAAGCTTTCGGATGCCGCCTTTTTTGGCAACTCACGTTGCTCGCTATCAAATCGCGATTCCTGTGTCACGAATTGATCCTGATCAGACAACGTCGGGTCTGCGCACGCTATCAGGACCATCAGAAACAATGGAGGCGTACCATGAAGCCAACTGTCACTTGGGCCGTCATGGCCAATTCCAGCCACGCGTATGTCGCGGAGAACAATGGGCCGGGGCGCGGATTTGCCGAAGTTGCGGGCCGTGAATATCGCGCGCCGGATCCTGTCGCATACGCTGATCAACCGGGTGTGACTCAATCCTCAACGGGTCCCGGACGGGCCGCGCTTGAAAAAAACGATCCCAGGCGTCTTGCTGAGGAGAAGTTTGCCCGCGCACTTGGCAGCCACCTCAAAGACGATCTTGCCAAAAGCCGTTTTGACCGGCTTGTGCTGGTTGCGGCACCCCACATGTTGGGCGAGCTTCGCGCCGCTTTGCCGGATCAGGTTCGCGCCGCAGTCGTGGCTGAAGTTGACAAGGACCTGACGCAGGTTCCGGCACGGGATCTTTCTGCGCGCCTTGGTCACGTCATTGTCGCCTAGGGGCGGGCGGTGGCTTTTCAGCCAACTAACGATTGCACAACGGCCCCTGTAAAATAGGCAATGGCCGCGGCAATGGCTCCGATACTGGCGGTTTCCAGGCCCGAGCGCCACCACGGCGCTAGCGACCAACGGCTTTTGGAAGTGCCGATCAGGAAGAACACCAGTGCGGTGACGGCGATTGAGGTTGGGAATGCCTGCGTCATTTCGAACAGATAAGGCAGCAACGGCACCAACCCGGCAGCCAGGAACGCCACGAATGTCGCGATTGCCGCTGCCAAAGGTCGGGGGCTGGGGCTTTGCGCGACAAAAGGGTGGAGGGCCACAGCCATGACCGCAATTCCCGACACCTCTGCGCCCATCGCGCGGATCGATACCGGCAAGCAGAGGCAGGCGCGGATCACCGGAATCGTGCTGCTGGGCTGCGCGGTGCTGGTGGCGCTGGTATTCCTTCCCGACATCAACGGTAGCGCCACGTTCCGTCTATCGCGCCCGACCGACCGGTTCCCGATTGGCAACCTCGTCGTCCCAGGCGGTCCGTTTCTCTATGCGGCTACGGCAATCCTCGCGTTCCTTGGCGCGCGGCAATTCTTGCGCGGAGGCATTCGCTGGACCTCGCTGTCGTTGGGCATAGGTCTGGCAATACTTGTCGCGGCCTTTTTGGTTTGGGCCACGGCAGGCAAGGCGTTTTCGCTGACCGGAATGCTGCAGGCGACCATGGTGCGGGCGGTGCCGATTGCGCTGGGCGGTCTGGCAGGCATGCTGTCCGAACGGGTCGCCGTCGTCAACATCGCCATCGAGGGGATGCTGCTCGCCGGGGCCTTCACCGGGGCGCTGGTCGGTTCGCTATTGGGCGGTTTCGGTGGTCTTTTCGCCGCAGTAGCGGTGGGCGGGTTGTTCGGGTTCATCCTCGCCGCGCTGGTGGTGACCTATCGGATGGACCAGATCATCGCAGGCGTGGTGATCAACCTGTTCGTGCTTGGGCTGACCTCTTACGTTTCAAGCCAGGTCTTTGCCGAGCATCGGTTCCTCAACAATGCGCCCGTGTTCCGCGCGTACAAGATCCCGCTGCTAGGGGATATTCCAGTCATCGGACCGATGTTCTTTCAGCAGAACCTGTTTGTCTATGGTGCCCTGATCATGGTCGGCGTGGCCACATACTATCTGTTTCACACCCGGATGGGCCTGCGCGCCCGCGCAGTGGGGGAGCACCCGCGCGCCGCCGACACATTGGGTATCAACGTCTACCGGACACGCTATATCAACGTCACGTTGGCGGGCATGGTCGCCGGGTTTGGCGGGGCCTGGTTCACGCTGGGAGCGGTCGGGCGCTTTGACGAGGGCATGACGGGCGGGCGAGGTTACATCGGACTGGCGGCAATGATTTTCGGACGGTGGCATCCTGTGGGCGCGCTTGCCGCAGCGTTGGTGTTCGGGTTCGCTGACTCTCTGCAACAGAAACTGGCACTATTGAACACGCCGATCCCATCCGAATTCCTGGCAATGTCGCCCTATATCGCCACGATCATCGTGGTGGCGGGGCTGGTCGGGCGGGCGCGGGCGCCGTCGGCGGACGGCCAGCCCTACGTCAAGGAATGACAGGTTAGGCGCGCTCATGACCCCGCTGATGATGGGATTTCTGGGCAGCCTCGGGGCCGGTCTGATGACTGCTGCGGGGGCGCTACCGATCCTGTTCGGCCGCAGCATATCCGAGCGGACAAATGATCTCTTGCTGGGCTTCGCGGCCGGGGTAATGCTGGCCGCCTCGTTCTTCTCTCTGATCCTGCCCAGTCTGGACGCATCAGAGGTTTTGTACGGTTCCGGCTGGGTGCCCGCAGCTATCGCCGTGGTGGGGCTGCTGCTTGGAGCAGCCATGATCTACGGCGTCGACCGCGCCTTGCCGCACCAGCATTTCATAACCGGTCGGGAGGGGCCTGTCAGTGACAGCCTGCAGAAGATCTGGCTGTTCGTGATTGCAATCACAATCCACAATGCGCCCGAAGGACTTGCCGTGGGTGTCGGCTTTGGCGGTGGTGACGTGGCAGCGGGAACCTCGCTCGCCATCGGCATCGGCCTGCAGAATATCCCTGAGGGATTGGCCGTCGCGGTCGCCCTTCGGGGTGAACGATACAGCAAGGCCACCGCGTTTATGATCGCGGCGGCAACAGGCCTGATCGAACCTTTGGCGGGCCTTGTCGGTGCAGCGGCTGTCGGTGTGTCTGCAATCGCGCTGCCCTGGGGGCTGGTGCTGGCGGCGGGTGCAATGATCTATGTCATCAGTCACGAGATCATCCCTGAAACCCATCGCCACGGGCATCAGGATGGCGCGACGGGCGGCCTGATGATCGGTCTGGTGGTGATGCTGTTTCTGGACGTCACGCTGGGGTGACGCCACCCCAGTTCACACTTAAATCCGCGCCACACCGACCAAATAGTTTTCACCGTAGGCTTTGGAGCACCGAGGACAGGTCGTGTACATGAAATATACCTCCGTGTCCTCCTTGCCTTGCGCTTTGGCCGCCACTCGCATTTCGGTGTCCCAACCCTTGGCCTTGCGATAAGGGCCTTCGAAGACGCGGGTGACGAAATCACCTGACAGTGTCACCATTTCTTCGCCCTCGACATCTTTTCTGACTGCAAACAGGTGCTCGGCTTCCCAAGGTGACGTATCGCGGCTGAGGATGAATGTGTCCTCTGTGGTCATCGCAGCGCTGTCTTCCATGTGTTCAGCCACCCGCCCGAAAACGCTGCCCATGTTCAGCGGAACATGCATCGCACTTTTGGTCACCGCGCGCAGGAATTTCTTGTCCTTGAAATGAAGCTCTTGGTTGTCCCAGCCCTTGGGGTTGAACTTGGGGCAGCAGCCCGTGGTGTTGTGGCTTTGATCGTAGATGGGCGTAGCATTGGTTTTCATGATGCGGCTCCTCCTTAACGGAAGGATTGCAGTTATCGCGGCCCGGGGCGTTGATATTGCTCAAACAGCAGGGCGGGCCGGTCGGTATTCATAACCTATGAGTAGGCCCGCGACATCGATCCTGACGGTCACGCTGAACCCGGCGCTTGATATTGCGACGTCGGTGGAGCGGGTCGAGCCCGGCATCAAACTGCGCTGTGGCGCGCCCCGGATCGATCCCGGTGGTGGCGGTATCAACGTCGCAAGGGTGATCATGCGGCTGGGCGGCGGATGCCGGGCGCTGGCAGTGACCGGCGGTACCACCGGCGCGCATCTGCTGAGCCTGCTGGAAGCCGAAGGCATCACTGCGCATCCGATCCCGATCGACCCCGAAACCCGCCAAAGCTTTGCCGTCACCGACACCAGCACCAGTGCGCAATACCGGTTCATTCTGCCTGGACCGCAGATCGACGCCGAAACCGCCAACCGGATTCTGGCCGGGATCCTGGATGCGGCAGCGCAGATGCAGCGTGGAGGGCACGTCGTGTTCAGCGGTAGTATGCCACTGGGCCTGCCGGAGGACTTCATCACAACCTGCGCCGCCAGCCTGCATCGGTCGGGGCATCACCTGTGCGTCGACACCTCGGGCACCGCGCTGCAACATTTGGTCAGGGACCCGGCCCACCCACCATTCTTGCTGCGGTTAGATCAGTCAGAGGCGGAACAGATCTCAGGCGGAGCGCTGACGGGCGCAGAGGCGAGTGCTGATCTGGCTGCTTCGCTGGTCCGGCGTGGTGTTGCCAAAACCGTGGTGCTTGGCTGCGGCGCTGCAGGGTCGGTCCTGGCCACTGCCGAGGCGAGGTACTTTTGCTGTGCGGCGGACGTAACGGTCGTCAGCACCACCGGCGCGGGAGACAGTTTCATGGGTGCGCTGACGCTCGCCCTGTCACGTGGTGAAACGCCCGATCAGGCGCTCAGGTGGGGCGTCGCGGCCGCAAGCGCGGCTGTGATGACGCCCGCCACGCAGTTGTGCGAGGCGACCGTGGTCCGGGCCCTGTTGGACCAATGCGACATATCTACGATCTGAGTTGCGGCGCGCATGACATCACAGCACAACGCGTCGCAAGCGCAACGCGTTCGAGATGACTGAGACGGAAGATAGACTCATCGCGGCTGCGGCGATCATCGGTGACAATAGCAGGCCGAGGACAGGGTAAAGCATCCCGGCAGCAATCGGTACGCCGATCCCGTTGTAGGCGAAGGCGAAAAACAGGTTCTGTTTGATATTGCGCAGGGTTGCCTTGGCCAATGTCCGGGCTCGTACGATCCCCATCAAATCACCGCCCAGCAGGGTGATTCCGGCGCTTTCCATCGCCACATCCGCACCCGAGCCCATGGCGATGCCAACGTCCGCTGCTGCCAGCGCGGGGGCGTCGTTCACGCCGTCACCCGCCATTGCGATTACCCGCCCTTCGCTGCGCAAAACATCAACCAGATCTTTCTTGTCGGCGGGAAGAACCCCGGCGCGAACTTCGTCGATCCCTAACCTGCCGGCCACCGCCGCCGCTGTGCGTTCGTTGTCACCAGTCGCCATGATCAACCGAACGCCCAGTTGATGCAGCGCTTTGATTGCCGGTACGGTCGAGGCTTTGATCGGATCGGCCACGGCAATGAGCCCTGCCAGCGCGCCATCTACAGCCACAAGCATGACCGTCTTCCCTTCAGCCCGCAGGGTATCTGCGGCACCTTCATGCGCGGTAGTGTCCGCACCGATGTCGCGCATCATAGCGCTGTTTCCCAGCGCGACCTTTTGCCCGCCAACCGTTGCCCGCACGCCCTTGCCGGTCACTGCTTCGAAATCCGCTGCAGTTGCAGACACGACGCCACGCGACTTCGCCCCGGCCAAAATAGCCTCGGCCAGTGGATGTTCGGAGGGCTTTTCAAGCGCCGCCGCCAGCGCCAGAACTTGATCCTCGGCCACATCGCCGAACGCAACCACGTCGGTCAGAACCGGCTTGCCCTCGGTCAGGGTGCCGGTCTTGTCGACGATCAGGGTATCGACCGCCGCCATCCGTTCCAGCGCTTCCGCATCCTTGATCAACACTCCCGCCTGCGCACCCCGACCGGCGGCTGTGGTGATCGATATCGGCGTCGCAAGGCCTAGCGCGCAGGGACAAGCGATGATCAGAACGGACACTGCCGCTGCGATCGAGTATATGAATGCCGGGTCCGGCCCGAACACCATCCACGCGGTGAAAGCGAGGATCGCCACCAGAACGACGCTCGGCACGAACACTGCCGAAACCCGGTCGGCCAGCCCTTGTATCGGTGCGCGCGACCGGCGCGCGTTCGCGACCATAGCGACGATCTGGGACAGCACCATGTCGGCCCCGACCTTCGCCGCCTCGATCGCAATGGTGCCGTTTTTGTTGATCGTCCCAACTGTGACCGCATCGCCCGCCGATTTCTCGACGGGCACCGGTTCGCCGGTCAGCAAGCTTTCATCGACCGAACTGTGCCCGTCGATGACCACCCCATCCACCGGCACGGCGTCACCGGGGCGGACCCGGAGCTTATCGCCCGGCAGAAGATTTTCCAGCGGCGCGTCATATTCGGATCCATCCGGTAGAATCCGGCGAGCGGTCTTTGGCGCAAGATCCAGCAGCGCGCGGATCGCATCGCCGGTCCGTTCTCGGGCCCTGAGTTCCAAAACCTGCCCTACGAAGATCAGCGCGATAATCACTACAGCGGCTTCGAAGTACGTGCCGACGACACCTTCCATGCGGTAGGCTTCGGGAAATACTCCAGGCAAGAACGTCGCGAAGATCGAGAACGAATAAGCCGCTCCGACGCCAAGCGAGATCAGCGTCCACATGTTCGGGTTGCGATTGACGAGCGAGGTCCAGCCGCGCTGAAAGAACGGCAACGCCGCCCAGAGCACGATGGGTGTTGCCAGCAGGAATTCCAGATAGGCGGCATTCTGATGTCCGACCCACTCCCGCACCGGGATGCCGATCATTCCGGCCATTGTCAGGATCAGCAGAGGGATTGCGGCGGCGACACTGACCCAAAGCCGGCGGGTGAAATTAACCAATTCATGAGATGGCTCATCGCTGGCGATCTCGGGCTCCAGTGCCATGCCGCAGATCGGGCAGGCGCCGGGGAAATCTTGCCGAACTTCCGGGTGCATTGGACAGGTGTAAACCGCGCCAGCCGAGGCGGGTTTCACGACCCGCGCGGCGTTGCCCGAAGTATAGAACCAAGGGTCTGCGTCAAATTTCGTACTGCACCCGGACGAGCAAAAGTGGAAATCCTGCCCATCAAACGTCGACGTGCGCGTATCAGAGCCCAGATTTACTGTCATGCCGCAGACCGGATCGACGGCGCTTCTTTGGCCAAATTCGGCACTTTCGGCAGGACTGTGGGTGTGCCCGTTGTGCGCATCATTCATGGTGCTGTAATCCGTCTGACTGTTTTCGCATGCGTTAGGCGCGTCTGGTTTTTTCTGCGTGCGCGACACCGCGAACGACGAAGTCATTGCGAACCATACACAAAAATTTCAGCCTTGGGGATTGATCCACGTCAACGGTGGGTCCGTCTGTGTCGGCACCATTTGTTCGCGACATCATATACTGCAATTGCCAGTTCGAAGGATACTTTGAAATGCACCAGCTATCGGTCCTCGCCGCAATCGCGGCTGCAACTGCCGCGGAACGCGGGGTCGGCCAGTGGGCAGATTTCGGAGTCGCCAAACAGAAATTTGAAATACTTTCGCGGCGACGTGGTAATGTGGCGCGGCGCCACGCGGGCAGGAAATTGTTGACCGAATAGGCACTGCGCAGTTAGTCCAAATATCAAAAGGCAGGCCATGAACAGACGACAGTTTCTGCAACGCTCGATGATCGCTGGTGCCGCAGTTCTTGCAGGCAGTGCGGCATTTGCCACCGGCCATCGGCTGACGATGCCACCGCTGCTCGACACTCGGTCGTCGGGCCGTATGAATTTGACTGCGCAGGCCGGGACCACTTCATTCATTGGCGACGTGGCCTCACGTACCGCGGGTTTCAATCAAGCCTTCCTCGGCCCCACAGTGGTGCTCCAGAATGGTCCATTGGCGGCACGGGTCGAAAACACGCTGGCAGAGCCGATTAGCGCCCATTGGCATGGCCTGTTGGTTCCCGGGGTGCACGACGGCGGGCCACATCTTCCGGTTGCTACTGGTGCGACCTGGGAGCCGGACATGCAAATCGCCCAGAGCCCGGCAACAATATGGTATCATTCCCATATTCACGGCAAAACTGCTCCGCAGGTTTATGCCGGGCTAGCGGGCCTGATCCATCTGACCGATGGGCGCGATGATGAGCGTGGTTTGCCCAACACTTACGGCATCGATGATCTGTCGCTTGTCATACAGGACCGGCGTTTCGATGGCGGCGGTCGGATGGTCTATGATCCAACAATGATGGACCTGATGCACGGCTTTGGCGGCAATCGGATGATGGTCAACGGGCAAGTCGGCGCCACTGCGGCTGTGCCTGCCGGGATCACTCGTCTGCGCCTGCTGAACGGATCGAACGGGCGGATCTACACGCTCCATCTAAGTGACGACCGTCCGATGCACCTGATCACGACCGATGGCGGCTTCTTGACTGCCCCAATCACCGTTCAGTCCCTGCGGCTGGCTCCCGGTGAACGGGTCGAGGTTCTCGTCGACTTCAGCGATGGGGAAGCTCCGGCGCTGATGAGCGAACCGTCGCGTCCTTTCACCGTACTGCCCTTCGCCATTGACACATCTCTTGCCGCAAGAATCGACCGCCTTCCCGACGTTCTTGACGGGGTGCCACTCGATCTGGTCGGTCCTGCCGCCAAAACCCGGACGGTGTTGCTGGAAATGGGTATGGGTGGCGGCATGATGGGCCGGCGCGAATTTTCTATCAACGGCAGGCCGTTTGCCATGGACCACCTCAACTTCCGCGTCAATCTGGGCGACGTCGAGCGCTGGACAATTCGCGGAGCGATGGTGGCACATCCGTTCCATGTCCACGGCGTCGTTTTCCGGGTGCTCAGCGAAAATGGTGCCGCGCCGCGCCCTGAGAACATAGGTTGGAAGGACACCGTGCTGGTCGCGGGCGAGGCCGAGATAATCGCCCGCTTTGACCAGCCTGCCGCGCCCGAAACGCCGTATATGTTCCACTGCCACATCCTGGAGCACGAAGACGCCGGAATGATGGGACAGTTTTCCGTAACCTGAAGGCAAACCGCGTGCGGCTTGCCCGATCCGAGATCAACCAGAAAAGGTAATAACCATGACCGACATTCCAGCCCGGAAACGCCAGTTGTTGGAGCGCCAGTCCGAGTTAGATGCGCGCCTGCACCAGATCGACGACAGCCTTGACGAAACGCCAAGTCAGGACTGGGAAGATCGCGCAACCGAGCGTGAGGGTGACGAGGTTCTCGAACAGATGGGTCTGTCTGGTCAAAAAGAGCTGCAGATGATCGAGGCATCGCTGGCGCGTATCGAAGCGGGCACTTACGGAATTTGCACCAAATGCGGTGCAGACATTCGTGAGGATCGCCTCGACCTGATGCCTTACACGCCTTTCTGCAGGCACTGCGCTACATGAGTGAACCGGGCGCATCTCCGGCAAATGATGACGTCCGACCAGAGTTGATCCGCGCCATATCCCTGCCTCTGCTGGTGCTCTACGGCCTTGGCGTTACCATCGGCGCGGGCATCTACGTGCTGATTGGGGCTGCGGTCGATCAGGCGGGCAGCTATGCGCCAAGCTCGTTCCTGCTGGCTGCCGTGGTCATGGCCTTTACCGCCGGCAGCTTTGCCGAACTTACCGGACGTTTCCCGAAAAGTGCGGGCGAGGCGATCTATGTTGAGGGTGGTTTCGGCTGGCCCTGGCTGACCCGTGCAACCGGAGGGTTCATCGTGTTGTCTGCGATCGTTGCGGCGGCTGCGATCACTCTGGGTGGCGCGGGTTATGTCGTATCGATCATTGACCTGCCGAGATCCTCGGTTGTTGTGGGGATCGTTGTCATCATGGGAGCAGTCGCTACTTGGGGTGTGCTGGAGTCCGTGACATTCGCGGCCATCTTCACAGTGCTTGAGATCATTGGCCTGATGATCATTGTCGTCGCGGGGTTCTGGACGAATCCCGGGATTATCTCGCGTCTGCCCGAGGTTTTTCCGCCCCTGACCGACACTGTGGCTCTCAGCGCCGTTTTCACCACCAGCCTTATTGCGTTCTTTGCATTCATCGGATTTGATGATGTGGTCAACCTGGTCGAAGAGACCAAGACCCCGCAAAGGGACATGCCGCGTGCGATCATCTGGACGCTGCTGGCGGCGACGCTGATTTACTTTCTGGTGGTCTCGGTCGCCGTTCTGACCATACCGCATGCCGACCTGACCGGGACCGGGGCACCGATCAGCGTGCTGTTCGAGCGGCTGACAGGGCTGTCGCCGCTAGCGATTTCCCTGATCGCCATCGCCGCAACGCTGAACGGGATCGTCATTCAGATCATCATGGCATCGCGAGTGCTTTACGGGCTGGGAAATGCCGGACGAATTCCAACAGTGTTCGCGTGCGTGAACTCGGTGACACATACGCCGCTGATCTCAACCCTGCTCGTGTCAGTACTGGTGCTGCTCCTTGCGCTGTTTCTGCCGATTGACCGGCTGGCCGAGATGACGACACAGATCATCCTGATTGTCTTCGTTCTGGTGAACCTGTCGCTGGCACGCATCAAACTGCGCCGCGATCCCGCGCCCGAAGGCATTTTCATAGCCCCGATCTGGGTGCCTGTTCTGGGGTCGTTGACGTGTTTGGGGCTGCTGGCCGGGCCGTTGCTGATCTGAAAATCAGGGTGAGAGGCTCTGGATATAGGCCCGCAGGTCCTCAACCTCAGGCAATGCCAGATCGAGGAATGGCATCGGATCGTGTGGGTCCAGCAACCACTGGCGCAAGGATACCCCACTTGGTTCGGTGCTCTTGGCAATTACGCTGAATGGTGGACCGGTATCGCTTCCCCTCTCGCCGGGAGCGACGATGTGACATTCGGCGCACCAGGTTCTCGCCAAAAGAAGGCCGCGCTGCGCGTCACCCCGCCAAGGCGGAGTTGGCAACCGACATCAATCCGAAAACCAGAACTATACCGCGCACAACGCCCTCCGCTTGCCGAGTGTCCGTCGTCATATAAAATGGGGCATCAGAGCGGTTTGAGCATTGGAGGCTCTGGCTCGTTTGTGTGATTGATTATGCTGCTTGTTTTTGATGTTGCAAGCGGCGCTGTTGGATTGTCAGTTTTTTGATTTTCTCCCTTTCTCTGAGGATGGCTTTGTCCCGTCCGAAGTAGACGTCGGCGGGTGTGACGTTGCTCAGGCTCTCGTGGTAGCGTTCGTTGTTGTAGTAATCGACGAAGGCCCCGATCTGGCGTTCGAGGTCACCGGGTAGGTAGTAGTTTTCCAGCAGCACGCGGTTCTTCATGGTTTGATGCCAACGTTCGATCTTGCCCTGAGTTTGAGGGTGGAACGGTGCGCCACGAACATGATCCATCTTCCTGTCGTTCAACCATTCGGCCAGGTCGCCAGAGATGTAGCAGGACCCATTGTCGCTGAGCAGACGTGGCTTGTGACGCACAACTGCCTGGTCGCAACCCAAAGCGGCCAATGCCAACTCAATCGTGTCGGTCACATCGGTCGCCCGCATGGTCGTGCAGAGCTTCCAAGAGATGATGTAGCGGCTGTAATCATCCAGGATCGTGCTGAGATAATACCAACCCCAGCCGACGATCTTGAAGTAGGTGAAGTCGGTCTGCCACATCTCGTTGATAGCGGTCGTTTTGTCGTGGAACTCATCGGCGGCTTTGATCACGACATGCTCAGGCGCGGTGATCAGATCAGCGGCCTTCAATAAGCGATAAGCCGATGATTCAGAGACAAAATACCGCTTCTCATCGGTGTATTTGACCGCCAGTTCCCGCGTCGTCAGCGCTTCATGTTCCAGCGCAAACTCGATCAGATCATCGCGGCGGCTGTCTGGGATGCGATTCCAAACAGACTTCGGGCAAGGAGAACGATCGGAAAGGGCATCAAACCCGCCTTCGACATAGCGATCATACCAGCGGTAAAACGTCGTGCGCGGGATGCCCAGCATGTCCAGGGTCTGCTTGGTGGGCAAATGTGACCCCTCGACCGTGCGGATGATCTCCAGCTTCTCGGTTGCAGGATATCTCATTCCTCGAACTCCCCATCCCCTGTCATGCTTTTTTTGAGCAAACGGTTCTCCAGGGTCAGATCGGCCACGCATTCCTTCAAAGCCGAGGATTCCGCCCGCAGGCCCTTTACCTCGGGCGATGTCGCCTGCCGCGCCGTGTCGCCAGACAACCGCCGTTTGCCAGCTTCCAGGAATTCCTTCGACCAGCTGTAATACAGGCTCTCGGAGATACCCTCGCGGCGACAAAGCGCCGAGATGCTCTCTTCACCCCGCAGGCCAGCCAAAACGATGCGGATCTTCTCTTCCGCCGAATAAGTATGGCGGGTCTTGCGGCGGATGTTTTTGACCAGCTTGTCAGCCGCGGCTTTGCTGGTCCCGGATTTCTTGTTCATCTTCACTCCATGAAGCTTGCGATGAACCAGAAATCCTCCGTTACGAAAACCTCAATTCTGTCCCATTGGTGCTGACGTCAGACACTGGTGGGATAGCCAGGGTGCCTGCCTGTTCAGCAAACGGCTGGAGAAGGGCCGGTTTGTCTGGCCTGCTGCCAAGGACGGCAAGATCAACGTATCTGGCGCGCAATTGGCGATGTTGCTGGAAGGGATCGACTGGCGGATGCCGAAGAAGACCTGGCGTCCGTTAAGCGTCGGATAGGGCAATAAACCTGAGACAATTGGTACTTTGTGGATTCTCTGGGATGCGCTGATCTGTTATAGGATCAGCCATGCTGAGAGACTTCGATGCCCTGCCAGAAGACCCGTCAGAGTTACGGGCTGTCAGCAAGCTATTGGCCGCTGAGGTGAAGTCGCAGGCCCTGATGATCGAGAAGCTGAAGCACCAGCTTGCGGGGCACAACCGGCATCGGTTTGGGTCGAAGTCCGAAAGCCTGGATCAGCTTAATCTGGCCTTCGCGGAAGAAGAAGAGATTGCCGAGGCTGCCGAAAAGCAGGCCGCACCGTCACCAGATTCCACCGACGCCGACAAACCCGCCCGCCAGCACAGCCGCAAGCCGTTGCCCGATCATCTGGATCGGCATGAAGAAGTTCTGTCGCCGGGCGACGACTGCAATCGCTGTGGCGGTTCGCTGAAGACGCTGGGTGAGGATGTCACCGAGGAATTGGAATATGTTCCGGGTCGGTTTGTGGTGAACCGGATCGTCCGGCCCCTCTACACCACAAATGCGATTGAGAGCCTCAATCGGGTGATCCGAAAATCGATCAAGACCAGAGGATCATTCCCGACCGAAGAAGCCGCAACAAAGCTGATCTATCTGGCCATCCGCAACTTCGAGAAAGGAGGACGGAATGTCCGCGAATGGTTTGCCGCCCGCAATCAATTCGCTATCATGTTCGACGAGCGCTTCAATGCGTGAACGTATCTGAAACCCGCATGGGCCGCACCAGATACACAGAGTTCAGGACACTCCCCAGTCTTGAGGCTGGTCGCTTCCAACAAGCCTCATTTAATCTTTTCAAGGCAAAAAGACATGTGGCCTCTGGTTTCAAGGGTTAGATATATAAATCTCCAATTATTGAAGTAGCAAAACTCAGCTACCGCCTCTATCACCCCATACGGGACTGCGTCTATTACATTTCCTGTGCAATAGTCATGCCCTGCTATAAATCCGTCCATCTTAACAGCTCTTTCGGCAAGCCGTAGTTCTTCAATCGTGGTTGCGTATGTGTGATTCGTATCAAGGTAGACCCAATCAAACGCACCAACAGGAAGACTCTTGAGTACTTCTATTGACTGACCCCGCCTTATTAAGACCTGCTCTCTGGAAATCTCTTTCTTAAATTTTTCTCGAATATGATCCAACCCGGTAGTGTACCTCTCTGATTCCCAGCTATCGATAAGGTGGAGTGTTGCTGGGCATGCCCTTTCAAGAATTTCTGATGTAAAATCGCCAAACGCAACGCCAATTTCTGCTACCACGCCACGCTTTGGAAGGGCGTCCAACAACATTTCTCGGTTTGTCAACAATTTACAATGTTCGACGTGACTATTTCTTAGTTCAGTGCGAG
Organism: uncultured Paracoccaceae bacterium; assembly: GCA_943787785.1. Taxonomy (GTDB): domain Bacteria; phylum Pseudomonadota; class Alphaproteobacteria; order Rhodobacterales; family Rhodobacteraceae; genus WLWX01. Next base: position 146,174 of record CALSNT010000012.1, on the reverse strand, counting down.
GCATTGCGTTTTTTATTTTGCGCCTTTCTTCTGCCGTTTTCATTACGTGTCTTCTTTTAGGTAAGGTGCTGATTGCACGGTAGTCGCGTTTGAGTCTAAAAACACGACTCGATCATCAAAAGCGGCCTTATCGCTCTTTAAGCGCAACGAACTTAAGTGCTTCTCTTTTGCACATATGCAGGCAAAATTTATTTCCAAATGCAATAGCCTTGGTGTGCAGTGCGTAGCGTTTAGAAGTGCGGAATGCATTTATCAGTGTTGTCTTTTCACATGGTCGAGACGCAACCAAAATATCGATATTTGGCTTTGGTCAAGATGGTTGTCGCCAGCATACCGCCTAATTGCGTGTCAATACCGCATCACGAGCGCCTGAAGTAAGTCGTTGTTCCATCCTTTTTCAATAGCTTTCGATTTGCTGTTGGACGGTTTCAATGTCGGGAAGATCAGCGGGCGGCTGGAAGAGCGCGCTTAGAAAACTCGGATCTTCGTAAGCTTGAGCGAAGGCACGCAGCTGTTCAACAAGGGCGCCCGTTCCCGACAATAGTTCAGGATTAGATTGTAGGAAATCGTAAAGCTGCTGCCAGTCTTCTTCTAGGATGAGCTGTTCTATTGCCTGCAACTGTACACGTGTCGCCGCTTCAGCAGGCCCGTGAAGTCCGCCGAACAAAAGGGCTGCTGTGATCATTGCGAGAAGTCGGGGGTTGGCCATGGGTATTCCTTCCTTTCACGACTTTTGTTCTAGGCGCTGTATAGTGTGTCTTGTGGGGATCGTCACCCGCCTCTATCCAAACAAGAAATCATCTGCCGTGATGTTGCCGATCAGTTCGTTATCAAGACGGATAGAATTGCCGAAGGCATCCGATATCAGCACATTGCTTCCAATTTGAGACAATGTCAGGTCGCCGAAACCGAGTCCATTCCCACTCAAGCCTAGCACATCCGTTCCGTCTGTATAGTCCGAAACGATATCTGCCCCCCAGTTCGCCTCAAACACGAAGTTATCAGCACCGCCCCCTCCAACAAACCAGTCGTTGTCGGCGCCGCCGTTGATCTCATCATCCCCGGCCCCGCCGTAGATCTTGTCCGCGCCGCCGCCCCCGAACAGCGTGTCATTTCCATTGTCGCCGCTCAGACGGTTGTCCGCGCCATCTCCCGTGATCACGTCGTCGTAACGGGTCCCGTAGACTTCCTCGACATTCGCGTAGCTGTCCCCCGCCGCAGCCCCCGAGCCAAAGCCCGTGTCCAGGTTCACACTCACACCGCTCGCCTCGCCAATGTAGCTCACCTGATCTATGCCTTCTCCGCCTTCGAACGCATCCGCACCGGCCCCGCCGACCATGTAGTCGTTCCCGGCCCCTCCGTTCAGCGTGTCGTCCCCATTGTCTCCCAGCAGCTTGTCCGCGCCGTCGTACCCGTTCAACACATCGTCGCCGCTGCCGCCAATCAGCCGGTTATCGCCAGTCGTGCCGCCAAGCACATCCCCGTAGGACGACCCGACAAGGCTCTCGATCGAGGTCAGCGTATCTCCCTCTGCATCGCCCCCGGACGCCGTGCCCCCCCAGGAGGTCCACATTCACGCCCGAACTCGACCCCTGGTACACCGCCATGTCCGCACCTGCCCCGCCGTCAATAACGTCCGCGCCTGTACCACCAGACATCCAGTCATTGCCACCATCCCCATACAGCGCATCATCGCCGGGCCCGCCAAGAAGCCGATCGACGCCGTCACCACCATTTATCGTGTCATTGCCTGCAAACCCGTAAAACCGGTTACTACCCGTATCACCTGTCAAAACATCCCCGTGCGAAGTACCGCCAAGGTTCTCTATCGATATAAACGTGTCCCCAATCGCCTCACCTCCGCTCGTCACGCCTGTAGTGAGGTTCACATTCACACCAGACGCACCGCCCTCATAGGACACCATGTCCAGCCCCGTACCTCCGTCAAACACGTCTGCACCAAGGCCTCCAGCCATCCAATCGTCACCGCCGTCGCCGAACAGGTCGTCGTCCTCCAGAACCACCCTTCATACGATCAACACCGTCACCGCCATGAATCGTGTCGTCGCCCCCAAGACTATAGAAACGGTTGTTCTCAGCGTCGCCCCGTCAGAACATCGCCGTAACCAGATCCCACAATCGCCTCGATACTGATCAATGTATCACCGGCTGCTTCACCCCCAGACCCAAGGCTCGTCGCAAGGCTCACCGTCACTCCAGAGCTCGAGCCACGATAGCTCACCTGGTCAAGCCCATTCCCTCCCGACAGGGTATCTGCTCCAGATCCCCCTTCTAGGATGTCATTCCCCTCGCCCCCAAGCAGCTCATCGTCACCACCCTCCCCAAAGAGCCGGTCATTTCCGCCAAGGCCGCTTAACGTGTCCGAGCCATTTTGGCCGTAAAAACGGTTATCCGATCCATCGCCTATTAAGCTGTCGTCATGGGAGGACCCCTTGAGGTCCTCAATGGAAATCAGCGTATCACCCTCGGCTGTACCGCCGCTCGCCGTACCCAAGCCGAGGTCAATCACCACTCCTACAGACGAAAACTTGTAGGACGCTTGGTCCGCGCCCACACCACCGTCCAGCGTATCCGCGCCATTACCCCCATTCAGGACGTCATCCCCATTCTCGCCATAAAGCGCGTCGTCCTGGTTACTCCCGAAGAGCGTGTCGCCGTCATCGCCACCATAAAGGGCGATCGCCGCCGCTATAGCCGTTCAAGACATCCGCACCACCAAGGCCGTAAATGACATCCGAACCACCACTGCCGTTCAACGTGTTCCCGCTCGCTGTCCCCACAAGGAATGTTTCCGAGGACGCCACCGTCTCAGTCGCACCACCACCATCCTCAAAAACATACGAAACGCCAATCGGCAATCCAAAATCAGCCCCAGTCAACGTCAGGGTTGCGCCTGTCTCGCCCTCTATCTCCGAACCATTCCGGATCCAAACGAAACTGCCGGAAACAATTCCGTCTGCATCTGTGACCCCATTCACATCAACTGACAAAGACGAACCATCAAAACTTATTACCAAGGCACCAACTGGGGCGTCATTCACATTAGCGATGCTGGCCGTCGCATCAGATGTTACGCTCTCATCTGTGCCGAGCAGATCCGTGTAGCTCACCGTCACGCTAATCACTGCGCCGACATCGGGCCTGCGTCAGAGTGTACGTCTCCTCCGTCGCATCCGTGATCACCTCTCCGTCGCGCAGCCCATTGGTAAAAGAGCGGGGCCAAGGCCATCGGCATCCGCAAGGCTAGCTGTGTTGGCCGTTAGAGTAGCACCTTGAGTCGCTGCACCATTGATCGCTACTCCACCAGTTGGCGGCGTGTTGCCTGTGACACCAACTTGGTACTGAAGGTCATCGAATGCGATATATTCAATATCTTCTAGCCGATCGACGAAACCAGCACCCGTCACGGTTACGTAGCCAGAGTATTCCACGATTGAGTACGATGCGTAGTTACCGGAGTATTTGGCTGTGTCTGTGCCTGCTCCACCATAAAGTGTGTCGTTTCCATCGCTGCCCAGAAAGACGTCATTGCCGCCGAGGCCCTGCAAAACATTCGAGAAGGAATTCCCTATAAGGCCGTCGTTGCCATCCCCACCCTTGGCATTCTCGATCGTGACACCGTTAGCAATCGTAAAGCCACCAACCTTGGTCGGTAAAAGGCTATCATAGCTCACCGTACAACTCACAAAGCCACCTGCGTTGGAGTCAATCAAAGTTGCCGCACGGAGATCTATCAGCAAATCATCGGATAGGCCTTCGCCTGAGATCACATCAGTGCCGCCGGCATCCCATACGCACATCCAGGCCTTGTCGATGACATCTGCCAAGAGATAGACATCATCACCTGTCTTATGCGTAAGGTTTGCACCGTAAATGTCTTGGATGGCAGCCACATCAAGCGCCATTGGGCTGCCTTCGTAACCAGTTGTTGCACCCACAGGTGCGATCACTGATGGCCAACCAGAATTGTAAGACATCGTCGTCCAAATGCCCTGGTTAAGGTCATACGTTCCGTAGTCATCAAACGCTGAGGTCACACCAGGAAATGGGACATCAGAGTCGTGCGGGTGAACCAGCCCCAATCCATGGCCCATTTCATGAATGATTGTTACATATCCATAGCCGCCCTGCACGAGACCATCGGATGTCCAGCCAATGGCGTCAGTGTTGAAGGCACCGCTGCGCTTCGTCACGCCCAAGGCAGGCAAGTAATGCCAACCGAGTACACCCTGATAAAAGTCGGCGCCAGATCCAAGCCACCACGATATGTTGGCGTCATTGGGGTCCGCAACATACACAAAGTCTATGTTGGCAATCGCCTCGTATTGTGTAATCGCAGCCTCGAACGCAGACCTTGAACTCGCGTCCCAAGTGAGCCCCGACACTGGACCGCCCGCACCGGATGCAAAAGTGTAGGTAATTGTGGTGGTGGTATCCCCTGTCGGAGATGCCCATCCTGCATTCGTCACAAGACTATCCACCCAAGGACTTGCTCCGTCGGTAGGTGTACCGTCAATAGATACGCCGACGGCGCCAACCTCTCCAGGGTCATAGATATCAAATGACAGCTGATAGGTCCCGGTATCAGAGCCATAAGATGGGTCCGACGTCGCTACGTTGTTGTAGTAACTGTCTGCAATTATGAAAACCGGACCCGGTGAAATCCGCCGTCCAGACGTAGGTCTCAGCTTCACCGCCATATCCGTTGTCAGCGAACTCAACCAAGTTACCAGATGCGTCTGCAAACCACAGGTAGGGATCGTTCAACGTACCCGGTGACATCGTGACAATATAAGTTTGACCGGCCACGACATCGACTGCGAACCAATCCCAATCCAAACCAGTCTCAAGCGCACCGCCAAAGGTGTCACCTACCGAAAGTGTCGCGCTGGTATCAACGCTTCCGGGGACATCGTCTAAAGGCATCGGATCTCCTTAGTGCAGATGGCGATCAAAAAAGACATCAACCCAAAGTTGCCAATAATTCACCCACAATCACCACTACCCCACGCAAAAGAAGTTCGCAGATGCGATCCTGAGGTTCTTTCGGGAGACCTTGCCCAACGAGTGGGAAACCTTCCGAGACCAAGTGTCAGATAGCTTCAGGGTCGTCACTCACCAGAAATTTCGGGTTTTGGGGTGAGCGCAGTATAAAAGTAGCCTTCCGCTTCCAGCATCTCGTAAAGCTCGGGGATGGCAAACGCCGCATCAGCCCGGAAGAAGCGCATCAGGTCGCGGCTCTTGTAGCGGGCGATGACGGGAGCGAGAACCTCTTTCCAGCCGTCGGCGCTGTGAACATTGCCCTTACGCAGGGCGCAACGCTCAAGATCGCTGAACTGGTTGAATACAAAAAGCGGATGATAACATTTGCAGCCAAAGTGGCCGTTCCATGCGGTCCCCTCCTGATCCCCATGGGTGGGGCTGACAGAGCTGTCCATGTCCAGAGTGATCCACTTGGGCGGCTGCGCGTCGTGCATCGCGTCAATCCATTGGCCGGGCAGGTCAGCCAAAGCCGCCCGATTGTGAGCGGAGGCCAGAATGTCCGTCTCAAACCCCGCCATCTGGCTGGTTGAGGCCGCTTGGCCATCAACAGCACGCCCACCGACAATCTGGCGCATCACCGGATCACGGGAAAGCCGGTCCGCATCGTTGACATCAGGATATCCCGCGAGCCGTCCGAAGGTGGACTGGCGCAGCAGACCTGCAAAGGTGTGAACCCCGTTCTTGCCAGTGCGTGTGTCCTGAAGAACTTTGCCCGCCAAATCATGCAAGCCCAAGGTATCATCAAGCTCCCGAAACAACAGCAATCCGCCATCGGAACTGATCTTGGAGCCATGGAATTCCAGGCGCACCCGCGGGTCACAACCCACCCGAAAATCGCCTTCAGAACCCGCACCCGTAGGGTGATCCAACATTGCAGCCTCCCGCGCCAAGTAACGTGCTGAAATATAACATGAAAAGCGACAACGACGAAGCTAAATCACGCAATTACTTGGGAAATGTGGGTTCAATCATTGAGCAAGTAGTTGAATCGTATGCGTCCGGTCTGACTGCTCTGCTGGGGGTGGGTTCGAGGTGCTAATGCCCATTATCGTAAATGGGCATTATGGGGCGTCTGATGGGTACGAAGAAGGGCAGCAAGCGACGGTTCTGGTCTGACGAAGAGAAGCGTTCGATCTGTATGCAGACACGGGCACCGGGTGTTTCGGTAGGCGCAGGTCGCCGGGTCGCTACGCGATGCGTGCCAGCCGGATCCACGCGTGGCATCGTGATGCCGCAAGTAGCACGGTGTTGAGGTCGGTGGCGGGGATTTCCTCGATCAGCGACAGCTTGAGCAGGCTTTTGCAGACATTGCCGACGGCACCGCCCTTGAGGTTGGGGGTGACGGGAAAGACAGCTCCGTCCTCCCGTGCGCAGGCGGTGGACAGGATGACGGATTGGGCGTCGGACAGCTGGATCTGGGTCATGATGATCTCCGGGTATCGGGCCGTGCGGGATGCTCAGCCTTCTACCGGGGAAAGCCCGCCAGGCGGCGGGCCTTGGCAGGGCAAAGCCTGATGGTTCACTCAGCGAACTCGCCTTCGTAGAACGCGCTGTCCGTGATGCGCCTTTAGAAGCTCGGCGTAGTGCTCGAGCGTTGCGACATCGCCCCCATTTGAGCTCGTCGGGGTGAGCGTTGAAGTGGTTGTCACTGAGCGCCTGCAGCCGGGCCAGCATGGTGTCGATTTCGGCCTTCTTCGCGATGAAGGCGGCGAGGGCGGCTTCGCGGTTCCGCCGGGCCTTCTCGGCGCCAAGCTGGTGGCGCGGGGTGGTGACGGGGTTCAGGCGGGTGGTCATCTGGGTTGTGTCCCTCGGTGAGTTGCGTCGTGTTCGTGCACTGACCTTCGCTCTGCTGCACCGATTGTCGTAGCAAAATCAGAGCAATATCATTGCTATCGATCACTCGGCGCGTAGCTGTCGGATCTCATTGGCCCATCGATCCATCGACGAGGATCCCGACCCTGTGGTGTGCCTGATCTATGGTAAATTTGTAGCGAATAATGGTTTGAGTAACCTGCAGGTCATTTGCATTGGCTATCCAAGGCTTATCGGTCTATACATTGTGTCAGACATCCGCGGCCGCCTTCTTATAAATGATTGGAACCGAACGTGGATCACACGGCTATGATACATGTGTAGTGGCATGAGTACGTCCTGACCGCGCTGGCGTTTGGCCTGTGCTTGGCGATCGTGTTGGTGCGCTCGAGGTTTCCCCGGCTCAGTGGGGGTGTGGATGACCTGAACGCTGTGCAAGCCATGCACACAAGCCTCACCCCGCGCATCGGAGGGATCGCGATATTCGGTGCTCTCGGTCTGAGCATTGTCTTGGTACCGGATTCCATTTCGGAGCCCTACGCCAAGTTCATACTTGCCACCCTGTTGCTCTTCCTGGTTGGCTTGGCAGAGGATCTTGGTTTTGCAGTCTCACCTCGTCTCCGGTTTCTTGCGGCGATCGGCGCCAGCCTTTTGGCGATCTGGTTGCTGGGCGTCTGGCTCCCTCGAGCCGGCATTCCCGGCTTTGGATGCGGTGATGGATTATTGGGTGGTTGGGGTGCCGGTCACTCTTCTGATCACGGCTGGGATTTCGAACGGCTTCAATCTGATTGATGGTGTCAATGGCCTCGCATCCTTTACGGCCATCGCTGCCGCGGTCGCGCTGAGCTATATCGCTGAAGCGGCAGGAATACGCGATTATGGTCCATCTCGCGATGATGGTTGCAGCTGCAGCTTTCGGGTTCTTCCTTCTGAATTACCCATTCGGTCCTGATCTTCCTCGGCGGACGCGGGTGCCCTACACGCTTGGCTTCGTGTTGAGCTGGTTCGGTGTTTCCATTCTGCTCAGCGCGCCGGAGGTCTCCCCTTGGGCGCTCTTGCTGACGCTCTTCTGGCCGGTGGCCGACACGTTGCTTGCGATCTACCGGAGGTTTCGCAGGAAACAAGGGCGTTTCGGCCCCGGATCGGTTGCATGTACATCAAATGGTGATGCGCGTAATGGAAATCTGCATCCTCGGCCGAAACCGCCGCCAAATTGCAAACCCGCTCACGACACTGGTCTTGTTGCCGTTCATTATTGCTCCGCCAATCGCGGGTGTGCTGCTGTGAGAACCAAAACCAGAATGCGTTTCTGGCAGTTGTGATCTTTGGGGTGCTGTTCTTTGCAAGTTTATGCGGCAGCGCCTCGTCTGATCCGCCGGTTCCGCCGTTAGCAACGGGAAGATCGACTGTCCTCCCGTATTGAACAGGAGGCAGCTTGATGTCCTGAACCTCGCACCCGCGGCCAGACGATCACGGTCGCACAAGCCGCTGCTCTGCTGGGCCGCTCGGATCGCTGGGTGCAGGGCCTTGTGAAGGCCGGATACATGGATCGGGCGCAGCGCGGGGAATACACGCTGGTGGGCGTGATCCGGGGCGCGCTGGCCTATTACGAGGACCAGCTGTCCAAGAACAACAAGGCCGCGGTGGCCAGCCGGGCGACGGAGGCGCGCACGCGCGAGATCGAACTCAGGATCCAGGAGCGCAGCCGGGAGCTGATCCCGATGGAGGATGCCAAGGCCGTGGTGGGTGAGATGGCGGCGCTGGTGCGGGCGGAGCTTGCGGGGCTGGCCGGACCGCGCGACACCTGCGCAGGCCAAACAGGCCGCGACACTGGAATGCCCGCGCTGCGGGGGCCAGCACGGCGAGGCCGACAAGCCCTGGATGAATGCCCGTGGCACGATGGTCGCGCCCGGGCAGACCGTCACCCTGAAGGATGACGCCGCGCATGTCACCGGCGCGCCGGCCGAGAGTTCCACGCTGTCGATGTGGACCTCGGGGCTGTGCTCGCCCTTTGTGAGCTGGGGCCAGCGCGCGGAAACCTACCTGACGGCGCTGCAATCCGGCGATCACGACCGCATCCAGACGGCAATGAATGCGGGCTTTGGCGAATGCTACGCCATGACCGCCTCGGGCGATGTGCCCGACTGGCAGGAGATCATGGAGCGCCGCCAGCCCTACCGGCCGGGCGATGTGCCCGCCGGGGGCTTGCGCCTCGTGATGGGCGTCGACGTGCAGAAGTTCAGCCTGGTCTATGTGATCCGGGCCTTCGGGGCGCGGGGCACGTCCTGGCTGAGTGGACCATGGCCAGCTCTACGGGCCCGACCGAGGACGACGAGGTCTGGTCGGCGCTGGCGGACCTGATGCTGCACGCCGAGTGGTGGGATGCAGATCGAGAAGGTGTTTGTGGACTCAGGCTTCCGGCCGGACAAACCGGAGCTCGGCAATGAGCACAAGGTCTATGAGTTCTGCCGCCGCTACAGCTGGCTCTGCGCGCCGACGAAGGGCAAGGACGTCCAGAGCCCGCCCTATCGGGTGTCTAAGATCGAGGTGAAGCCCGATGGAAAGAAGGCGCTCTACTCCATCGATCTCGTGACGCTCTCGACCGACTTCTTCAAGTCGCTGGTGATGTCGCGCATTCGCACGCCGGCCGATCAACCGGGGGCGTTTCATGTCCATGAGGCGGTGTCGGAGGATTACTGCAAGCAGCTGACCTCGGAGGCGCGGGTCGTGGTTGAGGGCAAGCCTGTCTGGGTGAAGCGCTCGCGCAACAACCACTTTCTCGATTGCGAGGCGCTCTGCGCGGCCATTGGCTACACGCTGAACGTCCAGCGCATCCCGGAAGGGATCGAACGCAAGACCCCGATCGAGGCGGCCGTGCCCGATGGGCATGACCCGACACAGGTGACGGCACCGGAGCTGGATCGGTCACACACGCCGCCGCCGGCATCGCGCTCCTCCCCAGGGCACGGTGGCAGCGGTGCTCTGCGCGGGCGGTTTGCCCGCCACGGCAGCGCCCTGAACCGAGGTCGATGAGGTGGTGGGGTTTTCGTGCTGTTGCGTCGCTGCCAGCAGCACAGTCCTCCCAAACCTGCGGCGGCAGCGACGCTCTGCGGTAGCGTTCGCTGTTCGCGCGCTCATGCAGCCACGGGACTGTAGTGGATATGTTTGCACTCGCAAAGATGCAAAGATCTGCTGGCCGGGGCGCTGCCTCAGGCAGCGGGGCCGGAGGGGATGGTCCTCCCTAGACCCTCCGGCAAATACATGCGCGGCGGGCGGGGCGTCACCTTTGCCGGCTGGCGCCCGGCCTTGCGCGAGGCGCAGGACGATATCGGTGACGCTTGGGACGATGCTGCGGCCCGGGTCAACGATCTCCTGCACAACAGCGGCTGGCTGGCCGGCGCGCTGGAGCAATGCGTGGCCAATACCGTGGGCACAGGCCTCCAGCTGAAGGCGCTGCCGGAGAACGAGACCTTCGGTATGACGCCCGTGGAGGCCTCGGACTGGGCCAAGACGGTGGAGCGGCGCTTCGAGCTCTGGGCGCGCAACGCGCAGGAATGCGACATCCAGGGCGTGCGGACCTTCGGGCAGATGCAGGCGGCGGCGTTCCGGTCCTGGCTCGTTACAGGTGAGATCTTGGCCGAACTGCCCTGGCGCAAGCGACCGTGGAACCGCTACGGCACCAAGGTGCGCCTGCTGCCGCCACAGCGGCTGTCGCGGAAGACGGAGAGCATGCGGCGGCTGATCAACGGGGTCTACACGGATGCCGATGGCATGCCGGTGGGCTATCCCAAATGGGCGCGGTCGATGATGGCATCATGCCTCGCCGGGATTGCGCCACCCCGGAAGGACACGCGCGGTTCAGTTCGACCTGCCAGCCGTTGAAAGCGCTCAAGACGCGTCAAGGGCCGCTCAGGCAGTGCTGGCTGCGGTATCGGCGGGCGACCTGACCCCGTTGGAAGGGGCCAGCGTCATGGGCTTGGTCGAGGGCTATCGCAAGACGCTTGAGACCGAGGATTTGGAACGTCGCCTCACGGCATTGGAGACGACGAAATGAGCCTTAAACAGCGATTGCGGAATGCCGAAAGGAAGATGGGCACAGCCGACGATGAGCCTGTCGAGTTCCAGACGCTCTACGAAAATGAGGATGGAAGCGCCGATGAGGTTTCCCCGGTTGGTCCTGCTGCCGGGTTCAGGCCGCAGTTTCCAAGCCACTCGCGAGCCAGGCGAAACGCAGGATCAATTTGAGGCGCGTGTTCAGCAGATGGTACGGCGCGCCCAAGAGGCTTGATTGTTAAGCAATAGGACGTCAACCTGACAGGGACGGCGTTTTACTTTGGGAATGTCGGCTGAAGGGGGAAAATGCGCTACTATACATACAGGACATGGTACGCGACGGGAGTACAATATATGCGATACAAAACTTCGTCAGCAGTTGTTCTAGGGAGTCTGGCGCTCTTCGGCTGTACCCATACTTCTGTCTCGACTGTTCCAGTCGAGGTTTCCGGTCACGGGTTGGTCTATCGATACGAGGGTCGTGCAAACTTTTCGCACCAATTTGCCGAAGCTGACAAGGCCATGCGGAAAACTTGTTTGGAAATCAACGGCGGACATCCTGTTGTCGTATCAGTGAACAAGCGCAATCTTGGCTATGTGGACCTCGGGGGAACCCAATACAATGAGACAAGCTACGCCACCATAACGGGCAACAGGATTGCGGTTACCACCACTGAGCACGGCGACTGGCGGGGCGTCGCCGAGTGCTTAATCAAAATCAGGAAATTTTGTTTAAGTGTAGCAAGTAAGCAGTAAGCGATATATCGCGGCCCCTCTGGTGTATTCATCGATGATATTCAGTGTTCGGTAGACTCGCCCGTCGGCGGTGCGGTCCTGGACGAAGTCATAGGACCAGACATGGTTGGGCCTTTGGCAGACGCCCGAGGGCACTGGCGAATGGCTTGTGCCAGCGGAGATTTGCCGGAGATCTTGGGGAGCTGCGCGTGCAGCCTGACCTCAAGATCATCGAAGACAGGCTTTGCCTTTGCCTGGCGGACTGGCAACGCGGTGTCGTTTCGTTTGATCTTGGTCAAGAAGCCGCAAGGACAGCAGACCATGAAGGGGTCGCTACCCGGTCTGCTTCAAGTATTTGGCAATAAGCCTCCGAGTACCTGTTCGCACGGTGGATTGGGTGTGAACGTCCTGCAAGCGAAAGCGGGCGCAGCCTTCCGGCCGCGCCCGCTAAATGATTTGTTTCAGCTGATCCGGCTGGTTATATTCCCAACCGCCGGTTCAGTTCAGCCAGCGCTTCGGGGGACAATGTGTTCCCGCGCGTGGCCGTCATGAGCGCGCCTTCGGTCACGCCAGCCTGGGTGTTGACCACGCCTTGCTGTGTCGCGACGATTCCGGTTTGCGTTGCAACAGCGGCCTCATGCGTCTTTGCAGCGCCCAGTTCCGTATTCAGGTCAGCAAGGCGTCGCAGGATCTGTCAGAGGATCGTCAATTTCTGCCTGGATTTCCGCAGAAGTGCGCCCGGTATATCCCGACTGAAGCGTGTTCAGTGCGGTTTGCGCCTTCATCAACGTAACGATGGCCGAAACAAGGACCTTGGCTTCGGTCTGATAAGTTGCGATGCGTCCGACATTGCTGTTCGGGTTGGCGTTTGCCAGCGCATTCGGGCTGGCGTTGGCTGCGTTCAACCACTTCAACTCGGAGTTGATTGCGCCACGCCCGTTGCTCTTCGAGCCTGCGCCGGCAGATTTTCCGGCGGATGCGGATTTACCGCCGCCGCCATTGCCGCCGCCGTTACCTTTTCCTCCACCGTTGCCACCGCCGTTACCATTGCCGTTTTTGGCAAATGCAGGCTCCATGCTTAGAACATTGACGCCCACTGCGAGCGGTGCGGCAATCAGGCCAGCCAGCGCGATTGAGGTGATTGTCGATTTGATTGGATGAAACATAGCAGTCCCTTTACTCAACTTCTGATCCCCACGAGAGCCGGTCACGTTTCACCACATACGGGTCACGACGTCCTGATCATATCTTGACGATGCTTACAGTGCGACGAAATGTCAACGTCTCGGATGGTGGGCAAGCTATCGTCGGGACCGTCAAAGCCGGGGGGAGGGGCGGCGATGAATGATAGCGACAACCCCATGAGCAAGGCCCATGCGGCCCCAAGATGCACGGCAATGTCAAAGCGGACGGGCGAACGGTGCAAAGGCCCAGCGGTCAGAGGCTGGCGCGTTTGTCGCTTTCACGGTGCGGGTGGTGGTCATGCAGCTGGCAAGGATCACCCCTCCTGGCGTCACGGCATGCGGTCGCGGGAATGGATTGATGCCAGGGCAGAGATCAACGAGCTGGTGCGCGAGGCCCGCGAGATCGAGAGCCTGCTTTCGGGCGATGCCTTGTGAAGTAAGATGGACAGTTGGTCGGCTACGTACTCGACAAAAACGATGAACCGAATAGCATGCGCTGTATCTCATCCGAAGATTTCAGTGAGCGCGCGCAATGAAAAACCTAACTCTTCTCGCCATGTTTGCGATCTGTATTTCGACACCTAGTTTAGGATTTGTGTTTGGCGGATCTAATCTTGGATTTGGCGGGTACCCCGATCATAGTTGCTATCGCCCTTACAAGCCGTTCGAGTTCAACGACGAATGGGCACTCAACCAATACCGTTCGGAATGGGAACAGTATATTGATTGCATAAACACATACGGTGACCGTCCGTCCAACCGTGCGCGACCGCGACCCGCGCCAGAGGCGGAAATGGCTTGTCCCGCGGTCAGTTTCAGGCGAAAGTCACGACATGCGACACGCCAATTGGGGAATGCCGGCCCAAGCGCCGCCGCGCGCAAGACAGAGCGACGTTATCAATGCCTCAAGATCCCATGGACCAGCCGCTCAGGATTTTCGTCGGCTATGACAGCCGCGAAGATATCGCCTGGCAGGTCTGCCGCGCCTCGATTCTACGCCATTCCGCGCCAGACCTAGAGATCCGCCCGCTCAAGCTGACCACGCTGCGGACTGCGGGCCTCTATTACCGCCACGACGACCGCGCCACGACGGAATTCTCACTCACCCGGTTTCTGACGCCTCACCTGAGCGCCGCGCAGAACGGCTGGTCGATCTTCGTCGATTGCGACTTTCTGTTCACCACGGATATCCGCAACGTGCTGTCCCATGTCAGCCAAGACAATGCTGTTCACGTCGTCCAGCATGACTATGTACCCACCGCTGCCACCAAGATGGAAGGGCAAGTGCAAGTCACCTATCCGCGCAAGAACTGGTCATCCTTCATGGTTTTCAACAACGGCCATCCCGACGTGAGGGCGCTGACGCCTGCAGTGGTCAACAGCGCGCCACCAAGCCACCTCCATCGTCTGGAATGGGTGGCAGATCAGAAGCAGATCGGCGCTTTGCCTTTCGCATGGAACTTCCTGGTCGGCGAATACGCCAGACCGGCGCGCTTGCCCTTCGGGATCCACTATACCAACGGCGGTCCCTGGTTTGAGGCTTGCCAAGGTGTCGACTTTGCTGCCGAGTGGCGTGCCGAACGCGACCGCTATCTGGCATCGCTGGAGGGCTGGTCGGCAGAATGCGGATAGACTTGGCCAGGGCACGCACCATCGCGATTGTCGGAAACGGCAGCATCCGGGCCGACGTCGCGGCGCAAATCGACACCTGCGATCTCGTCATCCGAATGAATCATGCGCCGCTGTGCGGCGTCGCCGGGCGGCGGACCGATATATTGGTCCTGAACCGGCACTCTATCCGCCGTCAGTTCGAGAAACGGCCCACCAACCGTCTGGCAATGCGCGGGGCCGAAGAAATCTGGCTGGGGTTCGATGGCTTCGCGAGTCCGCTGGAAGACTCCCGCCTGAACACAATGGCTAATGGTCGCCCGTTTCGAATGCTGCCAAAGACCGATGCGCTGAAACAGCAGATTGCAGTCCATTGGGGCGATTGGACCATGGTGGTGCCAAGCCTCGGCGCGTTGACGCTCGATACCGTAGTGCGCGAAAGCACGGCAGACATCAGACTGTTCGGCTTTGATCACGCCGGTTGGGGCGGCCATTCCTGGTCCCTTGAAAAGCAATGGTTCGATGCCGTCCGCCCCGACAGGGTGCGGCGGATCACTGGCACGGCAGCGCCGCTGGCACCTGCTCATCGCCACTCGATCGAGCGGGGCGTCGGGCTGATCCAGAACCGGTTCCGCCGCGTGATCCGCAAGTTGCGGGCAAACTGACGATTGCGTGGTCACCCACCCTGCGCCCACAACGCCCCAGCCGATTTCAGCCCGTAACCCGGCGGCGCGAGGTTGGCATCCCGTCGCCCGCTGCCGCGATGCGGGCAATGGCGGTTAAAGGGTGACCGTCCGTCCAACCCGCCCTACCTGGATTGATTGGTCCCAGTTACGCTGCCTGAGCAGCGTAACCCCAGCCGCATCACCCCGTCGCTGATCCCGGGCCAGGCGAACTTGCCATGTTCCAGACGCTTGTAGGACATCACCATGCCCGATCCGTCCCAGAGCAGGACCTTGATCCGGTCGCCGCGTTTGGCGCGAAACACAACGATGACGCCCGAATGCGGATCAAGCCCCAGTTCGTGCTCGGCCACTGCCGCAAGCCCGTCATGCCCCTTCCTGAAATCCACCGGCTTCGTGGCAATCACAATCCGAACCGCCTGAGACGGGAAGATCACGCGCCCGAGGCCAGGCGGTGGGCGATCTCGGACAATCCGCTTGGCTGCAACGCTCTTGGCAATCGAACCGTCACCCCACCGACGATGAATCTCGACGCCGTCATGCGTTTGGGTGCCAACCGGAACCAGATCCGGAGCAACTGTCACTTCCGCGAACGTCGCAGTGCCTACGGCCCCGGACTTCTCTCGCCGACCGCGCCGCGCTCCGCCATCCCGACAACTGAGATGGTACGACACCATGCCGGCGGGCAATTCCCGCAACCGTTGCGCCCGCCTCATAGCTCTCCGCAACAATCGAAGCGCGCGCCGAAGCTGTACGCCGCACCCGCTTCGGCCGACCAGACCCCGTCGCTACATCGTCAAACATCAAATCACCTCCATTATAGCTGGAGGGCAGAATCTCACATCAGCGGAATATCCGATACCATGGGGCGCTCGCAACGCTTACGGTCAATCGAGACGTGCGTAACATCGCTGACCTTTATTTGGCTCGGATGGGAAGCCAACTACGCCTCCAGCGGGCAGGCTTTCGGCGAGGATGATGTGATCCAAAGCGATATGACTCTCTGCAAGTCGATCACCGAGACGCTGCAATGAGCGACGGTGCGGCAACGATGGCCCTGCCGCACTCGGACGCATTCTTCATCAAAGCGTTTCCTGCATTGACGATAACCTTTAGGCCGCACCGACAATGCCTTCAGCCCAGTTAATGCCTTGAAAATCATATGTTTAATCAACTGACTTGTCTGTGTTTACAGTCAAGACAGTTTTATAGTCGGGAAAATCTAAATCCGTCTATTTTAGAAGCGGCCCTGAGCGCAGCAACCGCCAGGTGGCCGAGGGGCTGGGGGTGGACGATAAGACAGTGGGGGCGGTTCGGCGGGACTTGGAATCTGTTGCGGAAATTCCGCAACAGGACCGCGTTACCGGACGGGACGGCAAGTCATTCAAAGCCCGAAAGCCTATCCGCACGGCATACGTCGGCCCCCGGCTGGATATTGATTCCAGATTTGATGCGTTCAAGCCCCACGTTAGCCGAAACTCCGGTGAAAATGAGTGGTACACGCCGCAAGTGTTTGTTGACGCTGCGCGGGCAGTGATGGGCGGGATCGACTTGGACCCGGCGTCCTCCGAGATAGCGAACCGAGGCCGCAGAACAGGCGGGCATATCCAAGCGCCAGAAGGACAACGCGCTACGTGTCGCGGCCCTGGAGTTCACCGGGCGCTCACATCCGATATCCCGTAGCGGCCATATTGATCTGCCAGCTCGATGATCGCAGTTGCTCAACAGTGCATATCCGAAATAGGGTTGCAGCATGTATATTCACGAAGCCGTTTCTTGTTCTGTCCATGGTAGCGTCTGCGGGTTTTCTAACCGGGTCGGTCGAAGCAGAGTCCTGCGTTGAGCGATCAGGAAGCCCCACCTTACTTTTTCAGAACGGCAGCGAAGTTGTCCCGATAGTTCCGGCTTTTGAAGACTATTCTTACATGCTGTTTGATGCTTGTGACGCATGGGACCTTACGGTTGAGGGTGGTGGCTGCGCGATTTACCCCATGATGGGCGATATAAACTGGAATGCTGTGGCGGCGATCTGTGACGGAAGCAAGGTCATTGTTTATGACCGGCGTCTTTCTGGCCGAGTTGGTTATAGCGGTGCGCAGGCGATCATTGCCCATGAGCTTGGCCATCTTGTCTGCGGCCATTTGGATGAGAATGACGCATCAATCGAACGCAATCATGCAATTGAATTGGAAGCGGACGCGTTCGCGGCTGCTACTCTTCGGCGTTTGGGCTTCAGCCTTGAGGATATTTTCAGTTACGAGCCGTTGCTGTCGGAATCTCCTTCGATATCACATCCGACGAAGAGTGCTAGGCTCGCCGCTCTTGCAGCCGGATGGAACGATCCAACAGCTGTCATGAATTGTATCGGCCCCTGACGAGAGCGCTGGCCGTTTCTTTTCTTCACGGGGAACGGCGTCCAGTAACACCTGAAGGTTCTCGGGATAGCCTCGCCACCGCGCCGCCCAAATCAGGGCTGTCGAACCGCCCTCGATCTGTTCGCTTACATCCGCCCCAGCGTCCCGCAATGCCTATGAACACCCCTCGCATGCCATCGCCTCCCTGTTTGCGAAGTGCCGTTGTCGAAGTGGAGCATAGTGCGCGACCCATTGCGATCAATATTCCCGTAAGTTCCGGGTTAGTCCGCGCCTGCAAGGGGGAAGTTGTGGGGGAAAGATACACAGATAAGTCGGCAAGATATTGAAATTCAACAATTAAATAAGATGGTATGGTGGAGCCTAGGGGGGTCGAACCCCTGACCTCTTGCATGCCATGCAAGCGCTCTCCCAACTGAGCTAAGGCCCCGAGTGTGCAGCGCGCGCTGGCGCTGACGGGTGGTTCCTAGGGGATGGGTGGGGCCGGATCAAGGGGAAAACCCTCGGGAACCGGCCTCCACAACCAACCTAGTCGTCGTCGTCTGCTGCGACGTCTGCAATCTCGTCAAGCGAGACGTCGTCGTTGTCGTCGTCATCGTCCAGGACGTCATCACCCAAATCGACATCTGCATCATCGTCGTCGCTATCGTCGTCCAGAATCACCTCGTCGTCATCATCCGAGGCATCTGCGGCCTCCTCGACCTTGGCGTCCTTGTCGGCCTTGTCGGCGACCATCGTGCGTCCGTTCTTGCCGGTTTCCAGCACAACCGCCTCGCCCGTGTAGGGGCTGACGATCGGGGTCGCGTTCAGGTCATAAAACGGCTTGCCGGTGGTCGGGCAAATTCGCTTGGTTCCCCATTCCTCTTTGGGCATGGATATCTCACTCTGCTGCTTGGCACGTAATTTCTGAATCTGCGCCAGTTGCCATGATCGCCGCGGGCTGTCAAAGCCTTTCGCACGTTATGGCCCTGTGAGGCGTGGGATGGCTGATGAAATCTGGGTGGGTGAGCCCGCGATACGGGTCCAGTTGCGCCGAAACCCGAGGGCGCGTCGCTTGAGCCTGCGGGTTGCGCGCAGCGGTGGCGGCGTCACGCTGACAATGCCGGACGGCGTATCTTTGGCCGTGGCCAAGGGCTTTGCGACAGACAAGCAGGACTGGCTGCGCCGGACGCTGGATCGCCAGCCTGCGCAAGTGATGGTGGCCCCCGGAACGGCGCTTTTGGTCGAGGGGACGCTGAGGCAGGTCATGGTAACGGAGTTGAAGCGTGGAGCGCGAATTACTGATGATCGGATCGAAGTTTCAAACCACCGACCCGGACCGCGTATCGCCGCCGCACTGAAACTGCTTGCGCGGGATCGCCTGGCGGAGGCCTCTGGGCGCTATGCTGCAGTGCTTGGCCGGTCACATGGCAAGATTAGCCTACGGGACACGCGCTCTCGGTGGGGGTCCTGTGCGCCGAACGGGGATCTGATGTATTGCTGGCGGCTGATCATGGCGCCGCCGGAGGTGCTGGACTATGTCGCCGCCCACGAGGTTGCGCATCTGGTCGAGATGAACCACTCGCCAGCGTTCTGGGCCGTGACCGAGCGGCTATGCCCGGACTTCAACACTCACCGGAAATGGCTGCGCGACAACGGGTCGGAACTGCAGCGATACCAGTTCACTGATTGACGCCTGTCGGCTACTGTGATCACAATCTGGCCATGAACAAGACCCCGCGCAGTGAACCTTCAACGCCGTCCCATGACCGGGTGTACCGGACGCTGAGAACTCGGATCATGCTGGGTGAAGTCGCACCCGGTACAGCCATGACATTGCGTGGTATCGGCGCTGATTTCGGCGTTTCGATGACCCCGGCGCGTGAAGCGGTGCGTCGCCTGGTTGCTGAAGGGGCGTTGACGCTTTCGGCCTCGGGGCGTGTTGCGACGCCGGAACCTGGCCCCGACCGGATCGAAGAACTGGCGGCCCTGCGGGCGTTAATTGAGGCGGAACTTGCCGCCCGCGCCCTGCCACGCGCCCATATTGCCCTTATCGAACGCATGGCAGCGATCAACACCCAGGTCGACGCCGCAATCGCACGCGATGACGCCGTGGGCTACATACGGGCGAACCTCGAATTTCACCGCGCGCTTTATCTGCGCGCTCAGGCACCGGCGATGCTGGCCACGGTTGAAAACGTCTGGTTGCAGCTGGGGCCGACCATGCGGCAACTCTATGGACAGCTGAATGCGGGCAACAACCACAACGGTCATGGGCGGATTTTGGCAGCCCTGCGGGCTGGCGATGAAGCGGCCCTGCGCAGCGCGATATCCGAGGATGTGGCGCGCGGGCTGCGGGTTCTGACGCCGTGACGGATTTGCGTATCAGCCCGGCGCGTGGTGACGCAGACATTGCGGCAGCTGGCGATTTGTTCATGGCTTATGCGCAATTCCTGGAGGATGACTTCGGCATCGACCTGGCGTTTCAGGATTTCGCTGAGGAACTTGCCGGGCTTCCAGGTAGATATGCGGCCCCGGAAGGTGAGATCCTGATAGCGCGCGACAAGGGCGGAGCATGCGTCGGCTGTATCGCGTTTCGCCGCTATGACGCGGAAAGCTGCGAGATGAAACGGCTGTACGTGGCACCGGAGATGCGCCGCCAGTCACTGGGTACGCGACTGGTTAATGCGTTGGTCGTAAAAGCCCGCGATCGGGGCTATCGCCGGATGATCCTAGATACAGCGGAATTTCTGGGCGCGGCAACATCGCTCTATGAAGGTTACGGTTTCGTAGAGATACCACCCTATAACGACAGCCCGGTGCCGGGGATGCGGTATTTCGCGCTGGATCTTCAGGCGTGAATGGCCCCGTCGCCGCAGGCCAGCGCGGCTTCGCGGACCGCTTCGGAGAACGTCGGGTGGGCGTGGCAGGTGCGAGCGATATCTTCCGCTGACGCGCCGAATTCCATCGCCACGCAGATCTCGTGGATCAGGTCGCCCGCGCCGGGGCCGATGATGTGGCATCCCAGCACGCGGTCGGTGTCGGCATCGGCCAGAATCTTGACGAAGCCATCACCTGCGAACACTGCCTTGGCGCGCGCGTTGCCCATGAAGCTGAACTTGCCGACTTTGTAAGAACGTCCTGATTCTTTTAGGGTTTCTTCGGTCTCGCCGACTGTGGCAACCTCTGGATGGGTGTAGACTACGCCGGGGATCACACCGTAGTTCACGTGGCCATGCTGTCCGGCCAGAACCTCGGCCATGGCCATGCCTTCGTCTTCCGCCTTATGGGCCAGCATCGGGCCTTTGATGGCGTCGCCGATGGCGTGGATGCCGGGAATGTTGGTGGCCCATGATTCATCAGTCTCGATCATGCCTCGGTCGGTGGTTTTCACGCCAAGCGCGTCCAGCCCCAGCCCGTCGGTGAAGGGGACGCGGCCGGTGGCGAGCAGGACGGTGTCCGCCTCGATCGTTGCTTCGCTGTCATCCTTGCGGGATTTATAGGTGACGGTGGCCTTGTTGTTCTTCACCTCGACGCCCTGAACGGCGGAGTTCAGAACGAACTTAAGCCCCTGTTTTTTCAGCGTTCTCTGGAATACTTTCGAGACCTCGGCA
Organism: uncultured Paracoccaceae bacterium; assembly: GCA_943787785.1. Classification (GTDB taxonomy): domain Bacteria; phylum Pseudomonadota; class Alphaproteobacteria; order Rhodobacterales; family Rhodobacteraceae; genus WLWX01. Next base: position 125,070 of record CALSNT010000012.1, on the reverse strand, counting down.
TCCATCCCCGGTGTGATGTGATCGAGGAATTCAACCACGGTGACGTCGGAGCCGAGCCTCGTGTAGACCGAGCCCATTTCGAGGCCAATGACCCCGGCGCCGATTACCACAAGACGCTTCGGAATCTTGCCCAGCTCCAGCGCGCCGGTGGAGGTAACGACGGTTTTTTCATCCACCTCGACACCTGTGAGCGAGGCCGCGGCAGAGCCGGTGGCGATGACGATATCCTTCGCCTCGTGCACCTCATCACCGACCTTTACTTTGCCGGGTTCCGGGATGCTGGCCCAGCCCTTGATCCAGTCTATCTTATTCTTTTTGAACAGAAATTCGATGCCCTTGGTGTTCTGACCAATGACGTCGTCCTTGTAGGCCAGCATGGCCTTCCAGTCGACCGAGGGTGCCTTGCCCTTGAGGCCCATCTTGGCGAAGTTCTCCTCGGCCTCGTGCAGCATGTGGCTGGCATGGAGCAGCGCCTTGGAGGGGATGCAGCCGACGTTCAGGCAGGTGCCGCCCAGCGTCTCGCGCCTCTCGACACAGGCGGTTTTCAGACCCCGTTGCGCGCAGCGAATGGCGCAGACATAGCCGCCGGGGCCGGAACCGATGATGATGACGTCGTAGGCGGGCATGGGGCGGCCTTTCGGTTAGGTTTCGCGGTCGGCAAAGCGTCTGCAAAGTGTATGCAAAACGTATGGCAAGCGTGTGTTATCAGTGTTTTGGCATATTGGTGGGGGAGGGGCTAGGGGCGAGGCTTGGGGGTGTGTCTGCCCCCCTGACCCCCCGAGGAAATTTTTTGAACCAATGATGGGGGAGGAATTGAGGAGACACTAATGTTCAAGACGGTGCGATCGTGAATTCGTGCTTTCCCGTCCTGGGTTGTACTACCAGCTTCCCTGCAAAGTTGCCGCCTTCATAGACTGTCGGTGGTGTCTTTTCGAACCTGTTCAGAAGTTCTTCCGTGAGATAGACGCCTAAGTAGTCAAGACGAGCAAAACACTTTTGGTGTTCCGCCATTTCATTTTCACCTTGGATCACGACAAATTGGATTGATCGCGCAATTTTTTGCACGGCGGGGGTTGTGAAGTCGGTACTCCATGAATGTGCAATCGCATTGCGCGCCCTTGCTAGTTTCTTCAACGCGTCAAACTCCTCGGCCCCAATTAGGCCAAGAGCGTGGGCGTACTTGGCAAGAATCGTGAGTCCAAAAGTTGAATCATCGCCGAACAAACTCTTCGACGACTTATTGTCGGCAAGTCGACTTAAGATTGCGCAACGAAGTAACTCTTCAAGGAATCCGGAGGCCAAGATTATCCGCGACCGGGGGCTTTCTCCGTTAAGTCGAGTTAGGAATCCCGAGGCATCTTGATTTGTCGCTTTCGAGGGCATTTTCTATAGACCTCACAAATCCATCAGCAACCGTCTCGGATCCTCCAGCGCCTCTTTCACCCGCACCAGGAACGTCACCGCCCCTTTCCCGTCCACCACCCGGTGGTCATAGCTCAGCGCCAGGTACATCATCGGGCGGATGACGACCTCTCCGCCCTCCACCACGGGGCGCTCCTGGATTTTATGCATGCCCAGGATGCCGGATTGCGGCGGGTTCAGGATCGGGCTGCTCATCAGGCTGCCATAGACCCCGCCGTTGGAGATCGTGAAGGTCCCGCCCTGCATGTCGGCCATGCTCAGCTTGCCGTCGCGGGCTTTGGCGCCCATTTCGGCGATGGTTTTCTCAATGGTAGCAAAGCTCATCTGGTCGGTGTCGCGGATTACGGGGACGACAAGGCCGGTCGGGGTGCCGACGGCGACGCCCATGTGGACGAAGCGCTTGTAGACGACGTCGGTTCCGTCAATCTCGGCGTTGACGTCCGGGACTTCCATCAGGGCGTGGCAGCAGGCCTTGGTGAAGAAGCTCATGAAGCCGAGTTTCACGCCGTGCTTTTTCTCGAACAGTTCCTTGTATTCGCTGCGCAGGCCCATGACGGCGGACATGTCGACCTCGTTATAGGTGGTCAGCATGGCGGCGGTGTTCTGGGCGTCTTTCAGGCGGCGCGCGATGGTCTGACGCAGGCGGGTCATCTTGACGCGTTCCTCGCGCGCTTCGTCACTGGCGGCGACGGGGGCGCGGGGCGTTTCGGCGGGGGCCGCAGGGGCGGGGGCCGAGATGACCTTTTGCACGTCTTCCTTCATCACCCGGCCATCGCGGCCGGTGCCGGTGACATCGGCGGCGGCGATCCCGTGATCCGCCATCATCTTCTTGGCAGAAGGCGCGTCTTCGACGTCCTTGCCGGTTGCGGCGGCTGCAGCAGCCGGGGCAGCGGTCTTCGGCGCAGCGGCTGCGCCACCGGAGGAACCCATCACCGCCAGCTTGCCACCAGCAGCTACCGTTGCGCCTTCTTCGGCGAGGATTTCGGTGAGTGTTCCAGCCGCCGGGGCAGGGACTTCGACCGAGACCTTGTCGGTTTCCAGCTCGCACAGCATTTCGTCGGCGGCGACGGTATCGCCGACTTTCTTGAACCAGCTGGCGACGGTGGCTTCGGTGACGCTTTCGCCCAGGGTCGGGACCATGACATCGACCGAGCCGCCGCCGGATGAGGCAGCTTTCGGGGCGGATGCGGCCTCGGCCTCGGCCTCTTTGGCCGGCTCTGCCTTCGGTGCGGCGGCCTCTCCACCTTCGGAAATCGACGCCAACAGGGCGTCGACGCCAACGGTTTCTCCTTCTGCCGCAACAATGTCACCGAGGGTTCCGGCGACGGGGCTGGGGACTTCGACCGTAACCTTGTCGGTCTCCAGCTCGCACAGCATCTCATCGACCGAGACCGCGTCGCCGGGTTTCTTGAACCAGGTGGCGACGGTGGCTTCGGTGACGCTTTCGCCCAGGGTGGGCACGCGGACTTTGGTGGACATGGGTTTAATCCTTTATTCGGAAAGCGTCAGCGCGTCGTTTACCAGCGCTGCTTGTTGCGATTTGTGCATGCTGGCCAGACCCGTCGCGGGCGAGGCGGATGCCTGGCGACCCACGTAGGCGGCGCGGGTCGTCGGGGCGTTGATCCGGGTCAGCACCCACTCGATGTTGGGGTCCATGAAGGTCCAGGCCCCCTGGTTTTTCGGTTCTTCCTGGCACCAGACAACGTCGGCGTTCGGGAAGCGGCTAAGCTCGTCGATCATCGACTTGGCCGGGAATGGATAGAATTGTTCGCAGCGCAGCAGGTAGATGTCCTTGATGCCGCGCGCGTCGCGTTCTTCCAGCAGATCGAAGTAGACTTTGCCTGAACACAGCACCACGCGTTTCATTTTCTTGTCGGTGACCAGTTTGGTGTCGGAATTGCCCTTCTGCGCGTCGTCCCACAGCAGCCGGTGGAACGAGGATCCGGTGGTGAAATCCTCGGCGTCGCTGACCGCACCCTTGTGGCGCAACAGGGATTTTGGGGTCATCAGCACCAGCGGCTTACGGAAGTCCCGATGGATCTGGCGGCGCAGAATGTGGAAGTAATTCGCAGGAGTGGTGCAATTGGCGACGATCCAGTTGTCCTGCCCACACATCTGCAGGAAGCGTTCGAGGCGGGCTGAAGAGTGTTCTGGCCCTTGCCCCTCGAACCCATGCGGCAGCAGGCAGACCAGACCCGACATGCGCAGCCATTTTGACTCGCCCGAGCTGATGAACTGGTCGAACATGATCTGCGCGCCGTTGGCGAAATCGCCGAATTGCGCTTCCCACATGACCAGCGAATTGGGGTCGGCCAACGAATAGCCATACTCGAAACCCAAGACCGCATACTCGGACAGCATCGAGTCGATGACCTCATACTGCGCCTGACCCTCTCGGACGTGGTTCAGCGGGTAATAGCGTTCCTCGGTGTCCTGATTGACCAGCCCTGAGTGGCGCTGGGAGAACGTGCCGCGGGTCGAGTCCTGGCCGGCCAGACGCACCGGATACCCCTCAGTGAGGAGAGAGCCGAAGGCCAGCGCTTCACCCGTGGCCCAGTCGAAGCCTGCGCCGTTTTCGAACATCTGCGCCTTGGCTTCCAGCAGGCGGCCCACTGTCTTGTGAAGCGGGTAGTCGTCGGGTGGCGTGCTCAGCGCCTTGCCGATATCAGCCAGCGTTTCCGGGGAGATTGCCGTCTGGCCGCGCTCGTATTCCTCGCCGTGGCGATCCAGATGGCTCCAGCGGCCATCCAGCCAGTCGGCCTTGTTGGGTTTGTAGTTCTTCCCGGCCTCGAATTCCTCGTTCAGATGGACCTGGAATGCCGCCTTCATGTCTTCGATGTCCGCCGCCGGGATCAGCCCGTCGCGGGCCAGACGTTCAGTATAGAGGGTCAGCGTGGTCTTCTGGTCCTTGATTTTCTTGTACATCAGGGGGTTGGTGAACATGGGTTCATCCCCCTCGTTATGGCCGAAACGGCGATAGCAGAAGATGTCGATCACCACGTCCTTGTGGAATTTCTGGCGGAATTCAGTCGCGACCTTGGCGGCGTGGACCACAGCCTCCGGGTCGTCGCCGTTGACGTGGAATATCGGCGCTTCGACCATCATCGCGATGTCGGTCGGGTAGGGCGACGAGCGGGAAAAATGCGGCGCGGTGGTAAAGCCGATCTGGTTGTTGACGACGATGTGGACGGTGCCGCCGGTCATGTGGCCGTGCAGACCCGACAGGCCAAAGCATTCGGCAATGACGCCCTGACCGGCGAAGGCCGCGTCGCCGTGCAGCAGCAGCGGCATCACCCGTGTGCGTTCTTTGTCGCCCAGCTGCGCCTGCTTGGCGCGGACCTTGCCGATCACCACCGGGTTCACAGCCTCAAGGTGGCTGGGATTTGCTGTCAGGGACAGGTGGACGGTGTTGTCATCGAATTCGCGGTCGGAGGATGCGCCAAGGTGATATTTCACATCGCCCGAACCATCGACGTCTTCTGGCTTGAAACTGCCGCCCTGAAACTCGTTGAAGATCGCCTTGTAGGGTTTCTGCATGACGTTGGCGAGGACGCTGAGGCGGCCCCGGTGCGGCATGCCGATCACGATCTCCTCGACGCCCAATGCGCCACCGCGCTTGATGATCTGTTCCATCGCCGGGATCAGGCTTTCGCCGCCGTCCAACCCGAACCGCTTGGTGCCCATGTATTTGACGTGGAGGAATTTTTCGAAGCCTTCCGCCTCGACCATCTTGTTGAGGATCGCGCGGCGGCCGTTTTCGGTAAAGCTGACCTCTTTTCCCAACCCCTCAATGCGTTCTTTAAGCCAGCCCGCCTCGTCCGGGTCCGAGATGTGCATGTATTGCAGCGCGAAGGTGCCGCAATAGGTGCGTTTTACCAGTGCGAGGATTTCCGACAGCGTTGCGACCTCAAGCCCCAGGACGTTGTCGATGAAGATCGGGCGGTCCATGTCGGCAGCAGTGAAGCCGTAGGAGGCTGGGCTGAGTTCGGGATGCTCGGTTTGGTCGCGCATCCCAAGCGGGTCGAGGTCGGCAATCAGGTGACCCCGGATCCGATAGGCACGGATCAGCATCAGGGCGCGCAAGCTGTCGGTGACGGCGCGGCGCACCATGCCTTCGGAAATCTCGACGCCCTTCTCAGCGGCCTTCGACTTGATCTTATCGCCAGCCGCTTTCGCCTCGGGCGCACCAAGGCTGCCCCATTGGCCATCCAATGCGGCGGTCACTTCGTCCGAGGCGGCAGGTGGCCAATCGGCCCGCGCCCAGGACGGCCCGGTCGCTTCGGCCTTGGCATCACCACTGGCATCGCCGAGCTGGCGGAAGAACCTCTGCCATGCGTCATCGACGGCAGAAGGGTCATCGGCATATCGGGCATGCAGAGCCTCAACATATTCCGCGTTGTGCCCCTGAAGGAAGGACGAGGCGTGGAACTGGTCGTTGGGAGATTCCTCGGTCATTTTTCGACCTCCGAAGATACAAAATGGATGGTGACCGGGTTGAGAATCCTCATGATCTCGGTCGCGTCGTCTTCTGGGATTTCAGATGCTGCAATTGCTTCGGCCAGCTTCCTGCTTTCGATCTTACCGACCGTCGCAGTGACTTGGTTTCGCACGACACCTGTGACCTGTGTCACGACGTCAGATGTCACGCTGGTGCGCTCGATGAAGCTTTGGTCCTTCAGGAGCGTCTCGAGCAACGCATCAGAGCCGGTCAGAATGCAGTATGGGCGACCCTCAGGAACGCCCAGAACGGCGAGCGTGTCCGCCTCTGCCCGCATACCTACTTGGTCCCGCCCTAAAGCGGAATTCCCCAACACCGAGACGGCCATGAAGCCTGCGTTCGAAAAAGTGAAGTCAAGGTCGTCGGATTTGAACTGAAACACCGTGAACGCATTGAAGAGGGCCGATTGGGCCGCGTCGGTCGCGCTTTGCCAGCCGTTCCCTCTCAAAATGGAACGCGCGGTTTCTACGTCTTGCGGGATGTCTGTACATAAATCGAACGCTGCAACAAGCGCCGGATTGCTCGGGCCGGATTCAGCTAGCCCGGACAGAGTCATGAAGCAGACGCAGGCCGCCGCAGAAGTTATGCTGAACTGTTGAGGCATCTTAACCTATCATTGCCTCAGGAATGTCGTTGGGGAATTGCTCGGTCATGGGGTTACCTCATGAGGGTTAGGACCGTAGGCGTTTGTACCGGGCTGGGAAGGTAGAAGCAGCAAGCCCATTGTATTGGCGAAATAAACCATCGTGGCCACGAAACAGCCAAGGAAAGCGATCATCCACACAAAAAATGCAAAAGGGGCAGCAAAAAGCGTGACCAGTGCAAACGACCCGTCCAGCGCGACAAGACTGAAACCCCCGACAAATAGCATTCGCCCGAGATACGTGATGACAAGAAACACCACCGTCGGCTTCAGCGGGTCCAGCATGAATACGCCACTGTGACCTGCGTCATGCAGACGGCGTACTCCGGCGGACGTCACCGGAATGTAAAATACAGCGACGATCATCAAGGCATTCCACCAGAACTTATCGTGGGCGGATATTTGCGCGGCAAGCCAAAGTGTTCCTGCAAGAATACAGGTCGCCGTCACAAGGAAGGCAAGGTAGCCACCACGTGCAGTTCGTCCGCGAAAGTCGAAACTTCGGCTCAGTTCCTCTTTCAGCAGAGTGCAAGCCAGCCTTGATCTTCGTTTTATCTGATCAGGAACATTTGTCCGTTCCCAAAAGCGCGAATGCGATGACAGATTGATCATCAAGAAACCTCAGTTCTCCGCAGGGGTCAGCGCTATGGACAGCGCGAAGGCGGTGGAAAACGACTGGCCGGTGTCGGTGGTGATTTCGGTGGGGTCGGCGAAATGCGAGGACGCCTCGACCTGCCAGCCGCGGGATAGCTTGTCCTTAACAACGGCGCGCACGGTGACGGCAGCGCGGATGGTCAGGGTGCCACCAGATTGCTCAGAAGGGTCCTTGCCGACGCCCAGCAAAAGCTGCAGCGCCTCGCGACTGCTGTCAGAAGCGGAGTAGCCGCAGGACACACTGCCGGTTGCTGGGTCGTGGCGAATCGCCAGCAGGCTTGGCACGTCACCGTCGATGACAAATAGGCGCATTTCCGGGTCTGGCGCACTTGCCTGCATCCTCGCTTCGCTAAGCACCGTCGCCCAGCTTTGCGGAGGGTCGCCACGGTCGGCCCGCACTGCCAGTTGCTCGGCCAGTTTGCCAGTTGTCTGAGGCGATCTCGTTGCGGCCTGCCAGCCCGCGTCCTGCACCGCCTTGGCACGCAGGGCCATCGGAACGTCTGGTGCAACGCAGGCCATAAACATTGCCGCGAGTGGGGTCGGCGCGTCGTTCGTCACGTCGCCGATTTGGGCTTTCACATCAGCGGCAGCGATGGCGGCAATGGCAATCGCGACTGACGCCAGCGGGATCTGGAGAAACCTGCGTGTTCGCGAATGTGCGGCGCGGCGCATGGCGCTATCTCAAATCCTTTTTGTCCGCCTACCCAATCGCATCCAGGACCGCCTTGCCCAGCGTTGCCGGGCTATCAGCGACAACGATTCCGGCGGATTTCATTGCATCGATCTTGTCCTCGGCACCGCCTTTGCCACCAGCGACGATCGCGCCTGCGTGGCCCATCCGACGGCCCGGAGGGGCCGTGCGTCCTGCGATGAATCCCGCAACAGGTTTGGAGCGACCCTTTTTGGCCTCGTCCTTGATGAACTGCGCGGCCTCTTCCTCGGCTGAGCCGCCGATCTCACCAATCATGATGATGGACTGGGTTTCGTCGTCGGCCAGAAACCATTCCAGCACGTCGATGTGCTCGGTGCCCTTGATCGGGTCGCCGCCGATGCCGACGGCGGTGGACTGGCCGAGGCCGCTGTCGGTCGTCTGCTTCACTGCCTCATAGGTCAGCGTGCCGGAACGCGAGACGACGCCGACGCTGCCGCGTTTGTGGATGTGGCCGGGCATGATGCCCATTTTGCACGCATCCGGCGTGATGATGCCGGGGCAGTTGGGGCCGATGAGGATGCTGCTGGACCCTTCCAGCGCACGCTTGACGCGCATCATGTCGAGGACCGGGATGCCTTCGGTAATGCAGCAGATCAGCGGGATTTTCGCATCCAGCGCTTCGAGGATCGAATCCGCGGCAAAAGGTGGCGGGACGTAGATCACGCTGGCGTTCGCGCCGGTGGTCGCAACCGCTTCGTGGCAGGAGTTGAAAACCGGCAGATCGAGGTGGCTTTGCCCGCCTTTGCCCGGCGTTACCCCGCCGACCATCTGCGTGCCATAGGCAATCGCCTGTTCCGAGTGGAAGGTGCCCTGAGAGCCGGTAAAGCCCTGGCAGATGACCTTGGTGGTTTCGTCGATGAGGATTGCCATTCAATTGTCTCCGTAGGCCAGGCTTTAGCCCGGCATGCTCGGTGGGTGCCGGGCTGAAGCCCGGCCTACGATTATCCTTTGACCGCCTTCACGATCTTTTCGGCCGCGTCGCCAAGATCATCGGCTGCGATCACGTTCAGGCCGCTTTTGTTGATGATCTCTTTGCCCTTTTCGACGTTGGTGCCCTCCAGTCGAACGACCAGGGGCACTTGCAGGCCGACTTCTTTCACAGCACTCACCACGCCTTCGGCGATCACGTCACAGCGCATGATGCCGCCGAAGATGTTGACCAGTATGCCTTTGACGTTTGGGTCGGAGGTGATGATCTTGAACGCCTCGGTGACCTTCTCCGTGGTAGCGCCACCGCCGACGTCCAGAAAGTTGGCGGGCTCGGAGCCGTAGAGCTTGATGATGTCCATCGTCGCCATCGCGAGGCCCGCGCCGTTGACCATGCAGCCGATTTCGCCGTCCAGCGCGATGTAGTTCAGATCGAACTTCGACGCTGCAAGCTCTTTGGGGTCTTCTTCGGTTTCGTCGCGCAGCGCGGCGATATCGGGCTGGCGGTACATGGCGTTGGAATCAAAGCCCATCTTTGCGTCGAGGCAGACCAATTCGCCCCCCTCGGTCAGGATCAGGGGGTTGATCTCGACCATCTCGGCGTCTTTTTCGTTAAACAGCTTGTAAAGCGTGCCCATCAACCCGACGCATTGCTTGACTGCCTTGCCCTCCAGGCCCAGCGCGAAGGCGATGCGCCGCCCGTGAAACGGCATGTAGCCGGTGGCCGGATCAACCGAGAAGCTGACGATTTTTTCGGGCGTGGAGGCCGCGACCTCTTCGATGTCCATGCCGCCTTCGGTCGAGCAGACGAAGGACACCCGGCTGGAACCGCGATCAACCAGCAGCGCGAGGTAGAATTCTTTCGCGATTGCCGCGCCGTCTTCGATATAGATGCGGTTGACCTGTTTGCCCGCCGGGCCGGTCTGATGGGTCACAAGCGTGCGTCCCAGCATCTTTTCGGCCTCGGCCGCGGCTTCACCGACCGACTTGGTGATCCGAACCCCGCCTTTCTCACCAGCGTCAGCTTCCGCGAAAGTGCCCTTGCCGCGCCCGCCCGCGTGGATTTGCGCCTTGACGACCCAGACCGGACCGTCGAGCTCGCCGGCCGCGGACTTCGCGTCCTCAGCCCGTGTGACAGCACGTCCTTCACTGACCGGTGCGCCATAGCTGCGCAGCAGTGATTTGGCCTGATATTCGTGGATATTCATTGCGCCCCCGGTTCCGTTGCTATGGCGATTTATGTCACGACATTCATCGACGGTGAAACCAATATTCGACGAACGGTGACAGAGTCGGCTTAGAATCTGGGCTTTGTGATCACGGCAATCGGCGGCGTGATCACAGCAGGATGCACGAAGGTTCAGTAGGGGTTACGGCGTCAAGTTTCAAATGTGTCCAGGACCGCGTCATCGCTCAGCAGTTCAAAATTTCGGTAGAGCCCGCCCAGCCCACCTTCCAACCCGTCGAGTGTCATCGCTTCGTATTCCGCGACCAGTTCGTCATAGTGCGTCCGCAGCACCCGGCTTTTGGGATTTAGGCCCCGGATCACCACAAGGCCGGTCGGGGCCGCGTTGGCGACCTGTATGTCCAGGTCGGGGCGGTTGCGCAGCAGGATGAGAAGCGTTTTCCAGACATCCCCGGTCCAGTCGCCAGGATGAAAGTCCCGCACGGCCATCTCGTGCGTTGTCGGGCAGCAATCATGGAGAAGGACGCAGCCACCGGGCTGCATCACCTTTTCGGTGTTGATGAAATCGCGCAGCAGAAATTCGAACTGATGCATTCCGTCCAAAAAAGCCATGTCAAATTTGATCTTGTTGCGCCCAATAAAGGTCGAGGCAAAAAAATCATCGCTTGGCTTTTGAACGAACAGCATTTCCTTTCCGGTGGCGTTGATTACTGGATGCTTGATCTGGAAGCTCGGGTCCACGGAAACGAAATTGCAATTGGCCAGTGCAAGGCTCCGGCCGGAAAACGTACCAACTTCCAGATACCAATCCGGTCTGATCCGTTCGTGCAGCGATTTCAGCATTCTGAAATACCGCTTGCCGCTGATGTGAGGAATCGGATCCATACTGTCTGTCTGGGTCATGGCTATGTCACTCTTTCTCCGTTTGCGTCGCCGGTCGCGCAGGAACTGGCGGCGTTCTGCATCGTTCATGAAACGAGCCGTCCTTGCACGCCCCATCCGCAGTGATTCTTGTGTTTCTTCTTCCGAGGGACTGCGCCACTGATCGTTGCGATTTAACGCACCCGCTTCGAACAGAGAGGTCTTCAGCGCATCAAAATCCAGTGCCGCAAGGCTGGAATTATCAGCGCGGACTTCGGGCCAGTAGATTCTGGAAATGGCGTTCACGAAGGTCGCGCTGCCTTTTGAAAAACCGGTGATCTGATTTTTGATCAGCGCAGGCAGATCCGGGCGCCGCTGGATCACAGTCAGCCGCGCACCCGGCTGCGACGCAAAGGGGATGACGTGGAGCGCCGAACTTTCCATTGCGATAATGTCGGTGGCGGCCCGGTAGATGGCCAATTGCTGTTTCAGGCTGGCGGCTTGTGGGTGAAAGACCTCGTAACCATCTGCGATCAGGTTCTGTTCCAGAATATCCTCGCACAGAATGCGCCCCAGTGTCGGGACCAGCGCCGAGCGCGACACATAAATGCGGCGTCCGGTCCCATCAGCTTGGGGGATCTTCTGGCGAATCCAGTCGACGTAGGCGGGCGCGGGAGTGCCATTGGTCGCGTCGCTAAACAGATCCGGGGCCAGGTGAAGGCGTTCGAACCGGGTCGGGCGGGTTGCCACGTGGTGGGGGGACGTCAGATCAAGTGCTTCGCACACCGCATCAATCACCGGGTTCTGGCTGCTGGACTGATAAATGCCCGCGAAAGCCAGGCCTGTACCGGTGGGCAAGAACTGCCGCGCCCAAAGCTGCCCCAGACCGCGTGTCATTATGTGGCCGAACTGCTTCGAAGATGCGCCGCAATACAGCCAGTCGCCTGGGATCACCGGCGCGGATTGCAGATCCGCGGTCGGATCTGTCAGCGTCGGATCCACGGATTTGAACGGTTTCTGTATGCGTGCCATATGAGTTGGAAGGGGCGAACCGTCGGCTGAAAACACGCCACCCGCCCACCGTCCGCCCGGTCCAGCAATGCGTCGCCTGATTGGCACGATCAGCGCTCCAGCGCTGACGCGCATTTCGGACTTGGGCAGCGAGGTTTGATGGAACTCTGAGGGTTTGATAGCGGCCTGCGGATCCAATAATGATTGCCTCGTTTTTACCCACTCCAACAAATGCCACAATCATTAAGGGTAGACGTTGCGTAGCGTACACCCCTAGCGCGTTGTAGAAATTGGCCTGAGAATTTCCTGAATGCGGTAATCCGTCGCGACGGTGCCCACCTCCGTCCGTTGATTTGAACCGGCGAGATCGCCCCGAAATAGTCGTGGCCCTGTAGCCGGGAAATCGGGCACGGAGATCTGATGCCCGAGATACAGGCTTAATTCACCCGTAAGTGCCAAGCTGTTTTCGATTAGACAAATCCCATCAAAACGCGCTGGATCGTGGCCGCGGTGTGTCTGCAGAGCTACGAGGTTGATGGCGTCAATGCTTACTGTTCGAAGGTGGCAGGTAAACTCCGCGCAAAAGATTATAGTCGGCAGCAAAGTTGCGCACTATGGCGCGCGTGGCCTTTGGCGACATGTCACTGCGGGTGAACCTGGGTCCGACACCTGAATTCTTTGGAATCTCGATTGGTCGGCCAGTGCGCTCCGCCAGATCATCTGCCAGTTTCGCCATCGACTCAATCGGGTAACTCGCGTCGAGTTTAGAGAGATCATGGCCGAGGAAATCGGATTGAGGTCGGACATGATGGCGGATCAACCGCGACATAAACCGATAGCGGTTAAGGCGCAGGCAGAATTCTTCCAGGTCCGGACGCAGGCTGATCCGCAAAAAGCGGGCTTTGCGTTTGGCCGAAGAGCGTTTCTCAAGATCGCCAAGGCCCACGACGCGATGTCCATAGGCAGACAGGATTCGATCTACAGGATCGCGCACCACCGCGAATTTCCAATAGTTTTCACACCGTTCGAAGTCATTTCGCTGCAACTTGCGCGAAGGATAGTGGTCATGCAGGGGCTTAAGTTTTTGCCCGGGTGGCGGCGTGTAATCACTGATTGGCTTGCCGTATTGCAATTCAAACAATACCAGCTTCATGGATGTGCTCGCGATTTTCGGAATGCCGAAAAACGCGAGCTTGTGGGTCTCTATCAGGGACGGCAACCAGGCGCGCCCTAGCCCAGGTTGCTGTCGATGGCCTTACATGCTTCGACCAGGCCTTTTACCGCGTCGACTGACTTGTCGAACATCGCCTGCTCGGCCTTGTCGAGCTTGATGTCCACGACACGCTCGATCCCGTTTGCACCGATCACGGTCGGAACGCCGACGTACATGCCCTTCAGGCCAAGCTCGCCGTCGACCCATGCCGCACAGGGCAGCAGGCGGCGTTGGTCGTTGAGGTAGGCTTGCGCCATCTCGATGGCGCTGGAGGCCGGGGCGTAGAACGCCGAGCCATTGCCCAGCAGACCGACGATCTCAGCCCCGCCATCGCGGGTGCGCTGGATGATCGCGTCGAGTTTTTCCTGCGTGGTCCAGCCCATCTCGACAAGGTCCGGCAGGGGGATACCGCCGACTGTGGAGTAGCGCGCCAATGGGACCATCGTGTCGCCATGACCGCCCAGCACGAACGCCGAAACGTCGCGCATGGACACGTCGAATTCCAGACTTAAGAAGTGGCGGAAGCGTGCAGAATCAAGAATGCCGGCCATGCCGACGACTTTGGCATGAGGCAAGCCAGAGTATTCGCGCAATGCCCAGACCATCGCGTCCAGTGGGTTCGTGATGCAGATGACAAAGGCATTCGGCGCATGAGCGGCGATGCCCTGACCGACAGATTTCATGACCTTGAGGTTGATGCCCAGCAGGTCATCGCGGCTCATCCCCGGTTTCCGGGGGACACCGGCAGTAACGACACAGACGTCGGCACCCGCGATATCGGCGTAATCCGTGGTGCCGCGCAGATTGGCGTCAAAGCCTTCGACGGGTCCGCTTTCGGCGATGTCCAGCGCTTTGCCCTGCGACGTGCCGTCGGCAATGTCGAACAGGACGACATCGCCCATTTCCTTGAGGCTGGCGAGGTGCGCCAGTGTGCCACCGATTTGTCCGGCGCCGATCAGCGCGATTTTGGGTCTGGCCATGTGGGGATGCTCCGATGTCGGTGACGGTTCGTCACGTTTGGTCGATTTCGGAGCCGTGCCTAGCCAACCTTGCGGGTTAGCGCAAGCGGCCCAGCGGAGTGCGTCTGGTTGAATGTGCCGGGCCCATAAATGCGTATTGGCTACGAATCAGACCCCGGTATGGGGGCAATTTCGTCAAACCTCTCAAAGGCCTCGCCGGATGCGACCAGGCAGGTCAGGCCTGCGGGGTCGGTCACCGTGATGGTCCAGGTGCCGGTTTCGAGCGCGGCAAAAACCTCGACCATGCGGCCCTGGGCGGCCAGTCCGGCGGACTGACGCGATTCGCCGTAGCCGTCTGCCAGACGTGCCAGAACCGCGTCGCGGGGGCCGCAATTGCGCGGGTTGGTTTGGGTGCTGGCCACGGTTGGCAGGACGGCAAGCAGGGCAATACAGGCGGCGAAACAGGCTCGGGTCATTTGGTATCCTTGATCTGCGAAAAACGCCGCGGGTCTGTGGGCACAAGGCAACCAAGTGATTAACGCTGCGCTCAGCGTCATGATGCCACTGCGCTACAGGCAAAAACCGGGTTGAACTGAGACCACGCATTATGCTGCATGGCGGCGAACGCAGTGGTCGAGGGGACATCATGGGCAGCGAACGACACCTTTGGCGATCCATGCTCTATATACCGGGATCGAACGCGCGGGCTTTGGAGAAAGCGCGCAGCCTGCCGACCGATGCAATCATCTTCGATCTTGAGGATGCAGTTGCGCCGGACGCCAAGGCAGACGCCCGCATCGCATTGGCCGAGGCGCTGACGACCGGTGGCTATGGTTCCCGCGCGCGGGTGGCGCGGATCAATGCGCTCGACACCGAATGGGCGCGGGATGATCTGTCGGCGCTGGCCGGGGCATCCCCGGATGGGATTTTGCTTCCGAAAGTGGATGGGGCGGCGGATATCGCGACACTGTCTGGGATGATGGATCAAACTGATCTTGGTGGCACGGCGATCTGGGCGATGATGGAAACGCCGCGCGGCATCCTGAACGCATTGGCGATTGCCGATGCGCCGGGGATGCAGGGGTTTGTGATCGGGACCAATGATCTGGCTAAGGATTTGCACCTGCCTGAAGGGACCGGGCGGGCTTCGATGCGGATGGCGTTGCAGACCTGCGTTCTGGCGGCCCGCGCCGCAGGGATTGCCTGCGTAGATGGCGTCTACAATGCCTTCAAAGACGATGACGGGCTGCGGGGCGAATGCGATGACGGCCGTGCGCTGGGCATGGACGGCAAAAGCCTCATCCACCCCGCACAACTGGAGATTGCGAACGCTGCCTTCGCTCCAAACGAGACCGAGGTTGCGCTTGCCCGCCGTCAGATTGCGGCCTTTGCTGAGGCTGAGGCCGCTGGTCAGGGGGTTGCAGTTCTGGACGGCAGGATCGTCGAGAACTTGCATGTCGCCACGGCGCGGGCCACCTTGGCGAAGGCCGAGGCAATTGCGGAGACCACTCAATGATCTGGATCGTTCTGGGCGTCCTGCTGTGGAGCTTCACACATTTTTTCAAACGCCTCGCCCCCGGTGCGCGGGCCGCGATGACAGAGCGGATGGGGAATGCCTCCAAGGGTGTAATTGCGCTGGTGCTGGTTGCCTCGATCGTGCTGATGGTGATCGGCCTGCGGACCGCGCCTTTCGTCGACCTTTGGTTCTTGCCGCCCTTCGTGATCCATATCAACAACCTATTGATGGTGATTGCCGTGATCCTGCTGGGGTTAGGCGCATCGAAAAGCCGTCTGCGCGGTAAGATGCGGCATCCGATGCTGACCGGCGTTGTGGTCTGGTCGATTGCGCATCTACTGGTCAACGGGCATCTGGCGGCGGTTGTCCTGTTCGGTGGCATTGGGCTTTGGGCGCTGATCGAGATGGTTCTCATTAACCGCAGTGAAGCGGCCCCGGCCGCCTTCACGGGTGGCAGCCTGTTTGGTGATATTCGCCTGCTGGTGATTTCGGCCATCGTTTTCGCCGTAATCGCTGCCATCCACACCTGGCTGGGCGTCTGGCCATTTCCTGGATAACCGCATGAAACTCTACCGATTTCTCAGCGAGGATGACACGTCCGCTTTCTGCCACAAGGTCAGCGCCGCTTTGAACAACGGGTGGGAGCTTTATGGCGAACCAACCTACGCCCACGACGCGACCAGCGGCGTGATGCGCTGCGGGCAGGCAGTGGTGAAAGAGGTCGACGGAGACTACACCCCCGATCTAAAACTGAGCCAGCAATGAAGACCAATACGGGCCGGTTTTTCGAGGATTATGCGCTGGGCGAGATGATCGCCCATGCCGTGCCACGCACCTTGGGGCAGGGCGAACGGGCACTTTACACCGCCCTCTATCCCAGCCGCCACGCGATCCTGTCATCAGACGAATTCGCCCGCGCCTGTGGTTTGGCCGCTGCCCCGCTGGACCCGCTGATCGCGTTTCATACGGTGTTCGGCAAGACGGTGCCCGATATCTCGCTGAACGCGGTTGCCAATCTGGGATACGCCGAGGGCCGTTGGCTGGCGCCGGTCTGGCCGGGGGATACGTTGGGCGCGACATCCGAGGTGATCGGGCTGAAGCGCAACTCCAACGGCAAATCCGGCGTGGTCTGGGTGCGAACCACGGGCAGCAACCAGCGCGGCGAGGTGGTGTTGAGCTATGTCCGCTGGGTCATGGTACGCACCCGTGAGGGTGGTGGCGCTGCGGAGCCGGTGATCCCTGAATTGAAGGCCACGGTGGCGGCGCGCGATCTGGCAATTCCAGCAGGCCTCGACTTCACCGGGTATGACTTCGCGGCGGCCGGAGAGGCACATCGTTGGGGCGACTACACAGTGGGCGAAAAGATTGACCATGTGGACGCGGTCACATTGGAAGAGGCCGAGCATATGCTGGCCACGCGGTTGTGGCAGAACACGGCGAAAGTGCATTTTGATGCGACCCACCGCGAGGATGGGCGGCGGTTGATCTATGGCGGTCACATCATCAGCTTGGCGCGCGCGCTGTCGTTTAACGGGCTGGCGAATGCGGCACTGGTTGCGGGATTGAATGGCGGTGCGCATGCCAATCCAGCCTTCGCAGGCGATACTGTGACCGCGTGGTCCGAAGTTCTGGATCGCGCAGAAACAGACGCTCCTGGGGTTGGCGCGCTGCGGTTGCGACTGGTGGCCGTGAAGGCTGGGACGGGCCCGCTCACTCTGCGCGGCGCGGACGGGACGTACGCGCCTGGTGTCTTGCTCGAGCTCGACTACTGGGCTTTGATACCGACATGACTTTCCGCGCTTTGATCTTGGCAGCATCGCTTGCAGCCAGCCCGCTCTTGGCGCAGACCGACAAGACTGCGGTGCCAGAGAATGCGGATTTCGTGGCCTCGAATGTCATCGCTATCCTGTATCACGAGCTAGGCCACGCGCTGATCGACATCCTGCTTTTGCCGGTCTTTGGGCAGGAGGAGGACGCAGCGGACACCCTGTCAGCCCTGATGATGGACGCGCATTTCGAAGATGACGCGGCGCAGGCGATCCTTGCGGACACCGCCTGGAGCTTCCTGATGGACGACGAGGCCCGCGCCGCCGATGGGGTCGAGGTAGCGTTCTGGGATGTTCACGGTCCCGATTTGCAGCGGCTATATAACACCGTGTGTCTGGCCTATGGGGCCTCGCCTGAAACCCGAGCCGGGTTGATCGAGGAGTTTGAACTGCCAGAGGATCGTGCGGAGACCTGTGAGGAAGAGTTCGAGGTAGCCGCCGAAAGCTGGGGCGCGGCACTTGAGGAGGTTGAGGGTGGCGACGGTCCATTGCTGGAGCTGTTGGAGGGTGAATCATCGTTCCTGCGCGATCTGGCGTCGGCTGAGATAAACGCGCTTAACCAGCTGTATTCACTGGACCCGCCAATCACTGTCCGGGTTGAAGAATGCGGCGAGGCAAATGCCTACTATAACGGTGCCAGCACCGCGATCACACTGTGTGAGGAATTGGTCGGACATTTGAACGCGCAAGTAGGTGAATAGGATTGCACCCGTTCAGCGTCAGCGCGCCCGCACCTGCCGCGCCCGGATCAGGGCAAAAAGCCCTGCCGCCACGACTATAGCGGCGCCGATCATCGTGTTCGAGCGCAGCACATCGCCGAACACAACGATCCCGACCGCGCCGGCGAACACCATCTGGAAATAGGCGAATGGCTGAACAGCGCTTGCCTCGGCCACGTCATAACACTTGATCAGCAGCCAGTGGCCGGTCACCCCGGTCACGCAGAGTGCTGCCATCCAGCCATAGTCGACGGGCGTCATCGCTTCCCAATACCAGATACCCACCATGGTCATCACCACCGCGCCCGCGACCCCGGTCCAGAAAAAGCTGGTCTCTGGGCTGTCGTGGCGCGCCGCGAATCGAGTCAGCAAACCGTAGAGTGCGAACATTGTGGCTGACCCCAGCGGGATCAGCGCGCCGCTGGAGAACACCGTGCGCGACGGGTCAAGGATAATGAGGACGCCGACGAACCCGACGCCGATGGCAGTCCAGCGCCGCCAACCGACACGCTCGCCCAGTACCGGCCCGCTGAGCGCGGCGATCAAAAGCGGATAGCTGGCGAAAACCGCATGACTCTCGATCAGGCCCAGGACAGTAAATGCCGTGACCATCACACAGATTTCGACCGCCAGCAGTGCGCCTCGAAACACTTGCAGCGCGGGCACCGCAGTCGCCGCTGTTGCCCGCAGCCCACCCGGCGCGCGTCGCGCCATTGCGATCACGAAGGCGGCGAAAAACCAGTAGCGGATCATCACGACCATCAGCACATTGTACTCGCTCGCCAAGTGGCGGCTGATGCCGTCCTGTACGGCGAATACCAGTGAGACGCAGACCATCAGGAAGATGCCGAGGCCTGTGCGTGATTGCGTCGGTCGAGCTGCGACGACGCTCATTGCGGAGCCTTTAACACGCCAAGGCTCATGTGGCGCTTGCGGCCATAGCCGGGGCATCGTTCAACTGTAAATCCTGCTTCAGCCAATGCGCGCCGCACGTGGCCAGCCGCCGTATAGGTGGCGAACGTGCCGCCTGGCGCCGTGTGATCCGCGACCGACTGCATCAACGATGCGCCCCACATTCCGGGATTCCGCGCAGGGGCAAACCCGTCAAGAAACCACGCATCCGCCGTGCCGCGCCATCCGGGCAGCGTATCGTTTACATCGCCTAGAATTACATCGGCCCGCAAGTCCGTTAGTTCCAGCGGCACGGCCGGGTCGTGCCACCAGTCAAGGATCGGTGCAGCCGTGTCTCGCACCTCCGGGAACGCCGACAACGCCTGAGCCATGTCACTTCGGTTCATCGGAAACGCTTCGAATGCGGTGTAGCCCAATCTCCCCGGGACTTTGGCTGCCCTGAATGCAATCAGCGCCGCGATCAGGTTCAGCCCCGTGCCGAACCCTAACTCTGCAATGTGGAAGTCAGGTAGGAACCGCTCTGGCAACGTATTCCCGGCAAGGAAGACGTGCCGAGATTCGGCCAGCCCATTGGTTCGCGCAAAGTAGGGGTCGGCGAAGTCCGGGTTCACCGGCACGTCATCCAACCATTCCAGCTCAGGGGTGCGCGACGAATTCATGCCTTGTCAGTCGTTGCGTGTTGCGTCGGCGTCAAGATCGAAATCGAGGGCCTGCGTCTGGCGGCGTATTGGGATAACGAATTAGTAGATTGAATTTCTTGGGACCTGCCCATGGTCGACGTGACAATACTCGGGGCCGGAATACTTGGCCTCTCCACCGCCTGGGCCTGCATGGCACGAGGCGCGAGGGTTAAGGTGATCGACCCGAACGGCGTGGCCGCCGGGGCCAGCGGCGGCATCCTTGGTGCTCTCGCCCCGCACACGCCGGAAAACTGGAACGACAAAAAGGCGTTTCAGCTCGACAGCCTGCTGATGGCCGCGGATTTCTGGCACGGCGTGGTGCGGGCGGGTGGCGGTGATCCCGGTTATGGTCGTGTTGGTCGGCTGCAGCCAATTGCGGACGACGCAGCCTTGGCGCTGGCCCGCGCCCGCGCCGTTACGGCGAACAAACTCTGGAAGGGCCACGCCAAATGGCAGGTCATCCCTGCATCTGAGGCGCGCGGCCTGATCCCGGCCAGCCCCAAAGGTCTGTTGATCCACGACACCCTCAGCGCCCGCCTGCACCCGTCGCGTGCCTGCGCCGCCCTTGCGTTGGCGATCCGTGCAAGTGGAGGGCGGATCGTGAGCGAGGGGTCCCCAGAAGGTGCGATTATCTGGGCCACCGGCGTTGCTGGGTTGACGGATCTGTCTCGGTCGGTGAGTGCGACCGTTGGCAACGGCGTGAAAGGCCAGGCCGCATTGCTGGACGCTGACCTTGGCGCACAGCCGCAGCTGTTTCTGGATGGTATCCACATTGTTCCACATAGCGACGGAACTCTGGCGATTGGCTCCACATCCGAACGCGATTTTGATGCGCCGGATGGCACCGATGACGCCCTCGACGACCTGCTGGCCAAGGCATTCGATGCCTTACCGCAGCTTGCCACAGCGCGCGTCCTTCACCGCTGGGCAGGGGTTCGCCCCCGTGCACGAAGCCGCGCCCCGATGCTGGGTGCCTGGCCGGGACGCCCGGGGCATTTCATCGCCAATGGCGGATTCAAAATCGGTTTTGGCATGGCCCCGAAGATTGCCGAGGTCATGGCCGATCTGATCCTGGAGGACCGCGACACAATCCCACCGGGTTTTCGCGTCGAAACGAGCCTGCCTGCGGCTGCTCGCTAAGCCGCCTCAGCCATCATGCACAGCCGCCCATCTGGTCCGGCTACCCAGAACCGCGCGCCGTCCGTGCCAAGTGTCGCGGCCTCCTGCACGAATAGCGGTGATGATGCCCGGAACGAAAACCACTTAAGCACGCCCAGTTTTTCTGCTGCCCACCCGGCCAGAAGCTGCGCCAGAAGTGGCCCGTGAACCACGAGGCCACCATAACCTTCCGAGGCAGCATAGGGCGCGTCGTAGTGGATGCGATGCCCGTTCAATGTCAGCGCGGAATAGCGAAACAGCGTCAGTTCATTGAACTGAGCTGTTTTTGACTCCGTGGCGTCCGGCGCAAGTTTGAACGTCGGTGCGGGATCACTTGCTGCGGGCGCTGCCCGGAACACCAAGTCCTGTTGCTCGACCACTCTTACCTCGCTGCCCTGCATCAACCGATGCTCCAGCCTCACGAAGCCTAGTGGCCCGCTGCGACCCGTCTTCCGTGTGGCGCTGATCAGCCGCGTTTGCTTCTCGGCCTTCTGTCCAATGACCAGCGGAGCGCGGAACTCCAGCGCTCCGCCTGCCCACATCCGGCGCGGCAGGCCCATGTCGGGGATCAGCCCACCCAGTGCAGTGTGCCCATCCACCCCAAGCGCGCCAACTGGCCGCGGCGTCCAGAAATAGATCTGGTGCCAGAACGGCGGCAGCGGGTCGTCGTCAATAGGAGGCGCCCCGGCAAGCCCCAACGCCACATGCAGCGCTGCCGCCCGCGCCGGGTCCAGCTGATCGCTCAGGGTTTGCAACTGGTCGTCTGCATCTGCCATGGTCCGCCAAGGCTGGAATGACGGACGAGTGGGCGCAAGATGAAAATTTCGGTACAAGCGCTGGACCATCTTGTCCTGACGGCCAGTGACATCGACGCGACTGCAGCATTCTACCGAGATGCGCTTGGCATGGAGGTCTTCGATTTTGATGTTGCCGATGGCACTCGACGCACTGCACTTGGCTTCGGGACGCAGAAAATAAACTTGCACGCCGCGCAATCGCCGTTCCAGCCACATGCCGACCGACCAATGCCCGGGTCCGCTGACCTGTGCTTCCTTTCCGAAACCATGCTGGCCGATTGGCAGGCGCATCTAGCGACCCTTGGCGTCGTCATCGAAAGCGGGCCCGTTAACCGCAGCGGTGCAACCGGACCAATCACCTCGATTTACCTACGCGACCCTGACGGCAATTTGATAGAGATATCCAATCGGATAATCGGGTGATTGCTGCCCTGGCCATCGCCCCTTGGGTTTTGATTTTCATCGCGGCGGCGGTTTTTCTTGGCACGATACTGCAACGGCTTGCAGGGCAGGGGTTCGGGATGATCGCAGCCCCAATGGTGGCTTTGGTCGCGCCGGATTTTTTGCCCACGACGCTGCTGTTGATCGGGTTGGTAGTAGGGATGACGTCAACCAGCCTCGAGGCGTCGGCGATCCGCTGGGCGGATGTGCCAGCTGGTTTTGCGGGCCGCGCGCTGGGCGCGGTGCTGGCCGCTGTGGTTGCCACCCGGCTGCGCGATCCGCAGATGCTGGCCATGGTTGTCGCGGTCGCGATCTATCTGGGAATTATTTTGTCGCTGATCGGTATTCGAGTGGCAATTCGGCCTGCGACATTGTTCCCGGCGGGCATTCTTGCTGGGTTGATGGGTACGTTAACCGCCGTAGGTGCGCCGCCGATGGCGCTGCTGTATCAGCATGAACCGGCACGCAGGTCGGCGGCAATGCAGAACCTGTATTTTTTCTTCGGCATGATGGTCTCAATCGCCGCACTGGCCGTGGTCGGTCTGATCGGAATGCGCCATGTTGCCCTTGCCGGGCTGATGCTGCCTGTGGTGGCCGTTGCCCTTTTTGCCGCACAACGCCTTGCGCCACGGGTCCAGCGGGCCGAGATTCGCCCCTGGGCGCTTGCCTTGTCTGGTCTGGCGGCAACAACGCTGGTGATCAAAGTGCTTTCTTAGGCGCTGGAGGATGCGGCGGCGTGCAGCGCGCCAATCAGATCGTTCAGCTTCGCCAGATAGCGGTCTTCGGTCAGCTTTCCGTCATCGTCGAACTGGCCCGACGCTGCCGCGACAAGCACCTCCGGGCCGGTCAGTAGTCGCGGCTGAAAAGGGTTCATCGCAAGGCGTAGCGCATCCTGCGCCCGTTCCCCGCCAGTGCGCCCGCCGGTGGCGGACACGATAGCGACCGGTTTGCCCTTCCACGGATTTCCCTTGATCCGACTGACCCAATCGAGCGCGTTCTTCAGAACACCGGACAGTGATTTGTTATATTCCGGGGTGGCAATCAGAACCGCGTCCGCTGCGTCAATTGCTGCCGCCAATGTAATGACCGCTTCGGGAATCCCCTCGGACTCGAGATCTCCATCGTATAACGGCAAACGCAAGTTGGCCAAAAGATGAGGGCCGGGCCAGATGGTCCCGCCGACGAGAACAAGTTTAGTATTGAACGAGTTTGCGCGCAAGGAACCTGAGATACACAGGAGCTGTGCGGGTGGGTCTGTTCTGGACGTGACTGTCACCTAGAATTCGACCCCGGCCTGCGCTTTAACGCCAGACCGGAAGGGATGCTTGATAAGCTCCATCTCGGTCACCAGATCGGCGGCCTCGATCAATTCATCCTTGGCATTCCGTCCGGTCAGAACGACGTGGGTCATAGGCGGTTTGTGATCGCGTAAGAACGCTACTACCTCGGTCACGTCGATATAATCATAGCGCATCGCGATGTTGATTTCGTCCAGTAAAACCATTCGGTTGGCCGAGTCTGAGATCAACTCCTTGGCCTTCCCCCATGCCGCCTGGGCCATTTCAGTATCGCGCGACTTGTCTTGGGTTTCCCAAGTGAAACCCTCGCCCATGGTGTGAAACGCGCAGGCGTCTGAAAACTGACTTAATATTAAGTCACGCTCGCCCGTCGACATGCCGCCTTTTATGAACTGCACCACGGCGCAGGGCATCTGATGCGCAATGCAGCGAAAGATCATACCGAATGCGGCCGAGCTTTTTCCCTTTCCCTTGCCCGTGTGGACGATAATCAGGCCCTTCTCTTCGGTTTTGGTGGCCATGATCTTATCGCGCGCGGCCTTCTTCTTGGCCATCTTGGTCGCATGGCGGGTAGGGTCGTTGATATCGGTCATTTGTATCCTCCGGGCTTAGTCAAGACTGGGCGCTGCGGCGGGCGAGATCAAGGCCGTAAGGAAATCTTAACCAAGAATACCCACTGTTTCATCATGCGCATGCTGCTGCTGATCTGTGGTCTATTGCTGTTCGCTTGCGACAGCCCAAGCCCGCAATTCATCGGTACACCAAATGCCGAGGTGGAGGTCGGCGGAATGCGCTTTTCCGTTCATCGCCGTGGCGATGCGGTCGAAGCATACCGCCTCGGCTTCATCTTCCGGCCCAGCGAGTCAGAGGTCCTCGCCAATGCCACCCGCGCCTTCGAGTTATCCACAGGCTGCCAGGTGCATAAACTCAGGGGCGATCAGGCCTTGGTGAAAGCTCGATTGGTTTGCATAGAACGAGTCGAACCGCCGGCCGTTTCAGGCGCGTAACCGGTCAATCAGTGCGCGCGCGGAATTCGAGCGGGGCGTCCATAGCCCTCGGTCTATCGCTTCGGCCAGGCGCTCGGCAATCTCGGCGAGCGCCGGTGCATTCACCTCGGCGATGAACTCTCGCGTGTCGTCATCTTCCAGAAACGCCGCGTGGACCGCATCGAAATGATGCCCTTTCACGGCGCCGGTCGTGGCCGAAAAGGCGAACATGTAATCTACTGTCGCTGCGATTTCGAAGGCACCTTTGTACCCGTGCCGTTTCACGCCGGCGATCCATTTCGGGTTGACCACACGGGACCTTACGACGCGCCCAATCTCGTCCTCTAGGGTTCGGATCAGTGGGCGCTCGGGGCGCGAATGATCGTTGTGATAGACCGGGCGAGCCTGCCCTTGCAGATGCTGAACTGCAGCCGCCGCGCCGCCTTCGAACTGGTAATAATCGTCGCTGTCCAACAGGTCATGTTCGCGGTTGTCCTGATTCTGGACAACCGCGTCGACCTGCCCTAGCCGCTCTTCAAACGCTGTGCGCGCGCGCGTACCTGCCGCCCTTTTTCCGTACGCGTAGCCACCCCATTCGAGGTACGCGTCGGCCAGATCTGCCGGATCGCGCCACAGCTTTTCATCGATCATCGCTTGCAGCCCGGCACCGTATGCGCCGGGTTTCGAGCCGAAAACACGAAACGCGCCGTCTGGGCCACCCGAATTGGCCCGTGCTGGATTCTGGTCGGCGGGTTCATTCAAAGCCATCACCGCTCTCGCGGCACTATCGACGAGGTCGATCAGACCGGGAAAGGCATCACGGAAGAAGCCCGAAACCCTGAGCGTGACATCAACCCTTGGTCGTCCCAGTGCCGAGGCTGGTAGAACTTCGAACCCGGTCACCCTTCGGTTCGCCGAATCCCAGGTCGGCTTAACCCCCATCAGCGCCAAACACTGCGCGATATCATCGCCTCCGGTGCGCATATTCGCGGTACCCCAGGCCGTCAGCAACAAGGCGCGCGGCCAGTCTCCGTGATCCTGAAGGTGCTTTTCAATCAGCAGGTTAGCGGATTTCCAACCGAGCTTCCAGGCCGTCGGCGTCGGCACGGCACGGGTGTCGACCGAGTAAAAATTCCGGCCTGTCGGCAGCACGTCGGGTCGCCCCCGCGTCGGTGCGCCAGACGGTCCGGGGGGCACGGCGCGGCCATCCAATGCGGTTACTAAAGCGTCCATTTCTGCCGGGCCGCATGCTTTGACTCCGGGCCTTAGCTCGGTGGTAATCTGGTCCAGAACGGCTTGCGTTGCGGGACCCGGAGCTTCCGCTTCAGGGTCGTCCAGCAACGACTGGGCAAGCAGTTCTAGACGCTCGACCGTGTCGCCATTACTGCGCCAGAAGTCAGCCGAGATGCCAGCGAGCGTGTCCGGTTTTTCGCCTGCAGGGGCTGCCATGTCGCAGTCTAGCGGGTCCAGCGAAAGACCCAAATCACTCGCCATCGCCCGCAGGATCGAGGCGTTCCCATTGGTTCCGTCACCCCGTGGCGATCGCGCCAATGCGATCAGCAGATCACGTTCCAGATCATCTTCCGGACTGCTCCCAAATATATGCAGACCGTCGCGTATCTGCGCCTCTTTCAACTCACAAAGATAGGCATCCAGTTTCGCCAGATCGCCGTCCGCATCGCCAGTGAACCCGGCATCGGCGTCCAATCCTGTGGTCGAGGTTAGCGATAGAATCTCACGACGCAGGTGCGTAATGCGCCGCGGATCGACGCCCGCAGCTTCGTAGTATTCATCCACGAGCGCTTCCAGATCGCGCAGTGGTCCATAGGTTTCCGCACGGGTCAGTGGTGGGGTCAGATGGTCGATGATGACCGCCTGCGCGCGCCGCTTTGCCTGCGTACCCTCGCCCGGATCGTTGACTATGAAGGGATAGATATGCGGCGTCGGGCCAAGGACTGCTTCCGGGAAACAGCTTTCTGACAGGGCCAGAGCTTTACCCGGCAGCCATTCCAAGTTGCCGTGCTTGCCCATGTGAACCAGCGCGTGGGCGCCGAACTGATGGCACAGCCAGAAGTAGAAGGCGAGGTAATTGTGCGGCGGCGGGAGGTCCGGGGAATGATAGGTGTCGGTCGGGTCGATGTTGTAACCGCGCGCGGGCTGGATGCCGACGACAACGTTGCCGAACTCCAGAACCGACAGCGCAAAATGACCACAGTCCACATCACCGGGCGAGTAGAACGGATCGGCTTCGGGCGCTCCCCAGCGAACTTCGATTCGCTGGCGAACTTCGAGTGGCAGCTGGCGATAGTCTATCTGATAGTCAGCCATCGAGAGCGTGACGCCACCCGCACGGCTGGCGCGGTCGGTCAGCCAGTTGGTCGGACCGGCGAGGATCATTTCCATCAACGCGGCGCTGTCTTTGGGCAGGTCGCGGATACGGTAGCCTTCGGCTGCCAGACGACGCAGGACAGTTACGGTTGCCGCAGGGGTGTCAAGGCCGACACCGTTTGCCAGCCGCCCGTCTTTGTTGGGGTAGTTGGCTAGGATTAGTGCGACTTTGCGCTTCGGTGCAGGCGTGGTTCGCAAGCGTGCGTGATTTGCGGAGAGTTTTGCCACAAAGGCGACGCGATCTCCCTGCGCGCGGTAGGTCGCAATCGGGCATTCTGTGGCATCATCGAAAAATGCTTCACCTTTAAACGATACCGCGCGCGACAGAATTCGTCCGTCGACCTCGGGCAGGGCGACGTTCATAGCAATGTCACGTGCAGACAGGCCAGCGGTGCTGGTGGACCAGCTGTCTTCCGAGGCAGCGGAAAAGACCATTTGATAGACGGGCGCGGCATCGGCGGCGGCGCTGGCAAGCGGATTGCTGCCTGCCGGATCGTCGGCGTGCGGAGAGCCGACGGCGAAGCTGGTGGCATTCAGGATTATGGCGGGCGGGACAGCAGCGAACAGCTCGGTCAAGGTCGCGACGCTGAGGGGGTCTTTCAGCGAGGCGACGAAGATCGGCAACGGGTTTAGCCCTTCGCGCAGCAGGGCGCGGGTCAGGCGATTGACGGGGTTCAGGCCGGCGCCTTGTACCAGCGCGCGGTAGAAGATCAGTGGGACGACCGGCGCGCCATCGGTCCAGTTTTCGCGCGCGGTGTCCAGATCGGCGACCCCCGTGCCTGGCCAGTAGACGCCCGCGCGCAACAGCGGACGGGCCGGGTTCGGCTCTTCCGTGCCGTCCAGCATGTGTCTGCAATAGCTTAGAAAATTCTGCGAGTTTTCTGCGCCACCTTCGACCAGATAGCTCCAAAGGGCACCGTAGTTTTCTGCAGAAACGGTCGAGAACTCGCGCAATTCAACGTCGGGCTTGTCATCGCCAGGAAGGAAGGCGACGGGCACGTCCGCTTCGGCCAGACGGGCGGCGAATTGTTCGAAACCATAGCGCCAGTAACCCGCGCCGCCCAGCAATCGCACGACGACCAGTCGGGACTTGGTGGCGCAATTGTCCAGATGTAGATCCACCGACATCGGGTGCTTCAGGTGCATCAGGCTGGCCAGCCGCAGCGTTGGCGGTGCATCCATCTCGGAGCGCGCTTCGGACAAGGCCGCAAGCTCGGTATCTGCGGCTGAAATCATCACCACATCTGCCGGTGTTTGCCCCAGATCTACCGGTTCCGTGCCGTCGTCGATGGCCCCCGGAGTCGCCGCCAGTAGATGCATCAGAGAGGCTTTTCCATGAACACGCTCAACGGATCGTCCGGGTAGTCGCCGAACGGACCGCGCCGGGTGAAACCGTGGCGCTCGTACAAGCGGTGTGCAGCGTCGAGGAGATGGCCGGTTTCCAGTCGCAGTATCGCGAGCCCTTCGCCGCGGGCGATAGCTTCAAGTTGAACTATCAACGCTTCCGCAATCCCGCGCCCGCGTGCCTTGGGGTCCACAAACATGCTTTTCAGCTCTCCGTAGCCGTCCTTGATCGCCAAAGCAACACATCCAAGCGGGGGGCCGTTGTCGCGCGCAATCAGGAAGCGGATATTCGAGGCGGTCAGGGCCTCGATGGGAAGATAATGGTTGGATTCGGACGGGAACAACGACTGCATCAGCGCGTGGCTGGCAGTTAGCAGATCGGCCGCCTCAAACGGGTCGCCGGGGGCGACCGTAATGGTCATGCGGACAGCGCCGCCGTGATCGCAGCCTGGTCGAGGCCGGATTGACCGATGACGACAAGGCGGGTTTCGCGGGGTGTGCTGCCGAAGGGGCGATCGAAATAGGTGTCGATGCGTGGGCCGACGGCCTGAAGGGTCAGGCGCATGGGTTTGCCAGTGACGGCGGCGAAGCCTTTCAGGCGCAGGATGTCATGGGTGCGGATGACGTCGGCGACCTGTTCCGCGAAACCTACCGGATCGGCGATTTCGCCGCGCGAGACCGTGAAACTTTCGAAATCGTCGTGGTCATGATCGTGGTCGTGGTGATGATCGTCATCTTCGTCGTTGTGATGGTGGTGATGTACCTCGTGCCGGGAGTCCATATCGCCCTCGGCCCCAATGCCCTGGCCCAGCACCACGTCTACGGGCAGCGTCCCGTGGGAGGCAGAGATGACCCGTACCCCGGCGCGGCTTTCATCCTGCAGCCGGGTGGCGAGTGAGGTGGCCTCCTCCGCCCCGAGAAGGTCGGATTTGTTGACCACGATCATGTCGGCGCAGGCAATTTGATCTTCGAACAGCTCGCTCAGCGGCGTTTCGTGATCCAGATTGTCGTCCTGTGCTCGCTGGGCGTCCACTGCGGCAACGTTGTGGGCAAAGCGCCCGTCGGTCACGGCCTTGCCGTCGACCACGGTGACCACCCCGTCCACCGTTACGCGGGTGGCGATTTCGGGCCAGTTGAACGCGCGGACCAGCGGTTGCGGCAGGGCCAGGCCGCTGGTTTCGATGACGATGTGGTCAGGAGGCATGTCGCGGGCCAAAAGCGTCTCGATCGTGGGGACGAAATCCTCGGCCACGGTGCAACAGATACAGCCGTTGGAAAGCTCGATGATGTCGTCCTCGGCGCAGGCCTCATCCCCGCAGCCTTTGAGGATGTCGCCGTCGACGCCGAGATCGCCGAATTCGTTGATCACCAGGGCGATGCGGCGGCCATTGGCGTTCTCGATCAGGTGGCGGATCAGCGTCGTCTTGCCGGACCCGAGGAAGCCGGTGACAACGGTGGCAGGGATTTTTGCTGGCATGGCAGCGCCTTATCGGAAATGGGGTGCGGCAGATCGCGCGGTTTGGCGCGACCTGAGGTTATGGTTTTTGAAAAGGCCTTAGACCCCGAAGACAGCACCCAGAACCGGGCCTTCCGCAGCCTCAAGCACCAGGAACGCGCCGACACCGGCAACCATCGCGCCCGCCAGGCGAGCGTTGACGGCGGCGGCCTCGGTTGCGCCCAGCAGGCGTTCAGCGACCCAGCCAGCGGCCAGCGCGATACCGTATTGGATCGCACCCAGACCGATCAGATAGCCGATCAGAACCACGCCACCAACGCCGCCTTCCTGGCCTGCAATGGAGCCACCAAAGGCCGCCCCGTGGAACAGGCCGAAACCGGCGAACAGGGCCACGGCGACACTGGTTCCAAGCGCACGGCCCGACAGGACGACAGCCCCAAGAGCCAGTAGGGAAAGGGCGACGACGAATTCGATCCCCGGCAGGGTCACCCCGGTCGAGATCATCAGCGTACCCGCCAGCATCGCGGCGATGTAGGCCAGCGGCGTGGCGAACCGGCGCGCGGTGAACAGCGCCGCGACGCCCATCAGCGCGACGAAGAACAGGTGGTCAAAGCCCAGCACCGGATGCCCCACGCCGGACAGCAGCCCATGCGTGAAACTTTCCATCGGCAGGCCCCCCAGCGGGTGGTGGGCAAGGGCGGGCGTGGCAGCAACGGCCAGCGCGGCGGTCAGTAGTTTCTTCATTGTGTTCCCTCATCAATAGATCAGCGATGTGGGAGAGTTCGGGAAGGCGCACGATCCAATCATGCCACCATCACGGAACACCCCGTCCGTTCAGTCGAACCGGAGCGAACTCCGGGTGCATGGCAGGTCTCCTGGCTTCGCGGGTCGCTGCGCGCTGCCGCCTTCCCGGATCGCTCCAGTGGCATCTGACAGCCCGCTCGCCGCTTACAGTCGCGGGGGCGGCTTCGGCATCTGGCCCCGGATTGGGTCACCATCACCGAATTCCCATTTGATCCCCTGGGTGTTGAGACACCGGAACGGGGAACCATACCCCTCCATCTGCGCCTGCAGGCGGTTCGGGGTCAACCCGGAATGCGACAATCGGGAATTGCTCTGCGGCGCACGCGGGTTGTGGCAGAGCGACCAAGGGGTGCAATATCTTGGGGATAACTCCGCCGATTGCCCCAGATGCGGGGTCTTGCGGTTGACTCCGCCCCACCGGATGCGGGAATTTGGATCTCGAGCAGGAATCATCAAGGCACGCCCAACAGTGCGATTTTCACGGCTAAGACTTAACGGCTTCAAAAGCTTCGTGGACCCGGCCGATCTGGTGATCGCGGACGGCCTGACCGGCGTTGTCGGGCCGAACGGCTGCGGCAAGTCGAACCTGTTGGAGGCATTGCGCTGGGTAATGGGCGAAAACCGCCCCTCGGCAATGCGCGGCGGCGGTATGGAAGACGTGATCTTCGCAGGGGCCTCAACCCGTCCGGCACGTAATTTTGCCGAAGTGGCGCTGACCATCGACAACACGGAACGACTCGCCCCGGCTGGGTTCAATGATACGGACACACTGGAAGTTGTGCGCCGCATCACGCGGGATGCGGGCAGCGCCTATAAGGCCAACACCAAGGACATGCGCGCGCGCGATGTGCAGATGTTGTTCGCGGACGCCTCGACAGGCGCGCACTCTCCGGCGCTGGTGCGGCAAGGGCAGATTTCGGAACTCATCAACGCCAAGCCCAAGGCGCGGCGGCGCATTCTGGAAGAAGCCGCCGGGATCAGCGGGCTTTATCAACGCCGTCACGAGGCTGAGTTAAAACTTAAGGGTGCCGAGACCAATCTGGCCCGCGTCGAGGACGTGATCGAGGCGCTGGCCACGCAGCTGGCACAACTGGCGCGACAGGCACGGCAGGCGGCGCGCTATCGAGAGATTGGCAGTAAACTGCGCCAGTCCGAAGGCGTGTTGCTGTACCGCCGTTGGGCCGAAGCAGATGCCGCTCGGCTGGCCGCACAAGAGGCGCTGACCGAGCGGACCACCGCAGCCTCGGCCGCAGAGCGCGCCGCGCGCACCGCGTCCGAGGCGCGCGACACCGCCGATGAGGCGCTGCCGCCGCTGCGTGAAGAAGAAGCTATTGCCGGGTCGATCCTGCAGCGTCTTCAGGTCGAACGGGACTCGCTGAACGACCGGGAAGCCCGCGCGGTCAAGGCTATTGAAACACTGGGCGCGCGGATCGAGCAGCTTAGCCGGGACATCGAACGCGAAACCGGGCTGAACGGTGATGCGGTCGACACGATCGCCCGACTTGAAGAAGAGCAGGCGGAACTGGCCGCAATGTCCCAAGGCTTTGGCAACACGGTTGAGGAAGCTGAAGCTGCAGCAGCCGAAGGGGCCGCCGTTTTGCAGACTCGCGAGGGCGCGCTGAGTGAAATGAACGAAGATGTGGCCCGGTTGGCGGCACGTCACCAGTCCGTTCACCGAATGCTGGAAGACGCGCAGAAAACCCTGACCCGTGCTGAGGGCGAGGCGACGCAGGCCCGTGAAACCGTTGCTAGCGTCGAGGCGGACGTGACGCGCTGCGAGGCTGCTTTTGCCGAAGCCGAGAAAGCCGACGCTGCCGCCCGCGCGGCCGCCGAAGCGGCAGAAGCCGCTTTGGCCGAGGCTGACGACGCGCGCGGCGATGTCCAGTCACGCGAAGCGGACGCCCGCGCCGCCCGGTCCGAGGCCGAAGGCGAAACCGGGGCGCTAACGGCCGAAGTTGCGGCGCTTCGGCGGTTGGTGGAGCGAGACACGGCAGAAGGCGGGCAAATCCTCGATCTTCTCTCAGTCGCGGCCGGGTATGAGAAAGCATTGGGTGCGGCGCTGGCCGACGACCTGCGCGCGCCTGCTGTGAGCGTCGATGCCCCTTCGGGCTGGGCCGAACTGGATGGATATGCGCAGCCGCAATCGCTTCCGGCGGGTGTTTCGGCGATGTCGAACCACGTCACAGTGCCTGCCGTTCTGGGGCGTCGTATCTCGCAGATCGGGCTGGTCGATGCCTCTGATGGCGCGCGCCTGCAAGGCGACCTGCTGCCGGGCCAGCGACTGGTCAGCATCGAAGGCGACCTGTGGCGCTGGGACGGATTTCGCGCAGGCGCTGCAGACGCGCCGTCCGCCGCTGCGTTGCGGTTGCAACAGCTGAATCGTTTGCAGGAACTGAAGCAGGATCTGGAGGTCGCAACCGCGCGCGCTGATGGCACGCAACGCGCCCATGAACATCTGCGCGCCGAACTGGCGCGTCTGACCGAAGCCGACAATCAGGCCCGCGCCGCGCGGCGTGACGCCGACCGCGCCGCGACCGAGGCAAGCCGCGCGCTGTCCCGGTCCGAGGCGGATCGCAACATCGCTGCTGGCAAGTTGGAAAGCCAATCGATGGCCGTGGCGCGGCATACCGAAGCCGCGATGAGCGCGCGGACATCACTGGCCGAGGCCGAGGCAGGTATCAAGGACCTGCCCGATCTGGATGCCGCGCGGGCCGAGGTTGAGGATGTGAAGCTGACGGTCGAGGCGGCCCGAATGACCATGATGGCGCGTCGGTCCGCACTGGATGAACTGCGCCGCGATGGCGAGGCGCGAGCGCGGCGCGGTCAGGAAATTGTCGAAGAACTGGCCAGTTGGCGCAAACGTCTGGAAACAGCCTCCAAGCGGATGGCGGAACTGGAAGGGCGGCGGGACACCAGCCGCACCGAATTGACCGAGGCCGAGGGTGCGCCTGCGTTGATTGCCTCCGAACGGGACGCTCTGGCCGGGTCGATAGAGACTGCCGAAACGCGGCGTCGCGCGGCAGCTGATGCACTTGCCACTGGCGAAACCGCCCTGCGCCAGGCGGACACCGCGGCGCGGGATGCTGAGCGAGCCGCCGGCGACTCCCGCGAGGCCCGTGCGCGCGCCGAGGCACGTGCTGAAGCTGCCATTGAGGGCGTCTCTCTGGCCGAGGAACGGATCTCCGAGGCGCAGGATGTGACCCCGGCGGCCCTTCTGGAGAGCCTAGAAGCTGACCCCGACAAGATGCCGCCCGCCGAAACGGTCGAGGCTGAGGTCGCCCGCTTGAAACGTCAGCGCGAGGCACTGGGCGCGGTCAACCTTCGGGCCGAGGAAGACGCGCGCGAAGTTGAAACGGAACATGATACTCTGGTGAACGAAAAGGCGGATCTGGATGCGGCGATTGCCAAACTGCGCACCGGAATCAACAGCCTGAACCGCGAAGGGCGTGAGCGCCTACTGACCGCGTTCGAGCAGGTAAACACGAATTTTGGGGTCTTATTCACGCACCTCTTTGGTGGCGGCGAGGCGCGTCTGCAACTGGTCGAAAGCGACGATCCGCTGGAAGCGGGTCTGGAAATTCTCTGCCAGCCGCCGGGCAAGAAACTCAGCACGCTCAGCCTACTCTCGGGCGGCGAACAGACCCTGACAGCGCTGGCGCTGATCTTCGCCGTATTCCAGGCAAACCCGGCCCCGATCTGTGTTCTGGACGAGGTTGACGCGCCGCTGGACGACGCCAACGTTACCCGCTTCTGCGACCTGCTGGACGAGATGACGCGCCAGACCAATACGCGCTTCATGATCATCACCCACCACGCCGTGACCATGGCCCGGATGGACAGGTTGTTCGGCGTGACCATGGGCG
Organism: uncultured Paracoccaceae bacterium; assembly: GCA_943787785.1. Lineage (GTDB taxonomy): Bacteria > Pseudomonadota > Alphaproteobacteria > Rhodobacterales > Rhodobacteraceae > WLWX01. The sequence continues at coordinate 90,796 of CALSNT010000012.1, read as the reverse complement.
AGCAAGGCGTCAGCCAACTGGTCAGCGTCGACCTGAGCGCGGCCGAGAAGATGGTCGCCTGACGCCGGGCAAGTCCTGATTGGTTCGGCAAATGACGTGAAATCTCATGGCCTGTGGGTTGCCTGGACGTCAGCGGTGCCATTAGCTTGAAGGCAGACACCGTAAAAAGGACGTATCATGACAGCAATTCGAACAGCAGTTTTGGGCATCGCCTCAAGCGCCTTTCTGGCCCTGCCCGCACTGGCGCAATCCAATATCATGGCGAGCGATCCCGCCAGTATTATTGGCTATTTTGAAAGCGAGGGATTTCCAGCTACCTTGGAGAGCGACAATCAGGGCGATCCGCTGATCGAAGTGAAATACTTCGGCAGCAGTTTCTCGGTTTATTTCTATGGCTGCGATAACAACGCCGACTGCCTGTCGATCCAGTTCTTCTCGGGCTACCGAACTGAAGGGTCTGTCGATATTGCCAGGATCAACGAATGGAATACCGAATTTCGATATCTGCGTGCGTATCTGACGGACGAGCAGTCGTCGCGGATCGAGTACGATATTTATACCGGCACAACCGGTCTGAGCAAAGACGATTTCAGCGGTGCGGTGGATAACTGGACACGCGGTCTGCAACGGTTCGAGGAATTCATCGACTGGTAAGCGATCATCGAGAACAGGAACAAAAGCGCGCCCTGGATTGCCGGGCGCGCTTTGCTTTTTGCCTCGACTAAAGCCTCTGAAGCAACTCCCGCGTCGGCCAGGCATCGGCGGGAAGGCCCAATTCCTGCTGCACTTTCTGCACTGCGTTGCGGGTTCCTGCTCCCAGAATTCCGTCGATATCGCCGACGTCATAGCCAAGGTCGGTCAGCCTCTGCTGCAACGCTTTCATCTCGTTATCTGACAGCGGCGGCGTCGGGTTGCCCGCGTCATAGACTTGCGCGCCTTCCAGCCGAGTGGCGAAATAGGCGGCGGTCAGAACGTAGACAAAGCTTTGATTCCACTCGAAATAAACGCCGAAATTCGGATAGGCGAGGAACGCCGGACCGTTGCGCCCTTGCGGCAAAATGATCGAGGTGGGCAGGCTGCCCGCCGCGAAGTCCCCGTCGCGGGCACGCACACCCAACGAGGCCCATTCTTCAGGCGTTTTGGTGGTGTCCAGCCCGGTCAGTGACCAGTCCAGATCAGACGGCACGACGACCTCCTGTATCCATGGTTCATCGGGACGCCAGCCCAAGTCCGACAGCATGGCGGCGCCGGAGGTCAGGGCGTCCGGGGCCGAGGTTTTCAGGCTGACCACACCGTCTCCGTCAGCGTCGATGCCGTTTTCGAGGATGTCGCCGGGCAGCATCTGGACCATGCCAATCTCGCCCGCCCAGGCACCGGTGGTGCGGGCAGGGTCAAGGTCGCCGCGTTCGAACAATTCAAGCGCCGAGAAAACCTGCGGGCGGAACAGTTCCGGGCGGCGGCAGTCATGGGCCAGCGTGACCAGAGAATTCACGGTGTTGAAGTCGCCCTGGATCGCACCATAGTCGGTCTCAAACGCCCAGAAGGCCAGAAGGACCCCCCGGTTAATACCGTAGGTTGCCTCTATATTGCTGAAAACACTGTCCCATTTCTGACCATTTGCCTTGCCGTTGTTGATCCGCCCGGCACTGATCAGGCGGCGTGAGAAGTCCACGAAAGGCAGTTGGAACACGCCCTGTCGGCGGTCGGCCTTGATCGTGGCGGGGTCGCGGCGGACACCGGCGAAGAATTGCGCGGCCGCTCCAGCATCGAAGCCATTCAGCACGGCTTCGGCCTCCATATCAGATTTGAAGGTGTTGAAGTCGCCACCGCAGGGGACGGTCTGCGCCATCACTGAGGTGGCTGATATCAGGGCGAAGGAGACGGCGAGGGTGCGCGTAAACCGCATGGGGCATGTTCCAATTCTAGCAACCAATGATCTGCAGAACCTAGCAGGGTTTAGGGTTCTGGCAATCGTCGGCATTGCGTCGGCAAAGCGTCGGCAAAACGTATGGCAGGTTTCTGCCGTCTACAGCAGCGCCAGAACCGAAACGATCAGGATCAATAGCGCCCAACTGCGCCAGAGGGCGCGCACTGACGCGTCAACTTCCGGGGCAAGCGGTGGGTGGCCTTCGGGATGGACGAAAGGAAAGTCGCGGCTCACACCGTCATACGTGCGCGGGCCGGAGAGCGATATGTTCAGCACCACCGCCATCGCGGCCTCGGGCCAACCGGCGTTGGGTGAGCGGTGCAGAGCGGCGTCGCGGCGGATAACCCGGGCAGCATCGGGGCGGGCGTGGGCCAGCGCGATCAAAGCGGCGGTCAGGCGCGCGGGCACCCAGTTCAGCAGATCGTCAAATCGGGCGGCGGCCCAGCCAAATGCCTCGTGCCGGGGTGAGCGATAGCCGATCATACTGTCGGCGGTATTGACGATTTTGTAGATCAGCATCGCGGGCAAGCCTCCGATCAGGAACCAGAAGGCCGGGGCGACGACGCCGTCAGACAGGTTTTCGGCAGCGCTTTCGATGGCTCCGCGCGCGACGGCGGGGGCATCCATGTCCGAGGTGTCGCGCCCGACGATTTTTGCCACTGCAATGCGGCCATCGGACAGCGACAGGCGCAGCGCATCGGCAACGGCGGCGACGTGATCGGCCAACGAGCGCTGGGCAAGGATCATGGCGGCGACCAGTATTTCGATCACCGGGCCGAGTGGCAGGGCAGCAAGGAGCAGACCCGTCAGCAGAGCGACTGCGATCAGCGCGATCAATGCCAGAACCCCGGCGAGGCGTTTCTGCGTACCTCGATTCAATCGCGCATCCAGCCAGCCAACCAGACGGCCCATGAGGACGGCAGGGTGCGGGATGCGCGACCACAGCCACTTCGGTTCGCCCAATGCGGCATCCAGCAGCAGGGCGATCACCAGTGGGAACGCGAAGGTCATGGGGCGAGCGCGGACAATGCACGCTCCAACTGCCCCCAACGGTCCGGGTGCGGCAGACCAAGGCGCAACCAGGTTGGCGCGTATGGGAAGATGCGGGTGTGGACCTTGCCCTTGGCCAACTGGGTTTGCCAGCTTGTGGCGTCGGGAACGTCATAGAGGCGGAACAGTGACGTGCCGCCCAGAGGACGCGCGCCGCGTGTTTGCAGCAACTTATCCAGTCGCGCCGCGTCATCCGCCACCCTTTGACGTGTCGCCTCGGCCCAGTCCGTGTCACTCAGTGCTGCCGTTCCGATCGCCAGCGCGGGTCCGGACACCGGCCACGGGCCAAGCATCTGCGCAAGATGCGCCGACATTGCCGGATCACCAATGGCCGCCCCAAGGCGCATCCCGGCAAGCCCCCAGAATTTGCCGATGCTCTTCAGCACGATCACTCCAGGCCCGGCGCGGTGAATCAGGCTTGCGTCGAGGGTTTCGTCGCAGAAACTTTCGTCGACCACCACCAGCGGGCGCTTGCCCCAGATCTCGCCCGCGCCGTCCCAGCGGTCTCCGGTCGGATTGTTCGGGTGGACCACGACGCGGGCTTCGGCGTCGCCGGTCCGCAGGACATCCCAACCGGCACCGGCGAACGCGCCGGCGTGTTCGTTGTAGGTGTCGGCGCGGATTAGAACGCGTCCTTTCGGAAGGAGCGCCGGGATACGGGCGATCAGGGCGGAGGCACCGGGAGCGGCCAGCACAGCCGCCGTATCGGGCACCGACCAGAAACGGCGGGCGGCGGCTTCGAATCTGGTATTGGCCGCACGGTCGGGCAGGGCCGTCCATGCGTCGGCGGGCATCGCTGGCAACGGGTAGGGCACAGGGTTGATCCCGGTCGACAGGTCAAGCCAGTCAGCGCGGGTTTCGCCGTGATTGGCGATCAATGCATCAATGCCGCCGCCGTGGTCACGCGGCGGGTTCGGCGCGTCAGTTGCCATCAGGAAGCGGCGGCAGGCGCGCCACGAAATGGCCCTTCACGCCCTCGGGCCAGGTGCGATAGGGGACCTGCCCGCTGTCGCTTTCGGAATGCAAAACCGCCCAGTCGACGATTGCCTGTGCCGAGACCTCGTCCGCCTCGAACCGGCCCAGTGTAAAACTGAGTTTGCCGGGGGCCTGCACAGCAATATTGCACGAACGCTCGCAGCCCAGCATGCAGCTGACCCGGCGCGTGCGCACCTCGTTTACGCCTGTCGCGGCCCCTTCGACGAGGGCGGCCAGACGCTCACCATCGGTCAGGGACATGTCGCCATCCTCCCAACCTTCTCGTTTGCAGGTGTCACATATTGTAATCCATGTGGTCATTATGCGTTCCAGTTCAGCGCGCGCCCATCAAGCGGAAATCCACCTAGAACGCAACGTACATATGTCATTTGACAACTTTCTCGGATTTGGTGTTTGCGTTAACCATTTCGAGGACCTTGGGGCGAGGGCCGCTTGCGATTACAGGAATCCATGGACGTTCTGATTGTCACTGGCGAGGACGAGCTGGCATCGCTTTGGGGGCGGCACCTTGAGCGTTCGGGCGCGACTGTGCGTCATGCTGTCACGCAAGAGGTAGCGATCAGCGCGCTGGATACCGGGCCGGTTGATGTGGTCATCCTGAACATGACGCTGGACGGTGGGAGTGCCATCGCCGTTGCCGACTACGCCGGGTACAGGCATCCCAAAGCCAAGGTGATATCGGTCACCAACGACAGCTTTTTCTCCAACGGCGCAGTCTTCGATCTGCTGCCGAACGTCCGCGCTCAGGTTGCCAACACTACACCGCCGGACGACCTGGTCGCCATGGTCGAACATTACGGCGATGAGGGTCAGGATTAATCGCGACCGTGGGGCTCTGACCAATCCAAGTCCGGCCCGATAGGCACAATCCGATGCGGGTTCACCGACTCGTGGCTGTAGTGGTAATGGCGGATGAAATGGTCGAACCGGGTTGTTTCGGCGACTCCGGGCCATTGATAGAGTTCGCGCGTGTACGCCCAGAGGTTTGGATAGTCGATCAGGCGACTCCGATTACATTTGAAGTGGCCGTGATAGACGAGGTCGAAACGTGCGAGGGTCGTGTAGAGCCGCCAGTCCGATTCGGTAAGGCGGTCGCCCATCAGGTAGCGGTTTGAGGACAAGCGATCCTCCAGCCAGTCCATCGTGTCGAACAGCGCCGTTACCGCCTCGTCATAGGCGGCCTGTTTCTGGGCAAAGCCAGATTTGTAGACGCCGTTGTTCAGGGTGTCATAAATTCGCGCGTTCACCGGCTCGATGGCTGCGCGCAGATCTTCGGGCCAGAAGTCGAGGGAGTTGCCGGTCAGCCCGTCGAAGGCCGAGTTGAACATGCGAATAATCTCGGAACTTTCGTTGGACACGATGGTCTCGCGCTGCTTGTCCCAGAGAATCGGGACCGTGACGCGGGTGGACACATTCGGGTCGGCGCGGGTGTAGATGTCGCGGGCGAATGGCAGGCCGTAGAGGGTGTCTCCGGTCGCGCCGGGGAAGTCATCGGCGAAGGTCCAGCCGTCTGACAGCATATCGGGGTGGACGACCGAGACGCTGATGAGATCTTCCAGCCCCTTCAGCGCACGGAAGATCAGGGTCCGGTGGGCCCAGGGGCAGGCGTAGGAGACATAGAGGTGATAGCGGCCGGCCTCGGCCGGGAAGCCGCCTTCGCCCGAAGGGCCGGCGCTGCCGTCCGGGGTGATCCAGTTGCGGAATGACGCTTCGGCGCGTTTGAAAGCGCCTTTCTTGGCATCGGTTCCAAGTCCGCCCTCGTGCCATTCGCCGTTTAGTAAGTGTCCCATAGTGCCTTTGTGTCCTTGGTTCGGTTGGTTCTGGTCAGGCATCTATGCCGTCGCATCTGAATGCACACCAGAATAGGCCGCGCAGAGGCTCTGCGCTGACGCACAGGTCGCTCCGGGGATCGTTTTCGCCGCCTTTCGCGATTGTCGCGGGCGGCCCCTCGTGCAATGAGGAGGCCTGACGAGGCCCAAACGGGCCGGAGCGGTGTGCCAAAGCGGGTTGACCCAGATCGGGGACCGGGCGGGCACTCGTCATGCGGCCAGATGGCTGTGGTCCGGTTCCGTCGGCTTTCATAGGGCGGCACCATGAGCAATGAACCAAAGACCGGCGTAATGATTTGTGGCCATGGCTCTCGCAGTCAGGCGGCTGTGGATGAGTTTGCGGTGCTGGCGCAGAAATTGCCTGCGCTGCTGCCAGCGGACTGGATGGTTGACTATGGCTATCTGGAATTCGCCAACCCGGTGATCCGTGACGGGCTGGACCGTTTGCGCGAAGCGGGGTGCGAGCGGATACTGGCGGTGCCGGGGATGCTGTTCGCGGCGATGCACGCCAAGAATGATATCCCAACGGTGCTGAACACCTATGCGGCCAAGCATGGGATCGAGATCCGCTATGGGCGCGAGCTTGGCGTTGATCCGCGCATGATCGCCGCTGCCGGCGCGCGGGTGCGCGAAGCGGTGGAGCGTGCAAACGCGGACTTAGGTGATCTGCCGCTGGCCGAGACATGTCTGGTTGTGATCGGGCGCGGGGCCAGCGACCCGGACGCCAATGGCAACGTCGCCAAGATCGCCCGGATGCTCCAGGAGGGCATGGGCTTTGGTTGGTGCGAGGTCGGGTTTTCGGGGGTCACCTTCCCGCTGGTCGAACCCTGCCTGACCCATGTCGCCAGGTTGGGCTACAAGCGGGTGATCGTATTCCCCTATTTCCTGTTCACCGGCATTCTGATCGACCGCATCTATGGTTTCACCGATCAGGTTGCGACGGAGCATCCGGGGATCGACTTCGTCAAAGCAGGCTATTTGAACGATCATCCCGAAGTTCTGGCCACATTCGCCGAGCGGGTGACCGAACAGGTCGGTGCGGTGCCGCCGCCCAATTGTGGGACCTGCGCCTATCGCTCGCAGGTTCTGGCCATCGAGGGCGAGGAGGTTGTCGAGATTTCCGCGGCCGAGCGCGCTGGGCATCCGGCTTTTGGCGCAGTGCCGCCGCCGACCTGTGTATTGTGCAAGTACCGCACGCGGGTTCTGGGATTCGAGGCTGAGGTTGGCGCGGTGCAGGAAAGCCACCACCATCACGTCGAAGGCCAGGGGGCGAGTGCTCCGGGGTCGAATGTCGCGGAGTGCGCGCTGTGCGATACGTTCTGCACCGGGGCCTGCCGGTTGGACGTGCATCACCATCATCACCACGAGCACCATCATCACGATGGGGAGCACGGGCACCACCACCACCATCATCATCACGATCATGCCCATCCGGTCTATCCCCATGCGGATCACCCGCATGGTCCGGAATCGGCCCGGAAGGTGCGGCGATGATGCGCCCGTATCTGAAAGACCCGGCTGCAATCTATGCGCAGAGTTTTGCGACGGTTCGCGAGGAGGCGCGGCTGGATCGGTTCGATCCGGGTATGGCGGCGCTAGCGACACGTGTGATCCATGCCTGCGGAATGATTGAAGTGGCGGACCGGCTGGCCTTTTCGTCCGGCGCGTTTGTGGCGGGACAAGCGGCGCTGGCCGCTGGTGCGCCGGTGCTGTGCGACTGTCAGATGGTTGCTGCTGGGGTGATCCGGCGCAGCTTGCCTGCGGAGAATGAGGTGATTGTGACCCTGAATGAGGCTTCGGTGGTTGCATTGGCAGGTGACCTTGGCACCACGCGTTCGGCAGCGGCGGTTGAACTGTGGCGTGACCGGATCGAGGGGGCGGTGGTGGCCATCGGCAACGCTCCGACGGCGCTGTTTCACCTGTTGGAGCGACTGGATGAGGGCTGGCCGAAGCCGGCGGTGATCCTTGGGTTTCCGGTTGGTTTTGTCGGCGCGGCGGAAAGCAAAGCAGAGCTGGTGGCGAACCCGCGGGGGTGTGAGTTTGTGGCGCTGAAGGGACGGCGCGGGGGGTCGGCGATGGCCTCGGCGGCGGTAAATGCTCTGGCGGCGGGCTTGCCGGGGGAGGCGACATGAGCACTCCGTGGCTGCATATCGTTGGCATTGGCGAGGACGGGATGGCGGGGTTATCCGCCGCGACGCGCGCCGTGGTCGAGGCTGCCGATGTCATTATCGGCGGCGACCGGCATCATTTGTTATCGGACGCGGTGGCGGCCGAGCGGATTGCCTGGCCCTCGCCCTTCGATGCGCTGATCGACACGCTGGAAGGGTTGCGCGGTAAACGGGTTGTGGTGCTGGCGACGGGGGATCCGTTGTGGTTTTCGGTCGGGGCGCGGATCGGGCGAGCGATTACGCCTGCCGAGATCACCTATCATCCGCAATTGTCGGCGTTTCAACTGGCCGCTGCCCGAATGGGTTGGTCGATGGCGGATGTCGAAACGCTGACCGTGCATGGCCGCCCCGTCGAACAGATGATCGCGTTCATCCAGCCTGCTCAACGGTTGCTGATCCTGACCACCGGGTGCGAGACACCTGGGCAGATCGCGGCATTTCTGACCGAGCGCGGGTTTGGCGACAGCCCGATGTCTGTGCTGGCAGCGATGGGGGGCGACAACGAGGTGCGTTTCGACGGGATCGCGCGCGAATGGGCGCATGAGGTTCCGGCGTTCAACACCCTGGCCGTCGATTGCGTGGCGGCACCCGATGCGGCGTTGCTGCCGCGCGTTCCGGGGTTGGCGGACGATCTGTTTCAGCATGACGGCACAATGACCAAGGCCGAGGTTCGGGCGGCAACACTCGCCAAGCTGATGCCGATGCGGGGCGCGTTGTTGTGGGATGTCGGGGCGGGCTGTGGTTCGGTCGCGATTGAGTGGATGCGTTCGGCCCGCTACGCGCGGGCGGTGGGGATCGAGCCGCGCGCGGATCGGCGGACCATGGCGGCGGCGAATGCGCTGGCGCTGGGGACGCCTCGGCTGGAACTGATTGACGGAGAGGTTCCGGGGGCGCTGGTTGGACTGGAGGCTCCGGATGCGGTGTTCATCGGTGGCGGTTTGTCGGTGGAGACGTTTGAGGGGTGTTGGGCGGCGCTGAAACCGCTGGGGCGGCTGGTGGCGAATGCGGTGACGCTGGAGTCTGAGGCGGTGCAGATCGACCTTCACAGGCGTCACGGCGGGGCGCTGGTGAAGCTGCAGGTCAACAGGGCGGAACCGGTGGGGCGGCTGACCGGCTGGCGACCGCTGATGCCGGTGACCCAGTGGAGCCTGGTGAAGCGATGAGCGGGGTTCTGTACGGCGTTGGCGTTGGTCCCGGTGACCCGGAGCTGATGACGCTGAAGGCTGCGCGGTTGATCGGGGCTGCTCCGGTGGTGGCCTATCCGGTGTTGCCGGGGGCTGAGAGTTTTGCGCGGACTATTGCGGCGGATGTGATCGCGCCGGGAGCGGTCGAGATCGCCATCGAGGTGCCGATGACCACAGCGCGGGGGCCTGCGCAGGCGGCCTATGATGATGGGGCGGCGCGGATTGCATTGGCGTTGGAGGGCGGTCAGGACGTGGCGTGCCTTTGCGAGGGTGACCCGTTTTTCTATGGCAGCTTCATGTATCTGTTCGCCCGGCTGGCGGATCGGTTCCCGGTTGAGGTTGTACCAGGGGTGACGTCTCTGACGGCTTGCGCCGCGGTCGCGGGACGGCCGCTGGTGGCGCGGAACGAGGCGCTGGTGGTTCTGCCGGGGCCGCTGGATGATGACCGGCTGCGGGCGCGGCTGGAGGGGGCGCAGACGCTGGCGATCCTGAAGGTCGGGCGGCATATGGGGCGGTTGAAACGCTTGCTGGTGGCCGAGGGGTTGGCGGATAACGCGGTCTATGTGGAGCGCGCGACATTGGCCGAGGAACGGCGTTTGCCTTTGTTGGAAGCGCCTGAGCCTGCGCCATATTTTTCGATGATTCTGGTGACAAAGGGGGCCGATCCGTGGCTTTGAATTCTGATCCGGTTGTGCTGTGCCTGTCCGTCTCGGGCTATCCGGTTGCCCGAAAAATTGCCGATGCCCTGGGCGGGCAGGTGCATGGCAAGGCCGGGCGGGTTGAGGGGGCGGATGCCACTTTTGACAATGCGCCTGAGCATCTGCGCAGTCTGTTTGGCGCGGGTCTGCCGATCATCGGGGTCTGCGCGGCGGGGGTTTTGATCCGGTCCTTGGCACCGATGCTGGCGGACAAGTGGAGTGAACCGCCAGTGTTGGCGGTCTCGGACGACGGGGCGTCGGTCGTGCCGCTGCTGGGTGGGCATCGCGGGGCGAATGTATTGGCCGGGCTTGTGGCTGAGGCGACCGGCGGCGTTGCTGCCCTGACCACCGCGGGTGAGGTGGCGCTGGGCGTGGCACTGGATGCGCCTCCGCCGGGGTGGGTATTGGAGAACCCCGAGGAGGCAAAGGCGGCGATGGCAGACCTGTTGGCTGGGAGACCTTATGTGCTCGACGGTCGTGCAGACTGGTTGGAGCCTATCGCCGCGTTGCCAAACGTGACGGTGGCGAACCTCGGCATGGCGGAAGGTCCAGGCGATTTTGCTTGCCTAGTGCGAGGCCCGGTGCAACGCGGGACTTTTGAAGCGCCACAGCCGCTACCGTCGCCGCAACTGACGTATTGGGCAAAGGAATTCACGCTTGGGCTTGGCTGTGCGAGGGGGGTGGATGCAGAAAGCCTTTGGGCGCATGTTCTGGAGATCCTTCACGCATGTGGTATCGAATTTGAGTCGATTGCATGTGTTGCAACGATAGACATCAAGGCCGATGAACAGGCGATCCTTGACGTTGCGCGGCGGATCGGCGCTCCGTTGCGAATGTTCACGGCTGCGGAGTTGGAGCAGGAACGGGATCGACTTGCCAACCCTTCAAAACTGGTGTTCGCCGAAGTTGGTTGCCATGGGGTTGCCGAAGCGGCGGCGCTGGCGGCTGCAGGCGATGACGCTTTGCTTTTTCTGGAGAAACAGAAGTCGCCCGAGGCAACGGTGGCGATAGCCCGTGCATCTGAGCCGATATCGGCTTTGAAGGGTCGTGCGCGGGGACGGGTCTCGCTGGTCGGGATCGGCCCGGGGCAGGCGGCGTGGCGGACGCCGGAAGCGTCTCGGCTGGTGGCTGAGGCGGATGAGCTGGTGGGTTATTCGCTGTACATTGATCTGCTGGGGCCGCTGGCTGCGGGAAAACCTCGGGTGGATTTTCCGTTGGGCGGAGAGGAGGCGCGGTGTCGGCACGCGTTGGAGCGCGCCGGTGAGGGCGCGGATGTGGCGCTGATCTGCTCCGGCGATGCGGGGATATACGCGATGGGCGCGCTGGTGTTTGAGCTGCTCGACCGGGGCGACGGACCCGGCGGCGTCAGTGATGCGGCGCGGCGGGTCGAGGTGATCTCGGTCCCCGGTGTGTCGGCGTTGCAGGCGGCGGCGGCACGGGCTGGCGCGCCGCTGGGGCATGACTTCTGTGCGATCTCGCTAAGTGATCTGCTGACGCCGCGCGAAGATATCCTGCGGCGGGTGCGGGCAGCGGCGGAGGGGGATTTCGTCATCGCCTTCTACAATCCGGTTTCGAAGACACGGCGGACTCTGTTGGCCGAGGCGCGGGACATATTGCTGGCGGCACGGCCTGCGGAAACGCCGGTCTTGCTGGCATCCTCGCTTGGGCGGTCAGAGGAGGAACTGCGCTATCGCCGCCTTGATGCGCTGGAGGTGGATGAGGTGGACATGCTGACGGTGGTTCTGGTCGGCTCGTCCCAGTCGCGGCTGGTGCAACGGGGCGAAGGCGCGCGGATGTTCACGCCGCGTGGATACGCCAAGAAGCTGGAGTCGCGTGATGGGTAAGACAGTTGCGCGGGCGCTGCCCGCAGTCGATCGACGCCCCCCCCCTCCCTGACCCTCCCCCGAACGGGGGGAGGGGACCGTTCGGCCGGCCGACCCTGAGTCGGCCGGCGTTACGGGTTTGGCGTGCGTCTGCCCCATGTGCTGAGAGGCCGTTTGCGGGCAGGTCTGCCGCAAACAGGCCAGTTCAAGGGTCTGCCAAGTCGCTGTCGCGTCAAGGACGGGCCGCCTTTGGCGGTCGCCTGCGGCGATCCTTGAGCCGGCATCGAATCGCGGGGGCGTTTCGATGACTGTGTATTTTATTGGCGCTGGGCCGGGCGACCCGGAGCTGCTGACCAAAAAGGCCGAACGATTGATCGCGGCTTGTCCGGTTTGTTTGTATGCCGGCTCGCTGGTGCCTGAGGAGGTGGTGGCCATAGCGCCGGAGGGCGCGCGCGTTTTGGACACGGCGCCGATGACGCTGGATGAGACTCACGGCGAGATTGTCGCGGCCCGTGACCGGGGTGAGGATGTAGCGCGGGTGCATTCCGGCGATCCGTCGCTCTATGGCGCGATTGCCGAGCAGATCAGGCGGCTCAGGGCTGACGAGATCGATTATGAGATTATTCCGGGCGTGCCAGCTTACGCGGCGGCGGCGGCGGCTTTGGGGCAGGAGTTGACGATTCCGGAGGTGGCGCAGTCGATCGTGCTGACGCGGATGTCGATGAAATCCTCGTCAATGCCTGCCGGAGAGACGTTGGAGAATTTTGCCCGGACCGGGGCAACACTCGCGATCCATCTGGGGGTCCGGGCGCTGTTGGAGATCGAGCGGGTGCTTGCCCCGCACTACGGGGCGGATTGTCCGGTGGTTGTGGCTTATCGCGTTGGCTGGCCCGATGAGATGCTGATCCGAGGCACGTTAAGCGATATCCGGGACAAGGTGCGCAGCGCCAAGATCACCCGTACGGCGTTGATTCTGGCGGGCCCGGCGCTGGGCGAGGTTTCTGATTTCCGCGATTCGGCGCTGTATGATCCGGCGATGCCCCATGTCTTGCGCCCCAAACGGCGCTGACATCTGCCTGTGACCTTGGGCGGGCAGGGAAAGACTTGACGGATCGGTCTTATCCGCCATGCTGTCGGACCGAAACACGGGGATACGATGTCGGATTATCTGCCAAAGGAAGTACGCGACGGTTTGGCGGCGGCCCGCAAGGCGGCGCTGCGCAAGAAAAGCCGGTTGCGCATTCAGGCGGGGGACGAGGTGTTTACTGTCCTGCGCTATTGGGACGACGGGTTCTCGCTGGACTTGGAAGAAGCGCCGCATCTGCGCGGGTTGGTCGACCTTTATGACGGGGCCAAGCATTTGATGCGCTGTCTGATCGTGACGTCCTCGGAAGAGGAGCACGAGGTAATTTACGAATTTAAGCGCTCAACCGAAGCGGTGGACAGTCAGCCGTTGGATTTTGAGCGGGACGCCAATGCGCCCATTGCCTTGCTGGGGCGCTGATGGAGGCCGAGTTTTCCCGCCGCAAGTTGGTGACCCCGGCAGAGATGCGGGCGCTGACGCAGCGCTCGGATATGCGCGGGGCGGTGCAGATGGGCAGCCATCTGGGGGCGATTCTGCTGGTTGGCATGTTGCATTGGTTGGCGCTGGGCAGCTGGTGGGTATTGGCGACGGGTGCGGTGTTGGGCGTGTTGATCAACTTCCTCTATGCAGCGCAGCATGAGTTGAGCCATGCCACGGTGTTCGCGACGCGGCGCGCGAATGAGGTGTTCGGGCGGCTGATCGGCTTCGCCATGCTGTTTCCACGTGACTACGACCAGATCATGCATTTCGCGCATCACCGCTGGACCCAGGATTGGGAGCGGGATGGCGAGTTGGTGCGTGAGCCCTATACGCTGACGACATATATGCTTTGGCTGTTCGGAGTGAGTTACTGGCGCAACCGTGTGGTCGGGATTATCCGGCGCGCGCGCGGGATCATTGTTGAGCCCTATATCAAGCCGGGCGAAGAGGCGCCGGTAATTTGGGAAAGTCGGCTGCACTTGGCGGGGTATGGGTTGATCGCGGTGATCTCGCTGGCGACCCAAAGCTGGGCGGCGCTGACGTTCTGGATCGTTCCGATGGTTCTGATGAAGCCGGTGCATCAGCTGCAGAATACGATTGAGCATCTGGGGCTGAGCCACGAGGAGGACATCCTCGAAAACACCCGCTCGACCCGCACCAATGCGCTGATGCGCTGGCTGTGTTGGCAGATGCCCTATCACACGGCGCATCATACTTTCCCGGCGGTGCCGTTCTGGAAGCTGCGCGATCTGAATGCGAAGATTGAAGCGCAGGCGGGCGAGGTGCACCGCATGGGATGGATCGAGTTCCAGCGCGAAGTGATCGGCAAGCTGGCGCAGAAGGACGAGAGCCAGTGGCCGATGAACGAGGTCTGGGTGGTGCCACGCTCCGGCGGGCGGATGATGCGGGTGGCGGCGGAGTAGCAGATATTGTGATATCGTTGGCGCGGTGGTTTTGGCCTGAAGCGGACGTTGACGATCAATCGCCAAGCCGGGTGAGCGCCTGACCGGTGGCAGGCGAAGAAACATAAGTGTGTGGCAATTTATGGATCAGCGTTAACTCCAAGCTGCAAGGGTTCCGCGACCCATCGAAATCGCCTGCCCGCGGGACGGTCAGGCGATCGCCCGGCGCCCTTGCGGGCTTGATTCCGGGCGTTGGTCGCGCATTTTTCAGAAGTCCGCTCTAGGTCAGGTTTTCCACCGACGCCGCTACATCTCTTCCCAAAGCTCGAATTTGTTGCCCTCGGGGTCCCAGGCGTGGGTGAATTTGCCGATGGGGGGCATGTCGGGCTGCACCTCGACGCGGGCGCCGGCGGCCTCAAGCTGGGCGACCATGGCCGCCATGTCGCGGACCCGGAAGTTGACCATGAATTGCTGGTCGGGGTTCCCGAAATAGTCGGTGTCGGCGGCGAAGGGGGCGAAGACGGTTGGGCCTCCGGCGGCCTCCCAGGGGTTGGTGGTTTCATCTGTTGGCGTCAGATCGACGCCGAGAGTATCGGCGTACCACTTGGCCAGCGCCGCGGGGTCTTTGGCGCGAAAAAACAATCCGCCGAATCCCAAAACTTTTTCGGTCATTGCAAATCTCCGAATGCGTCATGCAGGCGTGACAGGGCCTCGGTGATGTTCGCCCGCTGGGTGCCGATATTGAAGCGCATGAAGCCGTCGCCGCCAAGTCCGAAATCGGTGCCCGCATGCGCCGCAATCCGCGCATCTTTGTAGACGCGCCCATTCACCTCCGCTTGCGTCATTCCGGTGCCGCGAAAATCGACCCAGCTGAGGTAGGTCGCCTGCAGCGGCACCGCCCGCACGCCGGGCAGGGCGTTGATGCCGTCTTCCCACGCGGCGCGATTGGCATCCAGATAGTCCATCTGCGCGTCGATCCACTTCGCCCCTTCAGGCGAAAAGGCCGCCGTGGTCATTGGAACGCCGAACATATTCGGCGAAATGCCAAGGCCGAGGCAGGTTTTGGCGAAAACCGCGCGCAACTTTGGATCAGGGATGATGGCTTGGCCCAGATAGGCCCCCGCCAGATTGAAGGGTTTGGAGGCGGAATGCAGCACTACTAGCCGGTCCTCGACCCCGTCGACCAGGGGCATCGCGGCGTGGCTGTGGCCGGGATAGATCAGATCGGCGTGCACCTCGTCCGAGACTAGCAGCAGATCGTGACGCCGCACGAAGTCGGCGATTTCCATAAGCTCGGCGCGTGACCAGACGCGGCCTGTTGGGTTATGGGGCGAACACAGGATCAGGATCTTTTCGGCCCCGGTCATCATCGCGTCCCAGGCGTGGACATCCAGATCAAAGTCATTCTCGACCCGCAGCGGCAATTCGACCAACTCCCGCTGCGCGCCGCGCACAACCCGCCCGAATGCGTGATAATGCGGCGACATAACCAGTACCCGGTCGCCGGGGTCGGACCAGCTGTGTAGACACAGGCCGACGGCGTTCACCAGACCGGAGGTCGCGAATACCATTTCCGGTTCGGGTCGCCAGCCGTGACGATGCTCCATCCACCAGCAAACGGCCTGACGATAGGCGTCCTTGTCACCGCCATAGCCATAGACGCCGTGGTCAGTGATTTTCTGCACCGCGCGCTGGACACAGGCGGGCGGCCGGAAATCAGAATCCGCCACCCACATGGCGATGCCGTCATCCGGGCTGACGCCATAGACACGCTCCATGTGGTCCCATTTGTTGCAGTTCGTTCCGCGTCGATCGATCTTTTCGTCGAAATCCATCTGTTCGCCCTTTTTTGTTGCGCCGGACGCTAACCTTTGCGTCGCAAGTGGCAAGGGGTCTCGTTGCGCAGGGCGCATTGATCCCCTAAATCCCCTGACATGAGCAAGCGTTCGATCATATTGCACCCCGACCCACGCCTGAAGAAGGTCTGCTCGGAGGTGGGCGAGGTGGATGACACGCTGCGCAAACTGGCTGAAGACATGCTGGAAACCATGTATGATGCACCGGGCATCGGGTTGGCGGCCCCGCAGGTGGGTGTGACCAAGCGGATGCTGGTGATGGATTGCGAGAAGGACGAAGAGGCCGAGCCACGCCCGTTAGTGCTGATAAACCCGGCGATCACGCGGGTATCGGACGAGATGAACGTATACGAGGAAGGCTGTCTTTCGATTCCGGAGCATTTTGCCGATGTGGAACGCCCGGCGGAAGTTGAGGTGTCCTGGACCGATCTGGACGGTGTCGCGCAGGCCGAGGCGTTCGACGGCCTCTGGGCGACCTGTGTTCAGCATGAAATCGACCATCTGGACGGCGTGCTGTTCATTGACCACATCAAACCGCTGCGCCGCCAGATGATTACCCGGAAGATGGTCAAGCTGAAGCGGGAAAAGGCGCGCGCGTGACTCGGCGCTCGATACTGACCCTGCCGGATGCGTGCCTGCGCGAAGTTGCTGTGTCGGTCACGGAGTTTGACGACGCTCTGAGCAATTTGGCAGAAGATATGCTGGACACCATGTATGCGGCACCCGGTCGCGGGCTGGCTGGCCCGCAGATCGGTGAGATGCGCCGGATTTTCGTGATGGATTGCAGTTGGAAGGAGGGGACTCCGACGCCGAGGGTCTTCGTTAATCCCAAGGTTGTCGCGACATCGGACGTAATGGTTGCCAACGTCGAAGGATGCTTGTCGATTCCGGATCGCCTGGTGCGGATCGAACGGCCCGATACGATCACGCTGCGCTGGCAGGCGCTGGACGGCTCGTTCCTTGAAGGGACATTTGAGGGGTTCGAGGCGGTTTGCGTTCAGCATGAGGCGGATCATCTGGATGGCCGGTTGTGCATCGACTACCCGGACCTCGGTCCGCTGGCCGAGGCGGCAGAATGATCCGCCGATGCCTGCCCTGGCCTGATAAACGGCTGCGTACCGCCGCTGCCTCGGTGGACGAGGTCACCGATGACATCCGTGCGATTTGGGCGGATATGATCGACACGATGGAGGCAATGCCGGGGGTCGGTCTTGGCGCGACCCAAATCGGTGTCATGCAGCGGTTGGCAGTGGTTGACGCCTCTGAGGCGCGCGGGCAGGCGGTTCTGATGGCAAACCCCGAAGTGCTGCATGCCTCGGCGCATCTGCGCGAGCATGACGAGGCTAGTCCGAACCTGCCCGGAGTTTCCGCCAGGATCAAACGCCCTCGCGCCGTGACGGTTCGGTTCCTGAATGAAGACGGTGCTGTCGAAGACCGTGATTTCGTTGGGCTTTGGGCGACAAGTGTACAGCACCAGATCGACCATCTGGCGGGACGAATGTTTTTTGATCACCTGAGCAAAACCAAACGCGACATGTTGCTGCGCCGCGCCTCGAAGGTGGCATCGTGAGAGTTATTTTCATGGGCACGCCCGAGTTTTCGGTGACCGCACTCGATGCGTTGGTCGAGGCCGGGCATGAGGTCATCTGTGCCTATTCCCAACCGCCCCGTCCTGCGGGGAGGGGCAAGAAGCCGCGCCCCTCGCCAGTGCAGCAGCGGGCCGAGGTGTTGGGCATTCCGGTGCGGCATCCGAGCACGCTGAAAACCCCCGAGGCGCGGGCTGAGTTTGCTGCCCTCGACGCCGACGTTGCGGTGGTGGTCGCTTATGGTCTGATCTTGCCGCAGGCGGTTCTTGACGCACCGAGCCATGGCTGCCTGAACATCCACGCCTCGCTTTTGCCGCGTTGGCGCGGGGCCGCGCCAATCCACCGGGCTGTGATGGCCGGGGATGTGGAAACCGGCGTGTGCATCATGCAGATGGACGCCGGGCTGGACACCGGGCCGGTTCTGATGCGCGCCGCGACGCCGATTGGCGCGAGCGACACAACCGGTGACCTGCATGATCGGTTGGCCGTGATGGGTGGCGAACTGATCGTTCAGACACTCGCCCGGCTTGACGCACTGGAGGCCGAGGCTCAGCCCGACACTGGCGTTACCTATGCATCCAAGATCGACAAGGCCGAGGCGCGGGTGGACTGGACCCGCCCGGCGGCTGAGGTTGACCAATTGATCCGGGGTCTTTCGCCGTTTCCAGGAGCGTGGTGCGATATCGGCGACGAACGAGTGAAACTCTTACGATCGACCGTGACGGATGGTGCGGGTGCGCCGGGGACACACCTGGGGGGCTTCGAGGTCGCCTGTGGAGATGGCGCAGTGCAAATTCTACAAGCACAGCGACCCGGAAAGCGGGCGATGCCCGTGGCCGAGGTGCTGCGCGGATTGACCCTGCCGGGCCACCTCGGCTGACGCCCCTTTCCCTTCCGGCGACTTAAAAATACTCTGGGCGCGTCGCGACGGCTTTTGCGACGTGAATTCGAGTGAAAGGTCATACGATGTTCATGGCATTCTGGGGGTCGCTGGTGATCGGCGGTATCGTCGCTTACCTGTCCGAAAAGAACGGATTCACGCACCACGGGGTGATCCAAGCGATCATTATCGCGATTGGTGGCGTAGTGCTGGTCTATATGGCACGGGTGATGTTCAATCTGTCGCTCGGCTCGCACGGGCTGAACGCGATTGCCGGGGCAGCGGGCGCATTGATACTGATCCCATCCGAGGCGATTGCCCGCAGGCGGCGTGGTCGGCGATAGGACGGCATGGCCGTCCGTGGTGTTGATGATCCGAAGCGGGTCGCTGGCCCGAAATTCAATCCACTCGGCGCGCGGGTTTGGGCTTGAACGGAGCCATGCCTTCGCGCGCTAACTCGTCAGCGCGTTCGTTTTCGGCGTGGCCTGCGTGACCTTTGATCCATTCCCAAGTTACGTCGTGGCGATCCTGTGCGGCGTCGAGGCGCTGCCACAGGTCGGCGTTTTTGACCGGCTTCTTGGCGGCGGTGCGCCAGTCTTTCCGCTTCCAGTCATGAATCCAGGTGGTGATGCCGTTCTTCACATAGGTGCTGTCGGTGATGATGGTGATGGCGCTGGGCCGGGTCAGGCTTTCCAGGGCGCTGATGGCGGCCATCAATTCCATGCGGTTGTTGGTTGTTTCGGCCTCACCACCGCTTAGGTCGCGGCTGCGGACAATTGAATCGCCGTCCCGCGCAATCAGCAGCGCGCCCCAGCCACCGGGGCCGGGATTGCCGCTGCAGGCGCCGTCAGTATAGGCGAAAAGGTCAGCCATCTTCTGAAAGACGCGCGAGGATATGGATGGTCGGGTCGAGCGTTCCCGCTAGGCCGCGTTCCTCGGCCTCTACCACCGAGAGGATTTCGAAGCCGGCTTCGGCGAGCCGTTCATCCAATTCGCCGCGGGTGTAGTAGGCATAATATCGCCCGAGGTCATCGCGCCCCTCGCCGCTGCCCGTTTTCATCCCCAGATAGAGGTGCCCGCATGGTTTCAACGCACGCGCGATCGAGGACAGATGCCTGGGCATGTCGTCGCGCGGGGCGTGCAGAAGGCTGAAACTGGCGAAGACGCCGTCGAAGGTGTTGTCTTCGGACAGGTCGTCAAACGTGGCTTGGGTTTTTGTAAGGTTCGCATGCTCGGCCACCAGCGCCAGCATTTCGCGCGACGCATCGCGCGCGTGCACCAGCAATCCTGCCTTGGCCATCGCAAGCGACCACTGGCCTGTGCCGCATCCAAGGTCGAGGACGTGCGCCTCCTTTGGCACGGCAGCGATGAAATCGTGGACATAGGGCGAGTCGTGGCCTGCAAACGTCGCGTCGTAGTCGCGCGCCTTGTCGGCATAAACCGAGAGGGTTTTTTGATCACTCATGCCGTTTCGCGCAATACGCGGGGGACTTTAAATTCGACGGCTTCAACGGCGGTCACCACCTCTTCCTCGGTCACCTCAAAGCGGGCGGCGATGGCGTCCACGACCTCGCGCACCAGCACTTCGGGGGCGGAGGCTCCGGCTGTCAGGCCGAGGGCAGTGATCCCCTCCAGTGCGCGCCAGTCGATGTCGGTGGCGCGCTGGACCAATTGGGCATAGGCGCCGCCATTGGCCTGCGCAACTTCGACCAGACGGCGCGAGTTCGAGGAGTTCGGCGCGCCGATCACCAGCAGGGCGTCGACCTTCGGGGCCATCACTTTCACGGCCTCTTGCCGGTTCGTGGTGGCATAGCAAATGTCTTCTTTATGCGGGCCGACGATGGCCGGGAACCGTGCCTTAAGGGCCGCAACAATATCCGCCGTGTCATCGACGCTGAGTGTGGTTTGGGTGATGAACGCCAGTCGCTCCGCGTCGCGGGGTGCGACTGTCGCAACGTCCGCGACGGTTTCTACAAGGATGACCTCGCCGTCTGGCAACTGCCCCATTGTGCCCAGCGTTTCAGGGTGACCAGCGTGGCCGATCATTACCATCTGCAGGCCGTTTTCGGAATGGCGTGCGGCTTCGATATGGACCTTGGACACCAGCGGGCAGGTGGCATCGACGAACAGCATCTCGCGACGGGCGGCTTCGGCGGGGACGGCCTTGGGGACGCCGTGGGCCGAGAAGATCACCGGGCGGTCATCGGGGCAGTCGGCGAGGCTTTCGACGAAGACAGCACCTTTGGCCCGCAGGCTGTCGACGACATATTTGTTGTGAACGATTTCATGGCGCACGAAGACCGGCGCGCCGTATCTTTCCAGCGCGAGTTCAACGATCTTGATCGCCCGGTCCACGCCCGCACAGAACCCACGCGGCGCGGCAAGGTAAAGGGTGAGGGGTGGGTTGGGCATGGGGGAGCTTTCATTCGGACGGCCAATGGATACGGGTTAGCATAGGTGGGGTCCAGTCCGGAGCGAGGATGGCGTCGTAGCAGTCTTGGTCTGAGGCGGACATCGGGCTGATCTAGGCTCTAGCCGGGTGAGCGCTTGACTGGGGGATGGCGCTAGAACGGCTATTCGTGGCAATCACCGGTGAGGTTTGCCCGTCAACGCAACGAGTTAGTGCGCCATTTCCAAAGCGCCAGCCCGGGGGACGGGCAGGCGCTTGCCCCGCGCCTTCGGCGTGCTCCCGGGCTGGACAGCCGTCGCAACCAACGTTCGTTCCAGGCCATGACCGATCATCAAGTTTTCACTGCTGCCGAATTTGCCCTACCCCCGCTTCGCAATAATCCTGACCAGCTCACCGAACTTCTCGCGCTGGGCGTCAGGGTCGCCCGAAGCAATTGCATCCTCAACGCAATGCGCCGCGTGGTCGTCCAGAATCAGCTGCTCGACGGCGCGCAGGGCGGCGCTGATGGCGGCGGTCTGGCCGAGGACGTCGACGCAGTAGCGGTCGCTCTCGATCATGCCCGCGATGCCGCGCACTTGGCCCTCGATCCTGCGGAGGCGTTTCAGTGCAGCCTCTTTGTTTCCGTGCATGGTTGGCCCTTGACCTCGCCTCCGTTGCATATACCCTAGGGGGGTATTCGAACTTCTGCAAGGACCCGATGAAATGGCGACATATCACGTGCGCGAAGAGAACCGGGGCAGCCAAGTCGGCGACTATTGGCCGCTGATTGCACTGGTCGGCACATCCTGTCTTGCCGGGGCGGCCTATGCGACGGCGCTTGGTGGCGGGCTGATGGTCTGGATGCACGGGTTCATGGGGGTCTTCCTGCTGATCTTTGCCGTGCTGAAAATCTTTGACCTCAAAGGCTTCCGGCGCGGGTTCAGGATGTACGACATTCTGGCCAGGCAAGTGCCCGATTACGCCTTCGTTTACCCGTTCATCGAGCTGGGCCTCGGCCTGCTTTACCTGTCGTTCCTGTGGCCGGTGTTCACCTACGCCGCAACGGTGATTGTCTTTGCCTTTGGCACCATCGGTGTGTTGCGGGCCGTGCGCGCGGGACTGGACATCGACTGCCCCTGCATGGGGTCGATCCTTTCTGTGCCGCTTTCCACCGTTACTCTGACCGAAGATCTGGCGATGGTCGCGATGGCCGGCGTGATGCTGGTGTCGGTGCTGTGATGCGGACGTTGATCATAGCGGGTCTGACAGTGGCAGCTGTCGGTGCCGGCTCGCTCTGGCTTGGCCTGTCACGCTCGGATGCGGCGGGTTTGCTGCCCTACACCGACCCTGTTGCCGTCGCGCAGGGTGAGGCGCTCTACGGCGAGTTTTGCGCGTCCTGCCACGGAGACAGGCTGCAGGGCCAGCCGAATTGGCAAACACGCAATGAGGAAGGCAAATTGCCTGCACCACCCCATGACGAAACCGGCCACAGCTGGCATCATCCGGATAAGCAGTTGATCCAGATCACCAAGCTTGGAACCGAGAAGATCGTTGGTGGCGGCTATAAAAGCGACATGGTCGGATTCGGCGACTTGCTAAGTGACGAAGAGATCGTCGCCGTCCTCGCCTTTATCAAAAGCACTTGGCCACCCGAGATAATCGAGGTTCACGACCGCGCCAACGCGGCCGCTCAGTAGTTCCGGCGCGATGAGAAGGGCGGCGCGTTACTCGCCGTCCATCTCGTCTTCGCGCGGTTCCCGCGGTGGGCGACCGATAACGTCCTTCAGTTCTTCCAGCTCGATGAAGTTGTCGCACTGACGGCGCAACTCGTCGGCGATCATCGGCGGCTGGCTGCGGATCGTTGAGACGACCGAGACGCGCACGCCCTGACGCTGCAGGCTTTCGACCAGGGGGCGGAAGTCGCCGTCGCCCGAGAAGATGACCGCATGATCCAGGCGCGGCGCAAGCTCCATCGCATCCACGGCAAGCTCGATATCCATGTTGCCTTTGACCTTGCGACGGCCTTCACGATCCGTGAATTCCTTCGCGGGCTTGGTGACCATGGAAAAGCCGTTGTAATGCAACCAGTCGACCAGCGGTCGGATCGGCGAATACTCTTCGTTTTCCAGCAAAGCCGTGTAATAGAATGCGCGGATCATTTTACCACGACGCATAAACTCGGCCCGGAGAAGTTTGTAATCAATATCAAAGCCAAGCGCGCGCGCCGCAGCGTAGAGATTCGCGCCGTCGATGAACAGCGCCAGCCGTTCGTCCCTGTAGAACATCCATTGTCCTTCCGATGTGTTCGGACCGCTCGGGCCGAACCCGGGCGGATTGGGTTTTGTTTATCGCCCGGGATTGGGCAAAAGTCATAGGGGATGAACACCAATGTGCAATGAAACAGGCATCAGAATTGGGTGATTTTGACCAAAAAAGCAAAAACATGCTGATAGCTCTGGGGTCCAACGCAACGCTAGGGGGTATGTCACCTGACACCCTCATCCGGGCGGCGATAGAAGAGATGCAAAGTCAGACGTTCATGATTCGGTCCGTCTCGCGTCTGTATCTCAGTCCGGCATTTCCTGCAGGTAGCGGGCCGGACTATGTGAACGCAGTGGTCTCCGCCAAATCTACTATGACGCCGCTCGAAGCCCTTTCGGCACTCCATGCCATTGAAGCGAAATTTGGACGCCAGCGTGGTTTGCGGTGGGCGCCGCGTACGATGGACCTCGATCTTTTGGCTGTGGAAAGTCGTGTGTCCCCAAGTCGTGCCACTCAGATCAAGTGGCGCAAAATGCCACTTGAGGACCAGATGCGGCAGTCACCCGACCGGTTAATCCTGCCGCATCCACGGATTCAGGATCGCGCTTTTGTCCTGGTTCCGATGGCGGATGTCGCTCCGGACTGGCGCCATCCGGTTCTCTTCCGGACTGTCAGGCAGATGCTGGACGCTTTGCCGCCAGAAGACGTCGCAGCGTTACAACCTGTTTGACCACTCCATAAGTTGCGTTTTGCCTTGTCTTCCAAGGCGACTGGTCATAAATAGTGGTCTGATTTCGAGATAGCGGAGACGGATATGGCCCGGGTAACGGTTGAAGATTGCGTTGATAAGGTTCCGAACCGGTTCGAGCTGGTCATGCTGGCTGCGCATCGGGCACGCGAATTGAGCACGGGTTCGCCGATCACGATTGACCGTGACAACGACAAGAACCCTGTCGTCAGCCTCCGCGAGATCGCAGATGAAACGCAGGCGTCGGGCGACCTGCGCGAGCGGATGATCGAAGCTCAGCAAACCCAGATCGAAGTTGACGAGCCCGAAGAAGACGCAATGGCGCTTCTGATGGGGGCCGAGCAGGACAAGCCCGTCGTTGATGACATGAGCGAAGAAAAGCTGTTGCGCGCGCTGATGGAAGCGCAGGAAAGCCAATAACGGGCGTCACGTCGCCCGGAACGCCAATTGGGGCAGGGCCGGAATGATCACCGTCGACGACCTGATCGCTCTGGTCCGCGCTTACAATCCAAATTCAAATGATGCGTTGATCCGTTCGGCCTGGGACTACGGTGCCAAGGCGCATGAGGGTCAGCTGCGCCATTCCGGTGAGGCGTATTTTACACATCCCGTTGCCGTCGCGGCCATTCTGGCGGAACAGCAACTGGATGATGCAACGATCATCACCGCTTTGCTGCACGACACGATCGAAGACACCGGTTCGACCTATTCCGAGATCAGCAAGCTGTTCGGAGAGGAAATCGCCGAATTGGTCGACGGCGTCACCAAACTGACCAACCTGCAGTTAAGTTCGACCGAGACCAAACAGGCCGAGAATTTCCGCAAGCTGTTCATGGCCATGTCCAAGGACCTGCGGGTGATCTTGGTCAAGCTGTCTGACCGATTGCACAACATGCGTACCATCAAGTCGATGCGCCCTGAAAAGCAGGCGCAGAAAGCGCGCGAGACGATGGATATTTTCGCGCCGCTTGCGGGGCGCATGGGTATGCAATGGATGCGCGAGGAGCTGGAGGATCTGGCGTTTCGGGTGTTGAACCCGGAGGCGCGCGCCTCGCTCATGCGCCGCTTCATCACCCTGCAACGTGAAACCGGGGATGTCATTAACAAGATCACCGGAGATATCCGGGCTGAACTCAAGCGCGTCGGTATCGAGGCGGAAGTCTCTGGGCGGGCCAAGAAGCCCTACTCGATCTGGCGCAAGATGGAAGAGAAAAAGCAGGGTTTTTCGCGCCTGTCCGACATCTATGGCTTTCGGGTGACCTGCAAGAGCGAGCAGGATTGTTACGGCGTCTTGGGCGCGATCCACCAGCGCTGGCGCGCAGTACCGGGGCGGTTCAAGGATTACATCAGTCAGCCGAAATCGAATGGCTATCGCTCGATCCACACGACGGTATCGGGGCGCGATGGCAAGCGTGTCGAGGTACAGATCCGAACCGATCAGATGCATGAAGTTGCCGAAGCCGGAGTTGCCGCACATTGGTCGTACCGCGACGGTGTACGCGCCGAGAACCCCTTTGCTGTCGATCCGGCGCGCTGGATTTCTACCCTGACCGAGCGGTTCGGTGCGGGCGATGACCACGATGAATTCCTCGAACACGTCAAGCTCGAGATGTATCCCGATCAGGTGTTCTGCTTCACCCCGAAGGGCGAGGTTGTGAAACTGCCGCGCGGGGCAACTCCGCTGGATTTCGCCTTCGCGATCCACACAAGGATCGGGGCCAGCTGTGTCGGGGCGAAGGTCGACGGCATTCGGGTGCCACTTTGGACACGGTTGAAGAATGGCCAGTCAGTCGAGGTCATGACTGCCGAAGGCCAGCGCCCGCAGGCGACCTGGATCGACATCGTTGCCACGGGCCGCGCGAAATCGGCGATTCGGCGGAGTCTACGCGAGGAAGACCGCGAACGGTTCGTGCGTCTGGGTCGCGAACTTGCCCGCGTGGCCTTTGATCATGTCGGTAAGCGGGCAACCGACAAGGCTCTGACCACCGCCGCGCATCACATGGGCCTACCGGATGCAACGGAACTTCTGGCGCGCCTCGGCTCGGCCGAGATGACAGCGCGAGAAGTCATTCAAGTCCTCTACCCCAAACTTGCGGACAAGAAGGGGGACGAGATTGACGCGGCGCGTGCGATTGTCGGCCTTGATCCTGATCAGCCCTTTCGTCGCGCTGCCTGTTGCGGGCCGCTGCCGGGCGAACGGATCGTCGGCATCACATATCGCGGACAGGGCGTGGTGATCCACGCGATCGCGTGCGAGGCATTGGCCGAGGTCGAGGATCAGCCGGAACGCTGGGTTGATCTGCAGTGGCACTCAGGCACGCATCCGCCGGTGCATACCGTCGGAATGGATCTGACGATCCGAAACGATGCGGGCGTGTTGGGTCACATCTGCACGCTGATCGGCGAACAGGGCGCGAATATTTCAGACTTGCACTTTTTGGACAGAAAACAAGACTTCTATCGCCTTATAGTCGACGTTGATCTAAGGGATATCGAACATCTGCATTCTGTCACTTTGGCGCTGGAGGCAGAGAGTGATGTGGCCATGGTTGAACGTCATCGTGACTTGAACCGACGACCCTGAGAAGTGACCTGAAACCAGAGAGCCGACGAAAGACCCGCCTTGTTCAAGCGCCGCCGCAAACGCAGTTATGCCGAGATTGTCGCCGAGGGGATCTACCCGCGCGGCGGCTGGAGCCGTGCGGCCAGTTACGTGATGCACCGTATTCGTCGCCTGCCTGACCCGCCTCATAAGATCAGCCGGGGCATTGCCGCTGGCGCGTTCATAAGTTTTACGCCGTTTTTTGGTCTGCATTTCCTGCTGGCGGCCATGCTCGCCTGGGTCATGCGCGGCAACATGCTGGCTGCCGTGCTGGCGACGTTCCTGGGCAACCCGATCACCTTCCCGATTTTTGCGCAGATCGCAGTTGAGGGTGGCTTGTGGATTTTGGGTCAGGAAGGCCATATGCCGTTGCCTCGGATCGTCGGGTCATTCTCGACAGCGTCTGTCGAGCTGTGGTCGAACTTCGCCGCGATGTTCACGGCCGACGTGGCCGAGTGGGGCGAGTTGCGCCGGTTCTTTCGCCGGGTGTTTCTGCCCTATCTGGTCGGTGGAATCGTTCCGGGCATAATCCTGGCCATTGCCTCCTATGTCTTGTCCCGCCCGCTGATTGCGGCTTATCAAAAGGCGCGCATCAAGCGGCTGAAGAAACGCTATGAAAAGCGCGCGGCTGCGGCGCAGGAATTGGCTGATAAACGGCGGATCGAGGGGGACTGACATGGATGTGCGTGAGCCATTGGGCCGGCTGCGGCTGGGGATCAACATTGACCATGTGGCGACTGTTCGAAATGCCCGTGGCGGCAACTACCCCGACCCGCTGCGCGCCGCCAAACTGGCTGAAGAGGCCGGGGCCGACGGGATCACCGCGCATCTGCGCGAGGACCGCCGCCACATCAGTGACGCCGACATTGACGGGTTGATGGAGGTTCTGAGCGTTCCGCTTAACTTCGAGATGGCTGCGACGGAGGAGATGCAGAAGATCGCGCTGCGCCATAAGCCTCATGCCGTGTGCATCGTGCCCGAAAAGCGCGAGGAAAAAACGACCGAGGGTGGCCTGGAACTGGCGCGCGAAGAAAACCGGATTGCGCATTTCATTGCCCCGCTGGCCGATGTCGGGTGTCGCGTGTCGATTTTCATCGCCGCCGACCGACGCCAGATCGAGGCAGCAGCCCGGATCGGCGCGGCCGTCGTGGAGCTTCACACAGGGGCCTATTGTGATGCCCATGCCGAGGGGCGCTTCGAGGAGCGGGATGCGGAACTTGAGCGCTTGCGCGAGATGGCCGCGCTGGCGCATGAATTGGGTCTGGAGGTGCACGCCGGACATGGGCTGACGTATGACACTGTCGCGCCCGTCGCAGCCTTTCCCGAGGTCATGGAACTCAACATCGGGCATTTTCTTGTGGGCGAGGCGATCTTTCTGGGTCTTGGCCCTGCAATAGCCGAAATGCGCCGCTTGATGGACGCGGCGCGCGCCTGAGCGGCAGGTGCCTGCTACCTCATGGTGTCGACATCTGTTTTGTCTCCGGCTGACTTGGACCGACAAACACCAGCCATAACGCAAAGCCGATTTCTGCCAGCGTGACCAATGCAAGCAATCCGACCCTTATCTGGCCCAGCAAGGCAAGATCGGGAAAGGCGAAGGCATATACACTGTCGAGAAAATATCCCAAACCACCTAGGCTCAGCGCGTAACCAAGCAGGGGCGGAAATTGATTTGAACGGGCGACCAGAAGACCCAGAAGTAGCAGGTGGGCGCAGAAAAAGATCTGCCAGATCCAGACGCCGGCATCGTGCAGGTATATCAGCAAGCCGGCGACCGCGTCGCCTGCGCCGCCCATGAAGCCGTCCGCCATCAACTCTCCATCGGCAAGCGCCAAAGTCCCGGCCTGAAAGAACAGCATCGCAGCCATCACCGCGACCATCGCAAAGCGCGCAAGTGCCGCCATCAGTGAGATGGTCGCACTGACCTGCCGGAACATGAAGTAAAGCATGGCCGTCACGACGACTTCACACAGCATCATCACGACATCGCTGCCAATCCCCGCCAGGAACAGCCCGCGGTTTTCCGCAATTCTCGCAAGCGTCGCCGCCGGGTTGTCGGCCACATGCAGGACCGACGGCACGTAGGCGATTGAGAACCCCCCAGCGACCGCGATCATCAGGTAAAACGCACCGGCAATACGTGCGTAGGATTTCGAGTTTGGGTTATCGAACAGAGACATAGCATACCCTCTTGCGCACAAGGCAATCTACGGTTTGTGGACGTTCAGGGCGTCCAAATCAGGCATTATGTGGCACCTTCGAACCTGTACCGGCTTGGTCAGCTTGGTGCAATCACAGGGGTCGCAGCAAAAAAGCGCCAGCTTCGCGGCAACTATTTCAATACTTGGCGGGTGCCGCTTTTGCGGCCTATGATTTACATTACCCGCAAATTCCAGAGGTATGCCATGTTGCGAAGTCTGATTCTAATGTGCCTCACGGCCGTTCCCGCGGCCGCGCAGACGACCTCGATTTGTCAGAACCACTTCGCCGCCTCAATGCATGCTGTCGCCGAACCGCTGGAGGCGAATACGGTTACATATGCCAACGGAGCCATCCGGGTCGTGCGCATGGACGTTGGTGCGCCTGCATGTTGTCCTGAATACTTGGTCGTGCTGCATCCTGCGGGCTCCGGACCCGACGAACAGTTCCGCAAGTGCACGTTGGTCTCGATGGAAACGGATCTCGGGTTCAGCCGGATCGAATTTGCCTCGCACTCATCCTCTTACGATCCGGCGCGCGGGCTGACGTTGAGTTTTATTGTCGAAATCCCACACGGGGATACGGTCTCGGCGGGTGGGCTGGACGTGACGATCAATCAGGCGACCGGCGAAGTCACTCTGAACTGATCGCGCTTGATTCTGGGCGTCGAAACCGTCAGCACGTGACCATGATCCTTGGCATCGGCACCGATCTTGCGAATATCGAGCGCATTCAGGGCACCCTGGATCGTTTTGGTGACCGGTTTCGCAACCGGGTTTTCACCGATACCGAGCAGAAGAAAGCCGAACGGCGTGCCGATGTCGCGGGTACCTATGCTAAACGCTGGGCTGCAAAGGAGGCGTGCTCCAAGGCGCTGGGCACCGGTCTGCGCATGGGCATCGCATGGAAAGACATGGCGGTCAGCAATTTGCAAACAGGCCAGCCGCAAATGCACCTGACGGGCTGGGCGGCGGAGCGGCTGGCGTCAATGACCCCCGATGGGCACGATGCCATCGTTCACGTCACCCTGACCGACGACCATCCTTGGGCACAAGCCTTCGTGATGATCGAGGCCCGCCCGATTGCCGACCCTTCAGCTTGACTCGGAGACCGCCGCAAACCATGTAGCGGGCGGACCAAAACAAGGGCAGCGCAGGTATGTTCAGCAAGGCCGAGGCCAAGGGCGGTATCGTCGAGACCGTCAAGACAGTCGTGTGGGCGCTGGTGATTGCGGGCATTTTCCGTACACTGTTTTTCCAGCCGTTCTGGATTCCCTCCGGGTCGATGAAAGACACGCTGTTGATCGGCGACTTTCTGTTCGTCAACAAGATGGCCTATGGCTATTCGCAATACTCCTGCCCCTTCGGCATTTGCCCCATCCCGGGCCGGATTCTGGGCAGTGAGCCGGAAATGGGCGACGTCGTTGTGTTCCGCCACCCGGTCACCGGATCTGACTTTATCAAGCGCGTTGTCGGTCTGCCGGGCGATACCGTTCAGGTGAAAGAGGGGTTGCTTTATATCAACGGCGAAGTCGCGCCACAGGAGCCAGCCGGTCTGTTCGAGGAGGTGCTGGAACTGCAAGGCCCGGCGCGTAATCAGCCACGCTGCTCGAATTCGACGCCCGGTTTTGGCGCGATTTGCGAAAAAGAGCGGGCTTTGGAAACCCTTCCGAATGGTGTCGTCCACTCGGTACTGAATATTCAGGTTGGACGCAGCCTCGACAATACGCCGGTCTTTACGGTGCCTGACGGCCACTACTTTTTCATGGGCGACAATCGCGATAATTCGACGGACAGCCGGGTCAGTCAGAATGCCGCCGGGGTTGGTTTCGTACCGTTTGAGAACCTGATCGGGCGGGCTGATCGGGTGATGTTTTCGTCCGCGGGCAAGTCGATGCTGTTCTTCTGGACATGGCGCGCGGATCGCTTCTTCGAGAAGATCATTTGAAGCTGTCGGCTGAGCTGTCTGACTTTGCCGACCGGCTTGGTCATAGCTTCGCTGACCCTGCCTTGCTGATCGAGGCTGTGACCCATCCGTCGCTGACCTCGCCCACGCGACCGGATAACCAACGGCTGGAATTCCTGGGCGACCGGGTGCTGGGGCTGGTGATCTCTGAGGCGTTGTTGGCCGCCGACGCGCAGGCCGCTGAGGGGATGCTGGCACCGCGTTTCAACGCTCTGGTTCGTAAGGAAACCTGTGCGGCGGTGGCGCAGGATATCGAACTTGGTGAGGTCCTGAAACTGGGCCGGTCCGAGATGCTGTCGGGCGGGCGCCGAAAGCAAGCGCTGTTGGGCGACGCCATGGAGGCGGTGATTGCCGCCGTTTACCTCGACGCGGGGTTAGGGGCGGCCCGCGCGGTGATCCTGCGGCATTGGCAGGGTCGGATCGACACGGTGCGCGCGGATGCGCGGGATGCAAAAACCGCGCTGCAGGAATGGGCGCAGGCGCGCGGGCAGGGAACGCCGGACTACGTGTTGATCGCGCGTGACGGGCCGGATCATGCACCGACGTTTACAATTGAGGCTCGGCTTGCGGATGGTCCGGCCGAACAGGCCAAGGCGACGTCGAAACGTCAGGCGGAACAAAAGGCGGCAGCGGCATTGCTGGCGCGGATCGGAACGGAATGAACGACAAAATCGAGACGGAAGACGCAGGTGACTCGCAAGAAACACGCGCGGGCTTTGTCGCCCTCATTGGCGAGCCGAATGCCGGTAAATCAACGCTGCTGAATCGGATGGTCGGCGCGAAGGTCAGCATCGTCACCCACAAGGTGCAGACCACGCGGGCGCGCATTCGCGGCGTTGCAATGGAAGGCGCGACACAGATTGTTTTCGTCGACACGCCCGGCCTGTTTGCGCCGCGCCGCCGATTGGATCGCGCAATGGTCGCGGCCGCATGGGGCGGGGCAGCGGACGCGGATGTGGTCGTCCTGTTGATCGAGGCGCATCGCGGATTGACGCCGGGGGTGCGTTCAATCCTTGAAAACCTCAAAGACCGGATCGGAGATCGCCCTGTCGCGCTGGCGATCAACAAGATTGACCGGGTCCGTGCTGAGACCCTTCTGGCGATGACCAAGCAGCTGAACGAAGCGTTTGAATTTGCCGAGACCTTTCTGATCTCGGCCGAGAAGCGGTCATGGGGTAGATGACCTGAAGACATGGCTGGCTGGAGCGCTACCCAAGGGGCCGTGGCTTTACCCGGAAGACCAGATTGCCGATCTGCCGATGCGGATGATCGCTGCCGAGATCACCCGCGAAAAGCTGACGCTGCGGCTGCATCAGGAACTGCCCTATCAGTTGACGGTCGAGACCGAGGCCTGGGAGGACCGCAAGGACGGCTCGGCCAAGATCGACCAGATCGTCTACGTTGCGCGGGATGGTCACAAGGGCATCGTGCTGGGCAACAAGGGCGAGACGATCAAGGCGGTCAGCCAGGCGGCGCGGGCCGAAATCGGAGAGCTGTTGGATCGCAATGTGCATCTGTTCCTGCAGGTCAAAGTGCGCCCGAACTGGCTGAACGAGGCCGAGCGCTTCACCGAAATGGGCCTCGATTTCAAGGACGGTGGATGACGCGGCTGACGGCGGATTTCTGGGTTCACGCCTATCTGACACGGCTGCGGCTGGCCGACATCCCCGCCTTCGTGACGGCTAAGGGCGACGCGACCGCCGGGGCGGTGCTGGTCAAGCTGAACACGCTGGATGGTCAGGCCCGCTGCTTTCAGAGAAGCTTCGATTTGCTGAGCGGTGAGCGAACCTGGATCGTGCTGGCCGAGGGCGACGAGGCCAATGTGGACGCCGCACTGGAGCGTCAGAAGTCGTTCGATCCAGACCTTTGGGTGATCGAGGTCGAAGATCGCGACGGACGTCACCTGCTGGAGGAACCGGGGCTGGCGGAATAGGACGGTGGTTGGGTCCTTTTGGCCAGGTGCGGTCATTGGTCAAAACACGCAACCCCAGCCCGGAATCAAGGCGAAGCCGCCGGGCCAGTGCCTGACCGTCCTGCGGTCTGGCGCTTTGGCAAAGTTGCACATCTTAATGATGCCACAGCCAAAGCCGCACCATAAATTGCCCCTGATGACCGTTGCTGCGCCAGCCCCCGGTCAGGCACTCGCCCGGCTTGCCCACCTCATCGACAAATGTTCGTTTCAGGCCAATTCCGCCCCTCCGCACTTCCAACCCCCACCAACTGGCCATAATCTGTTCGAATGACTGTCAGCGCCTTCCACGCACCCCCCCATGGCCATTGACTGGCGCGAACACGGCACGCTTCTGACGCTGCGCCGCCACGGCGAAAACGCGGCGATCGTCGAGGCGTTTACCCGCGATCGGGGCCGCCATGCTGGCATCGTTCGTGGCGGCACTTCGCGGCGGCTGGCACCGCATCTGCAACCCGGCGCGGTGCTGGACTTGCACTGGCGCGCACGGCTGGAGGATCACCTGGGCAGCTTCGCCGTCGAGCCATTGCGCGCCCGTGCCCCGGCGGTGTTGGGGGACAAGTTGGCGCTTGCGGGGCTGAACGCGGTGACCGGGCTGCTGGCATTTGCACTGCCGGAACGCGAGCCGCACCCTGATTTGTTTGACCGATCCGAAGCACTTCTGGACTCACTCCATGAGTCCAGTTGGGCGCATGCGTATCTGCTTTGGGAACTGGCGCTGCTGGAGGAGTTGGGCCATGCGCTGGACCTGTCGGTCTGCGCTGTGTCGGGCATGACCGAGGGATTGGCCTATGTCTCACCCCGAACCGGTCGTGCGGTAAGCAAGATCGGAGCGGGAGACTGGTCGGATCGACTTTTGCCACTGCCCCCCTGCCTGTTGGGTGAGGTGCCCGAGGACACATCCGAGATCCTCGCCGGGTTGCGGACCACCGGGCATTTTCTGGAAACCCAGCTGGCACATCATCTGGGGCGTCCGTTGCCACCCGCGCGTGGCCGGTATGTTGTGGCTTTGTCGCGCGCTTAATGGAACCGGAGGGGTCGGATGCCTCCGGCGGGGATATTTTTGGGTCAATGATGAGATGAGATCGGATCCTCAAGAATCAGAGTGCTGGATTTAGTCCGATGATGCGGCCACGAAACTCATCATCTCGCCAGCGTCGTTCGTTAGCAGCAGGTGTGGACCGGCGACTTCGATGAGGGTCATGCGGGTAAGGGTGGCGAAGAAATCAGCCTCGGCCGCCAGATCGGGGCAGGCACGTTTGGTGGCGGCGATGGGGCCGGTTTCAAACCACGGGTAGGGTGCAGTCTGCGTCGTGGAATAGCGGTTGCAGGGGCCGGTGCCTTCGATGTGGCCTTCGGTAGGGAAGGTGATGGTAGCCGCGGCGCTGAAGGGCGTGTCGTTGATCGCCTGCAATTGGTAGCTGGCCTCAGGGTCGGCGTAGCCCGAAATCGTCTCGTCCTTGAGATAGGGGGCAAGAAAGACTGGCAGAGTCAGAAACAGGCTGAACATGGAGTGGGTCTAGCGGGTTCTAGTGCGGCGCGCGCCCACAATCGGGTGATGTCAGCCCAGCAGCCGTCGCGCGATGACTTGTGCCTGGATCTCTGCCGCCCCTTCGAAAATCGACAGGATGCGCGCGTCACAGAGGACGCGGCTGATCGGATATTCCAATGCGAAGCCGTTGCCGCCGTGGATCTGCACACCGTTGTCGGCTGCGGCCCAGGCGACGCGGGCGGCCAGCAGCTTGGCCATACCGGCTTCCAGATCGCAGCGACGTCCGCCATCCTTCTCGCGCGCGGCGTGGTAGGAGAGTTGACGCGCCACGGTGATCTCGACCGCCATCATCGCGATTTTGCCCGCGACGCGCGGAAAAGCGATCAGTTGCTGTCCGAACTGGCGGCGTTCCTGCGCGTAAGAAAGGGCAAGGTCGAGCGCCGACTGAGCAACACCGATGGCCCGCGCGGCGGTTTGGATGCGCGCGCTTTCGAAGGTGCGCATCAGTTGCTTGAAGCCCTGGCCTTCCTCGCCACCCAGCAGGCCGTTTTCGGCAACTGCAAATCCGTCAAAGGCGAGCTCGTATTCCTTCATGCCGCGATAGCCGAGCACCTCGATTTCGCCACCGGTAATTCCCGCATCAGGGAAGGGGGTGGCCTCGGTGCCGGGCGTTTTCTCGGCCAGAAACATGCTGAGGCCGCGATAGTCGGCGCTGTCGGGATCGGTGCGTGCCATCACCGCCATGACCCCGGCGCGGGCAGCATGGGTGATCCAGGTCTTGTTACCTGTGATCGTCCAGCCGTCGTCCGTCCTTGTTGCACGAGTCGAAAGAGCGCCGAGGTCGGAGCCAGTGTTTGGTTCGGTGAAGACGGCTGTTGGTAGAACCTCTCCCGACGCAATCAGGGGCAGCCAGTGTGCTTTCTGCGTCTCGGTGCCGCCGCCCAGGATAAGTTCGGCAGCAATCTCGGAGCGGGTGCCGAGGGAGCCGACGCCGATCCAGCCGCGCGAGAGTTCTTCACTTACTACACACATCGCGGTTTTCGAGAGGCCGAAGCCGCCATTCTCTTCCGGGATGGTCAGGCCGAAGACGCCAAGTTCGGCCATTTCGGCGATGACCTCGGTTGGAATCAGCGTGTCACTGAGGTGCCATTCGTGGGCATGCGGCGCGATGCGGTCCTGAACGAAACGGCGGAATTGATCGCGGATCATCTCCATCTCATCGTCAAGACCGCTGGCACCGAAAGTGGCGTGGGCGTTATCGGCGATCAGGGCGGCAAGGCGGGCGCGGGCAGCTTGAGTGTTGCCGTCTCGGCAGAGCGTTCGAATTGCCGGGTCGTCCAGCGGCGCTTCAACACCGATGTCGGATAAGCGCAGTATTTCGCCCTGGCTGACCGAAATGCCGCCTTTGATTTGGTTGAGGTATTCGCCGAACGCGATCTGGTGTGTCAGCGCTTCGGCTTCTCCGAATTTGCCGTCGGCATTAAGCCGCTCGGCCCAGTTCTGCATCTGTGTCAGGGCCTGAACGTATGTCGCCAACCACGCGAGGCCGTGGGCGGCGGTCTGATGTGCGTCCAGTGCTGCGGGATCAATACGCCCGTCGTGGTGAACGTGTGTGCGAAGACCCTCGGTGCCTGTCGCCAACAGGTCGCGAAGCGGTTCGAGCGCCCGTGCGGTCAGGTCGAGCAGATCGGTCATCACGGTTTCGTCGTAAGGTTGGCTATCGCGCGGCATGAGATCTCATCGTTTTTCTGCGTCTGCGAAGACCTAGGATGTTTGCAGTCGCAGCGCAACATGGTTTCAAAATCTTACTCAGATCGGTACGAAAAGTACCAAGAGGTGCGAGGAGTGCAGGGTGTTTCGCCGTGCATTTCCAATTGCCGCCGCCGCGCCCAAGCCGGATTTGCGATGCTGCCGATGTTCGAAACGTGCAAAAGTGCGGCAATTCAGCCATTGCTAACCAAAATCGTCACCTCATGGGGGCGCAACTGGCCGGTGATTCGCGAATTGGGTTGATTCAGCGGGCTGGTGGCACAATGATGCCTGAAAAACAGGTATTGAGAGCAGTTAAGGGGACAATCCCATGTCACGCATTGCACTGGTGGACGATGACAGGAACATCCTGACGTCGGTATCCATGACTCTGGAGGCCGAGGGCTTCGAGGTCGAAACTTACAACGACGGTCAGGCCGCGCTGGACGCGTTCAACAAGAAACTGCCGGATATGGCCATGTTCGACATCAAGATGCCCCGGATGGATGGTATGGATCTGCTGCAGCGGGTGCGCCAGAAAACCAACATGCCGGTGATCTTCCTGACCTCAAAAGATGATGAGATTGACGAGGTTCTTGGCCTCAGGATGGGGGCTGACGACTACGTCAAGAAGCCATTCTCGCAGCGTTTGCTGGTTGAGCGCATCCGCTCGCTTTTGCGCCGCCAGGAAGTGCTGGAAAGTGACAAGGGGCCAGAGCCCGAGGTTGGTCAGATTCTGCAGCGCGGCGAGCTTTCGATGGACCCGTTGCGCCACTCGGTCAGCTGGAAGGGACGCGATGTCTCGCTGACCGTCACCGAATTCCTTCTGTTGCAGGCGCTCGCCCAGCGTCCCGGTTTCGTCAAAAGCCGTGACCAGCTGATGGATGTCGCCTATGATGACCAAGTCTATGTTGATGACCGTACCATCGACAGCCACATCAAACGTCTACGCAAGAAGCTGCGCAGCGTGGATGATGACTTTTCGGCGATCGAGACGCTGTACGGCATTGGATACCGATATAACGAGGAATAAATGTCGCTGGTGTCGGGCATAAGCGGCGCGGGTCGCAAAGCCCGCCGCAAGGCAACAAAGGACCAGCCTGAGGTTGTCTTGGGTGAGGACTGGATAGCGCCCGATGCGTCGGTGCGTGGCGAGTTGGCCGCACGGCAAGATAGGCGCGGGCTGATTTCCATCAACCGCTCGCCGCTGGCGCGCAAAATCATCTCGTTCAATATGGTGGCGATCCTGGTGCTGGTCGCTGGCATCCTGTACCTTAACCCGTTCCGCGAAAGCCTGGTCTATCAGCGCGATATCGGCCTCGGGGTTGAGGCGGAATTGCTGAGCGAAGTCATCGCGGCGCGTTTGCCGGCCACAGGGTCCAGCGCGCAATCTGCCACTTTGGCGAACGTCTTTGAGGAGTTCGATCCACCCTCGTCCAGCACGGTGTTGCTGTATGATTTGAGCGGAAACCTGGTGGCCACATCTATGGGGCGCGCGACGGCGGAAACGCCGCTGAACAGGGACCTGCGGCCCGATTTCGGATCGACATTGATAACGGATTTCCTGCATCTGTCCTGGGATGCGTTGCGCCGATTGGTCGGAAGCGATGCACAAGATCAAGATGCAACAGCAACGGGGCCTTCGGCAGAGGAACTGGCCGGTCTGGTAGAGCTGGTATTGCAGCGCGGCGAGGCGGCTCATATTGACCCAACGCAGTCCAATAGCGCCGATTTCGCCGTTGCAACACCTATACGGCGAGGCGCCGAGTTGTCGGGGCATTGGCAGTTTTCAGCTCCGCTGCCCAAATTGATCAGTTGGTTCGTGCCGAGCGTGAGCAGGTGTTGCAGATGTTTGTAATCGCGATACTGGTATCGATTGGCCTTAGTCTCGTGCTGGCCTCTACGATTGCAAACCCGCTGTGCGATCTGGCGGCCGCGGCCGAAGTCGGGCAGGAAAGAAACTCCAGCAAGCTGCGTCAGACACGTATCCGTATTCCTGACCTCAGCGCCCGGCCGGACGAGATCGGCCGGTTATCACGCGCGCTGCGCGGGATGGTTGGCGCGCTCTATGATCGGATTGACGCAAACGAACAATTCGCAGCCGATGTCGCCCATGAGATCAAGAATCCGCTGGCATCACTACGCTCGGCGGTGGGCACGTTGCGGGTTGCCAAGAAGCCGGAACACCAGGTGCGGCTTCTGGATGTTATCGACCATGACGTGAAGCGGTTGGACCGCTTGGTCAGTGATATTTCGAATGCATCGCGGCTGGACAGCGAGTTGGTGCGCGAGGACGAAGAGACGTTCGACCTGCTGCATATGATCTCGTCTCTGGCCGAACATCTGGCATTCGAAGCCAAGGAGAGAGGCGTCGACTTCATATCGGACCTGCCA
Organism: uncultured Paracoccaceae bacterium; assembly: GCA_943787785.1. Lineage (GTDB taxonomy): Bacteria > Pseudomonadota > Alphaproteobacteria > Rhodobacterales > Rhodobacteraceae > WLWX01. Next base: position 52,564 of record CALSNT010000012.1, on the reverse strand, counting down.
TCGGATCCGATCCAGATCCACGGCTTGGAGGCGCGGCTGGCGCAGGTGTTTGTGAACCTGGTGTCCAACGCGACCAGTTTCTGCGGTCAGGGTGACGCGATCCGCATCTGGGCGCGGCGGCGTGAAAACCGGGTGCTGATCGTCGTCGAAGACACGGGTCCCGGCATCCCGGAAGAAGCGCTCGGGAAGATATTTAACCGGTTCTATTCTGAACGGCCGGTTTCGCAATTCGGCAATAACTCTGGCCTTGGTCTTGCGATCTCCAAACAGATTGTCGAGGCGCATGGCGGAGTCATATGGGCCGAGAACATTCGGGCCGCTGACGCCGATGCCTTTGCCGATCCGCTAGGGGCCCGCTTCGTTGTCGGTCTGCCACTTTGACAGGGATTGCTGTTGGTCAACATCTGATCAAACGCTGCTATAATGTCCGGACCGCTTAGCATTCACGCGAGTGCTGTCGCCGTCGGATCGGCCGGACTATTGATCATCGGCCCATCCGGTTCTGGAAAGTCGGGACTTGCATTGTTCCTTATGACCATGGGCGCCCGTCTGGTGGCCGATGACCGCGTGGATCTCTTTCGGGACGGTGACGGTCCACCCGTGGCCAGAGCGCCAGAGAGTTTGTCCGGTCTGATCGAAGCGCGTGGAGTTGGGCTGATCCGGGTCGATGCGAAACCCTCCGTTCGCCTTCGCGCGGTGGTTGATCTGGCCGAGGTCGAAGGTGAACGCCTGCCGCAGCGCTGCGAGAAACTGCTGCTGGACTACCCGCTGCGGCTGTTTCACAAAGTCGAGAGCCCGCATTTCGCGCCCGCTTTGCTGCACTATCTGAAATCTGAGACCGATGAAACATGACTGAAACTGCCCACATCTCTCAGGCTGGGGTACGGCTGGTGTTCGTTACCGGGCCATCGGGGGCCGGGCGTGCCACCGCCATCCATGCCTTGGAAGATTTGGGGTTTGAGGCGATCGACAATCTTCCCCTGGCGATGGTGCCGCGGCTGCTCACCGGGCCTCCGCCAGAACGCCCACTGGCGTTGGGCATCGATGCCAGAACGCGCGACTTCTCTCCCGAATTGATGCTCGAAACGATTGCCGATCTGCGCGCGCAGGGCGGGATGCGCATTGATGTATTGTTCCTCGAAAGCAGTGACGATGTCTTGCTGCGCCGTTTTTCGGAAACCCGGCGACGCCATCCGCTTGCTCCCGGAAGCGATCCCGCCAGCGGCATTGCCGTGGAGAAGACCCTGTTGGAATCGGTGCGGGCGGCTGCGGATATTTTGATCGACACTTCCGACCTCAGCCCGCACGAGTTGCGTTCTGAGATTGGCAATTGGTTTGGCGGCAAGGGTCAGGCCAATGAGGCGCTGTCGGTGACGGTGCAGTCCTTCAGCTACAAGCGCGGCATGCCGCGTGGGCTGGACATGGCGTTGGACGTCCGATTCCTGAAAAATCCCTATTGGGATGCTGCCCTAAGGCCTTTGGATGGTCGCTCGGAGGACGTTGGCACGCATATTCGGGCTGATTCGCGATTCGTGGAATTCTTCGAACGGATGTCCGGGTTAGTCACTTCACTTTTGCCCGCCTACCAGGAAGAGGGCAAAGCGCATTTTTCGATTGGCTTTGGATGCACCGGCGGGCAGCATCGCTCGGTTTTTGTCGCCGAAGAACTGGCCAAGACCCTTGCGGCGAAGGGGTGGCAGGTGTCTATTCGCCATGAGGAAATAGAGCGGCGCAGGGGCGGCGCTGACAATCGGGGTTCGGTTTGATCGGAGTTGTGATCGTCGCACATGGCGGGCTGGCGCGGGAGTATCTCGCGGCGGTCGAGCATGTAGTTGGGAGGCAACCCGGTGTTCACGCGATTGCGATTGCACCGGACGATGATCGCGATGCCAAGCAGTCCGAAATTTGCGCCGCCGCGGATGCGGTGGACACAGGGGACGGGGTTGTTGTGGTAACGGATATGTTCGGCGGTTCGCCCTCGAACCTCAGCCTGCGCGCCTGCCGTCCGCAAAACCGGCAGATCGTCTATGGGGCGAATTTGCCGATGCTGATCAAACTTGCAAAGTCGCGACATAAGCCGGTGGGAGAGGCCGTCGCCTCGGCATTGGCGGCGGGTCGGAAGTATATTGACAGCTTTACCGGGTCAGCGGTTTGACCCTTTGAGCGAGCCAGTTCGGATAACGTTGAAAATCATCAACGAGAAGGGTCTGCATGCCCGGGCGTCGGCCAAGCTGGCCGAAACCGTCGAGCAATTTGATGCCGAGGCAACGGTCAGCAAGGACGGAATGGAAGCGACTGGCGACAGCATCATGGGCTTGCTGATGCTGGGTGCGTCACGCGGGACGTCGGTCGATGTTGCGATCACTGGGCCGGAAGCACAGCCCTTGGCCGAGGCATTGCAGGCGCTTGTGGCGGATTACTTCGGCGAGGGGATGTAGGGTATCGCGGGCTAATGGACCGTTGCATGGTAATTTTGAGGACCGATTGGAGTGGGCATTTGCCACGTTTCTCAAGGCGCACTCGCCGTGTTGCCACCATTTTCACCGCTCTGATCGCCCTTTCCGTTCCACCAGTGGACGCCGCAGAACCGCATTGGCCGGCGGTGGCATCGCTACTGCGAGACCGCTGCGTCTCGTGCCATGCTGGTGTTTTCGCTCCGATGGCGTTGTCCCTGGTCAGCCATGGCGAGCTATTGGCAGGGTCCTATAATGGTGCGGTCGTCGTCCCCGGTGACGTCCCGGGCAGCCCGTTGGTGCGGCGCATCCGTGGCGAGGCGCTGCCCCGAATGCCTCTGGACGGGCCACCGTTCTTGTCGGCAGACGAGATCGCCCTGATCGAGGGCTGGATCGCGGCGGGTGCGCCATTGGATGGAACAGTTGATCCGGTGCCGGTCGCCCCGGAAGATGACGGGGTTGTCACCTTCGCCGACGTCGAGCCGATTCTGAAGCAGCGCTGCATCGTCTGCCATTCCGATAACAGCCGCATGGCTGCCCCTCCCGAGGGGTTACGCTTGACCGACCTGGCAGCTGTCCTGTCGGGGGGCGAAAGGCTTGTGGTGGTTCCGGGGAATCCGGAGGCGTCGGAACTCTACCGTCGCGTCGCAGGCATTGCCCAACCCCGGATGCCGTTTGACGGCCCACCTTGGTTGCCTGACGACCAGATCGCGCTGATTCGCCAGTGGATCGCCGAGGGAGCGGTGGATGATGCGGGTAACGCCGCGCCGGTGCCTGCCGGGCGTGAGGTGCGCCTGCGTGGGCGGGTGAGCGGTGCGACTGAAATCGACGGTGCCGGCTTCGTGGTGACAGAACAGACCCGCGTCGAAGACAGGCTAAGCGTCGGAATGGAAGCCGAAGTGCGCGCGACAATTGCCGCAGACGGATCGCTGATCGCGACCCGGCTGCGGGCGCGGTAGCTTAGCGCGTCGGGACCGGAACCTCGCCACGATAGTCATAAAACCCCCGGTCAGATTTGCGGCCCAGCCAGCCAGCCTCGACATATTTCGTCAACAGCGGGCAGGGGCGGTATTTGGTGTCGGCCAACCCGTCGTGCAGGACGTTCATGATTGCCAGGCAGGTGTCCAACCCGATGAAATCCGCCAGTTCGAGCGGGCCCATCGGGTGGTTCGCGCCCAGCTTCATCGAACTGTCGATCGAGGCGACGGACCCGACGCCTTCGTAGAGGGTATAGACCGCCTCGTTGATCATCGGCATCAGGATGCGGTTGACGATGAAGGCGGGGAAATCCTCGGCGCTGGCGGCGGTCTTGCCCAGGCGTTCGACGACGCCCCGGCAGGCGGCGAAGGTGGCTTCGTCGGTGGCGATGCCGCGGATCAGCTCGACCAGTTGCATCACCGGCACCGGATTCATGAAGTGGAATCCCATGAAACGTTCAGGCCGGTCGGTGCGGCTGGCCAGCCGGGTGATCGAGATTGAGGAGGTGTTCGAGGTCAGGATCGTGTCCTTCCCCAGATGCGGCACCAGGTCTTCAAAGATCGCAACCTTGACGGCCTCACGCTCGGTTGCGGCCTCGATAATCAGGTCGGTGGGGCCAAGGTCCGTCAGTTTGCCGGTGGTCTTGATCCGCGCCAGCGCTTCGGCCTTTTCGCCCTCACTCACTTTGTCGCGGGCCACCTGCCGATCGATATTGGCCCCGATGATTCCGTGCGACGCATTCAGCGCGTCCGCACTGGTATCGGTCATCAGCACGTCATAGCCCGCAAGTGCGAGCACATGCGCAATCCCGTTGCCCATCTGCCCCGCCCCGACGACGCCGATCCGTTCGATAGTCATGTGGTTGCCCTGTCTACGTTCGCGCGGAGTTTAGAGGGGAGTGTGGGGAGGGGGAACCGGTTTTTGGGGGTGGGGTGCGGAGGTCCATGTTCGCCCGGACAAAGTAGTTCGTGGCCGAGATGCTAACGCGCATGAAGCGGCGCGGTTAGTTGAATGGCTCGTTTGCGGGACCTTAGCTGCCTTTCGAAATCTCGACAGCAATGGACTCGTGGCGATACTGTGTTGGTGTAGAATTTGTGCGGAGTCCAACTTTCCGATGCCAATGCCATGGACCTATCGGCACGCGTCCAAAGAGTGGCGGGTCTTTCTTGATGACGTGAAGGAGCGCATGTGTCTCGAGTCAGACAATTCGGCTTATACAGCCGTGGATGCTGTTTTGCAGGTTTTCCGGCGTCGACTAACCGCTGAGCAGGGCCTGGAATTCGCAGATGTCCTACCAAGCGTTCTCCGTGCAATTTTTGTTTATGGTTGGGATGTTAGCAAAGAGCCGGTGCCATTTGCAGAGCGCACCGCGATGATTGCCGAGGCTAAACAGGTTCGAGTGGACCACAATCTGACGCCGAACAACGCGATTGAAGCAACTGCGTGGGCGATCCGACGCTGTACCAACAAGAGAGATTTCGAGCGCGTGCTGCGGAAAATGCCAAAAGGCGCGGTCGAATTCTGGCACGTAGCCGTAGATGACCCAGCAGAACTAGAACAACGAATCATTTAGCTGCGGTGCGGCATCCCGCTGGTGGGCTCAGACCGGACTTTGACATTAGAAAAAGGCCCGCCGATTCCGGCGGGCCTTCGCGTTTTCAACCGGGCCTTGGGCTCACAGCTTCTCAACCAGCTCCGGCACAGCCGCGAACAAGTCCGCTACCAGGCCATAGTCGGCGACCTGGAAAATCGGCGCTTCCTCGTCCTTGTTGATCGCAACGATCACCTTGGAGTCCTTCATGCCCGCCAGGTGCTGGATCGCGCCCGAGATACCGACGGCGACGTATAGGTCGGGTGCCACCACCTTGCCGGTCTGGCCGACCTGCCAGTCGTTCGGGGCGTAGCCCGAGTCGACCGCGGCGCGGGACGCTCCGACCGCTGCACCCAGCTTGTCGGCGAGCTTTTCGATCAGCGCGAAATCGTCCTTCGATCCGACGCCGCGTCCACCGGACACCACCACGCCGGCGCTGGTCAGCTCGGGTCGGTCGCTGGCGGCGACCTTGTCTTCGACCCAGCTGGACAAGCCCGGGTCGCCCGCCGCGCCGATGTTTTCGACCGGGGCGGAATTGCCGGTTCCGGCAGCATCGAAACTGGCCGTGCGGATCGAGACGACCTTGGTTGCATCGCCGGATTTCACCGTCTGCAGCGCGTTGCCGGCATAGATCGGGCGCTCGAAGGTGTTGGCGTCGATGATTTCGGTGATGTCCGAAATCACCATGACATCCAGCAGCGCGGCGACACGGGGCAGGATGTTCTTCGCATCCGTCGTCGCGGGTGCAACGATATGCGAATAGTCATCCGCCAGCGAGACGATCAACGCTGCGGAAGGTTCGGCCAGCCGATGCCCGTAGAGCGCATCCTCGGCACACAGCACCTTGGCGACGCCTTCAATCGTCGCAGCCTCCGCCGCCGCGGCGGCGCAGGTGGCCCCGGCGCAGAGTACGGTGATATCGCCCAGCGGAGCAGCGGCGGCCACGGCCTTGGCGGTGGAATCCATCGCCAACTCGCCGTCGTTGACCTCTCCCAGCAATAGAATAGCCATTAGATCACCCCCGCTTCGTTGAGTTTTTCGACCAGTTCGTCGACCGATTTGACGATGACGCCTGCCTTGCGGGCCTCGGGCTCACTCGTCTTGACGATTTCAAGGCGCGGGCTGGCGTCGACGCCGTAGTCTTCGGGCGTCTTTTCATCCAGCTGCTTTTTCTTCGCCTTCATGATATTGGGAAGCGAGGCATAGCGCGGCTCGTTCAGGCGTAGGTCCACGGTGACCACGGCGGGCATTTTGACCTTGATGGTCTGCAAGCCGCCATCAACTTCGCGGGTGACGTTGGCGTTGTCGCCGTCGATTTCTAGGCCGCTGGCAAAGGTTCCCTGCGACCAGCCCAGCAGCGCCGCCAGCATCTGGCCGGTCGCGTTCATGTCATTGTCGATCGCCTGCTTGCCGCAAAGCACGAGGCCCGGCGCTTCTTCGTCCACCACGGCTTTGAGCAGTTTGGCGACGGTCAGGGGTTCGACGTCGTGGTGGACGTCTTCGGAGGCGACGATGAGAATTGCGCGGTCAGCCCCCATGGCGAGTGCGGTACGCAGTGTCTCCTGATTCTGTTTCACACCGATGGATACGGCGATGATTTCCTCGGCCTGACCGGCCTCTTTCAGACGGATCGCCTGTTCGACGGCAATCTCATCAAACGGGTTCATCGACATTTTGACATTGGCGAGGTCGACCCCGGAACCGTCCGCCTTGACGCGGACCTTCACGTTGTAGTCGATCACTCGCTTGACAGGCACCAGGACCTTCATCGCGCATTCTCCATGTTTACTGCCCGGCAAGCCCCGGGTGGCATAGGCGCGTGTTAGCCGAGGCGCGCGCGTGGAAACAGGGGAAAAACGACGCGGCGGGGTGGCGGAACGTCGCGTCGATTACCGGTTCGCGCCCGGACTACCGTCCCGGTGTCCCAGGGCTCCGACCTTCCAGGCGCCGGTGCGTCCACTGGACGCCCCGCCGGTTCGTAAACTCACCGGTTCGCGCCCGGCACCCATAGGACATCGGCCTTGCCGTCGTCGTTGGCGATGCGCGCGGCAACGAAGAACCAGTCGGACAGGCGGTTGAGGTATTTGATTGCGGCCGGGTTTACCCCTTCGGTTTCGGCCAGTTCAACGGCCAACCGTTCGGCCCGGCGTGCGACGGTACGGCAGAGGTGCAGGTGGGCGGCCAGTGCCGAGCCTCCGGGCAGGATGAAGCTGCGTAGCGGGGTCAACGCGTCGTTCATGGAGTCGATCTCGGCCTCAAGCCGGTCCGTTTGCGTGGGGATGATCCGCAAGGGAGGGTATTCGGACTCGGCGTCTTTCTCCATTTCCGGGCGGCAGAGGTCCGCGCCCAGGTCGAACAGGTCGTTCTGAATCATGGCAAGTTGTGCCGACATGGTGCCCTCGGCATGCAGCGCGGCGAGGCCAACGGTCGCGTTCATCTCGTCGACGGTGCCATAGGCGGTGACGCGGGCGGAATGCTTCGCGATCCGCGTGCCGTTGCCGAGCGCGGTGTCGCCGCCGTCACCGGTGCGGGTGTAGATTTTGTTCAGGACAACCATGCTCAGCCCCCCATGCGGCGGAAGAAGACGAAGGCAAGGATCACCGCGACCGCGATAGCCTGCGCCAGGATGCGGTAACGCATGATCTTGTTGGCGTATTTGCGGTTGAACTCGCCGCCCTTTGCGAAGGTGCCGATGCCGAAGAGTAGGACGGCGAGCACCACGAGGACCGAGATGGCGACGACGATGAATAGCGGGTCGGAAAGCATGGGCGGGTTCCTTGGGTTTAGCTGTTATGTAGGGCAAGTGCCGGGAAAGCGGAACACCGCGTGTTGGTTTTGGCCGGGTTGGTTGATGCGTTTGGCAGCGTCTGATCAAGAGCGACCCCCCTCGATCTATTACCCCTTCCCGACAATCCAATCCAACGCTTTGGTTGGCAGGATCCGGCTGAGAACGGACGCCCCCCACGTTGGCACCGTCACGAAATAGCGCGCCTTGGGCCGTGCCGCCTCCAGCGCATGGATCAGCCTTTTGGTGACCGCAGAAGGCGGCAGTTCGAACGGGTCTTTGCCCTCGGTCGCTGATTTCAGGCGACCCAGCAGGCTGCGTTCGTATTGGTCGGCGCGGACCGAAGCTTTCCAGTCGATCCAGCGGTCGAATTCTAGTGCGGCGTTAACACGGAAACGGGTGGTGATTGGTCCGGGCTCTATCAGGCTGATGCGGATCGGGGTGTCGGTCATTTCCATGCGCAGCGTGTCGGTCAGCCCTTCCAGAGCATATTTGCTGGCCACATAGGCCCCGCGCCATTTCATTGGGATGAAGCCCAGCACCGACGAGCACTGAACGATCCGACCGTGGCCCTGCGCGCGCATCACCGGGATCACTTGACGGGTCAACTCGTGCCAGCCAAAAAAATTTGCCTCGAAGATCGTGCGCAGGGCATCGGTCGGCAGGTCTTCGACGGCTCCGGGGATGGCGTAAGCACCGTTGTTGAACAGCGCGTCAAGGGTGCCTCCGGTGGCGTCAAGAACTTCGGCCAGAGCTGTACGGATGCTGTCGGGATCATTGTAGTCCAGACGCGGGCTTGCGATGCCCTCGGCGATCAGCGTGTCGCAATCGGTCTGTTTGCGGCAGCTTGCAAAGACCTGCCAGCCGCGTTTGTGCAATGCCTGCGCGGCGTCCCGTCCGATGCCGGACGAGCATCCGGTAATCAGGATTGACCGTTTGGTTAGCGAGGTTTCCAAGGGATGATTCATTGCACCGGACTTCGTTGAACGCATTGGGTGCAGTTAGGTCACAAGCCAAGGCAGGACAACGGCGACGGTGCGGCAATCACATGATGGTAGATGCCCCAGAGTCCGAGTTCAATTCAGGCTGGCAAGCACCGTGACGTTGTCGTCGGTCTCGGCATCCGGATATGGCGCGAAGGTCGTCAGCGGAGCGGGCCTGTGGTTTGCGCGGGTGGCCGCCAGAGCCAGCTCGACAGCCTGTTCGTCAGATATCGGTGCGGCGGCGGCAGCCTCTAGCGTGCCTCTCCCGGCCAGCAACGCGAGGCGATCCACAGTTTCATCGCTCAACCCGGCCAGCAGCGGGATCGCGGCGGCGTAAAGGACGATGATGGTTGCGTTGGCAGTGCGTGTCATTGTGGCCTCCCCCGGTTTCGAAATCGTGTCTTCCTGTTCATGGGTCGGTGGCACGGGCGACTCGGTTCAATTTTCTGCTTTTCCCGCGCTTGCCGCCCGGAATCGCAGCCGCTATCACCTCTGCAGATGTCCGATGCTGATGATCTGACCGGCGACGTGCCGGGCGACTTGGTCGAACCGCTGCGCCGCGCAATTGGCGAGCGGTATCTGACCTATGCGCTGTCCACGATCATGCACCGGGCCCTGCCGGACGCGCGCGACGGGCTGAAGCCGGTGCATCGCCGGATTCTGTACGCGATGCGCGAGTTGAAGCTGAATTCGACCGGCGGTTTTCGCAAATCGGCGAAGATCTCCGGGGATGTGATGGGCAACTACCACCCGCACGGCGACGCGGCGATTTACGACGCGATGGCGCGGTTGGCGCAGGATTTCAACGTCCGCTATCCGTTGGTCGACGGGCAGGGAAACTTTGGCAACGTCGACGGCGATAACCCGGCTGCGGCGCGCTATACCGAAGCACGGATGACGGCGGCGGCTGAGGCGCTGCTGGAAGGGTTGGCCGAAAACGCGGTGGATTTCCGTGATAATTACGACGGCACCTTGCAAGAGCCCGTGGTGCTTCCTGCGACATTCCCGAACCTTCTGGCCAACGGGTCCAGCGGGATTGCCGTGGGGATGGCGACCAATATCCCACCGCATAATCTGAATGAGTTGCTCGACGCCTGCATCCATCTGGCGAAGGCAAAGAATTCCGAGTTGGTGCGTGAAGATACGTTGATCGAGATGGTGCCGGGGCCGGATTTCCCGACCGGCGGGATAATTGTGGAGCCGCCCGAGAATATCGCCAACGCGTACCGGACCGGACGCGGCAGTTTCCGGCTACGCTCGACCTGGGAGGTCGAGGATCTGGGGCGCGGGCAGTGGCAAATTGTCGTGACCGAGATCCCTTATCAGGTGCCGAAAAGCCGTTTAATCGAGAAACTGGCGGAGCTGATCCAGACGAAGAAGCTGCCGATCCTGGCAGATGTGCGCGATGAGAGTGCTGAAGATATTCGGATCGTGCTGGAACCCCGTGCGCGGACGGTGGACCCAGAGGCGCTGATGGGGATGCTGTTCCGGGCGTCCGACCTGGAAACGCGGTTCTCGCTCAACATGAACGTGTTGATCGACGGGCTGACACCGAAGGTGTGTTCGCTGAAAGAGGTTCTGCGCGCCTTCCTTGACCATCGCCGCGACGTTTTGCTTCGCCGCTCCAAGCACCGGCTGGACAAGATCGACCACCGGTTGGAGGTGCTGGAAGGGCTGATCGTCGCGTTCCTGAACCTCGACCGGGTCATCGACATCATTCGTTATGACGAAGATCCCAAGGCCGCGCTGATGGCCGAGGATTGGGATCGGGAATTCCCGCGCGCCTTGGACGAAACGGATTACATCGGCCCGAAGGGGCTGGGACTGGAACCAGACCCGGCGCTGAGCGAGGTGCAGGTCGAAGCGATCCTGAACATGCGTCTGCGCAGCCTGCGCCGCCTGGAAGAAATGGAACTGCTCCGCGAGAAAGAGGCGCTGGAGGCTGAGCGCGACGATCTGCGTGATCTTCTGTCTTCCGAAGATCGCCAATGGAAGCGCATCGCTGACGAACTGCGCGATGTGAAGAAGAATTTCGGCAAGGATGCGGCCCTGAGCGCACGCCGTACCCGGTTTGGTGAGGCGGGTGAGGTCGAAGAGGTTCCGTTGGAGGCTATGATCCCGAAAGAGCCGATCACCATAGTCTGCTCGGCCATGGGCTGGATCCGCGCGATGAAGGGCCATGTCGACCCCGCGACCGAGCTGAAATTCAAAGATGGCGACGAAGGGCGGTTCCTGTTCCACGCCCAGACCACCGACAAGCTGATCCTGTTTGGCGGCAACGGGCGGTTCTACACGATTCCGGCCAGCACTTTGCCAGGCGGACGTGGCATGGGCGAACCCGTGCGTCTTATGATCGACCTGCCCAACGAAGCGGCGATTGTGGAGCTGTTCGTGCATGACGCTGAGCGTCGACTTCTGGTTGCCTCCTCCGCCGGGGACGGATTCGTGGTGCCCGAGGGCGAGATTGTCGCCCAAACCCGCAGCGGCAAGCAGGTGCTGAACGTCAAGGGCGACGTGGTGGCGCGGATTTGCAAGCCGGTCAGCGGGGATACGGTCGCGACGGTCGGGCAGAACCGAAAGGTGCTGATTTTCGCGCTGGATGAGCTCCCCGAGATGACGCGTGGCAAAGGCGTTCGGCTACAGAAATACAAGGATGGCGGGTTAAGTGATCTGACGACATTCACACTCGCCGACGGGCTGTCCTGGCACGATCCGGCCGGGCGGACCCGGACCGAGACCGAATTGGACGAATGGCGCGGCAAGCGGGCCGCCGCCGGGCGTATGGCGCCGCGGGGCTTTCCGCGCGATAACACCTTCACATGAGCACGCTGGCGGACCTGAACACCGGGTTCGCCGGCAGACGCGGTCGCCTGTTCTGGCTGGCGCTGAGGACCAGTCTGCTGACGGTGCTGACGCTTGGGCTCTATCGGTTCTGGATGAAGACCCGCTTGCGCCGGTTTTATTGGTCGTCGATCCGTCCCGGAGGTCAACCACTTGAATACGTTGGAGAACCTCTGGAGAAGCTGCTTGGTTTCCTGATCGCCGTCGTGTTTCTGGCTTTCTACATCGGCATCGTGAACCTGATCCTGATGTTCCTCAGCTTTGCGTTTCTGCAGGACAATTTCGCAGCCTATGCGCTGAGTTTTGTCGGCTTGGTGCCGGTGGTGTTCTACGCCCAGTATCGGGCGCGGCGCTATATTCTGGCGCGGACCCGCTGGCGGGGCATCCGGTTTGGTATGAAGCCGGGTGCTTGGGGCTATGCCGGGCGGGCCATATGGCACTGGCTGGTGACCGGGATTTCGCTGGGGCTATTGTGGCCTCGCATGACGTTCTGGCTGGAAAAATACCGTGCGGATCGAACAACTTATGGCACGGTGACGATAACTCAGGGTGGTGGCTGGGGGATGCTCTATCCGCCCTATCTGGTGGCCTATATCAGCGGCTTGGTTTCGGCGGGAGCATTTGGCATCAGCATTTGGCTGGAACGACCGGAATTTGCGGCGATTTTGGCGCTAAGCCTGCCGGTGATGCTGATCGGCGCCATTCACTACCGGGTCGCTGCGTTTCGCAAACTGACGAGCACAAAATCGGCGGAAGGTATCGGGTTCGCGGCAGCGCCCCGCACCGGGCGGGTTTTCGGTATCTACGTGCTGGGTAACTTTTTGGCCGGGCTGGTGATGACAGGTTTTATGGTCGTTTTGCTTGGTTTAATTGGCGCATATGTCGGTAGCAGCGGACAGTTCGACCTCGATCTTGAGGACCTGAACCAACTGGGCCTGCCGTCTGCTCTGATCTGGACAGTTGGGCTGATCCTTTATTTCTCGGCCTTCATCCTCTGGGGCGTGTTGCGTCATGTGTTTCTGACGCTGCCGCTGATGCGGCATTATGCTGAAACGCTCGCCATTACGGGCGTGTCCGGCCTTTTGGCCGTCCGCCAGACTGACCGCGACCGTTTCGCCGAGGCGGAAGGCTTTGCCGAGGCGCTGGATATCGGGGCGGCGATATGATCACGATCCACGTCACAGAAGGCGCGCCGTCGTTCTCAGCATATGCCGATTTCCTCGACGGAGAGTCGCCCATTGTGCATCGGGTCGAGATTTCGGTGGATGACTCTGGTAGCGATGCCTGGTTGGTGATCGCTCTGCCGGGTAAAAAGCCAGTGCGCTGGGCGATGGCTGACCTGCGCGCGGTTCGCGATCAGGCCGCGAAGGACATGATCGTGCTTGCGCGCACGGGAAATAAGCTGGCACGCCTGTTGGTCAATGATCCCGAGGCAGTTCGTATCCTGTCGGCGCGCGCACCGATGATAAAACGTGGTCCGGAAGCGCCCGGTAAAGGGCGGCTGTTCGGCTGGGCGGTAGGCGCGATTGCCTCGGTTGCACTGATTATTCTGGTTCTGGTGCCGCTGATGGCGGATCAATTGGCGGAACTGCTGCCGCCTGCAGGTGAGCGGGCATTGGGCGACAGCACCTTTGAACAGATCCGTACCATGCTCAGCGACAACGCGCTGCTGCCCGTCGAGGTTTGCGAGGAACCTGAAGGGCTGGCCGCGCTGGCGAAAATGACCGACCGGCTGTCGCCAGGGACCGAGCTGCCCAACGACCTAACGGTGCATGTGTTGGACCACGATCTGATCAACGCATTCGCGCTTCCGGGTGGTCAGGTGATCTTGTTTCGCGGCCTGATCGACGCCGCAGAAGCGCCGGAAGAGGTTGCTGCCGTACTGGCGCATGAAATTGGTCATGTGGTCGCCCGCGACCCGGCCCGTATTGCGTTGCGAACCGCCGGGTCGGTCGGCGTTCTGGGCCTGCTGTTCGGTGATTTTGCGGGTGGAGCAGCCGTTTTGTTCATGACGGAACGGTTGATCCAGGCGAGCTATTCTCGCGAAGCTGAAAGCAACGCCGATATTTTTGCGCTGGAGCTGCTGGATCAGGCCGGTCTGCCGCCCGCCGCGCTGGCCACGATGTTCGAGCGGTTCCGTGAGGTTGGTGGTGAGGCTGGTGGTTTGATCTCGCACTTCAGCTCTCACCCCGCGCTGGGTGACCGGATCGCGCGAGCCGCCGAGTTGACGGAGGTATCAGGTGAACCCGTTCTGACGCCGCGCGAATGGCAGGCGTTGCGGGCGGTTTGCGGGGCAGGATCTTCGACGCCTTCCGATCGGGTGCGGGAGTCAAAGAACAAGTGAATTAAGCGCGGAAAAGCATTTGTACGGCGCAAGCCGGCTGTGACAATCCCACTTGATATCCGCGCGCCGTCGCCCTAGGAACCCGGCACTGGTCCTAGGGGTTTAGCTCAGTTGGTAGAGCATCGGTCTCCAAAACCGAGGGTCGTGGGTTCGAGTCCCCCAACCCCTGCCAGGATCAGCCAGCCAATTTGTGTGAAACCCGGATATGTTCGGAACAGGCGATGTTCAGCGGGAAACCGACTTGCACAGCCTGCGCCTTGCATTAGCGTTGTGACATGACTGAAGCGGTCCTTTTTGCCTGCGCCCTGCGCAACGATGTCGACAACGTCGTTTTGCACACTGACGCCTCGATCGTGGCGGCGTTGCGAGCGCCAGAACCGGCTTGGGTACACCTTGCTGCCGACGCGCCGGGTCTGCGCAATTGGATCGGCACATGGCTGGGCTATCTTGATCCGCATATTCTGACGGCACTTCTGGCCGAAGAAACCCGCCCCCGTGCAATGCCACTGGACGATGGCATAATGTTGATTCTGCGCGGCGTGAACCTGAATGAAGGGGCCGAGCCAGAAGACATGGTCTCGGTACGGATATGGCTGGACCCGGCACGGATCGTCACCGTATCGCGCCGCCGCCTCGCCTCGCTCGATGACATGCGCGTCGGGCTTGAAGCCGGGCGGGGGCCAATCCGCCCCGGCGCTTTCTTGTGTGATTTGGTCGAGCACTTGGGCAGTCGGATCGAGACGTTCTTGCGTGATCTTGATGACGAAACCGATGCGCTGGAAGAGGACGTGCTGACCGACCTGTCGCCGGAACTGCGCGCTCGGGTCACAGAAACGCGCCGTCGCATCGTCGGTTTCCGCCGCCATATCGCGCCGCAGCGCGACGCGCTTTCTCTGCTGGCGCAAGCCAATGTGCATCTTCTGGACGAAACCGATCACCGCCGTCTGTTCGAATCCCACGACCGCTTGATTCGTACGGTCGAGGAACTGGATGCGATGCGCGAGCGTCTTCAAGTTGTGAAGGACGAACTGCAGGCGGCGTTGGCGGATCGGCTGAACCGGAACCTTTATATCCTGTCGGTGATATCGGCGATCTTCCTGCCGCTTGGTTTTCTGACAGGGCTGTTGGGGATCAACGTCGGCGGCATACCGGGTGCGGATTGGTCAATGGCCTTCTGGGCGTTCTGCAGCGGGTTGGCGATTGTCGTCGCATTACAATTGCTGATCCTTCGGCTGGTGCGATGGATTTGATGTGATCGCAACCGTCTTGAAACGGACCCGCATTGCGCGTATCTGCCCCATCGAAGGAGATCGCTCATGGCAACCCGCACCAATCCGTTCCAGTTTATTCAGCAGGTCCGCTCGGAAGTGTCCAAGGTCGTCTGGCCGGGGCGGCGCGAGGTTCTGGTGACCACGGGTATGGTCTTTGTGATGTGCGCGATTACGGCGGTTTTCTTTTTTGTCGTCGATCTTGGCATCCGTGAAAGTCTGAAACTGGTTCTTGGCTATTTCGGCTGACGATTTCCTGCCCTACCCCTTGAAATAATCCGCATCGGGCGATAAGCGGGGCCTCATTCTGAGACATGGCGCGTGGCGATTCGAGTTGCGCGCCGCTTTTTGTTTCGGGATAGCCTTTCAAGGGCTTGAGAATACGGCAAAATTTCCGGCCTCTGCGGTCGGCGGAAACAGGCAAGGGCAATCATGGCAAAGCGCTGGTATTCGGTGAGTGTGCTGTCGAACTTCGAAAAGAAGATCGCGGAACAGATCCGGCATTCGGTCGAAGACGCCGGATTGCAGGACGAGATCGAAGAGGTTCTGGTCCCGACCGAAGAAGTGATCGAGATCCGTCGTGGAAAGAAAGTCCCGACCGAGCGGCGCTTCATGCCGGGCTATGTGCTGGTGCGCATGGAGATGTCCGATGAGGGCTATCACCTGATCAACTCGATCAACCGCGTCACGGGGTTTCTGGGCCCGCAAGGTCGCCCGATGCCGATGCGCGACGCCGAGGTGAACCAGATTCTGAACCGGGTCGAAGAGGGTGAGCAGGCTCCGCGCACCCTGATCCACTTCGACGTGGGCGAAAAAGTTGCCGTCACTGACGGCCCGTTCGAAGGTTTCGACGGCATGGTCGAGGGTGTGGACGACGAAAATCAACGGCTGAAAGTCAGCGTCTCGATCTTCGGGCGCGCGACTCCGGTCGAACTGGAATACACGCAGGTAACGAAGCAGAGCTGACATAGGCGGGTAACAACGAGCACCGCATGCAATGGGCGGTGAGTTTGTTCAGAATGCAGAACCGATCTTGATTTTCCTGGACAAGCGCGCCCGCTATTCTGGGCAAGGCTAACATTGCGCAGCTGCAAAAAGCATCTATACAAAGCGAAAGACATCCATCATTGCGCTTGCATGGGCATATATGTCGACAGCATTCATGATTGATCAAGATTCCGGCGCTTTCGTCTTCGCTGGCGGCGTAGTCATTTCTGCGCAAGAGGGGAAAAAGTTGTACTCGAAAAGGTAAGGAATTGGGTTAGAGGCAAAGACGATATACGGAACGGATACGCGTGGATAAATTTGCAGGCTCTAACGTTCGGCGGTCACCCTGCGTATCTCCGTTTTTGTTTTGGAAAAGATAGCAAGTTGGTGAAGGTGAGTTGGAGCCTAAACTTGCGAGACGACAAAAGCGACAGATCATGGCCTGCGAGAAATGAAATAGAGCACGAATTGTGCCTTGTTCGTGACATCCTGAGTTGTCAGATTGGTTTCAACCCTGAGTCCTCGTCGCAGAGATACGTGTGGGGGGAAGTTTGGTGTGTATTCGATCCTAAGGGATTTCTCGCGAACAACTCAGTTAGCTATACCTACTGACTGCAAGGCGCAGACTTGAGAAACGCCTTGTTAGGTGAAGCTTCAGGTGTCCGATTGATCGCTGTTGCTTGAATCGGTTTCCCCACGCATTCCCCTTGCCAAGCCCTGTCACCTCCGCTATCCCGCGCCGGTTCCCGCAAGGGGACATCCCTGTGGAAGGCGAGGGGGCGCGCGCGCCCCGGACCGGACCACATCAGCCCATCCGGCGGGTCGCGTTCCGTTCGGAGTTGAGAAGAAGGAGAGGCCAGATGGCCAAGAAAGTAGCCGGCACCATGAAGCTTCAGGTGCCCGCCGGACAAGCTAACCCGTCCCCGCCCGTCGGGCCGGCGCTGGGTCAGCGCGGCATCAACATCATGGAATTCTGCAAAGCGTTCAACGCCAAGACGCAGGAACTGGAAGCGGGTGCGCCGTGCCCCACAGTGATCACCTATTATCAGGACAAGTCGTTCTCGATGGATATCAAGACGCCGCCTGCGTCTTACTTCCTGAAGAAAGCGGCCAAGCTGAAATCTGGCGCAAAAACGCCCAGCCGCGAAGTTGTCGGTTCGGTCACCACCAAGCAGGTGCGCGAGATCGCCGAGGCGAAGATGAAAGACCTGAATGCGACCAGCATTGAAGGTGCGATGAAGATCATCATCGGGTCTGCCGGCTCGATGGGTATCGAGGTGAAAGGGTAAGTCATGGCAAAGCTAGGAAAACGTACCCGCGCCGCTCGTGAGTCGATTGAAGGCAAGGGCGACATGTCCGTCGCCGACGCCGTCGCTGCTGTGAAGGCAAACGCGACCGCAAAATTCGATGAGACGATCGAGATTGCAATGAACCTGGGTGTTGACCCGCGCCATGCCGACCAGATGGTTCGCGGCTCAGTCAACCTGCCCAACGGCACCGGCAAGACTGTCCGCGTAGCGGTGTTCGCTCGTGGTCCCAAGGCCGAAGAAGCAACGGCGGCAGGTGCCGATATCGTTGGTGCCGAGGATCTGATGGAGATCGTGCAGGGCGGCAAGATCGACTTCGATCGCTGCATTGCAACGCCGGACATGATGCCGATTGTTGGTCGTCTGGGCAAAGTGCTGGGCCCGCGCAACCTGATGCCGAACCCGCGGGTTGGCACGGTGACGATGGACGTCAAGGAGGCCGTCGAGGCGGCCAAAGGTGGCCAAGTCCAGTTCAAGGCTGAAAAGAACGGCGTTGTTCATGCAGGCGTCGGCAAAGCCTCGTTCGGCCAAGAAAAGCTGACCGAGAATGTGCAGGCCTTCGTCGATGCCGTCAGCAAGGCCAAGCCGGCAGGCTCCAAAGGCACCTACATGAAGAAGGTCAGCCTGACCTCGACCATGGGTCCGGGTGTCACGATTGATGTCGCGAGTGCGACTGGGAATGACTGAGGGCTAATGGGGTGACCCATCGGGAGATTTGAGAAGGGCGCGCCGAGGGGTGCGCCTTTTTTTTTGGTTGAACGGCTGGTGTGCGGACCAAGCCGACCTTTGCCCACGCAGCGAATGCAAGTGCAGAGACCGCTCGCATACGCAGCACAGGAATTTTGGCGGCGCAGCGATTTTCCCCAGACCAGCCATTCAACCGCAGCCGAAAAGGGCGAATCCAAACCGTCCTTTCGCTGCGTCGCTACTTTTAAAACGCGCGAAGGAGTGGTGCGAATATCTTTGTAACATGAGAAATAGGTTAGCCAAGGACTAACCTAGAATCTCAAGTGCAGGATTCAACTTTCAGGTGCGACAGCGATTTTCTGAGCGAAGGCTACCATCGGTGTGGCGCTGAGATGGTATCTATAATCGGATTGCATCCGGTCGTTTACCACGCCCTCGTTTCCGTCATTCGTCTTTCCCGGCCGCGATTCAGAAATGGATACGCCCCCGGACTTGCCGAGGGCGCTGGTTGTGGTCGGAACAGGTCCTAGTGACAATCGGGGCGCGTGCCGGGCAGCAGCACTTTGTCGATCACATGGATCACGCCGTTGTCGGCCTGGATGTCGGCGATGATGACGTTGGCCATCTCACCGGTGCCATCCGCGATCATAACGCCATTGGCCGACTTGGTGATGCACAGGCGTTCGCTGGCAAGGACCGGCTTGAAGTAGTTCGAGCCAGCGGGAATGCCCGCAGCTGTCAACTTGCGGTCGTCAACGTGGTAGAGCAGCACGTTGGTCAGTTGACCCTTGTTTTCCGGCTTCAACAGGGTTTCGACAGTGCCCGCAGGCAGCGCTGCAAACGCGTCGTTGACAGGGGCGTAAACCGTGAACGGGCCCAGGCCCGACAGCGTCTCGGCCAGCCCGGCGGCGGTTACGGCGGCAACCAGGGTCGAGAAGCGGTCATCGCCCGCGGCGATTTCAACGATGTTATTTGCTGTGGCGGCGGTGCCGAAAACGGCAAAAGCGGTGGCAGCGATGGTTGCTTTGATATTGAACATGGAGCTGTACCTCTCTTGATCTCTTGATCTCTTGATCTCTTGATCTCTTGATCTGATGATCTGATGTTTGATGTTTGATGTTTGATGTTTGATGTTTGATGGTCGAGCAATAGAGATACGCGCCGACCTCAAAGCTGGATCAAATATTCACGTTTTTGTTATTAAAAAAAATAGATGAGCGAAGAAAACGGGACACAACGCGACCTGCCCCAGCTCCTTTCGGAGTGGGGCATGGCAAATCGGGACTGGAATGGCATTCAGATGCGCAGCAATGGCTGCAACAGGCGGGGGATCAGGCGGTTGAACCGAAGCGGTGCGTCGGTTGCGGCCAGGCATATACACGGTGCGCCTTGTTCGGCGATGGGCGTGTGTTCCAAAGTGTCATCTGCAACTTCCAGGTCGCCAACGCCATACCGACCTGCTTCGTCGCTGAAAGCGCCCTGCAGTACTAGGGTCAACTCGATCCCATTATGCCCATGATCCGGCACAGCCTTTCCAGCCGGAATGTACAGCAACCGAACGCTGCCATCGTCATCCACATGCAAAAGGGTCTGCCGCACACCTCCGCCGACGGATTTCCAGCGCGGCGGCTTGCCTTTCAGCGCCTTCATGACCGGACCAGGATACGCGCCAGAGCGTTCGCAGGTCTGATCTGGCTCTGCCGCTGGCACAACGTCAAGTTGGGCCAGGAGCGCGTCTTTCATCGAGACAGACACCGCGTGAACCGCTTGTCCATCAAGCAAAGCGCCGCCGACGGCTTCATGTGCGCCTAGTTGGACACGACATTCCTCGCACAGCGAGACATGTGCCGCCACGACCAGGGCAAACGGGTGCTCCAGCGATCCGGCGGCGTATGCTACCAACATGGGGTCTGTAATGTGGTGTTTAATCTGCGACATCTATCGCATTCCTTTTAGTTCATGGCGCAGTCGTTCCAGACCCAGCCTGATGCGGGACTTGACGGTCCCCAGGGCAAGGCCGGTCTGATCGCTGATTTCCTTGTGGCTAAGTTCGCCCAGATAGGCTTTTTCGATCATGTTGCGCTGATCCGGGGTTAATTGGTCCAATGCGGTCTTCAACTGTCCCGCTTCCTGTTCCATCGCCAGAATCTGGCCAGCGTCATCTTCGACGTCATCGGCGATCTTGATTTCCTCAGGAACTGGTCGGTTTTCCTTGCGCACCAGATCGATGCGGCGATTCCGCGCGATCTGGAAAATCCAGGCCGAAACTTGAGCGCGATGCGGGTCGAACTTGTCGGCCTTGCGCCAGACGGTTAGCATGACTTCTTGCGCGACGTCCTCCGCTGCGCCGCTGCCCAGACCAGATCGCATGGCGACGCCTTTCAGACGCGGCGCGAAGTAGTCGAACAATTTGCCGAACGCCGCGCGGTCGCGCCTGTCGCGCACCGCCAGCATCAACACGGTCTGGTCAGAGTATTTCGGATCACGCGATTGCGGCACGCGGGCATATTTCCTGTAGAGTTCATCTTGAAAAGCCTGCGGAAGTTCGCAAGGTCGTCTGCTTATCAAAAGCGTGGATGATATTTCTCTAATCATAACCCTGATACACCGGGCGTGGAAAGTCGGATCATTTTTGATCAGAAAAGTTTTCCGCGCCGTTTCGAGAAGAAGAGGAACAAGAGTGCACAAGTTATTCGATGCCCAACCTATCTGACTACAATGGATTGCCGTTGTCGGTGGCAGCATTTCCGGTCTGGAAGCCAGATGCCCGCTGGCCCCAAACCATGCCGCCAAACTGTAAGAGGCCGCGTCAAGTCTGGGAGGACACGCGCGCACTGTCGTGGAAGGACGCAATGGCGACCAGCCCGTCGATAACGGGTCCATCGTGTTCAACTACGCCAACTATCTGCATCTGACGCGCATGTTCATGGACCTTGATGTGCCAGCAAAAACAAGCGACATAAGCTTTGGTGCCAGCATCGAGAAAGGCCGGGTCGAATACGGTGCCAGCAGAACGGCGCTGATGCATCTGGGTGAAAACAATTATGCCGATCTTCGCGGCACTGGCGTCAAGGTTCAGGTGCTCAATTCCGGCTTCATCAAGACCCGCCTGACCGACAAAACGACTTCAAGATGCCGTTCATCCAGACGCCGGAGCAGGCCGCCGATCATGTGCTGGCGGCGATGCAAGGCGGGCGTTTTTCGACCAGCTTTCCGGCCCCGTTCTCATGGCTTTTCAGGGTTGGGCGGTTCCTGCCGCGTGGTCTCTTCTATCGTATTTTTCGATGATCGCTTGCGCCGGTCACCATTCGACCAGGTTACCGGCCCAATCGAAAAAACCACCGGTGTCGGCAGCCGAAAGCCCATCCATCACGCCTAGCAGGTTCGCGGCGGCCTGCGCCGCAGGGACAGTCTCATGATTGCGGTAATTTTCGGTGAAAGCGGTGGCGACGGTGCCCGGATGCAAAGCCACACAGATCGCCTGACGGTGGCTGCGCGCCACTTCGATGGCGGCGGTGTGGATCAACTGGTTTAGCGCGGCCTTTGAGGCCCGGTAGGAATACCAGCCCCCCAGCCGGTTGTCGCCGATTGATCCGACCCGGGCGGACAGGACGGCGAAAACCGACCGCCTGTCGCGCGGCATCAGGCGCAGCGCGTGTTTCAGAACCAGCGCCGGACCGGTGGCGTTCAGCGCGAATTGCGCGGCGATTGCAACGGGATCAAGCGATTTCAGCGTCTTTTCCGGTCCATGCCCGCCGCTGGAAAGCGACCCTGTTGCGACGATGATCCTGTCAAAGGGTCCGTCCAGTCGGCCAAGACCGTCTATGATACTCTGCTCGTTAGTGACATCCAGACCGTCGACCCCGCGCGACAATGCCATGACGCCTTCCCCACGGTTCCGCAGGTTCTGCACCAATGCCCGGCCAATGCCGCCCGATGCGCCCACCACCAGCGTTCTAGTCATTTGTCTTTCTCAATTCAGAAAAAGAATTGCGCCGTTCAGGGCCGACGCAAAGCCTACCCAGGCGGCATAAGGTGCAAACAGCAGTGCGGACACCTGATCCTGACGCCAGGAAATGAGGATAAAGGCCGCGATGGACACCAGCAGGAACAAGATGACGCCAAGGGCCAGATCGATCCGATGCGCCGCAAAGAAGACCGGAGACCAGGCAAAGTTGGCCAGCATCTGCACACTCCAAATCTTCATCCCAGGCCCGGTTCGGTCGCGCTGCCAAGTGCGCCATCCGGCCACAGCGATGGCGAAGTAAAGCAACGACCAAACTGGCCCGAAAATCCAGTTCGGCGGATTGAACGACGGCTTGGACAGCCCCGCATACCACTCTCCCGGCAACGTCGACACACCGATCCACGACTCGCCTCCGACAACGAGCAACAGGAACACCACCAGCGCGCCTATGTGACGGCCGTTGGTCAACGTATAGGGCGAATGCGCCCCGACACTGCGGTCAAGGTCTGGAATGAGACCGCCACGGTATGCGGGATCACCGTTCATACTCTCAATAAAATCCAACCGACGCCAACGACAAATCCGCCAAATGATCGCGGCCATAGGCCACGAACCCGATGCTGATCACCGATTGCGGATCAATCGGGTCGGCGAGAAAGTCGTGAGACGCTTCAAACTCTGTTAGGGGAATGCGCACCTGAGACCAATCTTGTGTAGTTCGGAAACTCGCATTGTAGAAATGCCAGGGGCGGGTCATTTCGCGGGTTCGCAGGAACACATAATAGGCCTCGCCGTTGCCGCGTATGTCCAGTTCCAGGCCCTCGGTTTCTGCGGGCAATCCTTGCGGCATCAGCCGCCGTACCTGAAGGAAGCCGCCATTGTTTTCGGTGCTGACGGTTCCAGTAAGGCGGACAAAGGTGGTGCCGTCGTCAGTGGCAAACTCGGCATCTCCATCAGAAACGCCGCCCATGACCACATCGGCAAAATACTCCCACCGCGTCTGAGGATTCACACTGAAATCTTCCAGTACTGTGGTTTCTGCCCCGGCAGAAAACCCAATGGTCACAGCTGCCCAACAGAGTCCGCCGAATATCGCTTTGTGCATCATTTCTGTCTCCTCATTTCGGATCATTACCGCGCCGGATTGGCTTAAACGGCTTTGGCAGCGCTCGGTCGTGCAATCTTGACCTAGGTGACGACCCGCGTCAGCGTTACCCCGAGCCAGGCGGAAAACCCTGTCAGGACTGCGCCCCAAGTCACATCGACAGCGACCATTTGCGTGGACCAGTCGCGCAAGGTGGCATAATTGGTGAATTCGTAGGTACCGTAGGCCATCGCCCCAAGAATGGCCCCGCCGATCAGTGCATTGACGGGCATCCCGGTGCGCAGGGCCGGTAGCGACACGAACCACAGCACCCCGGCAACGTAGAACAGGTAGAAGACCATTGCCGGTTGCAGGCGGATATCTTCGAAAAGCCATGCGCCGATGTGTTGTTCGAACAGCGGCTTCATCACGGTTTTCAGCATGACCGCATCAAGCAGCAGGAACGCTGTGGCTGTACTTAGGTAAAGGACGACAATCTGCATCGGTGTGGGCTCCAATCTGTGTTGCCCTTACTACGCTGCAAAGTTGAAGGTAGATCAGTCTTGGTGCGCGGATTCATGCCCCAAGTGACGAAGGGGACTTTGGCTGAACCGAAAGTGTTGGGCGGCGGCCCGCTTTTTCGCCCAACACACCCGCGATATCGCTCCACGCGGCAAAAAACTGGGCGCCCGCGCCATACCTGAGCAGGACGGTGTCGCCCCGGTTCACTTACCGCGACCAATTCATCTGACATAGTTTCAGATTCCCGTGGTTCGTATCCCATTACCCCCTTATTCGTGCTCGCCGTCGTCGCGGCGACCCGAGCCACTTACGAATAACTTAGGGTTCTTCGTAGCGGCGGTATAGGTTGCGACCGTAATCGCTGCGGCCGCTATCAAGATAGCATGCCCAAGAATGCTTGCAGCAAGTATCGTATAGCTTCCGATTGCTACGGCAAAAGCAACTGCCCACATGAACCCCAACGCCTGCAACACATAATGCCGTGTCGCAACATCTGGAATGTGACGAAGCGGACTTACTTCAGCATTAAATATGGAGCTATGACTGAATCTGGTGTTTTGGCGGTTTGAAGGTTGGCGGCGTATCTGGTTGATTTGTTGTTGCGAGACAGCAGCCCAACCGAAGGAGATACACCACCATGGAAACGACTAACATTGTTGATTTTTCGCGTCGAGACGGGATCACGGACGCGCTGACGGATTTGCTGAGAACGGGGGCGCAGCAATTGATCGCATCAGCCGTTGAAGCTGAACTTGCCGGTTACCTGGCTCAATTTTCCGACTTGCGCACTGAAGCAGGTCACGCGGCTGTCGTGCGCAACGGGCATCATCCGGCCCGGCCCCTCCAAACGGGCATTGGCCCTGTGAGCGTACGGATTCCGAAGGTTCGATCCATGGACGGCACACCGGTGACATTCCGGTCTGCCTTGGTGCCACCCTACGTGCGCAGAACCAAGACGTTGGAAGCAGCTTTGCCCTGGCTATACCTCAAAGGGATTTCCAGTGGCGAAATGGGCCCGGCCCTCAAGGTTCTTCTGGGCCCTGATGCGGCGGGACTGTCGGCGAATACGGTCTCGCGGCTTAAACGTGATTGGGCCAAAGAATACGACGGCTGGAGAGAAGCGGAGTTGGACGATGAACCTTTGGTCTACATCTGGGCCGACGGCGTCCACAGCGGCCTTCGGGGCGAGGATGACAAGCTCTGCGCCCTTGTCATTGTTGGCGTCACAGCCCGTGGTAAGAAGCTGTTCTTGGCAATTGAGGACGGGGTGCGCGAGTCCACACAGAGCTGGCGTGAGGTTCTGCTCAGCCTCAAAAGCCGTGGCATGAATGCTCCCAAACTGGCCATCGGAGACGGTGCTATGGGGTTCTGGGCCGCGATGGATGAGATCTACCCCACTACCCGCCAGCAACGCTGCTGGCAGCACAAAACGATGAACGTGCTCAACTGCCTGCCCAAGCTGTCGCAGCCGAAAGCAAAGGCCGCGATCCACGATATCTGGCAGGCCGAGACCAAGGATGATGCAATCAAGGCCTTTGATTTGTTCATCAAAACCTATGAGGCAAAGTACCCCAAGGCGACTCTGTGCCTACAAAAGGACCGTGAGGAGCTCATGGCATTCTTCGACTTTCCAGCCCAGCATTGGCAAAGCATCCGCACCAGCAATCCGATTGAATCCGCCTTCGCAACGATCCGGCACCGCACCAAGCGCTCAAAGGGCTGTCTGTCACGCGATGGCATGCTGCACATGATGTTCAAGCTGGGCCAATGCGCTGAGCAAAACTGGAGAAAATTACGCGGCTTTGATTACCTTGCCAAAGTCATCACAGGCGTCACGTTCAAAGACGGAATTGAAGCCACAAAACCCGACCAGATCGCCGCATGACCGACAAGCCTCAAACACCAGACTCGACAATAGCTCTTAAATATGAAGTTCCATCCGTTGACGATGAGTTGTCTCATGTAACGTTCCCTTTTAACCCGGCATTCTCCAAGACGAACACCGATTCTGTTAACATGCTGGTTGCATGCGATATATATGGGCTGATACGGGCAAGTTACTCTTTCGGATCACTTTGACCGACATTCTATCGGCAATCCGCCGCTTTCGGATTTCGGACGCAAACATTGGGCCGAACCGATGCCACCAGCACCGCACCGATTCATGGCTGATCTCGATGCCGCGTTCATCCAGCAGATCCTCGACGTTTCGAAGCGAAAGCGGAAAGCCTAATGTTTTTCGCAGACGCGCAGAACCCGCTCTGATCAGGTCTGCCCTTCCTAGCCGTTGGAGAGCACCAGGATTGCGCGCGCGCTTCCGAGCAAGATTGCCGTCGTTGGCAGAGCGATGTGCGCTATCATTGTGCCTTCGGTTTACCGGCAATTCCCATATAGACGACGCTTCGCATCGGCAATGGGCCAAAGACAAGGTCACCACGTCGGTTGATCCCGCGCGGACCCAGTCCCGTGATCGGACCGGGCACCAGTCCGGCGCTTTCAAGGGCACGACGCAGCTCCCTCGGCTTGATGAAAAGATCGGGGTCGTGTGTGCCTTTGGGAAGGAGACGCAGGGTGTTTTCTGCGATGGTGATGGCCGCAAAGCGCGACAGTAGGTTGCGATTGATCGTGTCAAACAGGAACATGCCACCCGGTTTCAGGACGCGGGCAACTTCGACCAGCACTTTGGTCAAATCGGCGACATGTTCCAGCACATCGACGCATACCACAGCGTCAAAGCAATCGTCCTTGTAGGGCAGGTCTTCGCCCACGCCCACGTCATACTTGATTGCTTTGCCTGAAGCATCCGCGTGAGTCCGCGCGGCATCAATGGCTTGCACCGCCGGATCGATCCCGGTGACGCACGCACCCTTGTCAGCCAGGGCCTCTGCCATGAACCCGCCGGCACAGCCAAGGTCAAGAACATTGATGTCGGCCCAGTCGATATGTCGCTCAAACCACCCCAGGCGTCCCGGCACGAGGTTGTTCAACGTCCGAACCCACCGGATGTCGTTTGACCACCACTTGGCTGCTACCGCGTCGTAGATGTCCAGATTGTTGCGTTCGATGCTAGCCATCTCTGCTCACCCTGTTCAGTGACCGAAAAACGTGCGGCACTTTGTTTCGATTGACGCGCAAGCGGTTGCCATCGTTTCGCACGTATCCGCGTTCCCTGAGATTGCGGGGGGCGGGGCAATAGTCTGGCACTAGAGCCAGTATTGTTCCTGCACATCCTGTCGGAACATTCTCTGCGCCCCGAACCAGGCCGGTCAAGCAGCCATTATGGGTCACTTCTGACGATCTCATTGTTGGCTCGACTGTGGATTCGCAGCGCGCGCACCCAAGCGTCGGGCCAGCATCGACAAGAAGGGTCGGATTGGCAGGAAGGCGCGGTATGCCGCTTCTAGTGCAAGCATAGCACCCGGGATGCTGGCCAGGCGCGCCGCCCACTTCCATCCAGGCAAGGTTTCCCACACCGCAACGAAAGCATGTGCACCAGACAGCAGAGTGCCGTCAGCAAGACGCACGTGGAACCGGCGTCTCGCGTCGCTGGGTGCAAGGCCTGTCCCGAATTCGGCATCGTCGGCAGAAACATCCACGAATTCAAGCCGTTCGCCGCCGTCGCGCGACCCATAGTGATTGATTTCGGCCGAACAAAGTGAGCATGAGCCATCGAAGTAGACGGTTGGCCCGACATTCAATTCTTTTTCTGTCGATGCTGCCCGCGCGGCCTGCAGGACAATTAGATCCGTCTCATTGAGTCGCATCCGCTGACCCTCCTAATCGCCTGGCCTTGTCGAGAATCCGGGACGTCCGCGCAAAGTTGCCGCCCGCCGGATGGAATTCATACTCGGTGTGGTCCGCTCGTGTCTCTTCCCGAACCGAAATTGCAGTATGATGATAGTAGCGGTTTTCGTGAGCACACTAGTTTTCATGCGCCTCAAGGAACCAGAGTGCCTTGTCGAGATCACGCGACGCTGCTGTGAGTATATCAGCTGTATTGGCGTCTCCGACCTCATCAGCCTCGTCGATGGCAGAGCGGACCGCATTGGCGAACGGACCGTAGCGAAGGACCAACTCCTCAAGGTGATCCTTGATGCTGTGAATGGCCGTCGGATAGGGATGCAAGGTTGTCGATGCAGCAACGGATTGGGTGGTGCCCATCGCTGTACCACCGAGTTGGACGATACGTTCTGCCATCGTGTCGATGTGATCGTCCAACTGTGTCCGAAACACATCCAGCATTTCGTGAACTGCCATAAACTGAGGTCCGCGCAGGTTCCAATGCGCCTGCTTGGTCACGAGGGCAAGATCAATCCCGTCAGCAACCCTCGCGTTCAACATTCCGATGGAGGCTGTAATTGCGTTATTGTTCAGGTTGTTCGCCGTCTTGCGAGTGTCCATGAAACCCGTTCTCCAAGAAATTTGTATGGAGGCGCCCGCGTGGCGGGCGCCTTGTAGCATTTTCCGCGCGTGGTCTTTACTGAGCGGGGGGCAGAATTACGGCGTCGATGACGTGGATCACGCCGTTCGAGGCTTCGATGTCAGCCGTGACCACATTGGCGCCGTTCACGGTCACGCCGCCTTCGGTCATGATGGTGACCGTTTGGCCCTGCACGGTGGCCGCTTCCATGCCGTTGGTCAGATCGGTCGACATAACCTTGCCGGCGATCACATGGTAAGTCAGCACGTTGGTCAGGGCCGGGATGTCTGCAAGCAGACTTTCGACTGTACCTGCGGGAAGCGCGGCAAAGGCTGCGTCGGTCGGAGCGAAGACGGTGAACGGGCCTTCGCCTTTCAGTGTTTCAACCAGTTCTGCGGCAGTCACGGCGGCAACCAAGGTGGTGAACCCTTCGGTCGACGCAGCAATATCCACGATGTCTTTGGAGTGTCCACCAGCAAAGGCAGTGGTACCGGACAGGACGGCTGCGGCGGTCAGGGCTAGGTAAGTGCGACGAAACATATGTAGTCTCCAAAACTTTGGTTCAATGCGTTGGTGCATCGTAGGTCATTACGAAGCCCCGCCGCGATTGGATCAGTTGAAATTGCCGATTATGGAAAAGTGATCATGGTTTGGCTGCTGCCAAGCTGTGCCGTTGCAGGGCGTTCCTTGGCGGCATGATTGAAGAAAAGCTTGCCGGTTATCGACAAAAGCGAGGAGGGGGTTTTCACTCAGAGGACTACCCCAACCGCAACGTCTGCGTGCGTCAATTCGTCTCTACAAACATCACAGAATGCATTTACTTGATTTTCAGAAATTACTGAAACGGCTGAAGACGGAGGTCTGAAATGCAGCAGGAACACATTCAAAAGGAATTCATCTGGCACTTCGGCGAGATGGGCTCGCGCTGGGGAATCAACCGCACGGTTGGGCAGATCTATGCGCTGCTGTTCCTGTCTCACAAGCCGCTTTGCGCCGATGATATGTGCGACGCTTTGGGCTTTTCGCGGTCGAACGTGTCGATGGGACTAAAAGAGCTGCAATCGTGGAACTTGGTCCGGCGTCGCGAGATCGAGCGGGACCGGCGCGAGCACTTCGAAGCGCCTGAAGATCTGTGGAAAATCGTCCGCA
The DNA here is from genome assembly GCA_943787785.1 of uncultured Paracoccaceae bacterium. GTDB lineage: Bacteria > Pseudomonadota > Alphaproteobacteria > Rhodobacterales > Rhodobacteraceae > WLWX01. The sequence goes on along the minus strand of CALSNT010000012.1, from coordinate 23,198 downwards.
CCCTCATCGCGGAACGCAAGAAACGCGAGATCGATCCTACGCTTAGCAAGCTGCGTGAATTGTCCCTGGAGGCAGACGGCAACGACACACATGCGAACCGGCGCATCTCGGAACTGCGTGATCTGATCGAGTCGCTGACGCAGTTTTATGACAAAATGGAGCGGATCGAGACCGAGCGTCTGGTCGAATTGATCAAGGCCGGCTCTAAATTCTCGAAGCTGATTTCCGCGACGGACAAGATCATTCCGTTGTCGCGGACCCGCAGGAACAGAAAGGAAAACTAAACCATGTTGGACACACTCTTCTTGTCGCGGATCCAGTTCGCGGCAAACATCTCGTTCCACATCCTGTTTCCGACCATCACCATTGCGCTTGGCTGGGCGCTGCTGTTCTTTAGGGTGCGGTTCAACCGGACCCAAAACGAGGCCTGGATGGATGCTTACAAGTTCTGGGTCAAGATCTTCGCCCTGACTTTTGCGTTGGGCGTCGTTTCGGGCATTACGATGTCGTTCCAGTTCGGCACCAACTGGCCCGGTTTCATGGAAACGGTTGGCAACGTCGCTGGGCCCTTGCTGGCTTACGAGGTTTTGACGGCTTTCTTCCTCGAGGCTGTATTCCTGGGCATCATGCTTTTCGGTTTCCGAAAGGTGCCGGGCTGGGTTCATACGCTTGCCACGTTCCTTGTCGCCTTTGGCACGACGATGTCGGCCTTCTGGATCATCGTGCTGAACAGTTGGATGCACACCCCTGTCGGCTATGAACTGCGCGACGGGGTAATCTTTGCAACCGACTGGATGGCGATCATCTTCAATCCGTCGATGCCCTACCGCTTGACCCATATGCTGCTGGCCAGTGGTCTGACCGTCGCCTTCCTGATGGCCGGTGTCTCGGCCTTCCGCTGGTACCTCGGCGACCGCTCTGGCGAGGTGCGCCGCACCTTGCGTTTCGGGATCGTGCTGGGGGCGCTGCTGATCCCATTGCAGATCTACGTCGGCGACATGCACGGGCTGAACACGCTGAAACACCAACCGGCCAAGGTGGCCGCGATGGAGGGCAACTGGGAAACCGGTCCGAACGTGCCATTGCTGCTGTTCGCGCTGCCCGATGAGAGTGCGCGTGAAAACCGTGCCGAGGTTGGCATTCCGAACCTTGCCTCGATCATCCTGACCCACCATGCCGACGGCGTGGTGCCGGGGCTAAACGACTTCGTCACCGAGGACGGCGAGGTATTGCATCCGCGAGTGGCACCGGTCTTCTGGGGCTTTCGCGTGATGGTCGCCACCGGCATGGCGATGTTGGTCATCAGCTGGGGCGCGCTGGCGCTCATGGCGCGCCGGCAACCCGGGGCGACCGGAAGCTGGCTGGCGATGCGCCGCGGTCTTGACGGCTTGCCGAAGCTGGCGATCCTGGCGCTGATCGCGATGACCTTTGCGGGCTGGCTGGCCACGCTGGCGGGCTGGTATGTCACCGAAATGGGCAGACAGCCCTGGCTGGTGACCGGCGTTCTGTCAACCAGGGATGCGGTCGCCGACATCGCCACGGGCATGGTGCTGAGCACACTGCTGATCTACCTCGCCGTCTATATCGTGCTTACGCTGGCCTATGTCGCAGCGCTCTTTTACCTGGCGCGCCGCGCCGCCCGGGGGGCCGCCTATCCGGGTGGTCCGCTCGCGGAACCGAGGCGCACCGAACCTGCACCTGTGAACGCCCTGACCGCCTGACGCGCAGTCGCACCCCTCGCGTCTGCGGGGGGGTGTCCACCAGGAGACCTTTCATGCTGACCCTTTTCGGCGACCCTACAATCTGGCTTCCAAATGCATTTGCCGCCCTGCTGGGGCTGTCGATCCTTCTTTATGTGATCCTGGACGGCTTTGATCTGGGCGTCGGACTTTTGTCTCCCCTGGCGACGCCGGGCGAACGCGACCGGATGATCGCATCGATCGGGCCGTTCTGGGATGCAAACGAAACCTGGCTGGTTCTGGCAATCGGGATACTTCTTGTTGCCTTTCCGACCGCGCACGGGATCATACTGTCGAGCCTTTATCTGCCGGTCTTTGTGATGCTTATCGGATTGATCCTGCGCGGCGTGGCGTTCGAGTTCCGCGCCAAGGCACCGGCAGCCCAAAAGGCGATCTGGGATTGGGCTTTCTTCATCGGCTCGACGATGACCGCTCTGTCGCAGGGCTACATGCTGGGGCTCTACATTCTTGGATTCCCCGAAGGTCTGGCCGCGCAACTTTTCGCGGGCCTGACCGCCATCGGGCTTGCGGTGGGCTACAGCTTCATCGGGTCTACCTGGCTTTTGCGCAAGACCGAGGGTTCGCTACAGAAAAAGGCGATCATCTGGGCGCGCCACGGCATCTGGGGTTTCGCTGGCGGCCTGCTCGGCGCCTCACTTGCCACCCCCGTTGGCCTCGGAGCGGATATTCTACAAGTGGTTTGGTTTCCCTGAGGTGGTGCTGCTCGCTCCCGTGCCGCTAATGAGCGTCCTGCTGGTTTCTTTGCTGGTGTTCATCCTGCGCCGCCCTTACATCGGCTCAGATGCGTGGTCCTGGCTTCCCTTTGCGACCACCATCGTCCTGTTCGCGCTTGCCTTCGTCGGTCTGGCCTATTCCTTTGCGCCCTACATCGTGCCGGACCGCCTGACCATCTACGAAGCAGCCTCTGCACCCGAAAGCCTGATCATCATCCTGTTTGGCGCTCTGTTCGTGCTCCCCGTGATCACTGGCTACACGGTGCTGCTCTATGTGATCTTTCGCGGCAAGGCGACGGCGCTCAGCTATACCTGACGTAGCCGCCGACCGGCATCGGCACTGTGCGCCAAACACTGGCCATAAAATGATCCGATCCCAGGGCGCGGCCGTATCCCGATATAACAGGAGCCAGATATGTCCCAGGCCGCACCAGAGCGTTTTGACCGTCCCGACACCAACCTGGTGAAGCCAACCCCCCCGACGCATGTTGTCGTTCTTGAAGACACGCGCGGAAGCCTTGATTTGAAAAGAGATGGGGCGCAGCATCGCCGCTACACATCTTTATACGACGACCTGCAAAACTGAGAACACGCAGAGAGCCATAATTCTTGCCAGACCAAAAACCCACTTCGGCGGATCCAAATCTCATCGTCGTGCTCGGCGACCAGCTTTCCCTGGATATCTCGTCCTTGCGCAAAGGCGAACAGGCGACGGACGTCGTTCTGATGGCAGAAGTCGCGGAAGAGACAAACTATGTGCCTCATCACAAGAAAAAGATCGCCTTTCTGTTCTCGGCCATGCGCCACCATGCCAAGGCGCTCACCAAGGCGGGGTGGCAAGTAAGATACACCCGGTACGATGATCCGGAAAACACAGGCTCGATATGCGGCGAGATCGAACGCGCCGAAAACGATGTCTCGGCAAAAAGCGTCATCGTCACCGAACCGGGCGAATACCGGCTTAAAGAGGCGCTGACGACCCAATCGGATGAAACCGGCATCCGTTTTAGCGTTTTGGACGACGACAGGTTCATTTGCAGTCACCAGGCGTTCCGTGATTGGGCGCAAGGCCGTAAACAGCTTCGAATGGAATACTTTTATCGCGAAATGCGCCGCAAGACCGGGCTTTTGATGGATGGCGACGACCCCGAGGGCGGAAAGTGGAATTTCGATTCCCAAAACCGCAAACCCGCGGCGCGCGATCTATTCATCGCCGGAACCGCCGTTGACACCCACCGATGCGATCACCCGTGACGTCCTGGACCTAGTCGAAGCGGAATTTGACGAACATTTCGGCAAACTGCGCCCATTCTGGTTCGCCGTCACACGCGCTGGGGCGCTGGACGCCCCTGGACCATTTCGTGTCCAAGGCCTTGCCGTCCTTTGGCGATTATCAGGATGCCATGCTGGATGGTGAACGGTTTCTCTACCACTCTGTGCTTTCCCAGTACATCAATGCAGGTCTTTTGGACCCGCTAGAGGTGTGTCACCGGGCGGAGCGTGCCTATTACGAGGGCCACGCGCCGATCAATGCCGCCGAAGGTTTCATTCGCCAGATCATCGGCTGGCGCGAATATGTGCGTGGGATCTACTGGATGAAGATGCCGGATTACACGTCGGAAAATTTTCTGGACGCCGACCGACCGTTGCCCGAATTCTACTGGAGCGGCAAGACCGACATGGCGTGCATGGCCGCCGCAATCAGGCAGACACGCGATGAAGCTTATGCCCATCACATTCAACGGCTGATGCTGACCGGCAATTTTGCCATGCTTGCAGGCGTCAATCCCCATGGCGGTGCATGAATGGTACCTGGCGGTCTACGCCGATGCATACGAATGGGTCGAGGCACCGAACGTGATCGGGATGAGCCAGTTTGCCGACGGTGGCCTGCTGGCCTCCAAGCCATACGCGGCAAGCGGAAATTACATTAACAAGATGTCGGACCACTGCGGGAATTGCCGTTTCGACGTCAAGAAGAAAACTGGCGAAGGTGCCTGTCCCTTCAACCCGCTCTACTGGGATTTCCTAATCCGCAAACGAAAAAAAAACTGCACAGCAATCCCCGCCTTGGGCAAGCGTATCGGACGTGGTACCGGATGAGTGATGAAAAAAAGTCGGCGTATCTGGACAGCGCAAAGGCTGTTTTGAACGCTCTCTAAAGCACTTCTCGGAATATCTGAGACATTCGATGTCATCTAACGCGTTGAAATCTAAGATTTCAGTCAGCGTTGGATGATTCAGGTTTTTCCGAAAGTGCTTTAGGCCGACATTCGACCTTTTAACCGGCACGCGCGGTTTCCGATTACATTGCCTCGAAGCCCAATGCGCCTACATCTCATTTATGTCTAAGTCGTCCAACGAGAATGTCCAAAACTACCCCCGTCCCCCTTCGCTCGAAAAAGTGACGAAGCGGGTTGTTGGTCCGATTGGGTGGCGAGGTCCTAGCTGAAACCAATGATGGTCTGCGGGTGCTTGAGACACATCATGCACCGACGTACTATGTTCCGCGCAGCGACATCTTAGGTCGTCTCGCTCCCCGTCTCGGGCACGAGCTTTTGTGAATGGAAGGGTCAGGCGCACTATTACGATGTAACCGCGGGCGGTTTGACGGCCCGCCGAGCGGCCTGGTCTTACGAAAACCCAAGCCCGGCGTTCCAGCAGTTGGAGGGGTTTTTGGCGTTCTACGCCTCGAAAATGGACGTCTGTTTTGTCGGTGACGAACCCGCTATTCCCCAACCGGGTGATTTCTACGGTGGTTGGGTGACGCGGAACCTCAAGGGCGTGATCAAGGGCGTGCCCGGCACGCAGTATTGGTAGCAGCCGTCAATGACCCCAAGCAAACGTGAGCCAATCACCGGATCCCGCCGTGCTGCGGATAACACGGGCACTGCCGTTCCCGCCAACCGCCTGTCCCGATTGATCGGTTTGGGCGGGCTTGCCGGGGGCATTTTCGGCAGTGTGATGGCGAGCGGTGTTCGCGAGATCGCATCCGGTCGTCGTCCGCGCGCATCCGGCCTTTTATTGACACCGAAGAATGCACGCAAGGTCGCCGATCATCTTTCGCGCATCCGGGGTGCGGCGATGAAAGTCGGGCAACTTCTGTCGATGGACGCCGACGATGTGCTGCCACCAGAGATCGCCGCCGCACTTGAACGTCTTCGAGAGAAGGCGGACCCGATGCCACCAAAGCAGCTTCGTTCTGTTTTGAACGCTGAATGGGGCGAAACCTGGCTTGGACGCTTCGCGCATTTCAACGTCAGGCCCATCGCTGCCGCCTCTATCGGGCAGGTCCATCGAGCGACACTCAAGGATGGGCGCGATCTTGCGATCAAGGTCCAGTACCCCGGGTATCCGCGGCGCAATTGACAGCGATGTCGAAAACGTCGCGGCCTTTTTGCGATACTCCGGGGTTCTGCCAAGCGGGATGGACACGGCGCCGCTTCTGGATGACGTGAAACGCCAGCTTCACGAGGAAGCCGATTACCTGCAAGAGGCGGCGGGCCTGACACGCTTTTTCGCAGCATCTTTCGCATGACCGCGATTTTCTCGTACCAAGACACCATGCCGATCTTTCCACCTGCAACGTTCTGGCCATGGATTTCATCGACAGTAGGCCACTGTCCGATCTGGTCACAGCCCCTCAGATGACACGGGACGCGGTGGCGGCGCGGCTGATTGAACTGGTCCTGCGGGAGCTTTTCGAATTTGGCGAGATGCAGACGGACCCAAACTTTGCCAACTACCGTTATATCGCGGCGACCGGGCAAATCGTCCTTCTCGATTTTGGCGCCACGCGCGCATTCCCTCATAAACTTCGCGCGGGTTTCCATGACCTGCTGATCGCGGGTCTCGGCAACGACCGCGAGGTTGCACGAGTCGCTGCGAAAGAGGTCGGGCTTTTCGACGCCCAAACGCCAAAGCTTAACCAGTCCATCATCCTGGATATGCTTGAGACCGGCATGGAGGCATTTCGACACCGTACCGTTTTTGACTTTGGCCGGAACGATCTGTTTGTTCGGTTGCGCGACAGGGGGCTTGAACTCGCGACAGAGCGTGACTTTTGGTCCGTTCCGGCAACTGACACGCTTTTGGTGCAGCGCAAGGTCGCTGTGACCTATCTCATTGCGGCAAGCCTGAAGGCGCGTGTTGATCTGGCCGAGATCGTTGGCCGCTACCTTTGAACATTGCATTGGTCCCCAGGGTATCGGAGTGCGCATCATGAAAGCGGAACAGATTGCCATAATCGGAGCGGGCATGGCCGGACTTAGCTGCGCCCGCCAGCTTGCGCGTTCCGGCCACAAACCGGTGATCTTCGACAAGGGACGTGGCATTGGCGGACGCCTTGCGACGCGCCGGACACCGGATGGTCTGAAGTTCGATCATGGTGCGCAATATTTGACAGCGCGGGGAAACGAGTTCCGATCGTTGATCTCAAAAACATGCAATGCGGGTGCCGCGGACCTCTGGGACGATGGCAGTGGGCAGGAGCGTTTCGTGGGCGTTCCGGGCATGAATGCCATCGCAAAGCATCTCGGCGACGGTCTGGATATCCGGACGCGTGCAGAAGTAAACGGCGTTTGTGCAGATGGAAATGGCTGGTCCGTGTCTGTTGGCATTCAAACACACCTGTTCCGGCATCTGGTGATTACGGTTCCCGCGCCGCAGGCTTGCCGACTACTGGGGCCGGATCACCCGTTTGTGGCTGAACTCGGCATGGTCCGGATTGTGCCATGCCTGACGCTGATGGCGGCATTTGCACCAGACCAGCCAAAGCCTTTCTGGTGTCCGGTGCGACGCGGAGGATCCCATTGCCTGGATAGCGCAAAACAGCACAAAGCCAGGCAGGCCCGAGCCGACGTGCTGGGTTGCCCAGGCCGGGTCCGACTGGAGCAATGCGCATCTGGAACGTGACCTGGACGAGATCGTGGACTTGATGCTCCCTATGCTTTGCGACCGATTGGGCGCTGATCAATCTGCTGTGCTTCATGCCGTCGCGCATCGCTGGCGGTATGCCAAGACAACCGTTCCGCTTGGCCAGTCATTTTTGCGCGATGACGACGGCACGCTCTACCTGGGTGGCGACTGGTGTCTGGGTGCTCGCGTAGAGGCGGCATGGTCTAGTGGTGCGGCAATAGCAGAGGATCTGTTGAAGGTAGCCGAGTAATCTAAGGCATCCCGTTCGAAGACTATGCTCGGATTCAATTCATCCGATTTTTATCACCCTTTGTCTGGATGTATGTTTTTGGTCAATGGCAATGGTATGGTTGACTACCTGCATGACAGCATTGTCCTTGTGGGGAATCTTTCCGACATCCGCCGCCATGTGCAATATCGTTCTCTTGGTGCTGCCAGATGCCTAAAGGCGCGGCTGCGACTGCCGGTACGGCCGAGGCAATGCTAGCAATAAGTGTGACGATAGATAGAATCTTCATTCTTTGCGGTCCCTTGTTATTCATCCGACATCCCCCAAGTGGCATGCCCTTCGTCGTCAAGGTCGCCTGATCAGGCGCGTAGATCAAGCATTTTGCGGCCATTGAGGCGCACACCGCTGTTGAGGCGGCTGGAACAGTGCGGATCAAGCTGCGAATCCGCCTCATCCAGGACTGTGGACCCCATTTTTCAGCGCGACGGGCAGACCTGTCCTGCTGCATTCGTGCGGTTTGGGTCAGGGGTCGCGGTTACGCGCATGACGGCGGCGCTCGCAAGCGTTGGATCGCGGCAAGGATGGCGCGCACGGCCAAGCGCGTCCGTTACAGCATGCAGTTTTGAGTTCAATCCACCCTTTGTGAGACCAATCAGGCGGCCTTTGCCCCCCTTTTGAGTCCAAGGCTGGACGCCGTGCGATGCGCTTTAAGATGGGTCGCGTCGATCATAAGCACATCGGTATGGCCACCTTCACGTGCCAACTCGGTCAGTATGCGGGCAAACACACCCTTACGGCTCCAGCGCACCCACCTGTTATAAATGCTTAAAATCCACAGTCATTATCTGGTTCCGCTCTGCTTTGACCATTCGGACAGATAGTTGCATCGTTACCAAACGCCCCAGTTAGTACTGCACCACCGAGATTAGATCCCGTTAAATCGGCGCCCCAGAGATTAGCATCTGATAAATCAGCACCAGATAAATTCGCATTTTTAAGGATAGCTTTGTAAAGGTTGCCAGCTTTAAGATCTGCCCCACTTAGGTTTACGCCGCTTAAGTCGGCATCCCAGAAATTTACATCACTTAATTTGGCACCAGTTAGATCCTGCCCACTAAGGATTGCGCCGTACATAACTGCATTTGGCTGAACGTACCAATTTGTGGTTGCGGACGAAATTGCCCCGCAAAATGTAGTATCAGATCCACTTACAGATTTGTTAGGCCCCTCGCATGATCCACGGGGAAAAACATTATTATGATTTTCTGCTAAAGCCACTGGTGCAAATGCTACCGTAGCAATAGTGGCCATGAAAGCCGTTTTCTTAAAGTTCAAATTTACATTCCTTTTATCCGACATTCCCCAAGTGGCCTGCCGTCTGACTTCAAGATTGCCTGATTTTGCCAGTCGAACAAGTGTTTTTCGCCCTGAGCGGTTTCTGTGGTCGCGCAAACGCCCGAAGTTGGGCGGATCGGCCCGTGAACCCGCAGCGTCCCAGGCCGGCAGTGACGTTTTTCAGCGTGGCGGACGGACCTGTCCTGCCGTTTTCGTTTAATTTGGGTCCGGATCGCGATCATGCGCATAGCGGTGGCGCTCGCAATCGGCGGATGGCGGCGATAATGGCGCGCACCATCGGGCCAGTTACGGCGACCTCGGCCAGCTGGAAGGTGATGGCGCGGGCATGGCGCACAACGCGTGCGCCTATCTTGATCAGTTTGAGCTGGAGGCTGGTCAGCGACCAGTCGGCCATAACCTCGGGTAGCTCGATGCAGCGCAGGAAGGTGGCCAGGTTGTAGGCCAGCGCATGTAGCTGCAGCCGCACTTCGTTGTCGCGGAACCGCTTGCACGACAGGCGCGTCCAGTGGAAGGCATATTTGCCCTCTTTGATGTGCTGCTCGGCGGTGCCACGTCGATTGTAGAAACGTGTGACCTCGTCCGGCTCCATGGGCAGGTTGGTCACGATGAAGCCGATCTTTGGAAACAGCTCGCCCGGGTGCCATTCGATCTTGCAGATGACACGGCGCGGCTTGTCCCAGGATGCGGCCTGATACTGGAAGTCCTCGTAGAACCGCTTCACTTTGGTCTTTGAGGGCCGCCCCACGGGCCGGGTCAACCGGTGGGCGATGCAGCCTTCCAAAACTGCGTTCTTCTTCATCCGGATGGCGTAGAAATAGCCCGCATCTTCCAGCCGCTCATAGAGTGCCGGGATCGCGTAGGCGGCGTCAGCGCGGAAGAAGCGGCCACCAAGGTTGCGACCAGCATAACGGGCGATGACGGGATCGAGGACATCCCGCCAGCCGTCGGCGCTGTGGACATTGCCGTTTCGCAGGGCGCAGCGTTCCAGCATGCCGAACTGGTTGAACAGAAAGTTCGGGTGATAGCAGGTGCACTCGAAGTGCCCATTCCAGGCGGCACCTTCCTGATCGCCATGGGTCGGACTGACCGAGCTGTCCATGTCCAGCGTGATGTACTTCAGCCCGTTGCGGTCATGGAACCGGTCGATCCATTGCCCGTTCAGATCGGCCAGCGCCGCCCGGTTCTCCGGCATGGCCAGCGTCTCGGTCTCGAACCGCCCCATCTGCGAGGCCGAGGCGGCCTGCGCATCGACGGCGCGGCCGCCCACCACCTGGCGCATGACGGGATCAAGGGCGAGACGGTGACGAATGTGGGTTCGGTGGCGGTTACACGATTGTCAAAGACTACGTCCGATCCAGGAAGCGCTCCGGCAAGGAGATGTTTGTTCCGCTGAGCCATCCGCCTGGACACGCCCAGGCCGACTTTGGCGAAGCGCTGGTTGTGATCGGCGGTTGTCGAGCAAAAGGCGTTCTTTCTTTGCGCTTGATTTGCCCCACAGTGATGCCTGCTACATCCGCGCGTATCCTGCGGCGAACACCGAAGCCTGGCTGGACGGGCACGTACAATGCCTTTGGCTTTTTTTGGCGCGGTGCCGCGCTCTGTCCTTTACGACAATGATCGCTGCCTTGTGGCGAAGATCATGCCGGATGACACCCGCCAGAGAAACCCAGCGGTTCAGCTAATGGCTTTTGCCCCGTGTCGTCAGATGACGCGCGACTAGCGTGATCGAACAAAGAGTTAGATCAAGCGTCAGTGGCTTTGATGAGGTTACGAGCACCAACGAAAGCTACGAAAAAATCGTTTGTGGATCATCCGGAGCGCTTTGCCGACGACGTAATTGAAATCGCAAAAGCGCGTTTGGCCGACAGGGAAGGCGCTTGCATCCTGCCGGATTGCGGACATTGGTCGGATGATGGGCAAGATCGGGAGCGCAGGACAATGCGGACATCTGTGGAATTATAAAAGCCTGCAGGAGGCGACTTTGCGACAAGACCGTGCTAATCAAGATGATGCACCACGCCATTCAGGGTGGATGCTTATGTAAAGGGGTGGTACTCAATGGGGATTCCGCACAACTGAAGGGCGGGGGAAAGCTTTACGCTTCGATCCTAGATACAATCGGCGACACACCGACTGTGCGCATCAACAATGTCGCGCCAGAACATGTTCAGGTCTACGTAAAATTTGAGGCTTTCAACCCGGGCGGATCCGTCAAGGACCGTTTGGCGGTCAATATCATTGAGGCCGCCGAGCGCGATGGACGCCTGGAAAACTGGGCAGACCGTCGTAGAGGCAACGTCAGGCAACACCGGCCATTGGTCTGGCAATGGGTAGTGCGCGGCCAAGGGCTATCCGCTTGTCGTGACAATGGCAGACAGTTTTTCTGTCGAACGGCGACGTTTGATGCGCTTTTTTGGAGCAAAGGTCGTTCTCACGCCTCGCGCACTTAAAGGCTTTGGCATGTACAATAAAGCTAAAGAACTGGCCGAGGAAAATGGCTGGTTTTTGGCCAGCCAGTTTGAGACGCCCGACAATGCTGACATTCACGAAAACACGACGGCTCGCGAAATACTCGCCGATTTCGAAGGTGGGCGGCTTGATTATTGGGTGACCGGTTATGGTACAGGCGGAACGGTCTCCGGCGTTGGGCGTATGCTTCGAAAAAGCAGGCCTGATACCAAGATCATCCTCACTGAACCAGCCAATTCGGCGATTTTGGCATCCGGGTATGTCAACACCAGGAACGACGCCCCACCAACCAACAGAAAGTCATCCTTCGTTCGAACCTCATCCAATCCAGGGTTGGACGCCCGACTTCATCCCATATGTCCTTCAAGAGGCAGTGGACGGATCTTACTACGATGAGCTTATACCCGTGACGGGACCCGACGGCATCTCATGGTCGCGGCGTCTCTGGCAACTGAGGAAGGTATTTTTACCGGTATATCTGGTGGGTCTACATTTGCGATCGCGATGAAAATTGCGGAGACCGCGCCGAAGGGTTCAGTATCTACTTGTTATGCTGCCCGATACCGGCGAGCGTTATCTTTCGACTCCGTTGTTTGAAGGCATCGAGGAAGAGATGACGGATGAGGAAATGGCGATTTCTTATTCAACCCCAAGTGCTCAGATGGTCAGCGACCAATCACGCTGAAGAGCTAATTATAAGGGTGGCTAGGAGGATTGGATGTGCCCCCGCAGAGGCGCTGTAAGGCTCCGGGGAGTCCGGTCAGGACATCTGATGGGGTTATGGCTGCGGAGATGCAGAACGCGCCCGTATCATGGTTTTGGAGCGCAGGTTTAGGGACTTAGCGGAACTCTGAATTAGATCCTGTTACATCGTCGCATTACCAGCGCCAACATGAAGCGGCTGGACGCGATGGGGAAACAGGGAGGACAGACTTATCCGAGACACCCCGCGTTTTTTGCTGGAATTTTTCTGCGAAGCGTAAGACCGTTGCCGCCTAGATGTGTTCCGAGGGAGTTCTGCAGATGAAGACGAAAATTTGGGCCGTTGCAATGGCCTCCATTCTGGGCGTTGCGTCTTGTGGCGATACACTTGGCCAGCAGTTGCTGACCGGTGGTGCTATCGGCGGCGGCGCCGCAGCGCTTACCAGCAACAGCATCGGACCCGGCATTGTTCTGGGCGCAGCCGTGGGCGCAGCGTACTGCAATACCTATCCCAACGACCGTATGTGCTGAAACCCATAAGGCGCATCCTGCAGGGCCTACAGCGCCCCGCAGGGGGCGTTTAAGGACGGGTGTAGAATGCGGGCGTCAGCCTGAACGTTCAGTGGTCGGCTACATCTGCCTTGGTCGGCAGAATATGTGTTGATCTGATTGGGAACTGAATGGGCAGCCGCAGTGTCATAGTCAACGACAAGATGCAGCGAGGGTATCGCTACGCACTTTCTGTTGAAACTGGTTGCGACTTTGATCCGGTGTTCCGTCCTGACCTGACGCCAAAGGAGATGCTCGAACTGGGTGTCTTCTGCGGCAAATATCTGACTGACTGCCGTGATGAGTTTCCGGCAAGTTGGTTCGCCCGGGCAAAACTGTCCCCATCACGCAAGGACTGCTCACTCAATTATTTCGGTGTGGAGGCCAGCCAACCTTTGTCGGAATGGCACCGCAAGGGCTGGATACATCAAAACGATCCACGCGGATGGTTCCAGTGGTATTGCCGGTACTACATGGGCCGCCGCACGCCCGATGAGGACGCCCGCCAGATTGGACGATGGAAGGGGATGAAGCGACACCTGACGCAGATCAGGAACAATTGCGATCCGAGCGACCCTTTCTGTCGGCCACGTCAGCGGCAGGCGGTCCTCCATTGGGCTTACGACAGTCTGAAACAATGAGGGTGACAAGACAGCAAACCGGCGCCGGCATGCGCCATCAAACCGGCATTCATCGCGCAGCCGTTCAAATATCTTCTTGGCTGTATGGCGTTGCTTGCGCGGGCGGGTCGGCGCTTGGGGCGGACTAAGGGCAGTCCGTCTCGTCCCAGAACATGGCTGCGGTCTGACGCACCGTCTCACGTATGGTCAGGAGCGTTTTAAGTCCAAACCTTTCGTCATCTCCCACAGCCAAAACGTACTTGCCCGCGTTGTCGGTGTTGAACACTCGGATGAAGTATGTCCCCGCTGGGTAAACTGTCGTTGAAGCAAAATCCTTGCCGATTTCTGGTCCCACCCAATACCACTGCTTGCCGAACTTCTCATACCACGCCCACCAGTCCGAGGAGGCTCCGTCCCGGCTGTCGATTACCTCCATTTTGGCGTTCAGAACCTCGAAGCTGAAGGTTGCCTGTAGATCACAGCCCTCAAGCTTTGCTGCGGTTATCCCGACATAGAAATCGAAAGGTTCGTCTTCGTCGATGCGGTAGTAGTCTGCGTCACCGTCAAGGATTGCGTAGATTGCTGTGGAATGTTCGGCGTCCTCGATCAGGTAGGGCGATTGGTCGGTCTTTGCGTCGATACTCAGCACCGGCACATGGGCAAGAGCGGGGGATGAAAGGAGTGCTAGCGCAAGAGTATTTCGGATCATCGGGGGTCCTCGTCTTATCGATATTCGCAGCTGGCACCGTTGCAGCTCTTCATTCCATCAGACTTTCGCTTACCACCTTCACTGAAGATCGTCATGTTTCTGCTGCACGCATCACTTGCTTGATTTGATCCGCGTCAACCGGCTCAGAACTCAAACCCAATCGCCTCCAGCCGTTGTTTTCGTTCAGCAGTTAATTTGCCTTGCGTAGCACCGGACTGCTGATTTTTTACCCACGTTGCAAGCTGCTGATTTTGAGGCCATTTTGTCCATGCACGAATGATTGCTGACTGCTTGGCGTTTGTCGATATGCCCGTGATCAGGATTAATATCCGTCAAATACGGGCAGCAAATACCCCACCACAGCGCCTGTTACTACGGTGACAGCGGCGTCACGGGTTTCTGGTAGGAAGTGGTGCGGAGATCCAGAACGCGCTCCGGGGCGCGTTTTTTGGAGCGCAGGTTGCAAGAGGACGCGGACCACCTGCCAATCCGTCCTCGAAGACCGCTGACCAAAATTTTCTAGAAATTTTTTTCGGTTTTGCATTTCGGCATCTGATCGAACGCGCTGAATACTATGTAAGGGTGATCAGAGCGACGGCGCCCGAAAAAGGGGGTGCCCCCCGGGTAGGGGTCGCAAAACGGCGGCAGGGTTCGTTGAAGGGGGGGCATCCGGAAAACTATCAAGGCATCCGGTGCTATTGCGCCTGAGAGGCTATCAGAGGTGGCGCAGGGCGCGGGCCGTTCTAACCTGACACCCAATCCCAACGTCTCAGCATCCAGTACCACTGTTCTGGGTCTGCCATAATCCGAGCAGATAGGCTGTCATTAAAGGCGCGTGTCATGGTGGTGCTATCTGTGTGAGGGATAGGCGCCTCAAATTCCACGCGAAATGCATTACCATCATCAATTCGAATGCCATACGCGGGTATCATGGGCAGATCATATTTCAGTGCAAGCTGAGCCGCCGATAGAGATGTGAATGCCTCAAGACCGAGAAACGGTATACGCACACCTTCAGCATGTTTTTCATCCAATAAGATAGAAATTATGCCGCCATCCCGCAAATGACGAACAAGCGCCTTGGTGCCAGCACGACCAGTTGCCAAAATCGGTTTTCCACCTGCTTCAATTTCCGCACGAATACGGCGCGCGTAATGGCGATTTTTGTGGGGGCGATAGACGCCGCCGCTTTCCAGTCCGTGCATCCTAACTGCAGCGCGAACTGCTTCCCATTGCCCAAAATGACCAGATACAATGATAGCGCCTTTGCCAGCTGCGTTGGCTTCCTTCAGTGCGGCAAGTCCGGGGCCAGTCGTTCTGAATTTGTGATATTGCGTTTGGAATTCAGCATCGTGGTAGATTTCAAAAAGTGTTCGCCCCATATGCCTGCCCATTTCTTGGCCAAGCCTTGCACGTGCACTACGCTTCATTTTGGGAAAAACGCGAGACACTTCACGGTCAAACCGGCGTCTTGCAGGCGGAAACCAACGCATGATCACCCCAAATGTTGTCCCTAAGCCACGGGATCGCAAATCAAATGAACGCCAATGAATAACGGCAAGTGCTGACCACAAAGGCAGGTACCTAGCGTGATGCAGAACTGATTTTATAGCGGATGAAAGCATGTGTTAGTATGATCTGTTTCAGCTGCATTACCAATCAGAAATTTTTCAAAACATTTCAATCGGTTACGAAGATACAGTGGACCATTCCGTCCCTATTTCGAGACGCCTAAGTCGAGACACACCGAGCACTCATGCCGCCAGCGTCACATGCGGACCGGCAGGCTGCAGAGCGGCGATGGCATGATCGCACCCCAGTGGTGGTCTGCCGGAACCCGTTGTACAACGGGACGATGGTTTCCGGTTGGCTACTTGGTTGCACATGGTGTCGGCGTTCGTAGTCGGCGGATTGCGGTGAGGACGGTCGATGTGCCCCCGCAGAGGCGCTGTAAGGCTCCGGGGAGTCCGGTCAGGACATCTGATGCCGAACAGGTGCCTAAACCAACGTGCTACCGTCGACGGTTGGGTTTTCGATGCCCGCAACCCGGTCGCCTTGGCCCCTTCAGTGTGGATGTGCACCCCAGCTACCAATGTGCGGCACCAGGCTATATCCGGCATTTGCGGTTTTCCTTTTGGGTTGCGACGGCGTAAGACGCAAAGAGTTGTTTGGCATGATACGAAAGCAGCCCAATGCATATTCTGATGACGGTAAATGCCGCCTGGAACATTTGGAACTTTCGCCGTCCCCTCATCACGGCCCTTGTGAATTCTGGGCATAGGCTAACCTCTTGAAATCATTGATGCCAGGCCGAGTTCAAAAGTCATCCGGTTCAAACGGGTCTGACAGCCAAACGTTTTACGTCGCGGGCAAGGGATGCAACTTCATCGCAATCCCACCGCCGCCATTACGTGCAGCAGGAACCTATTGGCCTCTGGCATATCCGCCGCCGTAACCTCGACGCCGCTTTCCAAAAGGTTCGCAATGAAGGCGACATTGCGGGCGAGACGGTCCAGCTTGGCAATGAGCAACACGGCCCCTGCTCGTTTCGCCTCTGCCAGCGCCCGCGCCAGCTCCGGGCGATCTGACCGCTTGCCGCTTTCGACCTCGACAAACTCAGCCACCACCTCGCCCCGGCCAAGGACGTGCACCGCAACCGCCGCGCGTTGTGCTTCCAGCCCCAAGCCGCTCTGGCCCTGGCGTTCGGTTGATACGCGGAGATAGGTGACGAATTTCATTCGATTACACTCACCAAATGGCGTCCACAGCTTTCACCAGTTGATCGGAAATCTGCATCAAAGAACGCCACGCATCTAACCATTCCATCCTTGAGCGGTGCTACCGGTGGGTTGAGCGCAACCCTTTGTTCAGGCGCTCCATAGGCTTTTCGTGGCAAGGCCCAGCAGTTCGCCCAACTCTCTGGAGAAACGAGCGTTTGCTTTCGTTACGCAGACAATCATACACAGCTTGTGCATTTCCTCAGATTTTCAAGTGATCACTTCTTCCTGAACAGGCCGAAATGGAACCGCTGCACGCCGCCCCTCGGCGTGTGGTGTTCGTGCGTCTGCGACCGGATCAAGCGGTAGTCTTGGCCGAGCAGTTTTGCCAGAAGTGTCGCGTCATAGCGGGCGACCGGCAGTCCGCTGCACCTCTCCGGGCCATCTGGCGCGAAGGTACCGATGATGGCGTGAGCTCCGGGCTTGAGGGCCCGGTCCATAACCCGCAGATAGGCTTCCTGATCGGCGGTTTCGATCAGGAAGTGGAACGCAGCCCGGTCATGCCACACATCGTAGCTCCGCGAAGGTTGCCAATCGAGGACATCCGCCACAACCCATTCTACCGGGGCGTCTTCAGTCAGCCGAGCGCGGGTATTTGCCAGGGCCGTCACTGACAGGTCGAGCACGGTGATCCGGCGGAAGCCCTGTTCCAGCAGACAATCCACCAGCCGCGACGACCCGGCACCGACATCGACGATGGCGGCGTCGATGGTTGCCCCTGTCGCGGCGATCAAGTCGAGCGAGATCTGCGGGCGCTCCTCAAACCAGCTGGTCTCAGCATCGGCCTTGCTCTGGTAGACGTCTTCCCAGCGGTTCGATTTGTCGGTCATCGTTCCTCCCTCAGAGACCGGTCCGCCGCAATCGCAACGCGTTGGAGATGACCGAAACCGACGACAGGCTCATCGCCGCCGCCGCGATCATCGGCGGCATTTGATCGAGGATCAATCTTTCTTCCAGATCGGGCCACCGGCTTGAAGCCAGCCCGATCAAGGACGTTCTTACTGGCCGCAAGCTGAGCGTACTCGCTCTTCTCAAGCCAAACCCAAGCGCTTTCACCGAGAATAAAAAGTATAACCAGCCCGACTGCTAACTCTAACATTGATGCTAATCCTCTTAGTCAAAACCACTTATACCAGCTGTGAGGGCGTTTCTGATATAGGCGGATTTAGAGGGGTGGCTCAGTCCGGAAATGCGGTGTCTTTACGGGAACTAGGGCCGGTGCCGTCCTTATTTTCTGGTGGCCTATCGCCTCAAGACGTTCCCAGCGTTCGTCCGACAACTTTTCACTCTTTGCATTCGTCCGCTGAGTTGATGCCCAAGTCGAGAGCTGCGGGTTCTCGTCCCAATGTGTTGGGACGTTGCAGTCAACCGCAGCCTTGCTAAGGTGTTCGTCTGCAAACAGATTCGGCGTCTCATTCAATAAAATTCGATGCCCCAACTTCCTGAGGCGCTTATCTGCTATCTCGTTCAGCAGCTCTTTTCGATCAGGCGGCTTCGCCACCTGAAACTGCGTGAGCAGAGCCTTGTCGGCGGACGTATAGAAGCCCGAATAGATGAGCTTCTCTACGTCCGCGGGCTCCAGACTGTCTTCGTACCTCCTCGCCAAAGCAGCACCTACGCGGCGATGAAAGTCCGGACGGCTGGCAATGATTTCAGCGCGATGAACGATCTCCGTCGGAGGATCTGGAAGATCGAAGAGAGATGGATCGCGGTTCGTGGCAACAGCTACGATGCGCCGCCGTTCACCGCTTGGTCAAAGGCCGCCCTGGCGTGTTCGACGTAAGCGATATCGGCGCGATAGCTCGTTGTGTCTGGGTGTGAAACGGTATGCAATTTTGACCCCCATATTGGGGTAATCGGCGTCCAAAAGTGACCCCCCTGATAATTCTGATCAGAAACCGCATGCTTCAGCATCTTCGCGACGGTCTTGCGGTCAATTCCAAACTGGCGCGCCGCCGCGTTCTTGCACATTCCGTATGTTTCGCAAAAAATATAAGATCAGCAGCCGCTGTAGACCAATGAGCCGTCGGGCATGGTGGTGTTGCATAGAACTACTCCCTGCATCGCTGCCTTGGCGAGGCTCGCGCCGGTCAGGTTTGCACCGGTCAGGTCCGCAGTTCTCAGATCTGTAGATCTGAGGTTCGCCTGGGTAAAATTTGCGCCCGCCAGATTCGCCCCCGAAAGCGTCGCACCGCGCAGGTTGGCTTGGTACAGGTCAGCGCCACTCAAGCTAGCTTCGGAAAGGTTGGCATCCTTAAGGTTAGTGCCAGCAAGGTTGGCATTAAGCAGGCTTATGCCGGACAGATCGGCTGATCGAAGGTCCGCTTGGTAAAGGTTTGTTCCGAACAGATTTGCGCCGGTTAGCTTCTTGTTAGCCAGATCAGCGCTTAACAATTGCGCATGCGACAAGTTCGCACCACGAAAATCCGCTCCCAACAATATTGAGCCTGAAAGATTTGCGCCGGAAAGGTTCGCTCCCCGGAGGTCGGCATAGGTAAGGTCCGCATCCCTTAAATTGGCGCCGCTCGCGCTAGCTTCACTTAGGTACGCATCGCCAAGGTCCGCGCCACGAAGATCCGCTCCGTTAAGCTTAGAACGTGATAGATTCGCATCCGAAAAATCAGCGTGAAGAAGTTGCGCTCCTGATAAGTCAGCACCAAAAATCTCCGCCCCTTGAAGTACTGCGTCGGCCAGACGCGCTTTGCGCAAATCCACGCCAGTCATATAAGCATCAGATAGGATTGCATCTGTCAGGTTGGCAGAAGTCAGATTCATGCCCCAAAGTATCGCACCTGTCAGGTTTGCACCTTGCAGATTGGCATTGGAAAAATTCTGGTTAGTGAGAATCAAACCTTGTAGATCACATTGAATACAGGATATTGTAGCAAGCCTGTTTTCTGCCTCTAAAAGTCCCAGAGGCTCACTGTGATCTGCTGCAACTGCAGAATTTACCGAAACTATACTACTGATAAGAAATAGAATTTGAATTGGAATCTTACGTTTTTTCATACTGAACCTCGGTAATTTTCTACGTCGATTTTAGACTGTTCTGAAATTTGAGGAAATTGATTCCTAAGCCAAATAATTATAATGTCAATCCCGGCGCAAAAAGGGTCAATTTCCCGGTGTAAAATTGGTCAGTTTGGTTGGGAGTTAGCTGCGCCTTGGCGCGTGTGCTTTTCATATAGCTGACGCGTGCCAGGGCGCGCTGGCCGCAGGCCAGCATCTATGCTTTTTCGGATTGGGTTTCAGTTTCTGGCTTTCCGGCTCTCGCGCAGTCGGAAGCTTTCTCCGTTCATTTCCAATATATGCACGTGGTGGGTGAGGCGGTCCAGAATGGCACCGGTCAGGCGTTCTGATCCGAAGATCTCGGTCCATTCGTCGAATGGCAGGTTGGACGTTATGATGATGGACCCGCGCTCGTAGCGTTGTGAGATGATCTCAAAGAGCAGCTCGGCACCGGATTTGCTGAGTGGAACGAAGCCGAGCTCATCAATGATCAACAGGTCCTGGCTGGTCAGTTGTTTTTGCAGGCGTTGCAGACGCCGCTCGTCAACCGCCTCGATCAGTTCGTGAACCAGTGCGGCGGCCGTTGTGAACCGGACCTTGAGACCCTTTTGGCAGGCCGCCAGGTCGTGTCGGGAAGTTGGTGGAAATTTGAAGGTGGCGTAATCTCCGGGTGAATCAAACCCACCCAATCGGCGGCTGGTACCGCCTTAGGAGATCACGCCATGACCAAGACTACAGACACGAGCCCCATTTCGCTACTTGCATGTGAAGAAGGCTTTGATCCGATCGAAGATCGGCTGCGCGCCAACATCCGCGGCACGATCGAGGCCGTTTTCAAGGAAGAACTGGACGGCTTTCTTGGCCGTTTGCGGTATGGCCGGGACGCCGAGGCGGTGAAAGGCTATCGCCACGGCCACCGGGACCGTCAGATCACCGGGACATTTGGCACCGAGACGATCAGCGTACCCCGCGCCCGGGTTGAAGATGAAGTCGGTAAGGCTAGTGAATGGCGCTCAAAAGCGTTGCCGCGCTACCAGCGCCTGACCAAGACGGCCGAAGCGTTGATTGCGTCGGTTTATCTCTCGGGCACCAACACGCGGCGTGTGAAGCGCGCGCTGTTTGCGCTGTTCAAGGGGGCTGTCGGCAAAGACGTCGTCAGCCGCGCTTGGCGCAAGGTGAAGACCGACTGGGACGCCTGGTGCGCCCGCAGCCTTGCTGATGAGGACATCGTTCGGCTCATCCTTGACGGCACCGTCATCACGACGCGTCTTGATCGGAAAGCGCAGAACATCTCGGTTCTGGCTGCCATTGGCGTGCGTCGTGATGGGCAGAAAGTATTGCTTTCCATCATGAATATGGGCGGGGAGAGCACAGCCGCCTGGCGTCAGTTCATTGACGACCTCGATGCGCGGGGCCTCAAGCGGCCCGAGTTCGTGATGGTTGATGGCGCGCCGGGATTGGAGGCCGCGCTGGTCGCGTTGTGGGGCCAAGACTTGCCGATCCAACGCTGCACTGTTCACAAGCATCGCAACCTGCTGGCCCACGCCCCAAAACATATGCACGAGGAGCTGGGCGACGATTATCGCGCCATGATCTACGCTGAAACCGCCGATGAAGTTGAGAAGCAGCGCAAATCCTTTCTACGCAAATGGCAGCTCAAGTGTCGAGCGGTCGCAGACAGCCTTGAAGAGGCCGGGGATCGGCTGTTCACCTTCACCCGCCTCGATCCGTCGCAGTGGAAGTCAGCTCGCACAACCAACGCTATCGAGCGCCTGAACGAGGAGTTTCGCCGCCGGATCAAAACACAGACCGTGCTGCCCTGCGCTGCAACCGTGCCGATGCTGCTTTGGGCGCTCCTCGCCTCAGGCCAAATCCAGATGCGCAAGGTCGACGGCTGGGAAACGCTCGCGCAACCAATTGAACCAATGACACTTGACCTCGTCGCCTGATCAGGCGCAAATCAAAACGCTCGGAGAACGCCGCCGGAGAATTTCCACCACTTTCGAGACACAACCGGCCGCCAGTCCCAGCCCCAGTGCGATGTGGGTTTTGCCGGTCCCACTTGGCCCAAGGGCGATGACATTCTGGCGGTGATCCACGAACTCGCAACGCGCCAACTGCATGGTCAGAACCTTGTTCAGCGACGCGATGACCTTGAAGTCGAAGCTGTCCAGGCTTTTGGTTGCCGGGAACTTTGCAGCCTTGATCCGCCGTTCGATCATCCGGCGTTCACGCTCGATCAGCTCCAGTTCACACAGCCGCAGAAGATACTGGATGTGATCCTTGTTCTCGGTCGCACACTGCCGGGCCAGCTTGTCATACTCGCTGTGGAAGGTTGGCAGGCGTAGCTTTTTGAGATGATGCTGCAACAGCACCTGTGGGGTGTCGCTCATGTCACCGTTCCAGGCATCAGCACCTTGTAGCTAGCCGGATTCGTCGTTTCGACCATTGCTTTTGGCAGATAGGGATAGATGTCGAGGTCCAGCCGCGGCGGACGCTTCTCAATCCGGCAAAGGACCAGATGCTTGACTGCATCATAGCCAATGGCGCCGAGGCTTAGGGCCTGTTTGACCGCCGCCTGGACATGACCGATCTCGAAGCTCTCCAGCAAGCGCAGGATTTGCACATATTCTCGCTTGGGAGCGATGAGCAGTGGAATTGAAGACAAAAACCCGCTGTTGATCTATCTGTATCCCTTTCAGGAATGGGGCCGGATGTTTCGCAAATTACGCCTGCATAGAAAAGAACCGGTTACGCCTGCGGACCTCAGTGGAACGCCTGCGGAATAGGCCAGAAAAAATGGCAAATCTTGATTCTTGCCACTTGAATCTAGCCTCGCCCCCCTTGCGCACCTTGGCCATGATAGTTAGATGACTGACGGTTGGCGCGGGATGGAGCAGCCCGGTAGCTCGTCAGGCTCATAACCTGAAGGTCGTAGGTTCAAATCCTACTCCCGCAACCAACGGTATCGCAATTTCATTTATTGGCCCCTTCGTGGGGCCATTTTGCGTTTTAGAAGAAAGCATTAGCATGGCGGCAAGATCTCCGGTGATGTCGAGGGCCAGCCCTTCATTCGTCGGGTGAACGACGATTTCGTCAATCAACTGCCTTAGAAGGCTAGCGGCTTCTTCCCGGTAATCTGGGTGGTTCCCAGAGCCAACGAAAAGCGTGCTCGACCTGGTCGGGCGCAAACAGGTCATCCAGGCTCGACGCCTGTCTTAGATCCGCGCCCTGATGATGCAAAGCCGATAGGTATCGCCGAATATGGCCACGTACAGCCTTGAGGCTTGTGGGGCGAAAGGGCGTAACGGCATCATCGAAAACTTTGCTGAGCTGCGCGGTGAATTGGAGGCGGGCGGCGGGTCCTTTGCCTCCGAGACGGACACGG
>CALSNT010000011.1 GCA_943787785.1 uncultured Paracoccaceae bacterium | reverse complement strand
CAGTGCCGCCGTGATGCGGCCCTCGAGCGCCAGGATGTCATCCATCTATGCTGTCCCCACGTATTTGCTTCCCCGCTTTTGCACCGAGTTGCGAATCGTGTGCAAACCGGGGTTTTGGTGATTTTATCTAAACGCGCCCGGATTGCAGCCCCTGTTGGCGAACAAAGGCTTATGAGGCGCGCTTGATCTCACCCATTGGCCTGCTATCAAGCGCCCGAACCACAGCTGATCAAAGGAAGTGCCGCGCGATGGATATTCAAACCCTCAGAAAGACGCACCCTGATCACTGGATGCGCGCCGCGGCGATTCGGGCTCTTACACTCGACGCCGTTGCGGGTGCGAACTCCGGGCATTCGGGGATGCCGATGGGGATGGGCGGATGTGGCCACGGTACTGTTCGAGAAACACCTTAAGTTCGACGCCGCCGCCCCCGACTGGCCGGATCGGGATCGCTTCATCCTCAGCGCCGGACATGGCTCGATGCTGCTCTACTCGCTGCTGCATCTGACCGGTTATGACGAGATGCCGATCCAGCAGATCCAGGACTTCCGACAGTGGGGTGCACGCACCGCCGGGCACCCGGAATTCGGCCACGCTCCAGGCATCGAAACCACCACAGGGCCCCTGGGTCAGGGCATCGCAAACGCAGTCGGATTTGCGATGGCGGAAGAGGTTCTGCGCGCCCGATATGGCAAGAAAGTCGTGGATCATTACACATATTGCATTGCTGGCGACGGCTGTCTGATGGAGGGTATCAGCCACGAGGCTATCGCTTTGGCGGGGATGCAGAAGCTGGGCAAGCTGATCGTTTTATTTGACGACAACGGCATCACCATCGACGGAGACGTCGCACTCACCGACATCACCGATCAGCAGAAACGGTTCGCCGCTGCGGGGTGGCACGTTCAGGCCTGTGATGGTCACGATCCCGAAGATATCGACCGCGCAATCACCGCCGCCAAAGCTGCCGGAAAACCGTCGATGATCGCCTGCAAAACCCACATCGCTTTGGGCTCGGCGGCGCAGGATACCGGCAAGGGTCACGGCGCGCTGACCGACCCCAAAGTCGTGCAGGACACCAAGGACGCGTACGGCTGGACCGCCGGCCCTTACGAGGTGCCAGACGACATCAAAACCTGGGTGGGAAGGCGTCGGTTCGCGGGGTGCCGAGGCGCGCGCCGCGTGGCAGGACCGCCACGACGCGCTGTCGCCGGGCCGTCAGCGGGAATTCGCCAGAACTCTGTCCGGCGAAGCGCCAAAGCGCCTGTCGGGCACAATCCGGGCGTTGAAAAAGCAAGCCAGCGAGAATCGCCCGAAGGTCGCAACCCGTAAATCCAGCGAAATGGTGCTGGAGGTGGTGAACCCGATCATGCCGGAAAACGGTAGGCGGGGTCGGCCGACCTGACGGGTTCGAACAACACCAAAACCTCGGACATGGGGGTGTTTGATCCCTCGAACCGCAAGGGGCGCTATATCCACTACGGAGTGCGTGAACATGGCATGGCAGCGGCGATGAACGGGATGGCCCTGCACGGCCAGATCCGCGCTTATGGTGGCACGTTTCATGTGTTTTCACCGATTATGCGCGGGGGCGCGATGCGCCTTAGCGCGCTCATGGGCGTTTCCGGTGGTCTACGTCATGACGCATGATTCTATTGGTCTGGGCGAGGACGGCCCCCACCCACCAGCCGGTCGAACATCTGGCAATGCTGCGCGCGACGCCAAACATGAATGTCTTCCGCCCCGCCGACACGGTCGAAACAGCAGAAGCCTGGGAGTTGGCACTGACGGCGAACGACACGCCCTCGGTTCTGGCTCTGTCGCGGCAAGGCCTGCCGACTGTGCGTTTGGCGCATAAAACCCGAAATCTCAGCGCGCAGGGTGCCTACGTTCTGGCCGAATCCGAAGGCAAGCGTCAGGCGATCCTGATGGCCACCGGATCGGAGGTTTCGATTGCGTTGGAAGCTCGCGAGATGTTGCAGGCGCAGGGCATCGGCACACGCGTCGTCTCGGTCCCCTGCATGGAGCTGTTTGCCCAGCAAGACGAAACCGTCCGCCGCCGGGTGCTTCCCGCTGGCGCTGTGCGCGTGGCAATCGAAGCTGGCGTCCAACAAGGCTGGGACCGTTGGCTTCTGGGTGAGCGTGGGCGCGAGGCAAAGGCCGGTTTCGTCGGGATGGAAGGCTTCGGCGCTTCCGCGCCCTCGGATGTGTTGTTCGAAAAATTCGGCATCACAGCCGAGGCGGTGACGCAGAAAGTGACGGGGCTGTTGTAGTCGCGGGCGCGGTCAGCGCAGACCCTTGCGCGCCAAAAAACCGTTTCATCGCCACGAACTTTTGCCGCTGCTGACTTGACAGTGCTTTCGGCGCTCCGAAGTTGAAGTTCACGGCCTTGGCATCCTCGGCTTCGGCGTCGCACGCCGCCAGAAAGGACTCGTAGGTCTCTTTCGAGCACGGCTCTTCATCGGCCGGAAGGAAGCAGGCATCATGGACCTCGGCGTAACATTCGAACTGGCCATCCGCGGCGAGGGCCGCCGGGGTACCGCCGAGCGTTGCCAACGCGACAATTATGCTGAAACGAACTGCTGGGGACTGTCATTCAGAGGTGGTCGCAAGATTTCGGACCATTAGTTAAGGTAGATCGACTAGTGAGAAAGACGATCTGAGATGACAAAGAGGAAGAACCATTCAGCGGAGTTTAAGGCGCGTGTTGCGCTTGATGCGATCCGCGAGGAGATGACGCTTTCGGAGCTGTCCAAGAAGTATGGCGTCCATTCCGGCCAAATCAGCACTTGGAAACGTGCGGCCTTGGACAACATGACATCAGCCTTTGAGCGGCGTGGTAGAGATCCAGCACCGGAGGTCAGCGCGGCTGAAGTTGAGAAGCTGCATTCAAAGATTGGGCAGTTGGTGGTGGAGCGAGATTTTTTAGCGGATGCCTCGCGTCAACTGCTGGGGACGCGAGGCAAAAAATGGTGAGCAAGGATCATAAGCTGAGTGTTCGGCGTCAGTGCGCGCTGCTGACGCTGGCACGGTCGAACCTATACTATCAGCCGAAGGGCGAAAGTGCGGAGAACCTGCGGTTCATGGAGATCATCGACAAGCAATTTTTGGAGACGCCGTGGTATGGGTCGCGCCAAATGGCCCGGTACATGAAGCGGAACAACCACAAGTGCGGCCGTCACCGTGTGCGTCGCTTGATGCGGCTCATGCGATTGGTTCCGATCTACCAGGAGCCTAACACGAGCAAGAAGCACCCTCAGCACAAGATATGGCCGTATTTGCTCAGGAATATTGTGATCAACCGGCCAAACCAGGTCTGGTGCGCCGACATCACATATATCCCAATGCAACGGGGCTTTCTGTATCTGGTAGCAATCATGGACTGGCATAGCCGTAAGGTGCTGGCATGGCGGCTCTCGAATAGCATGGACACCACTTTTTGCGTTGAAGCCTTGAAAGAGGCATTGGCCAAACACGGCACACCGGAGATATTCAACACCGATCAGGGTAGCCAGTTCACCAGCGGTGATTGGATTGACGTCCTGACCGATGCGAAGATCAAGATCAGCATGGACGGTAAGGGCCGCTGGATCGACAATCGGATGATTGAGCGGCTCTGGCGGTCCCTCAAGTACGAATGCGTTTATCTACACGCCTTTGAAACAGGGTCACAGGCCAAGGCGGGCATTGGAAAATGGTTGGCCTATTACAATGCTGAACGACCTCATTCGACCCACGGCATCTTGACCCCTGACGAGGCCTATGTCAGCAAAACAGAACCAATGAAATTAGCAGCCTAAAACCAAACCATGGTCTACCTTAGCAAGGCTGCAGAATGGTCGAAAAAGCAAGACCACCTCTTTCTTTTCACCCTTTGGTTGGTTGCGGAACTACTTGTAGGTGGTCGCAACCTGGTGAACGGTTCAATCTTTATGCAGCACCCAACGCCCGCCCCCCTGCGCAGCCAATACCAGTAGCCCCCCGGCAATTGCCCAGTTCTTGACGAAGATCGTCATTTGCCATGGATCATCTGGGATGAAGTGGAACAGGCTGGTCACCGCGCAATAGGCGGCCAGCGCGGCGGCGGCGGGTCTGAGGGCAACGCCAAGGATCAGCGCGGCCGCGCCCGCCGCATTGAAGGCTAGCGCAGGCCAGATCAGCCAAATCGGCCAGCCCTGCCCGGCCAAAAGCGCTTGCGCCGGGGATGGGTCGAGTGCCTTTTGCACCGCGCCAGCCATGAACAGCGCAGCAAGCAGCAGTCGCCCGAGGAACGTTGTAAAATCATTCATTGACGGCAATTTAGGGCTGCGCGGTCAAATGCACAGCCCTGATTGCGCGGCGGTCACGGATCAGCGCAAGCCTTTACGCGCCATGAACCGCTTCATTTGCATAAACTTGCTGCGCTCCGGCTGGCTGAGGCCCTTCGGCGCTGAAAAGCTGAAGTTCCGCGCGTCGGCGTCCTTTGCCTCGGCATCACATGCCGCCAAGAAGAACTGATAGGTTTCGTCGGAACACGGTGGCTCGCCGGCAGGCAGGAAACATCCATCATGGGTGTGGGCATAGCATTCAAACAACGTTTCCGCTGTAACCGGTGCCGGGGCAGCGGCAGCATGGTCATTCCAAGGGCCAGTGTGAGAGAGTGATTGGCGAGTTTCATCAGAAAAATACTTTTCGGGGCGTGACAATCATCTGAATCGATGGCTCTCACTGGCGCACCGTATGGTTCAAATGCACGGCGACTCTGGCAGATTGGAATGCTGCATGGCAAAGTGGCGCGACACGATCGGCCGCCAAAACGCCGCCACGACACCATTGTTTTCCGGAGCCCCATTTCCATGACCAATCGCGTCGCCCTATGGCTGGCTATTCTTATCCTCATCGCCCTTATTGCCGACTACCTTTTGGGATACGGGGCCACCCTTTTCCTCGCCCGCCAATTCCTTGACCTGATCGAATGGGTCGCCTTCTGGCGCTAGGGGTGGTTGCCTCGGCTTCGCGACGGCGATATCGCAGGGGCAACCTGCAACGAAGGAGTCTTCCCATGGCCGTCAAAGTCGCCATCAATGGATTTGGTCGTATTGGCCGCAACGTACTGCGCGCGATTATCGAAAATGGTCGCAAGGATATCGAGGTTGTTGCAATCAATGACCTTGGCCCGGTTGAGACCAACGCCCATCTGTTGCGCTATGACTCGGTGCACGGTCGGTTTCCGGCAACGGTGACGACCACCGACACCACAATTGACGTCGGGCGCGGCCCAATAGAAGTCACGGCAATCCGCAACCCGGCAGAGCTGCCCTGGGGCGATGTTGATATCGTCCTGGAATGCACCGGAATCTTCACAGCGCGCGACAAGGCGGCAATCCACCTGGAAAACGGTGCCAGCCGGGTGCTGATCTCCGCCCCAGGAGCGGGTGCAGACAAGACCATCGTTTACGGCGTCAAACCATGACACGCTGACTGCCGACGACCACGTCGTCTCGAATGGATCCTGCACCACCAACTGCCTCGCCCCCCGTCGCGCAGGTGCTGCACAGAGAATTCGGCATCACGACCGGATTTATGACCACGATCCACAGTTACACCGGCGACCAGCCGACGCTGGATACAATGCACAAAGACCTCTATCGCGCCCGCGCTGCGGCACTGAACATGATCCCAACTTCCACCGGCGCGGCCAAGGCGTTGGGGCTTGTCCTGCCGGAATTGGACGGCATTCTGGATGGGTCGTCCGTACGGGTGCCAACGCCGAATGTCTCCTGCGTCGACCTGAAGGTCGTGCTGAAGAAATCGGTCACCGTGGACGATGTGAACAACGCAATGAAAGCGGCCTCCGAGGGCCATTTGAAAGGCGTGCTGGGATATACGGACGAGCCGTTGGTCTCGGGCGATTTCAACCACGATCCGGAAAGCTCCAACTTCGCCAGTCAGCAGACCAAGGTACAGCCTGGCAACTTCGTGCGCATCCTGACCTGGTACGACAATGAATGGGGCTTCTCGAACCGCATGTCGGATACGGCTGTGGCCATGGGCAAACTGATTTGAGCAACAGGCGCAACCTGAACCCCAGTGGGTCTTGGCCGCGCGCCAATTTCCCGATGAACCACGGCGTCCTGGAGCCTTCGGGGCGCCGCCTTCACATCACCGGGCAAGTGGCCTGGGACGAAGCCGGAGCGGTGGTACATCCCGGTGACGCCGGTGCACAGACCCGCCATGTCATGACCTGCATTGCCCGGATTATCGAGGCCGCAGGCGGGACACTGAACGACCTCGTCTCGATCACCACCTACTACGTCGATCAGGCGGACTACGCGGCGATAACGGATGCACGTCGCGAGGCCCTGTCGGGCACCGACGGACCGGCTACCACCGGGATTCGCATCGCCGGGCTTGTTGATCCGGCACTATTGGTCGAAATCAGCGGAATCGCGGTAGTTCCGGATCATCCCGGGTAGCGCGCCGCATTGGCTTGGAATTATCTGGTCAAGATCAGCGGTTTCGACCTGACATTTCATCCTGGATTGCCGAATCTTCCCGCCGGTATCTGATCCCTTGGACCATCCACACGACACGCGTGTTTCCCAGGCTACGTCAAGTGCGATGGCCTTCATGCGGGTCATGTTGTACCAAGTCCGAAGCGACTGTTCCGCCCGCATAATCCTCAATACCAGCGTTCTGTCTCACATCCACAGGCCACCAGCGTATGACGACTATCCGCCCCCTGACCGCCGCTGACGAAGCTGATTGGCGTCGCCTTTGGACCGGGTATCTCGAGTACTACGAAACCGCCGTGACCGAGGACGTTTACAAGACCACATTCGCCCGCCTGCTTGGCGATGACCCGCAGGATTTCACGTGCCTGATTGCCGAGGCTGACGGCCGTCCTGTCGGGCTGACCCACTATCTGTTCCACCGCCACGCCTGGAAAATCGAGAATGTCTGCTATTCTGCAAGACCTCTACACTGATCCGTCCGTTCGCGGCACAGGCGCAGGCCGTGCGTTGATCGAGGCAGTCTATGCCGCAGCCGACTCCGCAGGCTGCCCGTCGGTCTACTGGCTGACGCAGGACTTTAATGCCACAGCCCGCCGACTTTATGATCGGGTCGCTACACTGACCCCGTTTATCCGTTATAACCGCCCGGCATGAAACGACTATTCGTGATATCGGCCTTGGTGTTCCTGACGGCCTGTGCAGACATGAGCCTGCCGATGACCGATTTCGCCGGGCGTCGCGACAGCTCGCCCTCGACCCTACCGGCGATGAAAACCTTTGCCTCGGCGCGCCCTGCACGGCCGATCCGGTCGAATGCGGCGCTGGCCGAGGATTTCCTAGATCTTGCGTTCATGCTGGAAAGCGGCCGCGAATTACCGGTGCTGACACGGTTCGAAGGCCCCGTCACTCTGCGTGTGACCGGCAGCCCACCTGCCGGATTGAACCGCGATCTGGCACGTCTTCTGGGCCGCCTGCGCTCTGAAGCCGGGATCGACATCACTCAGGTCAGCCCCGGTGCGACGGCCAACATCACGGTCGAGGTTGTGCCGCGCGGCAAGTTGCAACGCGCGGTCCCGCAAGCCGCCTGCTTTGTCGTCCCGCGTATCAGCAGCTGGGATGAATTCCGCCGCAACCGACGTGGTGTCCCTGGTTGACTGGACCACGCTGCGAACACGCGATCGGATGGCGATTTTCATCCCCGGAGACGTTGCCCCCCAGGAGGTCCGCGATTGTCTGCATGAGGAAGTGGCCCAGTCCCTCGGCCCGCTAAACGACCTCTATCGGCTCAGCGACTCGGTCTTCAACGATGATAATTTCCACACCGTGCTGACCGGTTTTGACATGCTGATCCTACGCACGTTCTACGCTCCCGAACTGCGATCCGGCATGACCCGTGCGCAGGTTGCAGCCAAGCTTCCCGGCATTCTGGCAAGGATCAATCCGAGCGGGCGCAACAAGGGCGGCGGAGCCCGCGGCGATACCAGTCGCGATTGGATCAATTCCATCGAAAATGCGTTGGGTCCAAAGATTTCCAGTAGTGGCCGACGTGCGGCGGCCAAACGCGCCGTGGCGATTGCCAGGCGAAATGGATGGAACGATAACCGGCTGGCCTTCAGCCTTTTCGCGCAGGGGCGCCTAACGCTGTCGTCTGACCCTGATCTGGCGCTGGCCTCGTTCCTGCAATCTGGCACAATTTATGCGGCAAGCGGCGACACTCAGCTCCATGCTGCGCATGTGGCGATGCAATTGGCCGCCTTTGCGTTGTCTGCCGGGGATACCGAAGCTGCAATTGGCATCGTGAACCAGCACGTCGCCATCGTCGAGCGCGCTGAAAACGCCGCCCTTCTGGCGACGCTGCTTATGGTCAAGGCCGAAGCACTGGACCTGACCGACCGCGCCGCCGAAGCGCGCGTTGTACGCACCGAAGCGCTGGGATGGGCGCGCTATGGATTTGGCGACGACCGATCCGTCCGCGCCCGTGTGTCAGAAATCGCTGCTCTGTCGCCACGCCGTGGCAGGTTACCGCTGTGATTGTCATCGCAGGTCTGGTCATCGGGGCGATATTCGGCGCGATGCGCGCCCGCGCATTGAAGGGCAACCGCAAGGACATGGCGCAATACGCCGCCGGATTTGGCATTGCCTTTGGTATCGTCGCAATGTTCCTGACGATCTTCATCGACCGCATGCTCTGACGGGGGGCCACCCGCGATGTTCGGCCATTTCTTCGACACACTGCGCCGCACCGGAGTACCGGTGACACCACGCGAATATCTGGTGTTCCTCGAAGCGATGGACGCTGGGCTGGCGACCCATGATGTCGACGCGTTCTACTACCTCGCCCGCACCGCGCTGGTGAAGGACGAAACCAAGATCGATCGGTTTGACCGCGCCTTCGCGGACGCCTTCAAGGGCCTGGCCGAGATCACCCCTGAGGCGGTGATCGAAGCGCTCGACCTGCCCGCCGACTGGCTGGAGAAGCTCGCCGAAAAACACCTGACGGCAGAGGAGCGGGCGGAGATCGAAGCCCTCGGCGGTTTCGACAAGTTGATGGAATCGCTCAGGAAGCGGCTGGAGGAACAGAAGGGCCGCCATCAGGGTGGGTCCAAATGGGTCGGTACCGCCGGAACCTCGCCGTTCGGGGCCTATGGCTACAACCCGGAGGGCGTAAGGATCGGGCAGAAGGAAAGCCGCCACCAGCGCGCGGTGAAAGTCTGGGACAAGCGCGAATTTGCCAACCTCGACGACACCCGTGAGCTTGGCACCCGCACAATGAAAATCGCCCTGAAACGCTTGCGACGCTGGGCAAGGGAAGGCGCGCATGAGGAGTTGGACCTCGACAGCACCATCCGCGCCACCGCGCGCGAAGGCTTCCTCGATGTCAAAACCCGCCCGGAACGGCGCAACGCGGTGCGCGTTCTGCTGTTTCTCGACGCCGGCGGCTCGATGGACCCGCACGTACAGATGGTCGAGGAGTTGTTCAGCGCCGCGCGCAGCGAATTCAAGCACCTCGAAGCCTTCTACTTCCACAATTGCCTTTATGAGGGCGTGTGGCGCGACAACCGCCGCCGCTGGAACGCCCAGACCCCGACCGAGGACATCCTGCGCACCTATGGCCCCGACTGGACCTGCATCTTCGTCGGCGACGCCTCGATGAGCCCTTATGAGATCGCCATGCCCGGTGGCGCGAACGAGCATTGGAACGCCGAGGCCGGCAGCACCTGGCTGACCCGCGCCGCCGAGCAGTGGCCGCGCCATTTGTGGATCAACCCGGTGCGCGAGGATCACTGGGGATATACCCAAAGCATCGGTATGGTACGCGAATTGTGGGGGGCGGACCGGATGGTGCCCCTGACGCTGGAGGGGTTGGGGCGCGGGATGCGGAGGCTCAGCTAGATGATCAGGACATTTCGCAAACTTTGGGCCACGAACAGGCTGTTGCTTATGGGCTTCACCGCGGCTTTCGCGATCACGCTGTTCTTCGGCATCCGCGTAATCTCGTCCGCGATCTACTGGAATGACCCGGCGCACCGCAACCAGACCATCGAGGGTTGGATGACGATCCGCTATGTTGCGAATTCCTGGCAGGTGCCACCGAAAGTGATTGTCGATGCACTGGCCAGCCCGCCATCGCGCGAGGGTCGCCCTGTCCGGCTGCAGGACATTGCGTTTGAGCGAGGGTATCACGGTCGAGGAACTGCGCGAGCGGTTGAATGCAGCCATTGCCGCCGAACGGGCCGAGCGGGCACGACGGAATGACTGACACCCTGCTGTCGTTTGTCGCCAGCTATGGTGTCTGGGTTGTGTTTTGCTCGGCCTATATCTCGTGCCTTGCCGTGCCGATCCCGACCGCAGTGGTGATGCTGTCAGCTGGCGCTTTCGCAGCGTCAGGCGACCTGAACATAGCAACCGTCTTTGCAGCCTCGCTGGGGCGGGGCAATTCTTGGCGACCAGACTGGCTTTTCGTTGGGTCGCTTTGGCGGCACCAAGATACTCGATCGCCTCGCACGATTCCAAAGCGCGCCGTGCCCTTCTGACGCGCGCGCGGGTACTCATCCAGCGTTGGGGCGACGTCGGTGTTTTCTTCAGCACATGGCTGTTCGCCCCGCTTGGACCCTGGGTCAATTTCGTCGCAGGGGCGAACCGCCTTTCCTGGCTGCGTTTCACGATCGCCGACGTCGCCGGAGAGTTAATTTGGGTCACGGTTTATGTCGGCCTTGGCTACACGTTCGCCGACCGGATCAACCAGATCGCCAGCCTGCTTTCCAGTTCGGTCGCATTCCTGATGGGAAGCGCGTTAACGGTCATCCTGGGCTGGCTGTTGGTGCGAGCTGTGAAAGCGCAACGCAAATCTGTGCCGAGAGGATGACAAATCCGGCAAAGCGGCCCCCATATATCCCCCATGCTGAAGTTCACTCGATCCTGCTGGCGATCCTATACGCCATTGTGATGTATCGCTTTTCCGCATGGCGGATGGGCAAGCAGTTGGACGAGCAATCAACCGAAATTGGCCGATCCGATGCTAAAAGTGCTAACGGATCGCATGGCAGAAGCGCTGGATCTCAAGCGCATCCGGGTTCACATCTACGAGATCGAGCCCGTCAACGGCCTGGCCGCGCCCGACGGGCGGATCTTCATTACGCGGGGATTCTTCAACAAATACCGCAACGGCGATGTGACCGCGGATGAGATGGCAAGCGTCATCGCGCATGAGCTTGGGCATGTCGCCCTTGGCCATTCCCGCCGCCGGATGATCGACTTTTCGGGGCAGAATGCCTTGCGGACGGCCCTTGCGATGGTGTTGGGGCGGTTCATTCCGGGGCTTGGCGTGGTGATCGCGAATTTCCTCGGCACCATGCTGGCTGCCCGGTTGTCGCGTGGTGATGAATACGAGGCAGACGCCTATGCAAGTGCCTTGCTGGTCAAGGCGGGGATTGGCACCGGACCTCAGAAATCACTTTTCCAGAAACTGGAAAAACTGACCGGAGCGCGTGGTGCCGCAACTCCGGCATGGCTTCTGAGCCACCCCAAAACAGGCGAACGTATCGCCGCCATCGAAAAGCTGGAAAGCAGGCTGGAGCATCACCTGAAGCTCACCCAGCGCTGCACCCATCAGTTCGTAATGATCTCAGGTCCCATCAGCAAGGTCGGCAACCATGTCGAAATGGCCGGGATGTAAGTGACCATGATAAGGAAGATGAACAGAACGCCCGTGAACGGGAGTGCTGCTTTCACGACCCGCATCATGGACATACCCGCGACCCCAGAGGTCACAAACAAGTTGAGCCCTACCGGTGGTGTGATCATCCCGATTTCCATGTTCACAACCATGATGATCCCGAGATGAATCGGGTCGATTCCCAATTCGATCGCGATCGGAAACACCAGCGGTGCGACAATGATCAGGAGGCCTGACGGCTCCATGAACTGACCACCAATCAGCAGGATCACGTTGACGATCACAAGGAACATGATCGGCCCGAGGCCCGCATCCAGCATCGCCGAGGCGATCTTCTGCGGGATTTGCTCATCTGTCAGCACATGCTTCAGGATCAACGCGTTGGCGATGATAAACATCAGGGTGATCGTGAGCTTGCCTGCGTCCAGAAGCGTGTTGCGCGTGTCGACATGGAAGAAGGCCGTCACTAGCGCCTTAGGCTTTTCAAGAAGCGTCAGGTTGCGATGGCCGTCCTTGCCGCAAGCGGACCGATATCACGATAGATAAACACCGCCGCGATAAAGGAATAGACCGCCGCAACAGCCGCCGCCTCTGTGGGCGTAAAGATCGCCCCTGTCAGGCCCGGAACACCGTAGATACCGACCATGATGATGATGATCAGAAGCAGACCCCAGAAGGCATCGCCAAAGCTGCGGGCCACTTCACCCCAGCCGAGCCATTCGCCCTTGGGCATGTTGCGGATGCGCGCCATGATATAGATCGTGATCATGAGCATAAGCCCCGCCATGATCCCGGGGATCACACCAGCAAGGAACATACGGCCCACCGAAACATCAGTCGCTGAGGCATAAACCACCATAACGATAGAGGGCGGAATAAGGATGCCGAGTGTCCCCGCGTTGGCGATTACACCTGCGGCGAAGTCCTTGGTGTAGCCCGCTTCACGCATCGCTGCGATAACGATTGTCCCGATGGCAACCACTGTCGCAGGCGAAGAGCCCGAGAGCGCGGCAAACATCATACAGGCAAAAACGCCCGCAATCGCAAGACCGCCTCGAAGGTGACCCACACAGGCGATGGAGAAGCGGATGATCCGCTTTGCCACACCACCTGTCGACATAAACGAAGACGCAAGAATGAAGAACGGGATCGCGAGCAGCGTGTAATGCCCGGCCATTGCCTGAAACAACGACTGCGCCACAGAGGCAAGCGAAGTATCACTCAAGACCAGAAGGAAAACCACCGAGCTGACGCCGAGCGAAACAGCAATCGGCACACCGATCAGCATCAGGCCGATAATCAGGCCAAAAAGAATTGCAACTTCCATAAATCAGTCCCCCTGCCCGTGGGCGCGGCGCGCGTCTTCGACGGCGTCCTCGGCCTCATGGCTCACAATCAGGCTCGTGGCCTCGCCCGTCCACACCCGCACTGTCGCCTGAATAAAGCGGAACAGCATCAGAGCCATGCCAAACGGCAGGATCACATAGGGAATGAAGCGTGGCAGTTTTTCATATTCCTCGCCCTCGTTCATCAAGGGCTTCAAGAAACCGTAGGATCTCGGGCAGCGGGATATCCTCCACACCATACCAAGCGCGATAAGAGGTTGCGCGCATCTCTTCAAAACCCGTCGGAAACCAGCGACCTGTCGTTTGCGGCAGGTTGGCAAAGTTAGCCCAGTAATCCCAAGCGCCTTTGAGCAGCAAGAAGGCGTAAGCAATACAGATCGTGCCAACGACCAAAGCCAGGACTTTGCGCACGCGCTCGGAAAAGAGGTTGATTACCGTGTCCACGCCAAGGTTCGAGGTGGTTTTGATTGCGTAAGACACCCCAAAGAGCACCAGCCACGCAAACAGAAATGTCACCGTCTCAAGAACCCAGATCATGCTGGTGTTGAAGAGGTAGCGCAAAACAACGTTGATGAAGGTCAGAAGCGTCATCATGCCGAGAATAAAGGCGATGATGGTTTCTTCCAATTCGTTGACGAAACGACCCACCGGTCCCTTTGCCTTATAGCCATGAGCCATAGTCATTCGCTCCTATGATAGAGGAAAGAGTAGCGCGCAGGCCCAGCCGCCGATTGGGCCGGGCCTGCGTCTTTCGGTCAAATGCGAAGCTTAGAACTGCGCGTTGATCGCTTGGGCCGCGTCGATGTTTTCTTGACCAACATCGTCTTTGAACTGACCCCAAACCGGCATCATTGCATCAACCCAAGCCTGACGGCTCGCCGCGTCAAGCTCGCGGATTGTTGTGCCTGCGTCCAGAATGGCTTGGCGGGCGTCGCCGTCCACTTTGCCAACAGCCGCGTTACGTTCGGTGCTGACTTCGTTGAGGATCGTTGCGAGTTGTGTGCGCATGTCCTCATCGAGGCTATCCCACCAGTCCGTTCCAACAACGACCATGTAGTCAATGATGCCGTGGTTGGTTTCTGTGATACCGTCCTGAACTTCGAAGAACTTCTGGCCGTAGATGTTTGACCATGTGTTCTCTTGTCCGTCTACAACGCCAGTTTGCAGGGCGCCGTATACTTCAGAGAAGGCCATAGGCTGCGGGCTTACGCCAATCGCTTCCATTTGCGCCTTGATCACGTCTGATGGCTGCACGCGGAACTTGAGGCCAGCGGCATCTGTTGGCAGGTTGAGTGGCTTGTTGGCCGACATCTGCTTCATGCCATTGTGCCAGAACTCAAGACCGAGAAGACCACGACGTGTCATCGAAGCTTTCATGGCTTGGCCAGTTTCCGAGCTTTGGAATGCATCTACAGCGTTGATGTTCTTGAACATGAACGGCAAGTCGAAGATGCGGAATTGCTTGGTGAACTGCTCAAATTTTGACAGGCTTGGGGCCGCCATCTGAACATCGCCCTGCAGCATCGCTTCCAGAACTTGGTCATCATCATAGAGCGTTGAGTTCGGGAAGACTTCCATGCAGGCCTTGCCGTTCATCTCGGTGTTGATGCGCTCTTGCAGAAGCGAGGCGGCAATACCCTTTGGGTGCTTGTCTGTGTTTGTAACGTGGCTGAACTTGATGACGATTTCGCCGTCATCGCAAGCAGCCGAGGCAGCCCCGGCGCTGAAGGTCAATGCGACCGCGGCGGCGACATGGATGATCTTTTTCATTAAATGAAACTCCCGTTGGTTTTTTGTGCATCGTTTCGCGATGCGATGCCGTTATTTATCCGACCCCTGCGTGCATTGGTATCGAAAATTTCGAGTACTCTGCCTGAAGCGCTTCAAAACACGCAGACGTCTCAATCGGCCTCTTGCAAAAGTTAACATAAACGGGCCATTTTTGCGTGGGGATGGAACATATTCAGCAAAGCCCGACCGATCCGGCCTTCGTGCAGGATCCCTATCCGTTTTATGAACGCGCCCGCGCGCTGGGTGAGGTTGTGTTCTGGAACGACTATGACATGCCGGTCGCGCTCAGCCTTGGGGCGGTCAACGCTATTCTTAAGGCGCGGACGATGGGGCGCGAGCCGCCGAAACGGCCTCCCTCACAGAAGCATCTCGCTGACTTTGACCGGGTGGAGTCGCATTCGCTTCTGGAACTGGAACCGCCCGACCACACCCGCCTGCGCCGGATGGTGCAGCATGCGTTCTCGACCCGGCGGATTGCAGCCTTGTCGCTGGATATCTCGGTGCTGACCTACAGTCTGATCGACGCGCTGCCGCGTGGTGAGGCCTTTGACTTGCTAGAGGGTTTCGCGGGTCCCCTGCCGGTTCTGGTGATCACGCGCCTAATGGGCCTGCCCGACGAAGATGCCCGACAATTGCAGGCATGGTCGAACGCTATGGTTGCCATGTATCAGGCGCGCCGAAATCGCGCCGTCGAGGAGGCCGCATCCAAGGCCGCCGCCGCATTCGAAGACTACCTTCGCCGCGCCATCGCGGCCAAGACATCCGCGCCCGGCGAAGACTTGATCAGCGACTTGATCCGGGTGCGTGAACAGGACGACGCATTAAGCGAGGCCGAGATGATATCGACCTGCGTGCTGCTGCTGAATGCGGGACACGAGGCGACCGTGCACACGATCGCCAATGGGGTAAAAACGCTGCTGGAGAAGAAAACGCCGGTTGCGGCGTTAGAGCCGACAGCGATTGAATCGACCGTAGAAGAAATACTACGCTTCGACCCGCCGCTGCACAAATTCACCCGTTATGTCTATGAAGACACGACAGTTTCCGGGGTTGAGCTGACAGCGGGAACCGAGATTGGCTGCCTTCTGGCCGCCGCCAACCGCGACCCCACCGTCTGGCCCGGCGCACGGATGTTCGACACCACGCGCAAAGTCACGAAGAACGCCAGTTTCGGGGCCGGCATCCACTTTTGTATCGGGGCCGCGCTGGCGCGGCTGGAGATGCAAATCGCCCTGCCCGCCCTGTTTGCGCGCTGCCCGAACCTGGCGCTGGCCGGGGTACCTGAGTACGGGGACACCTACCATTTCCACGGGCTGACGCGGCTGATGGTGACGTTCTAGGTCGGTTTTTGGGCTGGAGCGGCCATCCGACCCCTGCCCTCTTTGTGCATGGAATGAAGGCGAAGCCGCCATGCACTCGCCAGCCCGTCCGGGCGGGTTGGCGACTGGTGAGGGCAGCGTAACTCTGTGATTTGACGGGCGAACCTCACCATTAAGCGGCACGAATGTCCGTCGCATCACCAACCCACGGGCTGACAAGTGCAAGGCTTGTATTGCGAGAGATCCATTGGCCGCTTCAGGCCAATCCAACGGAGAACGCAATCATCACCCTACCCGTCGACCGCAATTGGCAATGCCGTCGTGAACTTCAACTCCTCCATGCTCAGTAGCGCTGTGACATTGAAAATCCGAACCTCGGAAATCAGCGCCTGATAAAACACATCATAGGCCCGCGCGTTCTTGACCCGAACCTTCAAGATATAGTCGATGTCGCCTGCCAGCCGGTGCGCTTCCATCACTTCGGGGCGCTCATGCAGGGCCTGCAGGAACCTCGCCTGCCAGTCCGCCTCATGCTCGCTGGTGCGGATCAGAACGAAGAAGCACGCCTCGAATCCAAGGGCCTCTGCGTCCAGAAGGACCGTCGTCGGTCCGACAATTCCGCCCTCGCGCAACTTGCGAATCCGGTTCCAGACCGGGGTCTTGGACGACCCGACCTGCCGCGCGATTTCGTCCAGAGACTGCCCTGCGTCGCGCTGAAGCTCCGACAGGATTTTCCGGTCCATCTCATCTATCCGAACAGCCATTCCGCCAAACCCTCGATTCCAATGAAAACGGTCTTTCTGGTCGCTTTAATAGAACAAATGTCCTTATTGGCAAGCGGTACTGGCGCAAAACCGGAACAATATCCTAAATTGAGAGCAAGAAACGAAAGGCCGCGCCATGAAGCATTTTCCGATCTTCCTCAACGTTGCCACCAAGCGCATCGTGCTGGCTGGTGGCGGCGAGGCTGCGCTGGCCAAGCTGCGCCTGCTGCTGAAGACCGAGGCGCAGATCGAGGTTTTCGCCGAAGCGCCCGACCCTCAGATTGTAACTTGGGCACTCGAAAATCGTCTGACCCTGACGACGCGCGCACTGACAACCGGTGACGTCAACGGGGCCGCCCTCTTTTACGCCGCCAGCGAAAATGACGCCGAAGACGCGCGCACTGCTGCAATCGCGCGGGCCGAGGGCACACTGGTCAATCTGGTCGACAACCTCGCGGACAGCCAGTTCATCACCCCCGCAATTGTGGATCGTGATCCGGTCACCGTCGCCATCGGCACCGAAGGCGCGGCCCCGGTGCTGGCGCGGGCGATCAAAGCTGACCTTGAAGAACGTCTACCGGTCTCCTTGGGTCGCCTGACCCGGATCGGTCAAGCCTTTCGCAAAGCCTCGATGAAGCTGCCATTCGGAAGCGCCCGCCGGGACTTTTGGGCCGACTTCTATTTCAATGCGGGCCCACGCGCGCTGGCCGATGGTGAGGACGCCGCGAGGGCGTCGCTCAACACTTTGCTGACCAAACACCTGAACGCCGAGACACGTGAGGGGCATGTGATCTTTGTCGGCGCGGGTCCGGGCGACCCGGAGCTGCTGACCCTGAAGGCCCGCGCCGCATTGGATCGGGCAGACGTGGTGATCCACGACGGCCTCGTCCCCGGCGAGATTCTGGAGCTGGCGCGGCGCGAGGCGACCCTGGTGCCCGTCGGCAAGACTGGCTTCGGCAAATCCACACCGCAGGACGACATCAACGCCGCAATGATCTACCACGCCGCGCAGGGGCTGGAGGTCGTACGCCTGAAATCAGGCGACCCGGCGGTGTTCGGACGGCTCGACGAGGAAATCGACGCGCTGACCGGCGCGGGCATCGCCTTCACAATTATCCCCGGCCTGACCGCCGCTTCCGCCGCCGTCGCATCGCTGGGTCAGAGCCTGACGCAGCGGGGCCGAAACTCTTCGGCCCGTCTCATCACAGCCCATGATACCAAAGGCTACGCCGAACAGGACTGGCGCGCGCTGGCCCGCCCCGGTGAGGTTGCCGCGATCTATATGGGAAAACGCGCCGCGCGCTTCGTGCAGGGACGCCTGTTGATGCACGGCGCTGATCCAGCAACCCCGGTCGGCATCGTCGAAAACGCCAGCCGCGCGGACGAACGGGTGATTTCGACCACCCTCGCCGCCCTGCCCGATGCACTGAACGCAGCCAACCTCAACGGCCCCGCCGTCATCATGCTGGGTCTCGCCCAACGCGCCAGAGCAGTAGAAAAACGGGAGACCGCGTAATGCCACGCCCCTTTAGCCCGCAAGTCGTGACCGCCAACGCCCTGATCGAGGGCGACCCGATCTGGCTGACCGAAGATGACACCTGGTCGCGCGACATCGCCGATGCGGAGTTGATCGAAGATGAGGCACACGCCCAGCTTCGCCTTCTGTTCGCCGAAAGCCAGCCCGGCCAGATTGTCGGCGCTTATCTGACCGAAGCCGAGGCGACCCCGACCGGCCCTGCCGTCACACACATCCGCGAACGCATCCGCGCCGCCGGTCCAACCGTGTCCTACGGCGTCTGAGGAACGAGATCATGTATCATTACAACGACTTCGACAAAGCTGCCGTCACAGACCGGGTTAGCACGTTCCGCGAACAAGTTGCCCAACGGCTCGACGGCTCCATCACCGAGGATGAATTCAAACCCTTCCGCCTGATGAACGGTCTCTATCTGCAACTACACGCCTATATGCTGCGCGTGGCGATCCCTTATGGCACGCTGAATGGCGACCAGATGCGGGTGCTGGCGATGATCGCCGAGCGCTGGGACCGTGGCTACGGCCATTTCACCACCCGTCAGAACATCCAGTTCAACTGGCCGAAACTTCAGGACGTGCCGGACATGCTGCAAGCCCTTGCGGACGTCGAGATGCACGCGATCCAGACCAGCGGTAATACCGTGAGGAACGTCACCGCCGACCATTTCGCCGGGGCCGCTGCGGACGAATTCACCGACCCGCGCCCCTATGTCGAACTGCTGCGCCAGTGGTCCACCGACCACCCGGAATTCCAGTTCTTGCCGCGCAAATTCAAGATCGCCGTGACTGGCTCGCCCAACGACCGCGCCGTCACCCGCGCCCATGACATCGGGCTGCGCATGGTGGAACAGGACGGCGAGGCTGGGTTTGAGATCATCGTCGGCGGCGGCCTTGGCCGCACCCCGGTCATCGGCACAGTCATCAAACCGTTCCTCCCGGAGGCGGAGTTGCTTCCCTACGTCGAGGCGATCCTGTCCGTCTACAACCAGCACGGACGCCGCGATAACAAATACAAAGCCCGCATCAAAATTCTGCTGCGTGAGACGGGGGCCGAGGAACTAACCGCCCAGATCGACGCCCGCTTTGCTCAGTTGCGCGCCGAATGGCAGGGCGCGGATCGGGCGATTTTGGCCGAGATCAAGCGCCACTTCGCCGCGCCGGATTACATGTCCGCACCGACAGATGGATACGCGGCCTTCTATGCGTCTGACCCGGTGTTCCGATCGTGGTGCGACACCAACCTGACCGACCACAAGCAGGCCGATCACGTGATCGCAACCGTCAGCCTGAAGCCCCATGGCGGGGTGCCCGGCGACGCAACCGCCGCTCAGATGCGCGCGTTGGCGGATGCGGCGGAGGCATATTCCCACGGCGAACTCCGCATCAGTCACGAACAGAACGTGATCCTGCCCCATGTCCACAAGAACGACTTACCCGCGCTGCACGCCGCGCTGGCGTTGGCGGGCCTCGCGACGGCAAACATTGGCCTCGCCTCTGACATCATCGCCTGCCCCGGCATGGACTACTGCGCGCTGGCCACGGCGCGGTCGATCCCAGTCGCGC
Source organism: uncultured Paracoccaceae bacterium (assembly GCA_943787785.1). GTDB lineage: Bacteria > Pseudomonadota > Alphaproteobacteria > Rhodobacterales > Rhodobacteraceae > WLWX01. The sequence continues at coordinate 230,491 of CALSNT010000011.1, read as the reverse complement.
AGGAGATTGCCGAGCGGATCGAGGAATTGAAGATCGAGCATGAAGTCGGCCCGCTGAAAATCAAGATCTCGGGCTGTATCAACGCCTGTGGTCATCACCACGTTGGTCACATCGGCATCCTCGGCCTCGACCGGGCGGGGGTGGAAAACTATCAAATCACGCTGGGTGGTGATCACACTGAAGCCGCCGCCATTGGCGAACGTGCTGGCCCCGGCTTCCCCGGCGACCAGATCGTTCCGGCCATTGAACGCCTGATCTTCGCCTATCTCGAACTGCGCAGAACTGACGACGAAACCTTCCTGCAGGCCCTGACCCGGCTCGGGCATGGCCCCTTCAAAGCTGCGCTTTATCCTGAGGAGAAAGCCAATGCCGCTTGAGTATGCTCCGCTTCCGCTGCCCGAACGCGCCGCCGATCTGACCGCCCGTTGGGGCGAGGATACCGCTGAGGATGTGCTGGCCTACGCGTTGGATTCTGCAGAGATCGGCACCACCGCGCTGGTCAGCTCGTTCGGCGCCGAATCCATCGTGCTGCTGCACATGGTCGCTAGAATCGACCGCACGACGCCAGTGATCTTCCTCGACACCGGCTTCCTGTTCCCCGAAACGCTCGACTACCAACGCAGCGTTGCGACAAAACTACGCCTGACCAACGTGCGCACTGTGGCACCGGATCGCACCGATCTTTTCCTCAACGACCCAGATGCGCGCCTGCACCGCAACCACCCCGATGCCTGCTGCGATCTGCGTAAGATAAAACCCCTCGCCCGCGCGTTGGAGCCTTTCGAGGCCTGGATCACGGGTCGGAAACGTATTCACGGTGGCAAGCGCGTCGATCTGCCTGTCTACGAAGCGGAAAACGGGCGCCTGAAGATCAACCCGCTGACGGCGTGGGCCCCCACCGACATCGAGAACTACATGCGGCGCAATGGCCTGCCCAAACATCCGCTGATCGCCAAAGGCTACAAATCCATTGGCTGCGAACCCTGCACCACACGAGTGCGCGACGACGAAGACGCCCGCGCCGGTCGCTGGCGCGGCAAGGCCAAAACCGAGTGCGGCATTCATTTTGACGCGGATGGCGCAGTGCGCCCCGCCATCGCCGCCGAATAGACCGGAGACGTCTCATGACAATCGCCGCCACCCCCTCGACCATCGTTCGCGACGATGGGTTTCACAGCGATGATTCGGCAGCCCCGATTGACGTTCCGGGCGAGGCCGAGGCCAGCGACCTTGCCGATCACATGCAGGCCCCGTTTATTCGCATCGTCTTTTCCGGTTACGCCGACGGGCGCGGCTTCACGCTGGCCCGCCAATTGCGCCGCCTCGGCTACACTGGACGCCTGCGCGCCGCCGGACTGCTGATTGCCGATCAATACCCGCTGGCCCGCAAGTCCGGCTTTGACGAGGTTGAACCGACCCCGGAAATCCTCGCCCGGCAGCCGGAATCCCAATGGATCGCCCGTGCGCCCAAAGCGGCCGGGCCAAACCGCGACTATCAATCGCGCCTCGCCGCCCTTTCGGCCAGCGCCTGACTCCCTTACATATCTCGAAAGACCTGACCAATGACGGACCAAACCCCCGTGACCGAAACTGCTGCCCAGCCCGTGGCAACACCCGTGCTGCCCGACGCCCAGACCGTGACGCAAGTGCGCCACTGGACGGATCGGCTGTTCTCGTTCCGTGTCACCCGACCCCAATCCCTGCGGTTCCGTTCCGGAGAGTTCGTGATGATTGGGTTGATGGGTGATAATGGCCGCCCGCTGCTGCGCGCCTATTCCATTGCCTCACCCAGTTGGGATGATGAATTGGAGTTCTATTCGATCAAGGTGCCCGATGGCCCGCTGACCAGCCGGTTGCAGCATATCGAGGTCGGCGACCAGATCATCCTGCGCCCTAAACCCGTCGGCACGCTGGTCCACGACGCCCTGCTGCCCGGCAAGACACTGTGGTTCTTCGCCACCGGCACCGGGATTGCGCCTTTCGCCAGCCTCGTGCGCGAACCGGAGACCTACGAGAATTACGACCGCGTCATCCTGTGCCACACCTGCCGCGAAGTGGCGGAACTGGAGTACGGAAAGCAACTGGTCGAAGCCCTGGCCGACGACCCGCTGATCGGCGAATTTATCGGCGACAAGCTGACCTACTATCCGACCACAACGCGCGAGGAATCGCCCGTCATGGGCCGCGTCACCGACCGGTTGCGGTCAGGCGAGATTTTCAGAGACCTCGGGCTACCGGAAATCACCCGTGAGAATGACCGCGCCATGGTCTGCGGCTCGATGGCGCTGAACACCGAGTTGAAAGAAATCCTGGAAGGCTATGGTCTGCGCGAAGGGGCCAACAGCGATCCGGCGGAATATGTGGTCGAGAAGGCGTTTGTTGGCGAAGGAACGTAGGGCCGTTTGACAATATCCAAGCGTCAGTATTTGCCTTTATCGGGGTTCCCAGCCATTGAGCGCAAGCGGCGCGGGTGCCAGTCTTCGGGCCGTCCCACAGACGGTAGCGTAGGGCAGTTTATCGTGCGGCGTTATCTCTGAACTCAGCAGGTTGCAAAACGTGGCAGGAACGTCTGCCTTGTGCGCAGACAGGCAGTCGCCCGGCGCTTTTTAGGACTGTTCCGCGCGAAAGCGCTCTGGTTACCAACGTCCGTTCCAACCAAGAAACCCATGCCCCCTATTCCACCCGCGACACCCCGTCGCGTCGTTTTTTGGCGGGACGCAACCACTTCCCCGACCCCACTCTGCCTCTGACGGAGGCGCTAATGAACAACCACTATCGCGACAGCCGGAAGATCGACCCAACGCGTGGTGCTATGCTCGGCGACGGCACCCCCAATGATGCCGACCGGGTTGAAATCGGCCCAACGGCCCTGGCCTTCGCCGAGTGGGAGGCAGCAGGGCTGGAACTGCCTGATCTGCCTGCCATGCGCCGATATCGTTGGGAACGCCTCGTCTCGCATGTGATCGAGCGTGATCTGGGCGGAGTGCTGATGTTTGACCCGCTCAACATCCGTTACGCCACCGACAGCACCAATATGCAGCTGTGGAACACCCACAACCCGTTCCGCGCCGTGCTGGTCTGCGCCGACGGCTACATGGTGATCTGGGACTACAAGAACGCGCCGTTTCTGACCGCCTTCAACCCGCTGGTGAAGGAGGCACGCTCTGGTGCGGACCTGTTCTATTTCGACCGTGGTGACAAGGTTGGCGCGCAAGCGGATGTTTTCGCAGCCGAAGTCCGCGACCTGATCCACGAACACGGCAGCGGAAACATGCGGCTGGCGGCGGACAAACCGATGCTGCACGCCCTACGCTCGCTGGAACGCATCGGCTTTACCGTCACCGAGGGCGAAGAGCTGACCGAGAAGGCGCGCTCGATCAAAGGCCCTGACGAGATCAAGGCTATGCGCTGCGCCAGCCACGCCTGCGAGGCGGCGATCCGGGTCATGGAGGATTTCGCCCGCTCCCACGTTGGCGACGGCACAACCTGCGAGGATGACATCTGGGCCGTCCTCCACGCCGAGAACATCAAACGCGGCGGCGAGTGGATCGAGACCCGCCTACTGACCTCTGGACCCCGCACCAACCCCTGGTTTCAGGAATGCGGCGGACGGATCGTCCGGCCGAACGAGATCGTCGCTTTCGACACTGACCTGATCGGCAGCTACGGCATCTGCGTCGATATTTCTCGAACATGGTGGATTGGCGACCAGGCACCGCGCCCCGACATGATCGACGCGATGCGCCACGGGCACGATCACATCATGGCGAACATGGCCCTGCTGGAACCGGGCCGCCCAATGCGAGACCTAACTTTCAAGGCGCACCAATTGGACCCTCAGTACCAGCGTCTGAAATACGGCTGCCAAATGCACGGCGTGGGCCTGTGCGATGAATGGCCGCTGATCGCCTACCCGGATAATTTCGTCGAAGGCGCCTACGACTACGAGGTGCAGCCCGGCATGGTGTTCTGCGTCGAAGCGCTGATCAGCCCGGACGGCGGCGATTTCTCGATCAAGTTGGAAGATCAGGTGCTTGTGACCGAGGACGGATATGAAAACCTGACCACCTATCCATTCGACCCGAGGTTGATGGGGTGACGCGCTGTTCACTGCGACGATGGCGACGACATCCGAACCCCACTTGCAATCGTTTGGAGTGTGCAAGCTGCTAGCGTCCGCCACTAACGGGACCGGCAGTCACTGGTTTCTGGATCGTCAACGAATGTACCCGAATGAAATCGACCAAAGCGATTTCATCCAATTTCATCTTCAGCTAATCATGCCTTTGCCCGTGCGGGCGTGATGGAATGGTAGACATATCAGACTTAAAATCTGAAGGGGTTCGCCCCGTGTGGGTTCGAGTCCCACCGCCCGCACCACTACTATTGGCTTATCTATTAATGCCAATATCTTAACCATGATCTTTATCCAGCTGGCCCCCAAGCTGTGACTGGCGCTCAGATGGTTCCAATTCCTACCGGCACCCGCCAACTTCTCAATCCGCCAGATTGGGCCTTCGCACTGAGGTAAAACGCAAGAGAGCGTAAGGCAGGGAAGTAATGGTTCGAAAGCTCCGCTCGCCAAAATTTCCAATCACCAACCACAATCATTAAGCATATCTTGTGGCGAAAAATCACGGACTCAAAAGAACGCCACACATGATTGGTTGTAGACCACTCAACCGAGCATGTGCGTCTGCCGGAATTGCCGTGATAACGTGGTCGCCGAAAAGTCTCTTCAGCAGCTGAAGCAGGAGCAAGACAGGCTGTGCACCTACTCGACCCGGCACGACGTCAGACGGGATGTGTCCGATTATGTCGAGATGTTCTACAACCGGAAACGCAAGCATACGAACATCGGCATGCGTCGCCCGTTGACTTTGAAATCCGACAGCAAAAACGGAACTTGGCAGGTATCCAGCAAACTAGGGGCACCTCACGCGAAAGTTGGCGCGAAATCCGCTCTCGTTCATCTCTTGGTTTCTTCATAGTTTTTTTGGGGCGGTCTAGGTTGTTTTGGAGCCACCCACCTCGTATCCATCACCGGAACACAAAAATTTTCAAAGCATGCGAATGGATGGATCAGGATGAGCATAGTCAGAAATTTGGCTGTTGGGTTGCTGCCACTGATGTTGGCGGTTGGACTTGGCACCATGGTGAACGGAGCTATGCCCAAAAGTTGGTGACGGCCGTCATCAGGCGGCGGTTTGAAGTTGCTTGATGCCGTCTTTGAACTCAACCCCCTGAATGATCTCGGGCAGACGGTTTGGCCCGGAGATCTTCCGCCACTTCTTCTTGGCTGACATCATCAGCCTGAAGACCATGGCGAGGGCGGTCTTGCGGTTGAGGCAGCCCTTGGTCTTCCGGGTGCGGTTCCGGACCGTGGCGAAGACGCTTTCGATCGGGTTCGTGGTCCGGATGTGTTTCCAATGCTCGGCCGGGAAGTCATAGAAGGCCAGGAGCTCATCACGATCCTTGACCAGTTTGGCCACGGCCTTCTCGTATTTCACGCCGTAGGTGTCCACGAAGAGATCGAAGGCGGCGTTTGCCTCCTTTTTCGTCTCGGCCATCCAGATGTCCTGCAGATCAGCCTTGGCTTTTTCGTGCAGGGATTTGGGCATCGCGCCCAACACGTTTGACGTCTTGTGAACCCAACACCGCTGCTCACGGGTCTCGGGATAGACATCTCTCAGGGCGGTCCAGAAGCCGAGTGCACCATCGCCGGTGGCCAGTTCGGGCGGAACAGTCAGTCCGCGCTTTTTCAGCCCTTTCAGCAGGTCGCGCCAGCTATCGGCGTTCTCGCGGAACCCGTCCATGATGGCGAGAACGTCCTTCTCGCCGTATTCGTCTGCACCGATAATCACCAGCATACATTGACGGTCGCCGCCCAACCGGGGCGTGAAGTAAACCCCATCCGCCCAGATGTAGACATAGCGCTTGCCCGTGAGGTCGCGTTTGCGCCAGGTCTCATATTCTTCCCACCAGTTGGCCTTCAGGCGCGTGATAGTTGAGGACGACAGCCCCTCGGCATCCGGCCCCAGAAGCGCGGACAGCGCCTCGCTGAAGTCGCCGGTCGAGATGCCTTTCAGATAAAGCCAGGGCAGAAGTTCCTCCACCGACTTCGTCTTGCGCAGATACGGCGGCACCAGCGAAGAGCGGAACTTGATCTTGCTCCCATCAGCGTTGCCGCCGCGGTCTCGAACACGCGGAACCTGCACTGGTACCGTCCCGATCCCGGTCATCATTTCTCGCTCGGGCAGAAATCCGTGGCGCACCAAACGCTGGCGACCGTCCTCGTCCAGAAGATGTGCGTGTTCGGCGATAAAGGCGGAAACCTCGGCTTGAACCGCCGTGCGCAGCAACTCCTTCGCCCCGGCCTGGATCACCGCGGTCAACGGATCAGGCGAAATTTCCGATGGCAGTTCGAACGGGACAACAGTAGATTTGGCCATGGTGGCATATCCTTTCTCTTTGAGAATGACGGCGCTTCAACACCGCCATGATATGCCGCCTACTTCAGGCCATCACCAACTTTCGGGCATAACTCGGTGAACGCCGAAACCGTGACGATCAAAGTCGGCTATTCTGCGGGCGGGCCCAATGATGTGCGTGCCCGTATAGTGGCACGACACCTGGGAAAGCACATGCCGGGTGTTACCGATGTTGTTGTGGCCAATGTGCCCGGTGCAGGCAGCGCGAAACTGACCAAGATGCTGCTGACGACTGAGCCTTCGGACGGGTCAGTGCTCGGTATGATTTCGGGGAGCATGCCCAACAGTGCTGTCCTGCGCCCCGATCTGGCAGACCTGAAAGTCGACGCGCTACGCTACGTTGGGAACTTTTCAAATGAACCGCTCGCCTGCGTGGTTCGTCGGGATGCGGGAATCGACTCGATTGACGATTTGCGGAGTGAGGATTTCGTCTTCGGAGCGACCGGGCGGGGCAGCACGACCTACGTGCATGCGGCCATCATCAAGAAGGCACTGGCGGCCTCGTTCGACATCGTGACGGGGTTCAAGGGCGTCGCGGGAATTAACTCGGCCATCCTGCGCAACGAAATCGACGGGCGCTGCGGCGTGCCGCTGTCGAGGTTTGCGACCCGCTACGACCCAGAGGTGATGGAAGTTGTCATTCTGGTCGGCCCGGCCGACGCTTCATTAGCAGATGCAGCGCCGACCCTGCTGTCGTTGATAGAAGACCCGTCTGTCGCCGAGGCTGTCGAGTTTGCGACCTCCGACGTTGGCTACTACTCACCTCTACTTCTACCCGCTGGCACGTCGGACGAAATTGTAGAGGGCTATCGTACTGCTTTAGAGGCTTTGTTGCAGGATGATGCGTTCCGGGACGAAATGACGAAGGCGCGTTCAACGCTGAACAATAGCGGTGGTGCCGCGATCGAGAGCTGGGTTGCGAACCGATATCAAGCCGATCCAGATTTGCTGGAGCGCGCGCGCGCATTGACTGAATAGAGCGGGCCTTGTCACAAGGCAGCAATAACATGTCATGGAGTTGATCGCGGCCGCCATATCCGAAGCGTTTGAACCCGTGCGCCTGCTTCTACTTCTGACCGGCGTTCTGGCGGGCTTGGTCGTGGGGATGATTCCCGGGCTTTCGGGCATCTTCGGCATGGCGTTGCTGGTGCCTTTTACTGTCTGACGTCAGCGCTTATGGGTCCAAATAGGGCGATTTGATAAGAGAGAGTTGTTGGCGCATCGTAACCACTGAGGAGTGGGGCATGAGACAGACAACGAAGAGCGCCGGCGAGAAGATCGTCAAAGACATCAAGCGGGCGACCCGCAGGCAATATTCATCGGAAGAGAAGATCCGCATCGTACTGGACGGCCTGCGCGGCGAGGACAGTATTGCCGAGCTGTGTCGCCGTGAGGGCATCTCACAGGGCATCTATTACAAATGGTCGAAGGACTTCATGGAGGCCGGGAAGAGACGCCTGGCGGGCGATACAGCGCGTGCTGCGACGACCGACGAGGTCAAGGATCTGCGGCGCGAAGCTCGGGACCTGAAGGAGGTCGTTGCGGAGCAGACGCTTGACCTCCGTTTGCTCAAAAAAAGCATGACAGGGGATGGGGGCGACCAAGAATGAGGTATCACCCATCCGAGAAGCTGGAGATCATCCGGCTGGTCGAGGGATCGCACCTGTCAGCACGTCAGACGTTGGCAAAAATGGGCCTGCCCCGCACCACATTTTACCGTTGGTATGATCGGTATCTGCAGCGTGGCGAGGCTGGGCTGCAGGATCAATCCCCCAAGCCAAAAAACGTCTGGAACCGCATTCCTGACACGGTGCGCCGCAAGGTCGTCAAGCTGGCGTTGAAGGAAACGGAGCTGTCGCCGCGCGAACTGGCGGTGACCTTCACGGATCGGAACCGCTACTTTGTCTCAGAATCTTCGGTCTACCGAGTGCTGAAAGCCCACGATCTGATCACCAGCCCCGCCTTCATTGTTATCAAGGCAGCGAGCGAGTTCACCGACAAGACCACCGCCATCAATCAGCTTTGGCAAACCGACTTCACCTACCTCAAAGTTCTCGGCTGGGGTTGGTTTTATCTCAGCACGATCCTCGACGATTACAGCCGGTACATCATCTCGTGGAAGTTGTGCACGAACATGCGGGCTGAGGATGTGACAGATACGCTCGATCTGGCCCTGCAGGCATCCGGCTGTGATCAGGTCCACGTCGTTCACAAGCCACGCCTGCTCAGCGATAATGGCTCCAGCTACGTCTCAGGCGACCTTGCTGAATGGCTGCAGGACAAAGGCATGAAGCATTCTCGCGGTGCGCCGTATCATCCGCAGACTCAGGGCAAGATCGAGCGATGGCATCAAACCCTGAAGAACCGCATCTTGCTCGAAAACTACTTCTTGCCGGGCGATCTCGAAGCCCAGATCGAAGCCTTCGTCGAACACTACAATCATCAGCGGTACCACGAGAGCCTCAACAACGTCACGCCATCCGACGTCTACTTCGGCCGTGACAAAGCCATTCTAAAACAAAGAGAAAGGATCAAACGAAAGACGCTCGAAACGCGGCGCTTGCATCACAGACAACGCGCCGCATAATCACAGAAATCAGATGAGCCAGACTCTCTCTTAGTTTAGGCCGTTCTTGGTTCCAAAAACTCTGACGACGCACAGTCATCGTTGAAGTCAGCGGGCGCTATGCGCCCGGAAAAACGGCCTGTGATTGGTGCGAGTGCGATACGCCGGATAATCGAATCCTTTTTTCCTTCGTGACGCAGAATCATTTCGCGCGGCGTTCCCGGATCCACCAAGACAATGTGTTGAGCGGGTCGGCCAAGCGCGCGGCGTTGATGCGCCATTTCCAATGCGATCAAGCCGCCAGCGCAGAATGAGGCTAAGAAAATGGGCCCTTCGGGGTACTCCGCCAGAAGCTGGGCAACATATGCTTTTGCGATACCTTCTATCCGGTGGGGTGTGTCGCGATGGTCACGTAGTCCAGGCAACTCGAACACAACCATTTTGCGTCCCTTGGCCAGACCGCTTAAAAAATCTGGACGCAAGAACGTATAGCCGCCTTTCCCATGAACCAAAAAGAATGGCACCGTGTTGGCAATCGCCTCACTTTTTGGCAGCGACGATAAGATAAACTCCTGTTCGATGAGCCGAGGCGTGGGAAAATCCAACAGTGCTGCGATCGGAAAGTTTTTGCCCAGGATCTCGGTTAACAAAAGGGCCAGTGCCTCACCGTTCAGTGAGTCTCCGCCTAGATCAAAGAAGTCGTCATCCAGGCCCACAGCTGACGTCGACAGTGCCTCGGAAAATGCGTCGCATAGGCTGCGCTGAACAGCCGTCTTTGGTTCCGCCTGGAGGGGAGCGGGTCGCAGATCATCGCTTGGCACCGAACTCAGGCTTGTTACCGTTCCATTCACGCTCTGCGTCTCATCGACTTGGGAGGTTTCGAAGTGCGTACCAAGTTCCAACTGCGGCTGTCAACGAACCGCACAATGTGCCCGCACTGTCTGGTTCGTTGCTGCCTAATGGCAACTCAAATCAGATAATTTGAATGTACATGCATTTTCGTTCTAGCTAAGCAGGCTGCCGACACTGCATCCAGACAAAATGATCATCTCGCACAGTCATCGATTCATCTTTCTCAAAACGCAAAAAACTGGTGGGACCAGCGTCGAGTTGGCCTTGTCCGAAATTTGCGGCGCCGACGATGTCGTTACGTATTTATCCGCAGAAGACATGGCGCTCGGCCGTGGCAGCGGCGCACGAAATCTGGAGATTCCAGATGCGTATGTATCGATGCGTTCCCGTGTTCTGGCGCAGTTTGGTCGCAAGAAATCGCGCGCAGGACTTGCCTACTACGAGCACATGAACGCCGCATCCGTGCGCAAATCCATGGACCCAACGGAGTTCGACGCGTACACGAAAGTTTCGATAGTAAGGAACCCTTGGGATCGCGAAGTTTCCCTCTATTTCTGGGTCACACGAAACAACCCGACGCCTCCGGATTTCGACAAGTTTGTCCGGCGTCGTGTCCGTCGCCCCGAACGAAAAACCTTCGAGATGTATTCAATCGATGGCGCGCCGGTTTGCGATATTATGTTGCGATATGAGACCTTGGAGGCAGATTTCAGGGCTTTTGTAGACACACTGATGGTGCCTAGGGTCCCCAATTTACCAAGAGCGAAAGGCGAGCATCGCAAGCCGACGGCGCGCGACTATCGTCAGTTTTATACAGATGAGACCATTGAGATAGTGCGCGCACGCAATGCGCGTGAGATTGATTTGTTCCATTTCACATTTGACTAAGGCCTGCAGAGCGTCAGGAATCCCGAACCATATCCCCCAAATGCATCGCCCGCAAAAAGGCAAGATGCACTGAGACACGGCAAGTTCCTATGAAGCGCTAAATTACTGTTATTAAACCATATTCCGAAAATTCGCGCATGGGATTAGGCATCATGAGGCAGCCGTTGGATACCGGTTCGCTCGCAGCGCAGGACGCAAGTCATAAAGCTGGCACGGTTTTCGGTGACTGGACCTATGCCTGCACAGCAATCGCCGAAGGCGAGACTACTTGTGCGGTAACCCAAACGCTTGTCACCGGAGAGCCGCGCCGCCCAATCGCCCGTTTCAACATCGGCATTGACCCTGAAACCGAGGTTGTGACTTTGACGGCGCTCGTGCCGCTTGGCCTGGCCTTCTCGGAAGGGATGAGTACGACAATCGACGCAAGTTCGCCATTCATCATCCCCCTGGAAACGTGCATCCAGCGCGGCTGCATCGGCAAAGTCGCACTGACGGGACGGATCGCGGATGAATCTGCGGCTGGCGAGGAAATCACCCTGAAGTATTCATTAGCGACCAACAACAGAGCCATAGCCCTGCCCAGTTCGCTGAAAGGTATTGCCGAAGCGTTTGAGGCAACCGGCTGACGCTGAAGATCCATCAGAGCCGGTATTTTATCATGGCCGGCGGCCCCCGTGTCTGCCCAACCGCCAAAAACCCGAGTGTCGCCCTTTTATTGTAGGGTCAGGGGCACGGCAAACTGAACGCGTTTGAGAATTTGCCCACCATCGTCGACCCCCTCGCAATCGGAACTGTACGAGAATTTCGCTGAGGATCGCGCACAAAAAGAAACCCCGCCAATTGCTTGGCGAGGTTCCAGAATTACCGGCGTTCGAAAGGTCAGCCTTCGACGTTCAACGCCTTACGCACGGTTTCGATTGCGGCATCCAGCAACGCGCCGCTTTCCGGAGCAGCATCGACAAGCGTCTTAAGGCCTGTCTTGCGCAACGCGTTTAAGTCCGAGGCATCGATAGCTTCGTTCACTTTCTCTGCATCCCAACCCTCGGTCGTGAGCAGAACGTTGAGGTCCGGCGTCATCGCGTCACTGTGGGTCCCTTCGGCCATGGGCTCGGCTGTTTCTTCGCTCATGGCGGCCATTTCTTCGCCCGCGGCTTCAGCGGTTTCCGCCGCCATCTCGGATGTCGCATCCGTAGCGTCAGCGGCCATTTCGGTCACAGCTTCGGCTGCATCGTCTGCCATCTCAGTCGCGGCGTCTGCAGTATCGCTTGCCATCTCGGTTGCGGTCTCAACTGCGCCCTCTGCCATTTCTTCGGTGGTCTCGGTTGCATCAGCGGCCATCTCGGTCGCTGCTTCCGAGGTATCTTCCATCGCATCACTGGCCATCTCGGTTGCTTCACCGGCCGCGTCACTTGCGTCTTCCGCCATTTCTTCGGCGGTTTCCGTCGCATCAGCGGCCATCTCGGTCGCTGCTCCCGAGGTATCCGCCATCGTATCGCTGGCCATCTCGGCTGCTTCACCGGCCGCGTCACTTGCGTCATCCGCCATTTCTTCGGTGGTCTCAGTTGCGCTCTCGGTGGCATCCGTGACCACCTCTTCTACCGCTTCGGCAGCATTTTCCGCACCCTCGGTGACAGCTTCAACGGCACTATCGACAGCTCCAGCAACGGCTGCAGCTGCGTTCTCGGCTTCTTCTGCAACCGTCTCGGCGACGCTTTCGGCGGCCTCAGCGCTTTCGGCTTCGACGGATTCGGCAGCTGATTCCGTTGCAGCTTCAACTTCAACGGCGCTTTCTGCAGCAACGTCCTCAGCAGCCTCTTCGACTTGGGTCGTGGCGACCTGGGGGGCATCGTCGTTTCGAACGAGAAGAAGGACCGCGCCGATGATGGCAGCGGCGGCGATGATGTAAATGATCGTGCGGTTCATTGGTCCCACCCTTGGTTGACTGAATTTGGCCCCACGTAAGCCTGTCGAGCGCAAAGTTCCAGCCCCGATGCGCGGCATATCGCCGTATTCGCACTTGAATGCTCCACGCCCGCGCCCTAATTTGCGCGCTCAAGACTACGATAACCATAAAAGGAAGACCTGCCATCGCTCGCAGACCTCATAACGCACCTCCGGTGCGTGAAACCGGCCCCCGCGTCAATGATCGCATCCGGGCCTCGGAAATTCGCCTTATCGGCGCAGACGGTGAAAATGTGGGTGTCGTGACACCCGAACGCGGGATGGAGCTGGCAGATCAGGCCGGGCTCGACCTTGTCGAGATTTCGCCGAACGCAACACCCCCTGTGGTCAAGATCATGGACTTCGGCAAGTTCAAGTACGAGACGCAGAAGCGCGAATCCGAAGCCCGCAAAAAGCAAAAGATTATCGAGGTTAAAGAGGTCAAGTTCAGGCCCAACACCGACGTGCACGACTACGACGTCAAGATGCGCAACGTGACGAAATTCCTGGAGAACGGCGACAAGGTGAAGATCACTCTGCGTTTCCGGGGCCGCGAAATGGCGCACCTGAACCTGGGGCGTGAGTTGTTGGAACGTGTGGCGGACGACGTCGAAGAGGCAGCTTTGGGCAAGATCGAGAATATGCCAAAGATGGAAGGCCGCCAGATGGTCATGATGATCGGTCCCGCAAAGTAAACCTGACGAAAGCTGCGAAAGGGCCCCCAACGCGGGGCCTTTTTCATTTGGAGCCCCCATTGCCGGTAGACCAGCGCGCCATCATCGCCGCGAACAACAACGCTCACCTCTACGAAGCGATGTTCGACGCGCACGGCCTGCGCCACACCCGCTTGCCATTCGCCTTTCTTGGGCAAGACGCCCCGCCGCCGTCTTATTCAAACCTCACCATTCTCGCCCCCAACCAACAAGACGACTGCCGCGCGGAAATTGCCAAACTGGCTCAGGTCTTCGCAGGCCGGGTCGGTCTCAAAGACAGCTTTTGCCAGATGGAGCTTGCTGCAAACGGCTTCACGCCCTTGTTCAAGGCCTCATGGCTCTGGCGCGAGGCGTCAGCATCCGCTGACCCTGGGAATTGGCAGACCGTCGAAACCCCAGCCGATCTACTTCTGTGGGAGCAAGCCTGGAAATCCTCGGGCTCCCCAACTCCGCAGTGCATGTTTCCGCCGCAGCTTCTCTGCCACCCCGACGTGCATTTTCTTGGTGAGTTTTTCGACGGCGCGTTTCAGGCAGGCTGCATCGCCAACAGGTCCGCGGACTGCATCGGCATTTCAAATGTTTTCGCCGCTACGCCGTCCGCCGCGACCTACCCACGCGCAACAGCGGCTGTCGCGGCGCTTGATCCCAACCTGCCGATTGTCGGCTACGAGTCGGGTGATGACCTCGACCGGGCGCTGACTGCGGGGTTCGAAACAACCGGCACCCTGCGCATCCTCGTCGCCGAAAACGCCAGGTTCTGAGCGCCAGCTACCACCGCGCTACCAGCACTCCGGCCCCGGTAATCAACACCATGCCCAGAACGGTCATGCTATCGGGAGCCTCGGCAAAGAAAACGAAACTCCAGATCGCTGCCGACACCAGATAGCCGTAGTCAAACGTCGCAATCACCGAGGGCGGTGCGATCTGATAAGCACGCGCGACGCCGGCGAAATATCCCGCTGCGAGTATACCCAACATCCCCATCACGGCCCACTCCCGTAGTCCCATCTGTACCCATCCACCCAAAAGGAACGGAAACGCCGATCGGGTTGATCCTTCGAGGTTCAGTCCCCAAAGGACAAGAAGACCAACCAGTCCCGACACGACAAATGCCAAGTGGAGCGCAAGCGACAGCGATATCGGCGCTTCACTGCGGCACTTCCAGCGCGTCAGGATCATCGCCAGCGAATAGAACACGGCCCCCAGGATCGGCAGCAGAACGAACCACGAGAAATCGTCGCCTCCGGGGCGCAGAATGGCCACGACACCCAGGAACCCAAGAAACACACCGCCCCACTGGCGCATGGTCACGCGCTCGCCAATCAGGGCGGCCGACAACAGCGCGGTGATAATCGGATTGGTGTAGATGGCGACGGCAGCGACTGACAGGCTCAGCACCGGCAGCGCCGAATAATACGAGACCCAGGCCAGAACCAAGAGCCCGCTGCGCAATGCAACCCACCCCGGCGCATGTACAGCAGAGCGGGACCCAGCCACCCACATCGTCGCCAGCAAGATCGGCATGGCAACCGCCGAGCGCGCGAAGAACAACTGCCAAAGGGTGACATCCGCACTGACCAGCTTGATCACCGCATCCGCGAACGCCATCGCAAAGACCGAAGCCAGGATCAGCCCGATCCCCAGTCCGATCCGATCCGCAGTCTGGTGCGCAGCACTCATGGCGTTTCCCGGCGTTCCACGCTCAACTCAGATCGAAACCCCGCCGCCCCGGCAACCCCGATTCAGACCACACCGGGATGCAAACCGACGCCTGCTGACACAGCCACCGACCACTCTCGCTCGTCTTTTCTCCAAAGATAATCCGGGAGTGTAAGGCCCGCACGCTGGGGACGCGCGGCATCGCAGCGCAATCCTTCAGCGACCGGCCACAGCCCTGTCCCCCTTGGCCCACAGCCAGCCGTCCCGCAGGTCGAACCCCAGCGAGACGGCATTCACAATCAGCAGCGTCCACAGATACCAGCGCGGCACGTCCGACCCGCCCTGCGCCAGCCAGATCACCAGAACGACGATCAGGATCGGCCAGATCGCGAGGTGCGAGAACGCCATCGCCCGCGAAAACCCGCGCTCGCGCAGCAACAGGATGGCGTTTGGCAGAATGCCTCCGACCGCGAGGATCGCCACCACCGCGCCCCCAGCCACGTCAAACCAGATCAATGAGGCAAAATTGACCGGAACGAGCACCAAAGCCAGCCATAGCTGTACCCAGCCCGGCAGGCTGTGAAAACTGCCCCAGATATCATGGATCAGGCGCAAGCGGCCACGGCGCGGCGGGTCATCACGCCGACCAAATGCGCGCGGTATTCGGGCGTTCCGTGGATATCACCCAGCAGGCCTTCGGCGCCCGGGGACATGCCCTCCAACGCCTCAATGCCAAACTCAGCGCCCAGCGCCGCCTCAGCCTCGCGCCAGGGGAACACACCCTCCTCAGAGGCACCGGTCACCGCCACCCGCACGCCATCGCCAAACTTCGCAACAAAGACTCCGACCAGCGCGAACCGGGACGCGGGCTGCTCGAATTTGCCGTAGGCACTCAGCTCAGGCACCGGGAATTTGACTTCGACGATCAGTTCACCTTCGTCCAGCGCAGTGGTGAACATGCCATCGAAGAAATCACCCGCCTCGATCTCTCGAACATTCGTTCGGATGGTCGCCCCGCACGCCAGAGCGGCCGCAGGCCAGCACGCCGCCGGATCGTTGTTCGCCAGTGAGCCACCGATTGTCCCGCGATTGCGTACCGCCGGATCGCCGATTTCTCCGGCCAGATGCGCCACCCCGGCCACCTTGCCTGACATCGCCCGGGCAATCGCGCCGTGCGTCGTCATCGCCCCAATGCAAATCCGCCCCTGATCGTCACTGCAAATCCCACGCAATTCCTCAACGCCATCCAGGCTAATCAAAGCGGACGGCATCGCCAGACGTGCCTTCAAAGTCGGGATCAACGTCTGACCGCCCGCCAACGCTTGCGCGCCTTCTTCGGCCAGCGCTGCCACAGCGTCATCCAGTGACGCGGGCTTCAGGAATTCGAAATCATACATCCGCCCTACTCCACCGAGGTCACAGGAATGTCCTGCCCGGACGCCGCCAGGATCGTACGCACGATATTCTGGTAACCGGTGCAACGGCAGAAGTTGCCCTTCAGCCCCTCGCGCACCTCCGCCTCGGATGGTTTCGCATTATTTTCCAACAACTTGAGCGCCGTCATCACCATGCCCGGCGTGCAAAAACCACATTGTAACCCATGATGATCGCGGAACGATTTTTGCATCGGTGAAAGCGACCCGTCAGGCCCCGCGATCCCTTCAATGGTCGTGACCTCAGCTCTGTCAGCCTCGAGCGCGAAGATCGTGCAGGACTTCACCGCCTGTCCGTCCACATGTACCACGCAGGCCCCGCACTGGGACGTGTCGCATCCCACATGGGTGCCAGTCAGCCCAAGCCCCTCACGCAGGAAATCGACAAGCAGCGTGCGTCCTTCAACATCACCACTGCGCGCCTCGCCATTCACCACCATGCTTACGTCAGGCATCGCTCACTCCATGTTCGGGAAATGCCTAGCACGCCCCCCTCAGGTTGAGAACCGCAGAGTCGGGTGAGGCACATCATTCACCCTATGGGTTGACTCAATTGGCGACTCACTTTAAATCACCCATATGGTTGAACGAGAAACCCCGGACCTGAACGACATCCTGAAGGCCGCCAGCGATCCCACCCGGCGCGCCGTGCTGACCCTGCTTGCACAGCACGGCCCGACCCGCGTGACCGACATCGCCCGACGGTTCGACATGTCGCTCAACTCCGTCTCCAAGCACATCAAAGTGCTGGAACGGGCCGGCCTTGTCAGCCGCCGCACCGAGTGGCGCGAACACATCATTGCTGTCGAAATGGGACCCCTGTCCCAGGTCGACGACTGGTTCGCGCAGCTCCGTTCGATCTGGGACATGCGCCTCGAAGCGCTCGACGATATCTTAACGGAGGACGACCAATGACTGACCTTTCCCTGACCACATCACGTACTATTGCTGCCCCGCGTGCCCGTGTGTTTGACGCATGGCTCGACGCAAAAATGCTGGCGCGGTTCATGAAACCGATGCCAGAAATGCCCGAACCGAAATCCGAAACCGACCCCCGCGTCGGCGGCCGGTTTTCGATCCTGATGATGGCCGGAGAGGACGAGTTGCCTCACGGCGGCACCTATAAAGTCATCAATCCGCACGACCAGATCGTCTTTACTTGGGAATCGCCGTTTTCAGTCGATGACAGCACCGTCACACTCGATTTCGCCGACGATGGCGATGGCACCAAAGTCACGCTGACCCATGTGAAATTTGCGGACGAAGAAAGCCGCGACAACCATGAAAAAGGTTGGGGCGCGATCCTTGCCAAACAGGCCGAGGTGATGGGGCAATGACCCACACCATTGCATCCCGCGAAGACTGGCTGGAAGCGCGCCGTGCGCTTCTGGCCGCCGAAAAGGCCCACACCCGAGAACGTGACGCACTGGCCGAACAACGCCGCGCCCTGCCCTGGGTGCGCGTTGAAAAGCCCTATGCCTTCGATGGCCCGGATGGGCGAGAAACCCTCTCGGAGCTCTTCGCCGGACGTCGCCAACTGGCCGTATATCACTTCATGTACGGCGCAAATTGGGAGGCCGGCTGCCCGTCCTGCTCCTATTGGGCTGACAATCTGAACGGTATTGATGCCCATCTGGCCCACCGCGATACCACGCTGGTGCTCGCCTCAACTGCGCCGTTAGCTACACTGGAGGCCTATAAGAAACGCATGGGTTGGGATCTCAAATGGGTCTCCTCCGGGGTCTCGGACTTCAACGCAGATTTCGGTGTGACATTCACGCCGGAACAGCTCGATTCCGGCGATTTCAGCTACAATTACAGAGCCGGCGGATTCGGAGGCCTCGAGGCCCCCGGCCTGTCCACCTTCGTCAAAGATGATGACGAAACCGTCTACCACAGTTATTCTACCTATGGACGCGGTCTGGATCACTTCAACGGAGCCTACCAACTACTTGATCTGACTGCCAAAGGCCGGGATGAGGGGGGCCTCTCGTACGCCATGGCTTGGCTCAAGCGACGCGACGAATACGCAGACTGAATCAATCTAGGGGACACACCATGGAAGCCGAAGCACTGAACTGGATTGCCGTCATCACCGGCACAATCGCCGCTTTCCTGCTGGGCTGGGCCGTCTACAGCCCGATGCTGTTTGGCAAAGGCTGGGCGGAAGGCTCCGGCGTCGAGCTGGGCTCGGCGCAATCCATGCCTGTGGGCGCGATGGTGGCCCAACTGGTCGCCCTGTTTCTGCTGGCGCTTGTCATAGGACGCACCGCAATGACCGGTGACTTGTGGACCGCGATCATCGCAATCCTCGCAGCCGCCGCCTTCGTGATGTCAGGCGGCAAATTTTCAGGCAAAAGCACCTATGCACTGATGGTCGACGCCGGCTACATCGTTGCCGCCGGCGCCATCATGATTATCGCACAAGGTATTTTCTAGACGACGGCTTAGCTCTCACTGGAATTGTGGGCGCCGATGCGTTGGCGCTTGCCGGAAACCATCAGATTACGCGCGCCGCTGGGCAGCTTGCGGCCCTGCCCGCCAGTCCCGCGCCGATTCCCCGAACGCCTCGAACAGGGCGCGTGATACCGGGTCGGCCGCAGCATTCCACTCCGGATGCCACTGCACGCCCATGGCAAACCCGGGCGCGTCACGGACGTAGACAGCTTCCGGAGTGCCGTCCTCGGCCCAGCCATCCACAACCAGCCGCGCACCTGGCGTATCAATTCCCTGTCCGTGCAGCGTATTGGTTCGCACCACGTTGCTCCCCATGATCGCCGCAAACGGCCCGCCCGCGTTAAATGTCACATCATGGCGCAGCTCGAATTTTTCCTCGAGCGTCCCGTCAGGCGGCATCCGATGGTTCATTCGCCCCGGCAGATCGCGGATTTCCGGGTGCAGGGTCCCGCCCATCGCCACGTTCAATTCCTGAAACCCAAGGCACACCGCAAGGATCGGCTGACCGCGCTCGACACAGGCCCGGATCAGCGGCAAGGCTAGGCGATCCCGCCGCCGGTTGAACGTTCCATGAGCCGGGGTCTCTTCGTGACCATATTCCTCGGGATGCACATTGGGACGACCACCGGTAAACAAAAAACCGTCGCAGGCGGCGCATAGATCAGCCAGTGGCATCAGCTCTGGATCCGGCGGCACAAGTAGTGGCAGACAATCCGACACCTCTGCAATCGCCTCGGACAGCATCGTCCCAACACCGTGCACAACGTAATCATCGTTGATCAGATGCTGGTTGCCGATAATTCCGATTACAGCGCGCGCCATGGCAATCCCTGTTGAAAACCTCGCACTTTATACGCCCTCTGCGGGTCTCTCGCCAACTGCATTCTCACAGGCAACTCTGCTTTGTCATTCCGCCAAAAATATCCCGCGGATGTCTGGCGGGGTTGGCCTCTCCAGACATAGCCAGCAGCCACGAACCGAGCGATTTATTCGCGAGGCCCCGCCTTCAACTCCAACCGGCGCGCATGCAGTAGGGGCTCGGTATAACCCGACGGTTGGACGCGCCCTTCGAACACCAGATCGCACGCCGCCTTGAAGGCCACCCTGTCAAAACCCGGACCCATGGGCCGATAGACCGGATCGCCCGCATTCTGCCGATCCACAACAGCGGCCATCTTTTTCATGCCCTCCATTACCTGTGCCTCGCTGACCACTCCGTGATGCAGCCAGTTCGCCAGCGCCTGCGACGAAATCCGGCAAGTCGCGCGATCCTCCATCAGCCCAACGTCATGAATATCCGGCACCTTGGAGCAACCAACACCCTGATCGATCCAGCGCACGACATAGCCCAGAATTCCCTGCGCGTTATTGTCGATCTCGTCCGAGATTTCTTCATCTGACCAGTTGCGACGTTCAGCCAACGGGATCGTCAACAGATCCGTCCAACGAGCCACGCGGCCCGCCCGCAGCCAACTCGGCCTGCCGCGCATGCACGTCCACCGCGTGATAGTGCGTCGCGTGCAACGTCGCAGCGGTCGGCGAAGGCACCCAGGCACAACTCGCTCCGGCCATCGGATGGCCGATCTTGGTCGTCCAGCATCGCCGCCATAAGATCCGGCTGCGGCCCACATGCCCTTGCCGATCTGCGCCTTGCCGGCCAGACCCACAGGCAAGGCCGATATCGACGTTGCAGATCCTCGTAGGACGCGATCCATGGCGTCGACTTGATCTCGCTCCTTGCGGACGCATCGGCCCGGCCTCCATCGAGGTGTGGATCTCATCCCCGGTCCGGTCCAGGAAGCCGGTGTTGATGAACGCCACCCGATGCGTTCGCGGCGCGGATGCACTCCTTGAGGTTCGCGCTGGTCCGGCGCTCTTCATCCATGATGCCCAGTTTCACTGTGTACTGCGGCAGACCCAACGCGGCTTCGACGGCCGTAAACAGATCGTCGGTGAAGGCCACCTCGTCCGGCCCGTGCATTTTCGGCTTCACGACGTAGATCGAACCGTCGTCTGAATTCCGCGCCCGTCCCGCACAGGATCGTGCATCGCGATCAGCCGTTGTCACCATCGCGTCCAGCAGACCCTCGAAAACCTCACCTCCGTCGCCGTCCAGCACTGCCGGATTGGTCATCAGATGCCCGACGTTCCGAACCAGCATCAGTGCGCGACCCTTCAGAGAAATTTCACCACCACCGGGGCCACTGATAGGCCCGGTCCGGGTTCAGTGCACGGGGTGAACGTCTTGCCGCCCTTGGTTACCTCCTCGGCCAGATCGCCCTTCATCAGCCCCAGCCAGTTGCGATAGGCGACGACTTTGTCCTCGGCATCGACGCAAGCCACCGAGTCCTCAAGGTCCATAATGACGGTTATTGCTGCTTCCAGCCGGATGTCGTTCACTCCCGCAGGGTCCGAGGCTCCAATTTGACCTTCACGTGATACATCAATTTCGATATGCAAACTTTTGTTTACAAGTAAAATACCGGATGGAGAATTTGCGTCCCCGGTAAACCCGACAAACTGATCCGGATCCGCCAGCGCAGGCATAAGCGCCCCATCCACAATCGAATACCCATCACACACCGCATGGCTACCCGATGCCAGCGGCGCCGACCGGTCAAGGAAGTCCTTCGCCCAGGCCACCACCCGTGCGCCCCGCTCCGGGTCAAAGCCCTTGCCGTCAGGTGCATCGCCCAACGCATCGGTCCCGTAGAGCGCATCATAGAGCGATCCCCACCGCGCATTTGCCGCGTTCAGCGCATAGCGCGCATTGGTGATCGGAACCACCAGTTGTGGTCCGGGGATGGTTGCAATCTCCGGGTCGATATTGTCGATGTCGATGGCAAAATCTGCACCTTCCGGGATCAGATAGCCAATCTTGCGCAGGAACGCCTGATAGGCTTCGGCATCGTGGGGCTGGCCGACCCGCGCCCGGTGCCAGTCGTCAATCTGATTTTGCAGCGACTCACGTTCGTCCAGCAAGGTTTTGTTCTGGGGCGAAAACTCCGCGACAACATCCGCAAACGCTTGCCAAAAGGTATCCGCCTCAACGCCTGTGCCTGGCAGTGCCTCGGCCTCAATAAATGCGGCCAGACTGCTCGCAACCTGCATCCCATTTCGGTCCACTCGTTCCATCATTCCCGGCCCCTTACGTCACATTTTCTGCGCAAAATCCGGCGGACCCTAATGTCACGGGTTTCCACGTGCAAGCAGGCGCTCCGACGCAGGTGGACGCCCCCGAAACGCGCCGCTAGGTTGCCCGCGAACCCCAGACGAAGGCCGCGCAATGACCGACCCCAAATCCACCGAAATCCAACTGGCCGACTATGCCCCATTCAGCCACCTGATCGACGGGGTCCATCTGACATTCCATTTGTCGCCCAAAGCCACCCGCGTCGAGTCCCGCATCGCGTTCCGGCCAAACCCGGCCGCCAAACCTGTGTCCGAGATGTTTCTTCATGGAGAGGGCCTTACCACCCTCTCCTCAACCATTGACGGAAGTCCGGTCACCTTGACGCCAGCAGACCAAGGCGTTCTGCTCTCTGTCCCGGAAGGCCCCTTCAGTTTCGAAGCCGAAGTCCAAATAAATCCCGCCGCCAACACTGCGCTGGAAGGCCTCTACATGTCGAACGGCATGTATTGCACCCAGTGCGAGGCCGAGGGTTTCCGCCGCATAACCTGGTACCCAGACCGCCCCGATGTGATGGCCACCTTTTCGGTGCGGGTAGAGGGCGACCTGCCCGTCCTGCTTTCCAACGGCAACCCCGGAGAATCCGGCCCCGGCTGGGCGGAATGGCACGACCCATGGCCCAAACCAGCCTATCTTTTTGCATTGGTCGCTGGTGATCTGGTGGCAGAGACTGATCGCATCACAACCTGCGAAAACCGCGACGTCACCCTGAACATCTGGACCCGGCCCGACGACGCGGGCAAGGCAACCTACGCGATGGACGCGCTGAAGCGTTCGATGACCTGGGATGAGCAAGCCTATGGGCGCGCCTACGATCTGGACGTTTTCAATGTTGTCGCGATTGACGATTTCAACATGGGGGCAATGGAAAACAAAGGGTTAAACATCTTCAACGCGTCCTACGTCCTAGCTTCCCAGCAGACTGCGACGGATGTCGATTATCAATGGATCGAGAGCATTATTGCGCACGAGTACTTCCACAACTGGACTGGCAATCGCATCACTTGCCGCGATTGGTTCCAGCTGTGCCTGAAGGAAGGATTGACTGTGTTCCGCGACCAACAGTTTTCGGCTGACATGCGGTCGGCTGCGGTCAAGCGGATCGAAGACGTGCTGAAACTCCGAGCACGACAATTCACAGAAGACGCCGGGGCCGCTGGCGCACCCTGTCCGCCCGGAAAGTTTTATCGAAATCAATAACTTCTACACAGCCACCGTCTACGAAAAAGGTGCCGAGGTGATCCGGATGCTGCACCGGTTGGTGGGCGCGGATGACTACAAAAAAGCCCTCGACCTTTATTTCGAGCGGCACGACGGAGACGCTGCAACCATCGAAGACTGGCTACAGGTATTTGAAGACTCCACGGGCCGCGATCTAACCCAGTTCAAACGCTGGTATTCCCAAGCGGGAACGCCCCGCCTGACTTTCACAGATGACTTCAAGGACGGCATCTACACCGCTACTTTCGAACAGGAAACCCGACCTACACCGGGCCAGCCGAACAAAGACCCGCAGGTTATTCCCATTGCCATGGGCCTGCTCGGTCCCAACGGCGCCGAGGTTGCTGAAACCCGGATCCTAGAGATGACGGAGACCAGACAGAGCTTTACATTCGAGGGCCTCGGCGCGCGGCCCATCCCGTCGATCCTGCGCGGTTTCTCCGCCCCGGTGATCCTCGACCGGAAAATTGACGCCGCAGAACGCGCCTTCCTTCTGGCCCATGACACCGACCCGTTCAACAAATGGGAAGCCGGGCGCGCATTGTCACGCGAAACACTGATGGCGCTGGCCGCAGACGGAACCGCACCTTCGGCCGCGTACCTGGACGGGTTGATGACAGTGGCCAGCGACGCATCGCTTGATCCCGCATTCCGCGCGCTGGTTCTGCGCTTGCCGTCCGAGGATGACATCGCCCAAGGTTTGTTCGATGCGGGCCGCACGCCGGACCCTCTGACCATCCACCGCGCAGCCGAAACTCTGCGCCAGACCATTGCAGAGCACCTGAAACCTGCCCTTCCCGCGCTGCTTGCTGCCGCCCGCGTCGATGGTCCTTACTCGCCGGATGCTAAGTCCGCCGGCCAGCGCAGCTTGTTCCTCACCCTCCTCAGCTTCGCCGCCCGGCTTGACGATGGCGCGTCCGCCGCGTTGGTCTACGATGAAGCCGACAACATGACCCTGAAACAGGGCGGGCTGGCGATCTTGCTGGGCATCGGCTCTGGCGCTGACCAGCTGGTCGCTTTCCATGATGAATGGCAAAACGACCGGTTGGTGATGGACAAATGGCTGTCGCTTCAGGCCTCTCTGAGCGAGCCGGAGCAGGCGGCAGAGGTGGTCGCGGCCCTGACCGAACACCCACTATTTGATTGGAAAAATCCCAATCGTTTCCGAGCTCTTATCGGTTCTTTCTCGGGCAATGCCGCAGCGTTTCATCGTGCTGACGGCGCTGGCTATGACCTCCTGGCCAACTGGCTGATCCGGCTCGACCCGGTGAACCCGCAGACCACTGCACGTATGACCACTGCGTTTCAGAATTGGCGGCGCTATGACGCCGACCGGCAAGGAATGATGCGCGCGGCGTTGCAGCGGATACTCGCGACACCGAACCTCAGCGGAGACACCTCGGAAATGGTCACCCGCCTGCTGGATGGCTGAGCCGTTCGTCTTCCAGCGACCTGGCCGCAGCTGGCGCGCCCTCGGTGCCGTCGTCGCGGTTTGGCTGACCGTCGCAGTGCTGACCCTGGGATTCGATGCGGTCCTGTGGATAACGCTGCCGCTGATCCTGCTAACCCTGCCCGCTGCGCTCGAATTCTGGCGCGGCGCGACCGCCAGCCTGACCATCGACGCCCGCGGAATAACCTGGGCCTCGGGTACTCGCGGCGAAACCATACCGCTAGCGCGCATCGAAAAGGTCCGCTTGCGCACCGCAATGGACTTCGCCCAACGCGCAACCGTCGAAACCGCAACGGCGCGCCACCGCATCCCTCCTGAGTGTCTGCCGCCCGGCCAAACGCTGGATTCCGAGCTATCACGGCGGAATATCTCCTTTGATCGGCGGCTCTTCGCCTTCTGATCCGGCCCCCTTGTCCGCCGCCTTGCACGCCCACAGATGTCACGCAACCGTTGCAGTGACAGCTCAAGGATGTGCCATGAAACATCGCATTGACCCGCTGATCGCCGAACGCGCACCGTGGCTTTTCAACGGCGCGCTGACCAGTCGTGCGGCCCTTGCCGGGCTGGAACGCCTTCTAGGATACGGCCGCACCGTCGCCCTGGCAGAGCGGTTCGAAACCATGCAGACCCGCCGCATCATGGCCGAAATGGGCACCATGCTGGCGCGTGAGGTAACGGCCAGCGGCCTCGGCCATATCCCGACCCACGGCCCGGCGCTGATCGTTGCGAACCACCCCACCGGCATCGCCGACGGCATCATCCTGCATCACCTGATTTCCCAGGTCCGCCCGGATCTGTTTATCTATGCCAACTCCGACATCCTGCGGGTTCTGCCGCAAATGTCCGAGTTGATCCTGCCCGTCGAATGGCGTGCCGAAAAACGCACCCACGCAAAGACACGAGAGACGATGGCCGCCACCCAAACCGCTCTGTCTGAAGGTCGTCTGGGGGTGATCTTTCCCTCGGGACGCCTCGCCAAGCGCCGGGGACTGCAACTATACGAACGTCCGTGGATGCCAAGTGCCGCGATGATCGCACGCAAATTCGATCTGCCGGTGATCCCGGTGAACCTGCGCGCGCGCAACTCGGCGCTGTTCTACCTGTTCGACCTGATCCACCCGACTCTGCGCGACATCACCCTGTTCCACGAAACCCTGAACAAGGATCGCCAACCCTACCGCATCCGCGTCGGGCGCCCGATCGAGCCCGCCGACCTGCCGCAAAAATCGGAAGAGGCCATCAGCGTTCTGCGTGACGCGACCCTCGCTTTGGCCGGTCGCCATGCGCCCACTGTCAGCTTGTGGGAAATGCGTCGCCGACTGCTTCCAAGGCAGCGACTAGGCTGAGGCAGCCAACACCCCTCGGCCATCATTGGTTCGAAAACATCCCCGCCGGAGGCGCACCTCACCTCACTCGATCCGGCAATACTTCTGCTCGTTGGTCCATTCCTTCATGTCCGCCACCATGTGCGGCTTCCTCATCGGCGTCCAATCCGCGGCCACCCCACGCCATTTGTGGTCGCGTCCCTCAATCACCCCGTCACGAGGCACGGTGACGGCCATGATCCGCAACCCGCAGGACAGGTTGTCACCGCCGTCCTTGAGGTGCTCGCGACTGGTTGAGCGGCACCCATAACCGCGCGCCGTCGCCGGGGCGATCTGCACCAGACCGAACCATTTGCCACCCCGCCCCCCGACGGCTTCGGGCTTCCACGTACTCTCGTATTTTGCCAATGCCGAGATCAGCCCGACCCAGAACGACCGCCGGTCGCGATCATCCGCCTCCGGATAGGCCGGACACCACGCGTCGATGTCACGCGGCACGAAGGCGACCAGCGGTGCCGCGTGATCCAGCAAGGCAGCGCGGCTGGCGCGGGACCAGTAAGCTGCCTCTGGATGGAAATCCCATCGGGCAGCGGGTTTGGGCGGCGGCGGGATTGAGGCTGCGACGGGGATCGCCGGCGGCGGCGCAGGCGCTACCGGTGCTATCACAGGCAGCGACGCGCAGGCCGCAATAATTAAGCTCAGCAAACTAAGGCACAGGCACGCACGCAACGTCATTCAGATCTTCCCCGGACACACACAAATACCGCTGTTAGAGAACCGGCCCCGCCCGTGCAACATTCCGACGCGGCGGGGGCGCGACGTCACCCCCGCTTGCCCACGTCGACGCGACGCCATAGAACCCGCTCCGAGATAAAGGATATGCCCGATGCTGGACGTGACATTCGAAACGCCGAAACCCAAAGTCATCCAGGGCGCAAAGCACGACTGGGAACTGGTGATCGGGATGGAGGTCCACGCCCAGGTCGCCAGTAACTCCAAGCTGTTCTCCGGCGCCTCCACCACCTTCGGGGCCGAGCCGAACTCGAACGTCGCCTTCGTCGATGCAGCGATGCCGGGAATGCTGCCGGTGATTAACGAATTCTGTGTCGAGCAGGCGGTGCGCACCGGGTTGGGCCTGAACGCCGAGATCAACCTGAAATCAGCCTTCGACCGAAAGAACTATTTCTACCCCGACCTGCCGCAGGGCTATCAGATCAGCCAGCTCTACCACCCCATCGTCGGTGAGGGCGAAGTGCTGGTTGAACTCGGCAGCGGCGTAGCGCGGGTAGTCCGGATCGAGCGCATCCATCTGGAGCAGGACGCGGGCAAGTCGATTCACGATATGGACCCGAATATGTCCTTCGTCGACCTCAACCGCACTGGTGTAGCCCTGATGGAGATCGTCAGCCGCCCCGACATTCGCGGCCCGGAAGAGGCTGCGGCCTATGTCGTGAAACTGCGCCAGATTCTGCGCTACCTCGGCACCTGTGACGGCAATATGCAGAATGGAAACCTGCGCGCAGACGTCAACGTCAGCGTCTGCCGCCCCGGCGACTATGAACGCTACTGGGAAACCCAGGATTTCAGCCATCTGGGAACACGTTGCGAGATCAAGAACATGAACTCGATGCGTTTCATCCAGCAGGCCATTGATGTGGAAGCCAAACGCCAGATTGCGATTCTAGAGGACGGCGGCACCGTCGATCAGGAAACCCGCCTTTACGATCCTGACAAGGGCGAAACACGCTCGATGCGCTCCAAGGAAGAAGCGCATGATTATCGCTATTTCCCCTGCCCCGATTTGCTACCGCTTGAGATCGAGCAGGACTGGGTCGACGGAATCGAAGCCAACCTGCCGGAACTGCCCGACGCAAAGAAGGCGCGGTTCGTCAATGACTTTGGAATGACCGACTACGACGCGGGCGTGCTGACTGCCGATGTTATCTCAGCCGACTTCTTCGAAAACGTCGCCAAGGGCCGCGACGGCAAGCAGGCCGCGAACTGGGTCATTAACGAATTGTTCGGACGGCTCAACAAGGAAGACATCGCAATCAGCGCCAGCCCGGTTTCCGCCGACCAACTTGGCGGCATCCTCGACCTGATGGCCATGGGCGACATATCCGGCAAGATCGCCAAGGAGCTGTTCGAGATTGTCTGGACCGAGGGCGGCGACCCTGCGGACATTGTCGAAGCGCGCGGCATGAAGCAGGTCACCGACACCGGCGCAATTGAAGCCGCCGTGGACCAGATCATCGCCGACAATCCGGCACAGGTTGCCAAGGCACGCGAAAACCCGAAACTGTCCGGCTGGTTCGTCGGTCAGGTGATGAAAGCCACCGGTGGCAAAGCGAACCCCAAGGCCGTGAACGAGGTCGTGGCCAAGAAACTCGAACTCTGATAGAAGATAGAAGGGGTACGATGGGGCACGATCCGAACACTATGGCAGCGGTGGCGAAATCCCGCCGAACTTCGGCTTCCCTCGGGGCAAATATCGCTTTGCAGTCAGGACTTGCGACCTGCTATAATTTCGGCTCGTTACGTTAGGACAGAGCATGGCACGCTACGAATACAAGGTGGTTCCCGCGCCGTCGAAAACCCGGCGCATCAAAGGCATGAAAACGGTCGAGGATCGTTTCGCCTTTGGCATGGAAATGCTGATGAATGACCTTGGCGCTGAAGGATGGGAATACCTGCGCGCCGAAACCCTACCGTGCGAAGAACGCAGCGGCATTCGCGGGCGGACCACCGAATCGATCAAGCACATGCTTGTGTTCCGCCGCAGCCTTGATGAGATTGCAGACCAGCCGCGCGCCTTGCTGCGCGACTATTCGTCCGAGCCACCCCCTGCGCAGATGCACGCCTCTGCACCCGCACCGTTGCAGGCTCCTCCGCCGATGCGTGCTCCGGTGCCCGCATCTGCGCCAAGCATGCGCAGCACACCCGCGCCGTCCCGGTTTACCTCACCACCACCGCAGCGGCAGGGCCCCGAGGTTCAACCGCCCGAGCGTGGACCGGATCGCGGGTATGATAGCGGCTATTCCAATGGCTACGCGGGCCGCGATAATTATGACGACCGCAATGCGTCATTCAACGACCGCCCGGCCTACGAGCCGGATTACCGCGAGCGGGGCAATTACAACGACCGCAGCAATGGCCAATACGTGGAACCCGGTCCAGCGTATGAAGAAGAAGACTACGGCGACTATGAAGCGGACGAATTCCAGCGTCCCGTGCGCGGTGGTGCCCGTCGCCGCCCGCCAGCCGATGCGCCTTGGAAAATGGCGCAGGATTGGGAAGACGACCGCTGAAGCCTAGGCGTTGACGATCAATTCCAGCGCGTGAATGCGCCCGATCAGGTCTTTGCCAAGACATTCGTGAATCGCGCGGTGGCGTGCCAGGCGCGACATCGGTTCGAATGCGTTGGACGTAATCGTCACCCGGAAATGCGTCTGACCGCCTTCGCGCCAGCCCGCGTGGCCCCTGTGGCCTTCGCTGGTGTCGGCAACATCCAGCACACTGGTGTCGAATCCCTTCGCCAGCTTTGCGTGAATTTCGTCGCTAATCTGCATTTTTTCCGCCCAACCCCTTTTGGTTTCTGTCCGAAACACTAAACTCACCCGTCTTGAACGGAAAGCCGTGCGCTAGCGAAGGGCGACTAAGATGAAAAAAGACGACCCTTTTGGATTTGACCTGAGTGTGAAGTCCGACAAAAAAAAGCGCACGCGCGGGCGTCGCGGGATGTCGGGGGCGTTTGAAACGTCGACGCGTTTGTGTGAGGCGCCAAATTGCGAGGAAGCAGGCCAATACCGCGCGCCGAAATCGCCCGATGATCTCGAAGAATTTTATTGGTTCTGCAAGGACCACGTGCGCGAGTACAATTTGAAATGGAATTTCTTCAACGGCACGACCGAGGAGGAGTTTGAGGCGTTCATCGACAAGGACCGTGTTTGGGGCCGTGAGACCAAGCCTTTCGCAAAACCCGGGGTCGAGGGCAAAGCCTGGTCGCGTCTGGGTGTCGACGATCCGCATCAGATCCTGGGGGCCAATGCGACGCAAAATCCAGGGCGTGGCACGACGGGCGCGCGCAAACTGCCGCCCACCGAGCGGCGTGCCTTGGATATTCTGGAGGCCAAGGATCACTGGTCGAAACCAGAGATTCGCAAGCAATATAAGTCACTTGTGAAAGATCTTCACCCGGATATGAATGGCGGGAACCGCTCGGACGAGGACCGCTTGCAGGAGGTTGTCTGGGCCTGGGACCAGATCAAGGAAAGCCGGAACTTCGCCAGCTAGGGTGCGCGACTGCAAGGTCGCTTTTGTCCGTGCCTGCTTTTGAACGCGCAGGAATCGGACCTTTTGCACCATCGCGATTGGCGGCTGGCTAAGCGCAGTGAAAACCGTCCGGACCTCTCCATAAACCTACGCTTTCGTGGCGCCGCGTTTCCCTTGCATCCCTGCCACGCCCGGTCAGAATGCCGTCCATGGACTTTGCACTTTCTGACGAACAAATCGCGATTTTCGACATGGCCCATGGTATCGGCCAGTCCGAAATCGCACCGCATGCTCGCGATTGGGAGGTCGCAGGCTCGATCCCCCGTGACCTCTGGCCCAAGCTCGCCGAACTGGGGTTCGGTGGACTCTACGTCCCGGAATCCGACGGCGGCACCGGCCTCAGCCGATTGGACGCCACGCTGGTGTTCGAGGCGCTTTCGATGGCCTGCCCCTCGGTTGCCGCTTTTCTTAGCATCCACAATATGTGCGCCAAGATGATCGCAACGCATGGCTCGGACGACCTGAAATCCCGACTGTTGCCTGGCGCACTCGCAATGGAGGTCGTATTCTCCTACTGCCTGACCGAGCCCGGATCAGGCAGCGACGCGGCGGCGCTGAAAACCCGCGCGGATCGCACGAATGAGGGCTGGCGGCTGAACGGGGTGAAATCCTTCATCTCGGGCGGCGGCTATTCGGACGCCTATATCGTCATGGCCCGCACCGGAGACGCCGGGCCGAAGGGCATTTCGGCGCTGGTGGTCGAAGACGGCTCTCCCGGCCTGTCGTTCGGCAAGCTGGAGGACAAGATGGGCTGGCGGTCGCAGCCGACCCGCGCGGTCCAGTTGGACGATTGCGATGTATCCACAGGGGCATTGCTAGGTGAAAAATGCCAGGGTTTCACATATGCAATGGCCGGGCTTGACGGCGGGCGGCTGAACATCTCGGCCTGTTCGCTGGGTGCGGCGCAATCGGCGCTGGAGGCAACCGTCGCCTACATGGCCGACCGCCAGGCCTTCGGCGCATCCATCAACCAGTTCCAGGCGCTGCAATTCCGTCTGGCGGATATGGAGATCGCGCTGCAATCCGCCCGGACCTTCCTGCGTCACGCCGCTTGGGCACTCGACACCGGACAGCCAGATGCGACCAAACGCTGCGCGATGGCCAAAAAGCTGTGCACCGAGACCGGCAGCCAGGTCGCTGACCAATGCCTGCAACTGCACGGCGGCTATGGCTACCTTGCCGATTTCGGCATCGAGAAAATTGTCCGCGACCTTCGGGTGCATCAGATTCTGGAAGGCACCAACGAAATCATGCGCCTGATCGTGGCGCGGGGGATGGTGGGGAAGTGAACGACATCTACATCCGCCGTGACGGCGCGGTCGGCCGGATCACGCTGAACCGGCCCGATGCGCTGAACGCGCTGACCCATCAGATGTGTCTGGACATCGACGCCGCACTAGTCGGCTGGGCGGACGACCCCGATATCAAGATGCTGCTGATTGAGGGTGAGGGCCGCTCGTTCTGCGCTGGCGGGGATATCACCGAGATGTACCGCGCCGGGCTGGCGGGCGATTATGCTTATGGTCAGAAGTTCTGGCGCGACGAATACCGGATGAACGCGCGGCTGTTTGAATTTCCCAAACCGGTCGCCAGCTTCCTGCAGGGCTTCACCATGGGTGGCGGTGTCGGGGTCGGCTGCCACGGGTCACACCGGATCGTCGGCGAAACATCGAAAATCGCCATGCCCGAAGTTGGCATCGGGCTGGTGCCGGATGTGGGTGGCTCGCTGCTTTTGGCGCAGGCTCCGGGACGATGTGGTGAGTATCTGGGGCTGACGGCGGATCGGATGACTCCGGCAGACGCGCTCCACGCAGGTTTTGCGGATTACTTTGTGCCCGAGGACCGCTGGAAGGCGTTGAAGGCCGCGCTGGTCGAGACCGGTGATTGGACTGCGGTGGATGCAGCCGCAACTGACGCCGGCGCATCCCCACTGGCCGCAACGCAACCCGACATCGACGAACATTTCGGCGGCGAGACTTTTGGCGACATCATGCGCTCGCTGGACCTCGACGATGGCGAATTCAGCCACGCCGCGCGAGACAAGCTGGCGCGCAACGCGCCATTGTCGTTGTTCTGCGCGACACAGCTGATCCACCGCGTCCGCAATCGCCCGCAGATCCGATTCGCCTTGGATCAGGAGTACCGGATTACTGCCCGCGCAATGCAGCATGGTGATTTCATTGAAGGCATTCGCGCCAAGATCATTGACCGGGATAATGCACCCAACTGGCGCCACGCGGATTGGCGGGCGGTCAATGCTGGTGACGTACACCCGATGCTTGCGCCGCTGGGCGCGGATGCGCTGACTCTGGAAAGGGAACTGACATGAACATCGGCTTTATCGGGCTGGGCAATATGGGTGCACCGATGGCGGCCAATCTGGCCGCCGCCGGGCATCAGGTGACCGGGTTTGACACCGTTGCCCCCTGCCCCGATGGCGTGGCCCAGGCCGACAGCGCCACGCATGCTGCCGAGGGGGCGGAAATCGTCATCACCATGCTGCCGAACGGAGCCATTTTGCGCGCCGTCGCCGATGAGGTTCTGCCTGCAATGGCCCCCGGTGCGGTTCTGCTTGATTGTTCGACCGTCGATGTGGCCAGCGCACGCGATGTTGCGACCAAGGCGGAAAATGCCGGGATCTATGCGCTGGACGCGCCAGTCTCTGGCGGCACCGGCGGGGCCACAGCCGGCACGCTGACCTTCATGGTCGGTGGCCCGGACGCGGCATTCGCGACCGCCAAGCCGCTCTTCGATATCATGGGACAAAAGGCGGTGCATTGCGGCCCGGCGGGCAACGGGCAGGCGGCGAAAATCTGTAACAACATGATCCTTGGCGTGACAATGATCGCGACTTGCGAGGCCTTTGCGCTGGCAGACAAACTGGGCCTCGACCGGCAGGCTATGTTCGACGTGGTGTCAACCTCTTCGGGGCAATCCTGGTCGATGAACACCTACTGCCCCGCCCCCGGTATCGGACCGACCTCACCTGCCGATAATGATTACAAACCCGGATTCGCCGCCGACCTGATGCTGAAGGACCTGCGGTTGAGCCAGGAAGCCGCCGAGGCGGTCGATGCCGACACCCCGATGGGTGCTGCGGCGCGGGACCTATATGCGCGGTTTGTAGAGATCGAGGATGGCGCGGGGCGCGATTTCTCGGCCATGCTGCCCCGGTTCGAAGGGCGCCGCCGCGAAAAGTAACCGGGCCATGAAATTCCGTGGAACAAACGGGCCCATTGCGAGTTGTCGAACATGTCATATATCAAACCCCTTCTCGTTCTGGTCGCCGCAGTGGCATTCGCCGCTGCCCCGTTTTTCACACCAGAGTTTGGTGGCTTCGACCCGAATCTTTATCCGGTGCCTCAGGAAAATCCCCCGGCACAGCCTGCCGGATATGCCTTCGCAATCTGGGGACTGATCTATGTCTGGCTTATCGCCCATGGCGCATTCGGCCTGTTCGCGCGCGCCAAAGATCCTGTGTGGGACGCCGGGCGGCTCCCGTTGATCGCAAGTTTGGCTATCGGGGTTTTCTGGCTACAGGTCGCAATGGTCAGCCCGATATGGGCGACAGTGATGATCTGGGCGATGCTGGGGCTTGCGCTGGTCGCCCTGATGCGGACGCCAATCAAGGATCGCTGGATACTTTTGCCACCAATCGCCCTCTATGCCGGTTGGTTGACCGCGGCCTCATCTGTTTCGATTGCCCTCGTCGGAGCTGGTTTCGGACTGGCATTTGGTGAGGTCATCTGGGCGCTGATCGCACTGGGTATCGCGCTGATCCTTGGCGGAGGGATCCAATCCAGGCTGGCGCGCGGACCGGAGTATGGTGCAGCAATCGTCTGGGCTTTGATTGCGGTTGTGATGGCCAATAAGGGTGGCTCAACCCTTGTGATGACCGCCGCGGGCGTCGGGACTGCCCTCATCGCCGCGCTGGCCTTTCGTGCTTTCTGGCACGAGCGCGCCGCGCCCTAGGCCTTCTTTTCAGCGGCCGGTTTCGCTGCCGGTTTGCGTGTTTTTTTCACCGCAGGCTTCCTGCTTTTCTTCTTAACGGGCGCAGGTGCCTTTTCGTTCGCCACATTCTTGGCATCAGCATCCTTCGCAGCCGGTTTGCGCACAACGGGCGGTTTCGGCGGTGCCTTCGAAGGCTGCTTGGCCTTTGCAGCAGCTTTCTTAGGCGCAGGCGTCTTCGCGGCCTGCTTCGGCGGTGGTTTCGCGGCTTTTGCGACCTCCGCCGTCTTCACGACCGTTGGCTTGGTGGCAGCTTCAGCAACAACCGCCCGTTTGGGAGCAGTGCTCGGTTTGGCCGCTCTTGGCGAGGCCGCCGTATCGTCGCCATACGGTCGCGCGCGCGGGGGAGGCGCAGGCGTTGCTTTGCGTGGGGCCGGGGCAACGACCGGTTTCGCAGCAGCGACCGGTTTGGCAGGTGGGGCAGGTTTGATCGGATCATCCAGTTTGAGCGGGGCGACTGGCCGATCAGCGGTCGTTTGGCTGAGCGATTTTGGAACAACCGGCTGTTTATCTTCTGGCTTTGGAGTTGAGGCAGGTTTAGCTGGATCAGACGGCGTCGCAGCCCGGCCATTCGAAAATGACGGCACCTTCGTTTGCCGTGGCGGCATCTGCTGGGGCGTATCGGCGTTGGCAGTGCGGCTGAACGTGATCCGTGACTTACCTGGCCGCGTTACAGGTTTCGGTTTGGCGCGGGGAACATCCGGTCTCGGCGTCCGTTTAGGCTCTTCGGGCGCACCGGTCACTGCAAGGGGGGGTAACTCGCGGACCGAAACATGCTGCGGTTTATCAGCCGCCGCCGTTACATCGTGCCGATATAGCCAGTCGAATTTGCCGAGGGCCGCGCGTGGGCTGAACAGGCCTGCCATCCGTAATCCGTTGTGCGCGGCAAACCTCATGAGTGGATTTCGCAGATGGTAATTGCGCGCATTGGCGTTGGCTGCGCGAATGGAGCGTTTCACCCGATCGACCCGGCGTTCCTGAAACGTGGTCAGTGCCGCCGAAACGCCGGGCGCGTCAGCCAGCGTATCCGCCAAAACCCAGGCATCTTCCAATGCAAGGTTTGCCCCCTGCGCCAGAAACGGCAGCGTCGGATGGGCCGCGTCGCCGACCAGCACCAGCGAACCGCCATGCCAGCGCGCCGGAACTTCGTGGCGGAACAGCCCCCAAAGATGGGTCGATTTCACTTGCTCAAGCCAGACGGGAACCGCGCCGCCGAAACGCGCAAAGGCGGCGCGCAATTGATCCGGATCGCCGGTCGCAGTCCAGCTTTCCTCGGCCCAATCCTCGCGTTCCTCGACCGCCACGATGTTCCGCTTCCCGCTCGGCAAAGGATAGCTGACCAGATGCCGCCCCGGCGCCATGAAGACCTGCGCAACAGGCGGTGCATTCGCGTCGTCGTCGATCACGGCGCGCCATGCGACCTGTTTTGTGAAGAACGGGGTCGCCCCACCGCCCAACGACTGGCGCGCGATTGAATGCAGCCCATCTGCAGCAATGACCACCGCAGCCTCAAGTGAGCGTCCATCGGCAAAGTTCAGAATTGTCTTCTGGGGGCGTGTTTCTATCTGAACGACACGTGTATTGGTACGCACTTCGGCCCCAACGCGTTCCACGCCTTCACGCATGATCTTGATCAACTCGGCACGTTGAATCGCAAGCCAGTTTCCGGTCGAAGCACTTTTGTCCAGCCGTAGCCGCAAAACCCGCGAACCGGCGCGATGATCGTGCAAACTGACGTCGTCCAGCGACAACGCGGCGTCGCGGACCCGCCTGCCCAGACCAAGTGCCTCCAGAACCGCCATCCCATTCGGGGTGATCTGCAAACCCGCACCGATCTGGCCCAGATCGCGCGCCTGTTCGACAACGATTGGCCGCGCTCCGCGCAACGCTAGTGCGCGTGCTGTCGCAAGCCCTGCGACCCCTGCTCCGATGACGGCGATCTTGCGATTATTCAACTTCATGTCACTTCGTCATAGCGCCGCGCCCTGTACAAGCAAAGCCGCGAAACGCAAAAGGCACCGGCGCGTTGCACCGATGCCCCGACGTTCTCGATCAAGACAAGTTAGTCGTCGCGGTGCACTTTTTCGCGCCGCTCATGGCGTTCCTGCGCCTCTAGCGACATCGTCGCAATCGGGCGCGCATCCAGACGCTTCAGCGAAATCGGCTCTCCGGTTTCTTCGCAATACCCGAACTCGCCCTGGTCGATCCGGCGCAGCGCCGCGTCGATTTTCGAAACCAGCTTTCGCTGCCGGTCACGGGTGCGCAGTTCCAGCGAGCGATCCGTCTCTTCGCTCGCCCGGTCGGCCACGTCGGCGATGTTACGCGTGGTGTCCTGCAACCCTTCCAGAGTGTGACGGCTGTCATCCACCAACTCTTCTTTCCAGGCATTCAGTTTGCGGCGGAAATACTCGGTCTGGCGGTCGTTCATGAAGGGTTCATCCTCGGCAGGACGATAATCTTCGGGCAAAAACACTTCGGCCTTCATGGGCTCCCCTAACTTATAGTTGGCAGGCGGGTCCGAGGGCGCGAACGGCGGCCCATCAGATCGCTGCGGCAGTCGCTTTGGGCGGGGCATAACGGATGGTGGGCAGCTTGTCACGCCCCTATGCGACGTCGCAGCCGGTCGCTTGCCGGATCGTGATCGCAACGTTAGGTTCGCGTCGGTAAAAATCAGCGAAACCACGGAAATACAGATGAAATTCACCGGAACCGATGCCTATGTCGCAACTGATGATCTGACCGTCGCGGTCAATGCAGCGGTCACGCTGGAGCGCCCGTTGCTGGTCAAGGGCGAACCCGGCACCGGCAAAACTGAACTGGCGCGTCAGGTGGCCAGGGCTTTGGGGATGGAGCTGATTGAGTGGCACATCAAATCTACAACGCGCGCGCAGCAAGGCCTTTATGAATATGACGCCGTCAGTCGGTTGCGCGACAGTCAGCTGGGTGACGAGCGGGTTCACGACGTGGCCAACTACATCAAGCGCGGCAAACTGTGGCAGGCCTTTGCCGCCGACAAGCGCGTTGTGCTTTTGATCGACGAGATTGACAAGGCCGACATCGAATTCCCCAATGACCTGCTGCAGGAACTCGACCGGATGGAGTTCCACGTTTACGAAACGGGTGAGACGGTGACGGCGCGTCAGCGACCAGTGGTCATCATCACCTCGAACAACGAGAAAGAGCTCCCCGACGCCTTCTTGCGCCGCTGCTTCTTCCACTACATCCGCTTTCCGGACATGGAGGTGATGAAACAGATCGTCGAGGTCCACTTCCCCGGCCTGAAAGATCGCCTGCTGACCGCCGCGCTGACCCAGTTTTACGACGTTCGCGAAACACCGGGGCTGAAGAAGAAGCCGAGTACCTCCGAAGTGCTGGACTGGCTGAAGCTGCTATTGGCCGAGGACCTGACACCCGAGGACCTGCGCGGCGATGCCAAGGACGCCCTGCCCCGCCTTCATGGTGCATTGTTGAAGAACGAACAGGACGTGGCGCTGTTTGAGCGGTTGGCCTTCATGGCAAGGTCAGGTCGGTAGAAAGCTTGCCTGAAAATACGCAAGCAGTCTCAGGTTACCCACCGAGATACTTCCCCGCCTCGCGGCGCGCGAAAGGCTTCATCGCCTCGCCATACGTTCCCAGAAACCGCCGCACCCGATCTGCGTCATGTTTGGACAGTTCCCGCAGCCACCAGGCGATGGCTTTCTGGATGAACCACTCAGGGTCGGTCACATAGTCCGCGGCCCAGCCGAGCACCCGTTCCCGCGCCGCGACTTCATTAGGTTTGGGATGGTTCTGCTTGGTCCAGGGCAGGGTCATTACCAGCGCCGCGCGCTTGGTCCACAGGTGATCGCTGGTCGTCCAATCCTCGACCTGATCCAGCCGCGTCGGCTCCCAGACCAGCCGCTTTGCGCCGGCCCCCGACGCATGATCCGCTATCGCCCAGCCGTCGAACTGCGGAACCCAGCATGCAATCAACGCCCAGGCCGCACCGTCGTCGGGCCGGATGCGCGCCTGCGCCAGCAGCTTGGCCGCCGCCACTCGTGCTTCGTGAATGTTGCTGTCCCAAAGCCCCGCTGCCAATGCCAATCGCTGATCAAGGTTCAGCGCCGCCCGCCACGCCTTGGCGCAGGTATCAATGTCAGGGTTGGCCACGCCCAGATAGGGCCGGTCGGCCTTGTGATAGGCCGCCATCTCGGCCGCTTTTCCGGGGCGAGCATGGGCGGTGAGTTCGCCAATCGCCGCCTCTGGCGTCACTCGACCGTCACCGATTTCGCCAGATTGCGCGGCTGGTCTACGTCCGTGCCCTTGGCGTCGGCGGTGTGATAGGCCAGCAGCTGCGCGGGCACGGCATATACGATAGGGGCCAGAAGGTCGGGCACTTCGGGCATGACGATCACCTCCCAGGTGCCTTCGCTGGCAATCGCAGCGCCGGCTGCATCGGTAATCAGGACCACCTTACCCCGCCGGGCCATCACCTCCTGCATGTTCGAGACTGTCTTGTCGAACAGCGCATCACGCGGAGCCATA
The DNA here is from genome assembly GCA_943787785.1 of uncultured Paracoccaceae bacterium. GTDB lineage: Bacteria > Pseudomonadota > Alphaproteobacteria > Rhodobacterales > Rhodobacteraceae > WLWX01. The sequence goes on along the minus strand of CALSNT010000011.1, from coordinate 191,441 downwards.
ACGATGATCGGCACCGAGTCATCGACCAACGCGATGGGGCCGTGCTTAAGTTCACCTGACGCATAACCTTCGGCATGAATATAGCTGATTTCTTTCAGCTTTAATGCGCCTTCCATTGCAATCGGATACATCTGACCACGCCCCAGAAACAGAATGTCCCTGGCATCCGCCAACCGGCGAGAGATCCGCGCGGTTTCCTCGGACGTGGTCAGCGCGTGGCTGACAAGGCCCGGTAGTCGCCGCAGATCATCCAGATGCGCCGACAGGGTAGCTGCGTCGATGCGCCCGTGATCCCGCGCAGCCTTCAACGCCAGCAGCGCCAGAACCGTCAACTGACACGTAAACGCCTTGGTCGACGCAACGCCAATTTCGCGACCCGCGTGAATCGGCAGGACCACGTCCGCCTCGCGCGCGATAGAGCTTTCGGTGACGTTCACCACCGCCGCAATCCGGGCACGCCCCTGCACATGGCGCAGCGCGGCCAGCGTGTCCGCCGTCTCGCCCGATTGGCTGACGAAGATCGCCAGAGTCTTTTCTCCGACCGGAGCGTCGCGATAGCGGAATTCCGAAGCGATATCCACTTCCACCGGCAGCCCGGCCAGCCGCTCAACCCAGTATTTCGCCGTCTGGCAGGCGAGGAAGGCGGTGCCACAAGCAACCATTATAACCCGATCAATATCTTTAAAATCAATAGATTGATCATCAAAATTAATCTGTTGCGTGCCATCTGGAGCGTAATGGGCTATCGTATCAGCCAAAACCGAAGGCTGATCGGCAATTTCCTTAGCCATGAAATGCTTGTAGCCACCTTTTTCGACCTGCCCGGCATCCAGCAAGACCTGACGCACCTCGCGATTCACCAAACGCCCCTCGGTATCGGTAATCGTCGCGCCCTCACGGGTGATAACGACCCGATCGCCTTCGTTCAGATACGTGATCCGATCCGTCATCGGGGCCAGCGCCATCGCGTCCGAGCCGAGGTACATCTCGCCCGTCCCATGCCCAATCGCCAGCGGCGATCCCTTGCGCGCCGCGACGATCAGATCGTCCTCGCCGTCAAACAGAAACGCGAGTGCGAATGCACCCTCAAGCCGGTCCAGCGTGGCGAACGCCGCCTCAACCGGCGTCATGCCATCGCTCAGATAACGTTCGGTCAGAAGTGCAATGGTTTCGGTATCGGTTTCGGTGAAAAACTCTGCACCTGATGCTTCAAGTTCAGACCGTAACTCCCGGAAATTCTCAATTATTCCATTATGGACAACTGCCACCGGTCCTGCCCGATGTGGATGGGCATTCGCAACTGTCGGCGCACCATGGGTGGCCCAGCGGGTGTGACCGATTCCGGCACGCCCGGCCAGCGGTTCATGGACAAGATGATCCGACAAGTTCACCAACTTGCCCACGGCGCGGCGCCGGTCCAGATGACCATTCTGAACCGTCGCAATCCCGGCGGAGTCATAGCCGCGATATTCCAGCCGTTTCAGCGCTTCGAGCAGGATCGGCGCGGCTTCATGCTCACCCAAAATACCGACAATTCCACACATTACTTGCTGCTTTCTTCGCGTTTGATCTTGGCAGACTTTAACTTTTCGAACATTCGGCGCGCCAAGCCCGGTTTCGTTTCCTGCTGGGCGCGGGCAACGGCCAATGCCCCATCCGGGACGTCCCTGGTGATAACCGATCCGCTGGCGGTCATCGCCTCTTCGCCTACCCGAACCGGGGCGACCAGCATTGTGTCGGACCCGATGAAGGCCCGTGCGCCGATCTCGGTCCGGTGTTTGGACACGCCGTCATAGTTGCAGGTTACCGTGCCGGCACCGATATTCGCGGCCTCACCCACCGATGCATCGCCGACATAGCTGAGGTGATTGACCTTGGCACCGGTTCCCAGTGTCGCGTTCTTGATCTCAACGAAGTTCCCGACCTTCGCACCTTCCGAAAGTTCGGTTCCGGGGCGCAGGCGGGCGAATGGGCCGACGACTGCGTCGCGCGCCACATGGCACCCCTCCAGATGCGAAAATGCCCGGATCGTCGCCCCGGTTTCCACGGTCACTCCGGGCCCGAAGACCACGTTTGGTTCGACCAGTGCATCGCGGCCAATGACTGTATCATATGAAAAATAAACGGTTTCAGGGGCGATCAGGGATATTCCATCCTCCAGCGCGGACGCACGGGCTCGGGTCTGGAATACCTGCTCTGCGGCGGCCAGATCAGCGCGGGAGTTTATGCCAAGTGTCTCATCCTCCGGGCAGGTCACAGCTGTCGCCGTCAGGCCACGCGCGCAGGCGATGCCGACGATGTCGGTCAGGTAGTATTCGCCGCTTTCATTGTCGTTGGTCACCTCGGAAAGCAGGTCGGACAGCAGTGACGCATCACAAAGAACAACCCCGCTATTACAAAGGGTTATGGCGCGCTCTTCCTCCGACGCATCCTTAAATTCGACAATCCGGCTCAACCGATCCCCGTCCATGACCAGCCGCCCATAGCGAGCGGGATCCGCAGCCTCGAACCCCAGCACAACCACGTCGTTCCCGGCGGCGCGCGCGTCGGCCATACGCGCCAAGGTTCCGGTCTGAATGAACGGCGTATCGGCATAGAGCACGACGGCGTCGCCGCCCGCGTCACCTAGCGCTGACAGACCGCACCGCACTGCATCACCGGTGCCTTGCGGTGGGCTTTGAACGGCAATTTTCACCTCCGGATCAAATTCTTGCGCGGCGTCCTTCACCTGATCTGCCCCTGCCCCAACAACCAGGACTGACGCCACAGGTTCCAGCGCCGCGCCGGTGGCCAGCGCGTGGGCGAACAGCTCAAGCCCCGCCAGCCGGTGCAGCACCTTCGGCGTGTCCGATTGCATGCGTGTGCCGTGGCCGGCGGCCAGTACGATCAGATTTGTTGTCATGCCTGTCTCTTCTTTTTCAGAAACCTTCTAGTGGGTATGGCCGCCCTCGCAAGCCTTCGCGGTGTCAAAACTGATGTCGCTGGGTTACAGCACCCCGGCGGGAACCTGCCGGAAGGGTAATATGCGGACAGTTATTTTCGATCTGGACGGGACGCTGGCGGATACCGGCGATGACCTGATCGCGGCGGCGAATGCGGTTTTTGCCGGCCACGGGCTGGGCGAATTGCTGGATCCTATTGCCGACAAGGCCACGGCATTTGGCGGTGGGCGCGCAATGTTGCGGCTGGGGTATTCCCGATTGGGCAAGCCCGAGAACGAAGTTCAGGTGAATGCGGATTACCCGGTTCTGATAGATCACTACGCGCGCGACATCGACCGGCACACGCGGTTGTATCCGGGGGCGGTGGAGGCGGTGCAAACCCTCAGCGCTGCAGGCTACGCGGTTGGTATCTGCACCAACAAGCCAACGGCGCTGGCCGAGGATCTGATGACGCGGCTTGGGGTGCGGGATCTGTTCGCTTCGCTGGTCGGCGCTGGGTCCTTCCCGGTCAGCAAGCCGGATCCGATCCCTTACGTTGCCTCGGTTGAAGAGGCCGGCGGCAAGGTAATCGATTCGGTGTTGATTGGAGACACGGTGACGGATCGTAAAACCGCAGCGGCGGCTGGTGTGCCCTGCGTGCTGGTCACTTTCGGGCCGAACGGGCGCGCAGTAGAGGCGTTGCAGCCCGAGGCGCTTCTGGATCATTTCGATGACTTGAGGGACGTAGTGGCCGGGCTGATCGGCTAAGGCGGAAAATATCGGCCCTCCGCGACTCCACACATACACAGCATCAAGCCAACCCGGTTTGACGCTCCCCTTATCACATCATCGGCCTGCAAATATCCTCCGGGGGTCTGGGGGCAGAATGCCCCCAGCTACCGCCCCCGGCCAGGAACCCAGGGATCTTGGATCCCGAGGCACCGTTTCTGATCTTGGCGCGTGCGACGCAAAGTTATCGAGGTCGACATGTCGTCCCGGCAAGCAAGATCAGACCCGCTCGACTGTGGCTTGACCGGGATAAAATGCCAGATGATCCTTGATCCGCTCGACACTCAGGATCGGGTTTTCGTACGTCCATGCCGCATTAGCCAGCGTTTGGCTTTTGGTCTGGATCGAGTAGTAATTCGCCTCGCCCTTGTGGGGGGAGTGCGATATCTTATCGGTCCGGTCCAATAAGGCCATGGCGACATCGCTCCGCGGAAAATAGATCACCGGGTCGTAGGTGCCTTCGCGCAGCTCCAGCGCATGTTTGCTTTCGCCCAGGATTGCGCCACCGGCACGAACCACCCAAGTGCCCGCTGCCGGAGAGATTGTGATGTGATCGGCCATTCTTGCCCCTTTGCTGACCGGTCAGCCTAAGCCAACACGGCGATAGTGCAATCCCTTCAGATCGGGCGGGTCGCTTGCTCCAGCCATTCCGCCGCCTCGGCACTCACGCGCGGGCCGATCTCATGGCGAACTTTGGCGTGGTAGCTGTTCAGCCAGTCCACCTCATCCCCCGTCATCTGTTCCGGGTCGACCAGTCGGAGGTCAATGGGAGCAAATGTCAGGGTTTCGAAACTCAGCATGTCGCGATCATCGGCCCCCATCAGCGGCGGAGCCGCTTCGACAACGATCAAATTCTCGATGCGGATGCCGAAGTCGCCGGTTCGGTAGTAGCCCGGTTCATTGGACAGGATCATGCCCTCTTCGAACGGGACCTCTCCGGTTTTTGCCAGCCGTTGCGGGCCTTCGTGAACCGACAGGTACGTGCCGACGCCGTGGCCGGTTCCGTGGTCGTAGTCCTGACCGGCGGTCCAGAGCGGCGCGCGCGCCACGGCGTCCAGATCTCGTCCGGCCAGCCCGCGTGGAAACCGTAACCGACTGACTGCAATCATACCGCGCAGCACGCGGGTAAAGTAGGCGATGTGGTCGGGGCGTGCCTCGCCGATGGCGATCGTGCGGGTGATGTCGGTGGTCCCGTCGAGGTATTGGCCCCCGGAATCAACAAGTAGCAACTCTCCGGGTTTGACCGGACGGTTGGTGTCATGAGTAACACGGTAGTGCACAATGGCGCCATTTGGACCTGCGCCCGCAATTGTGTCGAAGGCAATGTCGCGCAACTCGTTGGTGCCGCGCCGGAAGCCTTCTAACGCGGTTGCGACGTCGATTTCGGTCAGTTTGCCGCCGGGGGCTTCGCGGTCAACCCAGGCGAGGAATTCCACCATCGCCGCCCCGTCGCGCAGATGAGCCGCGCGGGTGCCGTCAATTTCAGTGGCGTTCTTGCACGCCTTTGGGAGGGTACAGGGGTCGTCGGCCCAGGCGACCTCGACCGCGGCGGTGCGCAAAGCCGCACTGACTGCCAATGGGGCAGTTTTCTTGTCGACCCGGATCGGGCCGGTGAGGGCTGCGAGGGTTGGAAGGAAGTCGCCAACCGGGGCAATGTCGATGGCCGGGTCGGGGCCGAGGCCGGCAAATTTCTCCGGCTCGGCGAATAGCGCCACGCGCCCGTTGTCGTGCAGGATCGCGAAGGCATGAACCAGCGGCGTGCGCGTGACATCGGAGCCCCGGATGTTCAGCAGCCAGCAGATGCTGTCGGGCAACGTCAGGACAGCCGCGCGATGACCATCAGATTTGATCGCGGCGGCAATGCGGGTGCGCTTATCACCGCTTTTTTCACCTGAAAACTCAATGGGGTAAGGGATTGCCTGGCCTGCCGGTGGGTCCGGCTGATCCTCCCAGATGCGGTCAACGAGATTGTCGGTGGGCACCATTTCCAGCGCAGGCGCGGCCTTCGTGATTGCGTCAACCTCGGCTTTCGTGTGCAGCCATGGGTCAAATCCAATGCGACCTCCGGCGGGTCGCTTTTCGGCGAGCCAATCGCCGAGTTTCGTCGCAGGCCAGGCCACGGGGGTGAAAACCTCGGCGACCTGATCGCGAACCTGCAGCGTATAGCGTCCGTCGATGAAAACACCTGCAATATCGGTCAGAACGGCTGCAAAACCGGCCGAGCCGGTGAAGCCGGTCAGCCAAGCGAGGCGCTGGTCACGGTCAGCAACATATTCACCCTGATGCGCGTCGGCACGCGGCACGAGGAAGCCGTCCAGCCCGTCGGCGGTGATTTGCTCGCGCAGGGCGGTCAGTCGGGGTGGGCCTTGGTCAGGCGCTGTGGAGGCGTCGAAGGATTGGAACATGGGGTATCCGTTAGTCGTGGAGAGTTCAGAGGAACGCGAACAGGCCGCAATGGCAACCAAGGAAATGGATTCTGTGTGTCGGTTCGAAACTTGGGTGCGAAATTCTGGAAGTTGGCCCGGGACAGGCATTCGTACAATCTGGGCACAAGCCGGGCGAATGCCTGATCGGGGCGTGGCGCAGCAACGTTTGGATGGGGCAATTTATCGTGCAGCATTGGCTTTGACCACAATGCGTTGCGCCTCATTGCGAAAGCGCCAGACTGCGGGACGGTCAGGCGCTCACCCGGCGGCTTCGCCTTGGTTCCGTGCAACGGTTGTGCGCGATCCCAAGGTCCGCGCCAGGCAGAATCGGGCCGAACCATTCTGCTGCATTTAGGTGTCCACAGCGGCTCGGCCCGCCTCAACTCGCCTTTTTGATCCCGAACATCCGGGCCTTCGCCCTGGGATCATTGTCGAACAGACCAGCGAGCTGTTCCGTCATCGCCCCGGCCAGCTGTTCCACATCGGTGATGGTCACGGCCTTGTCGTAGTACCGAGTGACATCGTGGCCGATGCCGATGGCGATCAGCTCGACAGCGCGCTTCTTTTCGACCATCGCAATCACGTCGCGCAGGTGCTTTTCGAGGTAGTTGGCCGGATTCACACTCAACGTGCTGTCATCCACCGGCGCGCCGTCGGAAATCACCATCAGGATCTTGCGCGCCTCGGACCGGCGGGTAGTGCGCCGGTGCGCCCATTCCAGCGCCTCGCCGTCGATGTTTTCCTTCAGCAACCCTTCCTTCATCATCAAGCCCAGGTTGGGCCGGGTGCGTCGCCAAGGGGCGTCGGCGGATTTGTAGACGATATGGCGCAAGTCGTTCAGACGGCCGGGAAGCTGCGCGCGCCCCTCGTTCAGCCAACGTTCGCGCGCCTGCCCGCCCTTCCAGGCACGGGTCGTGAACCCGAGGATCTCAACTTTCACCTGGCAGCGCTCCAACGTGCGCGCCAGAACGTCGGCACAGATCGCTGCAATCGAAATCGGACGGCCCCGCATGGATCCGGAGTTGTCCAGCAGCAGCGTCACCACCGTATCGCGAAATTCGGTGTCCTTTTCCTGCTTGAAGGACAGTGGCGTCGTCGGGTTGGCGACCACGCGGGCCAGACGCCCCGCGTCCAGTGTGCCTTCCTCCAGATCGAACAACCAGCTGCGGTTTTGTTGCGCCTGCAGGCGGCGTTGCAGCTTGTTCGCCAACCGGCTGACTGCGCCCTTAAGCGGTTCCAACTGCTGGTCGAGGTAAGCACGAAGCCGTTCCAGCTCAGCCGGTTCAGCGAGGTCTTCCGCGGCAATTTCTTCATCAAAATCAGCACAGTATACCATGTAGTTCGGGTCCGCATCGCTGATCGGAGCGGGCGGCGGCGGGTCCAGTGGCTGATCGCCTTCAGGAAGCTCAGCCTCATCCCCCTGCTCCTGATCCTCCATATCCTCCATCGAGACCTGTGCCTGCGCGGCGTCGTCCATCTGGTCCTGAGAGCGTTCGGGAGAAGCCTCGTCGTCATCTTCCCCCTCGTCGTCGCCTTCGTTCTGGTTGTCGGGATTATCATCGGCCTCGTCGGTTTCCTCGCCCGCGTCATCGCTGTCTTCATCGGCGTCCGGATCGTCGCCAAGCTGGTCGCCGTAGCCGAGGTCTGAGATTATCTGCCGCGCCAGACGCGCGAAACTCGCCTGATCTGCCAATGCGTCGTCGATGTTATCGAAATTCTCTGCCGCCTGGGATTCCATGAACCCGCGCCACAATTCCATGACATTGGCCGCATCGGGCGGCAGTTCGCGCCCCGTCGCCAGATGGCGCACCAGATACCCGGCAGCAGTGGCGAGCGGAGCTTGCGCGGCCTCGGTAATCTCTCCGTAGCCCTTCTTGGAAGCCTCACTGGCGATCTTGGCATCGATGTTCCCGGCAGTGCCCGGCATTTCGCGCGCGCCCATCGCCTCACACCGAGCCTCCTCCATCGCTTCATAAAGGTCGCGGGCCATCTGGCCGTCGGGGGAATAGCGGTTGAAGGTGGCAGGGTCGTGGAATTTGTGGCGCAGGGCGTAGGCGTCGGCGGTGCCACGGGCCAGCAACACTTCGTCGCGCGTCATCCGGCGAGAGACCTGTGGCAGGCGGACTGAGTCGCTCGACAGCCCCGGAGGGTCCACCGTGTAAGTGACGGACAGCTCCGGGTCGTCGGCCATGACCTTGGTGGCCTCGGCAAGCGCCTTCTTGAACGGGTCGGCTGGGTTGTCGTTGGGCGCGCTCATGCGGTCATTCTTTCCAACTGGGTCTGGACGGTTTCGGGATCGACGATGTCCTGAATGCAGGCGGTAAATTTGCGTTTCTGGTCCACAATCTCGGCGATCCGGTCGCCGTTGTCAGCCAGTTCTTTGAAGTTGATCTTCTTTGCGATGGCTTGCGCGTCCATTAGATACTCGATCGCCTCGGGTGCAAGCCCGCGATAGGAGTTGTCTTTCCACTGGCGGTATTCTTCGGGGCCGGTGTTCTTCAGAAACCAACGGCCCTGATCAATCAGGCTGTAATACTGGCTGCGGTTCTCGAACAGGCGGACGTAGAAGCGGTCTGGATTCCGGGCCGGATCGAATTTGCACAGGATGATACTTTCGCTCATCGCATCGAGACATTCACGGCCCCAGCTGATGATTTCCGAGCGATAGGCCTGATGGGCATTAAACGCCTCGATCTTCTCGACGTTCTCGCTGGAGCGGGTTGAGCGGAGCGAGAAGATGATCGAAATCGCCATCGCAATGAGCGCGACAATCGCCGAGAGCCAGTCGATGTTGGCGAGGAGGTCGGAGAAGGGGGTCACGAGGAAGTTGGTCGATACAACGAAGTTTCCAGCACGGCCACGACCTTCGTCGCCAAGCGCAGCGCCTTCTCGAACGGATCAGCGGGGGAGTTTCCGGTCGTGTTCATGACGGCGTTATGCACTCTGCTGCGATGCTGGGAAAGGGTCGACGAAGCCAAAGTACGCCAGCATTAGACAGGCGTATTTGTCGTCGATCCTTGTCAGGGTGGTCTACTTTGCCGCCATGGCGTCATCGTCATAGGTCTGCCGCGCCGATTCGATCCGTTCAGCATTTCGCAACGTCCAGTCGGCCAGCTGGCAAACCGCTGGTTCCAGATCGCGGCCCAGATCGGTCAGCGCGTACTCCACCATAGGTGGGGTGACAGGCGTCACCGTGCGGCTGATAAATCCGTCACGTTCCAGGGTTTTCAAGGTCGACGACAGCATCTTCTGGCTGATGTCGCCAATCTCTCGTTTCAGGGCGTTGAATCGCATCGACCCGGCACTGAGCGTTCGGATCACCTGCATCGACCATTTGTCACCAACCCGCGACAGCAGCTCCGAAATCCGGGTGCAGTCCTGGCTTGAGGCGGTTTCCTTTGAGTTACTTGGCGGCATCGCGGTGTCCTCGTGTCCAAATCGTGCCTTCTTGCGCCCCCAGAGCGGGCACCGATATGCACATGGTATAGATTCGATACCACACTACAAAAGGAAACCGAAGTGGAAAAGAAACCCCGTATTGCCGTGATTATCGGCTCGACCCGACCGACTCGATTTGCAGAGAAGCCAACTCAATGGGTCTACGAAAAGGCCGCCGCCCGCAATGGCTGGGAGGTCGAGATCCTCGACCTTCGCGATTTTGACCTGCCATTCTTTGCCGAGATGGCCTCGAACCTCTGGATGCCGTCCGAAGACCCGAAGGCGGTTGCCTGGCAGGAAAAGCTTGCGACCTTCGACGGATTTATCTTCGTTACTGCGGAATACAACCGGTCGATTCCAGCGGTTCTGAAGAACGCATTGGATCAGGCTTATAAAGAGTGGAACCGAAAGCCGATGGCGATTGTCGGCTATGGCGCAACCGGCGGCGCACGGGCTGTCGAGCATCTGCGCACCATTGGGATCGAGCTGCAGATGGTGCCACTACGCTCAGCGGTCCACCTTCAGGGGGCGGACTTCATGAAGGTCCACCCGATGGGTGAAGACGGCCCGATGGCAGATGTGGAAGACCATCTGTTGCCCGGAACGCAAGCCATGTTCGACGAATTGGACTGGTGGCTCAACGCAACAATCGGCGCACGGGAAACCGACCTGCAATCGGCGGCTTAGGAACCTCGAGGGCGGTCATCTGAATGGCCGCCTTCAGCCCAAACAAACTCTCGCGTCCTTCAGTTTTTCGCTATTTTCTATTCAGGAAAAACCAGACAAGAACTGACCCATACACCAGATAGAGTAGAGCCAAGCGCATCCAGTTGTTTACTGTTCGAAGTTCAGGGTCGGCCATCAAGAATACGGCCATCGGAAAACAGGCAATAACGGAAAATTTGACGCCGTTGGCTATCCGGTTCAACCCAACGCTACGCTCGCGGCACTCTCCGGCAGTTCCTCGTCAAAGCAGCGCTGGTAGAACTCGGCCACGGTCTGACGTTCCAACTCATCGCATTTGTTCAGGAAGCTCAGGCGGAAGGCATAACCGACGTCCCGGAAAATCCGGGCATTTTCGGCCCAGGCGATGACGGTCCTTGGGCTCATGACCGTGCTGAGGTCCCCATTCATGAAGGCCACACGGGTCAGGTCGGCCACCGTGACCATCTGGCTGATGATCTTGCGACCCTTGTCGTTGTTATAAGTCGGCGCCTTGGACAGCACGATTGCCGCCTCTGCGTCGTGGGACAGGTAGTTCAGCGTCGCGACCAGCGACCAGCGGTCCATCTGGCCCTGGTTGATCTGCTGGGTGCCGTGGTACAGGCCCGTGGTGTCACCCAGCCCGACGGTGTTCGCGGTCGAGAACAGGCGGAAATATTTGTGCGGCGTGATCACCTCGTTCTGGTCCAGCAGGGTCAGCTTGCCGTCCGTTTCCAGAACCCGCTGGATCACGAACATCACGTCAGCGCGGCCCGCGTCATACTCGTCGAACACGATGGCGCAGGGGTTGCGCAGGGCCCAGGGCAGGATGCCTTCCTGAAACTCGGTGATCTGCTTGCCGTCCCTGAGCTTGATCGCGTCCTTGCCGATCAGGTCGATCCGGCTGATGTGCGAATCAAGGTTAACCCGCACGCATTGCCAGTTCAGTCGCGCGGCGACCTGTTCGATGTGCGTCGATTTTCCGGTGCCGTGATAGCCCTGGATCATCACCCGGCGGTTGTGGGCAAACCCGGCGAGGATCGCCAGTGTCGTGTCGGGGTCGAATTTATAGGTCGAGTCGATTTCCGGCACGCGGTCGGTGCGCTCGGCGAAGGCCTTCACCGGCATCTCACTGTCGATGCCGAACACCTCGCTGACCGAGATTTCCTCGGTAGGTTTCGCCGATGCGTCGCGCGTTCCGTCCGCCATGTCCTGCCCTTTTCGCCAATGCGCAGCACCCCTGCGCAGCCGATGGGTGTGGTGCATCAAAATCGGCGAGTGTGCAAGGCGCTGAGGCGTCCTCTCGTTTCGCTAACGGTTGTGCACGATTGTTTGATCGGGCCGCCGAAACTATCGCGTCGGCGGCCTCGTGTTTGCTAGTGTCGCCAGCGAAAAGGCAGTGATCGGACCCTTCCGGCCGCTGCTTGGGAGAATTTCGCCATAACGGCGTCGGATCGTCGCCCGGGTCCAGTCCCTCGGACCCGGGCGGCACCTGAAACAGAACAAACGGGAGAAGATCATGGACCGCCGCAGCTTTTTGACCACCACCGCCGCAACCGCCGCCGCAATGGCTGTCGCAGGCCCCGCCTCTGCCGCTTTCGAAGTGACCCGGTCCGAGGCCGAATGGCGCCAGCTACTGACCAAGACCCAGTTCAAGGTGATGCGTCAGAACGGCACCGAACGTGCCGGATCGTCGCCACTGGATAAAAACTGGGCTGACGGAACATATCATTGCCGGGGCTGCGATCTGGCCGTCTACCCTTCCAGCACAAAATTCGACAGCGGTACTGGCTGGCCGTCGTTCTGGAAAAGCCTGCCGAATGCCGTGCGGACAATGCCGGATCGCAAGCTGTTCACCGTGCGGACCGAAGTGCATTGCCGCCGCTGCGGCTCGCATCTGGGACATATCTTCGATGATGGCCCGCAACCAACCGGCAAGCGCCATTGCCTGAACGGGGTAAGCCTGGTGTTCAAGGCGGCCTAGGCCGCGTCACGGAACCAAAGATAGGGCCGTCCGGTTGGGTGGCCCTCTCTCTTTGCCCAGGTGAAGCTGAAATGGACCGAAGCGCTCCGAACTGCGCCGCAGCCAGGCGTTTCGTCGCAAATATGCCTCCCTCAGCGCGGCAGGCCTTGTGAGAATTCTGAGATGAGGCTCTCTACAACCGAACGCAGTGCCTCGTCCTCAGTCGCGCCTGCGTCGCGGGTCGCGCGAAATACGGCACGTTGACGATCAGAACTGGCACCACCCAAAACAATGTCCCGTAGATGCGCCAGTTCGGGGCCGCTGACCAAGGCACTGGCATCCTCGCTCGTCAGATCAATCAACTCCTCCACGGCGTCCGAGATCGGCAACAACGCGCGCTGACCAAGGTCAATAAGCGTCCCACTGGTGCCGTACCTCTGCGCCCGCCAGCGGTTCTCGCCCACCAGAAACCGGTCGTAAATCCGCCAGCGTTGGTTGCGTTTCTTCAATCGCCACAGCATGCGCATCAGGGCCTGACATGCGGCCGCCAGCGACAGCGCGTCCTCCATGCGCGGCATCACATCGCAGATCCGCGCCTCTAGCGTCGGAAAGCGCGACGATGGCCGCAGGTCCCACCAGATTTTCGAGGCATCCTCGATAATCTCGGTCTCAATCAGCACATCGACCGAGCGCTGATACTCGCTCCAGTCAGTGAATTTCGGCGGCAGGCCGGATCGCGGCATGTTGTCGAAAACGGAAAGGCGATAGCTGGCCAAACCGGTGTCCACCCCCTCCCAGTACGGAGACGATCCTGACAGCGCCAGCAGGTGTGGCAGAAAATAAGCGAACTGGTTCATCAGGTCGATGCGCATATCATCATCGCCGATGCCGACATGGACGTGGCAGCCGCAGGTCACCATGCGGCGGGCGACATGGCCCATCGCATCGGCAAGGTCAGTGTATCGGTCGCCGTCGCTCTGACCGATCTGTTTCCAGTCGGCGAAGGGATGGCACGACGTTGCGATGGGGGTCAGGCCACTTTCACCCGCGATGTCGCGGATGCAGGTGCGAAGCTCGATCAGTTCGGCCCGGGCATCGGCGATGGTTGCGCAAATGCCGGTGCCAACCTCGATCTGGCAGGTCTTGAATTCCGGACTGACCCGCCCGCCGAGGCGCTCCTTGCAGGCATCCAGCATGCCCGGCGGGACATTCGCCGGCTCGAACGACTTGAGATCGACGAGGATGTATTCTTCTTCAATCCCAAGGGTGAAGGCAGGGTCGTCCATGTGGGGTCCACTTGTCTGGCGGGCGTTTCCACCCACCAGACAGGATCGCGGACCGGTCTGTCAAACCGGCAGTCGTGTCAGCTGGCCTTGATCAGGCCCTTCATGTTGGGGTGCACCTGACAGAAATACGAGTGATCACCCGCGGTTGAGATCACGACTTCTTCCGACTGTCCCTTGCCCAGACGTGCGGTGCTCCAGCTTTTGTCGACGGCGGTGCCGGTATGAGGCGCTCCGTCGTTGTTGGTGAAGACGACTGTGTCTCCGGCAGCAACGCTGAGCTCGGCTGGATTAAATTTGAAACCTTCGATCGAGATCTGATGCGTGGCAGCCATGGCGGCGCCCGGCAGTGAGGCGGCCAACGGGGCGGCGGCAAGGCCTGCAACGGCAGTGCGGCGGGTAATTTTCGTCATGATTTGAACTCCTTGAAAGTGATGATCGCAATGTGGCGTGACCCTACGGAATGCGCAACTGAACCTATGGTGAAGATTGTGACAGATTCGACGCGACAGCGATTTGATGGGGGTCGCAAGGTCTCGAACACTGGATAACATGCCTTCACCTGGCGCGGATCACGCCTTTCATGGCTGGATGCGGGCGGCAGTAGTAGGAATGGTCACCTGCAGAAGAAATGACGATTTTTGCCGACTTGCCGCGGCCAAGCTGTGCGGTATCCCAGCGTTTGTAGACGGCGGTCGCGGTATGGGGGGTCGAATCCATGTTCGTAAACTCGACCCTGTCACCAACCGACACGTCCAGCTCAGCGGGATGGTACTGGAACCCCTTGATCCGGACCCGGTGCGTGGCGGCCCGGGCAGGTCCGGCGATCAACGTCGCGAGCGGAGCCGCTGCGAGACCGACAACAACAAGGCGGCGGTTGATTCCGGTCATGACTGTGGTCCCTCAGCGTTGATCTCTGATCCGTTCCGTTCACAGGCTTTCTGGCACATGGAACTTCGACGCCGGCCCGAAAACCGTAGATGCGGGCCGGCGATTCTCAACAAGCGTTCGGACGTCAGTCCATCGCCTTGAAGGCAAACTCTCCGCCCTCTTTCAAGCCTGACGGCCAACGCGCGGTGACCGTCTTGGTCCGGGTGTAGAACTTGAAGGCGTCCGGCCCGTGCTGGTTCAGGTCGCCGAAGCCAGATTTCTTCCAGCCGCCGAAAGTGTGATAGGCCAGCGGCACCGGGATGGGCACGTTTACACCGACCATGCCGATGTTGATCCGATGCGCAAAATCGCGCGCCGTGTCGCCGTCGCGGGTAAAGATAGCGGTGCCGTTGCCGTACTCGTGGTCCATGGCAAGGCCAATCGCCTCTTCATAGGATTGCGCGCGCACGGTGCACAGCACCGGAGCAAAAATCTCCTGCTTGTAGATGTCCATGTCCTTGGTCACGCGGTCGAACAGATGCGGGCCGACGAAGAAGCCATCTTCATAGCCCTGCAGCGAGAAATCGCGGCCATCGACGACCAGCTCTGCGCCCTGTTCGAGGCCCGAATTCACCAGCCCCAGCGCGCGCTCCTTGGCGGCTCCGGTGACCAGCGGGCCATAGTCCACGTCGTCGCCGGCGGTGTAGGGGCCGACTTTCAGCTTCTCGATCCGCGGCACCAGCTTTTCGACCAGCCGGTCAGCGGTTTCATCCCCCACCGGCACTGCGACCGAGATCGCCATGCAGCGTTCGCCCGCAGCGCCATAGCCAGCACCGATCAGCGCGTCGGCGGCCTGATCCATGTCGGCATCCGGCATGACGATCATGTGGTTCTTGGCACCACCGAAACACTGCACGCGCTTGCCGTTCGCGCAGCCGCGCTCGTAGATATAGGCGGCGATGGGGGTCGAGCCGACGAAGCCGATGGCCTGAATTGTCTCGTTGTCGAGGATCGCGTCGACGCTCTCCTTGTCGCCATTGACGACCTGCAGGATGTCGTCGGGCAGGCCCGCTTCGGTGAACAGCTCGGCAAGCATCAGGCAGACCGAGGGGTCACGCTCGGATGGTTTCAGGATGAAGGCGTTGCCGCAGGACAGGGCCGGGCCCATTTTCCAAAGCGGGATCATCGCGGGGAAGTTGAACGGGGTGATGCCCGCGACGACACCCAGCGACTGACGCATCGAGAACATGTCGATGCCCGGCCCAGCGTTGTCGGTGTATTCGCCCTTCAGCAGATGCGGCGTACCGATGCAGAATTCGATGACCTCAAGACCCCGCTGCACGTCTCCTTTGGCGTCAGGGATGGTCTTGCCATGTTCACGGCTCAGCGCCTCGGCCAGCTTGTCCATGTCGCGGTTTATCAGGCGCACCATTTCCATCATCACGCGGGCGCGTTTCTGCGGGTTAGTGGCGGCCCAGGCGGGTTGGGCGGCGGCGGCGCGGTCCACGGCAGCGTCAAGCTCGGCCTGCGTGGCAAGCGGAACCTTGGCCTGCACCTCGCCCGTTGCTGGGTTGAACACATCGGCAAAGCGCCCGGATGTTCCAGCCACACGCGTGCCGCCAATGTAGTGAGTTAGTTCCGCCATCGTTGCCTCCGTCATCTGATGTCTGTGGGTTGATACTGCGCAGGGCGCAGGGATGATAGGGGGAGAATGTGCCGCGAGGGGCGGTCTTTTTCTGGGGGTTTTCTGCTGTCGAATCTGATGCAGCGCGAGCAGCGTGTGCACCTGTCTGGGGGCTGGTGCGGCAACGGTGGTTTGGTGCACTTCATTGTCCCGCATTTGCTTTGACGTCAGTGAGATGTGGAGCGTCACAGAAGCGTCTGCCCGGCGGGCAGGCGCGCACCGGGCGAAAATGCGAGCAATGCCAGGCGGTCTCCAATGATCGAAATGGTGTGTCGCCAGAGGCCAGCGGCGATCCAACCGCTTGACACGAGCCCTCGCGGGCAGAGAAGCTGCCTTAAGAACACTGCGAAAGGAACGCCCATGCTCGTCCGCCAGATTCTGAACGCCAAACCCGAAGGCAACGTGCTGACCCTGCCGCCCGGCACGCCGATCACAGATGCCGTTGCGATGCTGTCGGAAAAGCGGATCGGTGCGGTGATTATCTCACTTGACGGCGAGGTGGCCGAAGGGATCCTGTCGGAACGCGATATTGTGCGCGAGCTTGGCAAGCGCGGCACCGGTTGTCTGACCGACACGGTCGACGACCTGATGACCCGCAACCTGCAAAGCTGCACAAGCAGTTCAACTGCCGACCAGGTTCTTGCCCAGATGACAGACGGGCGCTTTCGTCACTTGCCAGTGATCGAGGACGGCAAGATGATCGGCCTGATTTCAATCGGCGACGTGGTCAAAGCCCGCCTGAGTGAGCTTTCGATGGAACGCGACGCGCTGGCTGACATGGTGATGGGCCACTAAGGCTTGCAAATCGCTATCCAATCAGCTTGCCTCGCCCGCGTCTGAAACGCGCCGAAAGGGACGCCCATGCGCATCGGCCTTTACCCGGGGACGTTCGATCCGATCACGCTGGGGCATCTTGATATAATCCACCGCGCCTCGGCGCTGGTGGACCGGCTTGTGATCGGCGTCGCGATCAATCAGGACAAGGGACCGCTTTTTGACCTGGATGAACGCGTCGCCATGGTCAAAGCCGAATGCGCCCGGATCACAAAAGAAACCGGCATGGAGTGCCTCGTCCACCCCTTCGACAACCTGTTGATCGACTGCGCCCGCGATGTTGGTGCCAGCATGATTATCCGGGGTCTACGCGCTGTTGCCGACTTCGAGTATGAATACCAGATGGTCGGCATGAACCGCGCGCTGGATGACGGGATCGAGACCGTCTTCCTGATGGCCGACGCGGAATATCAGGCGATTGCTTCGAAACTGGTGAAAGAGATTGCGCGCCTTGGCGGCGACGTGACGACATTTGTGACGCAAGACGTGCGCGACGCGCTTTATGCAAAACTCGGGCGCAGCTGACCCAATCAGTGCGGTGAACTTGCCAAGTTGGCAGCATTAGTATTCCGGCCAATATCCCGGATCACCGTAGCCGTGCATGCATGCTGTCCTAGTAGCCGACCACTCGAATAGACCGGTCGTCCAAGGGGGTTACTGACCGTAAATCACGAACTCAGGCAGGCCGGTCAGGGGTGCGTCCAGCGCTCGGAACGCGGCCAGAGAGGCTCGGCTGCCGCCGGACCCGGCGGGACGCAGCTGAACTTCGACTGTTTTGCGGGTGATCGGATACTCGATCTTGCCGGTTGTCGGGGCCGACACCAGCGACGTTTCGATCCAAAGGCCGCCATCGGTTGGATCACCGAGCGAGGCGATCGTGCTTCCCAATTTCGGGCCCTTGTTCGCCGCAGCAGCTGACACACCAGCAGCGCGCTGCTCGGCGATTTCGGGATCGACCGGGGCCGAGGCCACACGCGGCGCAACAAAGGTAGGTGTCCGTGCCGCTGGCGCCGGGGCGGCGACCTCCTCGATCACAGGCGCTTCATAGGGCGCAAAAAGGGTGTCGAAAAACGAGCCTTCGGTACAGGCAGTCAGGGCAAGCGGGGCCAGCAGGGGCAAAATTACGAGTCGCATCGCGGCAAACTAGGCGACAATCACGGCAGGTTCAACGCATTGTGCGCGTAGCCCCCTGCCCTTGTAGTGGACCGCCGACCCGCCTAGGGTTTCGCCATGTCCAATCCGGCCCCTCTTGTCGATCCGTTCCAGCGAGCTATCAGCTATCTGCGCGTCTCGGTCACCGACCGTTGCGACTTCCGCTGTGTCTACTGCATGTCGGAAAACATGACGTTTTTGCCCAAGAAAGAGCTTCTGACGCTGGAAGAACTGGACCGTATGTGTTCAGCTTTCGTGCGCCTTGGGGTCAGCAAGCTTCGGATCACCGGCGGTGAGCCGCTGGTCCGGCGCGAGATCATGACCTTCTTCCGCTCGATGAGCCGTCATCTGGACAGCGGCGCACTGGAAGAACTGACGCTGACGACCAATGGGTCGCAACTGTCGCGATTCGCCGATGATCTTTTTGCCGCCGGTGTGCGGCGGGTGAATGTCTCGCTCGACACACTGGACGAAGACAAGTTTGCCCGCGTGACCCGCTGGGGTCGTCTGCCACAGGTCCTGAAAGGGATCGACGCTGCGCAGGCGGCAGGATTGCGGGTCAAGATCAACGTCGTCGCTCTGAAGGGTTTTAACGAGGAAGAGTTGTTTAGCCTTGCTGACTGGTGCGCCTCCCGCGACATGGACCTGACGTTTATCGAAGTGATGCCGATGGGCGACCTCGGCGGCGAGGATCGTGTAGGTCAGTATTGGTCACTGGATGACCTGCAGGCGCAGCTGGCCAGCCGTTTCACCCTGACTGACCTGCCCGAACGCACTGGCGGCCCGGCGCGCTATGTTCGTGTCGAGGAGACTGGCCAGAAAATCGGGTTGATCACCCCGCTGACCCACAATTTCTGCGAAAGCTGCAACCGGGTGCGCCTGACCTGCACGGGTGAGTTGTTCATGTGTCTGGGCCAGGAAGACAACGCCGACCTGCGCAGCGCGCTGCGAGGCAGCGAGGCGGACGCACCGCTGGAAGAAGCGATACGCCGCGCGATTTCGCTGAAGCCGAAGGGTCATGATTTTGACTATTCACGGCAAAAAGCGGACGGTCAGGTCAGTCGGCACATGAGCCATACGGGCGGGTGACTAGTCGCCGCCGTGGCCGACCAGCATTCTTATCGATTCGCTATCGGAGAGGTGAAGAGACTGGCCAACTTCTTGGTCGTCTTTGAAATATTGCCAATATTTGCAAAGTGCAGCCCTTCGACCGGGACAAGCCTGAAAGGCGCCGGGCGAGCGCCTTTCTGCCCGGCGGACAGGCGCTTGGATAGCCGTGCGACGGCCGAAAGCCATCACCCCCACTCAGCCGTCACCCCTACGCGCCCCGCCTCGGCACCAGCAACGACGCATCGCCATAGGAAAAGAATCGATACTCCTGCGTAATCGCGTGGGCGTATGCTGCGCGGACTTCCTCCACTCCCAGAAACGCCGAGACCAACATCATCAACGTTGATTTCGGCAAGTGGAAGTTGGTCATTAGTGCATAGGCGGCGCGGAACTGGAATCCGGGCGTGATGAAGATGTCGGTCGCCCCCGACCATGCGGCAACCTCGCCCGTGTCGCGGGCGGCGGTTTCCAAAAGGCGTAGGGCGGTCGTGCCGACCGGGATGATGCGGCCGCCGGCGGCGCGGGTTTCGGCAATCTCGGCGGCAGCAACCTCGGTGACCTCGCCCCGCTCGGCATGCATCTTGTGATCGGCAATGTCGTCTACCTTCACTGGCAGAAACGTCCCCGCCCCGACATGCAGTGTGACATACGTTATGCCGACGTTTCGCTGACGCAATGCCGACAGCAGATCTTCGTCGAAATGCAGCGAGGCGGTCGGTGCCGCCACCGCCCCCGGCGCGCGTGCCCAAACAGTTTGATAATCGGTGCGATCCTGCGCATCGGGCGCGCGTAATGCCGCTATGTAGGGCGGCAGCGGCATGGCCCCGGCCTGCGCCAATGCTGCATCGAAATCAGCCCCCGACAGGTTGAACTTGATGGTGGCCTGACCTTCCGCGCGCCGGGTCACGCTTGCACTCAGGTCCGGGGAAAAGACGATGTCTTCTCCATCCCGGACCTTCTTCAACGGTTTGACCAACGCCTGCCACGAGCCGTCCGAGCGCGGCTCTAGAAGCGTCACTTCGATCTTCGCGGCAACCTGACCTTGCGCCGAGTCGCGATGCCTCAGACCACTCAGGCGTGCGGGAATTACTCGGGTATCGTTCAACACCAACCGGTCACCGGGCCGCAGCCAGTCGGGCAGATCCGAAACGCTCGCGTCAGTCAGCCGCGCCCCCTCTGCCACCAACAGCCGGGCCGAAGACCTTGGCCTGGCGGGCCGCGTTGCAATCAACCCCTCGGGGAGATCAAAATCGAAGTCGCTGAGTTTCATGGTCCGCATGTGGCCGGATTCCGGTCTGTGCGCAAGATTGAGCCAATCGACTGGACCAGCCACCAACGGCACGCCAGTATGCCCGCGACACGCGGCCTGAAAACGGAGACGAAATGCTGAACGTCGGCGACAACGCACCGGATTTCACTCTGCCCCGCGACGGCGGTGGCGAGGTCACACTATCTAACCTGCGCCCCTCCCGCGTCGTGCTGTTCTTCTATCCAAAGGATGACACTTCGGGCTGCACGGCCGAGGCGCTGGCCTTCACCGCGCATCTCGCAGACTTCCAGAAAGTCGGTGTCGGGATCCTCGGCGTCTCGAAGGATACGGTCGCCAAGCACGACAAGTTTCGCGACAAACACGGGCTGGCCGTGCCGTTGCTGTCGGATACCGACAGCGATGTTTGCGAGCGATATGGCGTGTGGGTAGAAAAGCAGATGTACGGAAAGTCCTATTTTGGCATTGTCCGCACAACGATGCTGATTGGCCCCAATGGTCGGATAGAGCGGGTCTGGAACAAGGTGAAAGTGAAGGGTCACGTGGACGAGGTTCTGGCCGAGGTGCGGACGCAGACGTGACCTCACTCACTGAAATGGCGGTCGATGTTTTGACGACTGCGGATGGTCGAACAAAGACGCAGATATCGCGCGCCCATGTGCAGCGCTGGCAGGCGGCGCGCGCGCAAGGCCAGCCACAGGAGCTGGGGGATGCCGCGCCGCCATCGTTCCCGGCCAGACCGGATAAACCGGAGTTGAAAGACCCGCGCGATGTGCCGCGCCGCAAACCCGGGTCTGAGACCGGGCGCATCGCTTTGCTGCACGCTGTTGCCCATATCGAGTTGAATGCCGTGGATCTGCATTGGGACCTGATCGCACGCTTCAGGGATGTGAAAATGCCGCTTGGCTTCTATGACGACTGGGTGCGCGCAGCAGACGAAGAATCTAAGCATTTCAATTTGATGTGCGATTGCCTGGAAGACCTCGGCAGCCACTACGGCGCCCTGCCCGCCCATGCCGGAATGTGGCGCGCGGCGGAAGATACCGAGGAGGATTTCATGGGCCGCCTGGCAGTTGTTCCAATGGTGCTGGAAGCGCGCGGGCTGGACGTCACGCCAGGGATGATTGAGGTGTTTCGCAAAGCAAAGCTGACTGGCGCTGTCGAGGCGCTGGAGACGATCTATTCCGAGGAGGTCGGACATGTCGCCTATGGCTCAAAATGGTTCCATTTTCTGTGTGGGCGGCACGGGTTGGACCCAAAGGAAACATTTCACGATCTGGTCCGTCGCTACTTCCACAGCACGCTGAGACCACCCTTCAACGAAGAAAAACGCGCCGAGGCCGGGATGCCACCGGATTTCTACTGGCCACTGACAGAGGGACTCACCTGATCGCTAGGCGGAATTCCGCCAACGTCAACGCAGCCTTGCCGATGCAGGAAAACAACAGTCAGAATCGTTGCGAATGCATGTTTTGGTCGTTACCAAGGCCCTGCGCCGTGCGGGTTGGGGAACCCGGACTATAAGAGCACCGGGGACAGGAACGAGCACAGGACGGGGATGTGAGGTCAAACTACCACCACGGACACCGTAGGCAGGATTCGGCGCTGGAGCGTGCATTTCCTGAGCAACGACTGTTTCTGCGATCGGAAGGGGAAACCCGATACGTTCGCTTCTCTCCAAAAATTCAACTGATTGCCCTGACCGGCTGCGCGCTGGTCCTTGGCTGGACAATAGTTGCCACCGCGATCTTGCTGATGGACTCGGTCGGCGTCGGGAATGTCCGCGATCAGGTCGCCCGCGATCAGCTGCTTTACGAAAAGCGTCTGGCCACGATGAGCCGGTCGCGCGACGCCCGCGCCGAAGAAGCGCGTCTTGCGCAGGAGCGGTTCAACACTGCACTGCAACAAGTTTCCAACATGCAGTCCGAACTGCTGGCGAGTGAGGACCGTCGCCGCGAGCTCGAGACTGGCATCAAGGTGGTTCAAACCGCGCTGCGCCGCACGATCCTGGAGCGCGATGCGGCCATGGCCGAGGGCGAGATGCTGTCGGGGCTTCTGACCGACGATGGCTCACCCAAGACCGGCACCACCAGCCGGACACGCGAAATAGCGGCCACCGTCGACATGCTGGCCGATCTGCTGGACGTGACCGCTGCCGAGCGTGATATCGAGTCTGTTGAATCGAGAGCTGCCCGCGCCGAGCTGGAAGACCTGCTGCGTGAAAAGCGGATCGAACAGGAACGCTCGGATCGGATTTTTGCCCAACTGGAAGAAGCCTTGACCGTCTCGGTCCAGCCGCTTGAGAAAATGTTCAGTTCGGCAGGCGTGAATACTGACAACCTAATCGAACAGGTGCGGCGTGACTATTCCGGCCAAGGTGGCCCGTTGACGCCGCTTACGTTTTCGACCAAGGGCGGCGCCCCCGATGAAATGACGCTGCGCGCCAATGAGATTTTGGCCAGCCTGGATCGCATCAACCTCTACCGGCTTGCCGTCGAAAAGACGCCGTTCATGATTCCGCTGACGCAGTCGTTCCGGTATACGTCGGGCTTCGGTCCGCGGTGGGGAAGGATGCATTCGGGGACAGATTTTGCCGGTGCCCATGGCTCTCCCATTCGCGCGACCGCTGACGGGGTCGTCACCCATGCGGGACGTGCCGGTGCCTATGGAAATCTGGTAAAGGTCCAGCACGCCTATGGGTACGAAACTCGCTATGCTCATGCGTCGAAAATTTATGTGAAAGTTGGGCAGAGGGTCTCGCGCGGGGATCGGGTCGCTGCTATGGGGAACACCGGTCGGTCGACCGGCACACACCTCCACTACGAAATTCGGATCGGCGGCAAGGCCATCAATCCGATGCGATATATTAAGGCTGCGCGAGATGTTTTCTAAGAATAAAACCCCGGACGAAACTGACACACCGGTCAACCGCCCGGCCAGTGGCGAAGGCGGACCACCACCTGCAAGCATTGCCTCGGACGCGTCAGCGAGCTTGCCCGCAACACGCGGCAAACCGCCCGCATCCCTTTTGGCGGCAGATCTGACGATCGTCGGAAACATTAAGACCTCGGGCGACATTCAGATCGAAGGCAAGCTAGAAGGCGACATCCGCGCGCATCTTCTGACCATCGGTGAAAGCGCAACGATCAAGGGCGAATGCCTGGCCGACGACGTGGTCGTCAATGGCCGGGTAATCGGCAAGGTACGCGGGCTGAAAGTCCGCCTGACCGCAACCGCGCGGGTCGAAGGTGACATCGTGCACAAGACCATCGCCATCGAAAGCGGCGCGCATTTCGAAGGCTCGGTCCAACGACAGGATGATCCTCTGAACGCCGCCGGCAAACCTCGCGCGATTGCACGGGCGACCGTCGAAAGCTGAGGCGTCCGCCGCCATTTGCCCTGCCTCCCAATCGTGTAGCTTACCGCGCGTGCCTAATTTGAACGAACCACTGTCGGAGTGGCAAAGGCGTCTTGCTTCGGTCAACTGACTGGCTTGCCGGGCAGTGGATTTCTTGGCTGAAACGGATGTTTGTGACTTGATGTCATTCGTCCGGAATCAAGCCTGACAGGCGTCGGGCGAGCGCCTGTCCGCGGCCCCAGGCAGGCGCTCGCCCGAATTGTGTCCAGATCGCTTGAATGACCCCCTAAAGACCAATAGTGACTTGTCTGAAATCAGCGCGACGCTACCGCCCCTTGAACAGCGTCCCGAAAATCCCGCGCACGATCCGCCGACCGGTCGTCCCCTTTAGCTCTTTGACGACCACCTTCGCCAGCGCGCCACCGAAGCTGTCGCTCTTGCTGGACCTGCTGCGCGATGTTGACCGTTCCACGCGCTCTCCCTTGTAGCGCCGACCCGTGCGGTACTCGCGTTCTTGCGCTTCAGCCTCCTCTTCACGCGCTTCAGCTTCGGCTGCTTCCTTGGCGGCCAGCTCCGCCCGCCTGGTCAATATTTCATAGGCGCTTTCGCGATCCTTCACCTCTTCGTATTTGCCCGCGATGGGCGAGGATTTGATGAAAGCGGCCCGCGCCGATTTATTGATCGGGCCAAGGCGCGAGGATGGCGGGCGGATCAGAGTACGTTCAACCACGCCGGGCGCGCCTTTCCTTTCCAGCATCGAGGTTACGGCTTCGCCGACGCCAACTTCGCGGATCGCCGTCTCAACGTCGAAACGCGGATTGGCGCGATAGGTTTGCGCGGCGCGTTTCAGGTTGCGCTGGTCGCGCCCAGTGAAGGCACGCAGCGCGTGTTGGATACGATTGCCAAGCTGTCCCAAAATGTCTTCCGGTACGTCCGCCGGATTCTGGGTAATGAAATAGACGCCGACGCCTTTGGAGCGGATCAGCCGCGCCACTTGTTCCACCTTGTCGATCAGCGCCTTGGGTGCATCGTCAAACAACAGATGTGCTTCATCAAAGAAGAAAACCAGCTTGGGTTTTTCGGGGTCACCGACCTCGGGCAGTTCCTCGAACAACTCGCTCAGCAGCCAAAGAAGGAACGTGGAATAAAGCCGGGGCGAGGACATCAGCTTGTCGGATGCCAGGATCGAGATACGCCCGCGTCCGTCGATGTCCGTGCGGAAAATGTCTGCGATATCAAGCGCCGGCTCACCGAATAAATTGGTGCCGCCCTGATTGTCGATAACCAAAAGCTGGCGTTGAATCGCACCAATGGAACTGGTCGAGACATTGCCGTAACGCAGGCTCAGCTCTGCCTTATGCTCGCCCACCCAAACCAGCAGCGCGCGCAGGTCTTTGAGATCCAGCAGCGGCATGCCTTCGTCGTCGGCTACCCGGAAGGCGATGTTCAGGATACCCTCCTGCGCCTCGGACAACTCCATAAGGCGCGCCAGGAGCAGTGGCCCCATTTCGGCGACCGTTGTGCGGATCGGGTGGCCTTGCTCGCCGAACAGATCCCAGAAGGTGACC
The DNA here is from genome assembly GCA_943787785.1 of uncultured Paracoccaceae bacterium. Lineage (GTDB taxonomy): Bacteria > Pseudomonadota > Alphaproteobacteria > Rhodobacterales > Rhodobacteraceae > WLWX01. Next base: position 166,076 of record CALSNT010000011.1, on the reverse strand, counting down.
GGGAAGGATTCGTAGATGTAGTCCGAGAAGCCAATCTTTTCTGCGCGGCTGGTGAATGCCTCGTGCAGCTTGAAGTCTTCGCTGCCTGCTTCTGCCAGACCAGACAGATCACCTTTAACATCCGACAGGAACACCGGAACACCTTGTGCCGAGAAGCTTTCGGCCAAAATCTGCAAGGTCACGGTTTTGCCGGTGCCCGTCGCGCCAGCGATCAATCCGTGGCGGTTTGCGTATTCCAGCAACATGCGCTGAGGATCACGGTAGCCTTCGCCACCACCGCCGATAAAAATTGTGTCAGACACGCCGACCGCCCCCTTAAAATTGCTCATTTTGCCCAACATACAAACTTAACCCGAACCTGCTAGTCCTGATGCAGTCCGGGCGACGCGTGTGTTGGTATGTTGTCCGGGCGGCTGCCGCAATTACTGGACAATCAATGGCCAAGTTAGTTGATTGTTTTCCGGATGTTCCGCTCCGATCTTGAAGTCAAGGAATTCCCTGTTGACGCAGCGCGATCTTGCCCTTAGTTTTTGCGCCAATGGCTAAGTCGGCCAGTCCGACGGGGAGAAAAAAATGCGGAAAAAGGGTCGGTTTCGACCCTTTTTTTGTGTGTTAGCGTCGGTGCACAATGTCGCGCATTTGTGGCCTGACACCGGCGCGGCCCCGTGCTAAATCCCGTTCAAACTGACACATTTTCTGATTGACGAGGCAACGATGGCTGATCTGATCAAACCCCTTATTCTTGGCCTTGCACTGGCTTTTGGCAGCGCTGCGTGGGCTCAGACCGAACAACCTGCGGCCGAAGGCGCGGCCGATGGGCTTAGCCTTGGAGACGAGGTTGCCGACCCCGATGCACCGGGCACCACCTATGTCCCAGAAACGTTTGGCGATTGGGAGATGCGCTGCGTGCGCGCCAAGGAAGGCAATGATCCCTGCCAGTTGTACCAGCTGTTGAAGGATGAGAAGGGAAACTCAGTCGCCGAGATTTCCGTTTTTGGGCTGAAGGATGGCGGGAAGGCTTCAGCAGGCGCGACCATCATTACGCCGCTTGAAACCCTGCTGACCCCTGCCGTGACAATCCAGGTCGATAACGCCAAGGCCAAGCGCTATCCGTTCACGTTCTGCACCGGTATCGGTTGTTTTTCGCGCATTGGATTTACGGCGGCCGAGGTGACCTCGTTCAAACGGGGCAATGCGGCGTTGATGCAGATCGTCCCCGCAGGGGCACCTGATCAGCGGGTCAACCTGGCAATCTCGCTGACTGGATTCACCGCTGGCTATGACGCTGTGAATGCGGCCAACGGGGTCAGCCAATAACTCACACCCGCCGCAACGCCAGCACGGCGTTCAGGCCACCGAAGGCGAAAGCATTCGACAACGCGACGTCCACCCGGGCGTCACGCGCTTCGTTTGGCACCACGTCCAGCGGACACTCCGGATCCGCCTTTTGGTGGCCGATCGTTGGAGCCACAACATCATCGCGCAGCGCCAAGATGCAGGCCAATAACTCGATTGCGCCGGTTCCGCCGATACAATGACCGTGCATCGCCTTGGTTGAGGATGCCATAAGGCGCGCCGCGTGATCGCCGAAGACTTGCGCAATCGCCGCGCATTCCGTGCGGTCATTGGCCGCCGTCCCGGTGCCGTGGGCGTTGATATAGCCAACCTCCTCGTGGGCAAGACCTGCGTCAGCCAGCGCCCCGGCCATCGCCCGCGACGCTCCGTCCTGCGAGGGCATTACGATGTCCGACGCGTCCGAGGTCATTGCAAAGCCCGCAACCTCGGCCAGAATTTCGGCCCTGCGGGCCATAGCGTGATCCCAATCTTCGAAGACGTAGACCGCGGCCCCCTCGCCTTGCACCATGCCGTTGCGCGTGGCGCAGAACGGGCGGCAGGCGTCACGCGACATCACACGCAACCCCTCCCAGGCTTTCACCCCACCAAAACACAGCATCGCCTCGGACCCACCAGTCAGCATCACCGGGGCGGCGCCGGAACGCACCATCTGGAACGCCTGCCCCATCGCGTGGTTCGAGGACGCACAGGCGGTGCTGACCGCGTAGGACGGGCCACGCAGCCCATGGATCATCGATACATGGCTGGTTGCCGCATTGGCCATCAGACGCGGCACTACAAACGGATGAACGCGATTCTTGCCCTCTTCATAGACAACGCGGAAATTCTCGTCTTGCGTACTTAGGCCACCACCTGATGTGCCCAGGATCACCCCGGCCCGGTCGGCCAGCTCTCCGTCGATGCTCAGTCCGGATTGGTCGACCGCCTGCGCGGCGGCGATCAGGGCGAATTGGGTGAAGCGATCATAGAGGGCGATTTGCTGTCGGGACCAGTGATCCTCTTCGACATATCCCTGCACCTGCGCACCGATCTGCACCTGCAGACGCTCGACATCGCGGAACTTCAGCGGGCCGATCCCACAACGACCTTCGGCCATCGCAGACAGCGTTTCGGGAACCGAATGCCCCAGCGCGTTGATCGTCCCCGCGCCGGTTATCGCGACCCGCTTCATGCAGCGCGCGCCGCAATCAGCCCTTCGACCGCCCCGATGATGGCTGCGACAGATGAAATGTCGAAGCTGCTGTCCTGCGGGGTGTTGGCGTTGAACGGCACTTCAACATCAAATTCTTCTTCGATCGAGAATATCGCCTCAACCAGCCCGATGCTATCGATGCCAAGGTCCTCAAGAGAGTGTTCGGGCGTCACGTCACCGGGTTCCAGCACCGCTTGTTCAGCCATGATCCGGATGATCCGGTCTTTTACACTCTGCGACATGGGAAACCCTGTTTACCGATATGCCTGCTGTCTGGGCTGATTTAGTCGTTCGAGTCCGGCTTTTGAACCGCTTTCTTGAGTGTTGCAATGTCGCGGGCCAAGCGTGGCAGGCGGCGCATGACTTTGTAGCTTTCAATGGACGCCTGCATTGGAGTCGCCGGATAGCCCAGCATGGCGCGGCCTGCGGGAACGTTCGACATGATAACGCTGCCGAAACCGGCGATAACCCCATCTCCGATGAAGATGTTGTCTTGCACACAGACCCGGCCACCCAGGACCACCTGATTGCCAATCTCGACCGATCCCGCGATGCCGACCTGCCCGCACAGCAGCACGTTCTTCCCGATACGGCAGTTATGCCCGACATGCACCATGTTATCGAGTTTGGTACCGTCGCCTATTGTGGTCGCGCGGACAGTGCCCCGGTCGATGGTGGAGTTCGCACCGAACTCGACATCGTCGCCAATCTCGACCGTGCCGAGCGAATGGATCCGCAACCAGGGTTGCGCGTCGGTTGGCGTGTCCGCCCCGAGGGTTTCACGAACAGTCTCGACGGCGGATTTTTCTGCTGTGACGAAAGAAAATCCATCGGCTCCGATCACCCCGCCGGGCTGGGCCGTGAAGCGATGGCCGATCTTGACACGCGCACCGACGCGCAAGCCTGCGTGGATCAGGGCGTCATCGCCGATCACAGCGCCCTCAGCGATGCTGACATGCGATGCGATACGAGCGTTGACGCCGATACGCACGCCGCGTCCGATGACGACGAATGGGCCGATGGCCGCACCCTCGCCGATCTTGGCACTTGGGTCGACTACTGCGCTGGGATGGATGCCCGGTGCGACCTCTGGCCCCGGATCAAACATTGCGGTGACGCCTGCCATGGCAAGGCGAGCGCGTGGCACCTCAACAGCGCCGTCCAGACCCAACGCCTGCCAGTCGGCCCCTGGCCAGACCAGCGCCGCCCGTGCCTGACCTACGGAAAGGCCTTCGGCGTAGGCCGGATTCATCGCCATCGCCAGTTGGTCTGGCGCAGCATTGGCCGGCTCTTCGGCACCGGTCAGGGGCAGCGTAGCATCGCCCAGAACGGGTGCCCCGAGGGCCTTTGCTATATCTGCCAGGGTGAATGCACTCATGCCTGTTTCCCTTCTTCGGGGCGCAGCTTTAGCGTGGCCTATCCCGAAACGAAACAGCGCGCCCGAAGGCGCGCTGAAACATTTACCTAGCGGAGATCCGGCCTCAGCTGTTCGTCGCACCAACGACGACGCCCTGCCCTTCCAGCGCCCGCAAGATCGCTGCATCGCGGCCATACACGTCACGCCGATAATGCGCCTTGCCGCGCGCATCGGTGAAGACCGTGCGATAGACAATATGAACCGGGATCGTCTGGTCCAGATCGACCCGTGCCTCACGCCCGGACTCAAGACGGGTGTGAAAGAACTTGATCGGATCCTCCGTCTGGCGCGCCAACACTGTGTAGGCGAAATCAAACGGGTCGTTCAGACGGATACAACCGTGACTGAAGGCCCGCACTTCCCGCTCGAACAACGCCTTGGCTGGGGTGTCGTGCAGATAGATGTTGTGCTTGTTGGGGAACATGAACTTGACTCGACCCAAGGCATTCCGTGGCCCCGACGGCTGGCTCATGGCGAAGGGAAAGCTGCGAGCCGAGTAGGCATTGAAGTTGACCGAGCCGCGATTGACCACGCGACCACGCGAGTCCGTCACGCGCAGATGACTGACGGCATATGGATTGCGCTGCAGTTGCGGCAGATATTCCTTGGTCACGATCGAACGGGGCACAAACCACTGTGGGTTGATGACCATATGCTCCATCTCATCCGAGAATTCAGGACTGCGCCGACCCGACTGATCCTTGCCGATAACACTGCGGGTCCGGAAGGTCACCTTGTCGTCGTCGATGATTGCGGCCGAGAAATCCGTTAGATTCACCCAAACGTGGCGGTCACCGCGCGGGATGTTCATCCAACGCTCGCGCTCCATCGCCACAAGGATCTGCCCAAGGCGATCCTTGGCAGACTTGTTGATTTCGGCAATCGTGGTGGCGCCAGCCTCGCCGTCCGCCTCTAGGCCATGATCGAACTGAAAACCGTAGATCGCGCGTTCCATGTTGGCGTCAAATTCCGTGCGCGCGTTGCTTTCCAGATATCCCATTGCGATCAGTCGGTTACGCAGAGCAATCACAGCATCGCCGCTGTCGCCGCGGGCCAGTTTTTCGGACCCGATTGTTGGGCCCCAACCACCCTGTTCGATCAGTCCTTCAAGGCGCAGTTTTTCCTTCATCAGGCGCGCGTATTCAGGGGCGCGCGGCATCAGAGTGCGGAAGAATGTCGTCGGAGACGAGGCCAGGAATGTATCGAGAATCTCGCGCCGATCCCGAACCGGAACGTCGCGCTTGATGTCGCTGTCAATCTTGCCCGGCGTGAGGATTCCGGTCTGGATGTCCTGTGCGTAGCGCAGGAACGCAATGGTCAGGTCAACTTCCAACCGGCCCCGGTCACCTTCACTGCGAGCAGCGGCCATCTGTGCTTCGAGCGCGTCGGGCTGATACCGACCGGCGGGAAGACCGTGAATTGACGCAGAAGACACGGCATGCAGCAGCGCGGCGCGCCTGTCGCGGTCGTCGTCATCAGCGCCGGTCCAGATCGGCTGATACCCGGTGTCACGATAAAATTGAGCGACGACTTCGTCCGCTGACGCACCGGCGGCAACGGCTTGCTTGAATGCGGTGACTTCGGCCAAAACCGGCGCAGTGATGGTCGACTGCGCTGTCGCTGGTGTGGGCAGCGAATGCGCTGCAACCAATGCAAAGGCGGACGCGACGGCGGCGCGATGAATAAGGGTGGTCAGCAACTTCAATCCTCTCTCGCTTCAATTGCCGGAATCACGGCGTTGTCGTCTCCTTTACAGGCTGTCTTTGTCTTGGTCCAACTTTGTCCGATCACGGTTGCGCCATGTCGGTTGGCCAAGACGCTACCGTGCCGGAACGGGCATCCATTGTGCCCTCCGGCATTTGGATTTGCGGGTTGGGGGGACGATGGCCTCGAATATTTCAATGCGCTGGACAGATAAGCAGATTTTCGCCTATATTTCTGTCACTTCGTTGAAACGGTTCGTGCCCCCTTGGTCAAACGTTACGTTTGTGTCATAAGTTGAGAGCACCTGGGGATGAGGTGATTGAAACGCCGCAACATAAGCGGCATCAGGTAAGCGACGGGACACGCTGATCATGACAACGAATGAAGGACTGAGCAGGCGCAAACTTCTAAGCATCTTCGCAGCGACAGCGGTTGTCGCAGCCCCCACATATTCCAACGCATTTGGCATCCTGCGCGGTGCAGGCGACATTCGCCGGGTCAAGATGTACAACGGCCGCACTGGCGAAAGCCTGAATTCGATCTACTGGGTCGATGGCAAATACGTCAAAGAGGCCCTGCGCGAGATCAACTTCTTCATGCGCGATTGGCGCACGAATGACATCCGCAACATTGACACCCGCTCGATCGACATCATGTCGGCGTCGCACCGTTTGCTGCGGGTTCGTGAACCCTATCTTCTGTTGTCGGGCTATCGCTCGCCCAAGACCAACGCAATGCTGCGGTCACGGTCGCGCAACGTGGCGAAGAACTCGCTGCACATGAAAGGTCAGGCAGCTGATCTGCGGTTGAAGTCACGCTCGGTCTCGCAAGTGGCGCGCGCGGCTGCGGCATGCAATTCAGGTGGCGTAGGCCGGTATTCAGGTAGCAACTTCACACATGTGGATTGTGGTGTGGTCCGGACCTGGGGTCGCTAGGGCAACCTGGGAATTCAGTTTCAAAAATGGCCCGCGCAGGAAACTGACGCGGGCTTTTGTATGGGCTGTGAGAACGCCGGTGGAATACTGCACCACGTAGCGGCCGGATCATCTGGCTGCAGATGGGCTGATTTGCCTGTCCTGCTAGGCTCTTCGTTTTTGGCGGAGGGCGGGATTGAAGCACGTGGATTTATATGGTCGGGTTCGTCACGCTGTTCTTATTGACGGGATGAGCCGTCGGGAAGCGGCACGTATTTTCGGGATCAACCGTCGTACTGTTGAGAAGATGCTGAGGTTTTCGATCCCGCCAGGTTATCGGCGCGACACAGAGATCAGGCGTCCAAAGCTGGATGCATATACGGGGATAATCGATCAGATCCTTGCGGCAGACAAACTGGTTCCCAAAAAGCAGCGGCATACATCAAGGCGGGTTTTTGAGCGACTGCGCGATGAGCATGGTTTTGCGGGCGGCATCACGATTGTTAAGGATTACATCTTCGCAGCCCGCCAGCGTCAGCGGGAGATGTTCGTGCCGCTGTCACATCCACCGGGCCATGCCCAGGCTGACTTTGGTGAGGCGCTTGCCGTCATCGGTGGCGTTGAACGGAAAGTCCACTTTCTGGTGATGGAGCTGCCACATTCGGATGCGTGTTTTTTGAAGGCATATCCGGCCGAGACGACGGAGGCATTCTGTGATGCGCATGTCGCTGCGTTCGCGTTCTTCAGCGGTGTTCCTACGTCGATCCTTTATGACAACACACGGATCGCGGTTGCCCGCATTCTGGGGGACGGCCAGCGCAAACGCACCCGCGTGTTCTCAGAGCTGGTGTCCCATTATCTGTTTGAGGATCGGTTTGGCCGCCCCGGCAAGGGGAATGACAAAGGTAAAGTCGAAGGGATGGTGGGGTACACCCGGCGCAACTTCATGGTGCCCAAGCCCCGGTTCGCCAACTTTGATGAGCTCAATGCGCATCTGGCTGAACAATGTCGCAAACGCATGGATGACAAACTGCGAGGTCAGACAGGCACTATTGGCGAACGGTTTGCCCATGATGCAGAACGGCTCCAGCCCTTGCCAGCTGTTCCTTATGACGCCTGCGACAAGCAATCTGTTCGAGTGAGTTCACTGTCCCTCGTGCGGTATCGCGGCAACGACTATTCTGTTCCGACTGCTTTTGGTCATCAGGAAGTTCTGGTGCGGGGCTATGTGCATGAGGTGGTGATTGCCTGCGGCGCTGAAGTCATCGCCCGCCATATCCGGTCTTGGGAGAAGGAGGATTACATCTATGATCCGCTTCATTATCTGGCGCTGATCGAACAGAAGACCAATGCGCTTGATCAGGCGGCCCCACTGGCTGATTGGGAGCTGCCCGGAGCCTTTCTCATCCTGCGCCGCCTCATGGAGGCCAGGATGGGCAAAAAGGGGAAACGCGAGTTCGTTCAGGTTCTGCGGCTGCTGGAGACATTCCGGATCGTGGACGTGGAGGCCGGAATACAGAGTGCTCTTGAACGCGGTACCATTGGTTTTGATGCCGTGAAGCATTTGGTGCTGTGCCGGATCGAGCGCAGACCGCCCCGGCTGGACATGACGGTTTATCCATATTTGCCAAAAGCCCATGTCGCGGTCACATCCCCCGGCGATTATATGGCGCTTCTGTCAGGAGCTCGGTCATGACCGACACGCCCCAACTGTTGCTGACTCATCATCTGAAGAGCCTGCGTCTGCCGACTTTCCTGCGCGAGTATGACAAGGTCGCCAAACAATGCGCGGCAGAAGGCATCGATCATTCCCGATACCTTTTGCGCCTCGCCGAACTGGAGCTCATCGACCGGGAGCGGCGCATGGTGGAGCGACGGATCAAGTCTGCAAAGTTCCCGGCCGTCAAAAGCCTCGACAGCTTCGACTTCAAACCCATGCCCTCGTTGAACAAGATGCTGGTGATGGAACTGGCCCGTTGTGATTACATTACCCGCAACGAGAATATCATCGCAGTGGGAAACAGCGGCACCGGCAAGACCCATATCGCCCTCGGCCTTGGGCTGGCGGCGTGTCAGAAGGGCCTGGCCGTCGGCTTCATCACCGCATCAGCGTTGGTGCACGAACTCCTCGAAGCCCAGGATGAGAAGCGCCTGCTGCGTCTGCAGAAGCAATTGAGCAAATACAGCCTGCTGATCATCGATGAGCTTGGGTATGTGCCCTTGTCACCAACCGGCGCTGAACTGCTGTTTGAGGTCTTCTCACAACGCTACGAGCGCGGATCAACCATCGTGACGTCCAACCTGCCGTTCGATGAGTGGACCAGCACCTTCGGATCCGAACGCCTCACTGGCGCGCTTCTCGACCGGCTGACTCACCACGTCCACATTCTGGAAATGAACGGCGAGAGCTATCGCCTCAAACACAGCCGTCAGTCGGACAAGACCTGAAGCGATAACTCCGCAACCCGGTTTGACCACAGCCCCGCACAGCTTCGTTGCTCTATGGGGGCACTCCGCCGTGCGGGCCTATGGACAAACCTACATCCAACGAGGCGGTGCACTATTACTCCGGCCAGAGCCAGCCAAGTGGTGCACTTTCTCCCCGGCGTGTGGTGCGTTTTTGGTCCGGCGTTGACACCCTTCTGGTAACGCCCGTCCATCTGGACGAACCAGAGCTCACCCGCGATCCATTCGAGCAACTTGGAACCATCGCCGTTGCGGGCGAGGACAACACCGCGCCGGGATCAGAAAAAGCCGCAACAGCCGTCGGCGATCATATTGCGCCAGATGAAGCGCCGGAACCTGACGGGCTGCCCGGCGCGCTGGCCTATTGGTCGTTGGCAGCAGGCGAGGACGGTGTATTTGACGACGCGCGTGGCGGGCCGGAAGTGCGTGCCTATACTCTCTATGAAAATCAAGCGCTGCTACGCACCGATGGCGCGACGGCTGGGCGCGACGGCGCGCCCGGAACCGCGCTGCTTTTCGACGGTAAGGATGACTTTGCCTTCATAAACCACGACGCCAATTTCGAGGTATCTCAAGGCACGATCGCCCTGTGGGTACGTCCCGACGCGTTGGTCGCAGGCAAAGATATTTTCCTGTCCAAGGACCACAACGGCGTGCAGGACGGCGGCCATTTCCGCCTGGGCCTCGCCGAAAACGGGCGGCTTTATCTGCGTACTGCACCGGGCGATGGCGACGCCAACAAAGCCTGGATCAGCAACGACGTGGTCTTCGCTGAAGGCGAGTGGGCGCATGTCGCCGTGTCCTATACCTCGGAAGGAGTCATCGCCTATGTTGAAGGAGTGGCCATTGGCGCCGACGGCTGGACGGCCGTCGAGGGGGACGTGCCCTCGCCCAATGAGTTTACCGGTTATTTCATGCTTCAGAACGAGGAACCCTGGGTTCTTGGCGCGGACACCCACCGCGCCAATCTGAACGATACAGCACAGCAATTCGCGACCGACGACGAAGACCTGGCCAGCGCCTTCACCGGCGCGATTCAGGATTTTGGCATCTGGGGAGGTATGGACGCAAGCGATGCGCTGAGCGCCGAGGAGATCGCCGAACTGATGGCCAATGGTCCGGGCGCCGCGCTGACCAACCCGTCCGGTCCCGAACCTATGCTGGCCGGAGACGATGTCTTCGAAGGTGGCGACGGCAATGACACCATCGAAGGTGGCGCAGGCAACGATCATCTGATGGGCGAAGCAGGTGCAGATACGCTGCTTGGTGGATACGGCAACGATCACTTGGAAGGTGGGTCGTTTAACGACATTCTGGACGGCGGGCGCGGCTCGGACCTGCTGGAGGGTGGCGGTGGCGACGACCTGCTTATCAGCCGGGCTGACGCGGGCGAACAGCGCGCGGGCCAGCTGGTGCTGGGCGAACCCTCGCGCCCCTTCCCCGATCCCTCGATCAGCAACGAATACCTCAAGCTGATCGACTGGGTAGATCAGCCGCTTGTCGGCGACGACGTGCTGATCGGCGGCGCGGGTGCCGACCACTTCTATTTCGAAACCGTCATCAACGCCAAGATGGACATCATCATGGAGCATATCCAGGATGACGGTCGCACCATCAACTGGGCCGGAGTGGCAGGCGAAAACAACCGCATCCACGATCACTGGGTCGACACGCTGGGCATTGATATAATTGCCGACTTCAACGCATCCGAGGACTCGATCTCGGTCATCGGTCACACCACGCAGGTCGAGGTGTCCTACAAGGCGATCGACACGGATGACGACGGGTTCAACGACGACATGGTGTCGATCATCCACGCCTATTCGCAGCAAGGCGGCGGCGGCGGCGCGCACGATGAAGACAGCCTTGGCTACATCGTCGTCTACGGCGATCTGGTCGAAGAGGGCATGATCGAGACGAATGCAGCAGTGATGTATGGCATTGTCGAAACCATTGACGACCTGAACGAAGCGCTGGCCCCGACCGGAGAGACAAAGACGTCCATCGGCCCGAACGGAGAGGAATTGTTCGGCTATGACAGTCGCGATGTGGACGGTGACCCGATTGGGTCTGACCCGGCAGCCTATTCCTCGAACACGTGGTTTCAAAATGGCGATGTAGACCTGGCTTCGGCCATTCCCGACGGTGTTGCCGCGCCGGCAATCGTGTTGGCCGACGAAGGCGGCATCTATGATGGTACCGGCGACTACACTAAGAAAATCGACCACACCGCCCCAATGGCGCAAGCCGAGGGGACCTGGGCATTCTCCTTCACCGCCGACGATCCGTCCGGTGAAACCTGGCAGGCGCTGCTGTCGAAGGACCATTACGACTACAAAGATGGTGGTCATCTGACGGTCTACCTCAGCCCGACAGGCCAGTTGAAACTGCGCTTCCAGAGCGAGAGCGAGACCACTTATCTTTATGGCGAAACAGTCGAGGCAGGTGTCGAAACCCACGTCGCATTCACCTTCGAAGACGGTGCATTGAAGCTGTATCAGAACGGCGAGCTTGTGGCTGACGCCGATGGCTTCCCGGCGGGAATGATCGGCAACACTGAGGATATTGTACTTGGTGCCTCGACCGAAACTCGGGTCGGGGCGAACGACAACCTGCGCTATTTCTTCACGGGCACGATTGCCAATATTGCCGTGCTCGACCGCCCGCTGGCGGAATACGAAGCGTTCCTTTTGTCTGAAGGCGACGGCAACCTGGATGCCCTGGCCGCACTCTATGACGGTGGGCTGCCATTGGTCGAAGACCCGGGTGATCCGGGTCCGAACCTCGTCGAGGGCACCGAACTCGCCAACAGTCTACACGGCTATGACGACGCTGATCTGATCCGGGGTCACGGTGGCAATGACAATCTCTATGGCTACGGCGGCGATGATGAAATCGACGGCGGAGCGGGCCTCGACCGGGCGTTTGGCGGCGACGGCAACGATACAATCCGTGGTGGCGAAGGCGACGACAAGCTCTATGGCGATGGAGGCGACGACGATCTGGACGGCGAGGCCGGAAACGACTCGCTGCGCGGCGGCGACGGAAACGACAACCTCGAAGGTGGCGGTGGCGACGACTGGATGTCAGGCGGCGCGGGGTAACGACCAGATGAGCGGCGGCGACGACGCAGACAAGATGTACGGCGACGCCGGCGAGGACGATATGTCCGGCGGTGCAGGCAACGACTGGATGAAGGGCGGCAGCGACGACGATCAGATGCGCGGCGGCGATTACGACGACGTCCTTTACGGCGACGGCGGCAACGATGATTTGGATGGCGACGCCGGAAACGACCGTCTGGCGGGCGGCGACGGTGACGATGATCTCGACGGTGGCGCAGGCGATGATCGCCTTTACGGCGATGCAGGCAACGACAACCTGAGCGGTGGCGAAGGCAACGACACAGGGTCGGGCGGCGCAGGCGAAGATACGCTGAGCGGTGACCTTGGTGACGATGTCATGAAGGGCGGTGATGACAACGATACGGTTTCAGGGGGTGAGGGCGACGACAAGGTCTACGGCGATGGTGGCGACGATCACGTCACCGGAGGAGCAGGCGCAGACTTTGCGCGCGGCGGAGATGGCGCTGACATCGTCGACGGCGGTGATGGCGACGATCGGGTCTATGGCGACGCAGGCGACGACACGCTGACGGGTGGTCTTGGCAATGACTACATGAGCGGTGGCGACGGCAACGACCAGATGGATGGCGGTGACGGTGACGACAACATGCACGGTCACGCCGGCGAAGACACCATGAGCGGTGGTGCAGGTAACGACAAACTCTATGGCGGCGAAGGCAACGACCAGCTTGAAGGTGGCGACGGCGATGACCGTCTGTCGGGTGGCGACGGTGATGACCGTCTGGTCGGCGGCGCAGGTCTGAACAGCATGTATGGCGGCCTCGGCGCAGACACCCTGTTGGGCGGAGCGATGGCCGATGTCATGCGCGGCGATGGCGGTAATGACATAATCGAAGGCGGCGACGGTGATGACGACATCCGTGGCGGCGATGGCGATGACGATATCGTCGGCGAAGCCGGTAACGACCGCCTCAGCGGTGACGCGGGCATCGACGTGATCGACGGCGGAGATGGCGACGACACGATTTTTGGCGGCGACGACAACGACAGCCTGACCGGCGGGCTTGGCAACGATTATGTCAACGGCGGCGGCGGGCGCGGATATGATCGAGGGCGGACTGGGCGACGACAAGCTGCGTGGAGGAAGCGAGGCAGACGTGCTTATTGGCGGCGATGGGCTGGACAATCTGCGCGGCGATGCCGGCGACGACCAACTGTCCGGTGGCGACGACAATGACACCCTGTTTGGAGGCGACGGAAACGACACCCTTGCAGGCGACGACGATGACGATCGTCTATATGGCGAACTTGGCGACGACGAGATGGGTGGCGGCGGCGGCGCAGATTACATGCGCGGCGGCGACGGGTCCGACATGCTGGACGGTGGCGACGGCGACGACAACCTCTACGGCGATGCGGGGAATGATACCCTCATCGGCGGGGCGGGCGACGACCGTTTGCGTGCCGGAACCGGCGACGACGATCTGAATGCAGGTGCTGGCGACGATCGGCTTTACGCCGACGACGGCACAAACACGTTGGAAGGCGGTTCCGGCAATGACCTGCAGTACGCAGGCCTTGGCGCGGACACCTTCGTATTCCGGGAATTCGGGGACACCAACTCTGACCGCCTGCGCTATTTTACGCCCGGCGCAGATAAAATTGCACTGGACGCCGCTGCGTTCGGCGTCGGTCCGACATTCGATGCTGCATTGTTCGAGTTCGCAGGCGTCGCGTCAGCTGCAGACACACGCTTTACCTACGACAGCGCAACCGGAGATCTGTCCTACGACAGTGACGGCAGCGGCGTGGCCGCTGCCGAATTGATTGCTGAGTTGGACAATGGAACGGCGCTGACGATTGATGATTTCGTCTTTGTTTGATCAACTCGGGCTAGGGCCATCGTGGCGAAAGCCTGCGTGAACAAATTCGTAAATGAACCGACGGTGGCCAGCACTCCCTAAGCCCAGACTGCCACATTGATCTGACGGTCTTTCATGCTGAACATTTCGACAATCGGTTTCCTGAGGGTAGGCCAAGAGTCACTCAAGCGAGCGGCCTTACAACGCGTCTCGCGGCGCTTCCCCGGCAAAGAACGCATCAAGATTGTCCAGTGCGCGGAAGCCCATCGCATCGCGGGTCTTGGTCGTTGCACTGCCGATGTGGGGAAGCATGAAGATGGTGTCGTATCCGACAAAGGCCGGATTGCCGCCGGGCTCGGTCTTGAAACAGTCGAGGCCCGCAGCCGCGACCTGACCGCTGTCGAGGGCCGCCATCAGGGCATCCTCGTCGATCAACGCGCCTCGGGCCGTGTTCACGACGACAGCCCCTTGTGGCAGCAAACCGAAGCGGGCGGTGTTCATCAGGTCTGTGGTTTCGGGCGTGGCCGGGCAGTGCAATGACAGGAAGTCGGCGACGCCCAGCAGGCTTTCGACCGTCGAATGATAGATCGCGCCATGCGCCTGATCAGGGGAGAGTTCGGAGCGGTTGAAATAGTGGATCTCCATCTCGAACCCGCGTGCTTTGGCAGCGAAGGCGCGTCCCACCCGGCCCATGCCGATGATGCCCAGACGCGCACCGCCAAGTTGTTTGCCGACCATGAAAGCGGGGGACCAGCTGTCCCAGGCGCCGCTTCGCACGATCCGATCTCCGGCGACGGCCCCGCGCGCCGCGCCCAGCATCAGCAACATCGCCAGTTCGGCGGTGGCATCGGACAGCACGTCTGGCGTGTTTGTCACAGTGATCCCGCGCGCCTTCAGGGCCGGCAGATCGCAATGGTCGACGCCGACCGAGTGGTTAGCGATGATCTTCAGACGTGGGTCAAGACGGGCAGCAACCTCAGCGCTGAAGTGCTCGGAATGGCAGGGCAGGATCGCGTCGAACTCGGCACTGGCCGCGATCAGCTGGTCGGCGGTTCCCGGCGTGTCGTCGTGGTTGATGACCACGTCATAGTCCCGCGCCGCGCGCTCCAGCGTCGCGTCGGACAGACGGCGGGTGATCCACAGCCGGGGCTTGGTCATTTCTTGCGGATGCAGGTGTCGTAGAAGTCATAGATTGCCGCGCCGCAGATCACGATGGCGATGATCATGAACGGAGCGCCGCCCGAAAACCCGGCAAACCCGGTCGAGATACTGTGCGACAGCCCGCCGATGAAGGTCACGAACAGCCCAGTGCCGATCAGACCCATGATAAATTTTACGCCATATGACACGTCGCGTCCTTTCGTCTAAGCCGCTTTGGCCAGTTCAATCTGCAGCCAGCGCGCAGTGCGCAGCAGCCTGTCGTCTTTCTCTGCGGGGCCGATCAGTTGCACACCAATCGGCAGGTTGTTGTCGCCCACCAGCAGGGGCAGTGTAACACAGGGCAGACCCGCAAGGGTCCATAAAGTCGAGAAGATCGGATCGCCGGTGCCATCGCCGAAACGCGGAGCCTCGCCAGCGGCGGCGGGTGCAAGGATGGCGTCGAATTCGAAGAACAGCTCATCAAAGAATTTCTCGGCAGAGGCTTTTACGACCAGAGCGTCCTCGTATTCAGCGCGGCTGATCTGGCGGCCACGTTCGATGACGGTCTTCAGCGCGTCGCTGAGCGCGTCCCAATGCTGATCAAAAACCTCAGCCTGATGCTGACAAATCTCGTATTCGTGGATATGGGCCTGCACGGCGACGAGGTTGGACAGGGTGTCAGCGGCTGGCAGTGTGGTGACTTGCTCGCCCAATGCGTCGCGCACGGCCGCCAACCCCTCGCTCGCTTCGTTAGACAGGCGGTAGTTGAACGGCAAATCGAACCAGACGAGGTCGGGCGGGACCGGAGCGTCAGCGGCGGCGCCGCCACTATTATCCGGGCGCGGGCGGGCGAAACTGACCGGATCGCGCTGGTCATAGCCACCGATGGCATCCGTCAATAAGGCCACATCGGCCAGTGTCCGCCCGAAGCAACCAACCTGGTCTAGCGAAACCGATGTTTGCAGAACGCCCGTGCGCGAGATCACGCCGCGGGTCGGTTTGAAGCCGAAGGTGCCACAGAATGATGCGGGGCGGATCACCGAACCGTTGGTCTGGGTGCCGATTGCCAACGGCACCTGCTGTGCGGCGACCGCCGCTGCGGATCCGCTGGAAGAGCCACCGGGGCTGTGGTCGGGACTATGCGGATTGCGGGTTTCGTTTGGGTGCAGAAAGGCAAGCTCGGTCGTTACGGTCTTGCCCATGATAACAGCACCCGCCTCGCGCAGGTGTTCGACGATCCGGGCGTCGGTGTCAGTCGTCCGGCCTGCGAAGATCGCCGTGCCGCGCTGGGTTGGCATGTCGGCTGTGTCGATTATGTCCTTCAATCCGACCGGAACTCCATGCAGGGGACCGGTGGCGAGGCCTGCTTTGCGGATGCGGTCGCACTCCGCGGCCTGCGCCAGCGCGGCATCGCCATCCAGATGTGCCCAGGCCTTGATCTCACCGTCAGTCTCCTCGATCCGGGCAAGGCAGGATTTGACCAGATCGACGGACGACAGGCGGCCCGACGCGACGGCGTCTGCCGCGTCAGCCGCGCTCAGGCTATAGGGAGCGGGCACACTCACGGAACGTATTCACCGAACAGGTAGTCGGGGAACCACAGCGCGATGCCAGGGAAGATATACATCAGCACCATCGTCAGGATCACGATGCCAAGGTAGGGCATGATGCCCTTGAATATCTCGATCAGCTCGATCTGCTTTTTCAGCACGCCTTTGAGATAATAAGCCGACATCGCCATTGGCGGGGTCAGGAAGCTGGTTTGCAGGTTCAAAGCAACCAGCATCGCAAAGAAGTACGGGTTAACGCCAAAAGGTTCCAGTAGCGGCAGGAAGATCGGCACGAAGATGATCAGGATCTCGGACCATTCCAGCGGCCAGCCGAGGATAAAGATGATCAGCTGCGCCATGATCAGGAACTGGATGGTGGACAGGTCCATCCCGATCACCCATTCGGAAATCAGGTCATGCCCGCCGAGGTAGGAAAAGACCGAGGCGAAGGTCCACGAGCCCACGAACAGCCAGCAGACCATCGCGGTCGCCTTGGCGGTCAGGAACACGCTTTCCTTTAGTTTCTCCCACGTCATCGAGCGGTAGAGAACGGCGAGGATCATCCCACCCAGCGCGCCCATGGCAGCCGCTTCGGCGGGCGTTGCCAAACCACCCAGGATCGAGCCCAGAACCAGCGCGATCAGCACCGTCAGTGGCACGAACGAGACCAGCAGGTCCCAGTAGATTTTCGACGGCGGCGGCACGTCCTCCATTGCCGGCTTTGGGGCCAGACGCGGGTTAATCCAGACCCGGATGATTACGTAGACGATATAGAGGCCCGCCAGCAGCAGGCCGGGGAACACGGCGGCTGCATAAAGGCGCAAGGGCGACAGGTTGCCGATGGCGGAATAGACGATCAGCATGATCGACGGCGGGATCAGAATGCCAAGCGTGCCGCCCGCGCAGATCACGCCAGATGCGAAGGATTTGTTGTAGTTCGCGTTTGCCATCGCCGGGAAAGCCAGCAGGCCCATCAACGTTACCACTGCCCCCACGATGCCGGACGCTGTCGAGAATACAGCGCAGGTGATCAGCGCCGCAATCGCCAGCGATCCGGGCAGGTTGCGCGCTGCCATGTAAAGGGAAAAGAACAGCCGGTCGACGATATTCGCGCGTTCCACCACATAGCCCATGAACAGAAACAGCGGGATCGCGACGAGGGTGTCGTTTTCCATCACAGAATAGGTGTTCTGGTTCAGCAGGTAGAAGATATTGTTGTTGAAGATGTCCGAGAAGGTCTCTGGCGCGCCGGAGTAGTAGGCGTAGTAGCCGAAGGCCACGCCCATGGCGATCAGGGTGAAGGCGATCGGGAAACCAAGCAGCACCAGCACGATAAACATGCAGAGCATCAGGATGGCGACTTCGGGGTTCGTCATGACGTTATCTCTCGATTTATGTGAAGTCGCTTAGTCTTTTGCGGGGGTGATGCCGGGGATCGCGGCCTCATCCATATGCATCAGCATGTCTTCAGTTTCGCGGACATCGTCCAGACGCTCCATCCACTCACCAGTTTTCATCGCATTCCAGCAACGCAGCAATTCGGCGAAGCCCTGCAGCAGCAGCAAGCCACCGGCCAGCGGGATCAGCGTCTTGAAGAAGTAGATTTGGATGCGGGCGGGGCTGTTCCAGCTAACCTCTTGATAGCGCCAGCTGTCCGACGCGATCTCCCAGCCGTACCAAAAAAGGGCCAGGATGCCGGGGAAGAAGAAGATCAGGTAGAGCAGAAAATCCAGCCGGGCCTGCCAGCGGACCGAGAACAGGCGGTAAAGCACGTCGCCACGCACGTGGGTGTCCTGCGCCAAAGCATAGGGGCCAGCCATCAGGAACAAGGCGCCGTACATCTGCACCATCATGTCGAAGGCCCAGACCGTAGGGGAGTTCAGCACATATCGCATGAAAACTTCGTAGCTGACCGAGAGAGTCAGGATCAGGATGCACCAGCCAAAGGCGCGGCCAACCCAGATGCTTAAGCCCTCGATAGCGTGAACCAGTTTATGCACGACGTGCCCTCCCCAATGCCGTCAAATATCCGGGGGCCTCTTGCGGGCCCCCGGACAGATTGCCAAACGCTTAGATCAAGCAAAGTAGTGGTTGTAGGCCAGCTTGTAGTCGGGCTGGTTCAGGTTCAGGTAACCCATGACGTTCTTGGCATAGGCTTTCTGGCTTTCGATGACCTTGGCAAAGAACTCATCCTCGCCCGAGATACGATCGACAACGATGTCCCAGGCTTCCAGCTGAGCGGCCATCACGCTGTCCGGCGTGCGGTGGACGTTGACGCCCTGCTCTTCCTGCAGCGTGACGAGGTCATCAGCATAACGCTTGGTGTTGTGCCAGTAGAAGTTCGAGTTCTCAGCCTCGGACGCATACTTCAGGATCGCCTGCAGTTCAGCAGGCAATGCGTTGTACTTGTCTTTGTTGAAGGTCACCTCGAAGAATTCCTGGCTCTGGTGGAACGAGGCAAGGTGATAGTCTTTTGAGACGTCCTGCATGCCGAAATCACGGTCCGAAGTTGGGTTGTTGAACTCGGCCGCGTCAATCAGGCCGGACTTCATGGCAGGCTGAATTTCACCGCCCGGAAGCTGCACGACCGACATGCCCATCTCCAGCAGAACGTCTGCGGCCAGACCAACGGTCCGGTACTTCAGGCCGTTCATCTGGGATGCATCGGTGATCTGCTCTTTGAACCAGCCAAGCGGCTGGGCGGGCATCGGCGAGTTGAAGAACGACACAACATTCAGGCCGAGCGAGGCCATCAGTTCGTCAAACAGCTCCTGACCGCCGCCATAGTTGACCCAGCCCAGAACTTCCTGAGAGGACCAGCCAAAGCAGGGGCCGGTGCCGAACAGCGACGCGGTCTTGGATTTGGAGTACCAGTAAGCAGGCACATAGTGGGCCGCATCCAGCACACCGCGGTGAACGGCGTCCTGCATCTGCGAGGTCTTCACAACCGAGTCCACCGCAAGAAGGTCGATCTTCAGCGCGTCGCCAGCCATTGCGTGAACGCGGTCGACATAGGACTGCGCGTTTTCAAGGAAGATACCGCCGCCCCAGGCAGCCTGCATCTTCAGTGTGGTAGTGTGGTTGGCCGCGATTGCCGGAGTGGCAAGCACAGCCGCGCCTGCCACGGCCGAGCCGCGCAGGAATTTTCTGCGGTTTACAGTATCAGTCATGTTTCCTCCCAAAGGATTTTGCGCCGCTGTACGGGCGGACCCGATCAGCGGCATTGGTCTAGCGGATGTCGTGGGCAGGGTTCTCTTGCCGTTCGGCAACAGGTTCTTGGGTTTTCACCCGCCACCCCCGCACTTGATCCTCGCAGACATTAGAACAAACCCCCGGCCAAACAAGCGTTTCCTTGGGTTCGGTTCAGTCCGAGCATGCGCCCCAGGTGCGAAATCGTATGGCTGGATGTTTGTCGGCACGCAGACCCGGAATTTGATCGACCCTTCAATGACGTCGATAACCGCATGTTTTCAAGAAAGATTATCTGCTAACGATTTAGTAGAACCCGTGCTGGACGTCAGCCCGGACGCAACCTGGCCACGCGGTTGACAAGGATTTGCGCTCGGCCGCGTTGGCCAAAATATGCGTTACTGCCGGCGGACGTATCCGTATCGTGTATACAGCAACCCGAAGAATCAACGATTGGCTGGGTGTTTAGCCCAGAAATTCCGCGAATCACTCGAGCAATCGAGACACCTGTATACAATTCGCTTCGAAACGACTGAACGCCACCTGATGCACCCGGCATCCCGCCGAAAGAGCGGCGCAACTCGACGTTAAAAGAAATGATGGATAAATGGCGGACCCTAGATCCGCCATAACGATCACCTTCAATCCACTGAAATTCCACGCATACCTTACTAAGTATCTATAATATATAAGATTATTTTCGTAAATCTGTTTCAGGCTGTTTCGTCTGACGCCATATTGGTTCATAATAGTGTGGACTCAGATGTGGACTCAAGATGTTAAACATTACAAAAGCAAAGGCGATGAAGGCGGGCGACCCGGCGATATCGGACGGCAGTGTCAAAGGTCTGCGGTTGCATCCGCACAGGTCTCAGAACGGCCGTGGGGCGTGGAAACTACGTTTCACGTCGCCGGTGACGAAGAAACGCCGTGATCTCGGGCTAGGCACATTCCCCGATGTCGGTATCGCAGACGCCCGGGACGCCGCTAGCGCGTCGCTACGGCTAGTTGCGGCTGGTAAAGACCCAATAGACGAGCGCAAGAGCGCCGCCAGCGCGGCAATTGTTGAGACCCTGACGTTTGAAGTCGCGGCACGAAAGCGGTTCGAGGAGTTGAGCCCGGGGTTCAAGAACGCCAAGCACAGACAGCAATGGATCAACACAATTACCACTTATATGTTCCCGTATATCGGGAGCACCCCGTTGGCCGATCTCAAAGTTGCCGACTTCGCAGAGGCACTGCGCCCCATCTGGCTAACGAAGCCGGAGACAGCACAGCGTATAAAGCAGCGGTGCCACGAAGTGATGGACTGGGCGTATTCGCAGGACATGACCGCGGGAAACCCGGTTCTGTCCGTTGCCCGACTGCTTCCGAAACAGCCGTCGAAGTCTAAACGGGTGCAGCACCATCCCGCCATGCCATGGCGTCAGGTGTCGGATTTCTACAGCGCTAAGCTGGCGGGTGGTCAAAAATCAACGCACGCACTGATGACGTTTGTCATTCTAACGGCTGCTCGGTCCGGCGAGGCGCGCGCCGCGACGTGGGACGAGATCGACATTGATGCCGCTATATGGACCGTTCCCGCCGACCGAATGAAGGCCGGCGTTGAACACAGGGTGCCGCTAAGTTCGCCCGCAGTGGCGCTGCTACGGGATATGTTGGAGCGGAAGCGTAACGATCTCGTCTTTCCGGCGCCTCAAGGTGGGTTACTCACCGACATGGCTCTGACGAAGTTCCTGCGCTACCATAAAGTGCCGAGTGACACCGCTGGGCGCACCGCTACAGCGCACGGCTTTCGGTCCAGCTTCCGCGACTGGGCATCAGAAAATGGGTATCCCCGCGACCTTGCCGAGCGCGCCCTAGCGCACACAATTAAGAACCAAGCGGAAGCAGCATACCACCGCACTGACCTCCTAGAGCAACGCCGCCCGATGATGGAGGCGTGGGGGAAACTGGTGGTTTCGGCCTGAAAGCGGATCACCTCAAAAAAATATTTAGGACAGAATGTCGCAGGTAGCCGCTTCTTGGAATGTAGCATCATGTGACCCATTGGGACCCACCGTGACCCGTTGTGCGGGAGTGTGCTTAGCCAACAAACTGAAGATGATGGCGTGCGCGTTTCCTACGCCGTAGGCCTTCTTGAAATCAGGGGGTCGATCCCCATAATCTCATGCAACAGCCTGAAAAATGGTGCAAAACCGCCTCGGGCATGTGACGGCCGCTAGCGGTCGAGTTGTGTGAGACAAGATGGAGACGCCCAATGGCTGCTAACAATGAAAACGATATCGTCGATCTAGATAGTTTGCCTGACGGCGCGCTGATTAGTGTCCGGCAGCTTCAAGCGCTAGCGCAGCGTAGCCGCGTCAGTATGTGGCGCGACGTGCGCGATGGTCGGCTGCCAGAGCCGGTGAAGCTCGGCCCAAATTCGATCCGTTGGACCGTCGCAGATGCGCGACAGTATCTCACCGGTCAGACCTCGAAATAGAACGCGCGCCGATTAGGAGGTTTTACCGATGGATTATGTATCGCTGATAAAGGCCGACCCGCCCTCCCGAGTAAGCAAACAGTTCCGGTTAGACGCGAGTGGTAAGCTGGAAAAAACCGCCGTTGCGCAACTGGTCGAGGGTCGCGGCAAGACCGTGGTTATCGAAACCGCCGAGAAGATGGTTAGGCTCCTAAAAATATTCAGCGAAAAAGACGACATCGTGCTATTGCCGGGGTTGTTTGAAGGCGCCGAGGTGGGTGCACAATTCCAAATCGTCACTGAAAAGCGCCTCGCTAAACTGCTAGGGGTCGAACGCAAAGATGTCCCGGGTGGGGTGCAGGTGATCGATGGTGATCTGTATGCGGCCCGGTTGAAGCGGGGCATTAATCCTTCCAGCTGGATATTGTTTGACGCGGACAGTCCACTGGGCATGCCAGCGGCGCAAGTCGCTTGGGGCATCCAGCAGCGCCTTGAGTATCTCGAACCGGTTGTCCCCGGTATCAGCACGTGTTGTCGAGTCGAAGCGCGGTCCTCGTCAGCGCGAGTGCATAAGAAGGGTGACCTTCCCGGGGTAGCTACGCACGCCTTCGTTCAAGTATCCGAACCCGGCAAAATCGACGTGCTCCGTGAACACCTAAAGTTGGAAACCCAGCTACAGGGCCTGAGCTTTGACTCACCGAGGTACAGCCGCAAAACCGGTGAATTGATCGGGAATGATGCACGCAGCGTTCTCGACTGGTCCGTGCTGGTCTCAGGTCGGCTCGTGTTTACCGCCCGTCCAGTGGTGGATGCCCCCGGGTACTGCGTCGCCGACGCCGATGTCAGGATCTTGAACCCCGACGGAGGTGTGCTTGACCTCAGTGGAATCAGTCTGCCGGCGCCTGCACGCCTCGAGGAACTACGCGAGATGACAGGACGGGTCGTAACTTTTTCGCGCGGGGGAAGCCTGTCTATCGCAGACACCGGCACCCTCAAGCTCAACACACCTATTGAGATCAAGGGCGTTGAGCGTCCGCTGCAGGAATTGCTGATGGACATGCAGTCTGGAGATAAAATCCGGTGCGAAACACCTTTCCGCGACAGCAATTCTGAGGCCGCGTTCATCCGCATAGGAGACGATGGCGACCCGTTTTTGCACGACGTAGGCACCAGCACAAACTATCTGCTCAGCGTCGCTGACGCCTTGAAGCTGTCCACGGACAGGCGACAGTTTAACAATCTGGACCCGGCCAACGGTCAGTCGGCCCCAGTTCCGGCCACGCTTCCGATTCAGCCTGTAGCCACTAGTGATAAGCTGCCGTTTCTCAGTCTGCTCGATGACCCCTATTCCATCACACGTAGACCGGGTGGCAAGGCCCCGGTTGCGAACGTGGCCAATGCCATGGTCGTGTTGGAGCAAAGTGAAGAGTGGGACGGCGTCTTCGCCTACAACGAGATGACCGATGAAACCACGCTGGTTCGACCGCTGCCGGGTGTCAGGACGCCCCGGGCTTCCTTCAAGCCGCGGTTGGTAGAAGACACGGACATGACACGCACGCAGACGTGGTTCCAGCGTCATAAATTCGTCAGTATGGGCAGACAGCCGGTTATTGACGCGATCCATGCGACAGCGTCCGAAAACGTAATCTCGCCTGTGCGTCACATGCTGGAGGACATCGAGCGCGCAATTAACTGGACGCCGACCACTCATGAACCAAAAATCATGCACCTTTGCACGGACTACTTCGGAGCAGGGAAAGATCGGCAACTGACTAAAGCGAATCGACTATACCTAATTGAGGTCAGCCGCAGGTTTATGGTTTCTGCGGTTGCTCGGGCACTACAGCCCGGGTGCAAGGTCGACACCATGCTCGTGCTTGAAGGCGGTCAAGGCCCGGGGAAGTCTACCGCCCTTAAGATATTGGCAGGCGAGGAGTGGTTCAGCGATAGCCTGCCGAGTATTGGTACTAAAGACGCCAGTGACCACCTTCGCGGAAAGTGGATCATCGAGATCCCCGAGCTTTCGGCTATGACCAAGGCGGACGTTGAAAATACCAAAGCCTTTATTTCGCGGCAGACGGAGCGGTACCGGCGGCCCTATGATCGGTCCGAGACTATATACCCGCGGCGCTGCGTATTCGTGGGAACTACGAACCAATATGCCTACCTGCGCGACGAGACCGGCAACCGCCGCTTCTGGCCGGTTCGGGTCGGGAATATCGATCTTGAAGCGCTAAAACGCGACCGCAGCGAGCTGTGGGCAGAGGCCGTGTATTGGTACAGGCAAGAAAAGCCGTGGCACATGACGGGTCACCTCGTAGGGTTGGCAGAGGCCGCGCAGGCTAGCCGGGTTGTTGAAGATATCTGGCAGGGCAAATTGGAGCGCGCGTTGGAAGGCGAAACCGAAGTGGCGCTGAACCAGGCCGCCGATTTTCTTGTTTTCGAAAGCAGCAAACTGTCACGGGCCGACCAGAATCGCCTGATCGCCTGCCTAACGGCTCTTGGGTTCAAACCGCAGGGCAAATTCACCAAGGGTGAGCACCGCCATGCGCGCCGTTATGTCCGGCTCTAGGAGGTAAGTATTGACGGCATGAAGGCGCTAGCGCGGCTAGCTGAGTTCGATGAGATGTTGGCCATTCGCCGGCGCAGCGCCCCGCGGGTGCGTGTTGTGATACCGATAGCCGAAGGGGTCTAGACTTGGGGCCCGCTCGTCCAGAATCGTATACTAGGTCCGGCGCGACTACGGCGCATATAGCCCGGATGCCCCCACGGTGCGGTCCACAGACAACCTCAGGATTTCAGGAAGGGTGGGTGCTGCCGAGATCGCGTTGCGAATGGCCCCTGACAGCCGCTCAGACTTGGCGCGGAAACGTGCGCATGGCACCTGCGCACAGCCTGCGGTCGTGAGACATATGCCGGTGCGCATTGCGCACAGCTTTTTCTAACTTCTACCTACATACCTTTTAAGTATATGTTATATATATATTTTATTGAAATATGTCTCACTGCGCACAACTATCGTAAGCCGCCAGCAACAGGCGCAAGAAAAGTTGGTGGTTAGTCGTGCGCACGTGCGCAACACCAACGGCACAACGGAAATAGGCCGCTAGCGGGCGGCGCAATACCTTCCGCCCTTTGCCAAAAAAGGATTCACACCACATAGTTTATGTTATATCATAACATCTGAATGGAGACCCGATATGACGATGAACCCCTGCCGAAGAGCGTTCGAACAGGCACAGCGAAATCGACGCAACCATCCGCTAAAGAGCGGCGTCTATAAACTCGACAACGCTCTGACGGCAATACGGCGGCTACTCAGAACGATGGTCGCCATGTACGACCACCAGAACGGCACAGCGTGGCCAGGCAACCCCGTGAGCCTAGGGAGTTGCTTGAGTGACGAGATGGATGAGTACCTGCAGCATACGCCCGCAATGGTGGCAGAAATTCTTGGGCATGACGTACGTCCCGCAATAGCGGCGTTGGAAGGTGATGGGCTATCTCCGGTAGAAGTACAAAGTCTCCTGCGATCTGGCACGATCTGGATAAACGATATTCTTCGGGAATGTGACAGGCTACACCGCCGATTGGAGAGCAACGTCAAGCGCGAGGTCAGGGCGATCAAGTCGGGCAAGTCGCCCATATATGAGCTCGTCAGCGATGCTGAACGTCTGATCGAAGACTATTTGGGAAACGCGCTATGGCACCAAGAAAAAAATACTCGGGCTAACTCAGCCCTCCAGATCGACGTATTTTCCCATGATCCGTCCGTGCGTCAGCGGCTATTTGGCGATGCGCCTTCTCCGAGCCCAGCAACATAGGATCACCATGCCACTACCCTCAGTCGCAGCCGGAAAAACTGCACGCTGCGCTGCGCATTCTAAAACGTCGGGTGGGCGTTGCTGGAACCCCGCCGCGTTCGGGATGGCAACATGTCGCTATCACGGCGCGCGGCGCCCTGAGACGGTGCGCGGTGGCGCTGAGCACCCCCTGTACATACATGGGCAGGAAACCCTCGACGCTAAGCGCCGGCGCAGCGACGGACTAGTGCGGCTGGCGGAGTACGAGGAACTTCTGGCGGGCGCCGGGAAACTAACCGGACCGCGCACGCGCGGCCCGAAACCGGGGTAGAACCAGCAGCAGGCCGTGACCCCGGGAAACGAAACCAGCCGTTCGTATATAGCGCAGCGAAGGCTACAGAAGATGAAGATTTTCTGATGCGGGCCAGGATGCGAGGTTTCGGCTTGGCGCGCGTGTGGCCCGCGTTGGAAAATCTCTCAGGGAGGAAGCCGCGGGGGTCGGGCGTTGTCTATGGGCAAAGTGTGCTGTCGGTTGGGTCAGTGGCCGCTTCGGGCGCGTTGCTAGGAAGATTGAGCGGGTTGAAAGCAGTCGCTTCCCTGTTCCACCGGAGCGTTTGCCTTAGATTTAACCCGGGTCGCAGCCGGTTTGCGCGCTTGGCCGGAACGCTGCGCACGAGGGGTTTGGGCCGATATGGCTGAGCCAA
This sequence comes from uncultured Paracoccaceae bacterium, assembly GCA_943787785.1. Lineage (GTDB taxonomy): Bacteria > Pseudomonadota > Alphaproteobacteria > Rhodobacterales > Rhodobacteraceae > WLWX01. The sequence continues at coordinate 139,229 of CALSNT010000011.1, read as the reverse complement.
CCGGTCTGCAATGGATGGGATGAACGGGCGTTTTGTCATGCGGCCTGTTCCCTTGGTGGAGCGCGGGATCTGGGAACTTGGCCACGCCGGAACGTTTCAATGATGCGCATCACCCCGCCGCAATCCGGGCATGGCTCTCGCAGTGTCAGCGATATGATCTCGGCGGTGGATGCGTCTTCCTGCCTGGCCGTTTCCGCGTCGAGCAATGTGCGTACCTTGTTGATATTGACCTTGCGCTGTGCGGAGGCCAGCAGGCCATAGTGGCGGATGCGATGGAACCCGTCAGGTAGAACATGCATGAGGAAGCGGCGGATGAACTCGTGTGTATCAAGCCGCATGACCTTCATTCGGTCTCCGCGTTTGATCCGGTAGTCCTTCCATCGGAACGACACGGTATTGGTATTGGCGCTGACGAGGCGCTGGTTCGAGATCGCAACACGGTGCGTGTATCGGCTGAGATAGGCCAGTACCGCTTCGGGCCCGCCGAATGGCGGTTTGGCATAGACCACCCATTCGGTTTTGCGCAGCGGAGCCAGCCATTTGGCAAAGGCATCAGCGTCCACCAACCTAGCCAGATCACCGAAGAAGGCAAGCTGTCCGGTGCGATGCAGCACGATCAGCCCTTCCAGAAACAGGCGGCTAAACAGACGCGCCAGCACCCGGACATGCAGGAAGAAGCCCGGCTTGCAGGCGACCCATCTTGTGCCGTCTGGCGACAAGCCACCGCCGGGCACGATCATATGGATGTGCGGATGATGCGTCAGCGCCGATCCCCAGGTATGGAGCACGCTGGTCATGCCGACGCGGGCGCCGAGGCGCTTTGGATCGGCGGCAATGGTCATCACCGTTTCCGCAGAGGCCTTGAACAGTAGCCCGTAGACCGCCTTCTTGTTCCAAAGGGCGATCCGCGCAATCTCGGCTGGTAGCGTGAAGACGACATGGAAATACTCGACCGGGAGCAGATCTTCGGCACGTGCTGCCATCCAGTCCCGCGCCGCGGGTCCCTGGCACTTCGGGCAGTGCCGGTTCTTGCAACTGTTATACGCGATATGCCGGTGGCCGCATTTGGTGCAAGCGGCCACATGCCCGCCGAGCGCCTCTGTCCGGCAGGCTTCGATCGCCGACATCACCTTGAGCTGGCTCAGGCTGACATGCCCGGCATTGGCCCGCCGCCACGCGGGGCCGTATCTTCGGAATATGTCAGCAACCTCCAGCCTTGCGCGGGGCAATGCCCGTGTCTCACCCCGGTCGCTTCTTGCGGGTTTGCAGGTTCAGTTGCTTAAGGGCCTCAAACGGGCTGGTTGTTTCCCGGATCATCTTTGTGGCGACTTTGGTGTACTGCGCCGTTGTAGTCAGCTTGGCATGGCCAAGCAGCACCTGGATCACCCGCACATCCGTGCCAGCCTCCAGCAGATGAGTGGCAAAGCTGTGCCGCAGGGTATGCAGCGTCGCGGGCTTGCTGATCCCCGCCATACGCTTGGCCGATGTGAAGGCCCGGTTGAGTTGACGCGGTGAGATCGGGTTGATCTTCGGCTTGCCAGGGAACATCCACCCCTCAGGCCGTGCTTCGCACCAGTAATCCCGCAACAGGTCAAGCAATCCTGGTGACAGCATCACCTTGCGGTCTTTCCGCCCCTTGAGCCCGCCACAGGGACCGAAGAAGGCAAACCCGCCCGCCAGCATAGCCGCAAGCCGTTGCCCGATCATCTGGATCGGCATGACCAGGTTCTTTCGCCGGGTGACGACTGCAATCACTGCGGTGGTTCGCTGAAGAAGCTGGGTCAGGATGTCACCGAGGAACTGGAATATGTTCCGGGGCGGTTTGTGGTGAACCGGATCGTCCGGCCCCGCATGGCGTGTGCCTGCTGCGAAGCGATATGTCAGGCGCCGCTGCCATCGCGGCCCATCGAGCGCGGCAGGCCCGGCCCCGGCCTTCTGGCGCACGTGCTGGTCAGCAAATATGCGGATCATCTGCCGCTCTATCGCCAGTCGCAAATCTATGCCCGTGAAGGGATCGACCTGGACCGTTCAACCATGGCCGACTGGGTGGGGCGATCCACGGCGCTGCTGGAACCACTGGCTGACGCCATTGGGCGCATAGTGCGAGGCGGCGATGCCTTGTTCGCGGATGACACACCCGTGAAGATGCAAGCACCCGGCACCAAGAAGACCAAGACCGCCAGGGTTTGGACCTACGTTCGGGATGAACGCCCGTGGTCTGGCCAATCTCCGCCCTGCGCTTGGTATCAGTTCACCATCGATCGAAAGGGCGCGCATCCTGTGTCCCATCTCTCAGGTTACAAAGGATGGGTGCATGCAGATGGCTATTCCGGCTTCAACGGTGTGTTCGGCGCCGACAAGGCGCGCGAGATGGCCTGCATGGCCCATGTCAGGCGCAAGTTTGTGGATGTGCACGCGGCGCAAGGTTCCGCCATTGCTGAGGAGGCCATACGGCGGATCGCCAAGCTCTATGCCCTGGAGAAAGAGGCCCGCGGCAAATCGCCCGTAGAACGCGTCGCCCTGCGACAGGCGCTGGCCAAACCCGTTTTTGATGATCTTGAGGTCTGGCTGCACGCACAACTTCCTAAGATCTCTGGCAAGTCGCCCTTGGCTCAGGCCATCCGTTATGCCCTGGGCCGCATGCCCAAGGCACGACAATACCTCGATCACGGCTGCCTGGAAGCCGATAACAACACAGCCGAACGCGCTGTCAAACCCGTCGCCATCGGCAGGAAAAATTGGATGTTTGCCGGTTCACCGCGCGGCGGAAAAGCCATGGCCATTGCCTATACTCTGATCGAGACCGCCAAGCTCAACAATGTCGATCCACAGGCTTGGCTCACATCGGTTCTGGCCCAGATCGCTGATCACAAGATCAACAGGATCGACGAACTCATGCCGTGGCGTTACGCTGCTCAGGCAGCGTAACTGGGATCGGTTGATCGCGACAGGGCGGGTTGGCCGGACGGTCACACAATAATGGCGTTCACGGACAAGGAAAAACAAATGAAACATATACTCAGTGGGATGTTTTTAATGGTCATGAGCCATGCCGCTCTGGCTCAAAGTCCTGACGTGGTTACGACCAGAGAGGTTTTTCAAGATTGGCAACTAACATGTGTAAATCGTGACGATCAAGAACGATGCAACATGAACCAAACGCAGCGCAATCAGAACGGTCAAGTTGTTGCCGTTGTGAATGTCAAACATAATGCAGACGGGACCACATTAGAGATCGGTCTCCCATTGATGCTTGATTTGCAGCAGCCAATCACAGTGAGTGTAGATGAGATCTTCCTTACCGATTGGCCTTACTCCACATGTAACAACCAGGCATGTTTTGTCATCCGTAAAAATGACCAGGCTATACTTGATGCATTTACTATTGGTGTGTCAGCAAATTTTTCATTCGCGATGTATGAGGGACGGGAAGTGTCGTTGAGCGTATCTTTGTCTGGGTTTACAGCGGCATTTTCTGCTTTAGAAGCAAAGGCTCTATAGACAAAACGTCTTCATAACATAACCGTGGATTTGTTTGTACCTGTGTTCGGTACAACCGAGATGAGGTGTGGGAAACAGCGACTATCTGAATATAATACGGCTTAATTCGCGCGGCACTTCGGCTTCTGATTGGCCATTTGAGCTATGTCTGCCAGCCTTTTGAGCAATGAAAATCTATACGTGTCGTATCCCGGAAAAATGCACAGTTCCGCCCAAAAACACCGCGTACAGCCCCAACCCACGCTGATTACTACACGAGCTGCTGACGTGGACAGGTCGGCACCAACACGGTGCTTGTATGCGCTGTGTGCGCTGTATGACGCCAGATGTTTATGATGTTGAGATTGGCCCCTGCGCGGCTTGGGGCTTAAGGCGATCAAAGTCCGCCTGAGATGTTGCAGTTGATGCAGCTGAGGGTATTCCGCCACCTGCAGCGTCTGGAGTAGCCTGTTGTTGGCTTGGCACATGAGAACGGCGGAGCAATACTCGTCCACGGTAGCGGCGGCACAGTGCTGTCGCGGGCGGCGTAAAAGTCGTCCACTTTTGCCCTTTCGGATTTCGGGAGGGCTTGGGGATATTCACCGTGGATTTGTATTTGAAGGTGCGTCACGCTCACTTTGAGGAAGGGTTGAGCGGGCGCCGGATTGCCCGGGATTTTGGGATCAGCCGGGACAGTGTTTCGAAGATGTTGGCGTATTCTGAGCCGCCCGGATATCGGCGAACGGCGCCGATCAGGCGTCCCAGGCTTGATCCATATACGGGTCAGATCGACCAATGGCTTGGGAAGACAAGACCCGTCCACGCAAGCAGCGCCATACGGCCAAGCGGATCTTTGAACGGTCTGCGTGACGAGTGTGGGTTCGAGTGGCGGTTACACGATTGTCAAAGACTACGTCCGATCCAGGAAGCGCTCCGGCAAGGAGATGTTTGTTCCGCTGAGCCATCCGCCTGGACACGCCCAGGCCGACTTTGGCGAAGCGCTGGTTGTGATCGGCGGTGTCGAGCAAAAGGCGTACTTCTTTGCGCTTTGATTTGCCCCACAGTGATGCGTGCTACATCCGCGCGTATCCTGCGGCGAACACCGAAGCCTGGCTGGACGGGCATGTGCATGCCTTTGCTTTTTCGGCGCGGTGCCGCGCTCTGTCCTTTACGACAATGACCGCTGCCTTGTGGCCAAGATCATGCCGGACGGCACCCGCAACGAACCCAGCGGTTCAGCGCGATGCTCTCTCATTATGTGATCGGTGACCGTTATGGCCGTCCCGGCAAGGGCAATGATAAGGGCAAAGTCGAAGGCCTTGGTCGGGTACGGGCGGCGTAACTTCATGGTGCCGATCCCGCGCTTTGCCCATTGGGATGCGTTCAACGACTACCTTGAAGAACAATGCCGCAAACGGCAGGCCGACATGCTGCGCGGTCACAAGGTCAGTATCGGCGAACGGCTGGAGGCTGATCTGGCGGCCATGCGTCCTTTGCCCGCCGCGCCCTTTGAAGCCTGTGATCTCCAAAGTGGCCAAGTCACATCAACATCCCAGGTGCGCTACCGGGGCAACGATTACTCAGTCCCTGTTGCCTATGGCCACCGGGAGGTTTGGATCAAAGGCTTCGTTGACCGCGTCGTGATTGGCTGCGCGGCAGAGATCATCGCAGACCATCCCCGCTCCTATGACTCAGGCGATATGGTGTTTGACCCGGTGCATTACCTGCGCCTGATCGAGCGCAAGATCATGTCCTTTGATCAGGCCGCGCCCACTGCAGGGCTGGGACTTGCCCGAGGCGTTCAAAACGCTCCAACGACTACTGGAAGCCCGCCAGGGCAAAACCGGCAAGCGGGAGTATGTGCAGGTTCTTCGCCTGTTGGAACGCTTTGATCTGGCGGTGCTGCATCTGGCGATCAAAGACGCACTGCTGATGAGAGCGGCCAGCTTCGACGCGATCAAGCATCTGCTGTTGTGCCGTGTTGAACGCCGACCGCCGCGGCTGGATCTGGATGTCTATCCGTTCCTGCCCAGAACCAATGTCGCCACAACGTCTGCGGCGACCTACATGAGCCTGCTGGCAGGCGGTGGCGCATGACTGACGCACCAGAACTCCTGCTGGCCCATCATCTCAAAACCCTGCGGTTGCCCACATTCCTGCGTGAGCACGACAAGCAAGCGCGTATCTGCGCCGCAGAGGGCGTGGACCATGTCCGCTATCTGGCCCGGCTGACCGAGCTGGAACTGATCGACCGGGAACGACGCATGGTCGAACGCAGGATCAAGTCGGCGAAGTTCCCGGCGGTCAAAAGCCTGGACAGCTTCGACTTCAAGGCGATCCCATCGCTGAACAAGATGATGGTTCTGGAATTGGCACGCTGTGATTGGATCGAGCGCCAAGAGAACGTCATCGCGCTCGGCCCGTCCGGCACCGGCAAAACCCACGTCGCGCTCGGGCTGGGCCTTGCAGCGTGTCAAAAGGGGCTGCCGGTGGCGTTTGTAACAGCGGCGGCGTTGGTCAATGAACTGATGGAATCCAGAGACGAAAAGCGCTTGCTCCGGTTGCAGCGCCAACTGGCGAAGGTCAAACTGCTGATCATCGACGAGCTGGGCTTCGTACCCCTCAGCAAAACCGGCGCTGAACTGCTCTTCGAGCTGATCTCACAGCGCTACGAACGCGGCTCAACCCTGATTACTAGCAACCTGCCGTTCGAAGAATGGACCGACACATTCGGGACCGAACGCCTCACAGGTGCCCTGCTGGATCGCCTGACCCATCATGTGAACATTCTGGAAATGAACGGCGAAAGCTACCGCCTCAACCAGAGCAAATCACGACGCGCCAAAAACTAATCACCATCAGGTTGGCCTGACGGCCAATGCGCCTTGGAACGTGCTCGCTACCTGAGGGCCTCACGCTCCAAGGCGCACACCCCAAAATGGCCGGCTTTTGCTCCGCCCCAGTGGCCGGGTTTTATGCCGCCGTTGACACCGCAACGGGCTGAAGTACATCACGCTGGACATGGACAGCTCGGTCAGTCCGACCCATGGCGATCAGGAAGGTGCCGCCTGGAATGGGCACTTCGAGTGCACCTGCTACCACCCGAACTTCCTGTTCAACCAGTTTGGCATGCTGGAACGCTGCGCCCTGCGAAACGGCAATGTCCACAGCGCCGACGGCTGGCGGGATGTCCTCGATCCCGTCATCGCCCGTTATGCTGGTCGCAACCTTGGTGGCCGCTTCTTCCGCGCTGACGCCGCCTACGCGATCCCGGCACTCTATGAGCGGCTGGAAGATGCGGGCTATTTCTACGCCATCCGGATGAAGAAGAACGCAGTTTTGGAAGGCTGCATCGCCCACCGGTTGACCCGGCCCGTGGGGCGGCCCTCAAAGACCAAAGTGAAGCGGTTCTACGAGGACTTCCAGTATCAGGCCGCATCCTGGGACAAGCCGCGCCGTGTCATCTGCAAGATCGAATGGCACCCGGGCGAGCTGTTTCCAAAGATCGGCTTCATCGTGACCAACCTGCCCATGGAGCCGGACGAGGTCACACGTTTCTACAATCGACGTGGCACCGCCGAGCAGCACATCAAAGAGGGCAAATATGCCTTCCACTGGACGCGCCTGTCGTGCAAGCGGTTCCGCGACAACGAGGTCCGGCTGCACCTGCACGCGCTGGCCTACAATCTGGCCACCTTCCTGCGCTGCATCGAGTTGCCCGAAGCGATGGCGGATTGGTCGTTGACCAGCCTCCAGCTCAAGCTGATAAAGATCGGTGCTCGGGTCGTGCGCCACGCCCGCGCCATCACCTTCCAACTTGCCGAGGTCGCGGTGACCGGCACGATGGTGCGCGCCATCCTTGCCGCGATCCAACGCTTGCGAGCGCCGCCGTCATGCGCGTAACCGCGACCCTGACCCAAACCGCACGAATGCAGCAGGACAGGTCTGCCCGTCGCGCTGAAAAATGGGGTCCACAGTCCTGGATGAGGCGGATTCGCAGCTTGATCCGCACTGTTCCAGCCGCCTCAACAGCGGTGTGCGCCTCAATGGCCGCAAAATGCTTGATCTACGCGCCTGATCAGGCGACCTTGACGACGAAGGGCATGCCACTTGGGGGATGTCGGGTAAGCATCGCTACTTTCCATTGAAAGATTGGCGGGCGCGACGCGCTTGGTTGGACAAGCGGGCGGTTGGGTTCGACGTTCTCACCGTGACGGTAAGTGCGCGCAGCGTTCCAATCGAAAATGGTGGCCGCAAAATGTAAAGGCGCGTAGATAACATTATGCTAAACAATCGTTAACTGACAGAAAGCTGACAAACGCGTTAAGCTAACTGTTCACCCAGACATGAGACTTTTGGCGATGGCACGCGACATTTCGCGCGTTTGAGTAGGAAAAGAGGACAGATCATGACAGCTAAGACGGACACAAAACTGAGCCGCCGCAAGGTAATCGGGCGGATTGGCGCGATTGCGCTTACGGCATACACCGTTCCGACATTGACCAAACTTAGCGCAGCGCACGCTGCCAGTGGCGCATCAGCTGCCAGCGCAGCTTCGGCAGCTAGCGCGGCGTCTGCGGCCAGCCCGGCTTCGGCTGCCAGTGCAGCGTCTGCCGCCAGCACGGCCTCAGCCGCATCTACACCAAGTGCGGCGTCTGCAGCCAGCGCCTCTTCTGGGCCTTCGAGTTCGGAAAATTGCGATCCGTCTGTTACAGACCCCGCTGGGGCTGGTTTCTGCACGAACTAAGAAACTAGAGTTACTGGCGCGACCGCATGGAAAGCCTAAATGCCATGCGGTCGTGTGTTTAAATCTCAACTAAGCGCCGCTAGTCTGCAGTAGTCAGTTCTTGTTCAGGTTCACAATTTGCCGATAGCCCTCAAAATTTCAGACCTGAATGCTCCGATGCATCTCAGCAACGCCGAAGAGTTGGTTCCAATCATCAACCAAATCATGGCGAACTGGCCGCATTCGTTTTCTGACGCATCGTCAGAACAAGTGCCGTTCATGTCGATAAATGGGGAAAACGAAGGGAAATTTCGGTGCCTAGCCACTGGAAATGTTGAGGCGAAAAGCTGGAATGCATTGAACGCGGTTTGTGATTTGATCGCAGAACTTAGCTGGGAACAAATTCGGACGTTTCCCTCGCGGCTTTGCGTTCATTGTGCGGCGGTTGAATTCAATGGCCGCTTAGTATTGTTTCCGAACCGTCGCAGGGCAGGCAAGAGCCAGCTGGCTGCCGTTCTTGCTTATCGCGGGCATAGGCTGTTCACCGACGATTTTTTATCGATAACCGCATCACCAGACAGTGGAATTTTGGGCGTTGCGAATGGAATTCTGCCGCGCGTCCGATTGCCTCAACCGGCAGAGATGTCAAAGGGATTTGAAGATTGGGTGCGCAACAACAATGGCCCTGAAAATTTCCAGTATAAGTACCTTGAGAGCGACGCTGTCGTAGACAGGAACACTAAACTTCCAGTCGGCGCAATCGTTTTGCTAGACCGACGTCAGACGGCTGCACCCGAACTGAGGCCAATCGATCCGGCTACCGCTTTGAATGAGTTGATATCCCAGAATTTTGCTCGCAGTACCCATGCCGGGCACATCCTGAAAACGGCCCACCAGATTGTCAGTTCGGCTGAACTCTTCGATCTGAGCTATACCGGTGCAGAAGAAGCCGCTGATCTATTGGAAGCGACGTTTGAAGTGTGGAATCAACCGTCAGTCGATACCGAGAAATTCCCTATGTTGACGCCCCGAGAGGCTGACCTAGAAGCGCAATCGAAGCCAGCGCCGCAGTTTGACGTTCTGCAAGCGTATATCCAAGAGACCGGAGCAACAGTCGTCGACGTTGGCGAAGAGACCTATTTGGCCGATGCCGAAGGGATTGGTGTGCTTCGGCTTAATGGAACGTCGGGTGCAATCTGGCGGCTTCTAGCGTCGTCCATGACTCTTGCAGACGTTGTCTATATACTTTCGGAAGCTTTCCCTTCAGTCCCAGCTGATCAAATTCATCGAGACTGCAGCAGGGTTCTTAAGGATCTCGTTCAAAACAGACTGATAGCCTGCGTCAACAGAGCACAACTGGCCGCCCATGAAGATTAGAAATCAGAGAGTTACGCGTCGCCAAGCGCTGGCACGTTTGGGCCTTGCGGCTGGAGCTGCCTATGCGGCACCCGCTCTGTTCGGCCTCAGTCGTGCCCACGCGGCCAGTAGTGCGTCTGCAGCATCCGCGGCATCGGCAGCGTCCCCTGCTTCGCCCGCGTCCGCTGCGTCCCCGGCATCAAGCGCTAGCCCAGCGTCGACACCTTCAGGAGCTGAACTACCAGAAGGAGAAAACAAGGCAGACGGTTGCACACTTGGGACGGTTCCTGAACACGCCACGATCAGTCAAACAGATATGCGCAATGCGCAGCGCGCCATCGATCGTGAAAACGCAATGCCGTTGCGCCAAGTCGTGGCCAAAGTAAAAAAACGCCACCCTGGTCGCCTGATCAATGTTGGTTTTTCCGAACAGTCAGGCAGGCCGATCTATCAGCTGAAAATGGTTTCCTCAGGTGGTGCAGTGCAAACCGTCACTGTGCATGCAGGATCGGGGCGTATTGCCGGGGTAAGCGGCTGTTAGATGCGCATTCTGATTGTAGAAGATGAACCAAAGATCTCGGGCCTTTTGGCTGAGGTGCTGGAGTCCGACGGATTTATCGCGGAAGTCGCGTCGGACGGTCACGATGGTTGGATCAAAGGCGGAACCGAGCTCTATTCTGCAGCAATACTGGATATCGGTCTGCCAAAGCTCGACGGGATCAGTGTTTTGCGCAAATGGCGCGAAGAGAATATCGCTTTTCCCGTCCTTCTACTGAGCGCGAAAAGCAGTTGGAACGAGCGGGTCGAGGGCATCGACGCAGGGGCAGATGACTATCTGACCAAACCATTTCATGTCGAGGAATTACTCGCCCGACTTAGAGCTTTGCTGCGCCGCAACACCTCACAAAAATCAACAATTTTGTTTGCTGGCAAACTGAAACTTGATCTACGCCAAATGCGCGCTTCTGTATCAGATAGACCGCTCAAATTGACGCCGCTCGAGTACAGATTGCTAAACTACCTGATGCACAATCGTGGGTCTGCAATCTCGCAAGAGAATCTGGCAGAAATGATTTATTTTCGAGATCAGGAACCCGACAGCAATGCAGTTGAGGTTTTGGTTGGTCGCCTACGACGCAAATTGGGGATTGATCTGATCGAGACCAAACGCGGGTTTGGTTACACCATACCAGAGGACGTCGCTTGTTCCGATCACTGAATGCGCGTTTGCTGGTGTTCTCGGCACTTTCAACCGGTATGGCCCTAATAGCGACTGCAATCATACTGAAGTTGCTGTTTCAGACTTACTTTCAGGCCCGTGTCGAGGCAGAACTTGAAGTCTATCTATCGCAATTGACGGATCGCACATCGATCAATCAGCCTGGAGACATCAGTGTTGCGCCGCTATCTGATCCTCGATTTGAAGAACCGTTGAGCGGGTACTATTGGCAATTGACCGTTGATGGCCAATCTGCATTCCTTTCGCCGTCATCTTGGGCAGGAGCCATCCAAACACCTCACGCGAGTTTGCCGGGCGAAATCACATTTCAATCAGGGCATACGACGGCAGGTGACCACGTTCTTGCGGCGAGTTGGATAGTTTCTTTCAATAGCTCTGACGGCGATCAAGCCATCACCATGTTAGTTGCAATCGACCAGGCGCAGATCGACGCTTCCGTGGCCGGATTCACAACCAACCTGTCGATATCTATGGCAATTCTGGGCGTTTTTCTGATCTTCGCTTCCTGGGCACAAGTTCGTGTCGGACTTTGGCCGCTAGAAAAAGTGCGAACGGAAGTTGCGACCATCACAGATACGCAGCGTGATCGCGTTTCGACAGATTATCCGACTGAATTGCTGCCATTGGTCGCAGGAATGAATGAATTGCTCGACGCACAGGACAAGAATCTTGTACGAGCCAGGGCCAGTGCAAGTGATTTGGCGCACGGGCTCAAAACGCCGCTGACAATATTGCAAGGCGTATCCAGGCAACTCAATAAAATCGACCGGTCAGACATCGCAGGCGAAATCGACGCTCAGATCTCTGCGATGCAACATTCTGTAGAACGTGAACTTGCCAGGGTGCGTGACGGGAACGCCACGGATGTATGGTGCCAAGCCGGGCCGGTTGTTGATCGCCTCGTGCAGTCGTTCAAGCACCGCATCAGTGACAAACCCGTCACGTGGAAGGTGCAGATTGACGAAGGCGCAATCTGCCCATTTGACGAATTTAGTCTGATTGAATTGTTGGGAAATTTGATCGATAACGCCTTAAAATGGACGAGCAGGACGGTGGCGATTGAGATCGAAGGGTCACGCGACACCGGGTTTATTCGCGTACTTGACGATGGCCCTGGCATTTCTACCAGTGATCTTGAGGCTGCGACACGTCGCGGTGTGCGCTTAGATTCTGGAGTCGTTGGACATGGGCTTGGCCTTGCAATTGTAGGGGATATGGCGTCGCAGCGCGGAGCCATATTGTCTTTAGAAAATCGAGCAGAATCAGGCCTTTGCGTTCAGGTTTCGTGGTAAATGTTAGTGCGCCCTTATAAGCCTTCGCTGAACCATACAAAACGCGGCATTGATTGGTAGTTTCTGGTACGCGCTTAGTTCGATCGCTCAGTAAGAAGACCCGATTGAGCGCGAGACCTGCTGCAGAGTTCGCTATGCTCAACCAACCATTAGGTTGTGTAACTGCAAGCCAGGAGAATCAGGAGCTGCGGATCCGTTTGCGGCGCCTGGTCCTTTAGCCCGGCCTCGCCACGCTGCAGATACCGATCATACCAACGGTAGAATGTCGTGCGGGGCAGCCCCAGCTTGGCAAGCGTCTGACGCGCTGACAGGTGCGATCTCTCGACCAGTCGGATATGATTGAAATTCCATGTCAAGAGGACCCGTCACTTTCGCATTTTCGTTGGCGCAAAGAAGCGGACACTGAAGCAGCGTGCAGTATTTGGAACTTTGGGCTGATTCTGTTGAAAAACTCCGTTTCTGGGCCTGATTAACGTGACCGTCCGTTGACCCCGCCCTGTCGCGTTCCACGGATGCCAGTTACGCTGCCTGAGCAGCGTAACGCCACGGCATGAGTTCGTCGATCCTGTTGATCTTGTGGTCGGCGATTTGGGCGAGAACCCATGTGAGCCACGCCTGTGGGTCGACATTGTTCAGTTTAGCGGTTTCGATCAGGGTGTAGGCGATGGCCATGGCTTTGCCACCGCGCTCAGAGCCCGCGAATAGATAATTTTTCCTGCCGATTGCAACAGGCTTCATTGCGCGCTCGGCTGCATTGTTGTCGAGCGACAGATGGCCGTTGGACAGATAGGGCCGCGCCTTGGTCATCCACCCCAGGGCATAGCGAATGGCCTGCGCCAATGGGGATTTGCCGGAGATCTTGGGAAGTTGCGCGTGAAGCCAGGCCTCAAGGTCATCAAAGACGGGTTTGGCCCGGGACTGGCGCACAGCGGCGCGTTCTTGGGGTGATTTACCCCTGATCTCCTTCTCGATGGCGTAGAGCTCGGCTAGATGAACCACATCCTAACTGGGCGGAGCGCCCTGCCCCCCCCGAGAGTTCCGGCGACTCCTGGCCCTTTACGGTGCATATCCAGCCTCGACGGAATTGTAATAGGCCGGGGGGGGCGGTCGGGACTATTCAGAGTTGCGCAGCACCCCATGGTTCGGTCCGTTGCGATTGGCGAGGGCTGCTGTGCGAAGGCGAAGGTCCTCAAGCGCAGCGATACAGCCGGAGAGAAAATCGTCCAACTCCCGCCCTACCGTCGCCATGACCCGCGCCTCGTTGCTCTCGCCCAAGGGGCCGAGCTCTTTATGCAGATAATCCAGCTGCGCGAGTTGGGGGGCGATCCTGTCCTCAGCTGCAACGGTTAGGAACGGGCCATGTTGCGGAAATTGCCATCATCCAGCGCCAGCCGCCCTGTGTCCAATCTCGGCCAGGGTATGTCGTTGGCGGCAAGGTAAGCGGCGAAGCGGTCCATCTTAAACGTCCGCCCGTCGTACACCCCGTAGGTCTGGTCCACGTCGGCGATGAGTTGTTCCTGGATGCTCTGCCAGTTCGAGTTGATGGCCTCCAGAGTGTCTGTGTCGATGGGCACACCGTTGTGTTCCATCGTGGCAACCGCGCCCGTGTAGCGGCCCCGCCAGACCGCATGCCCAAGCCGCTGCGGGGTAATGGTAAGTCCTGGCGCCATCGCCTCCAGAAGCGGCCGCAGCAGGTCCACATCGATGGCACAATAATCGAGGATGGCCGCGCGCTCTGTCGCAGACCAAGGGCCACCGGCCATGATGAGATCGCGCATGGTCTCTTTTTCGTCTGCGCCTATTGTGTCGATGCCGTAGCGGCGTGCAGCGCCTAGTAGACCATTGCCGTTGGGGAGGAGGGTGCCGTTTGTCAGGACCCTGTGCTCTGCAAACAGATCCAGCGTGTTTGTCGGCAAGGGCCAGCCCAGGGCGCGGAAGCAGCCCAGTTCCGCACTGGCGAAATACGCGACAAAGCACGCGTTCGGACCGGTGTAGGGGGCACGAAGTGGCGGAAATATCGAAGGAATACGCAGGCGAGCGCAATAGTTCATGGTTTGTTCGACACGGCTCATAACCTGAAGGTCGTAGGTTCAAATCCTACCCCCGCAACCAAAATTACACGCATTATCAAACGCTTAAGCGCCGCCCTCTGGGCGGCGTCTGTGTTTGATCCCACCGTGGAAGCACTGTGGAAGCAAGAAGGCGCGAAGTCCCTCATATCAATGCGAAAACCTAGACTGTGAGTCGTTCCAATTGCACGCGTTGATCAGGCGGGACGTGCGCTTGCTCACGGGGAGCCTCCCCTTCTGAATTGCTGTATCGCTGAAAATGAGTTGTCCCTTGGCGTCGCCAAACCAGGGGCCATTGCCTCAGATCGGTGGCGCGGCCCGCTCGGTTACCAGCCGCATGGCGGTAACCCGCTCACGGTGGATCATGTAAAGCCCCGCGCCGATGATGATCCCAATACCGATGAGCGTCAGCACGTTAGGGAAGTCACGAAAAACCAGATAGCCGAGCAGGGTAGCCACTGGCAACTCGAGGTATTGCAGCGGAGCAAGCGTGGCGGAAGGTGCCATCGATAGCGCGTAGGTCATCATCATGTGGCTCAACGCGGCAAAGAAACCGACCCCAACAAGCCACACCCAAGCAATGCCAGCCGGCCATACTGGATCTAGAGCTTCCAAACGTGAACCGTCAGCCAGCGCCAGGGCCGGAACGCAAAGCAACCCTGCGATCAGCCCTGTATAGAACTGAAGGCTCACCGGATGTACCTGCCGGGACAGGCCTCGCGTCACTAGAATGTAGAACGCGAAGCACACCGCAGTTCCGACGGGGAATAGCGCTACCGGGCCGAAAGCCGAGAAGCTGGGCTGAATAACAAAAAGAACGCCTGCGAACCCCACAAGAGCCGCCGCAACCCTGCGAGGCCCGACTTCTTCGTCGAGGTAGAATTTACCCACCAGCAAAACGATGAACGGCGCGACGAATACGATGGCGAGCGCATCCGCCAACGGCATCACGCGGATTGCGGCGATGAAGCAGAACGTGGCGACAAGCAGGAATACCGCACGGGACAACAGTGCCATCCACCGAGCGCGCTCTACCCGAAGCGACAGGCGCATGATCCAAATGAGCGGCGCCATCAGCACGCACTGAACGACGAACCGCGCGGCCGTGATCTGGCCGACAGGTACGCTTTCCGAGGCCAACTTTGCGGCCACATCTAGCAATGGCGCAGTCAGGCAAAACCCCAGCATAAGGGCAACACCGGCAAGGGTGCGGTCGGTGGATGGGCTCGGTGCGCTGGTTCGGCTCATAGTGACAGGTAAGCCGATCGGCGGCACCCGTGCACCAAGATTCACGCGCCGCACCGAGACCAAGCGCTGCTTTTCCGATTTTGGTGCAACCCAGTATCACGCGCACACTAATCTCAGACGCAGCGATCGCGGTTACGAGCGAACACCTTGTCTAACCCAGTGCACAATGCCCCCCGGGCTGGCAATGCTCCTGCGCAACGTGCGTTCTTACGTCGTCCACGATGATGCTACCAGAAGTGTAATACCCAGAATAGCGTATCGGCGCCGCGCCTCGAGGCGTCTGTCGCCAGACACTTTACTTGCTGCCGGCAGTGTACGCTAAAATGGGATTACGTCGTTCCCATCTTCATTCGGGGGGAAGCCACCGATGTCTCGGTCGCTTTCCGCGTCAGGGCCGCCTGACCTTCTAGATAGGCCGATTAGTTCTCCACCAATGGGTGGTACAACAATTTCCGTAGTGTAACGATCGGCGCCCGATTGGTCTTGCCATTTCTGGGTTTCCACACGCCCCTGAATATAAACGTTGTCACCTTTGCGAAGATACTGCTCGGCGTATTGAACCGCATTTTGGTTGAACACAGACACCCTGTGCCACTCAGTGCGCTCTTTGCGCTCTTTGCGCTCGCCGGTCGCTCGGTCACTCCAAGTTTCATTGGTAGCGACACTCAGGTTGGCAACCTTTTGGCCGCTTGGAAGACCCCTGATCTCGGGGTCGATCCCGAGGTTGCCGACGATGAAAGCTCTATTCACACTTCCAGCCATGTGTCTCGACTCCTGTTGGCTTTTTTCGCTGCGCAGTGTGTCCAACTGCTGTCGCCCGATGGTGGGGTATCGATGGTTGCTGCGCAACATCAGAGGCCAATGAAAAACGCGCCTTTTTACTCTTTGGTAGAATCAGCCCTGAGAACGGCGGAGCAATACTCGTCCACGGTAGCGGCGGCACAGTGCTGTCGCGGGCGGCGTAAAAGTCGTCCACTTTTGCCCTTTCGGATTTCGGGAGGGCTTGGGGATATTCACCGTGGATTTGTATTTGAAGGTGCGTCACGCTCACTTTGAGGAAGGGTTGAGCGGGCGCCGGATTGCCCGGGATTTTGGGATCAGCCGGGACAGTGTTTCGAAGATGTTGGCGTATTCTGAGCCGCCCGGATATCGGCGAACGGCGCCGATCAGGCGTCCCAGGCTTGATCCTTATACGGGTCAGATCGACCAATGGCTTGCGGAAGACAAGACCCGTCCCCGCAAGCAGCGCCATACGGCCAAGCGGATCTTTGAACGGCTACGTGACGAGTGTGGGTTCGGTGGCGGTTACACGATTGTCAAAGACTACGTCCGATCCAGGAAGCGCTCCGGCAAGGAGATGTTTGTTCCGCTGAGCCATCCGCCTGGACACGCCCAGGCCGACTTTGGCGAAGCGCTGGTTGTGATCGGCGGTGTCGAGCAAAAGGCGTTCTTCTTTGCGCTTGATTTGCCCCACAGTGATGCCTGCTACATCCGCGCGTATCCTGCGGCGAACACCGAAGCCTGGCTGGACGGGCACGTACATGCCTTTGGCTTTTTTGGCGCGGTGCCGCGCTCTGTCCTTTACGACAATGATCGCTGCCTTGTGGCGAAGATCATGCCGGATGACACCCGCCAGAGAACCCAGCGGTTCAGCGCGATGCTCTCTCATTATGTGATCGGTGACCGTTATGGCCGTCCCGGCAAGGGCAATGATAAGGGCAAAGTCGAAGGCCTTGTTGGGTACGGGCGGCGCAACTTCATGGTGCCGATCCCGCGCTTTGCCCATTGGGATGCGTTCAACGACTACCTTGAAGAACAATGCCGCAAACGGCAGGCCGACATGCTGCGCGGTCACAAGGTCAGTATCGGCGAACGGCTGGAGGCTGATCTGGCGGCCATGCGTCCTTTGCCCGCCGCGCCCTTTGAAGCCTGTGATCTCCAAAGTGGCCAAGTCACATCAACATCCCAGGTGCGCTACCGGGGCAACGATTACTCAGTCCCTGTTGCCTATGGCCACCGGGAGGTTTGGATCAAAGGCTTCGTTGACCGCGTCGTGATTGGCTGCGCGGCAGAGATCATCGCAGACCATCCCCGCTCCTATGACTCAGGCGATATGGTGTTTGACCCGGTGCATTACCTGCGCCTGATCGAGCGCAAGATCATGTCCTTTGATCAGGCAGCGCCCTTGCAGGGCTGGGAGCTGCCAGAAGCCTTCGCCACGCTCCAGCGGCTCTTGGAGGCCCGGCAAGGCAAGACCGGGAAGCGGGAGTATGTGCAGGTTCTTCGCCTGTTGGAACGCTTTGATCTGGCGGTGCTGCATCTGGCGATCAAAGACGCACTGCTGATGAGAGCGGTCAGCTTCGACGCGATCAAGCATCTGCTTCTCTGCCGTGTTGAGCGCCGACCGCCGCGGCTGGATCTGGATGTCTATCCCTTTCTGCCCAGAACCAATGTCGCCACAACGTCTGCAGCCACCTACATGAGCCTGCTGACAGGCGGTGGCGCATGACCGAGGCTCCTGAACTGCTTCTGGCCCATCACCTCAAAACCCTGCGGTTGCCCACATTCCTGCGTGAGCACGACAAGCAAGCGCGTATCTGCGCCGCAGAGGGCGTGGACCATGTCCGCTATCTGGCCCGGCTGACCGAGTTGGAACTGATCGACCGCGAACGACGCATGGTCGAACGCAGGATCAAGTCGGCGAAGTTCCCGGCGGTCAAAAGCCTGGACAGCTTCGACTTCAAGGCGATCCCATCGCTGAACAAGATGATGGTTCTGGAATTGGCGCGCTGTGATTGGATCGAGCGCCAGGAGAACGTCATCGCGCTCGGCCCGTCCGGCACCGGCAAAACCCATGTCGCGCTCGGGCTGGGCCTTGCAGCGTGTCAAAAAGGGCTGCCGGTGGCGTTTGTAACAGCAGCGGCGTTGGTCAATGAACTGATGGAATCCAGAGACGAGAAGCGCTTGCTGCGCCTGCAGCGACAACTGGCCAAAGTCAAACTGCTGATCATCGACGAGCTGGGCTTCGTGCCCCTCAGCAAAACCGGCGCTGAACTATTGTTCGAGCTGATCTCACAGCGTTACGAACGCGGCTCAACCCTGATTACTAGCAACCTGCCGTTCGAAGAATGGACCGACACATTCGGGACCGAACGCCTCACAGGTGCCCTGCTGGATCGCCTGACCCATCATGTGAACATTCTGGAAATGAACGGCGAAAGCTACCGCCTCAACCAGAGCAAATCACGACGCGCCAAAAACTAATCACCATCAGGTTGGCCTGACGGCCAATGCGCCTTGGAACGTGCTCGCTACCTGAGGGCCTCACGCTCCAAGGCGCACACCCCAAAATGGCCGGCTTTTGCTCCGCCCCAGTGGCCGGGTTTTATGCCGCCGTTGACATGTGTTGACTCAGCTGTCTTTGATCGTGCAACGTTTCGAATAGGGAAACAAATGAGAGCTGCCGACAATGGCGCTGTGCATCATCGCAAATTTGGGTCGACGTGCGACAGTAACAGACGCGGATGTGATGCAAGGGTTAATTGACCCGGCCTTGTTTGCCGAAGGGCGGCTTGAGATCGATGTGCAGGCAGCGGAAAAAGCGCTGGCGACAGAACTTGGCGCGCCGATGGGCCTGAACGCCGCACAGGTGGCGCACGGGATTAGCGAGATTGTCGATGAAAACATGGCGGGTGCCGGGCGTATGCACGCGGTTGAGTCGGGTAAAGATCTGAGCACGCGACTGATGATCGCCTTTGGAGGCAACGGCCCTTTGCACGCGACGCGGGTTGCACGGCGAGCGCAGGTTGATCGCATCCTGATCCCGAGGGATCCGGGGGTTGGCTCTTCTATAGGGTTTCTGTTTGCGCCGGTTTCTTTCGAGATCGTTCGTTCGCGCTATGACACGCTGACAACGGTTGATCTCAATGGGCTCAACGCCTTCTTTGATGGTATGATCAATGACGCCGAGTCTGTGGTGCGCGCTGGTGTGCCTGATGGGCCGCTCACCCGACGGCGCGTCGGCTTTATGCGCTATCATGGCCAGGGTCACGAGATCGAAGTCGCGTTGCCGAACCGCGCACTCACTCAGGCGGACATTCCTGCTTTGCGAAACGCGTTTGAGGTGGAATACAGCCGGCAGTTTAGCCGTGCTGTTCCGGGTATGACGATCGAGATCTTAAACTGGGCGGTTGAGGTGTCCTCGCAGCCAAGCGCGCTGCGCCGCGTTTCAGATATCACGCCCATAGTATTACCAAAACCCTCGCGTGGGGTGAAACTTTCGCTCAGCACTGTTGAGATCGACGGAGCGCAAAGTGAGCGGAGCGAGATCCAAGCAACATGAACAAGTCTGATAATTACAACAACGATGCTGTCGAGCCTAGCGTCGAACAGGCAACAAAGGTCGATTATTCTCAATCAGGAGGCCTGGCAAAGCGACTGGCGCAGCTTGACTGCTCGGTTGCTATTTCCTCATATCAATCTGGTTTTTTGTATAACCTGGGACGCCACCCAAATGGTGGGCTCCACTTACACCAAGCGGCAATGCCCAAACCCATGGGGCTGTCATACAATGGTGCTAGTGGCCTGACACTCGCGGCGGGCTCACAAATTATTCAATTCCGAGATGTTCTTGCGGCGCATGAGCAGATCAACAATACATTTGACGCCTGCTTAATGCCTCGCCGTGTTCATGTGACTGGGATGCTCGATGCGCATGATGTTGGCATTGATAAAAGTGGCGCACCCATCTTTGTAAATACGCGGTTTAATTGTGTTGCGACCACATCTGAACGCCATAGCTTCGAAGAGGTGTGGCGACCACCATTCATCGACACCCTGATTGATGAAGATCGCTGTCATTTAAACGGCATGGCAATGCGCGATGGCGCACCAGCATTTGTTACGGCAGTATCGAAATCAAACACAATAGATGGGTGGCGTGATCGCCGAAATGGTGGCGGTGTTGTGATTGACGTCACGCGTGATGAGATCGTGTGCGAAGGTCTCTCCATGCCTCACTCGCCGCGTTGGCACGACGACCAGTTGTGGGTGCTCAATTCCGGTACAGGGGAACTTGGTGTCATTAAGGGCATTGAGAGTGGCATGGGTTTTTTTGAACCCTGTGTCTTCTGTCCTGGCTTCCTTCGCGGTCTCGCGTTTCACAAAGGCTACGCGTTCGTTGGCCTTTCAAAGCCGCGTTACAAGCGGTTTGAGGGGCTGCCGCTAGATCAAAAACTCAAGGATGCGGATAGCGAGCCGTGGTGCGGGCTTCAAATCATCGATTTGGTCAAGGGCACCTGTGTGGATTGGTTCCGGATCGATGGTTCCGTAACCGAGCTTTACGACGTGGAAGTCCTGCCTGGCATCAAAACGCCGATGGCTGTGAGCCCAGGCTCGCCCGAGGCCTCAAACTTGGTCACATTTGACAAAACGACCGCGCTTGAGGGCGCCAACTTTCCTACAGGCGCACCCGAAAACTTATCAAGACAGATATCTAATCAAAGTGAGGCGCTATAAATGGCAAACCTAAAAAAAAAGCCCTCAGAAGATGTCTCGAGAACAAAAGTTCTGCGCGGTGGCCGCCTTACTAAGTGGAAAGGTAAAGTCGCCAGCCTCTCGCCAAGCCTTGGGCAATTGGTAGCCACAGTTTCTCCCATTGCATTGGGGCGGGCGTTGTCGATTGGTACAAACCGGGCTCTGGTTGCCGCAACCTGGGGCGGGGCTGGTCTTTTAGTGACAGTGGGAAGCGCGAGTGCAGCTTGTGTTGAAACCCCCGATGGCGTTTTTGTCTGCTCTGTTCCCGAGACCACGACGCAGAGCTTGTCAGCTGAAGGCAATTTGCTTGATGTTACCATTGATCCCGGCGCGTCCTTCACGACGACAGCTGGCAATGCGTTAGACCTTACTGGTGATGCAGGCATAACGTTTCTGAATAATAATACTGACGCAACGATTACTGGGGACCTTTCGGGGATAGAGGCACTTAATACTGGATCTGGTGCACTGAGTATTACCACAAAGAGCACTACTACGGGGTCTTCTGTTTACGGTATTAACGCGACAAACAGCGGCTCCAGCCTGTCGATTAACGCAGCAGGAACTACAGGTAATTCTGTTGGCATTAATGCAAACAACCTTGGAACTGGCGCATTAGCAATAATAACGACGGGAACTACGGCGGCAAATACGTCTACTTTTTCCACAGGTATTTCCGCAAATAATGACGGCACAGACCTAACAATTACTACTTCCGGATCTACTCGTGGGGGCGCTGGCATCGTTGCAACAAACGATGGATCGGGCGATCTGAGCATAACTACCACCTTAGAAACCGACGGCACGAGAGAAGGTGGCATTAAAGCTACAAATTATGGTCAAGATTTAATCGTATATTCTGAAAATGTTTATGGTTTGTTTCGAGCGTTAAATGTTGCTCAATATGGCCTGGGGATTACAGACGTAACAACCACCGGAAGCGTAATTAGCCAAAAATCAGAGGGAATTTATGCCTATATTGGTTCTGGCGCGTCAAATGCATCGATAGATACAAATGATGTATTGGGAGACACGCAGGGTATCGAAGCCAATAGTTGGGGAGATGGTGGCTTACATATTACAACTGGTGGCTCGACAACCGGTGTCAATGATGAAGGCATTCAGGCCTTTGTCGCTGCTTCCGGTACATATCTGACTGTTGGAACTAACGCAGTAACGTCGGGTGGTACTGATGGTATTTATGCGAATAATGACGGGAGTGGTGCATTAACAATCACAACAAACGGCCGGACATATGGAAATGGTGGTAGCGGTATTTATGCCAATAACTCGACCAATGGCACGGGGCTTTCGATCACCACGACTAATGATACTACAGGCACTGTCTCAGGTATTGAAGGATATAACGCTGGTTCTGGTAATCTGTATATAAACGCAGGCGGCATTACGACCGGGAATGGGGTAAATGACTACGGTATTTCTGCGAGTAACAGTCCTAATGGCGTGGACCTTGTCATCGTTGCGGATACAGTGATTGGGGGATACCAAGGCATTCGGGCTGGAAATGGCGGCAAAGGCCAACTCTCGATCACGACAACCGGTACTATAAGTGGTCGGTACGATACAGGAATTCACGCAACGAACAATGCTACCGGTACTGACTTTACGATCGTTTCAGCTATAACCACAGGTGCTTTTTACGGCATTTATGCACGAGCAAAAGGTTATGGTGATATGTCCATTACCACGACTGGAGCCACGACAGCTTACGGAAAAAATGCAGCAAGCGGCATTGATGCGCAGAATTCAAACCGTGGTGCCAACCTCAACATCACCGCGTCGACGACGACAGGCGCTCTAGATGGTATTTGGGCGCGTCAAAGAGGGACGGAAGCTCTCACTATCAATATTACAGGTGCGATCGAGGGCACCGAGCGGTATGGGATCTACGCGTGGAACGAAAAAGGAACGTCCCTGACGATAACGAATACAATAAACAACGCTAGCAATATAACAGGTGGCGCATTTGGTATATACGCATCAAACGACGGCACGGGTGCGCTCAGCATAACGGCATCAGGCGTCACAAGTGCGCAAAACACTGAAGGCGTCGATAATGCAGGAATACTTGCGTGGAACGGAGCCGACTCCACCGGAGATTTAACAATAACCGCGAATGAAACTTATGGCGCTGATTTTGGAATTTATGCAAAAAATGAAGGACATGGAATTTTAAGCATAACAACTACTGGTAGAACAACAACTGCTAATGACAGTACGAGTTACGGCATTGCGGCTTATGCTAACGAATATTCCTCAGGCTTAACGATTGATGCGCAGTATGTAAAAGCGGGAAAAATTGGTATATACGCGGATAATAGTGCATCTGGTACACTCAGCATCACGGCCCGCGACCGGATTGAAGGAACAACCGGCAATGGTATAGAAGCGTGGAACAACAGTGACCGCGGGGCTAATTTAATAATTACCGCTGTAGACACAGAGGGCGGTCTAAGTGGAATTTATGCAATCAACCGTGGCTCTGGAGAGATAGATATTCGCACATCAGGCAACACGGTCGGTGGCTCGGGATCCGGTATAAACGCGCAAAACGTTAGGATTATGAGTTTTAATGATAATATTACGCAATCAACCGATTTAACGATCGTCACCGATGGCACGACAAGTGGAAACAATGGCATCAGTGCATATCATTATGGCTCGGGTGCACTTACAATTACAACGAATGGCACGACAACGGGCACGACGTATCATGGCATTTTTGCCTACAATTATTCTGGAACTGATATTTCAATCACCGCCGAACAAACGACAGGCGGCGTGGATGCCATCCATGCGTACCAGTATGGTGGCACTGGTACGACGAGCATAACAACAAATGGTGTTACGACAGGTGGCTCAGGGTCTGGCATTTACACAAATAGCCCTAGTAAACAGGCGGTACAGATCACCCTGAACAGCGGCAGCGACGTGTCTGCAACCTCTGGTAACGCCATCGTTGATACAGACGCCGATGCCAGTGTTACAGTTAAGACCGGGGCCTTGGTCACCGGCAGCATTGCATTGGGTGGCGGGGTTGATACCCTTACCTTTGCAGGTGGTGACTTCAGCGGCGTGACAAGCTTTGACGGGGGGGATGGCGCGTCAGACATCCTTAGCTTTGCAGGTTCAAGTGGAGCGCTAGACAGCACAATAATTTCTAATTGGGAACGTATCGAAATCACCGCGGGCTCGACAATGTCGTTTAGCAACAATTTACTTGCGGTAAACACCTTAAGTATAGGCACAGGCGGTATTTTTGACGCTACGTCAGGGACGTTTACGCTAACCGGAAACCTTAACAACACCGGCACGCTGCGCTTAGCAGATGGCGATGTTGGTGATGTCGTCAACGTTTCTGGAAACTTTGCAGGTGGCGGCACGATTTCAATGGACGTCAATACGGCAGCACAAACGTCTGACACCCTCGACATTTCTGGTGATGCCAGTGGAACCACACAAATCGCCTTTACGAACACGACGCCAACCATTGGAAGCGATAATACCATCGCCAATGTGGTGACGGTTCAAGGCACCTCAAGTGCAACAAACTTTTCGGGGTCTGTCGTGGGAGGCATCTACACTTATAACCTCGAATATAACGCAGGCAGTTTTGACCTCGTTGGAACCATCAACAGTACTAGCGCGGCCTATAAGATCGCGCCAACCATTCTTGGGGGCTTTAACCAAATGTCCTCGCTCAACCAGCGCATGAGCCAGCGTCAAGTTGGAAGTATTGATGTTCCAACACGTTTAAGCTTCTCGGCACTTGATCCAGTTGAGCAGCAAGTGCCAAACCTTTGGCTAAATATTGGGGGCACACGCGCTCAGCGGGTGACTTCAGCGGGTACCGACCTTGAATATACCAACCGCAATATTGCCGTTGGTGTTGACTTTGAACTTGAACCAGGAACCGGCGGGCGTTGGGTGATCGGTGCTCATGCGCAATATGGAACGCAAAACGGATCAGTCGCTGATGAAACTGGTGTTAGTATAGCAAGCACAACCGGGATTGGTGCGGGAATAAGCGCCACTTGGTATGGAAACTCGGGTACTTATGTCGATACACAAGCACAAACGACACAGCTCAAAACTGAGATATCTTCTGACGCGGGTGGATTATTGATCGAAGATGCGGCATCCAAAGCCTATGCGCTAAGTATGGAAGTTGGTCATAGAATTGAGCTCAATGGGCAGTCTACATTAACTCCCCAAGCACAGCTGACTTTAGGCAGGGTTAATGGCGCAAACTTTACTGATACAGCTGGAACAATTGTGGATCTCGGAACCAGCGTGACTAAAACTGGCCGTATTGGGCTTGCTTACGAGTACCAGGTCGCTCAGTCCACGTTCTATAGCTCTGGGAGCATCATCCGTGACTTTGGGAGCTCAACTACTGTGGAGGCAGCAGGCCAAAGCTTTTCTGAAGATACCAATACAACTTGGGGTGAGGTTGGTGTTGGCGGTTCATATACAATGAACAACGCCACACAGCTTTATGGTCAAGTCGGTTATCGTCAAGCGCTTAACAACTCCAACTCTAATGCGCTATCGGCCAACGTAGGCATGCAAATCCAGTGGTAACCTTAATTTCATTAAAACTGACTGCAAGAAATAGTCAAATATATGGACTTATCTGATGCCGCAGATTGAGGGCAAAAAGACAGAACTAGGTGGCCTGTAGGTCAGCCTTTTCATAATGAATTTAACTCAGTGTTTCTGCAGGCCATTGCTAAATTTGCGAGGTTGTATTTGGTCTGGTTTGGGACCTTAAGCCCAAATCCCCAAAATCTAATCAGGCAGTAAACTAAGATACGCAGCCAAATAGATGAGTTGGTATCAAATATTGCCAACAATAATGTGAGCGCCCGGTGAACCCCACCTAACGGCTCGGGGGC
Organism: uncultured Paracoccaceae bacterium; assembly: GCA_943787785.1. Lineage (GTDB taxonomy): Bacteria > Pseudomonadota > Alphaproteobacteria > Rhodobacterales > Rhodobacteraceae > WLWX01. Next base: position 113,364 of record CALSNT010000011.1, on the reverse strand, counting down.
GTGTGATTTAAGTGTCCACTAAAATAGGTGGACACTTAGAGGCACGTAATGAGCAAGCGACGGAACCGGCGAACTTGGTCAGATGACGAGAAGCGCGAGATCTGCCAGCAGTCGATGGCACCGGGTGTTTCAGTGGCTCAGGTGGCGCGGCGGTATGCGCTGAACGCGAACATGATTCATACTTGGCTGAAGGACCCGCGCTTTGCGCCTCTGGACGAGGACGATACCGACAAGGCGATTGAAACACCATTTCTGGAAGTCACATTGAACTCGCCAGACTTACCGGTTGCCATTAATGCCCCTGGCCCGGCGTCGAATGATCCACTTTCGGCGAGCCGCGTGGACATCTCGCTGTCGGATGGTCGCCGGATATTGATTGAGGGTCCGACGACGCTGTTTTCGGTGGTGGGCTTGGTTGAAGGCCTGATGGGGTGATCCCGGTTCCGAGCAACACGCGGGTCTGGCTAGCGGCCGGGGTGACGGACATGCGGCGTGGGTTCAATACGCTGGCAGCGCAGGCCGAGAAGACGTTGGCGCTGGACCCGTATTCTGGCCACCTGTTTGTGTTCCGAGGCAGGCGCGGTGATCTGCTGAAGATCATCTGGTGGGATAGCCAGGGCGCGTGCTTGTTCAGCAAACGCCTGGAGAAAGGCCGGTTCGTGTGGCCTGCTGCCAAGGACGGCAAGATCAACGTCAGTGGTGCGCAACTCTCGATGCTGCTGGAAGGGATCGACTGGCGCATGCCAAAGAAGACGTGGCGTCCGTTGAGCGTCGGATAGGGCAATAAAACCGGCTACTTTGGGCAGTGTGGGGATTCCCACTTTGTTCCGGTTCAGGTATAAAATTCGAGATGCTGAAGGGCCTGGATATCACACCTGAAGACCCCGCAGAACTGCGGTCGGTGAACCGACTTCTGGCCAATGAGGTCCGGGCGCTGAGCCTGAAAGTGGAGCAACTTCAGCACCAGCTTGCGGGGCATAACCGTCACCGGTTTGGGTCGAAGTCCGAGAGCCTTGATCAACTCAATCTGGCCTTCGCGGAAGAAGAAGAGATTGCCGAGGCTGCCGAACAGCAGGTTGCCCTGCACAACGTGGATCAGCATCCGATCGCTATCAATGTCGCCGGTAGTGAGATTGCAAACCTCGGAAGCTCTCAAACCTGCACCGTAGGAAATGCTGAGCGCCGCGCGGTATTTGAGCCCAGGACCGGGCGCGACGGTCAGAAGCTCGGAAACCTCCTCAGCGCTGAGTACCGCGGGCAGTTTGCGCGGCTCGGTGCGGAACTGCATGTATCGCTTCATCTCTTCGCGCCCGCAGGTCATCGAGAAAAAGAAACGCAGGGCGGTGATGCGCGCGTTGTAGACCGAGGGCGTGACCCCGGTATCCGTCATATGAAGCTGGTACGCGCGAAGCTCCTCCGACGTGGCTGTATCGGGCGAGTGCCCCAGAAAACCGGCAAAATCCTTGATCGCTCGGATGTGCGCCTGCTGGGATTTGTCTCCCAAGCCACGAATGCGCATATCTTCGATCATCCGTGCCCGAAGCGGTGTTGTTCTCTCCTCTGTCATGGAAGCCTCCTGTCTGTCGATTGAGAAGGCCCCAATCGTCAGACAGGTTCGTCAGTTCGCAAAATGCGCGACGTCAGGAACGATGCGAAACATCAGCCACAAGCGCCATTGCCGCGCGAGCGGCTTCGTCCTCGAGCCCCTAGCGACCGATGCTGCGAACAACATGAATGTCGGCTTTCAACTGGTTGCCAGAAGCAATTGGTGACCGCGCCGATTCCGCAAGCTCAACGTATTACAATCACTTTGGTCTTTCATTCGCGAAAGACGAGGATCGCATACAGCGCAGCAATCGGTCCGTAGTGTTCTGGCTTGTCGGTAACTCAGCAACCCATTGTATGGCTTGCGGACGGCACTGCGTAGATAAACCGGTTACAGAAAAGTCAGTCAGTGTAAGATTACCGGACTGAGGTCAGGCAGAAACAGTCTCTGGGCGTGGTAGCGAATGGCGACCCGCTCGTGGCCGCCATTCATTATCTGCGTCGTCCTAAAAGGTCATCGAGTACGACGCTGCAACCGACGCACCTGCATCACTGTTGCCGCTGATCTCGACCCGGCCCATGCCGGAGCCAACGCTGAAGTCCGCACCAACGCGGACACGGGCGGATTCTTCGAACATCGCGTTGTAGTTGGAGTTGTCCCCGCCGGTGGTCGTCATGACAAACCGACCCGCGCCGATCAGGTAGTCAAGACCAACATAAGCTTCGATCCCGTTCGTCACCTTTTGCGAATAGGTCGGGCCGACAGCAAACGTTGCGACCTGCGCTGTACCAGCGGTATAGACTTTATTTGCTTTATTTCCGCCGTTGGGCTGCTCGATCATGTTGAAGTCCAGTTTTTGATAATCGAACTCCATATCAGCGCGAAGGTTGCCGCTCCCGACCGGCATCACGTTTTGCGAAAACGCAACGTTGATGTGGTGGCCTGACCCATCCGACATGATCGCATTTGGGCTGCTGGGGTCGCCGTTGTCACCTAAGTTGTGACTACTGCGGTAAACGCGCGCCTCTGCGGACGTCACGGTGCCAAAACCAACGCGGAATGATGAGGACTGCGTTACCGCTTCCACGAAAACACCGACCGAAGTGCTGTCAAGGTCGAAACTGCCGAGATCACTTGGCAACTTGGCCTCCGCGACCCAAGGGTGCGCCCGATCCATCGCGAACTGATTGCTCTCGACAAACCCGCCCCAATAAAGGCTATGCGCTCCTGCGGCTTGGTTGTGTCGACCAGTGGCAAGTTCCAAGCCGATCCCGAAACTCAACTCACTGCCGAAGTATTCGGCGGACGCCGTCAAATCGTAGTTTCCAAGTTCGTATCCGATCACCGCACCGACCCTGGGATCGACGGCAAACATGGGCGAAACGTTCAGAGATTGGTCGGCGGCGTCGAATGTTCCGCCAATCGGAGCGTTATCGTTCCAAACACTGACCTTATTGTATCCGTTGACGAAACGCAGCCCACCGTTCAGCGCATAAAACATGTTGTTTGACAGGGGGGCGCGGTAATTCATACCCACATCGAATACGAAGAACTGATGCGTGTAGCTGCAATTGTCAGAAGAGACGTCGACCGGACAGTTATCGACATTGTTGCTCAGGGTCGTATAGCGCGTCCCCTCTACATCATAGCGGGTCATGGCAAGATCAAGCCCAAGACCGTTGCCAAGCGGCATGCCCCCTGAAACCCCATATAGGGTGCCATCTCCGTCGGTGATGGCGATGGCGTCCTGCCCGTTATAACCGTAGGTCTGACCTTCAAAGTCGGTGACTTTGCCGATGTGAACACCGATATGCGCGCCCGAATCGAAATGCGCCGAACCGGACACAACAACCTGGTTCAAGTTGAAGTCGAGGCCTGCTTGCGAGGCCGACGGCGGGCCGTTCCACGCACCGCCACGATCGACCCAACCGCCAAGCTGCGAAAACTCGATACCATAGCCCAGCGTGACCCGGCTGTTGTGCGGCATGACATAGTCGCCCGCGTGCGCTGCCGCAATTGGCTCAACAACCGGATCTTTGGGCACATAGCCCATGTTGCCGGCGATTGCGGTCGAGGCCGCGAACACTGCGCCGGGAAGCATGAGCGGGCGGACGAAAAGCAGTTGCCTCCTGATGACGGCGGTAAGCTTGGATGAATCGGATTTGGGCATTGATCTGGCTTTCTGTTCGAGGTCATTCTTATCAGCTTTGGATATGTCGTGGGTTTCCCAGTGTCCGAGTCAAGATTTTGTGCCGCCGCGTAACGTTTTCCTTCGCAGCGATGCGAGAAGAACACGTTCTTTGAGGTTGGTCGGATTGGTCGGACGGATACGTTTGCGCCAAAGCGGACGTTCGGAATAGATCATCGAACTGACACTTTGTCCCGCATCTTTCCCCTTCGTTGTGACTGCACCGAACGGCCGGTGTACGGTTACGGTAGAACCAGCAGCAGGCCGTAGCAACGGGGAGCCGACGGGGCTCTCCGGGGGTGGCCGGTGAAGTATCAGGGGGCCAGTCAGTGAGCCTCTCAGGGCCGATTCTGACGGCGACGTTACTCCGACTTCAGCATCGCATCCAAACTAGTCTGCGCCCTCGCATACCGCCGGCCTTTTGTGCCTATACGAATGTCGTCCAACCAGTTTCCAGTGTAGCGTAGAGCCTCTCGGCGATCTACCCGGCACCCGGGCGTCTACCCCCCGGAGGTTTGCCACGACGCGGGGTTTTGTGTGCCTGTACGAATGCGGCCGCCCCGGTTTTCAGTCCGCGACGCCCCCGACGCCCCGCATCGCCCGGCCAGCTCAATTTTGTGAGTATGTGATCAGGTCAGGGTAATGGGCCTGACAGCGGTCGTGGATGATGTTGGAAGGCTTGCCGGCCATCGGGCAATCTTTGGCGATAACGCCTAGGGCGGTCGGTAATGCGGTGTTGCGGCCGACGATCTCGACAAAGCGCGCTTTGGAATACTGCCCCCGCCGGTTGCAGACCTTGCAGGCGATCCTGACGGTCTTGAATGGATAATCCCACGCGCGCATCGACACTGCCCATATTCGCCACGGCATCAGCTCGTCGACCTTACCGCGATGTCGCCTGCCAACTGCACGCTAGCCCAGTTTCCATCAGAACGCATTTCGTTCGTCGAAAATCGTATACTTAGGTGACGCGTGCCAGCGCCCCAAAAAGGGGGGTGCCCCCGGGGTGGGGGTCAGCGTACGGAGTTTGGGATCGACATGGGGGTCCCCGTCTTATGCGGCTAAACCGGCCGCTCAATCGGCGCAGGTCACGCTAGCTTCAAATGTGGACTCAAGTGTGGACCCAGATCTAGGGTTCGCTCATATTATCTCTTAAATACAATGAGTTAGCGCAATTAAATGGCGGACCCTAGAGGATTCGAACCTCTGGCCTCTGCCTTCGGAGGGCAGCGCTCTATCCAGCTGAGCTAAGGGTCCACGCAGCGGTCTATAGCCACCGCACGGCGTCGCCGCAACGCCATTGTCGGTGCGTAGATGGCGACTAAGCCAGCAACTCGTGGCATAATTCCAACGCGTCAATCAGCACGTCGACTTCTGCTTTGGTATTGTACAACCCGAACGACGCCCGCGCCGTGGCCGTCACGCCCAGGTGTTGCATCAGCGGCTGTGCGCAGTGATGTCCGGCCCGCACAGCGACGCCGCGCTTGTCGAGGATCGTCGAAATGTCATGGGCATGGGCCGCGCCGTCCAGCGTGAAGCTGAAGATCGCCGCTTTGCCCGGCGCGTTGCCCTGCACGGTCAGCCAGTTCAGCCCGTGAAGACGCTCATTCGCATAATCGCGCAAAGACGCTTCGTGCGCCGCGACATTCTCCATTCCCAGCGCGGTGATGTAGTCCAAAGCTGCGCCCAGGCCGATCTGCTGGACAATCCCCGGCGTTCCGGCCTCGAACTTCATCGGCGGGTCGTTCCAGGTGACAGAATCGCGATGCACCTCGCGGATCATGTCCCCGCCACCCATGAACGGGCGCATCTCGGCCATGCGTTCTGACTTGATGAAAATCGCGCCCGACGCGGACGGTCCGTAGAGTTTATGCCCGGTAATCGCATAGAAATCGCAGTCGATATCCGTCACGTCCACCGGCATGTGCACCGCTGCCTGAGAGCCATCGACCAGCACGGGCACACCGCGTTCATGGGCCGCCGCCGTGATCGCCTTCACATCCACCACTGTGCCCGTCACGTTCGACAGATGCGTCACCGCCACCAGCTTGGTCTTCGGTCCGATCGCGTCGATGACGGCCTGCGGGTCTAGCGACCCGTCAGCGGCCGTTTCGACCCACTTAAGCTCCACGCCCTGACGTTCGCGCAGAAAATACCATGGCACGATATTTGCGTGATGCTCCATAATGCTGAGCACAATCTCGTCGCCCGCTTCCATACGCGGCATCGCCCAACTGTAGGCGACCGTATTGATCCCTTCGGTCGTCCCCGAGTTCATAACGATCTGGTTTTCGGTCGCCCCCAGGAACGCCGCGATCTTGCCGCGCACCGCCTCATAATTCTCGGTCGCGATGCTCGACAGGGTGTGTAGCCCCCTATGAACGTTCGAGTATTCCTCACCATAGGCCCGCGTCACTGCGTCGATCACAGATTGCGGTTTTTGCGCGGAGGCCCCGTTGTCGAGGTAGACCAGCGCACGATCATTCACCTGACGTCCCAGGATCGGGAAATCGCGGCGTACAGCGTCGACATCATACATCAGGTAACTTCCGGGATATTGACGCCGATCAGCGCCAGCAGAATAGACAGGCCTAATGCCAGCCCGAAAGCAGACAAAAGGATCATCAGGAACACTTTCCCAAGTGATTTGAAGCCATGTAGCACTGCCACGAAATGTGTCAGCAGGTACAGGAACAGCACCACGCTTATGACCGCAACAAGGCTGGCCAGTTGCATCGAAATCACCAGCAATGCCGTCTGCAGCACCTGCAGGCACAGCAGGATGAACTGCAGCCAGATCATCAGCAATAGCCCCTCATCAAATCGCCCGGTGCCGCCGAACGCCCGCCCGATCCAGAATACTGCAATTGCCGTGATCATGAGCGAGGCGAACTGCAACAGGCCCAGAGTCATCGGATCGATGACAATTTGACCCTCGGTCGTCGCGGGTGCCAGAAACTCATTCAGATGCCCGAACATGATCGTCAAAACGATCACCAACGCCAAAGCCGGTGCTAGTGCCGTGCGCGGGATACCCAGCGCCAATATGGTCTCGGCGGATTCGCGGGGCGCGCGCAGGGTCTGCGCCGCCATTCGTAGCAATGTGGGCAGGTCAAAGGTCATGATGCCACCGACGTGCGCGGCCATTCCACCTCGACCCAGCCAGACAGCCAGACAAACAGGAATGCAGCGAATGCGAGGAATCCGACAATGCTGAGCGCTGGTCCGGACCCAATCATACCGGCGGTCAACCCATAGAGCAGCCACGCCGGGGCCGCCGCAACCAACGCCCAGAACAACGCCAAACGCGCCCCAAAGAAGGCGCCCTGCCCGCCCAGCGCCCGCGCGACCAGATGGCTGAGCCCGGCAATCCCGTAAAGCGCCAGCGGCATGATGACGCCCCAAGCCATCAGCGCGCCGCCCAGCAAAGCCTCCAACGGCACGGCATCATCCAGCGCCGCCCGTCGCGCCAGCCGGGGCCATTGCGCCACGAACACCAGGCCGCAGCCAAGCATCAGCAACATCAGCGCACGATCCTCGCGCTGGCCTTCGGCCAGCCGATCCCGGATCACAGCGCGGGGCTGCACATAGCTGCGGACGATATCGGCAACGATACTCATGCGCTCAGCGTCGCCGCTCCAGCCAGCCGGTCAGGCGGGTGTTGAGTTCTTCGGCAATATCCTCGGCCTCAACTTCCTCAATCGCTTCGGCAAGGAACGCCAACACCAGCAAATCTTGCGCTTCAACGGTCGGCACTCCGCGCGACCGCAAGTAGAACAGCGCGTCTTCATCAATCGCACCGGTGGTCGAGCCGTGGCTGCACAGCACATCATCGGCGTAGATCTCCAGCTCCGGCTTGGCGAGGAATTGCGCGTCGTCGTCAAGCAGAAGCGCCTGAGACAGTTGGAACCCATCTGTTTTCTGGGCGTCCTTCTTAACCAGAATTTTGCCCTGGAAAACGCCCGTCGCGCCGTTTCTGAGAACCTTCTTGAACACCTGACGGCTTTCGCAGCGCAGCGCGTCATGGGTGATAAACACCGTATCGTCATGGTGAAAATCACCGTCGCCGACCGCCGCGCCTGCGACATGAGCCACCGCGTCGTCGCCAGTCAGCTCAATCACAACCTCGTTGCGGGTCAGCACCCCGTTCATCGTCAGGGTGAAGGATTTGAAGACCGACTCCTGCCCAAGCCGTGCGAACATATGCGTTGCCACACGGCGCTCGTGATCACGCCCCTGTGCGCGGACATGATGGAATTCCGCCCCGTCAGCCACGTCGATTTCCATGACCTTGTTGAAACGCGCCGCCGCCGGGCCGTTTTCCAGCAAGGTCAGCGAAGCCCCGCTTTCCACACGAACCACATGGTGCAGCATCGCGTCCGAGCGTTCATCCGCGTGGCGGTAAACCAGAGAGATCGGGCGCGAAGGTGTCTTGGTAACCCGGATTAGCACACCGTCCGCCGCCGTGGCGGTATTCAAAGCTGCCAGCGGTCGCACAACAGGTATCTGCCCGTTCGCTTCCAAAACGCCAAAGATCCCCTTGGCCCAGTGGATGTCCGCATTCGCTTCGGCCAGTCGCTCAATCTCGACACCCTCCAGCGTCAGGTTGTCACTGGCATCGGCGTCAAAAACACCATCGACAAAGACAACCCGCAGCCGATCAATCCCATCGAAGAACGGAGATTCATCGGATTTAAACAACGCAGCCTGCGCCGCCTCGGGCTCAGTCAGGCTGGTCGGATCGGTATATTTCCAATACTCATCCCGCCGCCCCGGCAAACCCGTTGCCGCCAGCCGCGCCGCCGCATCGTCACGCGCCGATTGCGCCCAGGCAGGCCCATCAGCCGGCGTGATGGCCGCGCCCATATTCTTCTCAGCAGCCCCCATTAGGCCACCTCGGACAGAATGTCGGCGTAACCATTGTTCTCCACCTCAAGCGCCAGATCCGGCCCGCCAGTCTTCACGATCCGCCCATCTGCCATGATGTGAACAACGTCCGGTTTGATGTGGTCCAACAAGCGCTGATAATGGGTTATGACCAGAAACGAGCGGCCGGCATCGCGTAGCGCGTTCACGCCCTCGCTGACCAGCTTCATTGCGTCCACGTCGAGCCCCGAGTCGGTCTCGTCCAGCACACACATACGCGGCTCCAGCATCGCCATCTGCAGGATTTCATTGCGCTTTTTCTCACCACCAGAGAATCCAACGTTCACCGGGCGCTTCAGCATGTCCGGGTCGATCTTCAGCGTCTTGGCGTTCTCGCGGATCGCCTTGAGGAAATCAGCCGCGCTCATCTCCTCCTCACCACGCGCTTTACGCTGCGCGTTCACAGCGGTGCGCAGGAATGTCATGTTGCCCACACCCGGGATTTCAACCGGGTACTGAAAGGCAAGAAACAGGCCAGCGGCTGCGCGTTCTTCAGGCTCCATCTCCAGCAAATCCTCGCCGTCAAGCGCGGCCGATCCGTCGGTCACTTCATATCCGTCCCGGCCTGCCAGAACATAGGACAGCGTCGATTTCCCTGACCCGTTCGGGCCCATGATTGCATGCACCTCCCCGGCTCCGACCGACAGGTCGACGCCCTTCAGGATGGCTTTGTCTTCCTCTTCAAGGCCGACGTGGAGGTTAGTGATCTTCAGCATTCGTTGCTCCGGATAAAAGTGTCATTCGTTGGTACCGCCCAGCGGCGATTTTTGTCAGTCAGCCTGCGGCTTTGGCCTTTTGCGTTGCGCGCGGGCAGTTGCAAATTGTGCCGCAGTCTCAGATGGGCAAACGCTGCTCAAAGTGCTGTGGCCCAGTGCCATTTCGGTCTTCTCGCGCGGAATAATCATGAAATTCTCGTTAGAGCGATACCGTTTGAAGCGCTCGGTCACGACATAGTGGTTGTCGGCGACCCAGTCATCAAACGCGGCACGATTGTTATTATCGACTTCGGCAAACACAGATGGACGATGGCGCGCTACCGTTTCAGCGAAACCTGCCAGGACGTCGATCTCCATTCCCTCGACGTCGATCTTCATCAGATCTATCTGCCGCCCGTCCAACATCTCATCGCCTGTGCGGACAGCAAGGTCGCCGCCGCCGCTTTCCACTCTCCCGCCACCAATATTTTTCTCGATGAAGACCATTGAATTATCGTCGCTCCGCTCAGATCCAACCGCGTACCCAAGCCATGACATATCGACAGAATTCTCCAACCCGTTCAAAAACAGGTTCGCAATCAACACCTCGCAAGCCACGGGATTCGGTTCAAAAACATACCCCGCCGACGCGCCCATGATCTTCATCGCATAGACCGAATGGTTGCCGACGTTGGTCCCGACGTCACAGAATATTTGACCGGGTTGGAAATTACGCCGCAATATTTCCAGCTCTTCTACTTCGTAGAATTGTCCGGAGAAATGGGTGCGCTGGATGACATCTCTCAGTGTTTTTACGGCAAATGTCACCCGGTTGTTCTGATAGTCAAACGTCGATAGCCGCATTGGTTCGCTTGCAAGCCGACCCTCTTCCGAAAAAAGCTTCAATGCCGCGTTCAGATCAAACACAATGACCCCCTTCGTGCATGGGGCCATGAACCGACGCGCTCGTGTTGACAGACAGTTCTTTCAGTAATCCACAATCGCGTCGCTGATCATTTCGCTTGGATAGTGGTCGCTGAGTGCTGGCGGCGCGAGGTCCACCAACGCCTGCTCGGCGACAATCGCGCCCAGGAAGCCGATGAACACGGCCGTCCGTCGCAACCCGCGCCTTAGCCCAAGCAATTGCATCAGCAGGATCATGATGATGAGAGCCAGCGCAAGCTCGATGCCCATAAAGGTTACTGGCGGGTCCAGTTCCAATGGGTATAGGCCATCCGAACCAAACAGTTTCAACGCCGCGACACGCGCGCCCAACACGGCTGCAATCCCGGCGATCAGCCCCAGCGGAGACATCAGGATATCCAACAGAGCCGTAAGCAGCGCGCGTCGCAACCGCCACGACGTCTGCTTTGGCGCGGAGCCCGGCCCGACATAGGTAGTGCCGCTGGTGTTCGGCGCCCCGCCCTGAATACGACCGAGCCGTTCGTGGAAGGATCGGGTGTGCGCGTCGTCGTCCTTGCTCATCGTCAGACTCTCCTGACAGCGTGGTCGTGCCGATTTCTACGGCGCGCGGGCCCGATACCGATTCAGCTCCGATCCGGCCTGCCCTGCACGGCCCTCCAATTAACGTCCCAAAAGCTGCGCGCGTAGCGTGTTGTAAGGATAATAGCCCTCGTAGTCGGCCTGGATTTTCGAAATGTACGTCGGCTCGAACCAGAAGGCTGCGGCCAATCCGGCGACCAGTGCTATGCGCCGAAATCCCCGGTTCATACCGATCAGCATCGCAATGCCAATAGCCAGACCAAATGCCAGCCCCACTTCGATCAGTGGCAGCCACTTTTGCATGCCATATGACAGCGGATACATGCCGTCTGCGCCCAGCATCATGAAGCCAATAACCCGTCCGGCCAGAAGACCGGCGACCCCAAGCACGAAGGCGATGGGGCTCAGCAGGACTTCTTTCAGCATCCACATCATTTCGGCGCGCTCTTTCGCGCCACGTCGCAGACTCGTGTGCCCGCCATTTTGCGGCATTGTCCCAAACAGCCCCTTCGGCGCAGATTGGTTTCGCAGCAACTTTTTCCGATAACCCGTGTGAGAACGTGCAAGTCCAGCCATATCCGTCTTCCCTCGATACTTCCTTGGGGGAAACTACCGACGGATTCAGGCAACATTCAGACCGTATTTGGGAAACAATCCGAGCGTCAGTGACTGCATTGCCCTTGGGTCGACACAATGAAGAGGGCGCAAAACTCTGGGCAAAACTGCGCGATCTAAGCGTCCGTCGACTTAGCCGCCGTTTTGCATCTGGATATGCTGAGGTTCGGAATTTTTCGCAGGCGAATGCGCCTCGCCGCCAATAGGCACCGAGACACCCGCAAACAGCAAGGTTTTCGGATCTGTCATTTCGACAACCTGCTCGACCCACTCTTGCGAAAAGACTGCCGTAAACACTCCGGGAGCGGCGTGAACGGCATTGTGCATGAGGGCCACCATCGCAAACACGCCGACAGTTTGGGCGGATTTGTAATGCTGGGCCTGAATGCGGAAGATCATTTTCAGGAAAAGACCAACCATCGAAGCCATGACCACATCCATGATCATCATCGTGTCCGCCCCTTCGCCGGCCAAACTGCCCGCGCCCATATGATATCGGACGTAGCGCGCCAGGAAGACCGACAACGCTCCGATCACTGCCGCACCGATGAAGCTCAGGGGATACGCCAAGTTTGACAGGTAATTCTGCTTGACCGCCGCCACCTCGGTCACACCGCGATCCTTCGAGATCCGCGCTATGCGTTGCTGAAACGCGTCTTGCTGAGATTGATCGGTAGAATGCATCTATCCGCCCGCCACTGGCCAATTGGTAACCTTTTGGAAACCATTTTAGACGGGCGTATGACGACCTCGCGCCAATTTTGTGGCGAATCCTACGGCACGGCGAGTCGCCAAACTGCAGAGGCCAAGCAGCATTATGATCGCTCAACAGCGCCATCGTTAACCGACTGATCCCTCAAGCGAAATTGCGACCAGTTGCTGCGCCTCCATGGCAAATTCCATCGGCAGCGCCTGTAGCACTTCCTTGCAGAATCCGTTCACGACCAGCGCCACGGCTTCTTCCTCGTCCATTCCGCGCTGACGGCAATAAAACAATTGATCGTCATCTACCTTGGACGTCGTCGCCTCATGCTCGACCCGCGACGAGTTATTCTTCACCTCGATATACGGCACCGTATGCGCGCCACAGTCGCCGCCAATCAGCAGGCTGTCGCACTGGGTATAGTTCCGGCTGTCCTTGGCGCGCGGGTGCATCGATACCAGCCCGCGGTAAGTGTTCTGCGCCTTGCCGGCCGATATCCCCTTGGACACGATCCGGGATTTCGTGTTCTTGCCCAGATGCACCATCTTGGTGCCGGTATCGGCCTGCTGATAGTTGTTTGTGATGGCGATGGAATAGAACTCCCCCTGCGAGTCATTGCCCCGCAGAATGCAGCTCGGATATTTCCACGTCACCGCGCTACCGGTTTCAACCTGGGTCCACATCACTTTTGAGCGGTCGCCCCGGCAATCCGCGCGCTTGGTGACGAAGTTGAAAATGCCGCCAACGCCGTTTTCATCGCCCGGGAACCAGTTCTGTACGGTCGAATACTTGATCTCGGCATCTTCCAGCGCCACCAGTTCGACCACAGCCGCATGCAGCTGAGTGGTGTCGCGTTGCGGCGCGGTGCAACCCTCAAGGTAACTGACGTAACTGCCCTTGTCGGCGATGATCAGCGTCCGCTCGAACTGCCCGGTGTTCTCGGCATTGATCCGGAAATAGGTGCTGAGTTCCATCGGGCAGCGCACACCCGGCGGCACATAAACGAAAGACCCATCTGAAAACACAGCCGAATTCAGCGTCGCGAAGTAATTGTCCGTCACCGGCACAACCGAGCCGAGGTATTTCTTTACCAGCTCTGGATGCTCACGGATCGCTTCCGAGATCGAGCAGAAGATGACACCCGCCTTCTTCAATTCGGCCTGAAACGTCGTGCCTACGGACACCGAGTCAAACACCGCATCGACGGCGACCTTGCGCCCCTCAGCTGGTGCATCCTCGGCACCTTCGACACCAGCCAGGATCATCTGCTCCTTCAGAGGGATGCCAAGTTTCGCATATGTTTCCAGCAGCTTGGGGTCAACCTCGTCCAGCGACTTCGGCTTGACGTCCATGCTTTTCGGCTTGGCGTAGTAGTACTGATCCTGGTAGTCGATGGCCGGATAATGGACCATCGCCCACTCCGGCTCCTCCATCTGTTCCCAGCGTTCGAACGCGCCCAGACGCCATTCGGTCATCCACTCAGGCTCTTCATTCTTGGATGAGATTAGCCGCACGATATCGGGGTTCACGCCTTTGGGCGCATACTCCATCTCGATCTCGGTTTCCCAGCCGTGCTTGTACTTGCCCGACAGCGATTGCACTGCCTCCACGGTTTCCCGATCCACACCTTCGCGAACGTCTGTGTCCAAATTCGTCATCTTGTTCCTTTCAGGCGGCCCGCGCCCGCATCCTCTCGTGTGCGGCAAGCCAGGCATCGGCAAACCGCTGAATTTCTTCGTCCGTCGTGGTGACCCCCATCGACACCCGCACAGCGCAGGTCGCCAATTCGTCGTTCAGCCCCATCGCACCTAAAACCCGGCTGGCTTTAACCTTGCCGCTGGAACAGGCCGACCCGGCGCTGATTGCGAAGCCGGCCAGGTCCATCTGCATGACCTGAGTCTCGCCCTTCCAACCCGGCGTGGCGAAACAGGATGTGTTGGGAAGCCTCTCAGATTCTTTCCCGACAAAAATAGTCGATTTTGAGCCAGCCGCCAGAGTGCTTTCCAGAAAATCGCGCCGCTCGGCGACTTTTTCCCAAACACCATCAGCTAATTCGGCCACCGCCGCCTCAGCTGCCGCTCCGAATCCGGCAATCCCGACAATGTTCTCAGTCCCCGAGCGCCGCCCCAATTCCTGCCCGCCACCACGCATCAGCGGGTTAAAATCCTTTCCGGACCGCGCGATCAACGCGCCAATGCCTTTTGGCCCGCCGAGTTTATGGGCCGAAAGGATCGCGAAATCCGCTTTCGACCAGTTGAACGCAAAAGGCACCCGGCCAATCGCCTGCGTAACATCCAGTACCAGCCAATCCGCGAAGCGCGCCCCAAACGGGAACCGACCATCAACCGGCGACGGAGGCTGCGTTACAACCCCCGTCTCGCCATTCGCCAACCCCATCGCCAGCACATGACCAGAGTCTGCCGCGCCCTCAAAATCCGCATGCGCCCAAAGACATTCGTGCCCGGTGTCCTGTACGAACACCCCGTGACCTTCTGGCAAGCCTGACAGGATGGCGGCCGCTTCTGTCGCGCCAGAGGTAAACACCACCTCGGCCACGTCGCAGCCAACAGCCGCCGCCACCTGCGCGCGGGCCTTTTCAACCACGGCTTTCGCCGCGCGCCCCTCGCCATGCACCGATGACGGGTTACCAACGACGTCCATCGCCGCGATCATCGCCGCCTTCGCCTCATCCCGCAGCGGCGCCGTCGCATTCCAATCCAGATACACCCGGTCAGCCATCGCCGACCTCCGAGCCCTCATCCACCACTTCGAACAGGTTCGGCACCGCCGGACAGGGCGACAATTCATTCTCGATTACATCCGACAAACGTGTCTGGTGCAGGAACACGTAAACATGCGCGCTCAAACCTTCCCACAACCGGTTGGTCAGCGACTGGGCCTTTGACCCAGACAATGCACCCGACGCCCCTGCCCCGGTGTGCATCGCGCTGACCGTTTCATCGACCGCCTCCAGCACGTCGACAACCCTGATTGCATTTGCCGACCTCGCCAGTTCATAACCGCCTCCCGGTCCGCGAACGGACCTGACAAGCTCGGCCCGGCGCAATTTGACAAACAGCTGTTCCAGATAGGGCAACGAGATATCCTGCCGCTTCGAAAGCTCGGTCAGAGACACCAGCCCCCCGGTTGTCGCCAGATCGGCCAACGCGACCATTGCATATCGCCCTTTGGTGCTTAGCTTCATGGCAACATCACCGTTTCAGGGCCTCGCTGGCAGTTGACGCGCGAAGGCGCGCCCCTTAGGTCACTTCAAACCCCGCTCCGGAGCAGTCCGGATGTGGCAGATTAGAACAGTTCTAAAGTATCCGACAATTTCCGTCAACCAAACGGTCGCCGGATACATCGCAAGGAAGTCACATATGCCCGAGGTCATTTTTCCCGGCCCCGAAGGTCGCCTGGAAGGGCGCTATCACCCGCAAAAAGCCAAGGATGCGCCGATCGCGATCATCCTGCACCCTCACCCGCAGTTCGGCGGCACGATGAATAACCGTGTCGTCTACAACCTGCATTACGCCTTCCACAAAATGGGCTTCACGGTGCTGCGGTTCAATTTCCGCGGCGTCGGTCGCAGTCAGGGTGAATACGACCAGGGCATCGGAGAGTTGTCGGACGCCGCCAGCGCGCTCGACTATCTTCAGTCGATGAACCAGAACTCCAAGCATTGCTGGGTCGCAGGCTTCTCATTCGGGGCCTGGATTGGCATGCAGCTTCTGATGCGCCGTCCCGAGATCACTGGCTTCATCTCGGTCGCGCCGCCCGCAAATATGTACGACTTCACCTTCCTCGCGCCCTGCCCAAGCTCGGGCCTCATCATCAATGGTACTGCCGACCGGGTGGCGCCGCCGGGCGACACGAAGCTGCTGGTCGAAAAATTGCACGAGCAAAAGGGCATCACCATCACCCACTCGGAAATCGAAGGTGCGGCGCATTTCTTCGAAGACCCGCATATGGACGACATGATCGGGCAGGTTGATAGCTATGTCCGCCGCCGCCTGACTGAAACCACGCGCTGAAAAGATGGGAATTACCGAAGACCTTGCCGATCAGTTAGCCAAGGAAGCCATCGCCGCTTCGGAAAAACTGGGCGATGAGCAGTTGATTGCGAATGTCGCCAAAGTCATCGGCTCAACATCACAGACCACGGAGGAGGCTTTTCTGACCGCCGTGCGCGTTCGAACCGCAGAAGCCCGCGCCCGCACCTACCTGTCTGAACGTCTGGCCGGACAAGACGCGGCGGTTCCGCCCTCCCCCGAAGACGACCTCCCCATTTAGGCAACTAAGTAGCGCGATGTGCGGAAATCAGTAGATAGCCGCACCGCCTTCCCCCCGTCCAACCCTTCCGCTAAACCCCGCCCGACTCTCGCAGTGTGAAGGTATCCCGATGTCCAAGATCAAAGTCGAAAACCCCATCGTCGAGCTCGACGGGGACGAAATGACGCGCATTATCTGGCAATTCATCAAGGACAAACTGATCCTGCCGTACCTCGACATCGACCTGCTTTACTACGACCTGGGAATGGAAGAACGGGACCGCACGGACGACCAGATCACCATCGACGCTGCCGAGAAGATCAAAGAAGTCGGCGTCGGCGTAAAATGCGCGACCATTACCCCGGACGAGGCGCGGGTCGAGGAATTTGGCCTGAAGAAAATGTGGCGTAGCCCGAACGGCACGATCCGCAACATCCTCGGCGGTGTGATCTTCCGCCAGCCGATCCTGTGTTCAAACGTCCCACGTCTCGTCCCCGGCTGGACAAAGCCCATCGTTGTTGGTCGACACGCCTTCGGTGACCAGTACAAGGCCACCGACTTCCACTTTCCAGGCGCTGGCAAACTGACCATGAAATTCACCGGCACCGACGGCGAGGTCATCGAGCGCGAGGTTTATGACGCCGCCGAAGCTGGCGTTTTCATGGGCATGTATAACCTCGACGCCTCAATCTACGACTTCGCGCGTGCTTCATTGAATTATGGCCTGAACCTTGGCTGGCCGGTCTATCTGTCCACCAAGAACACCATCCTCAAAGTCTATGATGGGCGCTTCAAGGACATCTTTCAGGAAGTCTATGACACTGAATTTGCAGATAAATTTTAGAAAGCGAAAATCTGGTACGAGCACCGTCTGATCGACGACATGGTTGCCTCGTCGCTGAAATGGTCTGGTGGCTACGTCTGGGCCTGCAAGAACTACGACGGCGACGTGCAGTCCGATACCGTCGCACAGGGCTTTGGATCACTCGGACTGATGGCAAGCCAGCTGATGACACCAGACGGCAAAATCGTTGAATCCGAGGCCGCCCACGGAACAGTCACCCGCCACTATCGCCAGCACCAGAAGGGCGAGGCGACCTCAACCAATTCCATCGCCTCAATCTACGCCTGGACCGGCGGGTTGAAGCACCGCGCCAAACTGGACGACAACGCCAAACTTATGGAGTTTGCCGATACGCTGGAAAAAGTCGTCGTCGACACCGTCGAATCAGGCTCGATGACGAAAGACCTGGCGCTTTTGGTCGGCCCTGATCAAAGCTGGCTGACGACCGAAGGGTTCCTGGAAAAAATCGACACGAACCTGAACGCGGCGCTGGTTGGCTGACGCCTACTGACCCCTGCTGTGGGTCCGCGCATACATCTGCGCGATCATGCGACTGGCGGTCTTTTCAAACAGGCAGGGGATCACGGCATGTACCGCCGCAGCCCCTGCCGCTGCGAACAGCCTTAACGAAAAGCCGCCGGCAAAGCGCGCATGTTCCAGATAGCTCTCATCCACATGGCGCGGATGATCAAGGAATACCCTGGCGATCATGGTCGAAACTCCCGTTTTCGTCGAACTTCATGATGTGACTACCTTGCGCGGGCTGAAAATTCTTCCCATTCTAACAGCGATTGCGGTTGAAATCGGGATAGCCTCCCACGATATTGGGAAACGTGAAGACACTTGATGAAATCGACAGACGAATCCTGACCGCTCTGCAACGCGACGCCACCCCGGCGCTCGACCGTCTGGGTGAGGTTATTGGCCTGTCACGCAACGCTCTTTGGCGGCGGATCAAAGCGCTGGAGGATGCTGGCGTGATCCGCGCCCGTGTGGCGCTGGTTGACCCGAGCGCTGTCGGCCTCAATCTGACGGTCTTCATCATGGTGCGCACCAGCGCCCACGATGCGCGCTGGCTGGACCGGTTTGCGAAAGCGACCCGGGCGATGCCTGAAATCCTCGGCGCCTACCGCATGACTGGCGAACTGGATTACCTGATCCGCGCCCGGGTGCGCGACGTCCCCGACTACGACCGCCTGTATCAGCGCTTGATTCAAAAGGTGGATATGTCCGACGTCTCGGCCAGTTTCGTGATGGAAGAGCTGAAGGAAACCACCGCCCTGCCATTGTGACAGGAAAAGCGCTGGCCATTGCGCGCCGCCCGCGTTAAGCGCCGCGCAAGCCCTAAAGGAACGGACCCATGGACCTTCGCAATATTGCGATCATCGCCCACGTTGACCACGGAAAGACCACGCTGGTGGACGCCATGCTGGCGCAATCCGGCGCGTTCCGCGAAGGCCAGGCCGTCGCCGAACGGGCGATGGACAGCAACGATCTGGAACGCGAACGCGGTATCACGATTCTCGCCAAAGCCACTTCCGTCGAATGGGACGGCACCCGCATCAACATCGTCGACACCCCCGGCCACGCCGATTTCGGTGGCGAGGTCGAGCGTATCCTGTCGATGGTCGACGGCGTTGTCCTGCTGGTCGATGCAGCCGAAGGCCCGATGCCGCAGACCAAGTTCGTCACCGCCAAGGCACTGGCCCTGGGCTTGCGCCCGATCGTAGTCCTCAACAAAGTCGATAAACCCGATGGTGAGCCAGATCGCGCGCTTGACGAGGTTTTCGACCTGTTCGTGGCGCTGGGTGCCGACAATGATCAACTCGATTTCCCGGTTCTCTACGCCTCGGGCCGCTCTGGCTGGGCCGACGACGAATTGGACAGCCCGCGCAAGGACCTCTCGGCGCTGTTCCGCACGGTCCTCAGTCACGTCCCCGCCCCGGCCCAGATCGCCCAGGCGGATGAGCCCTTCCGGATGCTCGCCACCACGCTGGGCGCTGACCCATTCATCGGCCGCATCCTGACTGGCCGTGTCGAAAGCGGACGGCTAAAGAACGGTGAGACCCTGAAGGCACTCAGCCGCGACGGCGATCTGATCGAGAAATTTCGCGTCACCAAGATCCAGGCCTTTCGCGGCCTCGGCCACCAGCCCATCGATGTCGCCGAAGCCGGTGACATCGTCACCATCGCTGGCATGTCCAAGGCCACCGTCGCCGACACACTCTGTGACGTATCCATCGACACACCCCTGCCGGCCCAACCAATCGATCCGCCGACCATCAGCGTTTCGTTCGGGATCAACGATTCGCCTCTTGCAGGCCGCGACGGCAAAAAGGTCCAGTCGCGCGTCATCCGTGAGCGCCTGATGCGCGAAGCTGAGGTGAATGTCGCAATCAAGGTCACCGATTCCCCGGGTGGCGAGGCTTTCGAAGTCGCCGGACGGGGCGAGTTGCAGATGGGCGTGCTGATCGAAAACATGCGCCGCGAAGGCTTCGAGCTTTCAATTTCACGCCCGCAAGTGCTGACCCGTGACGTCGACGGCCAGAGGCTGGAACCCATCGAAGAGGTCACAATCGACGTCGATGACAACTATTCCGGTGCCGTGATCGAAAAAATCACCGGTCCCCGTCGTGGTGATCTGGTCGAAATGCGCCCCGCCGGTGCAGGCAAAACGCGCATCGTCGCCCATGTTCCGTCACGCGGGCTAATCGGCTACCACGGCGAATTCATGACCGACACCCGCGGCACCGGCGTGCTGAACCGCGTGTTCCACGACTGGCAACCCTGGCGCGGCCCGATCCCCGGACGGCGTGCGGGCGTGCTGATCTCTATCGAGAATGGCCAATCCGTCGCCTTCGCCCTGTTCAATCTGGAAGACCGGGGCCGGATGTTCATCGGCGCGCAGGAAGACGTCTATGGTGGTATGATCATCGGCGAGCATTCCCGCGAAAACGACCTCGAAGTGAACCCGTTGAAAGGCAAGAAACTGACCAACGTGCGGGCATCGGGCACAGACGAAGCCGTGCGCCTGACCACTCCGATCACGCTGTCGCTGGAACAGGCAATCGCCTATATCGACGACGATGAATTGGTCGAGGTCACGCCGAAAGCGGTGCGGATGCGCAAACGCTTCCTTGACCCGCACGAGCGTAAACGTCAGGCCCGCGCCGCGAGTTAACACCGACCTGCATTTGACTTGTCGGTTGCGCACCCGGTAAAATATTCTCGCCTGTGGCGGGGTCACTATTCCGCGGCATTTGAAGCACCTATTGCGAGGCCAAACCAATGCGGCCGCTTGCGTCACTGATCAGTCTTGCCGTCATGATCGCGTCTCCGGTTTCTGCCGAGGCGCTCCGCTGCGAAAACCCACTTGTGACAGTCAAGGCCGACGACCCGGCTTTCGCCGCACAAGTCTGCGAACTTGTCGCCAACGCATCGCGCCAGTTGAATGCCTGCCATCTGAAACGCACGTATCCCCTGACCATTCGCGTCTTGCGGGATGCGTCGGATATGGCAGAGGCGTGCCTTGGAAGTTATAATTGCAAGATCTCCCAGATCGACGTGCTGCACCCTGACACTTTGCCTGAGACTTTCGTCGATGAAAGCCCTTACGGCGAAATGGACACGATGGTCTATTTCAACAGCCTTCTGATGCACGAACTCGCCCACTCCGCGTTCGAGCAATTGCCCTGTGAAAGTGAAGCATGCACTGCCGAGCAAGAATACATTGCCTACGCGATGCAGCTTGCCTCACTCCCCGACGCGGACCGTCAGATTATTCTGGATGCCAAACCGGTGAGTTTCACAGTGACATTGGAAAGCCTGAACAGCACCATTGCGATGATGGCGCCGACCGCATTCGCTGCCAGAGTCTGGGAACACTACTCAATGCCGGAAAACGGCTGCGATTTCATTGGCAAGATCATCGACGGCAAGGTCAGCCTTCGCAATGATCGATTCTAGCAAACCGAGGTTCAACGCCTCGGCATCTGGAAATCAGCCTTCTTCAACTACCACCAGATCGCGCACCGACGACAGTTTGGCGTGGCCTACCGCCGCCTGATACTTATCTGAATTATAGCACTCCACTGCCGCCTCAAGTGACGGAAACCGGGCCACGACATTGCGTGACCGGTCGTTGCCTTCCAGCTGCACATATCGCCCGCCGCGCGCCAGGAAGACGCCGCCGTGTTCGGCAATCGCTTCGGTCGCGATTGCCGCGTAATTGGCATAGGTGTCGGGATCGGTAACCTCGACATTTGCAATCCACAGGGCTGTCATGTCGCACGCTCCATCAAGGATTTCACAGCAGCGATAGCCGCATCTGCATTTTCTGGTGCGCTGCCACCGCCCTGGGCCATGGCCGGGCGGCCACCGCCACCTTTGCCGCCGAGTTCGGCGACAGCCGCGCGCACCATGTCGACTGCGCTCAACCGGTCCGTCAGATCCTCGGTAACGCCCGCCGCAACTGCTGCCTTGCCGCCAGTATCGGCAATCAGCAGAACTGCACCGGGTCCGCGCGTCTTAATGTCGTCGATGATACCCGGCAGATCGCGTGGCGACACATCGCTTAGCACCTGCGCGGTCAATGCAATCCCGTTGACGGTCTCCGCCGATACAGCCCCCGATCCGCCGGTGGCCAGCTTCTTGCGCAGATCGGCCACCTCGGCCTGCAACATTTTTCGCTCGTCCAACAAAGCACGCACCCGGTCAGGCACATCGGCGGTTTGCGTCTTCAACGCCAACGCAGCCTCGGCCAGCCGGTGATCCTGTGCGGCCAGATACTCCGCTGCCGCCGCCCCGGTCAGCGCCTCAATCCGGCGCACCCCGGCGCTGCTGGCGCTATCGCCCAGTACAACGCATTGCCCGATATCACCGGTGCGGGTCACATGGGTGCCACCGCAAAGTTCAATCGACCATGTCTGACCATCGCTCCCCTTGCCGGTGTCGGCGCGGCCCATGGAGACAACGCGAACCTCATCCCCATATTTCTCGCCAAACAATGCCTGCGCGCCCATCGCCCGTGCATCGTCCGGCGTCATGATCCGTGTTTCCACCGAGGCGTTCTGACGAATGAATTCATTCACCTCGGCTTCAACCCCGCGGATTTCGTCCAGGGTCAGCGCGCCGCCGTGCGAGAAATCGAACCGCAATCGATCCGGCGCGTTCAGAGAGCCGCGCTGCGCAACATGGTCTCCAAGTGCGCCGCGCAAAGCTTCATGCAGCAAATGCGTTGCCGAGTGGTTGGCGCGGATCTTGCTGCGGCGCGCGTGATCAACCTCCAGCGTGACGCCAATCCCGGGGGTCAGCGTCCCCTCGGTGATGCGAGCAACATGCTGCACCACCCCTTCCACCTTCCGAGTGTCCGTAACCTCTGCCGAGCCGTCATCCCAGGTCAACCGACCCGTATCGCCGACCTGACCACCGGATTCGGCATAGAACGGTGTCTGGTTCGTCACGACGACGACGGTTTCACCGCTGGCCGCACTGGCGACTTCCGCCCCGGAACTGACCAGCGCCAACACCTGACCTTCGGCGATTTCCGTGTCATAGCCCAGAAACTCGGTCGCGCCGTGCTGATCGGCCAATTCAAACCAGATCGCGGCGTCCGCAACTTCTCCCGAGCCCGCCCAACTGGCACGCGACTTGGCCTTTTGTGCCTCCATCGCGGCGTCAAACCCGGTTTCATCAACCGTCCGTCCGCGTTCCCGCAGAGCGTCTTGGGTCAGATCAAGTGGGAAACCGAAAGTGTCGTAGAGTTTGAATGCAGCCTCACCCGGAAACGCAGCGCCTTCGGACAAGCGCCCAAGCTCTTCATCCAACAAGTGAAGACCGCGATCCAACGTTTGGCGAAACCGGGTTTCTTCGCTGCGCAGAGTTTCCTCGATCATCGCCTGCGCGCGGCCCAGTTCGGGATACGCCTGCCCCATTTCGCCGACCAACGTCGGCACCAGCCGATACATCAGGGGGTCTGTTGCACCCAACAGCGCGCCGTGTCGCATCGCACGCCGCATGATCCGGCGCAGAACATATCCGCGTCCGTCCGCCGATGGCAGCACCCCGTCGGCAATCAGGAACGACATCGCGCGCAGATGATCTGCAATCACCCGGTGATGTACATTGCCCGGCCCGTCCGGATCGGTACTGGTGGCATTAGCCGAAGCTTCGATCAGTGTGCGAAACAGGTCCGTGTCGTAGTTGTCGTGATGACCCTGAAGTAGCGCGCCGATGCGCTCCAACCCCATGCCGGTGTCGATCGACTGGTTCGGCAGCGGCGCACGGCTGCCATCCTCAAACTGTTCAAACTGCATGAACACCAGGTTCCAGATTTCGATGAACCGGTCGCCATCCTCATCCGGGCTGCCCGGAGGGCCGCCCGGGATGTGATCGCCGTGGTCATAGAAAATCTCCGAGGACGGGCCACACGGCCCGGTCGGCCCCATCATCCAGAAATTGTCGTCGGTGGCGATGCGGATGATACGCTCATCCGGCAGGCCAGCGTGCTTTTTCCAGATGTCTGCAGCCTCATCGTCGTCGTGATAGACTGTAACCAAAAGGCGATCTTTATCGATACCGAATTCCTTGGTGATCAGATCCCAGGCAAACGGGATCGCGTCGCCTTTGAAATAGTCGCCAAAGCTGAAATTCCCCAGCATTTCAAAGAATGTGTGATGGCGCGCGGTGTAGCCGACATTGTCCAGATCGTTGTGCTTGCCTCCCGCACGCACGCACTTCTGGCTGGTCGTGGCGCGCACGTAATCACGTGTCTCGACGCCTGTGAACAGATTCTTGAATTGCACCATGCCGGAATTGACGAACATCAGCGTCGGATCGTTGCGCGGCACCAGGGGTGAACTTTGGACAACCTCGTGCCCCTCACGCGCAAAATAATCGAGGAAGGTCGAGCGTATGTCGTTCAGGCTGGGCATGGGAATATCGCGTGCTGGTCCGGACCGATGGCCGGGATAGCCCGTTCGTGGCAGCCGGTAAAGCGGATTGCGTCGCGGAAGTCCTGAGTTACGCCGGCTGCTTGCCAGAATTGTCTGATGTGGGCGTGACGTTCAACGTCCCAATTTCTGCGCTGTGCCTCCACCTGATCCGTCCCATCTAGGGCGGAAGGATGGATGATCACAGCCAGCGGGGCATCTCATCCAGCAGCGCCCGGTAGGCGTCGCCAAACTTGGCGCTCATTTAAGCTTTTTCCCGTAGCACCACTCCGTAATGCAAAACGGCCCAAAGGAGTCCGGCAGCAAAAAGTGCCCATGGGTTGGCAAAGATCAGCCCAAGACCGGCAAGCAAAAAGACCATGCCCAGATACATCGGCTTGCGAGAATACCGAAACGCGCCATCTCGCACGACCACAATCGCGGGCTTGTAGGGGTTGATACTTGTACCGGCGCGGCGGAAGGCGAAAAACCTGAAAAGTTTGGATAAATCGCGAAAGCAGCCAAGGCACCGCCAAGCAACAAGCTTATCGGATTTCCGACGGGCAGCAGCTCAAGCGGCCACAACAACTGCAACAGAATGGCTGCAACAAGCGCTATCAAGAGTGCCAGAGGGGGCGGCAGGAGTATCGCGGGGGGGGGTCATTTTGCATGTTGGTAGCAAGTATAGGCGACGGCCTGACAGAACGAAAATGGCCGACCAATTGGTCGGCCATTCCCGATGTATTCTCCGCCACAATCTTGTGACGCGGACCGTTTCTGGAGTCGGCCATCTCCGTCCCTGTTCCTAGCCTTCCAGAACGTCGTCCGGATCAGCGGCGGTTGGAGGCGTCGGCGCGGGCATGTCGAAATCCAGCCCATGTGCCGCGCGAATTTTATCTTCGATCGCATGAGCAATACCGGCGTTTTCCTTCAGGAATACCTTCGCATTCTCACGGCCCTGGCCAATCCGCTCGTCCCCATAAGAGAACCACGAGCCCGACTTTTCGACCACGCCCGCTTTCACACCCAGATCCAGCAATTCACCCATTTTCGAGATGCCTTCGCCATACATGATGTCGAATTCGACCTGCTTGAACGGCGGCGCAACCTTGTTTTTTACGACTTTCACGCGAGTCGCGTTACCGACGACCTCATCCCGGTCCTTGATCGCGCCAATGCGACGGATATCCAGACGCACCGAGCTGTAGAATTTCAGCGCATTACCACCGGTTGTTGTCTCGGGTGAACCAAACATAACGCCGATCTTCATACGGATCTGGTTGATGAAGATCACCGTGCATTTGGAGCGGCTGATCGCACCGGTCAATTTGCGCATTGCCTGGCTCATCAGGCGGGCCTGAGCACCGACCTGCGCGTCGCCCATGTCACCCTCAAGTTCGGATTTCGGCGTCAGCGCGGCAACCGAGTCGACCACCACCATGTTCACCGCGCCTGAGCGCACCAGCGTCTCGGTAATCTCCAACGCCTGCTCACCCGTGTCGGGCTGCGAGATCAGCAACTCATCCAGGTTCACGCCCAGTTTCCTGGCATAGCCCGGGTCCAGCGCGTGCTCGGCATCAACAAAGGCGCAGACGCCGCCGGTCTTCTGTTCCTCGGCAATGCAATGCAGCGTCAGCGTTGTCTTGCCCGAGCTTTCCGGCCCGTAAATCTCGATCACTCGGCCCTTCGGGATGCCACCGATCCCCAGCGCGATATCCAGCCCCAGCGAACCGGTCGACGTCGCCTCAATCGCTTCAACCGGGCCTTCGCCCAGCTTCATGATCGAGCCCTTGCCAAACTGCCGTTCGATCTGAGCCAGCGCGCTATCCAGCGCCTTTTGCTTTTCGCCTGAGCGCTTGTCGGTCATGTCGAGGATTTCTGCCGTTGCCATCTGTTCTGATCCTTATTCCACACCACCTGCGGGGCGGCAATGATGCTGATGTTCGCCTGTTGTTCTTGCGTTGCGTTATGAGATCAAAAGGCGAACAAATCAACTACAATTTTCGGCCTTATGTATCAAACGCACCAACAAAGGTGAATCCCTCGGCGCGTGATCGCGCTATCCTGCCCCCATGCAGGACAAGACAATCGACAACGTACTCCGCCATTTGCACCGTGAGTGCATGAACGGACGCCACGGCGGGCTGCTGTACGTGGTGACGCTTATGCGGCTTAGGGGCGTGAAGGCGGATTTTAAGGCGCACAGTAAGCCGTTGGGGTCGCGGGCGGCTAGGCGTGAGGCGAGGCTGAGGGGACTGGCCCGTTGACGGGCCAGTCTTTTAGGCCGCTTCCTGAGAAGCCGCTTTTTCTTTCACTTGACGCATAAGCCCCCGGACAGCATCAGGCGCGATTTCTATCATCATCAAATACGCGCGAGCAGCATCCAACGGACGCGATCTGCCCTGTTCCCAGTCACGAACTTGAGTGATACTAAAGCAAAACTCACCGGCAAAGGCTTCTTGAGAAAGCCCAATCGTCCTGCGAATTTTCTTTACGTCCACGTCCGCAGGCACAAAAATACTAGCCGCTTCGGTTTCACCCTTAGCGATAGCATTTGCTTCACGCGCTGCGTCAATGAGACGTTTACCGGCCTTGGTCATCCTGCTTTCTCCTGCAACTGTGCTAACTTAGCATTGTTGGCAGCTCGATAGTTCTTTGCCACATCCCCCAATATGGACTTGAGTTCGTTTCTTTCAGCTTGGGACAGATTGATTCTGTCGCCTTTCTTAAACACATCCAGTAAAAACACCGGGATGTCCTCCCCATCAAAGTAAGTAACAACGCGAACGCCGCCACTTTTCCCCTTACGTTTCAACGGGAACCTGAGCTTTCTGGCGTGCCCCCATCGTGTGGTCCGGTTTGATTGTTAGTGCATCGTGGGCCTTTGGTCCATTGGAACGATACTTTCTGGTGCTGGTGGCCGATAGCCCAAGGCGCTGTGCGGCCTAACGGTGTTGTAGTGAACGCGCCATTGTTCGATCAGGATTTGAGCTTCGCGGAGGCTGTAAAATAGCTCGCCATTCAACAACTCATCGCGGAACCTGGCGTTGAAGCTTTCGCAGTATCCGTTTTCCCAAGGTGACCCTGGCTCAATGTAAGCGGTCTTCGCGCCCACGGCGGCGATCCAGTCCCGCACTTTCTGAGCAATAAATTCCGGGCCATTGTCCGACCTTATGTATTTCGGCGGGCCACGCAGGATGAACTGGTCCGTCAGTGCGTCCAGCACGTCCGTCGAGTTGAGCTTGCGATCAACGCGGATCATCAACGCCTCCCTGGTGTATTCATCAATGATGTTGAGCGTCCGATAGACTTGCCCATCTGCGGTGCGATCCTGGACGAAGTCATAGGACCAGACATGGTTGGGGCGCTCTGGTCTGAGACGCACGCACGACCCATCGTTCAGCCAGAGCCGCCCCTTTTTCTTCTGCTTCTGAGGAACCTTCAGCCCTTCGCGCCGCCAGATACGTTCGACCCGCTTGTGGTTCACGTGCCAGCCCGCATTGTTGAGCAAACCTGTGACCATCCGATATCCGTAGCGGCCATATTGATCTGCCAGCTCGATGATATCGTCGGTCAGCCGGTTTTCGTCGACACGTCCTTGCGGAGCTTTGCGCTGTGTGGATCGATGCTGCCCAAGTGTGCGGCAGGCCCGGCGCTCGGAAACGCCAAGCTCCTGCCGCACACGGTCGATGCATTTGCGACGACGCGAAGGGCTTAGAAGTTTCCCCGTGCGGCCTCAGTCAAGATCAGCTTGTCCAGCGTCAGGTCTGATACTGCACGCCTGAGCCGCTGGTTCTCCTTCTCAAGCTCCTTAAGCCTCTTGAGCTGAACGCGCCCCATCCCGCCGTACAACTTTCGCCATCGATAAAACGTCTGCTGCGTCACGCCGATCTGACGCACCGCCTCCGCTATCGTCGCGCCCTGTCCCTGCAGCACTTCAACTTGCCGTAGCTTCGATACAATCTCTTCCGGCTTCTCTCGTTTCCCAGCCATCGCCGATCCTCCAATTTGCGGGACAAATCTATCCCAGTTGGTGGACCACTTTCAGGGGGCTACTCCATGGCCGCACGATTGGAATTTTCTGTGATTTGAATGAGATCGGCGTATTCGGGATCCCCGGCGTCGTGGCGTAACAACAACAGATCGCAATGGCCTGATATTGCCGTCAGCAGGTTATTGAAGTCATGTGCAATGCCTCCGGCCAACTGGCCGATCGCCTCCATCTTCTGGCTCTGAACGAACTGCGCCTCCAGCGTCTTCAATTTGGTGGCATCGTGGAGCACCGCAACCAACGACAATTCGTCGCCCGAAATGACGCGGCCAAGTGAGATCTGCAGATGAGTTTCACGATCCGGCCGTGTCGCACGCACAACTTCCGGCCGACCCAACCCACGACCTTTGGCGGCGTCCGCCAGCCAGTCATCCACTGGGCGGCCCAGACCTTCGACCAAAGATTTCAGAGGCTGTCCGGCTTCGGACCCCATACCATTTGCGCCCATTCGAACCGCGAGCAGATCGCAGGCTTGTTGATTTGCATGCTGAACCGCCCCCGATGCGTCGAGTTTCACAAGCGGAACCGGCAACGCGTCGAGGAATTGCCAGTCAGCGACACCTTCGCTGTGCAATGCAGGCACGAAATACAGTTCGCGCCGCGCACCGACGCCCAGTTCAACAACGGTGGCCTGCAAGGGACCGTCAGAGCCGGCAATTTCATGCAGCCCTCCCGGGCGTATCGGCAGGTCGTTCACGATCCTATCCAGCGCTGCCTGCCGCCCGCCGATCAGTCTTTTCAATGCTTCGTTCATGAACAGAACCGTGCCGGATCGCGACACCGTCAGCATAGGCAAACTGATCGCGTCACTTGTCCGTGCCGCACGCGCAGCATCGGCCTGCTCAGCTACACGCCACACAAAGGTATCCCCATCGACGCGCGTAACCGAAATCCCCATATGCCCGCGCCTGAGCAAGATTTCTTCACGAGCCGCCCCCTTCTGACCGGCCGTTTCCAGTAGCCTTTTCAGCATCGCTTCGGGTGCCGCCACATGGGCGTCCAGAGCGGCGACCAGTGCGCCGCCATCATCGGCCCGAAAACAACGCAATGCCGCTCGGTTCTGCACCCGAATCGAGCCCATAGCGTCAGTTGCAAAAACCGGGTCCGCCTCCTCAGCGATCAGAGCCAGAACAGCAGCGTCCTGATCGCCAAGGGTCAGGTCGCGCTGCCGCGCCAGAATCATCAGAAGCAGCGCCAACACAGTCAGTGTCGCGCCTCCGGCCAGGCCACCGAGGGCCAGCCAGCGCTGGGGCGCCATCATCACCATTCCAAACAACGCTGCCGCCACCGGCAACAGCCAGGCGGCACCCGGCTGCAACCGCACTGCGGTCCGAAGAATGCTGCCACGCAATAGGTGCTGATCTGATGGGTGAAATCGGTCCACCGGGTCCTGCCGTTCAAATGCCTTTACCGCATCAGCCAGACCGAAAAACCGTTAATGGGCGATTAAGTCTGGCGATGCGCAATCAATAATTGTGGCTACCTAAACAGATTTCCGCCTCAGCAGGGCAATAAAAAATCCGTCGCCACCCTCAAGCGGGCTGAACATGCGCGAAAAGTCACATTGCCAGTTCGGCTTCTCTTCAAGGAACGCATTGATTTGGCGGCTATTTTCAGCCTCTAGCAGCGAACAGGTAACGTATACCAAGATACCCCCGTCGCCAGTGAGAGGCGCTGCCCTCCAAAGGATTTCGCGCTGTGTTGCGGCATACTGCGCAACATCTTCCACGCTAAGACGCCATTTGGTATCCGGATTACGGCGCCACGCGCCGGTGCCCGAGCAGGGGACATCCGCGAAAACGACATCAAATTTTTCATTGGGATTTTGCGTAGTTGAGATGCGACCCTCAAGTTTCGCGCGACGTGCCCGCTCCGGTAAATCACGCATCCGATCCGGGTTTGCATCATGCGCCGTCACAACAGCGCCCCGGGCGGCCAGCGCCAGCGTTTTCCCACCGCCGCCCGCGCAGAAATCCAGAACCCGCGTGGCCGGGGACACCGGGACCAGATCCGCTACCGCCTGCGAGGCGGCGTCCTGGACCTCGACCAGCCCGGTCAGGAACGACTGGCACGATCGGATCTTACGTGTATTTCCAATAACTTCCAATGCAGTATCCGATAAAGTATAGGGTCGCGCCTCAATCCCATCTGCCGCCAAAGCCTCGACTGCATCATCCCGCATGGTGAGGTGAACATTGACCCTCAGAAAAACTGGCGCACGTGATTGCATCAGTCGCATGACAGCGGCGAAATCATTGCCCAGCGAGTCGCGAAGCATTGGTTCCAGCGCCGCCGGACAATCCAACGCCGCAGTACCTTCAGGTGGCGGCGGCAGAACGCGCTCCTCCTCGGTCAGGACCGCAGGCCCGTAGCCTTTTCCGTCGAAAACCGTATCCGGGTTCACGTCACCAGCCGCCCGGATCAGCCCCAGCATCAGCCCGCGACCCGTCTCGGCCCCGCCGAGCGCCGCCGCCGAACGCCGGCGTCTTAGGGCATCAAATACATGGTCCCGGATCGCAGCCCGATCCCCCGAACCAGCAAAACGATGGCCACGCGCCCAACGCGTCAGGTGTTGCTCTGCCGGAGCGCCCGCAAGGATCCCGTCAAGGATTTCAATCGCCGCCGCAACCCGCGCGTTCGGGGTCATGGATCGCTCGACTTTACTTCATGTATAGGATGGGCTTTAGCCATCAAACCTCTGAACATGGGTCACATTACCCGATAATTCGGGCTTTCCCGTGTGATCTGAACATCGTGGACGTGGCTCTCCTTCAGACCCGCCCCGGTGATCTTCACAAACCGGCAATTTTTGCGCATTTCCTCAACAGTCGCACAGCCCGTATAGCCCATCGCGGCACGCAGACCGCCTATCATCTGATGCACGACGGTCGCCGCCGACCCCTTGTAGGGAACCTGACCTTCGATCCCCTCTGGTACCAGTTTGTCGGAGGCCGCGTCCTTCTGGAAATACCGGTCCGCCGAGCCCTGGGCCATCGCGCCCAGACTTCCCATTCCACGATAGCTTTTGAAGCTACGCCCCTGATATAGAATGACTTCTCCTGGGCTTTCATCCGTTCCAGCGATCATCGAACCGACCATCGCACAGGAGGCCCCCGCTGCAATCGCCTTGGCAAAATCGCCGGAAAACTTGATACCGCCGTCAGCTATCACCGGCACATCTCCAGCCGCCTCGGCGCAGTCCATTATCGCCGTCAGCTGAGGCACACCAACCCCCGCCACCATCCGCGTCGTGCAGATCGAGCCCGGCCCGATCCCCACTTTCACCGCATCTGCGCCGGCATCGATCAGCGCCCTAGTCGCATCACCCGTCGCAACATTGCCCGCGACGATTTGCACCTGATTGCTCAATGATTTGGCGCGCTTCACGGCTATTGCGACCCCCTCGGAATGGCCATGCGCCGTGTCGATCACGATCATATCCGCCCCCGCTTCGACCAGCGCGGCGCTGCGTTCATATCCTGCATCCCCGACTGTCGTCGCTGCGGCCACCCGCAGCCTTCCCAGGCCATCTTTGCAGGCCGCCGGATTTAGCACTGCCTGCTCGCTGTCTTTCAGCGTCAGCAACCCCGTCAGCTTGCCTTTGCCATCGGTCACCAGCAGCTTCTCGATCCGCCGCGCTTCCATCAACGACCGCGCCTCGTCCAGATCGGCCGGCTCCGTCAGCATCGCCAGATTGTCCGACGTCATCATCACTTTAACCGGCGTCTTGTCATCCCGCGCGAACCGCATATCGCGGTTGGTCACGATCCCGACCACGCACCCGGCCCGATCAACCACCGGAAAACCGCTGACATTGTACCGCGACTGCAATGCCTTGGCGTCCGCCAAAGTCTGATCTTCGGTCAGTGTAATCGGATTGTAGACGATACCCGAAACGAAGCGTTTCACACGCCGCACCTCGCGCGCCTGGGTCTCAAGATCGAGGTTTCGATGAATAACGCCCATCCCACCGGCCTGCGCCATGGAAATCGCCATCCGTGACTCCGTCACCGTGTCCATCGCCGAGGACAGCAATGGAATGTTCAACGCAATGTCCCTTGTTACCCGCGTCGCGGTATTTGCCGTGGCTGGCAGAACGCTCGACGCTCCAGGCACAAGCAGCACATCATCAAAGGTCAGGGCCTCGCGAATCTCCATGGCGCGCATCCTTATTTGGAGGGTTCGTTTGGCGCTTTCCTATCGCATGGACTGCACCGATCCGAAAGGCCCAATTTGTGCCTTCATGCTTGAAGGCCGCAACATTTTGCGTCCAGATAGCGGGATGAGTGGACATGGATACGAAACCGGGCGGCTCGACCTGCCTTTCACGGGGATCGCAACTTTCGGGCGGCGGCCCTTTGCGCCGGACTGGGCGGCCATCGACGCCGATGTCGCTGTATTAGGCGCACCATTCGATGCCGGCACCCAATACCGACCCGGTGCACGCTTCGGCCCGCGCGCGGTGCGCGAGGCGTCAACACTGTTTTCCTTCGGTCATGCCGGAGCCTACGACCACGAAGACGACGCAACCTACCTGGGCGCAGACGTTCGGATCGTCGATATGGGCGACGCAGATATTGTCCACACGGATACGGTAAAGTCTCATAATAATATACGACTAGGCGTCAAAGCTGCGTTAGATAGTGGTGCGCTTCCGGTGGTGATTGGCGGTGACCACTCGGTGAACATTCCCTGTATCGAGGCTTTAGAAGGCGCGGGCGATATCCACATTCTGCAGATCGACGCGCATCTGGATTTCGTTGATGAGCGCCACGGTGTCACGCGCGGCCACGGGAACCCCATGCGCCGCGCGGTGGAAAAATCCTATGTATCGGGCTTGACGCAAGTGGGTATCCGCAACGTCTCCTCCACCGCGAAGGAAGGGTATGAGGATGCCCGCGCCCGCGGCTCGGACATCCTGTCTGTCCGTCAGGCCCGCGCAATGGGTCCGCAATCGGTGATCGAGCGCATCCCCGCTGGTGCCCGGCTCTACGTGACGATCGACATCGATGCCTTCTGCCCGTCCATCGCACCCGGCACCGGGACGCCCTCGCATGGCGGGTTCCTCTACTACGAGGTGCTGGAAATGCTGCAGGCTGTAGCACGGCGGCACCAGATCGTCGGCATCGACCTGGTCGAAGTTGCACCCGACTACGACCCGAGCGGCAGCACCGCGATCCTGGCGGCACAGTTGTTGCTGAATTTTCTTGGCTTTATTTTCCACGCGAAAACACTCGCATAGTGCGCTGTTAAAAAACATAAAAATTAGACCTGCTGCTATGTGAAACCACCTCATTATCTTCATGAGAATTCCGGTCATTGCTTAACCTTCAAGCACGTGACATGCCGCACGCATGACCAACGCCCTCTCCGACATGCTGGCCAGCCGCGACTGGATCCTGACCGACGGCGCCACCGGCACGACCCTTTTCAACATGGGGCTGCAAGCGGGCGACGCGCCTGAGTTGTGGAATGTCGACGCGCGCGACAAGGTGCGCGCGCTCTACTCCGGGGCGATCGATGCCGGGTCGGATCTCTTCCTGACCAACACGTTCGGAGGAAACGCGGCTCGGCTGAAACTCCACAGCGCGCAATCCCGCGTGGCCGAACTGAACCGCTCCGGGGCCGAAATCGGCCGCGAACTCGCCGACAAGGCAAGCCGACCGATTATCGTCGCCGGATCCATCGGTCCGACGGGTGAGATCATGGAACCCCTCGGCCCGTTGTCGGAAACCGACGCCACCGAGATGTTCCATGAACAGGCCGAGGCGCTGAAAGACGGTGGCGCCGATGTCCTCTGGGTCGAGACGATATCCGCCCCCGAAGAGTATCGCGCCGCGTCCAAGGCCGCTGCTCTGGCGGGGATGCCCTGGGTCGGCACGATGAGTTTTGATACCGCCGGGCGTACGATGATGGGGCTGACCTCGAAAGCGATGGTCGCGATGGTAGGCAAGCTGGATCACCCGCCGCTGGCATTTGGAGCAAACTGCGGAGTTGGCGCATCGGACCTGTTGCGCACGGTACTTGGATTTGCAGATGCCGGCGCAACGCTGCCTCTGGTCGCCAAGGGCAACGCTGGTATCCCGAAATACGTCGAGGGTCACATCCACTATGACGGAACACCCGAGCTGATGGCTGACTATGCGGTGTTAGCGCGCGATTCGGGTGCGCGGATTATTGGCGGCTGCTGCGGCACTACCCCGGACCATTTACGCAAGATGCGCGCGGCGCTGGACACGCGCCCAACCGGCCAACGCCCGGAATTGGCCGAGATTGAAGCGGCACTCGGCGGATTCTCCTCAGCCAGCGATGGTACTGATGGAAATGCCCCTGCCCCGCGCCGAGGTCGCCGCCGGGGCTAACCCACTGGTAACAAGTCTTCTTTTTCCAAATACTGCCGTCGGAGGCAATCCCGAGCGGAGCGAGGCCCCCGCCAACTTCAAAACAGCGATAGCTGATCCCCAACCTGCTCTGGCACCGCAAATAAATCTGACCTGAGCGGCTCCAACCGTTCCGCCAGACCCAATCGACTGCACGCCAGCTTGAACCTTGCGCGCAAAATCGCGGCATAGGGCCCGCGACCACGCATCCGCTTGCCCCACTCAGCGTCGTAGTCCTTGCCGCCGTGCATATCGCGCACATGCCCCATGACCTTTGCCGCCCGACCCGGATACCGCTCCTCCAGCCAATCCCGGAACAGCGGCGAAACCTCGCGCGGCAACCGCAACATGATCGAACTGGCAGCGACTGCTCCGGCAGCGCGGGCTGTCGCAAGGATCGGCTCAACCTCATGACACGTCAGGCCTGGTACAACCGGCGAGACCATAACCCGCACGCCAATTCCGGCTTTGCTCAATCGGCGAATGGTTTCGATCCGTCGCGCCGGCGGCGGCACACGCGGCTCCATCGCACGCGCCACATTTCGGTCAAGCGTCGTCACTGAAATTCCAACCCGCGCCAGCCCCCGCGCGGCCATATCCGAAAGAATGTCGATGTCACGCTCAATCAGACTTCCCTTGGTGACGATTGCGACCGGATGATTGTGGGCTCTCAGAACCTCCAGCAGGGCACGCATGATGCCTCGATCCCGCTCAACTGACTGATATGGATCGGTATTTGTCCCAATAGCGATAGTGGCGGGCCGGTAGGACTTGCGTGCAAGTTCGGCCTTAAGCACCTGCGGGGCGCTGGGTCGCGCCACAAGTCTGGTTTCGAAATCCAGCCCCGGCGACAGGCCCAGATACGCATGGGTAGGCCGTGCAAAACAGTAAATGCAGCCGTGTTCGCAGCCGCGATACGGATTGATAGACCGATCAAATTGATAGACCGATCAAAGCTCAGATCAGGCGAGCTGTTTTTCGTAATCACGGTGCGCGGGCGCTCGTCACTGACGTCAGTACGCAAAGGCGGCAAGTCGTCATCACGCGCCCAGCCATCGTCGATTGCGACCCGTGCATAGGGTTCGAACCGGTTCGTCTGATTGCGCGTTGCGGCGCGCCCTTTGCGAACGTCCGGGGTAATCGGGATTTCAGCATCCATCTTCCGATGATGGAACAAAGTGAGAACAAATACAATCGCCCCTATCCCATCAGGTCGGGACTGACCTCGCCTATGTCGCATTCAACATTGTCCTTTTGCCGCAACAGGTTCATCAGGGATTGATAGCGCGGTGGAGAAACGTGACATGGCCGACGAAGATGACATCATTCTTGCGGACCTGGACGACGAAGAGCTCGTCAAACAAATGTTTGATGACCTCTATGACGGCCTGAAGGAAGAGATCGAGGAGGGCGTCAACATTCTGCTGGGGCGGAATTGGATGCCATATCGTGTTTTGACCGAGGCGCTG
This sequence comes from uncultured Paracoccaceae bacterium, assembly GCA_943787785.1. Taxonomy (GTDB): domain Bacteria; phylum Pseudomonadota; class Alphaproteobacteria; order Rhodobacterales; family Rhodobacteraceae; genus WLWX01. Next base: position 77,243 of record CALSNT010000011.1, on the reverse strand, counting down.
GTCGGCGGAATGAAAATCGTCGGCGACGATTTTCGCGACGGCATCCTGTTCGTCCCGGAAGTTCTGCTGGCTGCAAATGCGATGAAGGGTGGCATGGCGATCCTGAAACCACTTTTGGCCGAAACGGGCGCACCGCGGATGGGCAAGATGGTGATCGGCACTGTCAAGGGCGACATCCACGACATCGGCAAGAACCTTGTCGGCATGATGATGGAAGGCGCGGGGTTCGAAGTCGTCGATCTTGGCATCAACAATGCGGTCGAAAAATACATGGACGCGCTGGTCGAGGAAGACGCCGACATCCTCGGCATGTCCGCCCTGCTGACAACCACGATGCCCTACATGAAAGTCGTGATCGACACGATGATCGAAACCGGTGTGCGCGACGACTACATCATCCTGGTCGGTGGTGCGCCACTGAACGAAGAATTCGGCAAGGCCATCGGGGCCGATGCCTACTGCCGGGATGCCGCCGTTGCAGTTGAAACCGCCAAGCAATTCATGGCCCGCAAGCACAACGAACTGGCCGCTGGCTGAGATTGATAGGGCTTGCACCGTCTGCGTGCAGGTCCAATCTAGGGTGGCAGGGGGTTCCTCATGCCGAAATCACGCATTCTGTTTGTCTTTGCCATCGCGCTGATCGGTGCGGCGCTGACCGTTTTACTGGCCGTGGCGTTCGGCGGCGTTACCGATCAACACATCAACCCGCGTCTCATCGTCGGTGCATTGCTGGTCGCACTGGTCGTCCGGGTTTGGCTGATGCTTCGCGCGAAACGCGCCGAACCGGACGCCGAAGAATGACCGAGCTGCCTCGCGATCAGGTGCTGACCGAGGTTGGTCTGCACCCTACCCGAAAGGGCCGCGTGCTGCTGATCGCCTGCGGCGCACTGGCACGGGAAATCGTCGCCCTGCGCGAAAGGAATGGTTGGACGCATATGGATCTGACCTGCCTCCCCGCTATTTTTCACAATCACCCGGAGCGGATCGTCCCGGCGATTGAAGCGGCCGTTAAAAAACATCGAGACCATTACGACGAGATGTTCGTGGTTTACGCAGATTGCGGCACCGGCGGGCAATTACAGGCCGCCTGCGAACGGTTGGAAGTTTCGATGGTCAAAGGTCCGCACTGCTATGCCTTCTACGATGGCCTCGACCATTTTGCGGCGCGCGACGAGATTACGTCCTTCTACCTCACAGACTTTCTGGCGCGGCAGTTCGACGCCTTTGTCTGGAAGCCGTTGGGGTTAGAAAAGCATCCCGAACTGCTGGAGATGTACTTCGGAAACTACGAAAAACTGGTCTATCTGGCGCAGGTCGAGGATGCTGATCTGGATGCCCGCGCCCAGGTTTTGGCGGATCGGTTGGGGTTGGCATACGAGAGACGATTCACCGGATATGGTGATTTGGCGACGGCGCTGGCACCGCTAGGCTGAAGCTTCGGCGGCCAAATTTCGGATCCTCTCAATCATCGCGCGCAACCCGTTAGACCGCTGCGCCGACAGGTGATCGGTTAACCCCAATCGCGCGAATTCGGACCCGGCATCCACTGCCAGAACCTGCTCCAATGTCAGCCCAGAATAGAGCGCGTGCAGGATCGCAATCAGCCCGCGCACGATCATCGCATCACTCTCGCCCTGAAAATCGAAAGTATTTCCCGCGATCTTGGGCAACAGCCAGACTTGGCTGGCACAGCCATCCACCTTGGTGGCAGGCACGCGGAACACCCCGTCCAGCGGCGGCATCGCCCGACCCAGTTCAATCACGTGACGATACCTGTCCTCCCAATCGTCGAGGAAATCAAACGTGTCGACGATGTCTTCAAATGCGGCACTGGCCATTGCTTGCTTTCCTTGGGGCCGAACCGGCCTCTGGTCTTTTCAAAACCCGCGTCATGGGCTACGCCAATGGGCGGACAAGGGGAAGGCTGGCCATGCGAATTCAGACGATTGCGGTAATGATTTGCGCGGTGGCCATGACGGGGTGCAGCGGCGGCCTCGGCGCATTGAACCCGATGAACATGTTCAAGTCCTCCGAAGACGTTGAAATGCTGACCCCGCTGGAGGCGCGCAATCGCAGGCGGGATCCACGCCCGTTGATGGAACAAATCACGACATTGGATATCGAACCCTCGCCCGGCGGCGCGCTCATCCGGGTTTCGGGCATCGCGCCGACGACCGGATACTACGGTGTCGATCTTCTTGAGGTGAATGAGGGCGTTCCCGTAGGCGGCATTCTGACATACCACTTTGTCGCAGCCCCGCCGCCCGAAGGTCGCCCGGTTACGCCGGGCGGACAAACGCTACAGGTGGTGGCCGCGAAATTCGTCAGCGAGCAAGTGCTGGCCCAGACAACAGAAATCCTGGTCATTGCAGAGCGGAATGCGCGAACTGCGAAACGCTAGGCACGCCACCTAGCTATCTCTATCGTGGGCGTTTGGCTCTCCTGCATCATCGTTTCTGCTGCACGCTGTTCCGGCGGCAACAGATTTACGAATGGCAAATGGTAGTGATCTGCGCGCTCCGGCGAGCTGAAAGACCGTTCCAACAAGTCGATGGCGCTGGCCGTATTCTTACCAGTCAGGCTTGGCCGTCCTTGCCGACAGGCCGACAGGCCGATCGGCCCAACTCAGCCCGTTGCAGCAACCTGTTCGGGCATCGCAACCGGCTCTGGATCGCGCAGTACATAGCCACGACCCCAGACGGTTTCGATATAATTGTCGCCGTCGGTAGCAAGACTTAGCTTCTTGCGGAGCTTGCAGATAAACACGTCTATGATCTTCAGCTCAGGTTCATCCATGCCGCCATAGAGGTGGTTCAGGAACATGTCCTTGGTCAGCGTGGTGCCTTTCCTGAGGCTCAACAGCTCCAGCATCTGATATTCCTTGCCGGTCAGATGCACGGTCTTGCCGGCAACATCCACTGTCTTGGCATCCAGATTGACGCAGAATTTTCCGGTGTTGATAACCGACTGCGCATGTCCCTTCGAGCGCCGGATGATCGCGTGAATCCGTGCCACCAATTCGTCCCGGTGGAATGGCTTGGTCAGATAATCGTCGGCACCCGACCCGAAACCCTTAATCTTGTTCTCAGGGTCGTCGGCACCGGACAGGATCAGAATCGGGGTTTCCACCTTCGCCAGCCGAAGCTGACGCAGCACCTCATGACCATCCATGTCCGGCAAGTTCAGATCCAGCAGGATCAGATCATAATCGTACAGCTTCGCCAGATCGATACTTTCTTCACCCATATCAGTGACATAGACGTTCAGATTGGCATGCGTCAGCATCATCTCAATGCTTTTTGCGGTTGTCGGGTCATCCTCAACAAGAAGAATTCTCATCCCCGTCCTCCAATAAATTTCTTCGTTAATCCGTTGCTTGGTTAATAATTGCGTCAAAAGGTTAATTGCAGGTTACCGGTGTACCACGGACTGAGCGATCCCCCTAGAGTTGTCGGTATTTCTGCGTCGCTGTGGCTTTCAGTGCCTTCTCACCGTGTTGGCGCACTGCCTCTGCCCAGCCATCCAGCTCTTCGTCAGACAACGCGTACATCTCCAGCGCTTCCTTGCGGCTGATCAGACCCCCATCAATCGCACGAATTACAGCGGCCTTACGGCTGGCCACCCAGCGCCGGGTGCGCGGGTCCGGAAGATCGGCACGGCTCATCCGTTTACCGCCGGCAACCTCGACAGTCCGCGGACCTTCAATCTTTCTCAGGTACATAACTTCACTCCCTCAGCATCTTGGCCACGTTTTGCCCGCAACAGCCTTAAAGCAGTGTGAAACCCGCGCTTGTGAGTGTGTCGCATTTTCCTATATTCCAACGCATCACCTTAACCAGGAGTGCCCGATGGCCCTCGATGCCCTGCCTTTGAACTCGCTTGGCTTTGCCAAAGCCCCCGCCGACACGCGGGTGGTGGTGGCAATGTCGGGTGGCGTAGACAGTTCGGTCGTGGCGGCCGAGCTGGCGCGCGAAGGCTATGACGTCGTTGGTGTGACGCTGCAGCTCTATGACCACGGCGCGGCGCTGGCCAAGAAGGGCGCGTGCTGCGCGGGTCAGGATATCCACGATGCCCGGCGCGTGGCCGAGGAAATGGGCTTCCCGCATTACGTACTCGACTATGAAAACAAGTTTCGTGAGGCTGTGATCGACGAGTTCGCCGACAACTACCTTGCGGGCGCAACCCCTGTCCCCTGCATCCGTTGCAACGAGCGGGTGAAATTTCGCGATCTTTTGGAAACAGCGCGCGATCTGGATGCCAACTGTATGGCGACGGGTCATTATATCCGGCGCAATGTCGGTGCGGCAGGGCCTGAACTGCACATGGCGGCCGACCCGGTACGCGATCAGTCGTATTTCCTGTTTTCGACGACGCCGGAACAGCTGTCGTATCTGCGATTCCCGCTAGGCGGGCTGGCCAGCAAAGCCGAAACCCGCGCGCTTGCTGAACGCCACGGGCTGAGCATTGCCGACAAGCCCGACAGTCAGGACATTTGCTTCGTACCAAACGGCGACTATGCCGCCGTGATTGAAAAACTGCGCCCCGGTGCCGCAGATCCGGGTGAAATCGTGCATGTGGATGGCCGCGTCCTTGGCCAACACCCCGGCGTGATCCACTACACCGTGGGCCAGCGCCGCGGTTTGGGCATCGGTGGTCTGGAAGAACCGCTCTATGTCGTGAAACTGGATGTCGAGACGCGCCGCGTCGTTGTCGGCCCGAAAGATATGCTCGCCACCCGCCGCGTGCCGGTGCGCGAGGTTAACTGGCTGGGCGATGGCCCGTTCGCGGAGACATTGGAACGCAACATCTCCGTCAAAATACGCTCGACCCGCCCCCCGCGCGAGGCGATCTTGCGGGCGGTTTCGGACACCGAGGCCGAGGTGGAATTGCTGACCCCGGAAGAGGGCGTTAGCCCCGGACAGGCCTGCGTCTTCTACGAAACCGGCAACACCCGCGTGCTGGGTGGTGGCTGGATCTGGCGGGGTGCCTGAAGGGCTGCGGACGGCCCGGCTAACCCTGCGCCCAATGGATGCAGGGGACGCAGCCGGCCTGTATCCCATTTTCGCCGACCCAGACGTCATGCGATATTTTGACGACCCGCACGGCGCGGTGTCCGAAACCGAACGGTGGGTGCGCACCAGTGCCGCAGCACCCCCCGCGGAAACCCGCGAATTCACCATCCGCCTCGACGATAAGATCATCGGCAAGGCGGGCATCTGGAAGGCCCCGGAACTTGGTTTTCTGCTGCACCGCGACCACTGGCGTCAGGGTCTGATGACCGAAGCGCTGGAGGCCCTGATCCCGCATCTTTTTGCCACCATGGCCTTGCCCCAAATCACCGCCGACGTCGATCCGCGCAATGCACCATCGCTGGCATTGCTGGGACGGCTGGGTTTTGCCGAAACCCACCGCGCGGAGAAAACCATCGAGATCGGCGGTGAGTGGTGCGACAGCGTCTACCTGAGCCTGACCGCCCCCGCAAAAAACTGACACCGCAGCGCAACCGGTGGCATTCTTCCGTTGCTTCAGCAGCTTAAGCCAAAGCGTTAAATACAGCCCGCGCAGCCCGCAACCCGGGCGCTTCGCCACCGCGACCGAGACGGTCCATCGTCACATCCAATGCTGCCGCCTGCCCCGTCCGGTTGTCCATTAAGGCACGCAGCGCATCGGCAATCGGCCCCGGCTGGCAGTCTTTGCCGAGGAATTCCGATACTGTTCGCGTTTCACTCACCAGATTGACCAGTGTGACCGTATCAATCAGCAGTCTGCGTTTCATGATCGCGCGGGTGATCCAGTTCATGTCGTAGGCGATAACCATCGGGGTCCCCGCTGCCGCCAGTTCCAGCGACACAGTCCCTGACGCTGCCAGGGCGACATCGGCTGCAGCGAACGCAGCCCGCTTTGTGGCAAGCGCATCCCGCAAATCCATCCCACGCGGATCCAGCACGACCGGATCACCCGGCCAATGCGCCGTTGCCGCCAGGACGGCGTCGGCCACCGGGGCGGCAGCTGCGACAACGACGCGGGTCGCGGGTGCTGCACGCACGACATCTACCAGCGCTGCGCCGAAGACGTCAGACAGCCGCGACACCTCTGCGGCACGCGAGCCCGGCAGGGCGAGCACCAGTGGCGCGCCGCCAATCCGGTAGCGGTCCCGAAACGCAGCAACATCCGCCGCGCTGGCTTGCGGCTCGGAAACCACAGGGTGGCCCACAAAATCGGCGCGGATGCCGTGGGATTCCATCAACGACGGTTCGAACGGCAGCAGGCAGAGGACCTGGTCGACGACGCCGACCATCTTCTCGGCCCGCTTCGGCCGCCATGCCCAAACCGAGGGCGCAACGTAGTGCACGACGCGCACATTGCTGGCCGCCTTCACCCGTTTGGCAACCCGCAGGCAGAAATCCGGGCTGTCGATGGTGATCAGCACATCCGGTTTTGCCGCGATCACAGCTTGCGACATCTGATCGACCCGGCGCATCAGGTGGCGGTACTTCGGCAGCACCTCGACCAGCCCCATGACGCTGAGTTCTTTCATATCAAACCGGCTGACGAGGCCTTCTGCTTGCATCGCCGCCCCGCCGACCCCGTCAAACTCAACATCCGTCAGCGATCTCAAGCCCGCCATCAATGCCCCGCCGAGGCGATCTCCCGAAGGCTCTCCGGCGATGACGAAGACACGCAGGCTCACGGGCTTCGGATCCAGAGGAATAGGCCCAGCCGGTCAGCCTCGGCCACGGCTTCGGCCTCATCAATCACCAGCACACCGCCCGCTTCGACCACCACGCCGCGCAGTCCGGCGGCAGCGGCGGCGCGGATCGTGCCGGGGCCGATCGTGGGCAAATCGGCGCGCCGATCCTGACCCGGTTTCAGGGCCTTCACCAGCACTCCACCCTCGGGCAGATCGGCGGGTCGATTGCGCAGGGTGTCCAGCATCCAGTCGGTTCCCGCGGCGATCTCAACCGCCAGCACAACGCCTCGCGAGATAACGCAGGCCTGCCCGACGTCGGCAGCGCCCATCGCAGCAATCACTGCCATCCCGCGCTGCGCCTCTTGCTCGTCACACCGTGCCGGGGTGGCCCGTGTTGCCGACCCCGGTGCTGGCAATAATTCCGGAGCCAGTTCCGGCACCGTCATCAGTTGAAATCCGGCATCCGAAAACAGGTCGAGGATCACCCGTAACGCCCCGTCATCGCCATCTCGCAGGGCAGAAGCCAAACGTTCGAACATTGGCTTTGTTGCCTTGTCGACCAAACCTTCGTCCAGCAACGGGCGACGCACCCGGCCCGCGAAAGCCACGCGGGACACTCCGCGCGCTTTCAAATCCGCGAAGAAACTACCGAGGGTTTCAAGCCGGAAGGTCACGTCCGCCGAGACTGGCGTTCCGGCTTTGAAGCCCTCAAGCTCGGCCACCAGTGGCGCTTCACTTGTCGCGCACAGTCGCTCATACACCAGCGCCGGTAACCGCCCCTGCCCTGCGACCAGCGCCAGCATCGTCGCTAGCCCGGTGTCAGGAACGAGCGATCGCTGTCCCCGCAAACAAAATCGGTGATCGTGCGGACATAGTCGCTGGCCGTTTCCTCACCCAAACGGCGGGCACGGTCCTGAAAGGCGCCCTCGCCCTGCGCCAGCGCCTGATAGGCGGCGCGCAGGGCTGTGATGTCATCTCGCGACACACCGCGGCGCTTCAGCCCGACCAGATTAAGGCCGTCGAGTTCGCCACGCGGCCCCTGCACCAATCCATAAGGGATCACGTCACGTGTCACGAACGTCACCGCCCCGATGATCGCACCCCGGCCAAGACGCACGAATTGGTGCGTCGCCGAATAGGCCCCGACGATCACGTCGTCCTCAGCCACGCAATGCCCGGCAAGCCCGGCGTTGTTGACCAGAATGACCCGGTCGCCGACCTGACAGTCATGGGCGACATGCGCCCCCGCCATGAACAACCCGTCATCACCGATGCGCGTCACACCACCTCCGCCCGCGGTGCCGGTGTTCAGCGTCACGCCCTCTCGGATGCGGTTGCGGGCGCCGATGACCAATCGGGTTTCTTCACCGCCAAATTTCTTGTCCTGCGGCACCTCTCCGACCGAGGCGAAAGGAAAGATCACGCTGTCTGCACCGATCTCGGTCACGCCAGTGATGACTGCATGGCTTTTCACCGTCACGCCGTCGCCAAGGCGCACCTTCGGACCGATCACGGCAAAGGGCCCGACGGTCACTCCGGTGCCCAGTTCTGCGCCCGCCTCGACGATTGCCGCGGAATGAATGTTGGTCTCGCTCATTTCTTCGGCAGGTCCATCATCGCCATGAATTCGGCCTGTGCGGCCAACTCGCCGTCTACCTCGCCGCGGCCTTCGATCTTCCAGATCTTGCCTCCGCCGCGCAGGGTCTTGATGTGGAGTCTCAGCTGATCGCCCGGTACGACCTTGCGGCGGAATTTGCAGCTATTGATGGCCATGAAATAGATCAGCATGTTGGTGTCCTGCAACTGCTCGGTCACGCCGACCATAACGGCAGCGGTCTGGGCCATTGCTTCGATGATCGTGACGCCAGGCATGATCGGAGTGCCCGGGAAATGGCCCTGAAAATGCGGTTCGTTATAAGTGACGTTCTTGATGCCGGTCGCGCTTTCGGTGCCGACGATATCCACCACCCGGTCGATCAGCAGGAACGGATAGCGATGCGGGATAATCCGCTGGATCATCTGGATGTCAGCGCTTTGGGGCGCGGCGGGGTCGGACATGGGTCGGCTCCTTGGTTCTTGCGTCGGCGAGGCGGCGCTCTCCCGCCCGGCATTGCATCGTTTGGCTGGTCTGGTTCGCGCGTCCTGCCCTGACCGCTGTAACAACTGCTCGTTGGGGCGACAAGCTGGCACGCGCTGAGGCGTAACAGACCGCAATACCTCGGTTACTCGGTCGGCTGAGGTGTCGGTGGTTTTTCGGAATCCGTCGCCGAGTCCAGTTCAATAGAAGTCGAGGGCGAAAGGGGCTCTTCCGTTGGCGCATTGATGTCGTCAAGCTGCGGCCTCGGGGCGGGCTGGGTTTCTGAACCATCGCTGGGGCCGTCTGTTGGCAGCGCGGACTCGCCGGACGTCCCGTCGCCAATCCTACTGTCGATCCGGGCAATAGCGGCGCCTGTGATGTCAATGCTGTCGGCTGCCAGAATGACGACGCGTCGATCCAGCAATGCCACCGCACCGCGCTCAATCACCAGCGTACGAAGCAATGGCCCGGTTAAGCTTAGAAATGCCTGCCGGTCTTTGTCCAACAGCTGTCCCAAAGCATTTGCCTTGGCGTCCTGCTCGGCTCGAATACGCTGAACCTTGTCGTCAAACGCATCAGCGAGTGAGCGAAACTCTTCAGCAGGCAATTTAACCCGCTGGTCTGTCAGCGAACGCTCTTCTTCGATCAGCGCTGCTTCGATTTGTCGGTTCTCCTGGCTGAGCGCTTGAACCCGCGCCTCATGATCACGCTGAACCCGTTGACCGAACCGTGACTCAGAGAACAGGCGATCCTGGTCCACTGTTACAATCGGTGCTGAAATGGTTTGCGCCCGGGCCGGTAAAGCCGCGGGCGCAAGTAGTACTAGGGCGATGGTCACCGTAAGAATCGCGCGCATCACCGCGCAAACCTCAGAATTGGGTCGAAATCGTCAGGTCAAAGTCACGCTCGACGTCGTAGTCTTCCTTGACGACTGCCTTGGTGAAGTTGAAGCGAAGCGGACCGATCGGCGTTTTCCAGTGCAGCGCTACACCCACGGTCGCGCGCAGGTTGGCGTCGTCGTCGACCGGGCCGCCCGCACCGTCTCCACCGGTGCCATCAATATCACCAGCTGTGTCGTCCAGGGACCAAATCGTTCCCACGTCGGCGAACAATCCACCGGTGATGCCATATTCTTCCGGCACACCAATCGGGAATTCGGCCTCGAACCGCGCGACAGCGAAGTAGTTCCCGCCCAACGCATCCATATTCGGCGCGTCAAGATCACGCGGGCCAATGCCATTCGCTTCAAATCCGCGCATGACGCTGCTGCCCATCCGGAACCGGTCGGTGATACGGGTTTCGTACCCACTGTACCCCATGATCGCCCCGGCTTCGACTGTCGCGCTGACCGTGATCTCTTCGTTCCAGACCCGAGTCTGGGCCTTCGCCAGTGCAGTCGTCTTGACGTAGTTCGCATCACCGCCAAGACCGGCAAAGTCCTGACTAAAGCGCAGCAGATAGCCCGTATTCGGATCAATGCCGGTGCGGCGGGTATCCCAGCTATAAGTATAGCCGAGCGCGCTGGTAATCTCTTTGCCGGCCTCGCCCTGCAGGATCATAGATGACATCTTCGGATCAACATCAGACAGTTCGAGCTGGCTGATTTCGTAGCGCAGCGCCAAACGCCCATTGTCCGAAACAGGGAACGATATGCTTGGAGAGAACCCGATCGACTCGGTGTCGAACGACGCATTGTCGTTGTCCGTTGACCGATAGTAAGCGTCGAGGCCAAAGCGCAGGTCCCTGCCCATGAAGTAAGGTTCAGCAAACTTGAAATCCAGCTTCTTGTTGTCGGTTCCGGTTTGCAGGTCAAAAGACAGCAATTGACCGCGACCAAGGAAGTTTCGCTCTGAAAAACCGATCGCCAATGCAGCACCCTGGTCGGCACTATAAGACGCGCCGAGAGAAAGAGAGCCTGTCGGGGCTTCCTCAACATCTACATCAATAATCACCTGCTCGGACGTGGAGCCTTCGCGCGAATTCACCTCGGCAACCGAGAAAAAGTTCAGAGCCCGAATGCGACTTGCAGATTCGCGAATCTCGCGAGGATTGAATGGGTCGCCTTCAACGGTGTGGAATTCGCGCCGGATGACACGGTCCAAAGTCGTCTGGTTCCCTTCGATGTCAATCCGCTCAACAAAAATTCGCTCACCACGGGTGATCCGGTATTCGATGTTCAGGACGAGATTGCGATCATCGCGGATAATCACAGGTTCGATCTGAACGAACCGAAGGCCCTTTCGCAGAGCAAGACGTTCCATCTTTTCGACTGAGACGGCGACAGCCGTCGGCGTATAGACACGTCCCTTTTTGACACGCGATTCCCCAAGGAACTCATTCGCGTTAAGGCCCGGAATTTCCGACACGGCCGTTGTTTCACCGAAGCGGAACTGCTGACCTTCGCGCACCCTGAATGTAATGACGGTTCCAGAACGGTCACGCGCCAGTTCACTCGTAACGTCCAGCGTCACGAAGTCGACGTAGCCGCGCGCCAGATAGAAATCTCGCAGCAGGCTTTTGTCGAACGCGATCCGCTCGGAAATAAAGGTATCTCGTTTGATGATCCGGCGGATAAGGCCAGCCTGCTTAGTGTCAACCACACTGCGCAGACGGCGATCCGAGTATTGCCTGTTTCCAACGAACGAGACCCGCTCATTCTCGACAATCTGGCCTTCCTGTACCGAATACACCACATCGACCCGATTGTTCGAGCGGCGGATGATCTGCGGAGTGATGACGACAGCAAGCCGGCCATTGTTCTGATAGGCCTCGGTCAAGCGTGCCGCGTCCTGTTCGGCGGTCGTCGGCGAATAAACCCGGCGCGGCTGGGTGCGCAACAGACCCAGAAGGAAGTCATCCTTCAGCTTCTTGTTGCCCTCGATATTTACCCGGTTGACCGTTGGCCATTCCTGCACGCGGATCACCAGGCGTCCGCCGCCGGGAGCAAATTCCACGGTTTCGAACAGGCCGGAGTTATTCACACGCTGATATGCGGCGTTCAGAGCACCTGCGCTGATCGACTGATTCCTTGGCAGCTTGGCATAGCTGAGGATCGTGCCGTCCTCGATCCGCTGATTGCCTTCGATGGTGATCGTGGCAAAACGGTACGATTGCGCTTCGGCCTTGGAAACAAGGCCTATTCCGATGACAGGGGCAGCAACAAGCGCCGCTATCATCAGTCGAGTTACGAGGATCAGAGCGCCTGCTTTGCGCTGTGCACTGCTCACAAGGTCTTGTTTCATTCGCCCCTATCCGTCTTCACGTCCGAAAATACTTCCCTTGTGACTAGCCCGAATGACCCCGTCTGTCAAAAGCGACAACACCCTTTTCGGCGGTTCCGAAGAGGGTGTTGCATTGGTGTCGTCAAGGGGTAGGTTGGTGGCGGAAATCCGCTGCAATTCATAAGGATATCAGAGCGATCCCAGGAATGCCCCGGCCATCAGCGCAGCCGCGATGGCGGAAAGAAAAATCAGGCGATCGGCGTTCAGTCCAACCAGCAGCGAGATGCCGCGATATCCGTACTTGATCTGTTGCATGATGGGCCGTGCCTCCGAAGTCTCGTTCGTTTCCAAAGCTAGCGATATCCCTCAAATAAGGCGCGATTGCGTCGAGATGCTGGCAGCATCGCGGAGTCGGACTTAATGGGCGGTTAAAGATGGACATCTTTTCGAAGCGCACGCGCAGTCAATGACTGCAAGGCAAACTTAAAGTCGTGCAAAACCGCTAAGGTGCACACTTCACAACATATTAGGGGCAGAACAAATCGTTGCTCAGAGCGAACACCATCAACCCCAATATCGCCGCGAGCCCAATGGCCATCAGTATCCGCAACGCTCGGTCCGAAGGCGGGCGGCCGATGACCGCTTCAAAGGCGTGAAACACCAGATGACCACCATCGAGGACTGGGATTGGGAACAGGTTCAGCAGGCCCACAGCCGTTGACAGAACTGCAATGAACCAGATGAAACTGGTCCAGCCCTGACTGGCCGCCGCGCCCGAGGTTTGCGCAATCCCGATCGGACCTCTCAGATTGCAGGACGATATCTGTCCGGCGATCATGTGGTAGAGCCCGGAAATCGACGATTTTACAACAAATACAGTGCGTTCCGCGCCATAACCGACTGCCTCGAACACCCCAGGACGTTCGGTTGCAGGCTCAAACATCAGCCCGCCGGAAATCCCGATCAGCCAACGTGTCTCGAAGCCGCCGTCGTCGGCTGGCAAATCGACACTGCGCGGCACCAATGTGACCTGTCGCACATTACCATCGCTCCAGACGTCCAGAAGCAGTGGTTTTCCATCCGATGCACCGACCTTTTCGCGCAAGTCTTCAAATGCGACGACGGGTTCGCCGTCAATCGCCACAATCACGTCGCCAACTTGCATGCCGGCATCCATAGCTGCCGAGTCCGGTGTCAGCCCGGCAACCAGTGGCGGATAGGGGAACGGTGCGCGTACCACCTGCTCTGCGCCATCTCGCAATACGGTATAGCTCAGCGCTTCAACGCGGGGCAGACCGGCGACGAAGGCGTCAAACTCCTCGAACGCAGGGGTTGGCGTGCCTTCGATGGCCAGTATCTCGTCGCCGGCGCGCAGCTCTTGCGCAGGTCCGGGAAGCGGTAAGACTTCGGCGATGGTCAGCGGCTCCGAAGCCGTGCCGCGAAACAACAGGATAGCGGCGAAAACGATGATCGACAGGGCAAAATTGAACGCGGGACCGGCTGCAACGGTCAAGGCGCGCGCCCAAAGCGGAGCGCCATGCATCGTGGCGCGCCTGTCGCGCGCACTCATCGCTTCGATTGCATCGCCATCCTTGCCAGAAGCCGCGTCCGCGTCACCCATGAACCGCACGTAGCCGCCCAATGGAAGTGCCGCGATCTGCCAGCGTGTGCCGCGTTTGTCGAAACCCGACCAAAGTACCGGGCCGAACCCCAGGCTGAAAACCTCGGCGTGAATGCCAGTCCAACGGCCAACAATATAGTGGCCGTATTCATGCACCGCGACGATGATCAAAAGCGCCAGTATGAACGCTCCAAGCGTCCAGATTACGCCACCGAATGACGGGATCAGTCCTACAATATCCACCCAAAACCTCTTACTGCTCAAATGCGTCCATGACGCGTTGCGCCTCTTGTCGGGCACGTTGGTCTAACACCATGACGGCCTCAAGGCCAAGCGGTGACGCTGTGTCCGAAATCGAGTGCAAATTTTCGAGAGCGGTCTCGACCACAGTGGCCATATCAGCAAACCCGATCCGGCCTGCGATGAAGCCATCCAGCGCCTGTTCTTTGGCCGCATTAAAGATCGCGCCTGCCCCGCCCCCGGCCGCCATAACTTCGCGCGCAAGACGCAAAGCTGGCCATCGCGCTTCGTCCGCTGCCCGAAAGCTCAGCGAGCCAATTGCGGCCAGGTCCAGTCGCTCGACCGGAAGGGCACGCCGATCCGGCCAGTGAAGCGCATGGCCGATGGCGTGACGCATGTCGGGTGGGCCAACGTGGGCCATCAGCGCGCCGTCGGAAAAGCCAACCAGCGCATGAACAAGGGACTCAGGATGAACCAGCACCTCGATCCGGCCTGGATCAATGCCGAAGAATTCGCGGGTCTCGATCACCTCGAGCGCCTTGTTGAACATAGACGCGCTGTCGATCGTAATCCGCTGGCCCATCTCCCAATTCGGATGTTTTGAGGCATCCGCGACGGTGGCATTGGCCAACTTCTCAGCCGGCCAGTCGCGGAATGCGCCACCCGAAGCGGTAATGATGACCCGCTCGACCGAGGCGGGATCTTCGCCGCGCAGGGCCTGAAACACGGCGGAATGTTCGCTATCGACCGGCAGGATCGTGGCCCCGTTGTCGCGCGCCGTGGCCATAACCAGCGGGCCCGCGGCGACCAGTGTTTCCTTGTTGGCCAAAGCCAGAGTTGCACCCTGCTCAAGGGCACGCAGGCCCGGTTCCAGCCCTGCCGCACCAACGATTGCAGACATGACCCAGTCGATCGGCCGCGTCGCGGCCTCGACAATCGCCGAGCGTCCACTGGCGGCCTCAACGCCGCATCCGTCCAATGCAGTTGACAAGTCGTCCTGTAGATCAGCGTCGGCGACAACCGCGATTTCGGGCATGAACTCACGCGCCAGTTTCGCCAGCGCGTCGACGTTGCGTCCACCGGTCAGCGCCACGATATGGTAGGCATCGCGATCCCTGCGGATCAGGTCCAATGTGCTGGCCCCGACCGAGCCAGTCGCTCCAAAAACCGAAATGCGTCGCATCGTCTTGCAGCCTTACCGAACCATCAGCGGCATAAAATCCGAAACTGCCTCGGCAGTGACGACAAAGACCGACGCGCCTAGAACGCCATCAAATCGATCAAAAACGCCACCGTGCCCCGGCAACAAGTTGGAGCTGTCCTTGACGCCCATTCTCCGCTTTACCACGCTTTCTGCAATGTCTCCGATCTGACTGGCGATCGAAGTCAGAAAACTCGCAAGCAGAATAATCGGTCCAATCCCGGCCCAAACCATGAAAAAGCCGCCCACGGCCAACGCGCCGACCCAGCCGCCTATGGTTCCAGACCAGGTTTTTTTCGGACTAACCGCAGGCCAGAATTTTGGCCCGCCGACCGTGCGACCAACGAAATATCCCATGACATCCGTCGCGATCACCACAAGCGCGAGCCACAACAAACACGGCACCCCGTGGACAGAGCGGATATCGATAAGCCCGTAAGCCGCCACCATGATAATGCCCGCATACGCCGCAAACAGGGCCTGATTGGCCTGTAACCGCCAGAAGCCGACAAGCGACGGCAAGGCCAGCAATATCAGCGAGAAGGTCGATGGCACGAAGGCGGAGAATAGCAACATCGTCGCCGCAAATGCAGCCAGCGGAACGGCATTCGATTTGCTTTCGACCATTGTTACCAGTTCCCAGACCAAGACGGCCGAGATCAACGCAACCAGCCCGACAAACAGCCAGCCACCGTACCACATGACAGAAAACACCACCGCTGCGACGATAACGCCAACGCTGATGCGCTTTGGTAAATCAGACCAGTTTGCGCTTGCGCTCACGACACAACGGCCCCGAACCTGCGCTCGCGCTGCTGAAACGCAGCCACAAGCTTCGCAAATTCGGCGGCGGTGAAATCCGGCCAGAGTGTCTCGATAAATTCGTATTCGGAATAGGCGGACTGCCAGAGCAAGAAGTTCGATATCCGCGCCTCGCCCGACGTTCGGATCACCAGATCAGGGTCAGGCAACACATAAGTATCAAGGAAACGCGCCAACGTTTCGGCGTCCACATCTTCTGGGTCGATACGTCCGGCTGCGACCTCTCTCGCCAGACGCTTCGTTGCGCGCGCCACCTCATCTCGACCGCCGTAATTCAATGCAACTGTCAGATGGATCAAGTCATTGTCAGCAGTCAGCAATTCCAACTCATCCATCAGTCGAACGAGCTTTTCATCCAGCTTCATGCGATCACCGATGAAGCGAACGCGGACACCGCGTTCGAACAAAGTGCGTGCTTCACGCTCGATGTAGCGGCGGAACAGGCTCATCAAGCCCGACACTTCGGCTTGGGTACGCTTCCAGTTTTCGGTCGAAAAGGCGAATATCGTCAGATATTTGACGCCGAGGTCAGGGCAGGCGGCGACAATCTCGCGGACGCGACGGGCACCGGCCTGATGGCCAAAAAGACGGGGCCGCCCACGCTTTTGCGCCCAGCGTCCATTGCCATCCATTATAACAGCCACATGGCCGGGGCCTTTCGGCGCCGCGCTGTCCATTGCTGATGTCCCTTCTTCCGTCGGCGCAGGCCCCACGCCGAGTCCACCCATTTCGCAGGCCCTTTCAGACTTGCATGATCTCTTCTTGTTTTTGATCCAGTGCCGCATCAATTGCAGCAATGGACTTGTCGGTCATGTCCTGAACTTCATCCGACCAGATCTTGTGATCGTCTTCGCCCATTCCGTCATTTTTGGCTTTTTTCAGCTGATCCATGCCATCCCGCCGAATATTGCGGATCGCGATGCGCGCGTTCTCGGCATAGGTGCCCGCGACCTTGCTAAGTTCACGGCGGCGTTCCTCGTTCAATTCCGGTATCGGCAGGCGGATTGTCGTGCCATCTACGACCGGGTTGATCCCCAACCCACTGTCACGGATCGCTTTTTCGACCTTTCCGATCAGGCCCTTGTCCCACACATTGACCGTCACCATGCGCGGTTCCGGCACGTTGATCGTGCCGACCTGATTGATCGGCGTCAGCGCGCCGTAGGCATCAACCATCACAGAATCCACCATCGAGCCTGACGCCCGCCCCGTCCTCAGCGACGAAAATTCGTGACGCAATGCGGTCATCGCCCCGTCCATACGGCGGTTCAGATCGTCGGTATCAAGTTCGAAATCTTCACTCATTGTCGTAACGTCAACCCCAGATATTGTGCTTCTTCTTACCGCTTTCGCAGCGCGCTTGTACAGGCGACATTGCGGCCTAAGATAGCCGGTGTCAGCCTCCTACCGTCGTATAGGTCCCCTCACCCGCCAGAATCCCGCGGAATCCGCCCGGCTCGTCCAGCGAAAACACGATAATCGGCAAGTTGTTGTCGCGGGCCAGAGCAATCGCACTGGCATCCATCACTCCCAGGCGCTTTGAGAGTACATCATCATAGCTGATGTGGTTGTAACGCGCCGCATCGCTGTGTTTTTCCGGGTCTTTGTCATAGACGCCGTCCACTTTTGTCCCCTTGAAAATGGACTGGCATCCCATTTCAGAGGCGCGCAGCGTCGCCGCCGTATCGGTCGTGAAATAGGGGTTGCCCGTTCCAGCGGCAAAGATGCAAACGCGCTTTTTTTCAAGGTGGCGCACCGCGCGACGGCGGATATAGGGCTCCGCCACTTCGTCCATGCGGATTGCGCTGATGACGCGCGTGTGAATCTCGAACTCTTCCAGCGCTGACTGCATTGCTAGGGCGTTCATGACAGTGGCCAGCATCCCCATATAGTCCGCGGTCGTACGCTCCATCCCCTGCGCGCTGCCCTGCAAACCGCGAAAGATGTTGCCGCCGCCGATAACCATGCAAATCTCGACCCCCATATCGTGGACCGATTTCACTTCACTGGCGATCCGGGCAACTGTTGGCGGATGCAGCCCGTAACCCTGATCCCCCATCAGCGCCTCGCCCGAGATTTTCAGAAGCACCCGTTCGTATGCTGCTGATCTGGCGGGCGGTTGGGTCTGATTTGCGGCATCATTCATTTCTCAGCACCCCTGCCCGGTTGTCATTGCCGCGCAAAGTGTCGGAAAACGACCGCAGGTTCAATCGGGAAGGCGGGATTTGAAGCAGCTAATTGCCAGTTTGGACGCCGAGCGTCCCGTCCTGATCGCGGGACCCACCGCCAGCGGAAAATCTGCGCTGGCGATGGCGGTCGCCGAACAGGGAGGCGTGATCGTCAACGCCGATGCCTTGCAGGTCTTTTCGGGCTGGCGGATCCTGACCGCACGACCATCACTTAAGGATGAGAACGCCTTCCCACACGCGCTTTATGGCCACGTTTCAAATGACGCTCATTATAGTGTCGGGCATTGGCTGCGCGATGTCGCTGGTTTGCTGGACGGAGCCCGACCCATTTTTGTCGGCGGAACGGGACTTAACTTTGCGGCGTTGACCGAAGGCCTCGCCCCCATTCCGGACACTCCACCCGAGGTGCGCGCCCGCGCCGATGCCGAAGATCCCGATGTGTTGCTGGCCGAGCTTGATGCGGCAACGCGCGCGCGGATCGACACCGCCAACCCGGCCCGCATTCGCCGTGCATGGGAGGTGCTTGAAACCACCGGTCGCGGTCTGGCTGATTGGCAGGACAACACCGGCCCTCCGTTGCTTCCTTTGGCCAAGGTTCAACCAATCGTCCTGAACGCCGCTCGGGATTGGCTGAACCCAAGGATCGAGCAACGCTTTGACATAATGTTGAAATCGGGCGCCCTCGAGGAGGCACGTGCCCAGGTACCGGCCTGGAATCCAACCCTGCCATCCTCACGCGCAATCGGCGCGCGTGAGTTGGTCGCGCACCTGAAAGGCGACCTCTCGTTGGCCGACGCCCGAGAGCGCGCGGTGATTCTCAGCCGACAGTACGCGAAACGCCAAAGGACTTGGTTTCGGGCCAGAATGGCCGGCTGGAAACAACTGGACGCGGCGTTATTCGCCTGAATCCGCCGAAGGTTGAGACCATAGCGCAACACTTTTCACTCAGATATCACAGATCAACACGAAACCTCTGGGCATGCTTCCGACCCATCCCTAGCATGCAAGGCACTGCCAACTGTCTGCCGAATCTGCTGCCTGGAATACATGACCTCGACAACCAGACCTTCAACGCCGTTCCGCATTGTCCCGATTGCCCTGCTCGCGCAGGGTGGGCGGTGGCGGGTCGAAGCGATGCGCGGCTACTCAGCACCGGTGCTGCTGTGGTTCACGCGTGGCAAGGGGCGGATCACCGTGGCGGGGCAGACTCGGGGCTATGGCCCACATAACCTTGTTTATATCCCTCCGAAAGTAATGCACGGCTTTGACATGGTTGGGCAGGTCTATGGGACGGCCCTGTTCCTGCCGCGCGATATGGACAATGTCGGCCTACCGGAAACGCCACTGCATCTGCGTCTGGTCGATGCCGGTTTGCAGGCCGAAGTGACTGCACAGATCAATAATATGCAGCGCGAGCTGGAATCTGGCCGCGCCAGATCGGATCGTGCGCTGGAACACATGACCGGCCTGTTCTCGGTCTGGCTGCAGCGGCAGTTGGATGAAGGCAATGCTCGCGACGAACGTTCAGGGACCAGCGCCGACCGATTGGCTGCCGCCTACACCAACCTGATCGAGGAACATTTCCGTACAGATCAGGGCGTCGCCGAATATGCCGCCAAACTGAATGTCACTCCGACACATCTGACCCGCGCGTGCAACGTCGCCTGCGGGCGCCCGGCGCTTCAGCTGTTGCAGGACCGTCGTCACTATGAAGCACGCCGGCTGTTGTCGGAGACCCGATTGCCGATCAAAGAAGTGGCTTCGGCACTTGGTTTCTCGTCAGCCGCCTACTTCAGCCGCGCCTTCCAGGCCCAGACCGGCCGCACCCCATCATCTTTCCGCAAAAACCCCTGATTCGACCGCAAACCCCTTAGCGGGGTTTATTTTTTTAGGGGATCGGATCAGGCGTATCGGCGGTTCTCCTTTTACGACTATGTCGTTTTACCTATACCTTGATGTCGTTTTTTGACGTCAAATGGCGGTGGCACCCGTTGACGCGGGGCTGCGAGTCATGCGGGAATAGCGCAGCAAGGCACGAACAAAACGATAAGCGACCACGCGACTATGGTGCTGGCCGCACTACGTATGTGGAACCTCGGTTGTCCGGCACTTCGGTGGGTGCCACCATCGACAGAACGCGCACGCTGGTCGCGTCGGTCATGATGTCGAATGTCACCGATTCACCAGGCGCCAGCAGAACACCCGGAGGGCCGTCCATTCCGTGCCCAACCATCGCATCCGCGCCAATCCGTTCGGCCAGCATCTTGGGTTCACCGGTGAGGATTTGATTCTCGGCTTCCTTGGTTACGTAGTGACCTTCAAAAATATGCGCATCATTGGCCGCATTGGTGATCAGGATCGGAGCCAGCAGTTCGGTCTCCATCGTGTTGGTCACCGTGACGGTATAGTTTTCGGCGGCGACCGCACCCGCGGAAACGGCAATGGCGGCAGTCGCAAGAAGTATCTTAAGCATCGGAACTGTCCTTCCTTCAGGTTTCAGGTGAACCCCGAATAGGCGACAGGCCGACTCCAATGCAAAACACGTCCACTCACCAAAGCGCGCGAATTATTACTGTAATAACAGTCACTTGCGGGTGATTCCGTTCACGGCGGAGTGAGCAACCTCACACCCCGGTGAGGCGTGCGTTAACTGCCCCAGATAATGCGGACGTAATTCTTGGTCTCTTTATAGGGAGGCACGCCACCGTATTTCGCGACCGCCTCGGGCCCTGCGTTATAGGCCGCCAACGCCAACCGCCAGGTCCCGAAACGGTTGTACATCTTGCGTAGATATCGCGCGCCACCTTCCAGATTCTGCCCCGGAACATTCGGGTCCACGCCTAACCGCCGCGCGGTTCCCGGCATCAGTTGCGCTAGCCCCAGCGCGCCCTTGGGTGATACAGCGCCGGGGTTCCAACCGCTCTCTTGTTGTACCAGTCGCAGGAACAGATCGACCGGGACGCCATGCTTGCGGGCCGCGGACTGGGCAGTCGAAAGGTATTTTCCACGATACTTGCCACTGAACCGAGGCACCGTTGCCGTCTGCGGCACGATCGTTTCAGTGGGCTTCAACCGCACGGACGAGCGATATTGGGTGGACGCACGCGAATCGAGTATGCTGAGTTGGTTCTTAAGCAGGACGGGTCGAGACTTGGACGAAACCACCCCGGTGGACGTTTGAGCCGCCGCGAAACCGGCAAATGCGAGCAAAAATCCAACACTCAATGCTACCCGCAAAACCATCACATATCCCCCGATACGGTGTTGGCGCCGATGATACCCACACCATCTGCCAAGGCCAAGCCCGCGATCGGTCGTTTGCGGTTTGTTAACCACGATCCGCGCATGTAACGTCTGCGCAAATCGAGAATCGAGTTACATGGGGGAAGCGGGCACATGGCAGGATCAGTCAACAAGGTCATCCTGATCGGAAATCTGGGGCGCGACCCTGAGGTTCGGTCGTTCCAGAACGGCGGAAAAGTCTGCAACCTGCGGATTGCGACATCTGAGACATGGAAAGACAAGAATACGGGCGAGCGGCGCGAGAAGACCGAATGGCATTCGGTCGCGATCTTCAACGAGGGTCTGGTCCGCATTGCCGAGCAATACCTGAAAAAGGGCTCGAAAGTGTATATCGAAGGCCAACTGCAAACGCGCAAATGGCAGGATCAGTCGGGCAATGACCGGTATTCGACCGAGGTTGTACTGCAAGGCTTCAACGGTAGCCTGACCATGTTGGACGGACGCGATGGCGGCGGTGGCGGTGGCGGTGGTTACTCCGGCGGTGGCGGCAGCAGCTATCAGGATGACCGCGGCGGTGGCTACGACAGCGGCCCATCGGGCGGACAAGGTGGCGGCGCAGCGTCCGATCTGGACGACGAGATTCCGTTCTAGGGACTTACGGGGTCGGCGCACCGCGCCCGGCCCTTTACCTGCCACCTCGGAGGAGCCATGCGACGACTGGCACTCGTTCTGATCTTCGTCATCGCGGCCCTGCACCTCTATATCGCCTGGTTTGAGATGTTCGCCTGGGTCACCCGAGGGCCCAAGGTTTTCACGTCCTTACCCGCCGACCTGTTCGAGCCGACGAAGGTGCTTGCCGCCAATCAGGGCCTCTATAACGCCTTCCTTGCCGCTGGTCTGATCTGGTCCCTGCTGATCAAGGACAAGACCTGGGCCACCAATGTCGCCACCTGTTTTCTGATCTTTGTCGCAACTGCAGGGATGTTCGGGGCCTACACAGCCTCACCCAAAATCCTGCTTGTACAAACAGTTCCCGCCGCCGTGGCCTTGATTCTGTTGCTCCAGTCGCGCCGCCGCGAACGCCGCTGAAGCTAACTCCACGAGCGGTCTGCAAATATCCCCGCCGAAGGCAAAATACTTCTCAGGTTCTTGGCCGAGAAGTTTTCTCAGCCGCGCGCGCGTAGCGCCTCGACCAATACATCGCGCACTGGCCCGGCACCGACATCTTCGGCAACGAAGGCACGGCCGATTCCACGCGCCAGAACGAAGCGCAGCCGCCCGTCGATAACCTTCTTGTCCTGAGCCATGAGCGCCAGCAAACCGTCTGCATCAGGCAAATCACCGGCGATGTCCGCCAGATCGGTTTTCATGCCCATCGCCGTCAGATGCGCCCGCACGCGCGACGGTTCTTCCTGCGAACACAGGCCCAGCCGAGCAGACGTTTCGAACGCCAAGGCGCAACCGATGGCCACGCCTTCTCCATGCAGCAGCCGGTCGGAATAACCCGTTGCTGCCTCAAGCGCATGACAGAACGTGTGGCCCAGGTTCAGCAGCGCGCGGTCGCCTTGCTCTGTTTCGTCCCGCGCCACGATGTCGGCTTTCATCTGAACCGAACGGCGCACAGCCTCGGCCCGCAGCGATCTATCCCCCGCCGCCAGCGCCGGGCCGTTCCCTTCCAGCCACTCGAAGAAATCCGCGTCTCCGAGCAACCCGTATTTCACCACTTCGCCATAGCCCGACAGGAAATCGCGGGGCGTTAGCGTATCCAGTACACCGATGTCGGCCAGCACCAGCGAGGGCTGATGAAACGCCCCGATCAGGTTCTTGCCCGCGCCCGCATTAATGCCTGTCTTGCCCCCGACCGAGCTGTCGACCTGCGCCAAAAGGCTTGTCGGGATCTGAACAAAGCGGACCCCGCGCCGCAGAATCGCGGCGGCAAAGCCAACCAGATCGCCAATCACCCCGCCGCCCAAAGCGATCACTATGTCGCGGCGTTCGACCTGTTGGTCCAGCAACCAGTCAGTACATCGCTGCAGCTGCGCCCAACACTTTGTGCCCTCGCCCGGCGGCAATTCCAGCGAGGTCGTCTCGATCCCCCCGGCTACTAACGCTGTACGCAGTGCCTCAAGATGCAGTGACGCGACAGTCTCATCGCTGATCACGGCGACGCGGGGTCGCGCCAGAAGTGGCGCAATTTCTGCCACCGCGTTTGCGATCGGCCCGTCGCCAATGCGAACTTCATAGGACCGCGCACCCAGGTCTACACGCACCACATCCATCACACTGCCTCGCTCAGCACGTCCGGACGCGCCAGCAGTGCGCGTTCGACGGCCAAAGCGGCATCCTCAATCGCGTAGTCAGCCGAGGCATCCACTACCAAATCGGCTTGCTCATAGAACGGTGTGCGTTCTTCCATGATCTCGGCCAATGTCGCCTTTGGGTTTTCAGTGCGCAGCAGGGGCCGCGTGTCCTTGTGGCGCACGCGGGTCCACAGCAACTCTAGCCCGGCGCGCAGCCAGACCGCCGCGCCGCGTTCAGATATCATCGCCCGGTTACCGGCCGCCAGATACGCCCCGCCGCCGGTCGACAGGATACCTGGATCGCCATCGAGCAGCCGCGCAATAATTTCGGACTCGCGGCTGCGGAAGAAGGCTTCGCCGTCCCGCTCGAATATCTCGGCGATAGAACGATTTGCTGCGGCTTCGATCTCGGCATCCGAATCGAGGAACGGCACGCCAAGACGGCGCGCCAATGCCAGCCCGACGGCGGTTTTCCCCGCGCCCATCATCCCCACAAGGACCACAGTTTTATGCAGCATCAGCCCCAAACCGGCAGCGTCCCGCCTAGAATTACCGTTCACGACCCTGAATGGCGTGATCTTGCGGGAAAGGCCATATATAACAATGCGCAGAAGGCCGCCGACAAAAACGCGGCCCGGTGCGGGTTTCCGCGCAATGGTGCAAGGGCAGGCATGGGCACGATAAGTAAACTTCTGTTTTTTCTGATTATTCTCGCAGGATTGGCCTTTGTCGGCTTCGCCTACCTTGGCGACCTGTCGCCGAGCATTACAACGGTCACCGAGCCGGTCCAGCTGGATGTTGACTAGGTTCGCCACCCTCGTCGTCGGACTGGCGCTGGCCTTGCCCCCGACGGATGCTAGGTCGGAGGCCCCCTTGTCGGCTATCGATTGGCTGTCAGACAGTATTGCCGAAGAAAACACGCCCGTCCCGCCCGTGTTGCCCGCAACCGGGAACGAACCGGCCGTCGCCACCAACGCGCTGCCCGAGACGATTACCGTTACACCCTTGGGGCAACCTTCCGCAGACGAGGTCGGGCTGGCTTCCGCTGAAAGTCTGGGGCTTCCACGCAACCTTTGGGGCAGCTCCAGCAGTGCGGCACTGGCACGAGGGTTAGTGGCGGACCGCAGCCGGAGCCTTCCGGCCATGCGCGACCTGGTCCGCGCGCTGGCGACGGCGGAACTGGACCCACCCGCAGACGGAGACCCCGACACGCCGCTATATTTTGCCCGCGTCGATGCTTTGCTTGCGATGGGCGCGCTCGGTCCGGCGGAGCAGTTGCTGGAACAGGCAGGTCTGTCGAACCCAAATCGGTTTCGCCGCTGGTTCGATGTGACCCTGCTGACCGGCACCGAAAACAAGGCCTGTCGGCGGCTGCGCAGCTCACCCGATCTGATCCCGACCTATTCAGCGCGCGTGTTCTGTCTGGCACGTGGCGGGGACTGGTCCGCCGCCGCCCTGACGCTGGAGACTGCCGAGATGCTGGAGGTGCTTAGCGCTAACGAAGGCGCGCTTCTGGCACAATTCCTTGATGCGGAACTTTACGAGGGGTCTTTCCCGCCTGCCCCGCCCGCGCGCCCTTCACCGCTGGACTATCGCCTCTATGAAGCCATCGGCGAGGTCATTCCCACTGGCCCCCTGCCGCTTGCCTTCGCCCATACTGATCTGCGCCCGCTGGCGGGATGGAACGCCGAGGTGGCCGCCGCCGAACGGCTTGTCCGTGTCGGGGCGATCAGCACCGATGCCTGGCGCACGATTTGGCTGCGCAGGCTGCCCGCTGCTTCGGGTGGGATTTGGGACCGAATCGCGGCCTTTCAGGCGTTTGATCGCGCCGCCGACGCCAATGACGCTGACGCGGCGGCGAAGGCGCTGCCAAAGGCGTGGTCCGCAATGCAATCGGTCGGACTGGAAACCGCCTTTGCTGACCTCTATGCCGCGAAACTTGCCCGGTTGAACCTGCCCGCCCCCGCGGACCAGTTGGCTTGGCGGATCGGGTTGCTGGGGCCCGATTTCGATGGTCTCGCAGGAACCGAGGTACCAGAGACGGCAGATGAATCTCTGCTTTTTGCCTTCGCCAAGGGAATTCCGAAAATGCCGGAAGCGGCCGAAGGGGCCGGAATCGCCCTTCTGGCAGGGTTCAGCGCGACCGGGGCGCCGGATCGCTTCGCCCCGCTGTTGCAGGACAATCGCTCCGGCGAAGCTGTCTTGGCAGCCATCGAGCTGTTTGATGCCGGGGCCGACGGCGATGTCGCCAAATTGACCGATGCGATTGCCCTGATGCGCCACGTCGGGCTGGACCACGTGGCGCGGCAGGCAGCACTGCAAATCCTGCTTCTGGCCCCCGACGCATGAGCGATGCAGCCGCCCGTATTTCCACATTCCTGCAGGCGCAAGCTGCCGAAACCGGCGCGGCGCGGAACACCCAACTGGCCTATGCGCGCGACTTAAAGGATTTCGCCGGATGGATGGCGGCGCGCGGGCTGGATTTCGATAGCATCGCCCGCACCGATGTCGAAAGCTATCTGACCCGCTGCGACGCCGCCGGTTTGTCGCGGGCCACCCGCGCCCGCCGTTTGTCGGCGATCCGACAGTTTACCCGTTTTGCGGTTGAAGAAGGCTGGCGCACCGATGATCCAGCCGTCCGTATCGCGGGGCCTAAGCGCGAGAAGCGCCTGCCCAAAACGCTGAGTGAAGACGAGGTGACGCGCCTCATTACCGCAGCCGCTACAACCGGACGCAGTGCCACCGACCGGGCGCGCAACAGCTGCCTTGTGGAACTGCTCTATGCCACCGGTCTGCGCGCGACCGAGCTGGTGTCCCTGCCCGTCGCCGCGACCCGAGGCGATCCCGAAACTCTGCTGGTACGTGGCAAGGGCGACAAGGAGCGGTTGGTGCCGCTGACCGAAGCCTCACGAAGTGCCCTGAGCGACTGGATTAAACTGCGCGACCGCGCCGATGAAGCTGCCGTTGAAAATGGTGCGGCCCCGTCGCGCGCGCTGTTCCCGTCACGCGGCAAAGCAGGGCATCTGACACGGAACAGGTTCTACGTCCTGATCAAAGAGATCGCGGTGAATGCCGGTGTCTCGCCCGAAAAGGTGACGCCGCATACCCTGCGCCACGCCTTCGCAACGCATCTTCTGGCGCATGGGGCCGACTTGCGGGTGATCCAGACGTTGCTGGGCCACGCAGACGTCGGAACGACCGAGATCTACACCCACGTGCTGGACGAGCGCCTGCGCGCGCTGGTCCAACAGCATCACCCGCTGGCGAAGCCCTGACTTGAAACAAAGGCCGCGCGTCGTCTGTTAGCGCGTGTGTGTCGCCCTCACGCGCGCGGCGCTGCCAGTTTCAGCGCCTGAGGGACGCGGGCAGGACATCTTCGCTCGGCCAGATGCCACTTAATAGTGCCGCCTCATAGCCTTGCGTCAGACCAGCAGCGATCATTGCACTTTGAGCCGCCGCAGCATCATAAGTCAGCCGATGGAAAGTAACGCCCAAGTCGTTCAGCACAGCATAGCGTGTTTCGGAGCGGCCATCGTGGGGTGGAAGACCGATTGCCCCGGCATTGATCCAGTCCACGTTTCCGATCCGCCTATGGAACGCCACGCCGCAATGGCCCGCAATGACCTTGTCGACCCCACCGATCTGATCGCGGATCAACGCAATCTCGGCCGAAAACTCATCCTCCGGACTGTCGGGCCAAAGGAACCGGGAAATATCGCTGAGCCCGCCATGAATGATAGCCAGCCGCTGGCCCTGATGGGTCAGCGTAATGACATCGCGCAGGTCCGCCATCCAACTGCGGGCCTCGTCTCCTATCAGGGCATCCGCGTGCGGGTACCAGCCTCGCGAAAGCAAATCACACGCCGAGCCATCGTCGAAACCACAACCGCAACGATCCGCCCGCGCCGCCAACTGACGCTCGCAATTGCCCGCAACCACGGGCCAACCACGCGCCCGGATCAGGTCGACGCAAGGCGCCGGGTCGGCGCAATAGGCGACCACATCACCGGTGCAGATCACATGACCGGGCGCAAAACTGTCAGCAATCTTTGCCAGGGCTTCACTCGCCTGCAGATTGGAATACGGGCCGCCAAATAGCAGCAAATCGCCCTCCAAAGCGCCCAATTCCTGGATCTTCACCCGCGCGTCCTTCCTTGCTTGCGAATTGATCTTATACTATCCGCAGTTTTTTGATCGCACAGGACCAAATGGAAAACTTCAATCTGACGCTGGATGCCGCCTTCTGGATCACCGTCGCCGCCATCGTCGCGCTTTTGCTGATGTCAGCATTCTTTTCAGGTAGTGAGACGGCGCTGACCGCCGCATCACGCGGCAAATTGCGCAGTCAGGCGGACCGCGGCTCTCGTGGAGCCGCGCGGGCGCTGAAGATCACTGAGGATAACGAGCGCCTGATCGGCTCGGTCCTGCTGGGCAACAACATCGTCAATATCCTCGCCGCCTCGCTGGCGACAGCCCTGTTCACGCGGCTGTTTGGCGACAATGGGGTGGCCCTGGCAACGCTGGTGATGACCGCTCTGGTGCTGGTCTTCGCAGAGGTGCTGCCCAAGACCTACGCGATTACCAACGCCGAACGTGCCGCAGCCCTTGTCGCCCCGATTATCGACTTAGTGGTTCTGGTTTTCGCCCCCATCGTCACGGCGGTGCGGGCCCTTGTGCGCGGCATTCTCAGCGTGGTCGGCATCAGCACCGATCCGGACAGCCACATCCTTGCCGTGCGCGAGGAAATCGCCGGGGCACTCAGTATCGGACACGCCGAAGGCGTCGTCGAAAAAGAAGACCGCGACCGCATTCTGGGCGCGCTTGATCTGGCCGACCGTGCCGTCGAAGAGATCATGCTGCACCGTTCCGGCATCGAGATGGTTGATGCTGACGCAGACCCGCAGGCCATTCTGGAACAATGCCTGAATTCGCCGCACAGCCGCCTGCCGGTATTCCGGGGGGAACCAGACAACATCGTCGGCGTGATCCACGCCAAGGACCTACTGCGCTCAATCTATGTCCGCAGCGCTGAAGGCGCGGACACCACAGACATCGCCAAGCTGGATATCAATGCGGTGGCGATGAAGCCCTATTTCGTTCCCGAAACCACGACACTGGACGATCAGATGCGGCAATTCCTGCGGCTGCACACGCATTTCGCACTGGTGGTCGACGAATACGGCGCGCTGCAGGGCCTCATTACTCTGGAGGATATCCTGGAAGAAATTGTCGGCGAAATTACCGATGAGTTCGACGTCGACGAAGATCACCCGCTGCGCAAAACCGACGCGGGCGATTACGTCGTAGACGGTGCAATGACGATCCGCGATCTGAACCGCGCAACGGAATGGTCGCTGCCCGATCTTGAGGCAAACACGATTGCCGGTCTGGTCATCCATGAAGCCCAGACGATCCCAAATCAGGGCCAGGTGTTCTCGTTCCACGGGTTCCGGTTCGAGGTGGCGGCCCGGCAGGATCAGCGGATCACCCGCCTCAAGATCAGGCCGCTGTAAAAGCCTTTTTTGGATCATTACCGCCATTGTGATACAACATGCGCGCGTGCCGCCAGACCAGTGAAAGTCGGCCGGGCCGCAGGCAGGGTATCGCAGGCAAGTTACCTCCGAAGAGGGAGGCAACTAAATGATAATGCGTATATTTCAAGTAACGACACGGCCTGGGAAAGAGGCCGCATTCGCCTGGTTCTTTCACGAAACCGGCATCCCATTGATGCGGGGAACAAAGGGAATTGTGCAGGTACTGCCCGGCGCGCCCCGTTCGGACAGCCCGCGCGAGTTCAGCTTCGTGATGGTTTGGGAAAGCCTGGAGGCGCTTAAGGCCTTTGTTGGTGACGACTATACAACGCCTCACATCGACCCGGCTGAAGACGAGCTGGTGGAGTCTCGCTCGATCAAACACTACGATCTGGTAGAGTGATCCGCTAACCCTCGCCCTGCGCCTCAGCCCGTGATTTACCCGACACATCCATCGCCAGTGTCGCGGCCATAAAGGCATCCAGGTCGCCGTCCAATACCCCCTGCGTGTCGCTGGTTTCGTAGTTGGTGCGTAGGTCTTTGACCATCTGATAGGGGTGCAGAACGTAGGACCGGATCTGGTTACCCCAGCCTGCATCGCCTTTATTTTCATGCGCTTCGGTGATGGCGGCATTCCTGCGGTCCAGCTCCATCTGGTAAAGCCGCGACTTCAGCGCCTTCATCGCGATATCGCGGTTCTGGTGCTGGGATTTCTCGGAGCTGGTCACCACAATCCCGGTTGGTTCGTGGGTGATGCGCACGGCAGAATCCGTCGTATTCACATGCTGACCACCGGCCCCGGACGACCGGTAGGTATCGATGCGGATGTCCGATGGGTTCACGTCAATCTCGATGTTGTCATCGACGACGGGATAAACCCAGACGGACGAAAACGAGGTGTGCCGCCGCGCCGCTGAATCATAGGGGCTGATCCGCACCAGCCGGTGCACGCCGCTTTCGGATTTCAGCCAGCCATAGGCGTTGTGCCCGGAAATCTTGTAGGCGGCGGACTTGATCCCCGCCTCTTCACCGGGGCTTTCCGACTGCAATTCGACCTTATAGCCGCGTTTTTCGGCCCAGCGCAGATACATCCGCGCGAGCATCGAGGCCCAGTCACACGACTCAGTCCCGCCGGCACCCGAATTGATCTCGAGGAACGTATCGTTGGCGTCCGCCTCACCGTTCAGCAAGGCTTCGATCTCGGCAGCGGCAGCACGATCCGCAAGCGCTTTCAGCGCGGCTTCGGCTTCGGAGACGACCTCGGCGTCGTCCTCCATCTCGCCCAACTCGATCAACTCAACACTGTCAGAGAGTTCCTGCGCCATACCGCTCGTACGCTCAATCGCGTCGACCAGAATCTGACGGTCGCGCATCAGTTTTTGGGCGCGGTCCGGATCGTCCCACAGGGTCGGATCTTCCACCCGCGCGTTGAATTCTTCCAACCGGTGCGGTGCCGTTTCCCAATCCATGCGCTGACGCAGCAAGGTTAGCGATTTCTCAATCGCCTCAACCGATTTTTCCGCTTCTGCGCGCATCTGCCAAACCTGCTCCAATTGCAACCGGGCGGGGATACCAGCCCGCAAAGGCAGCAGCAAGATCAGTAGAGACCACCAGACGAGATGGATCCGAAATCTGCTTTTTTCGGGATTGTCGTGACACGCCCGTCCGAGGTCAGGATTTCCTCGCTAGCGTAGGCGTCAAAGCCGTCGCCCTCGCCCGCCGAGAACAGCGGCAGGTTGGTGCCCATCGCGAAGCCGCCGTCAAAGGTAATGCCAAAGATCGGTTCTTCACCGTCACGGAAATACTCCGCAACGACGCCGGGGCCTTCTGCATCATCCGGCAGCCGGGCTCCAGTGTAGCGGTCAATCTTGATGAACCGGCCGCCTTCGGGAACCGCGAAGGGTCCACCGCCGTATTTCTTAATCGCCTTGCTCATGAATGACTGGAACACGGGCCCGCATGTGCTGCCGCCACCAGCCTTGTTGCCCAATGAGCGCGGCGTGTCATAGCCGATGTAACACCCGGCAACGATGTTCGATGAGAACCCGACAAACCAGACGTCCTTGGCATCATTCGTTGTGCCGGTTTTCCCGGCGATCGGCACAGGCAAATTCACATATTTCGAGGCGGTCCCGACATCAACGACGCCCTTCATCATTGACGTCAGTTGATACGCCGTCACAGCATCCATAACCCGTGTACGGTTAGACAGAATGCGGGGTGCCTTGCCGGGTTCCAGTATGGCTGCCTGACAGTCGGTACATTCTCGCTGGTCGTGGCGAAATACCGTGCGGCCCCAGCGGTCCTGAACCCGGTCGACCAGCGTCGGTTCGACACGCTCACCGCCATTCGCGAACATCGCGTACGCCGCAACCATCTGGTACAGCGTCGTTTCTTCGGAACCCAACGCATTGGCAAGAAACCGGCCCATGTTGTCATAGACACCAAAACGTTCCGCGTATTGCGCAACGGTATCAATGCCAACTTCCTGCGCCAGTCGGATCGTCATCAGGTTGCGCGACCACTCGATCCCGGTTCTGAGCGGAGTCGGCCCATAGTACTTGTTGGTCGCGTTCTTCGGACGCCAAATCCTGTCACCGGTATTAATCTCGATCGGTGCGTCCACGATGATTGTCGCTGGCGAAAACCCACTGTCGAGCGCGGCCGCGAATACAAACGGTTTGAACGACGATCCCGGCTGTCGCGCCGCCTGTGTCGCGCGATTAAAGCTGCTGGCCTGGTAGGAAAAACCACCCTGGACGGCCAGGACGCGCCCGGTGTTCACGTCCATCGCCATAAAGCCGCCCTGAACCTCGGGGATTTGCCTAAGGGTCCAACGCATAAACGAACCATCGCTGTCGCGCGTCATCCGACGCACATGAACCACATCGCCCAATTCCAGAAGGTCGCCCGCGCGCACAGCTGCGTCGCCCAACTTGCCGTCCGCCCCCAGCTTGCGGGCCCACTTTACATCCTCGGCCGGAATCCAGTGACCGTCTTCGTCGTTTTCGACCCCCTCGATCCCTATCCGGGCCGATGAATTCCCAACCTGAAGGACCACCGCCGGATACCAACCCTGAACGTCTCGGGCGATATCAACTTCGGCAAGTGCAGGGCGCCAGACTTCCTCGGGACCTAGGCTGTCTTCTGGAAGTTTTAGTCCGGTACCGCGCCAGACACCCCGATCCCGATCAAATCGCTCCAGCCCGCGCCGCAGTGCGCTTGCCGCCGCCGCCTGCATCTCCGGCTCCAGCGTCGCACGCACGGTCAGGCCACCGGCAAAAAACTCACCTTCCCCGAAATCCTGGCTCAACTGCCGGCGAATTTCGTCGGTGAAGTAATCACGCGGCGGCAAGTTCGCCTTGAATGCGGTATAATCGCCGTTCTGAACCGTTCGCAGAGGTGAAACCCGTGCGACGTCATACGTCACCCGGTCGATATAGCCGTTCTCCAGCATCTCGCGCAGCACAAAGTTGCGCCGCCGAATCGCCTTTTCCTGATCATCTACAGGATGATAGCCGTAGGGCGCTTTGGGCAGAATCGCCAGATAGGCGACCTCAGCCGCGTCCAGATCAGAGAGTGGTTTGTTGAAGTAAACCTGCGCCGCGGCGGCAACGCCAAAGCTGCGCTCGCCCAGATCAATCTCGTTCAGATAGAGCTCAAGAATTTCTTCCTTGCTCAGCGTCTTTTCGATCCGGGTTGCCAGAATCAATTCCTTGATCTTTCGCTCGGCCCGGCGCTCGCCACCCAGCAGGAAATTCTTCATTACCTGTTGAGTTATTGTCGATGCACCGCGGATGCGCCCTCCGCGTGCTGCATCCACGGCCGCCGCCGCGATGCCACGCATGTCGTAGCCTCTGTGGACATAGAAGTTCTTATCCTCGGCGGAGATGAACGCCTGCTTGACCAAATCGGGGATCTCATTTGCAGGGGCAAACAATCGCCGCTCGGTCGCGAATTCGTCAATGATACGCCCTTCGCCGGAATAAATCCGGCTGATTGTCGGCGGAGTATATTGCGACAGGGTCTCGTGATTCGGCAGATCACGACCGTAAATCCAGAAGATCGCGCCAATACCAACCACTGCAGACAGACCACCAAGGGTCAGCCAACTGAATACGGCCCCCAAAAACGACAAAACAAAACGAGTCACTAAACACTGCCCCCAATGGCACATTACCTGCCTCCGTATACGCCCGCCCGTTGGCAGGGTCAAAAGCCGGATTTTGCCAAATGCGGCGAGCTTTCGCCGGTGTCTGAGGCGCAATTAAGTCAACCCTTGCGAGGGGCGCAGTGTCGCGTCACTTCAGAGGGTATGAAAACGACCGATTCCTCCCCCGACGCGATACTCGAAACCTATGACCGGGTAGGTCGAAGCTGGGCTATCCGCCGGGATCGGACCCTGTTCGAACGTCGCTGGCTGGATCGGATGCTGTCCTATGCGCCAGGTCGGCGTGCGCTTGATCTTGGTTGCGGTTCGGGACAGCCGATTGCGGCCTATCTGAAGGATCGACGCGCACAGGTCACCGGTGTCGATGGCGCTCAGGCAATGGTGGCAATGTTTAAGGCCAGTCTGCCGGACGCGCGCGTGATCCGGGCAGACATGCGGGGGCTGGACCTGGGCGAGACATTTGACATGATTCTTGCCTGGAACAGTTTTTTCCATCTCAGCCGCGCCGACCAGCGCGCCATGTTCCCGGTGTTTGCAGCCCACGCCAACCCGCGGGCGGCGCTGATGTTCACGTCCGGTCCCGAAGAAGGTGAACGCATTGGCCGGGTCGAAGGCAAGCCGGTCTACCACGCCAGTCTGGACCCGAAGGACTATACCAAGCTGCTGAATGAGAACGGTTTCGAGGTTATTGCTTTCACCCCGGAAGACCCGGCCTGTCGCGGGCATTCAGTATGGCTCGCCCGGTTCCGGCCCCGGACTGACGACTGAGCCGGTTGCGGTTGGTGTAATTGGCCGCGATCAGACTTTCATAGCATGTGAGGACCTGTTTAGAGCTGGCACTAGTCTGAGGGCGTAGGAGCGCTACTCCGTCAACGACAGCGCAAGGCCAAATCTGCTGCTACTGCCGCCGTAACGCGGTCCTTAGCGCATCCTCGCTACGCCACTCGATAATCCCATCGCGCAGGGCTCCCTGCATTTTCGCACGCCACTCTGCCGATTTGATTCGTTTCAAATCGCGTGCGTTCGATAGGAATCCAAGCTCGACCAGCACCGCCGGAATGTCGGGTGATTTCAGAACCGAAAAATCCGCCGTCCGCAGCGGCTGCTTGTAAAGGCCGCCAACCTGATCGCCGATTGCACCCACCAACGCATCCGCCAGTGCATGGGTGCGTGGCCGGGTTTCGGTACGCGCAATATCAACAAGCACCCGCGCCAATTCGTCTCCACCGCCCTGCAGGTCCACACCTCCCAGCAGGTCACCGGCCTCATGACGCTCGGTCAGTTTTTGTGTCGCTTCATCCACCGCTTCATCCGCAAGCGTATAAACAGTCGCACCGGACGCGCTGCCCTCTTCCAGCGCGTCAGCGTGGAGCGAGATAAACAAACCCGCCCCTGCACGGCGCGCAATGCGGACCCGCGCTTCAAGTGAGACGAATTCGTCCGCTTCGCGCGTCAGAACTGCCTCGATTCCCGCCTCGGCCAGAACCTCTCTCAGTTCCTGCGCGAAGATCAGCATCAGATCGGCTTCATTGACATTGCCTGCCTCGGCGCCAGGATCGACACCACCATGGCCAGGGTCAATGACGACACGGAACGGCAAGTTGACGGCTTCGGTATCGGTGTCCCCCTCGGCATCGTGCGAGGCTGCCGCTGCAAATGCTTCGGCACTCGTCTGGCGCAGAGTGAGGTTCAGCGAAGGTGCGGCGCCGGATGTGTCCATCGCCGCCGATGTCACCTCCATCGGACGCGCCAGCTCCAGAACCAGTCGCGCCCATTCATCGTCACCCTGTCCGGCCCGCACCGATGCGATCGTGTCGCTGATCTGCAGGGCGGCCTGACCAGACGCACCCAAGTCAAGCCCTTGAAAATCAAGCAGCAATCGTGGGGGGCCACTACGAAGCTCTAGCCGCCACGGAACCGGCGCGCTTAATCCCAGCGTCACTTCCGAGCGCCGCCCAAGATCACGGACCGTCGAGGTCGCCGGGTCCAGTCGCGCCAGATCTTCCTGTGCGGATGCGGCAATGGGCGCGCTGATTTGCATCAACGCGGCCAATACGATCAATAGATTGCGAGGACTGCTCAAAGTCGTCCACCGTTTTCTTTTCGGTGTAGCGGGTTAAGGATTCGATTGAAAGCGCCTGCGTCAGCGCGATGCGCGCCAGTCTGCCAATCGCGCCAGACCTTCGACAATATCCGCCGTGGAACGCGCATAGGAAAAGCGCAGCGTCCGATGGCCGCGCTGAGGATCAAAGTCGAGGCCCGGCGTCACCGCCACCCCTGCCCGATCCAGAATTTCGCGAGATAGCGCAAGCGCATCATCTGTGAGGTCTGAGACATCGGCATAGATGTAAAACGCTCCATCAGGCGGCGCGAAATTTGCGAAACCGGCGCGCGGGAGGCCTTCGATCATCAGCCGGCGATTCTCGGCATAGACGGCCTTATTCGCCTCCAGCTCCTGTGTTGCATCCATTGAAGCAAGGGCTGCGACTTGGCTGGCATGGGGCGGACAGATAAACATATTCTGCGCAAGCCGTTCCACCGTACGGATTATCGCTTCTGGCACAACCATCCAGCCAATCCGCCACCCGGTCATCGAGAAGTACTTTGAGAACGAGTTGATCACGCAGACATCATCGCTGACCGCCAGCGCGGTGACCGGCGCGCGGTCATAGTCGATGCCGTGATAAATCTCGTCCGAGATAAACGCCGCCCCGCGGTCTTGCGCCGCCCCGATCAGCGCCGCAAGTGCGGGCTGGTCCAGCATCGTCCCGGTCGGGTTCGCGGGCGAGGCGACTATCAAACCAGCGATGTCGTCAGGCAGTTGTTCCGGCACGGGCTGAAACCGGTTCTCTGCCGTCGTATCGATATCAACCGGCTGCAACGACAGGGCCTTTAGAATTTGGCGATAAGACGGATAACCCGGCAACCCCGCTGCGACCCGGTCACCGGCGTCAAAAAACGCGCTGAATGCCAAAAGGAAGGCACCAGAGGCCCCGGCCGTCACAATCACCCGGTCCGGGTTCAGATCAATCCCGTGCCAGTCGCGATACAGCTGCGCGATCCGAGCACGTAAATCCGGCCGGCCCAGCGCGACGGTGTACCCCAATGGCCCAGCCTCCATCGCCGCGGCCAATGCTTTGCGCGCAATGGCCGGTGCCGGTGTGCCGGGCTGGCCGACCTCCATGTGAATGATCCGGCGTCCGGCAGCTTCGGCAGCACGGGCGGCTTCCATGACGTCCATGACGATGAAGGGATCAACTTCGGAGCGGCGCGACGCCTTCATGATTTGATTTCGATTTTTCTTCGAAAAACCGAGCCTCCGGAAGGGATATTTACGGAACCAATGATGGTTATTCCGCCGCCATCTCGGCCGCGTCGATCTCAGCCGCGCGCTTTTCGACCTGTTGCACGATGTGGTCGACCATCTGATCATTGTCGAGTTTATGGCTCTGCTGTCCAGCCAGATAGACCATACCCGCGCCCTTGCCACCGCCGGTGAATCCAACGTCGGTCATCAGCGCCTCTCCGGGGCCGTTCACCACGCAGCCTATGATTGACAGGCTCATCGGGGTTTTGATGTGCTCCAGCCGCTTCTCCAGCATTTCAACCGTCCTGATTACGTCGAACCCCTGCCGCGCGCAGCTTGGGCAGCTGATGATGTTGACGCCGCGATGGCGCAGACCCAGCGCCTTCAGGATTTCATAGCCGACTTTTACTTCTTCAACGGGATCCGCACTCAGGCTCACCCGGATCGTGTCGCCGATCCCCATCCACAGCAGGCTGCCCAGCCCGATGGCGGATTTGATCGTGCCGGTCATCAACCCGCCAGCCTCGGTGATCCCAAGATGGATCGGCGCATCCGTCGCCTCGGCCAACTGCTGATAGGCAGCCGCCGCCATAAACACGTCGCTGGCCTTCACGCTGATCTTGAATTCGTGGAAATCGTGGTCCTGCAGAATGCGAATATGGTCGAGGCCACTTTCCACCATCGCATCGGGGCATGGCTCTCCGTATTTCTCCAACAGATGCTTTTCCAGGCTGCCAGCGTTCACCCCGATCCGCATCGAACAACCGTTATCGCGCGCCGCCGCGATCACCTC
This sequence comes from uncultured Paracoccaceae bacterium, assembly GCA_943787785.1. Taxonomy (GTDB): domain Bacteria; phylum Pseudomonadota; class Alphaproteobacteria; order Rhodobacterales; family Rhodobacteraceae; genus WLWX01. The sequence continues at coordinate 39,836 of CALSNT010000011.1, read as the reverse complement.
GGCCACCCGCTTGGCATCGCCGATGTTTCCCGGATTGATCCGCAAACACGCGGCCCCTGCCAGCGCGCTTTCGATCCCGCGCTTATAGTGGAAATGAATGTCCGCCACGATCGGCACTGGACTTTCGCGCACGATCTCTTTCAACGCCTTCGAGGATGCCTCGTCCGGGACCGACACGCGTACGATGTCCGCGCCAGCCTCTGCCGCCGCTTGTACCTGAGCGACCGTAGCAGCCACGTCAGAGGTATCGGTGTTCGTCATCGTCTGAACGGAAATCGGAGCGTCACCACCGACAGGGACGTTGCCAACCATTATCTGGCGAGATGTGCGGCGATAAATATTGCGCCAGGGACGAATCGGATTCAGCGACATGGGGTGCACCTTGGAGGGTTCGGACCTTACCTAATGGCCCGCGCATGAGCGCGCAATGCGACCGGTTTACTCGGCAGGCTCAGGTATCGTGGGCGTTTCAGCAGCTGCTGCTGCGCGCGCCTCGGCGTATTGCTTCAGGGCGCTGTCCGCCTCCAGATCAGCGACCGCGTAAGTTCCACGCAAGTCTTCAGGTCCCAGCGCGACTTTCGACGCAATCGAAGGCCCCTCGCCCGCTGGGCCGTAGGTCTCGCCACCAACCAGGAAATAAACCGACCCGGCATTGCCGGTGCGCAGGGTCGCAGGCTCTTCCGTGGCGGGTAGGGCAAACTCTTCACCAGGTTCCAGAACCTTCTCGAAGATCACAGTGCCGGTGGCCGACTTGACCCGCACCCAAGCGGGCCGAACGGCGAACATAACCACGCCGGGCAGCGCGTCCTCGACAACCTGTGGCGTCTCCGCAGCCTCCGCCTCAGGCGGCGCGGCATCCGGGCGCAAATCCGCAAACTCGCGCGTTGCAGCTTCGCTGGTCACACGCGGCACATTGCGCGGCCCCTGTTCGGCCGCCAATCGCGGCTGATCGACCAAAGCTCCGTTTTCGCGCGGATCCAGGGTCGCAATAGGCGCGTCCCGCGCGGTCATGACCGGCACATCCAATGCGCCTGGGCGATAAATGCGGTCGAAGGACCCCGTTGACGGTGGCAACGAATCAACTTCGAACGCCACGGGTTCAGGTGAACCGGCCATCGGATCAAGTTCCGTTACCACAACAGGCGCTTGTTCAACGGGTGCGATTCTGACCTTCTGGACTTCCGTCAGGACGGCCATCCCACCATATCCGATCAGCCCGATGAGCGCGATGAGTACCGCGACAGATCCGACCGCCGCAGGTTCGATTCGTGACAGGAATGACGGTGCTTTCGGCACGAACGAGGCTTTTGGGTCGGAAAAAGGATCGACTCGCGGCTTTCCGCCGGGGATTTCGGCCTTACTCAGGCCAGAAGCCGCCGGTGACATGCCGTGGGCCGTCTGGAACTTGCCTTCATCGCAGAACAGCTTGTATGCCCATTCCGGATCAAGGTTCAGGTAACGCGCGTAAGATCGCACGTAACCTGCTACGAATCCTGGGATTTCGAATGCAGTGGGGTCAGAATTTTCAATGGCCGAGATATAGGCCGCTTTGATCTTTAATTCGCGCTGAACGTCCAGCAGCGACTTGCCCATCGTTGCACGCTCGCCGCGCATGATGTCACCAAGGCGCAATTCAAAATCGTCAAAGCCCTTTGGGTGCTCTGCCGGTTCTTCAGCCTTTGATCTCCGGCGAAAGGCCTTATGCCCTACCGTTCTAATCACACAACAATTCCCCAAGTGGCGGCGCGCAAAACACCGCCGCGCTATATATCCCTGATAACACAGGGGTCCAGCGGGTACATGGACGAATCCGGCTTATGCGGAAAGTTCGGCGCGATTCAGCGCACACTGTGACCAAAGATCGTCCATTGCAGTCACCAACGCATCCATTTCACGCGGCCCGTGGACTGGTGAGGGCGTGAAACGCAGCCGCTCGGTTCCGCGCGGGACGGTCGGGAAATTGATCGGCTGCACGTAGATTCCGTGATGTTCCAGCAACCTGTCAGACAGCATTTTGCATTTCACCGGGTCACCGACGTGCACCGGAACAATATGACTTCCGTGGTCAATCAGCGGCAGGCCCAACCCCTTCAGGCGCAGCTTCAGGGCCGCAGCTTGTTGCTGGTGGTGCCGCCGCAGTGTGTCATCTGATTTCAGATGCCGAACAGACGCGAGGGCGCCAGCTGCAACAGCCGGCGGCAGTGACGTTGTAAAGATGAAGCCCGGCGCGTAAGATCTTATCGCATCACAGATATTCTCGTTCGCAGCGATGTAACCTCCGGCAACACCAAACGCCTTGGCCAGCGTTCCGTTGACAACATCAATCCGGTCGGCCAACCCGGCCCGCTCGGCCACACCGCCCCCGCGCGGGCCGTAAAGACCGACGGCGTGAACTTCATCCACGTAGGTCATCGCACCGTACGCCTGGGCAACGTCCAGCATCCGTTCGAGTGGCGCGAAATCACCGTCCATTGAATAAAGTGATTCGAATGCCACCAATTTCGGCGTCTCGTCCGGAATGTCTTTCAACAACTCGGCAAGATGCTCCGGATCGTTGTGCCGGAATATCCGCTTTTCCCCACCCATTCGGCGAATGCCCTCGATCATCGAGGCGTGGTTCAACGCGTCCGACAGAATCACCAACCCTGGTAGCAACTGCGCCAAGGTCGAGAGTGTCGCGTCATTAGCCACATAGGCCGACGTGAATAGCAACGCTGACGGCTTGCCATGCAAATCCGCCAACTCTGATTCCAGTGCCTTATGATAGACCGTCGTGCCCGAAATGTTGCGAGTCCCGCCCGAACCAGCGCCGGTCGCATCCAATGCGTCATGCATCGCAGCCAGAACAACTGGGTGTTGCCCCATGCCAAGGTAATCGTTTCCGCACCATACTGTTACGGGGCGTTCCTGACCCGATGGCTCATGCCATACTGCGTTCGGAAATTGCCCCTGCTGGCGAGCTATATCAATGAAGGTTCGATAGCGCCCCTCATCATGCAGTCGCTGTAATGCGGCGTCGAAATGGTGTTCGTAGTTCAATGGGTCGCTCCGAAGGTTGCCTTGCAACCCTATGGCCTTCAACGCATCGGCGAAAGTGGGCGATTGGTCGCGACCATCACGCTTGCGTCAAACTGCGGGTGCTGGACAGTCGGCCCGGTCTGACTAGGGTGACGCGCAAAATGATCGGAGACCCCATGAGCCTTGAAAAAACCCTGTCGCAGATCGACACCGACCTGCCTGATTCTCTCGATCGCCTATTTGAGCTACTGCGTATTCCGTCGATTTCCACCGATCCCGCCTTCGCGGGCGATTGTGACCGGGCTGCGGACTGGGTTGTGGACACGCTGACAGACTTAGGATTCGACGCCGCGAAACGTCCGACCGCCGGGCATCCGATGGTAACCGGCAGCGCTGGGGATGGCGGAATACACTTGATGTTTTACGGGCACTATGACGTACAACCCGTTGATCCCCTAGATCTATGGAACGAACCACCTTTCGAACCCAAGATTCAGGATACCCCGAACGGCAAAGTCATTCGCGCCCGAGGGGCCAATGACGACAAAGGCCAATTCATGACGTTCATCGAGGCACTGCGTGCCTGGAAGGCTGTCAACGGGTCGCTGCCCGGTCGCATCTCAGTTTTTTTCGAAGGCGAGGAAGAATCAGGTTCACCCTCACTGGTGCCGTTTTTGAACGCGCATCGCGAGGAGCTTTCACAGCCTGATCTGGTGTTGATCTGTGACACCGGGATGTTCGACCCGCAAACCCCGGCGATCACGACAATGCTGCGCGGACTTCTGGGTGAAGAACTGACGATTATTGGCCCTGACCGCGACCTGCATTCTGGCATGTTCGGCGGTATCGCTATCAATCCAGCCCGGGTGTTGGCTCGCATCATCGCAGCACTTCATGATGATAATAGCCGCGTCACGGTCCCCGGATTCTACGATGGTGTGGCCGACCTCCCCGAAAGCATTCGCTCTCAGTGGGATGGTTTGGGGTTCGATCAGGCCGCGTTTTTGGGAGAGGTTGGGCTAAGCCAGCCGGCCGGCGAGGCCGGTCGCACCGGGCTGGAAATGGTCTGGGCGCGCCCGACGTGCGAGGTTAACGGAGTGTGGTCCGGCTATACCGGCGACGGGTTCAAGACGGTACTCCCAAGCCGCGCCAGCGCCAAGATCAGCTTTCGGCTGGTAGGCACTCAAGACCCGTTGGCAATACGCGAGAGCTTTCGGCAAATGGTGCAGGACTTGCTGCCGCCAGATTGCACCGTCGAGTTCAAAGACCATGGCGCGGCCGCCGCATCCGTCATGTCCACCGCCAACCCGATTTTCGAAAAGGCGCGCGCCGCACTCTCAGACGAATGGCCACGCCCGGCGGCGTTCATCGGTGGTGGCGGGTCAATCCCAATCGCGGGACATTTCAAAGACATCCTGGGTTTGGATTCGATGCTGATCGGATTTGGCCGCGATGACGACGGGCTGCACTCGCCGAATGAGAAATATGATCTGGAAAGCTTCCACAAAGGCATCCGCAGCTGGGCGCGCGTTCTGGATGCCGTCTATTCGTGAAGTAGGTCCTGACCACCCGGGGCCCGCCAAACCTAAGCAGCTCGGCGCCGCCTGTTCATCTATGTGCCGCGTATTTTCCCGACTGCACATCATTCGTTCAAAATATTCTGGGGGTCTGGGGGCTGCCCCCCAGGTGACATTTGGTCTGCGGGTTGCCCCCCAGCCACCGCCCCCGGCAAGGAACCGATGGATTTCATATCCGGAGGCCCTGCCTGAACCAACGCTTCATGGCACCGATAATGTGCACGGGCCGTCGCCGCACAGAGCAGATTTGGCCCTAACGATACACACTCAAATTTTCGGAAAAAACTGGCAGCGGTGGCGCGGTTGACGGGGCTCGAACCCGCGACCCCCGGCGTGACAGGCCGGTACTCTAACCAACTGAGCTACAACCGCCCACTGCCCGCTTGGACCGATGCCCAAAGCGTGCCGCGTTCTAGGCGCGCGGTTCGGGGGCGTCAAGCGCGAACACGGCCCAAGGCGGGCAAATTCTCGACGCATGGCCTCAGGGCAGCGGGATATGTTCGTGGTTGTCGTCGGGTGGCAATTGAAAGCGGCCGTTCTGCCAGTCCTCGGCGCGCCAGGCTTCTTTCGCGACATCTATCCGCTCTTTCGAAGACGCAACGAAATTCCACCAGATATAACGCGGCCCATCCATGGTTTCGCCGCCCAGAAACATCACACGCGCACCCTGCGGTCCGGCGCGCATCGAGACACGGTCACCGGGGCGGAACACCATCATCCGGTCCGCCTCGAACGTCTGGCCAGCTATCTCGACCTCGCCCGTCAAAACATAAGCCCCGCGATCCTCATGTTCTTCAGGCATCGGGATCGAGGCTCCGGGCTGCAGAATCGCATCGGCGTAGAACATCTCGGACGGGGTTTCGACGGGCGCACGCGCGCCCCAGGCGTTGCCGAGGATCAGGCGCACCTGTTTGCCCTTGCCCTCCAGTTCCGGCAGCTCTTCTTTTCCAGCATGGACGAACGAGGCCTCGCTATCTTCAAGTGCCTTCGGAAGTGCAATCCACGACTGGATTGCCGACAGGCTGTAAGGCGCCTTCAGCATGTCCCCATCTGTACGCTCGGAATGAGTAATGCCATGGCCCGATTGCATCAGGTTGACGGCACCCGGTTCAATCCAGGCATCGGTGCCCAGGCTGTCACGGTGATGCATCCGGCCCTCGAACAGATAGGTTACCGTCGAGAGTCCGATGTGCGGATGCGGCCGGATGTCGATGGACTGACCGGTGACAAATTCCGCCGGGCCGGCCTGATCAAAGAATATGAATGGGCCAACCATTTGACGTTCAGGCGCGGGCAAAGCGCGACGCACTTCGAAATCGCCAAGATCGCGGGCGCGCGGAACGATTACCGTTTCGATCGCGTCCACGTCGTTACCAATCGGCCAATCGGGGTCTAATGCAGGATTCCAGCTCATCTCGGGCTCCTCTGGTGGGATCGATACAAAGCTAACGTCAGCACGGTGAATTGCAACGCGCGCAATCCGGGGCAATCTGTGCGTTGGTGCACGTTGATGAAAAGAGCCGGAACCGGGTTAGCTTTCGTCATTTCTTCGAAACGACGGCCGCTTCGTCTTCAACACGCCTTCGACGTTTTGAAGGTGGTGGGCGATGACGGGCTCGAACCGCCGACATCTTCGGTGTAAACGAAGCGCTCTACCAACTGAGCTAATCGCCCCTGTCGCGTCAGCTACCCCCGCGCGGCGCAGGGTGCAAGGGGTCAGGTCAATTCGCTGATCTGACCGGCGCGAAAATGATAGATGTTGCCCTGCCCGCCGGGCAACAGCGCGAGGTCTTTGACCGGATTGCCCGTCGCGACACAGCGCAGCACCCGGCTGGTGATGCCATGGGTCACAAGAACCGCATTGCAGTGCAGGGTATCCAGAAAGGACCGGCACCGCGCTTCCAGCCCGGCATAGCCTTCGCCACCGGGCGCCTGATCGTACCAGTCGAAGGCTGCGTCGCCTTCGAACAGCTCAGGGCGGGTCGCTTTCACCTCAGAACGCAGAACTCCGTTCCACGCGCCCACGTCAATCTCGCACAGGCGATCATCGGTGCGGATGTGGTCGCTAAGCCCCGCCAACGCGATCCCGGCAGTGTGAAACGCGCGGCCCTGCGGGCTGGCGTAGGTGGCCCATCCGGTCAGGTCCAACCCTGCAAGTATTTCGCCCTGCCGCGCCGCCTGCGCGCGCCCAAGCTCGGTCAGCGGAGAGTTCAGCCGCCCCTGCATCCGGTCGACCGCATTCCAGGTGGTCTGCCCGTGGCGCAGGATCAGCAACTCATGAGGGAACATCGGATCGTCCTGTCGATACGGGGCGCATGGTGGGTGATGAGGGATTTGAACCCCCGACATCTTCGATGTGAACGAAGCGCTCTACCACTGAGCTAATCACCCGTCGGGCGGGATTTATCGCCAAGCCTCGCTTACTGCAAGGGGACTGGAAGCGACATCAGATCAGCCAATCAGCTTGGACACGGTAACAAAACGGAAGCCGCGCTTTTTCAGACCCTCGATGGTGGCGGGCATGGCCTGTATGGTACGCGCATGGATGTCATGGTTGAGAATGATGGCCCCGTTATGGGCGCGGCGCAAAATTCGGTTGGTAATCGTCGCGCTGCTTGATCCTGTATAATCCAGCGAGTCAATCGACCACAACACCGTGGGCATCCTCAGCTTTGCCTGCACTAAACGGCTTTGGCGAGGTGACATGGCGCCGAACGGCGGACGCATGGTAGTCGGGCGTCTGCCGGTCGCTTTCTGGACAGCCTCGTTCGTGCGCCGAAGCTCGCTAAGGACCATCTCGTCAGACCGGTTCGCCAGGTTGGCGTGAGACCAGGAATGATTGCCGATCTCATGACCCTCGCGCCGTATCCGTTTGACCAGCGCAGGATGGCGTTCGACCTTGTGCCCGACCACATAGAAAGTTGCGCGGATATTCCTGTCGTCGAGGATTTCCAGCAGCTTGGGTGTCAGGGTCGGATGCGGCCCATCGTCAAAAGTCAGGGCGACCACGGGCTTTTGCCCCGAACCTTGCTTTACTGTCGTACTTTTTCCCTGCCGTGGCCGCGCCGCGTTATCTACATCTTCGTCCGTGTCGATTGGAGCCTCTCCACAGCCAGCCAGAAAGAGAGGGACGGCCAGAAAGGCGGGCGCTTGGAGGAGAAGACGTCGTCGATTGTGGTTGGTCATGGTCGTTCCCCAGGGCGCAAAGCTCTGAGCATTGGGCGATGACAACTGGCAAGGTTCAAGGCTTTGCAGTTCATCCAGGCGCATTGGCCCCGCGCCCGTGTCCCAGCGGCCACGTATCGGGAGCGCGCACCGCTCCGCACTGTTGATTCTATGTTGGCAAAGCCAGTTTCTTTACGTCATGCGCCGGGACAGCGTTGGCCCCTCCCCGGCTGCAGTTGCCGGAGGTTCCCTAGCCGTCGTCGTGGTCGCTTGCGGTCCCAGGCAGAACACCAGTGCGCATCGCGTTGTTACGGCGTACCTGGCAGACGATGGATTTGCCCTTGTCGTTTTCCGTCATCTTGCGGACTTTCAAACGCCCCAACGGCGGCAACTGCAGAGTCTCGCCCGCTTCCAACGCGTCGCCCAGAACAGCCAACGCCGCCTCGATAACCGGACGAACCTGATTTTTCTTTAGTGCCGACCGGGTCGCGACACGCTCGACGAAATCTGATTTTCGCAGTTTGACCGCAGCCTCAACGTCAGCATTGGCCATCGTGTCGTGGGTTGACGGTTTCGGCTTCGCGGCAGTTATTGGTGCCGTTGAAGAAGCCGTTTTCGCTGCGGTCTTAGCCGGGCTTCCGGTTTTCTTGGCGACGGGCTTGCGGGTCATATCAGCTCCCTTTTGGTGTGTAGTTTCTGGATGTTAGAAGGGCCGGCCTTTCACAGGCCGGCCCTTGATTTCTTGACGTATCCGATACCACTCAGTGCTTGGTTGCGCCGGAACGATCTTCGGCCTCTTTGGCCTTCGCAGCCTCGGCCAACGCCGCTTCTTCTGCAGCTTCGTCCCAGTCGATAGGTTCTGGCTTGCGCGTCAGCGCGTGCTCCAGAACCTCGGACACATGGGCGACCGGGATGATCGTCAGCCCGTTTTTCACGTTGTCCGGGATCTCGGTCAGGTCCTTTTCATTTTCGGCCGGGATCAGCACCGTCGTGATGCCGCCGCGAAGTGCCGCCAGCAGCTTTTCCTTCAAGCCACCGATCGGAAGCACGTTGCCGCGCAGCGTCACCTCGCCGGTCATGGCGATATCCTTCTTGACCGGGATCTGCGTCAGAACCGAGACAATCGAGGTTACCATCGCCACGCCCGCGCTTGGCCCATCCTTGGGCGTTGCCCCTTCAGGAACGTGGACGTGGATGTCCAGCTTGTCGAATTTCGGCGGCTTCACCCCGATTTTCGGTCCGATTGAGCGAACGTAGGACGCAGCTGCTTCGATGCTTTCCTTCATCACGTCGCCAAGCTTGCCAGTGGTCTTCATCCGACCCTTGCCGGGCAGGCGCAGCGCTTCAATGGACAGCAGATCGCCACCGACCTGCGTCCAGGCGAGGCCCGTGACAACGCCGATCTGGTCTTCCGCCTCGGCCAAACCATAGCGGAAGCGTTTGACACCCAGATAATCCTCAAGGTCTTTCGGCTTGATGACTACCTTTTCCTCGGCCTTGCGGACAATCTTGGTGACCGCCTTTCGGGCCAGCTTGGCAATCTCACGCTCAAGGTTCCGCACGCCCGCCTCACGGGTATAGGTGCGGATGATATCGGTCAGGGCCGCGTCCGTCAGTTCAAACTCCTTCGGCTTCAGACCGTGGTTCTTGACCTGCTTTTCGATCAGATGCTGCTTCGCAATCTCGTGCTTTTCGTCCTCGGTGTAGCCAGCCAGCGGAATGATCTCCATCCGGTCCAGCAGCGGCGAAGGCATGTTGTACGAGTTGGCCGTGGTCAGGAACATGACGTCACTGAGGTCGTATTCAACCTCAAGGTAGTGGTCGATGAACGTATTGTTCTGTTCCGGATCAAGCACTTCCAGCATGGCGGAGGCCGGATCACCCCGGAAATCCTGACCCATCTTGTCGATTTCATCGAGCAGGATCAGCGGGTTCGTGGTCTTGGCCTTTTTCAGCGACTGGATGATCTTGCCGGGCATCGAACCGATATAGGTCCGCCGGTGACCGCGAATCTCGCTTTCGTCACGCACGCCACCAAGGCTGATACGAATGAATTCCCGCCCCGTCGCTTTCGCAACAGACTTACCCAGCGAGGTCTTACCAACGCCCGGCGGGCCGACGAGGCACAGGATCGGGCCCTTCAGCTTCTTGGAACGCTGTTGAACCGCCAGATATTCGACGATCCGCTCCTTGACCTTTTCCAGACCATAGTGATCGTCATCCAGCACCTTTTCCGCACGACTCAAGTCTTTCTTGACGCGGCTTTTCTTGCCCCATGGCAGCGACAGGATCCAATCGAGATAATTGCGCACCACGGTCGCTTCAGCCGACATCGGGGACATCGCCTTCAGTTTCTTCAGTTCGGCAACGGATTTTTCCAGAGCTTCCTTGGACAGCTTGGTGTCCTTGATTTTCTCTTCCAGCTCGGCAACTTCGTTCTGGTCTTCGTCACCATCACCCAGTTCCTTCTGGATCGCCTTCATCTGCTCGTTCAGATAATACTCGCGCTGCGTCCGCTCCATCTGAGACTTCACGCGGGTCTTGATCTTCTTTTCGACCTGCAGGACCGACATTTCGCCCTGCATCAGGCCGAGAACCTTCTCAAGCCGCTCTGCCACATCGAGCGTCTCCAGAAGCGTCTGCTTCTGGTCGACCTCGACACCCAGATGCCCGGCGACAAGGTCAGCCAGACGGTCTGCTTCGCGCGACTCGGCAATGGCGCTCAGCGCCTCTTCGGGGATATTCTTCTTGACCTTGGCATAGCGCTCAAATTCTTCGGTGACGCTACGCGTCAGTGCCTCGACCGTCGCGCTGTCGCCCTCGGTTTCCGACAACGGCTCGGCATGCGCTTCAAAGAATGACTCGTTGTCGAGGTATTCGGTGATCCGCACCCGCGCCTTGCCTTCGACCAGCACTTTCACGGTGCCATCGGGCAATTTCAGCAGTTGCAGAACATTGGCCAGAACGCCGGTTTCATAGATGCCCTCGGCGACCGGATTGTCGACATTGGGATCAATCTGGCTCGACAGCAGAATCTGCTTGTCATCGGCCATTACCTCTTCCAAAGCGCGCACCGATTTCTCGCGGCCCACGAACAGGGGCACAATCATATGGGGGAAAACCACGATGTCGCGCAGCGGCAGCACCGGGAAGGCTTGGTCAAACGTATCGCTCATATTTCTTCCTTGCTTGGCGAGATGGTCCGTCCCCGCGGTTGCGGCAGCACCGTCCATCTCCGGCTCTTGGTAACAAGATGTGGGGTCTGCTTTCGCCCGTTCAACCATTCCCACCATCGGTTTTGGCGGACAATGGCGAAAGCGGACGTTCAGGGCAAGCAAACTCAGCGCCAAATCAGAGAATTCAAAGCAGAGTGGCGATCATGGTACGACGCGGATCACGACCCGGGAACTTTGGCCGCGAAAGTCCTTTTTCGCGTGTTCCCGAGGTACTTTCAGACTGACGCCGACCCGACATGTGGCCGTAAGAAATGAGGCCTCCTTACCGGCATTTGTCCGATAGCTGCCCAAATATCGCCCTAAGCGGATGAAGATACCGCCCGCCGTGTCGACGTGACGATGCGGCCGGATCGGACGGCGCTGTTTACCATCGCGATCTGCTGGCTGGATGATGGGCTTGCACGCTTCTACGACGCGCGCATCGAAGAATTGGAGGACGGGGCTTTACGGAACCGGCGACAACCCCCGGCCCGACACTCGCCGAGCTTGTTCCCGGTTCATGGTCCGCTCAAGGCCAAAATGGTTGGATCAATTCAGATTCGGGGGACGATGCGCTAGATAGGTTCGATGTCGCCCCGCGACCTGTCGTCATGGAACGCGCGTTCCCAGTCGGCAAATGCTCCATCTGTTATCGCATCCCGCATTCCCGCCATAACCTGTTGGAAATAATGCAGATTGTGCCAAGTCAGCAGCATACCCGAGATCATTTCTCCGGCGCGGAACACGTGGTGCAGATAGGCGCGGGAATAGTTGGAACAGGCCGGGCAGGTGCAGGTGTCGTACAGCGGTCGCGGATCGTCCGCGTGGCGTGCATTCTTGATGTTTACAACACCGCGCCGGGTGAATGCCTGACCCGTCCGACCCGAGCGTGAGGGCAGCACGCAATCCATCATATCGACGCCACGCTTGACCGCGCCAACGATGTCGTCCGGTTTGCCGACCCCCATAAGATAGCGCGGTTTTTCCGCCGGAAGCTGGCTTGGTGCGAAGTCGAGAACGTCAAACATCGCCGCCTGCCCCTCGCCCACGGCAAGCCCGCCGATGGCGTATCCGTCAAAGCCGATGGCCCTCAGTGCCTCGGCACTTTCGCCGCGCTGATCCTCAAAGACGCTGCCCTGCTGGATGCCGAACAACGCATGACCGGGCCGATCCCCAAACGCATCGCGCGACCGCTGCGCCCAGCGCATCGAACGCTCCATTGAAGACCGCGCCTGCGCCTCACTCGCCGGAAACGGGGTGCATTCGTCAAACGCCATGACGATGTCCGACCCGAGCAGCGCCTGAATTTCCATCGACCGTTCCGGCGTCAGCATATGCTTTGAGCCGTCGATATGACTGGAAAAACGCACTCCGTCCTCGGATTGCTTGGTGAGCGTGCTGAGACTCATCACCTGAAACCCGCCAGAGTCCGTCAGGATCGGGCGATCCCAGTTCATGAATTTGTGCAGCCCGCCCAAAGCCGCCACCCGTTCGGCACCGGGGCGCAGCATCAGATGATAAGTGTTGCCTAGCAGAATGTCGGCCCCGGTGGCGCGCACCGATTCCGGCAGCATCGCCTTTACCGTGCCCGCTGTACCGACCGGCATGAAAGCCGGCGTGCGGATTTCGCCCCGCGTTGTTCGGATCACACCGCTACGGGCCGCGCCGTCAGTGGCGTTCAATTCAAAGGAAAACCTGCTCATGCCGCGCTATCTGCTCGAAACCTGCGGCCCGCGCAAGCGGCCCCTCTGGACGTGCCGCGTGGCAATCCCTATATTTTCACTCAGATATCTGATGGATAGACTATGAACGACCAGGCCGCACCGATCGAAAGCCCGATGGAGGGCGCACCGATGATCCGTCCCTCAAGCACGGACCACCCGCTTTACGAGTCGGTGGTCGAGGCGTGCCGCTCGGTCTATGACCCTGAGATTCCGGTGAATATTTATGATCTGGGACTGGTCTATACCATCGACATCTCGCCCGAAGGCGAGGTTGACGCGATCATGACTCTGACCGCCCCCGGCTGCCCTGTGGCAGGCGAAATGCCCGGCTGGCTGGCCGATGCGATCGAGCCATTGCCCGGCGTCAAACAGGTTAACGTCGAGCTGACGTGGGAACCGCCCTGGGGCATGGACATGATGTCGGATGAGGCGCGTTTGGAATTGGGGTTCATGTAATGTTCGCGATTCCGGGGAAACAAGCCGTAACGATCACGCCCAAGGCTGCGTCGCAGATTCGCAAGCTGATGGAGCGTGATGGTTCCGAAGGTCTGCGCATTGGTGTCAAGAAGGGCGGTTGTGCGGGCATGGAATATACCATGGACTACGTGGCCGAGGCGGACCCCAATGACGAGGCGGTCGAACAGGACGGCGCGCGGGTACTGATTGCTCCGATGGCACAGATGTTCCTGTTCGGCACGCAGATTGACTATGAAACATCGCTGCTCGAATCCGGTTTCAAATTCATCAATCCGAACGTCGAAGACGCCTGTGGCTGCGGCGAGTCGATCAAGTTCAAGGATGTCGAGGAACTCTCTGCCGAACGTCAGGCATGAGCGTAACTGAGTCGGACATCGCTTTCGCTCTGGAATTATTCGACGACATTCCCGCCATCACCACACGCAAGATGATGGGCGGGCTGTGCCTCTATTCGGAAGGCACGATCTTCGCGATCATCCACGGGGACCACGGCCATATGATCAAAGCAACCAAGGGCCCGTTCGCAGAGAAGCTCGCCGACATGGGCTGCACCCAGTGGACCTATTCGCGCGATAACGGAAAGACCTCGTCCATGCCCTACTGGACCCTTCCGGGAGAGGCGCTGGACGATCCCGAAGTCGCCTGCGATCTGGCGCGGCAGGCTTTGGCAGCATTGGAGGGCTGAACATGCGGCGCAAAATGGCGGCTGGTAACTGGAAAATGAACGGAACGCGGGCCAATCTCGTCGAGATCGACGCGCTGATCCGCGATCATGGGGCGGCGAAATCCGAGGTGCTTATATGCCCGCCCGCAACGCTGATCCACGCCATGTCGGGCCGGGCAGACGCGCGCATCGCGGTGGGCGCGCAGGATTGCCACATGTCGGCCGCTGGCGCCCATACCGGCGACGTTTCTGCCGAGATGCTGGCCGACGTTGGCGCGAGCCATGTCATCACCGGCCATTCCGAACGCCGCGCCGATCACGGTGAATCCGATGCGGATGTGGCCGCAAAGACCGCCGCGGTCTGGGCAGCCGGGTTGGTTGCGATTGTCTGCATCGGCGAAACCTTAGCCCAACGAAAATCGGGTGACACGCTGAACGTCATCGGCGCGCAACTGGCAGGGTCGATCCCTGACGGCGCGACCGGGGCAAACACCGTGATCGCCTATGAACCTGTCTGGGCCATTGGCACCGGAGAGGTGGCGACAGTCGGACAGATTGCCGAGGTTCATGATTTCATCCGCGCCGAACTTGCCGCGCGCTTCGGGGCCAAAGCGGCGGATACGCTGCGCCTGCTTTATGGCGGATCCGTCAAACCGGCCAACGCCGCCGAGATCTTTGCTACCTCCAACGTCGACGGTGCGCTGGTCGGCGGAGCCTCGCTGAAAGCCGCGGATTTCGGCGGCATCATCGCGGCACTCGATGCGGCCTGAGGCGATTTTTCGCAGAAGAATCTAGCGCTTCGGCGGGATCGAATAGGTCAGGCTGGCGCGGGCCACCGGCGCAACCACGCCGTCCGAAGAAATCAACGCATCACAAACCGCCAGCGCCCGCCCCAGTTTCAGCAATCGCACTTCGGCCAGCAGGTCCGCCTCAGCTGCGGGCTTTCGCATGAAATCAATCGAGGCATTTGTCGTCACCGCCAGCACCACCGGTCCGATCCGCGACAGAATCGCCAGATAAGCCCCGACATCGGCGAGGCCGAACATCGTTGGTCCCTGCACCGTGCCTCCGGGACGCAGGTCAGCCTCCTGCACCGGGCGGCGGACGGTAACGCCGGTGTCGGTTACCGCCTCAACCACAAAATGCGCGGCCTGCGGGAAGTCGCTACTGAGAAAGGCCTGCAGTTCGGGCGCTGTCATCTTTTGCATCATCCGCTACATTTCGCCTGACACCGTAAGAAGGGCAAGCCGGGACTACAGATGACACCACACGACCTGATAGCTTCGCTTTCTCCCGAACAGGCTGAGGATGCGCGCGCACTGGACGCGCTGTTTCAGCGTACCACCGGCTGGACGCCAAAGATGTGGGGCAAAAAGCTGATCGGCTATGGACAGTACCATTACCGCTACGCATCCGGGCGCGAGGGGGAATTTCTGGCCACGGGCTTCTCGCCGCTGGCCAGCAAGATCAGCCTGCATATCTTGCCTGGGTATTCCGAGTTTCCTGAAATTGCCACGCGGCTTGGGCCGCACAAGCGCGGCAAGTCCTGCTGGTATATCAAACGGTTGGCGGATGTGGATGAGGGCGCGCTGGAAGATCTGATCCAGGCCGGGCTGGAAGACTTGCGCAGTCATTGGGTGGTTGAGGCGACGTGAGGGCTGCTTAGATGACGAAAATGGTTTGAACCGGACGTTCGCTTTCTCGCAACACAAGCCTTGCACTTGTCAGCCCCTGGGTTGGTGATGCGACGGCCATTCGTGCAACTTGATGGTGAGGTTCGCCTGTCAACTCACAGAGTTACGCTGCCTCACCAGTCGCCAACCCGCCCGGACGGGCTGGCGAGTGCACGGCGCCTTCGGCTCGATTCCGTGCACAAAAGAGCCTGTGCGAACGTCCGCTCAAGGCCATCACCGCAAACGCGCCACGCCCTCATCAAACCCCGTATAGCGCCCCGAACTTCGCTTCCAAATAGGCCAGCAGCGGCCCCTCCAACGGTTCGGCCCCTGTCGCCCGCGTGATCACCTCGCGCGGTTCATACAAGCCGCCATGGCATTGCACGTTGTCGCGCAGCCAATCAGTCGCTGCCATCGTATTGCCGCGTGCCAACTGGTCATCCAAGCCCGGCACCGCCGCCCTCAGCGCCTCATAGAGGCACCCGGCATAGACGTTGCCCAGCGTGTAGGTCGGGAAATATCCAAACAGCCCAACCGACCAATGCACATCCTGCAACACGCCGTTCGAAGGTGTGTCGACGGCCAAACCAAAATCCGCCTTGAACCGATCATTCCAGGCGGCCTCCAGATCGGCAACCTCAAGATCACCGGCCATCAGGGCGCGTTCCAGATCAAATCGCAGCAGGACGTGGAGGTTGTAATGCACCTCGTCAGCTTCCGTGCGGATATAGCCGGAGTGCACCCGATTGACCGTGGCGTAAAACGCGTCTTCATCTGCCACGCCGAAATCACCGAACCCGTCGCGCATCTGGCCGAACAGCCAGCCGGTGAAGGCGCGGCTGCGACCCAGCTGTTTCTCGTAAATCCGGCTTTGGCTTTCGTGGACGCCCATCGACACCCCTGCCCCCAGTGGAGTCAGCAGATAGGCGCGGTCGATGTTTTGCTCGTAGGCGGCGTGGCCGGTTTCGTGGACTGTCGAATAGAAACAATTGAACGGGTCCTGCACGGAAGTCCGAGTGGTAATCCGAACATCAAGCCCGTTGCCCGAGCAGAACGGATGAACCACCCCGTCAATCCGCCCGTGGTTTGTGTCATAGCCAAATGTCTCAGCCAGTTTCGAGGCAAGCGCCAGCTGCGGCTCTACCGGATAGTCGCCATGCAAGGGATCCGGCTGGGCAGCACTGCCAAGCACCCGTTCCCGCAGTTCAACCAGTCGCGGGCGCAGCGCATTGAACACTGCCGACAGCGACGCGACCGTCGCCCCCGGCTCGTAATCATCCAGCAATGCATCATAGAGGTCGCCTCCATCGGCCAGCGCCGCTGCCTCCTCGCGCTTCAGCGTAACAACCTCTTTCAACGTCGGCAGAAAAGCGGCGACATCTTCAGCCGCGCGCGCTTCTGCCCAGATGCCCTGCGCCTTGCTGGTCAGCCGCGCCAGATCGGCGGCGAGCTTGGCCGGGACTTTCATCGTCCGCGTGTAAGACCGACGGATATGACGCAGTTGAGCGCGGGCCACATCGTCGACCGGCTCGGCGGCGTCCAGCCAGTCCCCCACGCGCGCATCTGTGCGTCTGGCGTGCAATACACCCTCAATCGCAGCCATTTCGGCGGCGCGTTGATCCGCGGCCCCGCGCGGCATCATGGTTTCCTGATCCCAGCCGAGGCGGCCGGCGATTTGTGACAGGGCCTCGGTTTCCGATTGGAAGGCCATCAGCTCATCATAAGCGCTCATACCGGGCCTCTCAGCGATTGCGGGTAGGGATAGCGGGCGTGGAAGCGGGCACGCAGGATCAACACCCAGAGGGCGACGGCCCCAAGCTGGTGCAGGATGGCCAGCGTCAGTGGCGCGGAATAGAGCACGGTCATCACGCCGAGGGCGAGTTGCAGGACCAGCATCGCGCCCATTGCGATGAAGGCACCGCGTGTGGTGCCAATGGCGCTGCGCCGACCGCGCAACATGGCGAGGATGCCAACGGCAACCACCAGATAACCCGCGATCCTGTGCATAAACTGGACCAACCCGTCGTTTTCGAAGAAATTACGCCAGATGGGCTCCAGCGACAGCGGATCGGGCGGCAGAATGCCTCCGGCCATCAGCGGCCAGTCGGTATAGTTGCGCCCCGCATCGATGCCCGCGACCAGCGCGCCCAGCAATATTTGCACGAAGGTAAGAGCGACCAGAATACTTACTAGGCGGGACAAACCGGTATCGCCGTTACGACGCGCCGTCATCGTCTCATGCGCGCTGCGGGCCAGTCGCAGAACGTACCAGGTGATCAGGCCAAGGATCACGAAGGCGAGGCCCAGATGCACCGCGAGGCGATAGCTGGCGACATCTACGACGCCCGCACCCAGGCCGGAGGAGACCATCCACCAGCCGACTGCGCCCTGCGCGCCACCCAGCACGCCGAGGCCAAGCAAGCGTCCCGTCCAGCCGCGCGGGATGCGTTTGGTGACCAGAAAGCCGAGGAACCCAACCACCCAGACCAGCCCGATGAGACGGCCCAATTGGCGATGCCCCCACTCCCACCAGAAGATCGTCTTGAACTGTTCCAGCGTCATCGCGCTGTTTTGCAGGCGGAACTCGTCGGTGGTCTGGTAGGCGGCAAACTGCGCCTGCCAGTCGGCGGCGCTCAGCGGCGGGATGGCACCGGAAAACGGCGCCCATTCGGTGATCGAAAGCCCTGAGTCGGTCAACCGGGTCAACCCACCGATCAGGATCATCGCCACGACCATGACGAACAGGATCAGCAGCCAAAGCCGGATCAGCCCCCGCGCACCCTGCCTTGCGGCGTCGATCAAACCCGTTTTTGCGGCCTGCTTCGGCGTGTCGGAGTCGACCTCTTCAAAGATACTGCGCTTGGCCATTTTGCCCCTCGGATGTCTTTGGGATTATCTAATGCATGATTGGTTGGGGTGGAACCGGTCGGTGAAGGTTTTTGGTCATGGAAGACCCTATCGTCGCATCGGAATTTTGAAGCGCAAACTGAGCGTGCGCCTGACCGGAGGCTGGCGCAATGCCGTTTGTGAGAGGCACTTTAGGGCGTCGTGTTATGGTGACATCAGATCGTTGCGCCTCATTGCCAAAGCGCCG
Organism: uncultured Paracoccaceae bacterium; assembly: GCA_943787785.1. Classification (GTDB taxonomy): domain Bacteria; phylum Pseudomonadota; class Alphaproteobacteria; order Rhodobacterales; family Rhodobacteraceae; genus WLWX01. Next base: position 21,229 of record CALSNT010000011.1, on the reverse strand, counting down.
GACCGAGGGAAGGTCAGTCGCTCACCCGGCGGCCTCGCCTTGTTCCGGGCTATGGTTGCTGAACACTGCAACTACCGGGGCAGATCAAATCTTCCCCACTCACTCCGGTCTGCGTCGCACCAATTGTCGCAAAATCCCGTGCAAGATCTGAACCTCACCACTGGCAAGCGGCATCCGCGACCACAGATTCCTGAGGCGCAGCTTCATGCTGGCGGCCTTCTCATCCGGGAAGAAGAACCCGGCATCGTCCAGCGCGTCTTCCCACCTGTCTCCCAGCTTCTCCATCTCGACCCGCGTCGCCGGTTCCGGATCCTCGCGCGCTGGTTGATCACTGCCACCCCACCCCCACTCATAGGCCAGCAACAAAACGCATTGCGCCAGATTGAGCGAGGCAAACTCTGGGTCCACCGGCACCGAGACGATCGCCTGCGCGCCCGCCAGATCGTCGTTCTGCAACCCGGCACGTTCCGGCCCGAACAGAAAGCCGACCTTTTGCCCGGCGGCAATCAGACCACGCGCCTCAGCCATCGCCGCCTCAGGGGTCAGCACAGGTTTGATAAGATCGCGCGGCCGCGCCGTGGTGGCATAGACGGTGTGGCAATCGGCAATCGCCTCGGCCGTCGTTCCATGCACCCGCGCCGCATCCAGCACCCGGCCCGCGCCGCTGGCCGTTGCCACCGCCTTCGGGTTCGGCCAGCCATCGCGTGGCGCGACCAGACGCATCTCGGACAGGCCGAAATTGCGCATTCCGCGTGCTGCGGCGCCGATATTCTCGCCCATCTGGGGGCGCACGAGGATGATCGCAGGTGTCAGCAATCCGGTGCACCTTTCGTGGAATTCGCTGGGCCGCGTGATAGGGTTCGCGCAACGCCCACGCAAGGGAGGTTGCCGATGGCATATGACGAAGGACTGGCCGCACAGATGCGCGATGACCTGGGCCCGCTTGACGGCCTGAGTGAACGCAAGATGTTCGGCGGGCTGTGCTTTCAGTTAAACGGCAACATGGTCTGCGGGGTCCACAAGGGCGGCGGCATGTTCCGGGTCGGTAAGCCCCGGTACGAGGCGGCGCTGGCAATCAAAGGCGTCGAGAGGCTCAGCTTCACCAGGCGGCCCATGGGTGAAATGGTCGAGATCAGTGACGCGGTCATGGCCGACGACGCGGTGCGCGCACCGCTGATTGAGATGGCATTGGAAAACGCTCGCAGCCTGCCACCAAAGTAACCCCGGCTTGGCAAACCCGCGCCATCCCCGCTATAGCGGCGCAGGATTTATTTGCAGGGGTTCAGAAGATGGCCGACGATACAGCGCCGCAGATCTATCTGATTACGCCGCCGGAATTTGAATTATCGACGTTTCCCAACTTATTGCAACGCGTTCTTGATGCAACAGATGTCGCATGTGTCCGCCTGTCCATGGCCAGTCGAGACGAGGATCGCATCGCACGGGCGGCTGACGCATTGCGAGAGATCACCCATGCACGTGACATCGCATTGGTGATCGCCGAGCATCAGGGCATGGTCGAGCGGCTGGGCTTGGATGGTGTCCACCTGATCGACGGCGCGCGCAACGTGCGGGCCGCCCGCAAGGCCCTGGGGGGAGATGCAATCTTTGGGGCGTTTTGCGGAACGTCCAAGCATGACGGCCTGACGGCGGGCGAGATTGGTGCGGACTATGTCGCCTTTGGTCCGGTTGGAGTGTCTGGTCTGGGCGACGGCTCGGTCGCTGAACTTGAGTTATTTGCCTGGTGGTCTGAAATGATTGAAGTGCCGGTGGTCGCTGAGGGTGGGCTTGGCGCTAACGAGGTCTCGGCGCTCGCTGGCGTCGTCGATTTTCTGGGCCTCGGTGAAGAGATATGGAATGCTGAAGATCCAGTGGCTCAGCTGAAAGAGTTTTCCAAACTCATCATATAGCCTTTTCAAATACCTATTTTGTAATCCTAAGGTGTTACTTTAGTCTTTTGTGATCCTCGAATCCGGCCCGAACGTCGTTCTCTGCCGCCCGCGCCAACGTTTTCCGGTCGGCGAACGCCATTGTGTCGAGCGGGTCGTGCAGGACCACCGTCACCGACCCGGCGCGGCCCTGCGCCAGCATCGCCAACAGATGCGGCACAAGGTTCATGTCGCCCCACCATGCGTAGAAATCGGTCGTCTGACCATCGGGAGATTGATAAACTACAGACACTGGCTGCACTTGCAATTCGCTATGAATGTTTTCTTTTAATAATGACTGAAAGAGCGTTGTCTTAAATGGCAAAACTTGCCTTCCATCGCTCGATGTTCCCTCCGGAAACAGCAGCAGTAATTGCCCCGCCTCCAACCGATTGCGGATTGCATCGGTCTGCCCCGACGCTTCGGCCCGATCTCGACGGATAAACAATGTTCCCGTGGCCCGAGCCAGCCAGCCGATACCGGGCCAGCCCGCAACCTCGGATTTCGAGACGAATGTCACGCGTGCGATTGCGTTCAACACGAAAATATCCAGCCAGCTGGAGTGGTTCGCCACCATCGCGCCGGCGCGGATCGGTTTGCCAGTTACGCGACTTTTCAGGCCCAGAATGCGCAATGCTCCGCGACAGACGGTTTGGGTGATGAACGGACTCCACGGGCTGCGCAGGCCGAAAACGGGCCATTCGATCACGCGGACCAACAGCAACAGGCCCAGCCCTCCAAACACCAGCCCTGCAAGCAGCGGACCACGCAGACTCACGCGGACCCAACCGGCGGCGTCGGGATGTGGCGGAACAGGTTCAGGGCTGGCTGAGTACCAGGTGCTCAACTGCCGACCTCCGCATAGCGTCGCCCGGCTTCGCTCAGCCGAGCGGTATCCATCACCAGACAGACGTCGGTGGTGTTGAATGCGTGGTCAATGAAGGCCCCTTCACCCACAGTGCCGCCAAGACGCAGGTAAGCTTTGATCAGCGCGGGCACCTGCACCATCGTGGCGCGCCGGTCGATCCGGTCTTCGTCCAGCAAATCCATACGCTGGAACGCGCCGTCATGCGCTCGTACCCGCAATTCGTGTGGCGCGAGATGCCGATGATGCAGCAGCGACAGAGGGCCTGCCAGCGCCTCAATATCGGTGCCGTGAAAACTGGCGACACCGAACAGCACCTCGACACCATGCTCGGCGACGTAGGCAGCCAATCCCTGCCACAACTCGTGCATTGCAGTGCCGCCACGATAGTCAGCATGCACGCAGGAACGGCCGAGTTCGAGCAACCGGCGACCGGATTGGCGCAGCCTGGTCAGGTCATATTCCGATTCCGAATAAAACTGCGCGCCCGTTGCCAACCGATCACTGCGCATCAGCCGATAGACCCCAACCACCTGGTCGGATTCGGTGCCGGGACGCGCATGATCCAGTAGAATCATATGTTCGTAGTGCGGGTCGAAAGCGTCCAGTTCCAGCCGCGCTTCGTGATCGACCAACGCACCATCGCCGCCAAGTTCCGCCACGAAAACGTCATAACGCAGGCGGGCCGCGCCGTGGTAGTCAGCCTCGGTTTGAGCAAGTCGCAATGAGAATTCCGGGGCGCGCGGGGTCATGGCGGGCGATATCTATGATCCGTCCGACCGCCACGCAACCGCGCATTCGCTTCGGCAAATTTCCATTGCGTTAACCATCTGGGCCTTATCAGTCTGTAATGCGGAGTGGCGGGCGGGCTTCAAGCGTCGAAATCGGGGACAAGCAGGATTCTACGGCTATCAATCACAACCTTGCCCTGATGTCGGAAATTCACGGTAATGCGACCTCCAATGTTCGACTGGACCTGTCCGGGCCCCCATTCCGGTTGGTCGGGGTGGCGCACAATTGTGCCGGGAACCAGCGCGGCGCTCATTTCATCCATAACGGCCCAATTCCTTTCGGAGTTTTCCTATGACCAGACAGGCACGAGATATCCCATCGCTGATCGGATCGCGCATCTGCCATGACCTTATCAGCCCTTTGGGTGCGGTCAGCAATGGGGTGGAGTTGATGTCGCTGACGACGTCGGACAGTGAAGAGCTGTCGCTGATCGGCGACAGCATCACATCAGCAAACGCACGTATCCGGTTGTTTCACATCGCTTTCGGATCAGCAGTTGAAGGTCAATATTTGTCGCGCCGGGAGATTGAGGCGATCCTGGCAGAAACGTTCAGTGCCGGAAAGCTGGATGTCACCTGGGCCGCGGACGAAGACCCGTTGAGGGCTGAGGCGAAGCTGGCGCTTTTGCTGTTGATGTGCGTTGAATCGGCAATGCCCTGGGGCGGGACGGTGCGACTATCGCGTGATGGCACCCGCTGGAAGCTGCTGGCCAGGGCCGACCGGCTGAAACTTGACTCGGATCTGTGGGAAGTGGTGAGCTCTGCCGCCGCGGCCGCCCCTATTGAGCCATCGCAGGTTCAGTTTCCGCTGGCCTTTGATGCGGCTGAGCGGCTGGGGCGCAAAGTGACGGTCGAGTTGACGGACACCCTGATACAGGTCGATTTCTGACGCCCTGTCGCGCAGCAGCGAACTTTTTGCCTCCGGCGGGGATATTTTCGAACCAATAATGGCAGGAGGACGTCGCACGCGTCCAATTGGCCGGCCCAAAATGTGCAAGAACCAAAAGGCGGAACACGCTGCTGCGGCGCAAGAGTTGGACGGCGGATCTAACCGCGAACGGTACCGTCGCCTGTGACGAGGTATTTGAAGCTGGTCAACTGTTCCGCGCCGACCGGGCCGCGCGCGTGCATTTTTCCTGTGGCGATGCCGATCTCGGCGCCCATACCGAACTCTCCTCCATCTGCGAACTGGGTCGAGGCGTTGTGCATCAGGATCGCGCTGTCGAGACGTTCGAAGAACCGCGCAACGGCGGTGGCATCCTCGGCCAGAATGCAGTCGGTGTGGTTGGAGCCATATTGGCGAATGTGGGCGATGGCTTCGTCGATGTCTTCAACTACTTTGGCAGCGATCGTCATGTCGAGAAACTCGGTTCCCCAGTCGCTGTCCGTCGCGGCAACGGTGCCTTCAATTGCCGACAAAGGGCTGTCGGTCCGCACTTCAACGCCCGCATCCAGCAGCGCACGGATCACGCCTTGACCGATAGTCTCGGCAATATCGCGGTGGATCAGCAAACATTCGGCAGCGCCGCAAATCCCGGTGCGTCGGGTTTTGGCGTTGAGCACGACGTTGAGCGCCTTTACGGGGTCCGCTGATGCGTCGATGTAGATATGGACGATGCCCTCCAGGTGGGCAAATACCGGCACGCGAGCTTCACGCTGCACGAGGCCGACCAGCCCCTTGCCGCCGCGCGGGACGATCACGTCAATGGTGTCGGTCATCGTCAGCATTTCGCTGACCGCCGCGCGGTCGCGGGTCGGGACCAATTGGATGGCATCGGCAGGAATGTTGGCCGATTTCAGCCCTTCGACAAGGCACGCGTGGATTGCCGCAGATGAGTGGAAACTTTCGGAGCCGCCCCGCAGGATCACGGCATTTCCGGCCTTCAGGCACAGCGCGCCTGCGTCTGCGGTGACATTCGGGCGGCTTTCGTAGATTACGCCGATCACGCCCAGCGGAGTGCGCACGCGCTGAATGTGCAGCCCGCTGGCCATATCCCATTCGGCGATCACCTGCCCAACGGGGTCAGGTTGTTCGGCAACTGTGCGCAAACTGTCAACGATGCCGCGAATGCGGTCTTCATCCAGCATCAGGCGATCCATCAGCGCGTCGCTGAGGTTCTTATCGCGTCCGAATTCAAGGTCTTTGCGGTTTGCCTCGATGATATCGGCGCGTCGCTTCCAGACCGCTTCGGCAGCGCCAATCAGGGCGGCATGCTTGCGTTCGGCACTGGCAAAAGCCAGTTCGGCGGCGGCGGCTTTGGCGCGTGCACCGATGTCGGCCATCACAACGGCAATGTCGTTGGCATCTTTCATCTGCGCCGCCTTCTCTCTGCCCGCAACACCGGCGGAGCGGTCTCTTCCTGTGCGGCGCGCGAATCCAGCGCCATGTCGTCACGGTGTATCAGCGCGGCGCGACCGGGGTAGCCGAGCGTCGCCTCGATCTCGGACGTGCGCTGGCCGCGGATCGCGCCTGCCTCGACGGCTGTATAGCGGCTGAGGCCGGTGCCCAGCTTTTCGCCCCCCGGGCCCTTGATCTCGACCGGGTCGCCGCGCCCGAACTCGCCGACGATGGACAGAACCCCGGCGGGCAAAAGCGACTTGCCGCTGCCCAAGGCCTCCATCGCACCGGGATCGACCGCGACGATGCCGCGCGGTTTCATGGCCGCGATCCAGCGTTTACGAGCTGCGCGGGGGTCACCTTCGGGTAGAAACCAAGTGGCGCGTGCGCCGCTTGCCAATGCCTTTAGTGGCTGGATCGGGGCACCGGCCGCAATTGCCATCGCGCAACCTGCACCGGTTGCGGTGCGTGCGGCGATCAGCTTGGTCTTCATCCCACCCCGGCTGAGGCCGCTGCCTGCATCGCCTGCATAATCCTCGATCTGTGGCGTGATACGATCGACGACGGCGAGGTGCTCGGCCATCTTGTTGGCGCGCGGATCCGCCGTGTAGAGGCCATCCACATCCGACAAAAGCACAAGACAATCTGCCCCGACCGTCGCCGCAACCTGGGCGGCCAAACGGTCGTTGTCGCCAAAGCGGATTTCGTCGGTGGCAACGGTATCATTCTCGTTGATGATTGGCACGACGCCCAGACCCAACAGGGTTTCCAGCGTCGCGCGGGTGTTGAGATACCGGCGTCGGTCGGTGCTGTCTTCCAGTGTCGTCAAAACCTGCGCCGAGGTGATCCCGTGGGGGGCCAAAACTTCTTCGTAGGCGCGCGCAAGACGGATCTGGCCGACCGCGGCGGCCGCCTGAGAATGTTCGAGCGACAGCTCTCCGGGGCCAAGTGCCAAAACTCCTCGTCCCAAAGCAATTGACCCGGAACTAACCAGAAGAACGTCAGCGCCGCCATCGGACAGGTCGGCAACATCGCGCGCCAGGCCTTCAAGCCATTTGGTGCGAATGTTCCCGGACTCAACCAACAGAGACGAGCCGATTTTGATGACCACGCGTCGGGCCGTTTTCAAGGACGCCATGGTGCGGTCTCTTCTGCTACTTGTGGTTCGGCTTCATCGATGCGGGTACGCAGGCGGTTTTCGTCAATCTCGGCGCGCAAGGCGCGCAGCACCTCGGTCACGCCAGCCCGCGAGACACCGGACATCGCCATTACCGGGCCGCCAGTGGCTTTTTCAAGCGCGGCTAGTGCGTCCTTCACGGCCTCGGCGTCCATCGCATCCACCTTGTTGAGCGCCGTCACGCGTGGCTTTTCGGCGAGCGCGCCACCATACGCTTCCAGTTCACTGATAATCGTTTGCCAGTCGGCCACGACATCCTCAGACGTTCCGTCGACCAGATGCAGCAGCACGGAACAGCGTTCGACGTGGCCGAGGAACCGGTCGCCGATGCCTTTGCCTTCCGACGCCCCCGCAATCAGACCGGGTATATCGGCGATCACGAATTCCACATCATCAACCCCGACAACACCCAGATTTGGGTGCAGCGTCGTGAAAGGATAGTCAGCGACTTTCGGGCGCGCGTTCGAGGTCGCCGCGAGGAACGTAGATTTGCCGGCGTTCGGCAAGCCCAGCAACCCGGCGTCCGCAATCAGTTTCAGGCGCAACCACAATGTGCGCTCGACGCCGGGTTGGCCGGGGTTGGCACGTCGCGGGGCACGGTTGGTTGAGGATTTGAAGTGCAAGTTGCCAAAGCCGCCGTTTCCGCCTTTGGCCAGAAGCGCGCGTTGGCCAACTTCGGTCATATCGGCGATGACGGTTTCCTGATCCTCATCAAGGATTTCCGTGCCTACAGGCACGCGCAGCACCATGTCGGCCCCGGTTTTCCCGGTGCGCTGCTTGCCCATGCCGCCCTGCCCGGTCTTGGCGAAGAAATGCTGTTGATAGCGAAAGTCGATCAGTGTGTTCAGGCCGTCCACGGCTTCGGCCCAGACGTCGCCACCGTCGCCGCCATCACCACCATCAGGCCCACCATGCTCGATATATTTTTCGCGCCGGAACGACATGGCTCCGCCGCCGCCAGCGCCGGACCGGATATAGACTTTGGCGAGATCGAGAAATTTCATTGTGAGGCCCCGAACGCTTTCCGGGTCAGGCGATAGAGGGAATTGGCCGCAGGCTCAACCCGCGCAAGACTGGTGCAGTCGCCCTCACCCACGCGCACGAAGCCCAGCCTGGTCAGAATTCGGGACGAGGCGGGATTATCGTCAAAGACCCCCGCCTCGACGATGTCGAGCGTGGAATTATGGGCAAAGGCGGCCGTCAGAAAGGCGCGCGCCGCCTCTAAGGCATAGCCCTGGCCCCAGAATTCCTTGCCTAGCGCGTAGCCAAGGTTTGGCGGATTGCCGCCCATCCCAACCGAGCCGATTAGCCTGCCATCACTGGCGCGCCGAATGGCGCATCCGATGCCGTTGGCACCAGGCTGCAAGCGCGCGGCGATCCAGTCGCGAACGGCGTCCATCGTCCAGTCTGTCCGGAACGACGCGGTCATTCGAGCAACTTCCGGGACGCCCCACTCGGCCAGAACGATAGGCGCGTCAGCCAAGGTCATTGCGTCCAGCTCCAAACGTTCGGTTCGCAGGGTGAAGGGAGCGACGGCCATATCAGATCATGTTCAAGACATATGTCCAGGTCGCGACAGTCGCGCCCCGAGCCACCGAGAACGCTTCGGCATCGCCAAGATAATCGAACCCGGCGTTCGTCAGCACGCGTGCCGAGACCGGGTTGTCCTGAAACACAGCAGCAAACAGAGTGCGGCAGTTTTGCGGGTTGGCGGCAACCGCGGCCTTCACCGCCTCGGAGGCGAGCCCAGAGTTCCAGCAAGCGGGCGCAATCCAGAACGAGATTTCAGATTGGTTGCGATCCATCCGTTCCAGCGCGACCACACCCAACACCTCGTCCAGACCAATGATGGAGCCATCCAGCACCCAGACATCCTCGTCGCTCTGTGGTTGTGCGCGGGCGACGAAGGCATCGATTGCGCCGGGTGGCATCGGGTGCGGGATCGACCGGGTACCGCGCGCGATACGTTCGTCGGCGGAATACATCTGCAGCAGGCCGCTGTCGGATTTGCGGACAGGGCGCAGAACAAACCGGTCTGCGGTGATCGTCGGCTGGCCGGTGATTGGTTCGAGGATCATGTGTTCCCTCCCTGAAACAGCACAAAAAGGACGCTGAGGACCGTCAGGCCCGCCAGTGTCCACATGAGGGTACGCTCGGCCGCGGTTCCGGCGACGAGGCGGGCAATCCGGTCCCCTCCCAGGGTCCAGATCGGGTGCAGGATGATCTGCGCGATCAACAGGCAGATGGCGACGGTGGCGGTAGCCTGCAAGGCCGGGGTGCCGGGATCTACAAAAGATGTGAAGCCCGCCGTGATCATCGCCCAAGCCTTGGGGTTGAACGGGTGGACCAGTAGGCCCAGCCAGAAACTAAAGGGTTTTCCGCTTTCAGAACCCGGGCTTAGCCGTGTATTGGCGATCCGCCATGCGATCCACAGGACAACGGCGATCGAAATCCATTTGATGGCCGTCAGCACCAGTGGAGCGGTTGAGGCAAGCGCCAACAGACCGAACCCCAGCGGCCAAATGATCAGTTGCTTGCCCAGGATCACCCCGGCAATGAACGGCCACGAGCCGCGCAGTCCGAATTTCGCACCACTGGCGAGCAGCGCCATATTGGCCGGACCGGGGGTTCCGATCTGGCTGGCGGCGAAGACCAGAAAGCTGGCTGTTGCGACGGGCATAGGATGCCCCCTCTGGAAACGAAAAAGGGACCGGCGTTTCCGCCGATCCCCTGAAGGTTGTATGTGCGGAGTGTCGGCTTATTCAGCGGCCTTGGCTGCCGGGAGTACCGAAATAAAGGTGCGGCCTTTGAGACCTTTGTGGAACGTCACGTGACCCTCGGCGACCGCGAAGATCGTGTGGTCTTTGCCCAGTCCAACGCCCTCACCCGGCCACCACTTGGTGCCGCGCTGACGCACGATGATGTTGCCCGGAATGACGGCTTCGCCACCGAATTTCTTCACGCCAAGACGGCGCCCTGCGCTGTCGCGACCGTTACGGGATGAACCGCCTGCTTTTTTGTGTGCCATGGGTCCGTCTCCTTACTTCGCCAGTTTCTTGGCTTGGTTGATCCAGTCGTCACGCTCGATCCGGCCTTTGAACGACAGCTTCTCGTCAAAATCAGCAATCTCGGCGGCAGACCAACCTGCGATCTGAGCGAAGCTGGTAACACCCAGAGCGTGCAGTTTCTTGACGATCACCGGACCAACACCTGAAATCTGTGTCAGATCGTCGGCGGCGTCCGTTTTGGCAGCCTTTGGCTTTGCGGCCGCTTTCGGTTCCGGCTTGGCCTCTGATTTCGGCTCGGCCTTCTTGGGCGCTGCCTTTTTCGGTGCGGCCTTCTTAGGCGCAGTGGCAGCTGGCATTGCAGCCGACCCGGCACCCAATGCGGCCATGACGCCGGATTTGTCGGCGCCTTTTTCCAACAGGTCAGTGACCTTAATCAGCGTCAGCTGCTGACGGTGGCCTTTGGTGCGCTTGGAGCCGTGCTTACGGCGACGCTTGACGAAGTGGATGAGCTTTTCGCCCTTGATCTGATCCACAACCTCAGCCTGTACCCCGGCGCCTTCCACAAAGGGGGTGCCGATGGTCGAACCGATCATCAGGACGTCATTGAATTGAATAGTGTCGCCGGCATTGGCTGCGAGTTTCTCGACGCGGAGGATGTCTCCGCTCTGAACCCGGTATTGCTTGCCGCCGGTCTTGAGGACCGCGAACATGGGCCGTTCCTTTGTTTCCCGCGTCCTGTGGCCCCGGTTTCCCGGCGTTGGTGGCTAGTGCCGCCTTCGGACTGCGCGCCCCGTTGGGGGCGAATTGCGAATAGGCTGGCGCAACCGAAGTTCGCCAGAAGCCGGGCTTATGAGCGCGCGTGGCGACCAAGTCAAGCGGGGTCGACGGCGTTACAGCCCGTGTTCTTCTAGAATCTTGATCAAGGGCTGCAATTCTTCTTCATATTTGCGCCAACGGTCGCGAGAGGAGTCGTAAACTCCCTGACGCACCTGTCCGATGCTGAGAGTCCGCACGGCGCTTGTCGATTTTTCCGGGCTAAGGCAGGCATCATCCCACGGCAGATCCAGATCGCTGATCAGCTTGCGGGTCTGGTTGTCTGGGTCCGCGACCAGATCTTCGTATTTGAGCTCGATTAACTGGTCGTCCAGTACAGATTTCCAGTGTTGCATCAACCTGTCAAACTGCACGTAGTGATGCGCCAAGTCTTCGAGGTTCATGGCATAAGGATGACCGTAGGTGCTAAATCCATTCTGATAGATCGACAGGCAAATTGCTCGGGGGTTGCGCCTCACCAAAACGAACTTTGCATTCGGGAGCGCCGCGCAGATTGGCCCGATGTGATGAGAGTTGCTTAGGTGCTTGTCGGTCGCCACAAGATGCGACGTAACGCGTCGGCGGAAATTGTCGCCAAGCAATTCGGCTAGCTTTCTGATGCTGTCCTGCGTAGGCATCGCAATACGACTGGTGGTCGTCACAGTGAACTGGTCTTCACCGAGGTCGAAAACATCCGGGTGCCGTCCAACGATGGCCTCGGTCAGCGACGACCCTGTGCGTGGCATGCCGACGATAAAGATCGGTCTAATAGCCGGAGCATGTTTTTGGCGCAGGTTCGCAATTGTCGGGGCGTCCCACCGCGCAATTCGATCGTCGACAAAGTTGCCGAATTTGGATGTCCATGCACCCAGGCCGCGGTGTTGGAGATCATTCGTGGCCTTGAAAACCTGAAATGATTTAGCGAACTCACCAACGTCTTCGAGGGCCTTACCCAGCGCGAATCCCAGCCCAATTCGCCTTTGGCCCTGCAATTCGTCACTGCTGAAAATCCGCTGCATCTGTGCGATCAGCGGATCGCCTTTCTGCCACTTTCCCATCTTGCCAATGGATCCATACGCGCGCGTGAAGTCAGGTCTTTCAGTGACGCGATTTGTCAGAATCGCACGGGCCTTTTCTAGGTCACCAATCTGCCCAAGATAGCGCGCGCTCAAAATCGTCGTGTCGTCGGTTACGTCTGCTTTTTCAAGGAACTCCAATGCAGCGCCTGGTCCCTTCAGAACCGATAGACTTGTCAGATAATGGTCGAGGGTTTCGGGGACCACGCCATCAATTGCCCAGATCTTTTCTGTCACTTCCAGAACTTGCTGGTGCCGTCCAAGGTGGGAAAATATCCGCGCCCTATGGGACAAATACGTCGTGTTACTGGGCCATTTCTTCAGGAGACCGTCGACAAGCTCCATTGAGGTACGCATATCCCCTGATTGATAGAGAGCGTCTGAAAGGTTGAACGCCGCAACAGGATCGAGCGGATTTTCCGCATGCGCTGGCCGAAGGATTCTGAGTGCATCATTAAACCGATCCATCCGACACAGGGCTGCGCCCAGGTTTGCTTTGGCTTCGGCAAATGTTGGCGACAATTGCAATGCGTGGAGGAAGTCAATCTCAGCGGTCTCGAAGTCCTCGCACTCCATAGAAATGATGCCGCGCATATTATAGAGGAAAGCAACGTCCGGCCAACTCGACATCAATGGTATCAGCAGATCTTGCGCATCTTGCCATTGCTGGGCCTCGATCGCCCGTCGTACTTCATGAACGCGTTCAGCCGGAACCTCGCCCAATGACGTCGTCGCCAGATTGGGGCCATCTTTCGCGAGATCCTTCAACCGCTTCTTTGCGGCACCTTTCAGAGTCGCCTTGCCAGCAACACGCCTTGCCCTGCCTTTTTGACCTGCGCGATGCAGGTCGGTGATGTAGCGTGTCCAGAGTTCCTCGCTTTGCGGTGCGTATTTGGTGGCTTGTCCAAGGGCTGCCAAAGCCAAATCGACCTCACGCAGTTTCATGAGGGCTGTTGCCCGCAAAGCGTGCGCCTGAGCCAGAGCTGGAAATTTCGCCAGCAGCTTATCCATCCGTCCCAACGCGATCTCTGGCCGATTGGCATTTAGCGCCTGTGCTGCGCTTGCGATTTCAGCCCTTCGCGCTTGCGATATCCTGAGGCGAAGCCGTGTTCGGCGTGCGCGCCATGACTCAGATGTCTTCGCCGGTCAGGTATTGCGCAGCTGTGCGCCCCAGTGCGCGGCTTATCCCGGTGTACATGTCGTCAAAAGCATCAAACAGAGCTTGATTCAGCAACTGTCCATCCGGCGTCAAAGAGAATTCCGTGTAAGCCATGATATCGGCGTCTTCCAATGGCTGATAAGCCAATGCCAGGTACGAATAGATCCATTGCGTCGTGTCGGCGCGGATGTCGGACTCCTGCGCCCAGACATCCGCAAGAATCTGATCTTCGCTGAATGCCTCCTCGAACGCGCCGCCTTCCTGTAGACCCTGGTAAAACGCAAAACTGGAGTTCAGCCCGCCAACTACATTGCTTTCAATAAGGTCATTCGCTTCGATGAAACCGGCGAGAAGGTCCAGCCGCGGGTCACCGCCCTGCTGCATTTCCTCAAATTTCAGCTCGGACAGAACCTCGACCTCTTTGTCGAGCAGCGCTTCGCGGGCACTCAACTCGAGGGCGACAATCCGTTGCCCTCGGTCCGACTCAAAAAACTCGAGCATCACGCCAAGGTCGGCATCTGCAAGCGCACGATCCAGCCCATCAAGCACGACGTCACTCATCGTCTCCGCATGATATATGTCAGCGACCACTGCCTGCCAGGCGGCCCCACCGCGACCGACAAACATCTCCTCTTCAAGGTTGTCGCCATAGACGCGCCCCTCGGTCTGCATGATCTGTACGATGCCTTGCAGATCTAAAGCGTCGAACAGTGCACGGACGTCTGCGCGCGGTTCAGCCTGCGCCTGGGTTGACGTCCCCAGGACCAATACAATTATCAAGTTCACTGCAAATCGCAGATTCCTACACGTGAACTCGAACATCAATGCCTCCAACACCATCAGGGTCGGAGGTAAACCTAATCGGCCCAATTTGGAAGAGGTGGGCCGCACAACCCGGCTGCTGACTTTTCTACTTGCTGCGAGCCTAGGACTATCCGCTTGCACCACCCCGAACCGCACTTTACATGAACTGCGCTGACCCCCGCGGAGAGGTGCCGGAGTGGTCGAACGGGGCGGTCTCGAAAACCGTTGAGGGTGCAAGCCTACCCAGGGTTCGAATCCCTGTCTCTCCGCCACTAAAATGCACTAACATTATTGTATTATAAGGTATAATATGAAGGAGCCCCAGATTTGGGTCCACACTTGAGTCCACATTTGAAGCTAGCGTGACCTGCGCCGATTGAGCCCACGGTGTAGCCGCATAAGACGGGCACCCCCATGTAGATTCCAAACACCACACGCCGACCCCTACCCCGGGGTGGGGGGCCCTTTTTGGGGCGCTGGCACGCGTCACCTAAGTATACGATTCTGGGCGAACGAAATGCGTTCTGATGGGAACTGGGCTAATTACGGCGCACTGGACCCCAATTGATAAAAATCAAACCACCCGAACAGAGACCCGCTAAGACTTCGACACATACTGTTCCATCCCGGATGATCACATAGATCCTCGCCGATCTGCCCTTTTCATGGCAAGATCGGTTTTGGGTGACATTCGGGAGAACGCTCAATGCTGATCCAACTTCATAGCCAGGCAACGACGACACCCAAGATACGGGCGAAAATTCAAGCGAGCGACGAACCCGCCTGGGTTTTGGCAGAGCGGTTTGGGACTACTGAGCAGACGGTATGGAAGTGGCGCAAGCGAGACAGTGTCCAGGATCGCAGCCACACAGCGCATCGACTGCAAACGACCCTGACGCCCGCTCAGGAAGCTGTTGCGGTCTCTTTGCGCAAGACGCTGCTTGTGTCTCTGGACGATCTGCTCGCCGTGGTTCGGGAGTTCCTGAACCCGGATGTCTCGCGCTCAGGGCTGGATCGTTGCCTGCGTCGCCATGGCGTGGGCAACCTGCGCGATCTGAAGGTAAAGGACGCCCGCCCCAAGCACAGCGGCTTCAAGGCATACGAGCCGGGATACATCCACATTGACGTGAAGTACCTGCCGCAGATGGAGGACCAGACCTCACGCCGTTATCTGTTCGTTGCGATTGATCGGGCCACCCGCTGGGTCTTTATCCGCATCTACAACAACAAGACGGCGGCCAACGCCCGCCGCTTCCTGCGGGATCTTGAACGCGCCTGTCCGATCCGCATCCGCACCATTCTCACAGACAACGGCAAGGAGTTCACCGACCGGCTCTTTGGCTTGCGCAAGCGGGCAGCAACGGGGGGGCATGAGTTCGACCGGCTCTGCGCGGACCTTGGGCATCGAACACCGCCTGACCCCGCCCAGATCACCCCAAACCAACGGCATGGTCGAGCGTTTCAACGGTCGTATCGAAGACGTCCTACAAAGCCACCACTTCCGATCCGGCGAAGAACTGGGAGCCACGCTGCATCGCTACGTCTGGCTTTACAACCAGCAGCTTCCGCAATCAGCATTAGCCAGCAAGACGCCCCTTGCAGCGTGTCAAAAAGGGCTGCCGGTGGCGTTTGTAACAGCAGCGGCGTTGGTCAATGAACTGATGGAATCCAGAGGACGAGAAGCGCTTGCTGCGCCTGCAGCGACAACTGGCCAAAGTCAAACTGCTGATCATCGACGAGTTGGGCTTCGTGCCCCTCAGCAAAACCGGCGGCTGAACTATTGTTCGAGCTGATCTCACAGCGTTACGAACGCGGCTCCACGCTAATCACCAGCAAACCTGCCATTCGAAGAATGGACTGACACATTCGGCACCGAACGCCTGACTGGCGCCCTTCTGGATCGCCTGACCCATCATGTGAACATTCTGGAAATGAACGGCGAAAGCTACCGCCTCAGCCAGAGCCGCCAACGAACCAAAACAACCGGAACTTGATCAAAGCAGGATTGGCCTGACGGCCAATGCGCCTTGGAACGTGCTTGCTACCTGAGGGCCTCACGCTCCAAGGCGCACACCACAAACTGGCCGGCTTTTGCTCCGCCCTAGTGGCAGGATATTACGCCGCCGTTGACACCGTAAAAGTTACTGACATATATCAAGGTTGTTGCTATCCTTCGGTGGCTACATTGAAGGAAGTCAATCAAGATCTGCCATAGGAGTGGCAGTTCAATTGGTGCGATCGAATAAAGGAAAACACCAATGAAGACACGAATTGCGCTGGTAACAGCAATCTTGGCAGCTGCATCACTCGCTGGATGCGTAGAAGACACCGGCAGCACCGGCGCTCCAGCGGCCGGAACACAGTCCGGAGACGACTTGATTGGAAGCCTCGGGTTGGCTTGCAAAAACCGGGTGATAGAGCAGTTCGGCGCGATCAGTTCGGACGTATCGGTCAGCATGGGAGCAACCGCGGGCAACATGAGCGCTGCGGAGTTGCGGGCACAGGGAGCCTCGTTCAGCTGGAGCGTCGCGGGTCGCAATGCAAGCGGCTACTGCAACGTTGATGGATCGGGCCAGAATTGTAGAATTCGTCCAGTACTAGGCTTTAGCACATGCGTTCGCTGGCGGTGATAACATGAACGATTGTACTTGATGCAGTCGTTTGCGGGTAGCCCCGTGTGGCCGCGTGGCTTTTGTACGGTGACATACTGCGGGATATGATGCATGCAACGCATCTGTTACCGCCGAAGAATGGTTTGTTCGTACTCATCAATACCTTTGCGATGGCACTTTTGGTTTTCGCATTCCGAGGTTTCTGAAGGCTGAGTGACCAGTCCAAAAAGAAAAATGGAATATCGAAGTGGGAAAAACAATCATTACGCTGATTTTCGGATTGGTTATCGGCGGCGCAGGCGCCCTCGTCTTTGGCGGCGGTGCTTTGATGGGTGTCGGTGCGGGTGCGGGCATTGCTACCGGCCTATCAGCCGGAATCTGCTCGACGGTGACGGCGGCAGAGGAGCTTGGCATCATGACCGCCGAGCAAGTCGACGAAGTGCTGACCAAGGCGGCGCTGGATGCGACTGGACAGGCCAGTTTGACGGACGACCAGAAGATTGTCGGTTCTAAGACACAGTGTGACGAGTTCATGGCAAAACTTCGTGAAAGCAAATAGTCTGCGAGGATGGTGAAACATAGGCCGGACGGTCCAAATTGGTCCCGCTCTAAGAGTGTTAGAACGGCGGCGTACGTTGGCTGCGCCACGGAAAATCACTAAGGAAGACAGAGGAGAAGGCTCTGATGCGCAACACACTGAATGCAGCGATACTGGCTTCGTTCGGCGCCATCCTTTTTGCCACGACGGCATTGGCAGAATGGAACTACAGCGGGCCACCGTCGGTCCCCAATGCCTTTATCCAGACAAACAACATGTCCCTCGAGTTGCAGTGCGACAGGATCAGGTTCTCTCCAGCTGGGTATGATAGTTCGCAGGACATCGAGCGCAAACAGGGCCTATCCATTCGGTTTATGTCAAACGGATCGACAGAGGTTGGGGCTTTCCAGGCGGGAGCGTCCAACGCGTCAATCGGTATCGTTGACAATTACCCGGTGGAGATCGTCTTCTCCAGATGCAGCAGACTATGCGTTTGTGCTCGACCAGATTGCGGCAAATGCGGTCTTGAACCTGGCGATGATCGATCAGGACGTCACTTATGGTATTTTTGGTCTCGAGGGATCGGCTGCCGCCATTCGGTCGCTACGAGCCGAATGCCGTAAATTGGACCAAAGCGCCACACCCTGGAGGCACCAGAAGGTGTGGTCTATTGTGGCGGCGGCGGGATCAAGCGGCAAATCGAGTACGTGATCCTCGACAATCCCCAAGGATCAGTGGGACGCCCGCGTCACCATCAATGGCGAAACTCAACGGGCGATGACATCGTACAGCTACTTCGGGAACGCCGAAAACACCCAAGGACTTCGTTGTCGCCCTTTTGGCTGAGGATGGCGCCTGAACTTCTGATATTCCGGAATGGGAATGAAAACTGGCTTGGAGCTCGGCGATTACCGGTACGATCAATGCAACTGATAAGAAAATCGAGGCGTCTCATGCCAAGAATAGCTTGGATTTCGCCGCTTCTTTTGGCGATCGGGGTTGCACTGTGGTTTGGATATGCCTTTCAGGGCTCTTATGTCGATGCCGACGGTTGTCCGTCGTCGAATGATTTGGGACAGGCGGCGTGATTTTGGTCTGGAGGGCTCCGGCTCTGTTGGTTGACGTTATGCTGCTTGGCGCTGATGGATCAAGCGCCGGTTCTGGATGGTCTGTGTTTTGATCTCCTCCCTTTCTGCCAGGATTGCCGGGCCGCGCCCGAAGTAGACGTCGGCAGGCGTCAGATTGCCGAGGCTCTCGTGATATCGGCGATGGTTGTAGTGCTCGACGAAGGCGGTGATCGCCGCCTCGAGTTCGCCCTCCAGGTAGTAGTTTTCGAGCAGGATGCGGTTCTTGAGGGTCTGGTGCCAGCGCTCGATCTTGCCTTGGGTCTGGGGATGGATGGGAGCCCCGCGCACGTGATCCATGCCGTTCTTCTCGAGGTATTCGGCGAGATCTCCCGCGATGTAACAGGGTCCGTTGTCGCTGAGTAGCCGGGGCTTGTGCAGCACGGTGACGCTGTCACATCCTGATGCGGCCAGGGCAATGTCGAGCGTCGCGCTGACATCATCTGCCCCCATGTTGGTGCAGAGCTTCCAGCCGACGATGTAACGCGAGAAGTCGTCCAGCACGGTGGACAGATAGAACCAGCCCCAGCCGATGACCTTGAGATAGGTGAAGTCGGTCTGCCACATTTGGTTCGGCCGGTGGTCTTTCCCTGAACTCATCGGCAGCCTTGACGACGACATAGGCGGGGCTGGTGATCAGGTCATAGGACTTGAGCAGCGATAGACCGAAGCTTCTGACACAAAATACTTTTCCGTATCGGTGAAGCGGACGGCCAGTTCTCGCGGGGACAGATCCGGCTCGTTCAGCGCCAAGTCGACGAATCTGGTCCCGCACGGATCCGGGATGCGGTTCCAGACCCTGGACGGCCGTGATGAGCGGTCTTCCAACCCTTCCGGGCCATGCTCGACGTAGCGATCATACCAGCGGTAAAAAGTTGTGGGCGGAATGCCAATCTGGGCCAGGGTTCGGCGGACCGGAAGGTGGGATTGCTCGACGATGCGAATGATCTCGAGCTTCTCGGATGCTGGGTATCTCATTCGCGGTCGCCCCCAGCCCCGCTCGTGTTTTTTTTGAGGACGCGGTTCTCAAGGATAAGGTCTGCCACCACTTCCTTGAGGGCCAAAGACTCGGCACGCAGGTCCTTGACCTCCGCGCTGGTTGCCTGGCGCGCCGTATCACCTGCCAGGCGCTTCTTTCCCGCCTCGAGAAATTCCTTCGACCAGCTGTAATACAGGCTCTGGGCGATCCCCTCCCGACGGCACAGTTCTGAAATGCTGTCCTCGCCGCGAAGGCCAGCCAGGACAATGCGGACCTTCTCTTCCGCGCTATGTATCTTACGGGTCGCGCGGCGGATGTCTTTGACGACCTTCTCGGCCTCGGCTTTCTTCGTCACGGGTTTCTTGCTCATCTTCGCTCCATGTAGGCTACGATGAGCCGGAAACCCTCCGTTCCGCAATATGCCTAAACTGTCCCATGGGCGCTGACGTCAGACACAGCGTGGCAGGTAAACGGAAGAACTACAGCGCCAAATTCAAGGCGAAAGTGGCGCTACAGGCCCTTCATGGGTAGGCGACGAACGCCGAGCTGGTCGCGAAGCATGGCGTGCATCAGACGGTGATCCATTCCTGGACAACTACGCCACGCACAAGACCCGTGAGGTGAAGGCCTGGCTGGAAAAATATCCACGCTTCAAACTGCATTTCAAGAGGTGGTCGCAAGATTTCGGACCATTAGTTAAGGTAGATCGACTAGTGAGAAAGACGATCTGAGATGACAAAGAGGAAGAACCATTCAGCGGAGTTTAAGGCGCGTGTTGCGCTTGATGCGATCCGCGAGGAGATGACGCTTTCGGAGCTGTCCAAGAAGTATGGCGTCCATTCCGGCCAAATCAGCACTTGGAAACGTGCGGCCTTGGACAACATGACATCAGCCTTTGAGCGGCGTGGTAGAGATCCAGCACCGGAGGTCAGCGCGGCTGAAGTTGAGAAGCTGCATTCAAAGATTGGGCAGTTGGTGGTGGAGCGAGATTTTTTAGCGGATGCCTCGCGTCAACTGCTGGGGACGCGAGGCAAAAAATGGTGAGCAAGGATCATAAGCTGAGTGTTCGGCGTCAGTGCGCGCTGCTGACGCTGGCACGGTCGAACCTATACTATCAGCCGAAGGGCGAAAGTGCGGAGAACCTGCGGTTCATGGAGATCATCGACAAGCAATTTTTGGAGACGCCGTGGTATGGGTCGCGCCAAATGGCCCGGTACATGAAGCGGAACAACCACAAGTGCGGCCGTCACCGTGTGCGTCGCTTGATGCGGCTCATGCGATTGGTTCCGATCTACCAGGAGCCCAACACGAGCAAGAAGCACCCTCAGCACAAGATATGGCCGTATTTGCTCAGGAATATTGTGATCAACCGGCCAAACCAGGTCTGGTGCGCCGACATCACATATATCCCAATGCAACGGGGCTTTCTGTATCTGGTAGCAATCATGGACTGGCATAGCCGTAAGGTGCTGGCATGGCGGCTCTCGAATAGCATGGACACCACTTTTTGCGTTGAAGCCTTGAAAGAGGCATTGGCCAAACACGGCACACCGGAGATATTCAACACCGATCAGGGTAGCCAGTTCACCAGCGGTGATTGGATTGACGTCCTGACCGATGCGAAGATCAAGATCAGCATGGACGGTAAGGGCCGCTGGATCGACAATCGGATGATTGAGCGGCTCTGGCGGTCCCTCAAGTACGAATGCGTTTATCTACACGCCTTTGAAACAGGGTCACAGGCCAAGGCGGGCATTGGAAAATGGTTGGCCTATTACAATGCTGAACGACCTCATTCGACCCACGGCATCTTGACCCCTGACGAGGCCTATGTCAGCAAAACAGAACCAATGAAATTAGCAGCCTAAAACCAAACCATGGTCTACCTTAGCAAGGCTGCAGAATGGTCGAAAAAGCAAGACCACCTCTTCACGCCGACCAGCGCGTCGTGGCTGAACATGGTCGAACGGTTCTTCGCCGAAATCACGTCAAAGCGCATCTGGCGCGGCAGGTTCAC
>CALSNT010000010.1 GCA_943787785.1 uncultured Paracoccaceae bacterium | reverse complement strand
TGTCTGACGTCAGCACTCGTGGGACAGATTTGAGGTTTAGCTAACGGAGGATTTCTGGTTCATCGTAACCGTCAAGGAGTGAAGATGAACAAGAAATCCGGAACCAGTAAAGCTGCGGCTGACAAGCTGGTTAAAACCATCCGCCGCAAAACGCGACATACCTATTCGTCTGAAGAGAAGATCCGCATTGTTCTGGCGGGCCTTCGCGGCGAGGAAACTATTTCTGTGCTATGCCGCCGAGAGGGTATCTCCGAAAGCCTGTATTACAGCTGGTCAAAGGAATTCCTCGAAGCCGGGAAACGCCGTCTGGCGGGCGATACGGCCCGGCAAGCGACGCCGCCTGAGGTGAAGGATCTGCGATCCGAGGCGACGGCACTGAAGGAATGCGTTGCCGATCTAACACTTGAAAACCGCCTGCTCAAAAAAAGCATGACAGGGGCTGGGGAGTTCGAGGAATGAGATACCCCGCGTCTGAGAAACTGGAGATCATCCGCACCGTTGAGGGGTCCCATCTTCCTGCGAAGCAGACCCTCGACATGTTGGGCATTCCTCGTACCACATTTTATCGCTGGTACGACCGTTACGTGGAAGGTGGGCTTGATGCCTTGTCGGATTGCTCGCCTTGCCCAAAGTCTGTCTGGAACCGTATTCCACAGGATCGGAGGGATGATCTGATCGAGTTCGCGCTGGAACATGAGGCGCTGACGACCCGGGAACTGGCGGTCAAATACACTGATGAGAAGCGATACTTTATCTCTGAATCATCGGCTTACCGATTTTTGAAGGAAGCTGATCTGATCACGGCACCAGACTACGTTGTGATCAAAGCCGCCGACGAGTTCACGGATAAAACGACTGCCATCAACGAGATGTGGCAAACCGACTTCACCTACTTCAAGATCATTGGCTGGGGCTGGTTTTATCTCAGCACGATCCTGGATGATTACAGCCGCTACATCATTGGCTGGAAACTTTGCACGAACATGCGGGCCGAGGACGTGACTGACACGATTGAGTTGGCTTTGGCGGCGTCAGGGTGCGACCATGCCATCGTTCGCCACATGCCTCGCCTGCTAAGTGATAATGGGTCCTGTTACATCTCCGGTGATTTGGCCGAATGGCTGGAGGACCATAAAATGGATCACGTTCGCGGAGCTCCTTTCCACCCGCAAACACAGGGCAAGATCGAACGCTGGCATCAAACCATGAAGAACCGGGTTTTGCTGGAAAACTACTATCTGCCCGGTGATCTCGAACTCCAGATCGAGGCCTTCGTCGATTACTACAATAACGAACGCTACCACGAGAGCCTGAACAACGTGACGCCGGCAGACGTCTATTTTGGGCGTGACAAAGCCATCATCAGAGAAAGGGAAAAGATCAAGAAACAGACAATCCAACAACGCCGCTTGCAACATCAAAAACAAGCCGCATAATCAATCACACAAACGAGCCAGAGCCTCCAATGCTCAAGCCGCTCTGATGTTCCATTTTATATGACGACGGACATGTCGCTTCATTGCCAGCTTTTGCAGAAGATGCGGTGAGGTTCGATATTGAACTTATGATGCGGGTCGAGATGGACTTACATCAACTTTGCAGACTGCCAGAATCACCCGATGTCGTTTCAGATGAAGCCTGCGCGCTGCGGGATACAATTCGAATTGAACTCACAAAACTGGGCTACAAATTTAATTTAACCGAACGGGAGTGGGTTAAGTGAGTACACATTTTTCAGCACACTCGATCAGTCACCGAATCCAAATCCCTCAAAAAATTTCTAGAAAATTTTGGTCAGCGGTCTTCGAGGATAGACTGGCAGGTGGTCCGTGTCTTCGGGCAATATTCGTCCTAATAACGCGCCCGGGGCGCGTTCTGCATCTCCGATCCGTAGATGGTCCGCGATGAATATTGATATTGACGGTGCGCCGCTGATCGGTGCCTTGTCCGAACATCTGGGCGTCAGCTTTGCCGCGAATGTCATTGGCTATACGTTGGGGCCGTTAATGGAGCGAGAGGCAGCAGGAATTGCCCTGCATGGCAGAACCCGGACCGACCTCGCCCCGCTTTCAATCCAACGTTTCGACAACCCGAAGGAAGGAACCACCCTATGACAAAACTGAAAATCACGGCGGGCCCATATGAATTCGAGGCAAAACTGGAAACCGAGGCGGCGCCTGAAACCTGCAAGCTGATCGCCGCCATGCTGCCCTTGACCAGCGAGTTGGTGCACGTCCGTTGGAGCGGTGAGGGTGTGTGGATTCCGTTCGGCGACCAAAGTTTTGACGTCGGATACGAAAACCACACCAGCCATCCCGCACCCGGCCATTTCATTCTTTACCCCGGCGGCGTCAGCGAGGCCGAGATACTTTTGGCTTACGGTGGTGTCGATTTTTCGTCCAAGATGGGCCAGTTGGCAGGCAACCATTTCATTAGCATCACCAAAGGCCACGAAAAGCTGATGGACCTTGGCAACCGCGTGCTTTGGAAAGGTGCGCAGCCAGTTCGTATTGAGCTTGAGTAACTTCCGGTCATGCCATCGCTGCAACGCAGCTTAGTCACAGCCAGAGTTATCAATGCCCCACGGGGTCACGGTGTTGCACATAATCGCCTGCACAAGAGCGGCATGACGTAGGATTACACCAGTAAGGTTTGCATTACTAAGGTTAGACCCGCTCAGGTCCGCGTAGCTGAGGTCAGCGTAACTGAGGTCCGCTCCGACAAGCATGGCCCCGGAAAGGTTCGCACGAACGAGGTTAGCATGCCTGAGGTTTGCACCGATGAGGTCGGACCCTTTGAGGTTTGCGCCCGTAAGGTGCGCTTGGCTAATATCCGCCCCCTTGAGGCGGCAGTCTTCACACTCTTTGGTCGTTAGAAGTTGCCCGACCATGTCTTGGGCATGAACCTCATGTCCAAACAACATCATCAGGGACAGAATTACGGATGGGAGAATACGGCTCATAGTTTCCTCGCTGTTTTTGGAACAGGTTGGGCCGAAAACCGCGAGAATGTATAGGAACCGGCATTGCGGATGCGCTGGATGCGCGCATGTTCGCCGAGACTATGGCGCCAGAGACCTATCGTAGGTAGCCTGTACGACGTCGGGCCGCTTAGGCGCGTATGCGATTTGCATAGACCAGCCGCCCTGCCTCGACTTTGGCGTCAATCGCATCCTGAAGCACTGATCTGGACAGCATGCTGATGGGCTGGTGCAGACTCGATGTCAGCGCCTTCCTGAGTTCACGGCCACGTTCAGCCCCGGTCTTGAGATGGGACAACTTCAGTTGCTCATACCGGTCCAGAACATCCGAAACACTATTCTGGTTGGCAGATGCTCGCTCCATCTCAAGTTCAGCGGCGCGCATGTCAGCAATCCGGTCAATGCCACGTTCAGCCTCGGCCTGAATCTGAAGTGCTGCCGCGCGCGCATCTGCCAATGATACCGTGTCTGACGTCAGCGCTTATGGGTCCAAATAGGGCGATTTGATAAGAGAGAGTTGTTGGCGCATCGTAACCACTGAGGAGTGGGGCATGAGACAGACAACGAAGAGCGCCGGCGAGAAGATCGTCAAAGACATCAAGCGGGCGACCCGCAGGCAATATTCATCGGAAGAGAAGATCCGCATCGTACTGGACGGCCTGCGCGGCGAGGACAGTATTGCCGAGCTGTGTCGCCGTGAGGGCATCTCACAGGGCATCTATTACAAATGGTCGAAGGACTTCATGGAGGCCGGGAAGAGACGCCTGGCGGGCGATACAGCGCGTGCTGCGACGACCGACGAGGTCAAGGATCTGCGGCGCGAAGCTCGGGACCTGAAGGAGGTCGTTGCGGAGCAGACGCTTGACCTCCGTTTGCTCAAAAAAAGCATGACAGGGGATGGGGGCGACCAAGAATGAGGTATCACCCATCCGAGAAGCTGGAGATCATCCGGCTGGTCGAGGGATCGCACCTGTCAGCACGTCAGACGTTGGCAAAAATGGGCCTGCCCCGCACCACATTTTACCGTTGGTATGATCGGTATCTGCAGCGTGGCGAGGCTGGGCTGCAGGATCAATCCCCCAAGCCAAAAAACGTCTGGAACCGCATTCCTGACACGGTGCGCCGCAAGGTCGTCAAGCTGGCGTTGAAGGAAACGGAGCTGTCGCCGCGCGAACTGGCGGTGACCTTCACGGATCGGAACCGCTACTTTGTCTCAGAATCTTCGGTCTACCGAGTGCTGAAAGCCCACGATCTGATCACCAGCCCCGCCTTCATTGTTATCAAGGCAGCGAGCGAGTTCACCGACAAGACCACCGCCATCAATCAGCTTTGGCAAACCGACTTCACCTACCTCAAAGTTCTCGGCTGGGGTTGGTTTTATCTCAGCACGATCCTCGACGATTACAGCCGGTACATCATCTCGTGGAAGTTGTGCACGAACATGCGGGCTGAGGATGTGACAGATACGCTCGATCTGGCCCTGCAGGCATCCGGCTGTGATCAGGTCCACGTCGTTCACAAGCCACGCCTGCTCAGCGATAATGGCTCCAGCTACGTCTCAGGCGACCTTGCTGAATGGCTGCAGGACAAAGGCATGAAGCATTCTCGCGGTGCGCCGTATCATCCGCAGACTCAGGGCAAGATCGAGCGATGGCATCAAACCCTGAAGAACCGCATCTTGCTCGAAAACTACTTCTTGCCGGGCGATCTCGAAGCCCAGATCGAAGCCTTCGTCGAACACTACAATCATCAGCGGTACCACGAGAGCCTCAACAACGTCACGCCATCCGACGTCTACTTCGGCCGTGACAAAGCCATTCTAAAACAAAGAGAAAGGATCAAACGAAAGACGCTCGAAACGCGGCGCTTGCATCACAGACAACGCGCCGCATAATCACAGAAATCAGATGAGCCAGACTCTCTCTTAGTTTAGGCCGTTCTTGGTTCCAAAAACTCTGACGACGCACACACTATAGTTTCTCTATAGGTTTTTTTTTAAGTTTCAATACTCATCCGCAGTATTCTATAGGACTCTTACTAGCAGGCTACTGAAAAAAAAGCGTCCCGCTCGCATCGTCCGTTCCGCGCATCATCACCCCCAAATGCTATGCACAGAGTGAATCACGTTCTCAAATTCGCGTCGAGAAAGACTTTTTTTCAGCAGCCTGTTCTCATGATCGATGTCAAGCCCCTGTTTCAACGCTAATATCCCGGCGGTGCCAGGCGCAGCGTGATGTGGATGCACATGGTAGGAGACGGAACTGAGACGACGGTTGAGCAAGCTCTCATACGCGGGTTGGATACCGCATGACCGTGGTTTCGTCCTGGGGCTGCCTCGTTCTAAGGAGCGAGCGTCGACCTTGTCGGCTCATAACAGGGCACGAGGGTTCCCCACCGCGTTCCGCCCCCAACCTTGCGCATCGGCGTGATCAGGGCGCTTTTTGTCCTCTCAGCTTTCGGTGCGAGCGTTTACGACGGGTGCGGCCGTCACTGCTTTAGCGATGGCCCAGATAAAGCCGACCATCTCGCGGGCAATGGCCGTGATCACGACCACTTTCGCCTTCCCGGCTGCGAGCAGATGGCGGTATCGCTGGCACATTCGAAGTTGACCCTTCCAGGCGATGTCGCGCACCACGTTGGGGAGCCCCTCGATCCTGTCGTGAAGCTTGCGACTGACGCGCGCCTGCATGCGGTAGCTCCACGCGCCCTCGATCAGGGCACGTCGCGCCAATCCGCTGCCGGCCTTTGTGATCCCGCCCCGGCGCACAGTGTTGCCACTGGAATGTTCAGATGGTGTCAGCCCGAGATAGGCCATCAGCTGACGCGGGTTGTCGAAACGATTAAAATCTCCGACCTCGGCCACCACTGTGACGGCGACGATGAATGCGACCCCACGCATAGCCTGGACCGCTTCGACAACTGGCGCCAGTGACCAACTCGGGAGAAGGGCCGCAATCTGGCCTGCCAATCGCTCAACCCTGGCTTCGGTGTCAGTCACCGCGTCGATGTAGTCCTGCAATACGATCTGCTGCGCCGGATGCTGGAATCGCACCGTCGTCAGCCAGCGGCGGTAGGCAACCGTCCAGCCTTTCTTTCCCGGATAGATACGACCGTGGCGCAGCAAAAACCCCTGAAGATGCTGTCGCGCCTTGCCCAGCACCCGCATCGCGGTCGCTCGGGCTCGGACCAGATCGCGCATTGCCTCATGCGCGGCGTCAGGTACCCACACTGCCGTCAGCTCGCCTGCACGGTGCAGTTTCGCCAGCATCACCGCATCGCGGCGGTCCGTCTTCACCCGGTCGCCCGCCTTTACGGGAATGAGTGAGGGGGCGACTACGATGCAGTCATGCCCCAACTCGACAAGCTGGCGATGCAGGCCATAGCCGCATGGCCCAGCCTCATAGCAAAAATGCAGACGGCTTCCGCCAGCACTGAACTTCTCCACCAGCTTTCGGATGTGATCGGGCCGGTGCGCAACCGTCCCCCAGTGGCGGACCTCACCACCACGCCCATCTTGTGCGACTGCGACCGAGATTGTCGCCTTGTGGACATCCAGCCCAATAAACATGCTATTATGCATCTGGTCTCTCCCCCATTCTTGAGGCTCGGCACCAGCCAATCCGGCGCAACCCTCGAACGGAGAATGCCGCGGGAGAGGCCACCGGCCCAGTCAGTTCACACCAAGATCATGGGGTCTAACTCTTCTTGCTGGTCGAATCGACCCAGGTTGCCAAGCGACTCCGATCAATTTTCCCGGTGTCGCCTCGCGGGAGTTCGTCAGAAAAGAACACACTGATGTTGAAATGGCCGCGCAACACTTCGACAAGGTGGTCTGATAATCTCAATGGAGATTGATCCGCACCCAATGGGATGGCCGCTATTCCAATCGCATCAATGCCCGAATCCGTATCCAACCGAAACGCCGCAACTTCAGCCACCATGCCGCTTGCCAGGGCTATCGATTCCACCGCGCCGGTTGAGATCTTGTTTCCGCCCGCATTGATCAGGTCGAATACCCGGCCCGTCAGAACAATAGTCCCGTCAGATTCTATTCTGGCAATGTCACCTGTATTGATCCATCCCATTTTGTCGCTCAGTGACTCTCCCCCCGGAAAATCAAATGAATTCAGCGCCGATGGGATGCGGACCCAAAGTACTCCGTCGCCATTGCTGCCACCGACATGACCTTCTATCTGACGAACTCGGCACTCGATGGGATGATGTGGCCGACCAACCGCGCCTTGCGCCGTAGGACCCTCGACAATCCGTTGGCTTGCAATCGTGTCGGTTTCGGTGCTCCCATAATCTGTGAAAACTTCCCCGGATAGGGCGCGTTCGGCCCGTTCGGCCAGCAAACGCGAGATTTTTCCGCCGCCGACGTTGATACGTTCTATTCTTAGTTCCACCGCATCATTTGACTCGGCGGCTTCTGTTAAACGGACCAGTTCCACGGGTGCGATGAAGGCAACTGAAATGCCGAAAAGCGCCGTCTGAGCCACCACTTTTTCAGGTTCGCCGCGAAAGTGAAGCTGGGGCTGGCCACTTATCAGCGCGGTAAGTGAAGCCTTCAGCCCAACAATTGCTGCCATGTTCTGAGCAATGAGCACCGGGCCGTGAAGCGCACCCCGAAACGAAAGGCCGTGGATTACACGGTTGTAAATTCCGTCGTCCGCGAAAGAGCGCAATTGAGGTGTGCCCGTCGTTCCGGAGGTGCTGAGGATAACATTTCCGGCCTGACCGATTGGCACCATGCGACTTGGAGACCGAATCCAGCTTTGATCGAAGTCGACCCTGCCGGGATGCTGAATCTCCTCATCTGCCCTGCAAATGACAAAACGAATTTCCAAACTGGGATCAAGCAAGCGCTGCCTGGGTGCCGAGACCAAATTTGCCCCGATCCGCAAAATCGCAATCCTTAGCGCCAGCCCTGCCAGTGGATCGCCAATGAAGACAGCAACATTTTCCTTTTTCGAAACACCTTTTTCAAGCAGCTGCTCAGCAAAGCTAATGATCGTGTAGTGCAAATTTTCGAAGGTTAAGGCAGTGCCGTCTTCCTGCCAAAAGGCGGTGACCCGGCGATGCTGGACAAAAGCGGTTTCCAGCGCGGCAATTAGTTTGTTTTCCATTGCTCAGAGTTGCCTTTATTTTCATCTGCTATCATTCGCGCCGGCACATCCGATACGCTACCGTAAACTGTGCCGAAAAACTACTGAGCGGTTTCCGACACCACCCCTATGTGCTAGAGAATTTCGCAGATTGAATACCGACTGGGCATCATGACTGCAAAGCAAAAGCTCATATCAGCGATGGCCCGGACCATCGCAGAACATCCCGCAAAAACGGCCGTTCTTACGGAACGCAGTCAATTGGGGTTCGATGATCTGCAACGCTTGATTGCGACGATGGATATGCAATTGCGCACGAGGGGCGTTCAACCTGGTGACTCACTAGTTGTCGACATGCAGCGCGGCGAGTTGTGTATTGCGCTGGCGATGGTGGCCAGCCTCCGGTCGCTTACGGTGATTTTTACCTTTCCCAAGGTGGTACGCGCTGCGGGCCTGTCGGATTTCAAAGTAGTTACGCTGGAGGGAGGGGAAGAAGCTAAGTCCAAAGGGTCAATCGTGGTCACTTCGGATTGGTTCACGCCCCTCCGCAGTATACCGCTGCCCGACTACCGCGCCATTACAACTCCCGAGGCACATTTTGTGTTTGCCACGTCGGGTACGACGGGTAGGCCAAAGTTGGTTTCCATTTCGGAACAGGCGCGCATGGATGACATTATTGGCATGCAAAGGCTTCCGCAGAACCGAGTACAAGCGCAGCGGTATCTGAATTCATCACCGGCCAACTCAAGTTGGGCGATGAACGGCAATCTGGCGGTTCTGCTGGCCGGAGGCAGTATCATTACCTTGTCCGAGCACCTGGATCGGATACCCCAGTATTGCGATCTTTATCGAGTGACACACTTGGCCGCGACGCCCGCCGTCGTGGCGCAGATCCTCGAATTCGATGCGTCCGAACAGCACTTGATGTCGCTGGAAGAGATCCAGCTTGGTGGCGCGTTTACACCTGCCCACAAGGTACGAGCACTATTTGAACTGGGTGAGTTTGCGATTGCGCAAAGTTATGGATCATCTGAGGTTGGGATGGTCTGTCATGCCAATCTTTCCATGAACGAAACCACCTGGGAAAGCGGCTATTTGGGTGAGTTTCACCGCAGCGATCTACAGATCGAATTTTTCGACGAAGATATGCAACCCGTTGCAGGTGAAGAAGGCCTCGTTGGGTTTCGTTTCCGAGATTCCGGTGCACGCAGTTATCTTGGATCGCTATCTGAAAGCGGTCACGGGTTCAAGAACGGGGTGTTCCTGTCAGGCGACGTACTGCGGCGTGAGGGCAATTCGCTCTATTTTGTTGGCAGAACTTCAAATGTTTTGAACGCTGACGGCGAGAAATACGCGCTGGACGATATCGAAGCGGTGCTTGCCAAACAGTTCGGGAATGCGGACATCGCCGCTGTTCGGCTAAGCGACAATGGATCAGATCAGCTGGGGATCTGTTATTCTGCCAAGCAGGAAATCCGTCCAGATGACCTTATCGCAGTGATTCAGGCGCGCTTCTCGAAGCTACGTGATGTTTCAATAAAGCATGTAGGTCGATTGGCGCGGAATGAAGGCGGCAAAATTGATCGTCAGCGCCTGGCCGCCACCTTCCATGCCTCAGAAACTGGATCAGACGTAGATTAAAACCGCACACCCGCACGAATAGACGTAGTGTTTATGCGATCTGGACCAACTTTGAGATCATTAACTCCGCGCGACGTGAAGTCGATGCCAACCATGACACGATCTGAAAGGTTCGTCTCAAACCCCGCGCCAAACAGCGTCCCGGATGCATCACCGTAGGTCGAATCGGATCCATAGTAATTCGGCAGCACCGTGCTCCTACCGATCGTGCCATAGAACATCGAGTTTCCGAACACACGACCGACTCTGAGCTTCAGATCCACCATGTCGCGGATACCATGGGTGTCATAGTCGTCCGAATAAGTCAGGGAATCTTGCCACAGGGTTAATTCTGCGCCGTAAAGCATGTTCCCGTTGACAAAGTTGAACCCGACAAAACCGTTGACGGCGCTTTCACCGATTCCATAGAGATAGTCGTCGTCGTAGCCTGAGTCACCGCCGACTGTTCCGTCGACAGCACCATAGCCAAAACCCGCGTAGAAACCGTCGAATCCACGTTCCGTTTCCGCGCTCAGCGCGCCACCGCCGTCATGATCGGAAAAACGATAGCCAATCCTTGCTGATACCGACGTCACCAGATCCGGGCCAACCTTGAGGCTGTCGACATTCCGCATTGTTACGTCTGCGCCAACAAACATCCTGCTGGTGACATTGGTCTCGAAACCACCACCAAAAGTTAGTCCGGAGTTGTCGCCATACACAGACGAAGCAGCATCAGAACCATAGTAGTTCGCCTTACTGTCTGTGTAGCCAATTGAGCCGTAAATCAATGAATCCCCGAATATCCGGCCAACCCGGAACTTGAGGTCATAAAGCTCTTTCAACCCATGTGTGTCATAGTCATCAGAACTGGTAAGTGCATCTGCCCAGAATGTTGCTTCAACGCCGTAAAGCGTCTGACCATTCACAAAGTTATAGCCACCGAATAGGTTTAACGCACCATGACCGATCCCGTATAGGTAATCATCATCGTAAATTGGGTTGCCGCTTGCGGACCCGCCGACGGTACCGTCTAGGTTGCCATAACCCAGCCCGACATATCCGCCTTCAAATCCGGTTTGGGCCTGCGCCGCGCCCACGAAAACCACGCCCACTGCCGCACCGAATGCGGTATTGAAAATGCGCGGAGTAGTGCTGTTGTCAGTTTTCATCGTCGTTTTCCTGCCGGCCAGAGGATCTTAGAATCGGAATATCCAATAGCATCAAATCACCATAACTGATTTATTCGGGCGACGCACAAGAATTCCTTGATGCCCCACCAGATCCGTTGCGAATGGGCCACATGTTCAATCTGATGTCAGTTGCGCAGATTTTTTAACCTCGGCCCTTGCCGCAGCAGCGATCGCCAAGCAGGCCTTCCGGTCAGGTTTCCCATTGGGGCTACGCGGCACCCTCTCGATGCCGTACAGACGTTTCGGAGGCCCAGCGCTTCCGGCGGCAGCAAGTGCCGCAATTCGTGCCTCATTCAGGATTTCCCGCGGTGTCGTTCCAGACTCGGTAACAACGAACGCCAGCAGTTCATCGACGCCCGTGCCGCTTGGCATAGTAAAGCAAATCGCGTCACGCACACCCGGAACAGACATGAGCGCAAAATCAACAAGCACCGCGTTGACCTTGCTACCGCCAACATTGAGGATGTCGTTGAATCTGCCCGTTATTGTAAGAACGCCATCACGATCCTCGCCAAGATCGCCGGGATAAAACCAGCCATCCTTGAATGTGCCGGATTCTGCCTCTGGGTTGTTGACATAACCGGTGGCGACGCCGCGTCCGCGGATCCGCACGATGCCTTCGACACCCTTGTCGACGGCCAATCCATTTTCATCCACCAGTTCCACTTCGGGTGCACCAGGTACGGTGGTTCTTTCGACGCTTCCATCCTCACATAGCCGACACTCATTCACGAATACAACGTTTGCCTCGGTCGATCCGTAAGTGTTTGCGACAACAGAGAAATGGTCGAAAAGTGTACGGACCTGCGCGTCCGAAACCGGCCCTCCGCCGGCCAATACTTTCCCAAACTTGGGGCCCTTCGGTGCGTCCCGGAAAATCAGATCGAGTTGTGCCGGGGCACCGAAAACACGGCTGACCCGCCGTTCACGCCAAAACGACGGATCGGCGCTGTGAATGAGCCCCCATCCTGCGGTCGTCGCGGACAGGGCGCGAATGAGCGACGGCGCCGCAGTGGCGCCGAATAGGAATACACAGGCCGCCCGATCGCCTGCCCATTCGGCGCTTGTTGCCCGAATGCGCGCATCCATGATCTCTGTTCCAAGAGATACAAACTTTGGCGTCCCGGTCGTTCCTGACGAACGCAAATACAGCCAAGGCCGATCCACAGTCGGATCGATGCCACGAACGAGTTCGGCGAAATCGATTCCGTCCCCGGTGCCCATCCAATCCGCCGTGATCGGCGAGGAATTCTTGGCTGGATCCGTTACCTCGTCCGTATGAAACGCATGGGTTATGACGGGCCCTTGTTGCTGGGATAACTCGCGGCCATCCACCCACCCTGCGCCAAGGAGGCCGCAGGCAAGGACCGTGGCGTAGGTGACCAAGGGATCGGCGGAGGCAACTGAAATCGTCGATCCTGGCTGGACCCCGCGTGAGCGCAACTCACCGGCAACCCGACCGACGACGTGGAGTAACGATCGATAGCTCACCGAAGTTATCTCGTCCGCCAAAGCAATCGATTCCGGCCACTGCCCCGCGTTTTGAATGAGGCGATGCGCGGGAAGGATTTTCAATCTAATCGTCCTTTGTGGTGCTTCTTTGAGGCGCAGCACATTGTTTCAGCTCACAAAACCGCACCTGCCGTCAATCCTAGTCGAAGGATACGCCGAATACCACTGCGCCGACATTCCCCAAGTGGCCTGCCGTCTGACTTCAAGATTGCCTGATTTTGCCAGTCGAACAAGTGTTTTTCGCCCTGAGCGGTTTCTGTGGTCGCGCAAACGCCCGAAGTTGGGCGGATCGGCCCGTGAACCCGCAGCGTCCCAGGCCGGCAGTGACGTTTTTCAGCGTGGCGGACGGACCTGTCCTGCCGTTTTCGTTTAATTTGGGTCCGGATCGCGATCATGCGCATAGCGGTGGCGCTCGCAATCGGCGGATGGCGGCGATAATGGCGCGCACCATCGGGCCAGTTACGGCGACCTCGGCCAGCTGGAAGGTGATGGCGCGGGCATGGCGCACAACGCGTGCGCCTATCTTGATCAGTTTGAGCTGGAGGCTGGTCAGCGACCAGTCGGCCATAACCTCGGGTAGCTCGATGCAGCGCAGGAAGGTGGCCAGGTTGTAGGCCAGCGCGATAGACTTGCCCATCTGCGGTGCGATCCTGGACGAAGTCATAGGACCAGACATGGTTGGGGCGCTCTGGTCTGAGACGCACGCACGACCCATCGTTCAGCCAGAGCCGCCCCTTTTTCTTCTGCTTCTGAGGAACCTTCAGCCCTTCGCGCCGCCAGATACGTTCGACCCGCTTGTGGTTCACGTGCCAGCCCGCATTGTTGAGCAAACCTGTGACCATCCGATATCCGTAGCGGCCATATTGATCTGCCAGCTCGATGATATCGTCGGTCAGCCGGTTTTCGTCGACACGTCCTTGCGGAGCTTTGCGCTGTGTGGATCGATGCTGCCCAAGTGTGCGGCAGGCCCGGCGCTCGGAAACGCCAAGCTCCTGCCGCACACGGTCGATGCATTTGCGACGACGCGAAGGGCTTAGAAGTTTCCCCGTGCGGCCTCAGTCAAGATCAGCTTGTCCAGCGTCAGGTCTGATACTGCACGCCTGAGCCGCTGGTTCTCCTTCTCAAGCTCCTTAAGCCTCTTGAGCTGAACGCGCCCCATCCCGCCGTACAACTTTCGCCATCGATAAAACGTCTGCTGCGTCACGCCGATCTGACGCACCGCCTCCGCTATCGTCGCGCCCTGTCCCTGCAGCACTTCAACTTGCCGTAGCTTCGATACAATCTCTTCCGGCTTCTCTCGTTTCCCAGCCATCGCTGATCCTCCAATTTGCGGGACAAATCTATCCCAGTTGGTGGACCACTTTCAGGGGGCTACTCCAAGGCCATGGCCGACTGGTCTTTGACCAGCCTGCAACTGAAACTGATCAAGATGGGGGCCCGCGTCGTCCATCACGCCCGCGCCAGAGGCGGAAAAGGCTTGTCCCGCGGTCAGCTTTAGGCGAGTGACACGACATCCGGCACGCCAATTGGGGAATGTCGGCCCAAGCGCCAGCCTAATGCGCCGCCGCGCACAAGACAGAGCAAGGTCATCAATGCCTCAAGATACCATGGACCAGCCGCTCAGGATTTTCGTCGGCTATGACAGCCGCGAAGATATCGCCTGGCAGGTCTGCCGCGCCTCGATTCTACGCCATTCCGCGCCAGACCTAGAGATCCGCCCGCTCAAGCTGACCACGCTGCGGACTGCCGGCCTCTATTCCCGCCACGACCACCGCGCCACGACGGAATTCTCACTCACCCGGTTTCTGACACCTCACCTGAGCGCCGCGCGGAACGGCTGGTCGATCTTCGTCGACTGCGACTTTCTGTTCACCACGGATATCCGCAACGTGCTGTCCCATGTCAGCCACGACAATGCTGTTCATGTCGTCCAGCATGACTATGTACCCACCGCTGCCACCAAGATGGACGGGCAGGTGCAAACCACCTATCCGCGCAAGAACTGGTCATCCTTCATGGTCTTCAACAACGGCCATCCCGACGTGAGGGCGCTGACGCCCGCAATGGTCAACAGCGCGCCGCCAAGCCATCTCCATCGTCTGGAATGGGTGGCCGATCAGGATCAGATCGGCGCACTGCCTGTCGCATGGAACTTCCTTGTCGGCGAATACGCCAGACCGGCGCGCCTGCCCTTCGGGATCCACTATACCAACGGCGGCCCCTGGTTTGAGGCTTGCCACGGCGTCGACTTTGCTGCCGAGTGGCGTGCCGAACGCGACCGCTATCTGGCATCGCTGGAGGGCCGGTCGGCGGAATGCGGATAGACCTGGCCAGGGCACGCACCATCGCGATTGTCGGAAACGGCAGCATCCGGGCCGACGTCGCGGCACAAATCGACACCTGCGATCTTGTCATCCGAATGAATCATGCGCCGCTGTGCGGCGTCGCCGGGCGGCGGACCAATATATTGGTCCTGAACCAGCACTCTATCCGCCGTCAGTTCGAGAAACGGCCCGCCAACCGTCTGGCAATGCGCGGGGCCAAAGAAATCTGGCTGGGGTTCGATGGCTTCGCGAGTCCGCTGGAAGACTCCCGCCTGAACACAATGGCCAATGGTCGCCCGTTTCGAATGCTGCCCGAGTCCGATGCGCTGAAACGGCAGATTGCAGTCCATGGGGGCGATTGGACCAGGGTGGTGCCAAGCCTCGGCGCGAAGACGCTCGATACGGTGGTGCGCGAAAGCACGGCAGACATCAGACTGTTCGGCTTTGATCACGCCGGTTGGGGCGGCCATTCCTGGTCCCTTGAACAGCAATGGTTCGATGCCGTCCGCCCCGACAGGGTGCGGCGGATCACTGGCACGGCAGCGCCGCTGGCTCTTTCTCATCGCCACTCGATCGAGCGGGGCGTCGGGCTGATCCAGAACCTGTTCCGCCGCGTGATCCGCAAGTTGCAGGCAAAGTGACGATTGCGTGGTCACCCACCCTGCGCCCACAACGCCCCAGCCGGTTTCAGCCCGTAACCCGGCGGCGCGAGGTTGGCATCCCGTCGCCCGCTGCCGCGATGTGGGCAATGGCGGTTAAAGGCCGGGTGCCCAGACATTGGTGCAATGCGACTGAAAGTCTTGATCAGCGCACAATCAGGTGCCAGCATGACCGGGACGGATTACACTAGGTGAATGTCGGATGACAGTTACGTTATTGAAACTTGTATTCTAAATGTCGGATTAACTTTTCGAAATATCGCAGTTTACCGATTGGCAGGGTCTGAGAATCGTAAAGCTACTTGATAAATTTGGGCTTTGATATTGGTAGTCCCTTCTATCTCTGAGAACCTCCACAAGTTCCACAGCCTCCACACTGGCCAAATCTGTGGAGGGTGTGGAGGATGTGGAAGGTTCTAGGACAAAGGGGGGAGGTATCGGTTGAATGCGTCCTGAAGGTTATCAAGCAGAAAGACATTTGCCTCTCGTCGTTTCTTTGGTTGAATCCCGTAAGGGCGTAGCATTTTGTTGAGTTTTTTGTGGGTGATCGGTTTGCCGTAGTTGAACTGTTGCCAATCGCTATCTTGCATGTTTATCAGACGTATCAGTAAGTCACTTGCTCGGATTTCAGCATCAATGAAATCGATCAATGACTGACGAATATCCATGAGAAGCTCGGTGCCCGAAGCGACTGGGACATTTGCGCTGCGCTCCAATTCGATTGCTCGGAAGGCCGCTGCGGCACTGTCTGACCATTGGCTGCTGGCAATCTGGGCTATTTGGAACAGCGGTAGCCAGTTGTCAACGGCGGCGTAATATCCTGCCACTAGGGCGGAGCAAAAGCCGGCCAGTTTGTGGTGTGCGCCTTGGAGCGTGAGGCCCTCAGGTAGCAAGCACGTTCCAAGGCGCATTGGCCGTCAGGCCAATCCTGCTTTGATCAAGTTCCGGTTGTTTTGGTTCGTTGGCGGCTCTGGCTGAGGCGGTAGCTTTCGCCGTTCATTTCCAGAATGTTCACATGATGGGTCAGGCGATCCAGAAGGGCGCCAGTCAGGCGTTCGGTGCCGAATGTGTCAGTCCATTCTTCGAATGGCAGGTTGCTGGTGATTAGCGTGGAGCCGCGTTCGTAACGCTGTGAGATCAGCTCGAACAATAGTTCAGCGCCGGTTTTGCTGAGGGGCACGAAGCCCAACTCGTCGATGATCAGCAGTTTGACTTTGGCCAGTTGTCGCTGCAGGCGCAGCAAGCGCTTCTCGTCTCTGGATTCCATCAGTTCATTGACCAACGCCGCTGCTGTTACAAACGCCACCGGCAGCCCTTTTTGACACGCTGCAAGGCCCAGCCCGAGCGCGACATGGGTTTTGCCGGTGCCGGACGGGCCGAGCGCGATGACGTTCTCCTGGCGCTCGATCCAATCACAGCGCGCCAATTCCAGAACCATCATCTTGTTCAGCGATGGGATCGCCTTGAAGTCGAAGCTGTCCAGGCTTTTGACCGCCGGGAACTTCGCCGACTTGATCCTGCGTTCGACCATGCGTCGTTCGCGGTCGATCAGTTCCAACTCGGTCAGCCGGGCCAGATAGCGGACATGGTCCACGCCCTCTGCGGCGCAGATACGCGCTTGCTTGTCGTGCTCACGCAGGAATGTGGGCAACCGCAGGGTTTTGAGGTGATGGGCCAGAAGCAGTTCAGGAGCCTCGGTCATGCGCCACCGCCTGTCAGCAGGCTCATGTAGGTGGCTGCAGACGTTGTGGCGACATTGGTTCTGGGCAGAAAGGGATAGACATCCAGATCCAGCCGCGGCGGTCGGCGCTCAACACGGCAGAGAAGCAGATGCTTGATCGCGTCGAAGCTGACCGCTCTCATCAGCAGTGCGTCTTTGATCGCCAGATGCAGCACCGCCAGATCAAAGCGTTCCAACAGGCGAAGAACCTGCACATACTCCCGCTTCCCGGTCTTGCCTTGCCGGGCCTCCAAGAGCCGCTGGAGCGTGGCGAAGGCTTCTGGCAGCTCCCAGCCCTGCAAGGGCGCTGCCTGATCAAAGGACATGATCTTGCGCTCGATCAGGCGCAGGTAATGCACCGGGTCAAACACCATATCGCCTGAGTCATAGGAGCGGGGATGGTCTGCGATGATCTCTGCCGCGCAGCCAATCACGACGCGGTCAACGAAGCCTTTGATCCAAACCTCTCGATGGCCATAGGCAACGGGGACTGAGTAATCGTTGCCCCGGTAGCGCACCTGGGATGTTGATGTGACTTGGCCACTTTGGAGATCACAGGCTTCAAAGGGCGCGGCGGGCAAAGGACGCATGGCCGCCAGATCAGCCTCCAGCCGTTCGCCGATACTGACCTTGTGACCGCGCAGCATGTCGGCCTGCCGTTTGCGGCATTGTTCTTCAAGGTAGTCGTTGAACGCATCCCAATGGGCAAAGCGCGGGATCGGTACCATGAAGTTGCGCCGCCCGTACCCAACAAGGCCTTCGACTTTGCCCTTATCATTGCCCTTGCCGGGACGGCCATAACGGTCACCGATCACATAATGAGAGAGCATCGCGCTGAACCGCTGGGTTCTCTGGCGGGTGTCATCCGGCATGATCTTCGCCACAAGGCAGCGATCATTGTCGTAAAGGACAGAGCGCGGCACCGCGCCAAAAAAGCCAAAGGCATGTACGTGCCCGTCCAGCCAGGCTTCGGTGTTCGCCGCAGGATACGCGCGGATGTAGCAGGCATCACTGTGGGGCAAATCAAGCGCAAAGAAGAACGCCTTTTGCTCGACACCGCCGATCACAACCAGCGCTTCGCCAAAGTCGGCCTGGGCGTGTCCAGGCGGATGGCTCAGCGGAACAAACATCTCCTTGCCGGAGCGCTTCCTGGATCGGACGTAGTCTTTGACAA
Source organism: uncultured Paracoccaceae bacterium (assembly GCA_943787785.1). Classification (GTDB taxonomy): domain Bacteria; phylum Pseudomonadota; class Alphaproteobacteria; order Rhodobacterales; family Rhodobacteraceae; genus WLWX01. Next base: position 92,561 of record CALSNT010000010.1, on the reverse strand, counting down.
TCGTGTAACCGCCACCGAACCCACATTCGTCACGTAGCCGTTCAAAGATCCGCTTGGCCGTATGGCGCTGCTTGCGGGGACGGGTCTTGTCTTCCGCAAGCCATTGGTCGATCTGACCCGTATAAGGATCAAGCCTGGGACGCCTGATCGGCGCCGTTCGCCGATATCCGGGCGGCTCAGAATACGCCAACATCTTCGAAACACTGTCCCGGCTAAGCCCAAAATCCCGGGCAATCCGGCGCCCGCTCAACCCTTCCTCAAAGTGAGCGTGGCGAACCTTCAAATACAAATCCACGGTGAAAATCCCCAAGCCCTCCCGATCAAATCGAAAGGGCAAAAGTGGCCGACTTTTACGCCGCCCGCGACAGCACTGTGCCGCCGCTACCGTGGCCGAGTATTGCTCCGCCGTTCACACCAGTTGTCACGTTCCCTGTTGTGGGCCTCCAACGGCATATCTGGTTCAAGCTGGAGATCGTCCCTGGTAATTCCTTTGGACCATGACGATAGACTGTCACGATCTGCTCCATGCTCTTCAAAGAAACCAATCGACAAATGCTTCACGATCTCTTGGTTTGTTTTTCTTCGCAGGCCGATGACGATTGAGCGGCTGGTCAGTGTGTCTTCAAACTCTCCAATACCTGCTATGACTTGCGGACACCAAAGCGACAATTCCTTCGGCTTCCAATTCCCATCGGCGGTTTTCTGGGAGAGAATTTTTGTCGCCGTTCTCCGAGTATGTCCGGCATTGATTACCGCGTTTAGTTCTTCGTTGTGCGGTAGAGAGCGATCAGCTTCGTCAATCAGAAGAGTCAGCGCCTGAGATTGTATTAGTCGATAGACTGCCGATGGCGTTATGCTGGATGCGATTTTGCCGTTACAAACGAATGCTTCAATGACCTGAAGCGCTGTAGTTTTCCCGCATTCTCGTTCTGGTGAGTTGAGCATCAGCTTTGGATACAGCGGCCAGCTATCCATGAGATATGTGCCAGCGATCCATAGCGTAATCGCATTCGCATCATGCTCACTTTGAAAGATGACATGTTCATTGATTTGTTTTGAGATTGCATCCAGTAACGATGCAAAAGGTTTACCTTTTTGAGAGGACATAGTATCCTCCTTTCGATCTTTATTGTTGACTGGTTGCAGGCTTTCTGTGGTTAGCAAGCCTGCGACTATTCAGCTAAATTGCTGATCGGTGTTCTCTCACACACTCAGAAATCCAAGCGTCAACTTCCTCTTCCAGCCAAGCCGTCCGGTTTTCGCTAATTTTCATTGGCTTTGGAAAGCTGCCGTCACGAGCCATTCGGCGGATGTGTGGCATCGACATCGAAGTCTTTTCGGCAACCTGTTTTGCTTTGAGCAAACGCATCTTTCACCTCATTGTTTATTCAGATGAAGTGAGTATGCATATTCTAGATTTGCCTGTCTTCCGGAGGAAATTAACTTTTTTTGCCGTTTTTGGCTACCTTCTCGACTTTTAGCAGCTTGCATGCTCTCTGATAACGCTTTTCCATGGACCCGACCTTGATGGGAAAAGGCGACTTACCATGTTTGATTCTATGTCGTTCACTTGCCCACGCAACTAAAGCAAGAATATTACCACGAGGTTGTGCCGTTTCCCTGGGCCATACGGGTATTGAGGTAAAGTTTTTTATACTTGCAACCAAAGAGAGGAGAAACATATCCTCAATTATAGATTTATTCGGGCCGGTTTTTCCCGAAGTTGGCTCTTTTCGGAGATCCGTAAGAAAATCGCACAACCATTGACTAAGTAGGTGGGGAAGCGGCTCTTCTTTAAGAATGTAATGAGCTGAAATTCTTTTTAGTGACCGAAAAATCAAAAGAGAAGTCTCTGACTTGGCCACCAGGCTTGGCAGTATGTCGTCCAAGTCTGCCTGGCCATCATGCTGGATACCAAGAATGATGTACGAGTCGAAATAATCAGAATCGCAAAGCGGTGTTGAGGTAAGGTCATCAATAAACTTTTCTGCGTAGTTGACGGCCCATTCGGCGCCTTTATCCGATGATGTCATCTAGCGTATCCGCCCATTTCTGGAGCGCCTCCCGTTTTTCGTCGAGATATGAATAGCGGTCGTACCTAGCGGTGACGCCGCTGTCTTTGTGGTTCAACACTTTCATGATCAGTGCACGATCATAGCCGAGCTTGCCGAGGTTGGTCGCAGTGGCGGCTCTGAGATCATGGAACTTCCAGTCCGTCACGCCGGACAGTCGATTGATTTGAACTTTGGCGCGGGAAAAACCATTGATCGGCTGATCGCCAATCCGTCCAGACGTGAGCAGATACTCTCCGTCCTGAGCAAGCAACTCCTCGACGATGTTCAGCGCTTGTCGGGACAACGGGATCAGATGAATACTTTTATTCTTGGTGTCCGCAGAGGCGAGATGCCAAGTCCCGTCCCTGATCTGTGAGCGCCTCATACACGCCGTCTCGACCTCGCGCTGACCGCAGAGCAGGGAGAGCCTCAACCAAGCCCTGTACGGGCCGCTCAGAGCCTCTGAGGCATGCCAGATCAATCTTATCTCGTCGTCGGTTAATTCGCGGTCCCTGGATCTTTCGTCGAACGGCTTCCTTATGCGGTCGGCGGGAGAGTTTTCCAGAAAATCACGTTCGACCAGCCACCCGAAAAACTTGCGCATGTGAGCCAAAGCCCGGTTTGCTGCCGTCCCTTTTCCTGCTTTGATCAAGCCGTCGAGAATGTCGTGAATGTCACGACGGCGCACGTCGGTTATTGGGTGTGAGCCAAGCGTGGGAACAAGATAGAGTCTCAGGTTGCTCTCTGCCTGCTTCCAGCTTTTGTTCTTGGGCTTGGCATATTGCTCGATGAACTGACCAGCCATGGCCTCAACGGTCAGCTTGGCTTGTTCTTGGTGTTCTTGCTTTTGTCTTCGGGGATCGACGCCATTGGCGACAGCCCTGCGCATTTCGTCCGCTTTTTCCCTCGCACCCCTGATGCTGATGTCTGGATAGCGACCAATCGTTACCCGGCCTGTCTTTGCCCCAAGCCGGAATGTAAAGCTGAAGGACTTAACATCCTTCTGGGTGTGCTTGAGACTCAGCCCCGAACAGGTTGCGTCACCATAGTGAACTTCAGTGCCGGTCGGCGCCGACAGCTTTCTCAACCAGACATCTGTGAACTTGACTTTTGTCGCCATCGGGGAAACACCAGGGAAACATTTTGCGTGCGCTTGTATGTATTCTATGATCACGTATGAGCGGATGCAAGGAAACAAGTCACTGAGAAACAACATAAATGCTGATATATATGAAACCAGTGATCACCTATGATACCTTGAAAGCGGCTAACTTTTAATCAGTGGGTCGCAGGTTCGAATCCTGCACGGCTCACCACTGTTTTCAATGACTTAGCGGGTAAAGTGCATTTGAAGTCTGTCCGCCCTCGCGCCATTGGGGGACATATGGGGGACAGAGGCCTCAATTTCAGTGGATAACCGCAGTAGCGGGAGCGCCTCAGGCACTTGAACCCTAACCATCCGATCTATGACGGCGCTGACCCGCGAGCTGTTCTAGCCCCCATGACTTGCCCGCCTTGTGACGAACACGCTCTGCGCCTCTCAGGCGCAATAGCACCGGATGCCTTGATAGTTTTCTGGATGCCCCCCCTTCAACGAACCCTGCCGCCGTTTTGCGACCCCCACCCGGGGGCACAGCCGTTTTCGGGCGCGGCTGCTCTGATAACCTTACATACTATTCCGCACAGTCGATCAGACACCGAATCCAAAACCAAAAAAAATTTCCAAAAAATTTTGGTCAACATTCATTGGATGATGGACTGGCAGGTGGCATGTGTCTTCGGGCTACCTGCGCCTTATGAACGCTCCCCGGCGCGCGTTCTGGATCTCCGCACCACTTCCTACCAGAAACCCGTGACGCCGCTGTCACCGTAGTCACAGGCGCTGTGGTGGGGTATTTGCTGCCCGTATTTGACGGATATTAATCCTGATCACGGGCATATCGACAAACGCCAAGCAGTCAGCAATCATTCGTGCATGGACAAAATGGCCTCAAAATCAGCAGCTTGCAACGTGGGTAAAAAATCAGCAGTCCGGTGCTACGCAAGGCAAATTAACTGCTGAACGAAAACAACGGCTGGAGGCGATTGGGTTCAAGTTCTGAGCCTGTTGACGCGGATCAAGTCAAGCAAGTGATGCGTGTGGCAGAAACATGACGATCTTCAGTGAAGGTGGTAAGCGAAAGTCTGATGGAATGAAGAGCTGCAACGGTGCCAGCTGCGAATATCGATAAGACGAGGACCCCCGATGATCCGAAATACTCTTGCGCTAGCACTCCTTTCATCCCCCGCTCTTGCCCATGTGCCGGTGCTGAGTATCGACGCAAAGACCGACCAATCGCCCTACCTGATCGAGGACCCCGAACATTCCACAGCAATCTACGCAATCCTTGACGGTGACGCAGACTACTACCGCATCGACGAAGACGAACCTTTCGATTTCTATGTCGGGATAACCGCAGCAAAGCTTGAGGGCTGTGATCTACAGGCAACCTTCAGCTTCGAGGTTCTGAACGCCAAAATGGAGGTAATCGACAGCCGGGACGGAGCCTCCTCGGACTGGTGGGCGTGGTATGAGAAGTTCGGCAAGCAGTGGTATTGGGTGGGACCAGAAATCGGCAAGGATTTTGCTTCAACGACAGTTTACCCAGCGGGGACATACTTCATCCGAGTGTTCAACACCGACAACGCGGGCAAGTACGTTTTGGCTGTGGGAGATGACGAAAGGTTTGGACTTAAAACGCTCCTGACCATACGTGAGACGGTGCGTCAGACCGCAGCCATGTTCTGGGACGAGACGGACTGCCCTTAGTCCGCCCCAAGCGCCGACCCGCCCGCGCAAGCAACGCCATACAGCCAAGAAGATATTTGAACGGCTGCGCGATGAATGCCGGTTTGATGGCGCATGCCGGCGCCGGTTTGCTGTCTTGTCACCCTCATTGTTTCAGACTGTCGTAAGCCCAATGGAGAACCGCCTGCCGCTGACGTGGCCGACAGAAAGGGTCGCTCGGATCGCAATTGTTCCTGATCTGCGTCAGGTGTCGCTTCATCCCCTTCCATCGTCCAATCTGGCGGGCGTCCTCATCGGGCGTGCGGCGGCCCATGTAGTACCGGCAATACCACTGGAACCATCCGCGTGGATCGTTTTGATGTATCCAGCCCTTGCGGTGCCATTCCGACAAAGGTTGGCTGGCCTCCACACCGAAATAATTGAGTGAGCAGTCCTTGCGTGATGGGGACAGTTTTGCCCGGGCGAACCAACTTGCCGGAAACTCATCACGGCAGTCAGTCAGATATTTGCCGCAGAAGACACCCAGTTCGAGCATCTCCTTTGGCGTCAGGTCAGGACGGAACACCGGATCAAAGTCGCAACCAGTTTCAACAGAAAGTGCGTAGCGATACCCTCGCTGCATCTTGTCGTTGACTATGACACTGCGGCTGCCCATTCAGTTCCCAATCAGATCAACACATATTCTGCCGACCAAGGCAGATGTAGCCGACCACTGAACGTTCAGGCTGACGCCCGCATTCTACACCCGTCCTTAAACGCCCCCTGCGGGGCGCTGTAGGCCCTGCAGGATGCGCCTTATGGGTTTCAGCACATACGGTCGTTGGGATAGGTATTGCAGTACGCTGCGCCCACGGCAGCGCCCAGAACGATGCCGGGTCCGATACTATTGCTGGTAAGTGCTGCGGCGCCGCCGCCGATAGCACCACCGGTCAGCAACTGCTGGCCAAGTGTATCGCCACAAGACGCAACGCCCAGAATGGAGGCCATTGCAACGGCCCAAATTTTCGTCTTCATCTGCAGAACTCCCTCGGAACACATCTAGGCGGCAACGGTCTTACGCTTCGCAGAAAAATTCCAGCAAAAAACGCGGGGTGTCTCGGATAAGTCTGTCCTCCCTGTTTCCCCATCGCGTCCAGCCGCTTCATGTTGGCGCTGGTAGGGCTGACGAGGATCAATTGGTCGACTAGGCAAAGCACGACCTTGATTTGCTTACTGCGCACTATAACCTAACAACATGATAAAAAGCATCATTATCTTGGTTTTGGGAGCGCTGCCGGTCAACGCTTCAGGAGCTTTCACATGTATAGAGATAGAAAGAGTTTCGCTTTCTGCCGAAGGATCGATGCGCCCTGCGTATGGTGGTCGAACTCTGAATTTCAGGTGGACCGGAAGCAGTCTGTGGGGCGATGGAGTATTTTACCACGATAAGTATTCAATCAGCACACTTGGCGTGGATGGATTTCGTGCCTTCGCCGAAAATTCTGACCGCAGCGATTTGTTCAGGTTTGAGGATGGTATTTTAATGCACGCTGCGATTGTGAAATATGGGCGAAATCCATCGATCCAGTCGCAGGTGTTTAAATGCGACGATGTAACAGGATCTAATTCAGAGTTCCGCTAAGTCCCTAGGATGGCGATGTGATTTTCCAGATACTGAAGTATTGTCCGTCGTCATATAAAATGGAACATCAGAGCGGCTTGAGCATTGGAGGCTCTGGCTCGTTTGTGTGATTGATTATGCGGCTTGTTTTTGATGTTGCAAGCGGCGTTGTTGGATTGTCTGTTTCTTGATCTTTTCCCTTTCTCTGATGATGGCTTTGTCACGCCCAAAATAGACGTCTGCCGGCGTCACGTTGTTCAGGCTCTCGTGGTAGCGTTCGTTATTGTAGTAATCGACGAAGGCCTCGATCTGGAGTTCGAGATCACCGGGCAGATAGTAGTTTTCCAGCAAAACCCGGTTCTTCATGGTTTGATGCCAGCGTTCGATCTTGCCCTGTGTTTGCGGGTGGAAAGGAGCTCCGCGAACGTGATCCATTTTATGGTCCTCCAGCCATTCGGCCAAATCACCGGAGATGTAACAGGACCCATTATCACTTAGCAGGCGAGGCATGTGGCGAACGATGGCATGGTCGCACCCTGACGCCGCCAAAGCCAACTCAATCGTGTCAGTCACGTCCTCGGCCCGCATGTTCGTGCAAAGTTTCCAGCCAATGATGTAGCGGCTGTAATCATCCAGGATCGTGCTGAGATAAAACCAGCCCCAGCCAATGATCTTGAAGTAGGTGAAGTCGGTTTGCCACATCTCGTTGATGGCAGTCGTTTTATCCGTGAACTCGTCGGCGGCTTTGATCACAACGTAGTCTGGTGCCGTGATCAGATCAGCTTCCTTCAAAAATCGGTAAGCCGATGATTCAGAGATAAAGTATCGCTTCTCATCAGTGTATTTGACCGCCAGTTCCCGGGTCGTCAGCGCCTCATGTTCCAGCGCGAACTCGATCAGATCATCCCTCCGATCCTGTGGAATACGGTTCCAGACAGACTTTGGGCAAGGCGAGCAATCCGACAAGGCATCAAGCCCACCTTCCACGTAACGGTCGTACCAGCGATAAAATGTGGTACGAGGAATGCCCAACATGTCGAGGGTCTGCTTCGCAGGAAGATGGGACCCCTCAACGGTGCGGATGATCTCCAGTTTCTCAGACGCGGGGTATCTCATTCCTCGAACTCCCCAGCCCCTGTCATGCTTTTTTTGAGCAGGCGGTTTTCAAGTGTTAGATCGGCAACGCATTCCTTCAGTGCCGTCGCCTCGGATCGCAGATCCTTCACCTCAGGCGGCGTCGCTTGCCGGGCCGTATCGCCCGCCAGACGGCGTTTCCCGGCTTCGAGGAATTCCTTTGACCAGCTGTAATACAGGCTTTCGGAGATACCCTCTCGGCGGCATAGCACAGAAATAGTTTCCTCGCCGCGAAGGCCCGCCAGAACAATGCGGATCTTCTCTTCAGACGAATAGGTATGTCGCGTTTTGCGGCGGATGGTTTTAACCAGCTTGTCAGCCGCAGCTTTACTGGTTCCGGATTTCTTGTTCATCTTCACTCCTTGACGGTTACGATGAACCAGAAATCCTCCGTTAGCTAAACCTCAAATCTGTCCCACGAGTGCTGACGTCAGACAGTATTCACGATCAATCTCAAACATCTCTTCCCCCTGTTTGCAGCAACCATAGCACCTCAAAACTGCGATTGAAGGCGGTTCCATTGGTCTGTTAGGTTTGTTATATTATAACAATTCGAATGGATGGACCGATGCTGACCGCAAAACAACAGGCATTCGCCGACCTGATCGCGACAGGACAACGACAATCTGTCGCGTATCGCAGGGCCTACGATGCCACCGACATGGCACCGGCGACAGTCTGGAACGAGGCATCTCGGCTTGTCCGCCACCCAGAGGTGGCCCAGAGGTTGGCTCTGCTAAAGCAAGAGGCAGAATACTCTGCCGCAACACGTCGCGAGGTAACGAGGGATTTTGTCTTTCAGGAACTGGCTGCACTGGCAATGGACGCGCCAACCTCAAATGCGCGTTTGAAGGCTTTAGAGCTGCTCGGCAAATCTGTCGGCATGTTCACAGACCGGGTGGAAGTGGAGGAGGTTGAGCGGAGCGTCGAGGAAATTGAAGCATCTATCAGGCAGCGGCTGGGTGCTTCGGGCCGGTAGTTTAACTGATGCCGGTAGAACAGGGCTGTAGGGCCGCTTTCACAGTTAGTCATTACGGCCTCTCCCATCTGCGTGTGATCCCATTGGATGGGTCCGGCGGCCCTGCCTCCTGATCGTAAAGGCAAAAAAAAGCGGGCCAAAAGCCCGCTTTCTCAATCTCTGATCTGATTGGATCAGAAGTCCATTGAGATACCAGCGTCCCAGATGACTTCGCCTTCCTCGTCCGAGTCGACGACACCGGCCACGATGGATGCGCCACCACCAAGGTCGTGCGACACGCCTAAACCCATTGAGGTGGATGTACCACCTTGGTCTATCTGGGTGACAAACGAAGTGAACGTTGTGGCCCCCGCAGCAATATCAACAGAAATTGAAGATTGGGTTGCATTACCCAAAAATATGTCTGCTTCACCGTGAACCGCTTTCAGGACGACTGCACCAAGTTCAACCTCGGCGCCTATTCCCCAAACGTCGCCAAGAAAATCGCCCCAGTTTTCATAGCCAAATGCTAAACTAAACGTGCCGCCATCATAAGCCGCTCCCAGTGAGTATGCATCGCCTAAGTCGTCGTGAAAGTCGCCATTAGCACCATCCACGCCAACATAGAAAGACAAAGCACCGCCCGTGTACGAATATAGCGCTGCGGGAAGACCAGTGTTACCGCCATAACCCGCTTCATTGTAATCGCCCAACCCAGTTAAACCAACGCCCGAGACATCGCCAACAGCGGCCTTAGCAGCCGAGTCAACATCGCCCATGGCCAGCGTGTGGCCGCCTTGGCTGATGAAGACTGATCCGCCAGTGCCGTCGGCGGCGTCACCAGCATTGTCAGCGCGGAAACTGAAGCCGAAACCTAGGCCGCCATCGGTTTCACCCGAACCGGTGAACTCGACACGTGCGCGGCTGGTGAACCTAGCATCGTAGTCGCTAAAAACACATCCTTCAGTGCAAATTTCTACGCGATTGTAAATAATGCCCATGCGAGCGTCGCCCGACAGCGTGATGCTGTGATCATGGCCGGTGTCGGCCATGGTGAAATCTGCCGCGGCGGCTGCGCCGACCGACAGGACCAGAGCGGTCGATGCAAGAAGTGTGTTTTTCATTTTCAAGGTCCAATCTAAGTCTACTTTCCGCTTTGGTATCTCAGCAGGGGGGGGAATAACCAAGATTCCCTGCGTTGATCGCGGATTCGGCGAGCAAACATGTCAAAATGGCAACACCACCCGGTGGCCCCATGAGGGTGATCGGTTGAATACAGCATAGTAGACGACATTGTGAGGTGCAGGGAACGTCAGATATGCGCGCTGAGGCCCGGTCAGGGCACTTTGTGCCGGTCAGAACCCCACGGCGACCAAACCAGCCAATGCCGCTGGCACCACGGTTAGAGGCGCTGCAGCGGTGTGATCGAACGGAGCGCCAAAGACATCGAGGCATCTATCAGGCAGCGGCTGGGTGCTTCCGTCAGTTTGTAACCGATGCCGGTAGAACAGGGCTGTAGGGCCGCTTTCACAGTTAGTCATTAAGGCTTCTCCCACTTGCGTGTGATCGCGTTCCAAACCCGCCCGTCAGGCCCGTGCTTTTCCCATTCGGTCAGCTTGCGCCAGTCATCGAGCGAGACAATCTTGCCGGTCCATGTTTTCGGCCAGCCGCAGGCGGTTTTGCCGTGCCGGAAGTCGGGTGCTTCGACCGGATTGCCCGGATCAGCTTTTTTCTGGATTTCGCGGTGGGGTGCCGCTTCTTTCGCTTCTTCTGCTTCTTTTGGGGGGGTGTGAGGGGAAAAAGAAGCGAAAGAAGCGGAAGAAGCAGGGGGGTGGCCCTGTTTTTCGATTTTTGCCAATTCAGCGCGGGCATCAAAGAGCTTCACGATTTTCTCCCTGAATGCGATAGGCCGTGGAGCGGCTTTTCCCGTCCACCACGGTTCCTTTTTCGAGAGGATGCAGCCAGCCGTGGTCGCCCAGAACGGCGAGCAGTTTCCTCACGGTTGCAGTTTCGCGAAGAGCGTTGGGGCCGTGATCCACGATGTACTTCGGGACAATGGTTTCCGGAGCGAAGCCAAGCGCACGGGCCTTCGCGGGCCAGCTTTCGGCAATCCAAATGCGCAGACGGTTGGCGCGGTCGATATCCTCAGAAATGGTCGCCGCTTCCGCCATTCGCTTGGCCTCGGACAAATAGAAATGTGCCAATTCAATCGCGTTGGCCATCGTTTCACCTGACACCTCGACGGCATTCAAATCATCCCAAAGTGTCAGTACGCCTGCGATACGGGCGGCCTGTTCGGGCGACTTGGATGCAAATGACTTGACCTGCTCAAGCTCACCACCGGGGCCTTGAGCGGTCTCAGTCGCCGCATAGAAGCCAAACAACAGATCCTTGGCAGTTTGTGACAGGGGCAGCGTTCTTGGCCGCAGTTCCTGAGGCGCATCTTCGGCCAATGGTTTCGGGTGCGACAAAAGCTGATGGAGGCGCTGGCCCATCGCTTCTTCCGCTTCTTTCGCTTCTTTTGGGGCGTCACGACCCAGTCGCGTTCCGATAGCACTGGGCGGCTCGGTGATCAGGAACCGGGCCAAGAACCCCTGACCGCTGGCCACAGGGTCCGAGAGAAGCGGACGGGCCGCAACAGGCTGCACCATCAGGTGCGCTGCCAGACGGCGACCGTAGAGCGTTGTTGCCCCGTCGCCGCTGCGAACGCGGTCCAGCGCGTCACCGCCCCAAAGTGCAGACAACCCGGCAACGGTTTTGAGGCGGTTGTCTGAGTTCATGGCGTGACCACCTAGGAACCCGCCACCCTCATCCGAGAACAAGCCAAGGCTTGGCTGCCCACAGAGGAACAGTTTCACCAACCCCTCTAGTGTCGGCTCTGCCGTGGTCAGCTTGGGGCTGAGCGGCGGCGCAGGCTCGTTGCCCAAGGCATCTAAGTCAGCCTCTGCAGCGCGCGCCTTAGTCGGGTCTTTGCCAGCGGCTTCCTTGATCAGCCGGTCATGCTTTGCAGCCCACAGCTTCTGATCCGTCTTCCACGCGGACATGGCATCCCGGTGATCGGCGGCACGGTCGCGCTCAAAATCACGCAAGCCCTGCATGACCAGCTTGTCACAGCCCGATTTGCGTTCACCGGATTGAGCGACGGTCAGGCAGAACAACGACAACGGCGCGTTGCCTGCCAAGGTCTGCACGTCCGCGAATGGCTGAACGGCCAACGAGGCGACCGACAGCGCCGACTGTGCCGCGATTGCGACCGGGGCCTGTGTTGTCGCTTGAACGCCTTCGACAGCGGCCCTAAGCGGTCCAAGTGCAGCGACGGGATATGGATCGCCGCGTGGTATCTCACGGACAAGCGGTTGAGGGCCTTCATCAATGTATGGAGTTGTTTGCATCACGGTCATGCTGCCACCCCGCCCTGCAGAACATCGTTCCAGTCCAGACGTTCGGGCGCAGGCATCAGCGACACCTCCCAGCCCAGCGCGTGGGCGGAACGGGCCAGCGTCTGTGCAGCTTCACGACCCGGCTCATCGCCATCAGCAGCAATGATCAGCTTGCCCGGACGTGGAGGCAGGGACAGGCCCTTGATGCCGCTGGTCGATAATGCCGCCCAAACGCCGTGCCGGCCATCCATCAGGCCGCTCAGCAGGCTCAGGCCGGTCTCGATGCCCTCGCACACCACCAGCGGGCCGATGGCTTCTGACAGCCGCACGGCGCCGCCTGAACAAGGGCCAAGCATCATCTTGTTTGACGGAATATCTGCCTTGCCGGCGCTATCATTCAGGTAGGTTCGGTGGATGGCAAAACCGTCGACACCGTGAACAAGGGAAACTATTGCTGGATAACGTTTTGCGGTCGGACTGTGCCAGCAGTCCGGGTGAAAGCGTAAGGTGTCGGGCAGCGCACAGGTGACGCCACGCCCAAGCAAATAGGCTTCCGCAGGCGAGCTGATAATGGTGGTTGCATCCGACCAGCAGGCTTCAGCCTGACGCGATTTGCGCTCTGCCTCAGCGGCTTCCGCCTTGCGCAACGCAACCAGTTCATCATCAGACGGCGGATTGTAGGTGCCGTTGCCTTGAACCAGACCCAAGCCTTTCAGGGCGTCTAGCACGTCCGTAAAGGCGCAACCGGCGTGGCAGTGCGCCAGCAGGCGACCATCGCGCCCGTTGGACAAGCTGAGGGCCGGTGTGCGGGTGTTGCGATGGGCGGGGCAGAACGCCAACCCATAGCTGCGGAACCATCTGCCGCGTAGGGCGCGCGTGATGGACTGAGCGTCTGTCATGTCGCCACCCCGCCGATCAGGTCATGAAGTTCGGCGCGGTCAGCCTCTTCCTGATCAAGTACGTCTTGTCGTATATCGGCGTCCTGACGGTCAATCACGGCTTGCCGTACAATCTCTGTAAGCACATCTGGCGGCAACGCCTCGGCCTGAACCGTTTCCCCCTCGAATGACCGCTTGTCGGTCTTCTTCGGCGGCGCAGTCGGCAATGCCAATTCAGCAATCTGGGCCGGGGTTACGGCAAGGTGGGTGAATGTCTGGCCACCTGTCGAATCTAGCCCAGCGCACATCGCGCGGATGTCTTCTGATAGCGCATTGAACAGGTGCACACCGCTCGGATCGTGATCACCAACGTGCAGGATTTCCGTCGCATCGTGATCAGCCAGCTCGCGCGCAAAACGATACTTGGCTGACAGGCTGTCGAAGCCACCGCTGGACATAACACTGACGCCGTACTCATCCACCGCGCGTGACAGCATCGGTGCCATGCCGTTCGCCTCACACAGAACGAACAGGCGCACCGACTGACCGTTCTGGCGATCCAGTGTATAGCGGTCGGCCATCGTGCGAACGGTGCGCAGAACAGCGCCAACACCGCTCCAACTGTTGGGGCTGTAGCGTGACACCCCGTCATCGCGGATATCGTGAAAGTTGATGATCCCGGCGCGGCGCGCCCGGTTCATCGTCTCGCATAGGCGGGCATAGGCCTGTTCGGTCTTGTCGTAGCCGTGACCACCAACAAGACGATAGAACACCTGCCGGATCGTCATGGGTAGGTGATCGCGGTATTCATCCAGAACGCCTTGAATCTGCTCAACCAATGCCAGCGTTTTGCTTTGCGGGGTCCATGGGGCAAAGCCCCTTACACGGGTTGTCTTGCTCATGCCGCTGCCTCCCCAGTCAGAACATCGTTCCAATCCCGACCCTCAGGCGCGGGTATCAGTGACACTTCCCAGCCCAGCGCATGTGCAGAGCGGGCCAGCGATGCTGCCGCTTCACGGCCCGGTTCGTCGCCGTCAGCGGCTATAATCAGCCTGCCGGGCCTCGGCGGCAGAGAAAGCCCTTTGATGCCGCTGGTGGACAGGGCAGCCCAGACGCCGTGCTGGCCGTCCAGAAGGCCGCTCAGCAGGCTCAGGCCAGTCTCAATGCCCTCACACACGACCAACGGGCCGATGGACTCTGACAGGCGAACAGCGCCGCCCGCACAGGGGCCGAGCATCATCTTGTTTGACTTGGGCAGCCTGACGCCCTGCTTCGTAAAGAAGGTCCGGTGAATACCGCCCGTGGGCTGCACGTCGGCCACCATGGCAGAGCTGAATGCACCGCTCGGGCCGTGATAGGCGTCGGGCAACCAGCGCAGGGTGTCAGGCAGGGCGCAGGTGATGCCACGGGACCGCAGATAGGCTTCCCCGTTGGTACCAGCCAGCTGTTGACCCTGATCCCACGCAGAACGCGCGCGGGCCTTAGTCTTGGCTTCTTGTTCAGCGCGTGCGCGGCGGGCATCTTCCAATGCCAACGTGTCGATTTCAACGTTGCTCGGCTGGATGTTCGCGGCGATCAGGATGTCCTTGAAGTCGCAGCCCAGCTTTTTACAATGCAGAAGCAGTCGGTCGTCAGCGACGTTGATGGTGAGGGCGTTCTGGTCCTTGCGGCGCTCGCTCTGGCAAACCGGGCACGGCGCGACGCCGTATTTTCGATGCCATTTGCCGCCGAGGTCGCGGCTAAGGGCGGCGGGGTCAATCATTGCCACGCTCCGCCAGTTTCTGATCGATCCAGCCGTCGATTTCCTTAGCGACCCAGCCAACACGGTTTGGCCCCAGTTTTACTCGGCGTGGAAATTTGCCCGCGCGTTCCAGTCGCCAAATCTGCGTATCCGAGTATGGGATCCGATCACGGAGTTGCTTTTTCGTTATGATCTGGGGGTAGTTGCTCATCATGCGGCCTCATAGCATTTCGTACAAAGCCAGTATGGACCATGCGGAACGTTAGAAGAACATCGCTCAGCGAACCTTATCTAGGGAGCTGAAAATATTACGGATTTAAGGAATTCGGCGCCCTTCTTGTCGTATTGATTACGGGCCGTTTGAATCAATCGCTCCAAAACCTGATCACCGACGAGCGAACCTTTATCGTTCTCGATCATTCGGGCTAGACTGATGCCCAGCCGATTCTGCACGCTGGCGGCGATATCGTCAAAAAGGTCAGGGCGCTCCTCTGCCAACACGATGGCGCAAGCTCGAAAAAAATCATCAGCGACAGGATACCTTTTCCAATGTCGCTGGGCGCCGTGCAGGTTGATATCCGGTTTGTCGCCCTCAGAAACCTGTGCCAAAGACGACTGCAGTTTTCTTAATACAACGCTCGAAAACCGATGCAGGTTCAGTTGCAGTATCGCTTCGTCCAGTGAGCCAACCATTCTCCCTAGAATCGCTGGATCGCCACTCTTGAAATCAAGTTCGCTAGCGTCCCGCGACCCTCGTGCGGCCGCTTCAATGCGTTTCTTGAGCTTCGACAGAAACGGATCAGTATGGCTATATGCGGCGTGAAGCATGATTGCGGCATCAACTACCGGCAGAAAAACCAACACTTTCTGCTCATCGCTTACGCAATCAGCAAAATCGAGTTCGGCAAGCCTACAAGTTTTGCGCAGAGCGCGCATGATAGATTGACGCCCCGCCGTCTCATGTTTGTGATCAAGGAACCCCCCGAGATACAGTCCCGCCCTGTCCTGCACGCGTCCCGCCGGGGCAGCACGAAGATTTTTTCGTTGGTCCGTCATGGTTGAGCTAGTCCACCAAGGTGGCCGTGCCCGAGGTCCTGCCCGCAGCCCATATACCTAGCCCAATCCTCAAGGGCGGCGCGCCGTTGATCAAGATAGGCACCGCGCTGGTAGATAGCGGCCACGCCGCGCACGGCGCCCGACTGGTGGTTTAGAATCTTGTCGATAACGACCGGGCTGATGCCCAGATGCTCGGTTGTGTGGGAGGCAAAGCTGCGCCTGAGATCATGCAGGGTCCAGCCGGCAACCCCGCACAAACCATCAAGGCGGCGCTTGGCTGTGGAAAACCCACTCACGGGCCGCAACCCGTTGGTGGTGAACAGGTGGGTGTGACCGTCAACCCGGGGCAGCTGGCCAAGCAGCTCAACAACCGGGGCACTCAGATGAACGATATGGGATCGCCCATTCTTGGACCGACTGCCCGGTATCGTCCATTTGCAGCCTTCAAGATCAAACTCATCCCAGACCGCTTGGCCAACCTCGTCACGGCGTTGACCGGTCAACAGAAGCATGCGGAACAGCGGACCGAAGGGGTAGCCCATGGTTTGGGCGGCTTGGTCTATCTGTTCCAGTTCCGAGATGGACAGTACACGCTCACGGGATGTTTCCTGATGGGGCTTCGGTATGCCAGTGGTGGGGTTCGACCCCAGCAGGTCCCGCCCAATGCACCAGTTGAAGAACCGACGCAGATACGTCAGCACCCGATTGGCCTGAACACCGGCACCACGGTCGCTGATCTCATCGATGATCCGGTTGATGTCTGACTTCGTAACGTCGTCCAGCTTGCGCTTAGCCAAGACTGGGCGCACATACAGGTCCATCGCATTGCGAACCTGCCGAACAGTCCGGTTCTTCCCTTGGTCACGGGTCAGCCATTCATCCAGCGCCGCCCCGAAGAACTGAGACGATTGGTTCTGTTCGCCGTCTTCGCCGCGAACGAGTTCAGCGATGATTCTGGAGGCTTCAACCCGCGCGTCAGCCAAGGCTACGTCCGGATACCGGCCAATCGTCTTCCTGACCATGCGCCCGCGCACGCGTCGCATCACGAACCAGCTTTTGGTGCCTGACTTCTCAACCCGAAGACCCATGCTCCGGGTGCGTGAATCGAAGATGTCGTAGCGACGATCCTTGGGCTTGGCGTTGCGGGCGATGGCATCCGTGATGCTGATGGAATTGAGTTTTGGCATTGGTCCGGGGTTACATATGGGTTACAAAATCTGGCGCAATGCAATGTAACCCCACGAAACGCCTTGAACAAGACACCTCATGTAAACTATGCATTTACAGCGTATTAGGCAACCCCCTGCACAGCGGTGCAAAGGTACCGCAGGTGACTTTTAATCAGTGGGTCGCAGGTTCGAATCCTGCACGGCTCACCACTGAATCCCATTAAAAACAATAGGTTACGGCGACGTCAGATCGCTGTCAGGTGGCGTCGGTTTTCGCTGGCTTTCACATAGCTTCCACCGTGAAAGACCTGACGCGAGTCGTGAAATCCGTCACTCTATGGGTGCGGCCATTCTGATGCCGTCCAGCGTTCCCAGCGCAACATCGACCGGCAGGCAGCGGATAGGAAAACCCGTGCGGACAACCTCAACTACTTCACGGCGCTTGGCATGGCCCAGCTAGAGACAGTAGACTAAGCTCGGCAGGATTCAGGAGAAGTCTGACCTTGGCCCGATCTGGGCAAAAAGCCGATCAGGGGATGGGAATGCTTGAAATCAGCACCGCAAAGGTCGCCCGCGTCATCATGCTGTCCCGCGAGTACGGACCCGGCAGCCGACAACTTATCGACTATATCTCAGGCTTTAATGATGATGAGAAAGTAAATCTGGTCGCTCTAATGTGGGTTGGCCGCGATAGCTTTGAAGCAAAAGACTTGGAAGACGCGAAGAATGCCGCGCTAAGCGAAGCTACAGCGCCGACTGAGCAATATATCTCAGGTATCCCGAGCCTCGCTGAACATCTGGAAAATGGTTTGGATGCACTCGGGGTGGATGTTTCCGACGTAGAGGACCGAATGTAAGGAGCCATGAGCGGCGCATCAATCCTATCATGGCGCTGACCCGCATACTGATCCCGGCCTATACAGCAGCCCGCCATGTGACGAACGCGCTCTGCGCCGCCTCTGAGCGCCTGTCAGGGGCAATCGCATCGGGGCCTTGGTCGTTTTTTGGATGCCCCCCTTCTTCAAATCCTGCGGCTGTCTGCTGACCCCACCCCGGGGGGCACCCCCCTTTTGGGGGCGCTAGTGCGCGTCACCTAGTAGTACGATTCTGGGCGCACGAAATACGTTCTGATGGGAACTGGGCTAGCGTGCAGTTGGCAGGCGACATCGCGGTAAGGTCGACGAGCTGATGCCGTGGCGATTATAGGCAGTGTCGATGCGCGCGTGGGATTATCCATTCAAGACCGTCAGGATCGCCTGCAAGGTCTGCAACCGGCGGGGGCAGTATTCTAAAGCGCGCTTTGTCGAGATCGTCGGCCGCAACACCGCATTACCGACCGCCCTAGGCGTAATCGCCAAAGATTGCCCGATGGCCGGCAAGCCTTCCAACATCATCCACGACCGCTGTCAGGCCCATTACCCTGACCTGATCACATACTCGCAAAATAAAGCTGACCGGGCGATGCGGGGCGTCGGGGGCGTCGCGGACTGAAAACCGGGGCGGCCGCATTCGTACAGGCACACAAAACCCTGCGTCATGGCAAACCTCCGGTGGGTAGGGCCGCTCCAAGGCCGCGACAGCAATTTCCTGGCTCGACCAGTCGGCATACAGCAGGGCTTTGCCATCCGGCGGGGGTAATCATCGTGCGCCACCAGTTGTTTCTTAGCATAAGGAACTCGGACGCCATGGGCTGGTTCCGGCCCGTTTTCGAGCGGAAAGACCCGTAACCGACCGATCGGAGGTCTTCGTCGTAATGGCGCAAACATGCGCCGCCTGAACCTGTCTGGCGGGCTGGCCACGTCGCTGATCAAGCTGGCCAGCCATAGCCAGCCCAAGGGGTCGGGCAGTTATCACCGCCCTCCAACACCAACTCCTCGCGGATCAGCTTGAACAACGTGGTCTTGCCGGTGCCGTTGCGCCCGACCAGCCCGACCTTGTGGCCCTCGGGAATATTGGCGCTGGCCCCCTCGAAAAGGGGGCGGCCTTCGATGGAATAGCGGATGTCGGTGATACTCAGCATGGGCGGGCAATGCCGCAGCGGGCCGGTGGCGTCAATCGCGGCCCGACGCGTTATCGTGCAATGACCGCGACAGAACGGGCAGTGCCGTCACCGTGGTGTGTCACAGGCAACTTTCACCGCCCCGTAAATCATGCGCCTTGCGCCAGATGGTTGCGCCGCCGATGGCCTTGTCAAGGCGCGCGCAGCAGACCTTCCAGACCATCGGCCAGGGTGCGGTTTCCCTGCGCAATGTGGTGGCTGATGGTGCCGCGCGCGCTGACGCCAGAGGGGGTCTTATTGGCGTCCAGCAGGACAGGCGCACCGTTGTGCATCACAAAATCGAACTTGCCATAATCGAACCCCATTCTGTCGCGCAATTGGCGTAACTGGGGCGGCACGGGAACCACTTCACTGCGAATGATGCCTTCGCCCTTGACGATTCCCGTAGGGGCAACTTGCAGGGTGCAACGCTCGGCCGCACCGCAAAAGATATAGGCGCGCACGCCAAAGCCGTCTTTGACCACCTCGGGGATGAACTTCTCGACCACGCGCATGGGGTCGGTCCAACACGGTTCGGGAACCTCGGACAGGCGGGGGTAAATATCATAATCCATCACGGGGCGAACATCGGGGTAGGGTGCATCCAGGCCCCGCGCGCTGGCCCTTTCGTTGTGCCAGACTTCGGGCAGACCGTGATAATTCAGGTTCGACTTGACGATCACCGGGCCATCCCAGTCGCTGTCGGCCACCACCAGAAGCTGGCTGTAGCTGCGCTTGCTGATATCGGTGACGGCGGCATTGATGCTGGCCGGAAAGCGTGCCGCGGCGGCAAGAAAAGCCGCGGGGACGCGGGACAGATTGACATGCAGGATCAGCAGGTCGCCGCCTGAAACACGGTCGGGGTCGCTTTCGTACCGGATCCGGTGGCCCCGGCGTGCCAGGTCATCCAGAACGGATTTCATCATGAATACCGACTGCTTGCGACGCAGGCCAAAACGGCGATTGAAATGGAAGAAATTATCGTCGATATGATGTAGCAGGACGATCCTGGCCAAAGGCGCGCTCCGGTTTTTTTGGCGGTGATTTTCAGAACGAGGCGATTACCATGCCAGCGATCACCGAGTCGACCCAGCATTTTGCCGCGTTGGCGGCGGTGTGGTCGCAGCTGCAACTGCCGCTGCGCCCGCGCGAACCGGTGCCGACACGGTTGCGCGCCGTGCTGCCCAAGGGGGTTAAAGACGTGCTGGTTCTGGGGGTGACGCCGGATTACGCCGATATTGCGCCCGATGTGACGGCGCTCGATTGGTCCGAAGGCATGATCGCCCATGTCTGGCCGGGCGATACCGAAACGCGTCGCGCGGTTCAGGGCGACTGGCGCGATATGCCGTTTGAAGACGCGCAGTTTGATGCGGTGGTCGGCGACAATTCCCTGGCATTCCTGCCGTTCCCGGATCAGATCGGGCGTGCCTTCGCGCAGGTGCGCCGCGTCTTGCGCCCCGAAGGCCTGGCAGTGTTCCGGATGTTTCTTGCGCCGGATCAGCAGCCCGGCGACGCCGATCTGGTGCGGTTTGGACGGGCGCTGAAGGGGCGGTCGTCGGATGCGCTGCGCTGGCGTGTGGCCATGCAGGCGGCCTGTGAGGCCGCGACCCCCAATGTTATCGCCGATGACGGTTGGCGGGTTTTTCAGCGCGCTTTCCCTGACATGGCGTCCTTGGTCGAGGGGAATGAATGGGGCGCGGACGAGGTGCGTCGGCTGGCGCTGTTTGACGGCTCGACGATGGCGTTGAGCTTCCCGACCCGGGCGGAGCTGGCCCGGGTGGCCTTGCAGCATTTTGCGACACTGGAGTTGCTGTCCAGCGGATCCTATCTGATGGCCGAGGATGCCCCCTTCGTGGTGATGCGCGGTTCTGCCGCTGGCTGAGGGTGACGGGCATGTGTGCTGACGGCGGCGATCGTCGCTGATATGACCGGTACGCGGGTCGCCGTGGGGCTTAGGGGCTGATGTCGAGGGGGCGATGGTTTGGGTCCGATGGTTTTGGGCCAATGCCGATCCCAACCTATACCGCCGCCACCAACGCCCCGGGTTTGCCGGCTTGCGGCACCATCTGCCAGTCCCGTTCCGGCGCGGTGCGGGCGCGCAGGCGGGTCAGGCGCCACCCCTCGGCCGTGTCGCTGCCGTGCGCCGGGTCCAGCGACCAGCGGGGTCCTGTCAGAACTAATTGGCTTGAGGCGGGCAGGGCGGTCTCGTAGCCTTTGCTCATGACGAAAACAGACCCCTTCAAGTACTTTCACAGTAGCCCCGAAATTATCCGGCTGGCGGTGATGATGTACGTTCGCTTTCCACTTTCGCTCGGAATGTCGAGGACCTGCTGCACGAACGCGGCATCGACATCAGCCACGAAACGGTGCGGTATTGGTGGAATAGATTTGGCCCGATGTTTGCTGCTGAAATCCGCCGAAAACGTGTGCAGCAGATGCGTGCGTACTTCGAACTGGCAGTGGCATCTGGACGAGGTTTTCGTGAAGATCAATGGCGAGCTGCACTACCTTTGGCGGGCCGTTGATCACGAGGGCGAGGTGCTGGAAAGCTTCGTCACCAAGCGCCGGGATCGCAAAGCAGCATTGAAATTCATAAGAAAATCAATGAAGCGCTACGGTCACCCGCATATGCTGGTGACCGACAAACTCCGGTCCTATGGCGCGGCGATGAAGGACATCGGCAATGCAGAAAGGCAGGAAACGGGCCGCTGGCAGAACAATCGGGCGGAGAATTCGCACCTGCCGTTTCGACGACGAGAACGGGCCATGCAGCGGTTCCGCAGCATGCGAAGTTTACAGAAATTCGCTGCCGTTCATGCCTCCGTCTCAAACCATTTCAACCAGGAACGCACCTCTACTCCCGAGACAATTTCAAGCTGAACCGAGCCGCCGCTCTCTCCGAGTGGCGTCAGCTCGGCGCGGCATAAGGGACAGGCTCGCTGTCCTTGCAGAGACTGGTTCGAATTGGTCTGACACCACCCGACAACGCGATACAGTTGGTGGCCGAATTGAAGGGCATGGTCGAGCGGCCGCGCATCAATCCCTACCTGCATCACTAGCCCGGATAATCCACGAAGCTTGCTTTACCTGATACAGGCCCGTGTTTTGCGGGCACGTGTCACCGTGAGAGCAGGCGTAATGTGCGTCCGGGTTGCACCGTGGACGGCGGCATTGTTTAGGTGTTTCAGGTTGGCTTTTCAGGGTGAGCGGGCGCGTTGGTTGGCGTTATGCCGTCCGTGGCGGGGTAGTCCCCGGCACGTGGTGTACGAACTGGCGTTCACCTGCTTCTTCATAGCCTCGATGGCCTGTGGGAATACTGCGCAGGAAGTCTCCCTGATCGTGCTTGGCCAGAAGCTCGGACAGGTCCATGTTTGTCTTGGTCATCGGGGTCTCCGTATGGTCTGTGGTGGAAGCCGCCAAACTCCACCTCGAACATACACCTCGATGGCCACCAGGGATCACACTGCCGACGGCCATGAAATCACACCAGCTCCTCGGACGCTAACAAGCGCGAAATCAATGGGGCGTAGCCGTCGCTTACGGGGTTTAGAAAAACCCACATCTTGTCCCTTTGCTGGTAGGACGCTAACGTCCGCAAGAAAAACGGCGGCACGAAAGAGCTAAGTTTGAGCTATCCATTTGTGATCTGGACCATGCGCCGGACCGGAGGCACCACGCTAGCCTCGTTGCTGGGGACCCTGTCGGAGTACCGAGGCGTTCAGCATGAACCATTCAACAACGAAAGGATTTACGGCCATATCTCGGCGGCCTTTGTCCAGACCGCAGATGCCACTCAGTTACGCCTTGATTTGTGGGAGCTTCTGGCAAAAAGGCCACTCATCAAACATTGCTACGAACTGGTGTCGCATGCTTTCAACGAAGTGTTGCTGGAGGTAACAGCCGAGCTAAGCTACCGGCACATCATTCTGGACCGGCGCAATGAGATAGACCGTATCGTGTCCTTGGAGCTAGCGTATCAGACAGGGGCGTGGGGTGGCGATGCTGCAAAGAAGATCTATCCGGCCATTGAGGCGGGAGAGGTCGTGCTGGAGCCGCTCAACTTGGAGCGCGCGCGGCAGCAGATAAGCCTGTGCCATACCCACCGTCAGGAACTAGCGCAGAAGATGGATGTTGCGCAGATTATGCCTTTCGTCGTCTATTTCGAGGATGTTTACAGCCGCCCGCAAGCAGGGCGCGCGTTAATCGAACGTCTGCTGGCGTTTTTAGATATACGGCCGGAGGATCACGCAGACTACGAAAAGCAGGTCAGTGACGCGCTGTTGCGACGCGGCCAGAACTCGGCACAAATCTTACAAGCGGTTCCCGACGTTGACGCGGCGATCAAAACGCTGAAGGCGCTGCACAGTGGCCGGCCGCCAGTGTTTGAAGCATCGTGATGCTAGCACTACTTTGGCAGATTTCCGCCGATCTGATATTCACGGATTCAATGGGGACGTTTTGGGTGGAACCCAGTCGCGCCTGGGGGGCGTATGGGATTCGATGCGCCTTTAAATGAAGTAAAAACAACGCCTTGGGTGGTGGAGAACGTCCGATCTCAGTCCCGTCCCCTCCGCCACCACAGCATTTTTCTTTTCAGAAACTCATGCCGAGGCGATCACACGTGTTTGCCTCACATGCACACAGTAGCTGTGATCAGTGGAACGTTCAGCGACCATTCCCTGATGCCATATGAATACACCTGCTAGATCTGGACGTCAAAGCCGGGTCGGTTCATCTACACCCGCTCCGCCAGATTACGGGACTGAAGTCCTGGAATTTAGAGTTTTGCCGCCCCTTGCCTGTCGCGACCTTGGCTTTGCCAATGAGGGCTGTCAAAATGCCGGGGAATACTCTTTCTAGGGGGCGATAATCGATCAAGCCACCTCGAAGGATGTTTCGGTTGGAAGATGGCGTTGCTCGTCGATTGTCAGACGGGTTTTGGCATAATCGGTTCACCCCAGTCCTGAGGACGCCTCCCATGTCGATCACTCGCCCGACCAAGCACAACAAGCTGGCCAAGTCTCTCGCCAACGACCGATCTGGCAGGCTGGAAAGGTATCCGGACCCGCATCGAAACACCGACACTCTGCGCCAAATGGCACGCGAGGCGGAACGCAAGTGCGCGTGGTCGGAAGCCGAAGCGTGGTGGAGCCTGCTTTTGGCCGAAAGCCCGCGTGATGCGAA
This sequence comes from uncultured Paracoccaceae bacterium, assembly GCA_943787785.1. Taxonomy (GTDB): domain Bacteria; phylum Pseudomonadota; class Alphaproteobacteria; order Rhodobacterales; family Rhodobacteraceae; genus WLWX01. The sequence goes on along the minus strand of CALSNT010000010.1, from coordinate 68,581 downwards.
AGCGTGGATCGCCCTGTCGAAGACCCAATTTCAACGCCACGATGGCGATGCCGCCACGGAGAGCTTGCAAACCGCCCTGCGCATCGAGCCTTCATCCAGCGAGGCACATCTAGGCCTTTCAATCGTGCATTCAGATGCCGGGCGTCCAGCCATGGCGCTAGATCACGCGCAACAGGCACTCGCCGCTGACCCAGAACTGCACGATGCGCGCTTGGCTCGGGCCCGCGCAGCGCTTGCTTTGGGGGATTGTTCTATCGCCGAGCAGGACTTGCGCCAGCTTGATACGCTCGGCCATGCGCGCGGCGAGGCCGGAGTGCTAGAGGCCAAACTGCACCACGCGCAGGGGGTGACCGAACTTGCACTTGCGGTTCTTGCGGACGTGATCGACGCCTATCCCGAAAGCCGGACGGCGCTCCATGAATTCAGGTCGATCTTCAAAGACTTTGCAGCGCCCGAGCATCGTGAAAGGTTCGCAGAGTTTTGCGATGGCGTTGGTGTCACGCGGCCTGCGCTATGTGCGCAGATCGTGGCTGAGCCTCCGAAGGCGAGTGCCGGGTCCATCGATGTCATTGTGCCCGTTTTCAACAATCTGAGCGATCTAGAGATCTGCCTTGCCTCGGTTCGCATCGGGTCCGGGGCGCTGCTTGGCCGGATCATCATTGTCGATGACGGCAGCAACGCTGCCATGCGGTCGTGGCTGAGTGATCAGAGCGCAGACGATGCCCGGATCACGGTGGTGCGGAATGATCGACCGCGCGGATTCACAGGCGCGGTCATGCAAGGGATCGAGGTCAGCGACGCGCCGACTTTTGTGGCGCTGAATTCCGACACCGAAGTCGCTCCGGGATGGCTCGACGCGCTGGACGCTGTGCGTGCCGCTGACCCATCCACGATGCTTGTGGGGCCCATGTCGAACGGGGCGGCTTGGCAAAATACCCACGCCGTCTTTGGCGCTACCGGAAGCTTCGTCGCGCAGCCTCTTCCAGTGGGGATCACTGCGCAGATCATGCAGCGTCTTTTGCGCGATTTGAATCGCCTCGGTCCGCCCACAACACCCATCGTGCACGGGTTTTGCGTGCTGGTGGATCGCGCAAAATATGACGCGATTGGCGGGCTGGACGGTCTGTCTTACCAAGGTGGCTACGGCGAGTTCCAAGACCTCAGCCTGCGTGCCGCAGAAGCAGGTTTCAACGCCCGTGTGGCAACTGATTGCTTTGTCAGCCATCGCCGCGGTGGCAGCATCGACACCCAAGCGCGGTCCGAACGGTCCGTTGCAGCACGGCGGCGCCTCTACGATATGCATGGCGCATTGGCCTATCTCTGCGCCGAGAGCCTGGCGATCTATAACCCGTTCCTTGAAATGATCCGCGAGACGTTCCAGGTCTCGTCTCGTAGCGATCTCTTCCACCCCCAACCGGTCCGCGACACGCTTCGCGCGGGGCCTGTGCCCGATGCGGTGCTCAAGGCCGAGCGGATATGTGTTTTTGTCACCCATGCCGTCGATGGAGAGTTGAAGCCCCATGTGGCCCGGCATCTCGGCGCGCTGCGAAAGTACGGTGTTTCGACGGTTCTGGTGGTCAATAGCGACGCAGCGTGGCTCGACGCGGCGCCCTTTCGGGCGCATGCCGACCGGGTGATCCTACGTGCCAATGTCGGCTTCGATTTTGGCGGTTGGATCACGGCCCTGCGTCAGATGCCCGAGATATTGATGGCCAGTTGCGTGCTGTTTGTGAACGACAGCATCTTTGGCCCTTTTGGCCCACGCACGACCTATGACGCCCTGCTGGACCGAGTGTTCAGCAGCGACGCCGACTATGTCTGCGCCGTGGAGACCGAGGCGAGGCGTCCCCATTTCCAAAGCTATTTCTGGGCGCTGTCGGGGGACGCTCTTCGCGGCGTCGCGATGCGCAATTACATCGCGAGACATGCGGATGCTCCCACACTGCAAGCCTGCATAAGCCGCGATGAACTTTTCTTGAAGGACGTGTTGGAGAAAGGCGGCGACTTGACGGGTGAAACGCTCTTTCCGACCGAAGTGATCGCCCCGGAGATGCTCGATTCACCCAAAGCTGCAAACCCGGCCATGAGCTTTTGGGAGCCACTGTTGAGTGGTGGCTTCCCGTTTCTAAAGGTCAAAGTGGCGCAGGCGATTTTCTCTCGTAAGGACAACAGCCACTTAAAGGCCGTTTTGAGCAACCTGGGAGAAGACGCCACGGCCCTTCAATTGGAGTTGGAGCGTTTGCGCTTGCCGCTGGCAGCAGAAGAGCGCCGCCTCCGCTTCGTTGCAAGAGATACCGTCCGAGATAGCAACGCCTTTTCATTGAAGGCACACGCGCTGACTCAAACGTTGCCGGACGTGCCGACGAAAGGTGCCGCACTTCCTGCCGCAACCGTGACAATTATCATACCAGTCACCAGTGGCGGAGAAATAACCGCCCCGTTGCGAGACACGCTCAACAGCCTTGGCTCACAGACAGCCCACATTGCCGGCGCTCTGATCCTTGCCGACACGGCAGATGCACAAACCGCCCAAGCCGCATTGTCGGATGAACCATTGGCCAAGGTCCTTGCCGTCCCTACGATCGCGGCAGGGCTGATTGACGCGGTGACCACCGTCATCACAGATCACGTCGAAACAGAGTTCGTGATGATCCTCGCGCCCGGTGACCGTTTGCTGCCACAAGCGCTGGCTGGTTTGACGCATGTCGCGGACGCGAATGAGCGTGCAGCAGCCGTTTACGGCGACGACATTATTTCCAACCCCGCCCCGCCCCATCGCATTTTGCGCCATAGGCCCGATTGGTCCGAAGAAGCCTTTTGCGGCACCGACTTCATCGGCCATGCCGTCATCTTGAGACGATCAGCGGTAAGTGCTGCGGGCGACTTTGATCCGTCGGCGCGCGGCGCTGAAATGACCGATCTCTTGCTGCGGATATCCGAGCGATTGGGAAAGGGCGCCATTCGGCGATGGCCGGGGCTTGTGTTGTCGTGCGGGCCCCAGACAAAAGGCGGGCACTTTCCTCAAATCGTTGCCGAACATCCACCGTTGGCTCGGCAAGCCGTAGTCGCACGCCACCTTTCGCGCAAAGCGCAGGCTCCGATCCGTGTGGTCAGTGCCGGGTTCGCAGATGGACTTCGCCCGATCTGGCCGGTGAACGGTTGCCCCTTGGTGTCGATCCTAATTCCAACGCGCGACAGGTTGGACCTGCTTCGGCGCACGGTCGAAGGTGTCACGACCAAGACCTCGTACCGCAATATCGAGGTACTGATTGTCGACAATGGTTCTGTCGCAGAGGAAACGCTCGACTGGTTCAAGGAGATTTGCGCCAAGGATCCACGCGTGCGGGTCCTGAAGATGCCCGGTCCCTTCAACTTCTCGGATCTCAACAATAGGGCGGCGCGCGACGCTAGAGGCGACGTGCTGCTATTTCTCAACAATGATATCGAAGTGATCGAACCGGGCTGGCTGGATGAAATGCTCGGCCTCGTGCAGCGCCCGGGAACGGGGTGCGTGGGGGCCAAGTTGTCTTTTCCTGACGGAATCCTGCAACATCTGGGTGTGTGTGAGGATCACAGAGGCATCATCAGTCATATTCGCTACCGTGCCCCACGCGACGCCAAGGGGCCGTTCAATCGCTTTCGATTGCGCCAAGAGGTTCAATCAGTGACGGGCGCGTGCCTAATGATCCGGCGCGAATTATTCTTTGAAGTCGGGGCGTTCGACGACGCGGCTTTCAGGGTAAACTACAACGACATCGACCTGTGCTACCGCGTCAGGCAAGCTGGGTTTTCGGTGATCTGGACGCCTTTCGCGCATTTGCTCCACCACGAATCCGCAACGCGCGGATCGGACGCGGAAGCAGCGAACAATCCCCGGTTATGGGTGGAGCGGATGCTGATGGCCGATCGATGGCATGATCGCTTTCCCGAGAACCCTTGGGATCATCCCGCTTTAGAGACAGACTATTTTTCAGGCACCCGGCTACCGCAGCGAAAGTTCGGTCTCTAGGGTCCTGAAATGGCCGATTATGTGAGGAATTGACCACAATATCGGAATGAATGCGCCTATGGAAAATTTTGGACGTGGCGTATTGGGGAATTTGTTGTAAGAAAAACCAAATGTTGAAAAGGAGCAGGGCAGATGAAAACACTCTTTGCAACGACGGCACTAACCGGCGTTCTTATGGCCAGCAGCGCGGCAGCCGATCCAGCGTTTTCCTTTGGTCTGAGCTTTTCGTTCGGCGGCGGACAGGACATGGATTATGGTGTCAGTGCCCGCATCCTGTCGAGCGATGAACGCAACACCGGCGTGGCGATGGCTGGTGTGACCTACTACTTCAATGAAGGTAATATCGGCGTTGATGCGGGTGTCGGCTATAACTTTGAAGGCGATCACAACGTCGGCTTCACATACGACTTCCTCAACGGGCAACCGGTGTTGTCGCTGAACTATGTTCAGTTGGCCGAGGAAGAGCGAAGCGCGCCACCGGTGGTCTGCTAATCCGGTTCATCGGAGCGCATCATTCCGACCGCAGTCATAAGACTGGGCCAATGCGCCCAGTCTTTTTCGTGATTGAACCAAAGCTTGCACCGGCTCTGTGCAGACGGTTTTTTGAGCCATGAGCGGCACCGCACTGATCAGCGGGATTTCCGGACAGGACGGAGCTTATCTCGCACAATTGCTGGTGAGCAAAGGTATGCGCGTGGTCGGCACGACGCGCCGGCCCGATGAACACAGCACCCGGCGACTTCGCAGGCTTGGGCTATCCGGGGATGCGGTCGAGATCGTGGCGCTGGACCTTGCGGAACGCGGTGTCTGGCAGCGGCTTCTTGATCAAGTTGCGCCTGACGAGATTTATAATCTAGCCGCGCAAAGCTCAGTTCGGGCGTCCTTCGAGGCACCGGGGCAAACGATGAGGGTCAACGGTCATGCTGTTCTCGACCTACTTGAAGCTCTCCGCGAGGCCAATGGATCAGCGCGCCTGTATCATGCGTCTTCGTCTGAGATGTTCGGACGCGCGAGGCAGGCACCACAAACAGTTGAAACCCCCTTCGCCCCGGTAAGCCCCTATGCGGGGGCCAAGTTGATGGCACATGTCGCCATGGGCACATACCGCGTAGCGTATGGGTTGTTCGCCGTCTCTGGCATCTTATTCAACCACGAAAGCCCATTGCGCGGCCGAGACTTCGTGACCCGCAAAATCACCCGCACATTGGCATTGCAGAGCATCGGGCATGACGAGGTCTTGCGCCTGGGCAACTTAGATGCCCGGCGCGATTGGGGCTTTGCAGGGGATTATGTCGACGGGATGTGGCGTATGCTGCAACAGAAAACCCCGGCGGATCATGTGCTGGCCACTGGCATTACGCATAGCGTTCGAGGTTTTGTGGAAACGGCTGCCGATCAACTTGGCATGAAGATTGGCTGGCGCGGCGCAGGCCCACATGAGGTCGGAATAGATCTACACACGGGGCGTATCGTTGCCGCGGTCGATACCGACCTTTTCCGGCCGATCGAACCAGAGCAACTCGTGGGCGATCCCGGCCCGGCGGAAACAGCACTCGGTTGGCGCCGCTCCTGCAGCTTCGAAGATCTCGTCGCTATGATGGTTGCGGCCGATCTCGCAGATGTAACTGACGCGGCCAGTGGCCGTTAGTCCAGCATCCCGAGATATTCGAGGCGCTCAAGCATTCGAGCACCAACAGCGGCAAAACTGTGCTGGCGTTGCAGCAACTCAAAGCCCGCGCTGGCCTTACTCGCTACATCCTCGGGTGCGTCATAGACCCTGCGAAGTGCGGCGACGGCAGCATCGATATCCGGCTCACCCCAAACTTGTCCATCTGCGTGGACATATTCGCCCTCTGCAATCAGGCGCTCGATGCAGGGGACGGGATAGGCCGTTTGCTCGTTAACAAAGTCGCAAACACCCCCATAAGCGCTTGCGACCACAGCCTTACCTTGCGCCATCGCTTCCGCGGGCCCGAGGCCAAATCCCTCGGAACGATGGAGCGACAGAAAGGCGTCGCAACCTGCCATCAACTCCTGCATCTGCGCCGCGCTCAGGACGGAATCGATCACCGTGATGCGGTTGTCGGCGGCGGCCTGATCGGCCAACCATCCTCGCAACGCCTTGTCCCGTTCCCCTTTGAGTTTGACCACCAGACGCACATCGCGTTGACCTTTTGGAAAGGCCGCACAAAAGGCCCGTATGGCACCTTGCGGGTTTTTTCGGGATACAAAGCTGTCGGTGTCGAAGAAGGTGTAGACGCGCAATTCATCACGATTGGCTCGAGGGGGGACGATGGCGTCGGGCAGAGGTATGGGTTGCGCAACCCAATGCACCGGGCGGGGAGAGTGGCCATGGTCATCGAAACTCTGCTCAAGTGCGGCACCGATAAACCGTGTCGGTGCCCAGTATTCTTGGATCGGCCCCGGATCGGCGATTTCAGGAACGAGGCCTGACAATTCCCAAAACGGATAACAGATGAGATAGGATCGGGGATCTGCGTAGCGCAACATCTCGGGATTGGGCGTTAGCCCATAGCTGAAGAGTTCCGCCTTACGCGCATGGAAACGCGGCAATAGGTCTGCGGCACTCCGGAATGTCTCGCGCCCGGGCAGTCGTGCAGCCCTGTAGCTAAGCGGAATTCCCGCAGCCTCTCCTGCCAGGCCAAGGTTGCGCAGCGCCTCGCCCAGACCGATGGCAGATAGAAGATAGCCATTCATGCGCATTCCGGGACGCAGATGCTTTCCTGGACCCTCTGACATAAGCGATGCTCTTGCATTCATTTGAAGCTTTGAATCCTGCTTGGCTGGCAAACGTGCCCTCGCTGCGCCGGATTAGCACAAGCACGCAAGCGACGCTACGACAGGTGGAGTGCCGCTCCAACGCACATGTATTGCCTTGCAAAATAAACTGATGCTCACTGTCCGTCGTCAGGGTTTTTGGGACCAATGGCGTCCTGAACTAAGAGAGAGTTTGGCTCATCTTGTTGGTTTGATTATGCGGCGTGCTGGCGGTGATGCAAGCGGCGCGTTTCGATGGTCTTTCGTTTGATCCTTTCGCGTTGTTTTAGAATGGCTTTGTCACGCCCGAAGTAGACGTCGGCCGGTGTGACGTTGTTGATGCTCTCGTGGATAGCGCTGGTGATTGTAGTGGTCGACGAAGGCTTCGATCTGGGCTTCGAGATCGCCCGGCAGGAAGTAGTTTTCCAACAGGATGCGGTTCTTGAGGGTCTGGTGCCAGCGTTCGATCTTGCCTTGGGTTTGCGGATGATATGGCGCACCGCGAGAGTGCTTCATGCCCTTGTCTTGCAGCCATTCAGCCAGGTCCCCTGAGACGTAACTTGAGCCGTTGTCGCTCAGGAGGCGCGGCTTGTGGACGACGTGAACCTGGTCACATCCCGATGCCTGCAATGCAAGGTCCAGCGTGTCGGTCACGTCTTCTGCCCGCATGTTGGCGCAAAGCTTCCACGAGACGATGTAGCGGCTGTAATCGTCGAGGACCGTGCTGAGATAGAACCAGCCCCAGCCGAGCACCTTGATGTAGGTGAAGTCGGTTTGCCAAAGCTGGTTGATCGCCGTTGTCTTATGCTTTGAACTCATCTGGCTGCTTTGATGACGATAAAGGCTGGGCTGGTGATCAGGTCATGCGCCTTCAGCACGCGATATACCGTAGATTCTGACACAAAGTAGCGTTCTTGGTCTGTGAACGTCACAGCCAGCTCGCGCGGGGACAGCTCTGTCTCTTTCAAGGCGAAGTCGACAACTTTGCGTTTCACCTCATCAGGAACGCGGTTCCAGACGTGTTTTGGCTTGGGAGAGTTGATCCTGCAAACCAGCCTCACCACGCTGCAGATACCGATCATACCAGCGATAGAATGTGGTGCGGGGGATGCCCAGTTTTGCCAATGTCAGGCGGGCCGACAGATGGCTTTCCTCGACAAGCCGGATGATCTCCAACTTCTCAGATGCAGGATACCTCATTCGTGGTCGCCCCCATCGCCTGTCATGCTTTTTTTGAGAAGACGCAGTTCGAGCGTCTGCTCCGCGACGACTTCCTTGAGATCCTTTGCCTCGCGGCGCAGCTCTTTCACCTCGTCAGTGTTCGCAGCGCGTGCCGTATCACCCGCCAGACGCTTCTTTCCGGCCTCCATGAAGTCCTTGGACCACTTGTAATAGATGCCCTGCGATATGCCTTCACGACGGCACAGCTCGGCAATGCTGTCCTCACCACGCAAGCCGTCCAGGACGATCCTGATCTTCTCCTCGGATGAATAGTGTTTGCGGGTTGCCCGCTTAATTGAGAACGGCGGAGCAATACTCGGCCACGGTAGCGGCGGCACAGTGCTGTCGCGGGCGGCGTAAAAGTCGGCCACTTTTGCCCTTTCATTTGATGGGAGGGCTTGGGGATTTTCACCGTGGATTTGTATTTGAAGGTTCGCCACGCTCACTTTGAGGAAGGGTTGAGCGGGCGCCGGATTGCCCGGGATTTTGGGCTTAGCCGGGACAGTGTTTCGAAGATGTTGGCGTATTCTGAGCCGCCCGGATATCGGCGAACGGCGCCGATCAGGCGTCCCAGGCTTGATCCTTATACGGGTCAGATCGACCAATGGCTTGCGGAAGACAAGACCCGTCCCCGCAAGCAGCGCCATACGGCCAAGCGGATCTTTGAACGGCTACGTGACGAATGTGGGTTCGGTGGCGGTTACACGATTGTCAAAGACTACGTCCGATCCAGGAAGCGCTCCGGCAAGGAGATGTTTGTTCCGCTGAGCCATCCGCCTGGACACGCCCAGGCCGACTTTGGCGAAGCGCTGGTTGTGATCGGCGGTGTCGAGCAAAAGGCGTTCTTCTTTGCGCTTGATTTGCCCCACAGTGATGCCTGCTACATCCGCGCGTATCCTGCGGCGAACACCGAAGCCTGGCTGGACGGGCACGTACATGCCTTTGGCTTTTTTGGCGCGGTGCCGCGCTCTGTCCTTTACGACAATGATCGCTGCCTTGTGGCGAAGATCATGCCGGATGACACCCGCCAGAGAACCCAGCGGTTCAGCGCGATGCTCTCTCATTATGTGATCGGTGACCGTTATGGCCGTCCCGGCAAGGGCAATGATAAGGGCAAAGTCGAAGGCCTTGTTGGGTACGGGCGGCGCAACTTCATGGTACCGATCCCGCGCTTTGCCCATTGGGATGCGTTCAACGACTACCTTGAAGAACAATGCCGCAAACGGCAGGCCGACATGCTGCGCGGTCACAAGGTCAGTATCGGCGAACGGCTGGAGGCTGACCGAGGCTCCTGAACTGCTTCTGGCCCATCACCTCAAAACCCTGCGGTTGCCCACATTCCTGCGTGAGCACGACAAGCAAGCGCGTATCTGCGCCGCAGAGGGCGTGGACCATGTCCGCTATCTGGCCCGGCTGTGCTGCGTCTGGCCTACGGCAATCTCGTGGGCCTCCTCGTCGAGGCCATCAAGGACCTGGCCACGCAGGTCGAGCAGCTGAAAAGGAGCGCGCCGTGATCGAGACCGGTCTGCATGTCATCTACAACACAGGCTCGCGGCTGCATTACGCCGTCGATGTACAGGAGAATTATGCGGGGATCGCGGTCTTTGCGCCCTGCGATGCTGGCGAAGGAGTCCGAGACGGCGTCGGGGTCATGACCTGGGCCAATCTCGCGGCAGAACTCGCGACCCCATATGATTATGCCGATGGCGCGGGCTTCGTCGATCTGCGCGGTAACGGGATCTTCGTTCCGGACCTGCCGGGCCGCCCGCATGGCGGGATCTACAAGGGGCGCTCCTACGTCTTCCCAGACGGGATGCGCGGTCATGATGAAATCACCGATCACGCATCTGATCGACATCATGACCGACAATGCGGGGTTTCCGCAGCCCTGGCGCAATCGCTTCGCCCAATCGGCGCGCGAGAAGGTCGACCTGTCGTTTCGCCACCGCGCGCGTATGCAGGCCTCGAATGCGCTGGTGATCTTCATGCCGATCAAGGGGCCGCTGTCCTCGGCCCGGATCGAGATCCTTTGCGATCAGGACCCGATCCTGCTGAACGGCACCACTGCCGCCGGCCGGATCGATGACGCGACGATCCCGAATGACGGGCAGTGGTTCAAGCAGTTCTACTTCCACGCGGTGGCGACCGAGACGGTGACCGTGCCTGCGGGAGGGCGGGCTCATGTGCCGATCGCGCTGCGCTGGAATGGGGATGGCGCGCCCTGCGCCCATGAACTTGGCCTGAAGCTCGAGAGCGACGCCGGCTATCTGCCGAAACGGCGGCTGACGACGGACATAAGCGGGGCGGGCAGCTTTGCCGTCGAGGCGTTGGGGCTCAGCCCGGGAGACCAGATCGCGGTCAAGATCAACACCGAGCACTACACCGCGATCGGCAAGATCATCCTGGAGGTCGTGTGATGGAGATCGCGACCACGACCGAGTTCCAGCTGATCTATCCCGGCCTTCGTCTTGCACAAGCATTGGGAGATGCCCGAGGGCTTCAATGACCGCCTGCACGCGCTGGCGGCCGAGGACGCGGTGGCGAACCGCATTCGGGAAGCGGGTGACGGGCGCAATGTGGGGGATCAGACCAACCACCTCGGGCATCTGCGCCACAACTTCCTGATGGACCGGCGCGACCCGGCGATCGCAGTTCTGGCGCAGATGGTGGCGGCCGGGGTGCGGGAATATCTGCAGCTGGCCTATGGCTACGATCACACGGGCGATTTCCGGATGATGTCGGACACCTTCTGGCAGCGGCGCGCCGCCGCGAAAACGTCGGGATCAATGCCCACACCCATATCCAGACCGACATCGTCTGCACCTATTACCCACGGGTGGTGCTGGACGCGGATTGTCCCAAGACCTCGCTCCATCGCGGGGCAGTGCGCTTTTACGATCCGGCCAATGTCGGCAAGCGGCTCTGGCCCTGCAACAACCCGGACGCCTATGTCGGCGGCTGGTATGCGGTCGAGCCGCGCACGGGCTCCATGCTCGTCTTCGAGGGCCATGTGCCCCACGACAGCACCTACTTCGAGGGCGAGGAGCGGATGTGCATCCCGGTCCTCTGCTCGCTCACACTTCCGAATTCCCACTGCAAGGCCGGTCTCTCCGAGATCCTGGCCCATCAGGCGCAAGGAGGCAGCCATGGCCTATAAGGTCGGAACCACCATCGTGATCGATGACAGCGGAAACGTGGACTGGTCGCGCATCGCCAACAAGCCCGCGATCGGCACCGGCGACATCAGCGCGGTATCTGTAAGCAACACGACGCCCACGTCCGGCCAGAGCCTCGGCGGGCTTCTTTATCAGAACTGTGGGGGCGGCGCTTGCACATCGAACTGCTATGTCGGATCGCTCTCTGGCGGCGGCAGCACCGGAGCGGTCACCATCACGGCGAACCGCCAGTTCTATAACTGCAACTGCAACTGCCGGTGCTGACGATGGAAATCCGGAGCACGAGTATCGACCTTTGGCCGACGCGGGTCACGTTCTTCGAGACGCCAGTCGACTGGGTGGTGAATAGGCAACTGGCCGACGAGGCCATCGCCGCCGTCGAAGCAACTGGCGAGCGGGTCGATGGCCAAGCGCGCAAGCGCCGTGTGCGCGGCATCCTCGAGACAAGCGACGCAGGTCAGGCCCTGAAAGTCCATCTCTTCGCCTGCGCGCGTGCCGTGCTCGGCCCTTGGGCCAAGTATCTCGACCCCGACCATTGCGAAAACCGCGCTCTCGTCATCGAGCCCGGTGGCTTCATCTCAACCCACAAGGACAGCCGCGAGGGCGACCTCACTTGCGTGCACTTCCTGACCGGCAGTGGGTCGGGCCAGCCGGTGAACAGCGTGGGTATCTGCGCACGCATCTGGGGCGGTTGCCGAAGCTGGACAACGCGAAAAGTCAGCGCGCGCTTGGCATCGACTATGGCGATCCCCGGGCCATGATCCGGGATGCGCTTGAGGATATGGCGCGCTGGGGCCATATCGACCCGCCCACGTGACACGTGACACGTCACCCGGTCGCGCGACGATTCTGCCGTGCCGCCAGCCAGTAATTCACAAATCTGCGCCGGGTCGAGATGACGTGGAACCGGCTGATTTCGCTGCGCTGCCCTTTGCGCGCGCGCGGATCGCCATCGTTGATCAGGCTTCCCTGATTGAGGGGCCGCACCAGGGCCTTGTCAAAACCGATCCCACCGCCGACCCGGCAGATATGCGATTTCAGGGTGTTGTCCACCGGCATGATGATGCAGGAGCGTTTGTCCAGAAACCGCTGTGCGCCCTGACGCGACCAGACAATCGCATGGGTGGTCACCGGCAGATAACTTGCCCGAAGCGGCGTTGGAAACCCCTCGGGCAACCCGGTGATCTGCAACGGAGTGAAAAACTTCTTTGTCGGGCGGCCAATCTGCATGACATCCCAGTTTTCCAGCCCGATCTGCCCCGCCAGTCGTTGCAGGGTTTCGATCACACCTGCAAAGCCATCGGGGACGTTCACGTCGTCTTCCAGCACCAACCCGATGTCGTGCGAACCGTCAAGAAACGCCCGCGCCGCGTTGAGGTGGCTTTGAAAGCAGCCAACCTCACCCGTCAACAATTCGCGTCCGAACACCCTGCGTGAGCGTTCGGGATCATAGTCGCCCAATGCCTCGGGCGGGCGGTCTTTTCCGTCGACGGCAGGCAGGCGGCTGAAGGCGATGCCCTGTTGCCCCAGGGCGGCCGTCATCCAGTCCAGCCTGTCCGGGCTGCGATCCAGGTTGATAACCTGCAAGAATACGCTTGGGTCTGTCACGGTGTCAGCAGTCTGTTAGGTGATGAAATCGCGGGCGCACCGGTGCCGAGTGTAACCAGAGCGGCGCGTGATGAAAACCGAGGCGGCGCTGAAATATTAACCGACATTCCCCAAGTAGCACGCCGTACCGGTTATTTTGACGCCTGATTGCGCGCAGATCAAGCCGCTTGCCCGAACCCTAATAACCAAGAATGACCCGCTATGTTCCTATCCTGCGGCGTTTAATTTTGCGCCGGGGCGTCACTCAAACATCCCCAGCAATTTCATCACGCCCTCCAGGCCCCGGAGTTCCCGTAGCTTCTCAGCGCGTTTCCGGCGTTTCTCTCGGGTCTCGCGGCCATGTACATTCTTGGCAGCACCACATCGCGCGCGGCCCTCTGTCGTCTTGGGGCCGGTGGAGGCACCGCCGTGGGTGCGACATACCCGCATACCTCGCATGGCTGCCCTGCGGCACTGGATGCCGGATCGCTTTGATTTTGCCTGACAGCGGGGGGCCTGGCATTGCTGGCCAAAGATGTGAACTTTGTCGGTAGCCATGTCTTTACCCCTTGGTTCAGGTGCGGCGCGTTACGGTGCCGGCTAGACGGCCAACGGGCGGACCACTTGAACCGCTGGCCTGAGCGCCCATTTGGTGGAGTCAATTTAATATACAGTCCAAGGGCAAATCAGCCTAGGCTGCTAGGCCTAGGGAGCAGAGCATACAGGGGGGGGGCATGGCGAAGTGGCGGCGGACGGCTTGGTCCCTACTTGGGTTTGTTCTGTTTCTGACCGCGCCGCTTTCCGGCGCAGTCGCGCAAAGCATCGAATTCTTCGGCTCCATCTATGACCTGGACCCGCCGGTGTTTGAGAGTTCGGGCCTGGAACAGCTGGTCGGTGACGACGATACGACACCGCTGAACCAATTTCACCCTCAGGACTTATATCGCCAGCTGGCCCGCCCAGTCGGAAGACTGGCCGTGGAATTCAAAACCGGAAAATCGGCCTATTGCACGGCTGCTCTTGTGTCCGACGATCTGATCTTAACAAACGCGCACTGCATATTTGATGCGTCCGGGAACAACCTTGTGCGCGCCGGTGTGTTGTCGATGGGGTATCTTTCGGCGGGTGTCAAAGAAGGAACGGACCAATACGAAGTCGCCACTTCTTCGCCGATTGAGTTCGGGACACCGGGGCCCGAAGGTGCTCCGGACTATGTCATCTTGCGAGTTAAGTCAGGCGATCCGGGCAAAACCTGGGGAACAGTACAGCTGTCAAACGATGCCCTGGCGTGCCCCCATCGTGTGGTCCGGTTTGATTGTTAGTGCATCGTGGGCCTTTGGTCCATTGGAACGATACTTTCTGGTGCTGGTGGCCGATAGCCCAAGGCGCTGTGCGGCCTAACGGTGTTGTAGTGAACGCGCCATTGTTCGATCAGGATTTGAGCTTCGCGGAGGCTGTAAAATAGCTCGCCATTCAACAACTCATCGCGGAACCTGGCGTTGAAGCTTTCGCAGTATCCGTTTTCCCAAGGTGACCCTGGCTCAATGTAAGCGGTCTTCGCGCCCACGGCGGCGATCCAGTCCCGCACTTTCTGAGCAATAAATTCCGGGCCATTGTCCGACCTTATGTATTTCGGCGGGCCACGCAGGATGAACTGGTCCGTCAGTGCGTCCAGCACGTCCGTCGAGTTGAGCTTGCGATCAACGCGGATCATCAACGCCTCCCTGGTGTATTCATCAATGATGTTGAGCGTCCGATAGACTTGCCCATCTGCGGTGCGATCCTGGACGAAGTCATAGGACCAGACATGGTTGGGGCGCTCTGGTCTGAGACGCACGCACGACCCATCGTTCAGCCAGAGCCGCCCCTTTTTCTTCTGCTTCTGAGGAACCTTCAGCCCTTCGCGCCGCCAGATACGTTCGACCCGCTTGTGGTTCACGTGCCAGCCCGCATTGTTGAGCAAACCTGTGACCATCCGATATCCGTAGCGGCCATATTGATCTGCCAGCTCGATGATATCGTCGGTCAGCCGGTTTTCGTCGACACGTCCTTGCGGAGCTTTGCGCTGTGTGGATCGATGCTGCCCAAGTGTGCGGCAGGCCCGGCGCTCGGAAACGCCAAGCTCCTGCCGCACACGGTCGATGCATTTGCGACGACGCGAAGGGCTTAGAAGTTTCCCCGTGCGGCCTCAGTCAAGATCAGCTTGTCCAGCGTCAGGTCTGATACTGCACGCCTGAGCCGCTGGTTCTCCTTCTCAAGCTCCTTAAGCCTCTTGAGCTGAACGCGCCCCATCCCGCCGTACAACTTTCGCCATCGATAAAACGTCTGCTGCGTCACGCCGATCTGACGCACCGCCTCCGCTATCGTCGCGCCCTGTCCCTGCAGCACTTCAACTTGCCGTAGCTTCGATACAATCTCTTCCGGCTTCTCTCGTTTCCCAGCCATCTCTGTTCCTCCAATATACGGGACAAATCTATCCCAGTTGGTGGACCACTTTCAGGGGGCTACTCCATATGCATATATCCGATTGCTGATGACAAAAAAGCTGCGCACATCAAAATTGAGCAAACCATGCAGGATGTTTTGAGCGCATTTGTCAGAGATTCACTCAACATTGCTCGCGATAACTGACCACTGAATGTCGAGAACATCAGTGCCGCGAACACGCCGATTGCAGCCGCTTCTGACGGGGTAGCCCAGCCGGTGTAAATTGAGCCCAGTACAATTGCTATCAGCCCCAAAAACGGGTGCGAGATTACGAGCGATTGCCTGTAGTTTGGCGTCTTCGGGTTCAATTTCCGCTTTTGGAGCGAGTTCCGGAGAAATGACGCATCTTCCTGCAAGGTAAATCGCATAGAAGGCTGCGATCATCAGGCCGGGAACAACTCCGGCGATAAAAAAGCTTAGCAATCGAAACTTCAGCAAGCACGCCATAGATGATTAGAACAATGGAAGGTGGAATGAGCAGCCCCAAGCTTCCGGCCGCCGACGGTGATCGAAGCGACCTGTAATCAGGTCAATCAGGATGGCGGATATACTGGCATGACGCCCAAGGACTTCATGTCTTGGCTTCGCAGTATGGCAGACGAAGCGGGCGTTCCAATGGACCAGTTGATCCTTGGCGGCGACCACCTTGGCCCAAACCCGTGGAAATCGGAACCGATTGAACGGGCGATGGCGAAAGCGCGCACACTGGTCAAACTCTATGTCGAAGCTGGTTTCACGAAAATCCATCTTGATGCCAGTATGGCTTGCGGCAATGAGGCAAATCCGACTTTTGCCCAGATTGCTGGGCGGGCCGCCGATCTTTGCGCCGTGGCCGAAGCCAATGCGCCTGACCCGGAATCCTTGATCTATATCATCGGAACGGAAGTCCCGATCCCCGGCGGAGAGACCGAGGAACCCGACGCCTTGGATGTCACCTCGGTCGCCCGCTTCCACGAGACCATTCGCACCCATCGTGAGGCTTGGAAGGCGCGAGGACTTGATGCGGCGTGGTCGCGCATCGTCCTCTGTCGTCACCCAGCCTGGCGTCGATTTCGGACACACGTCGATCTATCCATTCGAACCCCAGAAGGCCCGACCGTTGAGCGAGGCAATCTTGACGGAAGAGGGCCTGACGTTCGAAGCGCATTCGACCGACTATCAGTCAACCGCGGCCCTAGCCGAACTGGTCAAGAACCACTTCTTCTTCCTCAAGGTCGGCCCCGAACTCACATTTCGGCTTAGAGAGGCCATATGGGCATTGGCGGAAATCGAAGACCAGATGCACGTTGAACAGCCGTCAAACATCCGGGATGTCTTGGTTGCTCGGATGAATGCCAACCCGGATCACTGGCAAGACTACTACAGCGGAAACCGAGCAGGAGATGAATACACTATTGGTTTTCAGCTACAGCGACCCGCATCAGATACTACTGGACTGATGAGTTGGTCCCACAAGCGCGCTGCAGCGCTTACTACATTCGCTTGGCTCTCAGTCGATTCCAGAATCTTTGGTGTCGCAGGCATTCAGTGGCTTGGAATTCGGGGGAGATACAAACCGACCCGAACACGTTGATTGAACATCATGTTTTGAGAAGCGTCAGACGGTATTATTCCGCAGCGGGACAAGACGCAGATGATGGTTCCACGTTTGCGCCCTTGTTTGACAGCAGCTGACAAACCCAAAGTGCTAGCTAGTGTCAGCTTCGAACGCGACTTTTTGAAATTGACCTTTGATCCTCGAAGCTGATTGCTTGAATGACCGCTCTTCCCCCTGCAGGGCGGCATCAAGATTTATGCTCCGGCGGCATTTCTTGCGCTGCGAGCGCACGCAGCGAGATAGTCTAAGGTACAGGATGGGCTCATTTGGGACCCACGCCGCGCGCTGAACCAAAGTCCGCATTGGAGGAAGTCCTGCTTGATGGCACCCTTGATCGAATATCCTCATAATAGCCTCTAAAACTGACCGAAAATTGTCTTAATTATTAATGTATTTCAGGATGTTACATAGATTCGATCCCTGCCTGCAAAGGGCAGTTGCCCATCTAAAACATTGCTTCTAAACGTTGTATTCTACTTTCAGGAGGCAGGGGTCGGAGGTTCGAATCCTCTCACTCCGACCAATAATTTCCAAACCGGATTCCATGTCCCCTCGATCACGCAAGCGAAAGCCGACGACTGGCCGACGCGGCTCTGAACCGCGCGATCTCGTACCGTATCCAGGAAGGTTAATTGGTGGCGTGGGGGGGACTTGAACCCCCGACCTAACGATTATGAGTCGTTCGCTCTAACCAACTGAGCTACCGCGCCAAGCGTCGCGGTGGGTACGCAAGCCCAGCCCCGAGGTCAAGCGGCAATTCTGCGCGCAGGACGGCTTGAAATCACTCGGACGCACGCAAAACGCGGGCCGGACTGGCGGCCAGGGATCGCCATGCAAATGCCAGCCCCGCAAACGTCGTGACAAGCACGCCGCCAGAAACGATCAGCAGGGCGGAACCCGGCGCGAAATAGAACGAACTCTCCATCACGAAGCGGCTGATCGCCCATCCGGCGACCCCGCCGGCCAGCACAGCAACCACTCCGGCAACCAGCCCCAGAATGGCAGATCGCAGCGCAAAATTTGCCAGTATTCGCCTGCGGCTTGCGCCGAGGGTTTTCAGGATCGCGGCCTCGTAGGTCCGCGACCGCTCGCCCGCCGCTGCCGCGCCAATCAGCACAGCTACGCCGGTCACCAAGGTCGCCAGCGCCCCATAGGTGATCGCGGCCGCGATTGTCTCCAGCACCTCGGTCACCCGGTCGATGGCATCGCGCACCCGGATCGCGGTGACATTCGGATAGCCTTGCGACAGATCGCGCAAAATCGCTGCTTCGGCATCGAGCTCCGTATAGACCGTGGCGATGGCGGTATGCGGAGCTCCGGCCAAGGCGGCAGGGTTCATTGCCATGATGAAGCCGATCCCGGCGGTCGAGAAATCCACCACACGCAGGCTGGTGAGCGTCGCCGTGATGTCGCGCCCCAGAATGTTGACGGTCAACCGGTCGCCCAGCTTCAATCCCATCTCCTCGGCTTCCTCAGCCGCGAAGGACATTTGCGGCTCGCCCGAGTAATCCTCGGACCACCAGTTGCCAGACGTGATCTCGGTCCCGTCTGGCGGCGCAGCGGAATAAGTCACGCCCCGATCCCCGCGCAGCACCCAGTGATCTCCGGCGACTTCGGTGGCGGGGCTATCATTGATCCGTGTGATCACGCCACGCAGCATCGGTGCGGTCTCGACGCGGTCGACTCCGGAATCGCCATTCAACCGTTCAAGGATTGGCGGCAATTGGTCGGGCTGAATGTCGATCACGAAGTAGGAGGGCGCGACCTCCGGCAAATCCCGCGCAATCGCGCCACGCATGTTGGTGTCGATCTGCCCGACCGCTGCCAGCACCGACAGGCCCAGACCCAGCGACAGAACCACCGGCATCGCCTGCCCGCCCGGTCCACCAATCGCTCCCAGAGCCTGACGCACAGCGGGACGCCGGCGCAGAGACGCCCGTCGCGCAAGGCGCTTCGCGACGCTGCGCGTCAGCATAGCCACTATCACAAGCGTCCCAAATGCGCCGGCAAGTCCGCCAGCCGCCCAGATCGATAGCCACGGCAGGCCCGAGAACCACGCCGCCGAACCAACCAGCACCAGCAGGATTATCCCCGTCAGTCCAATCCAGCGAAGGCGCGGCCACCCGCCGCCTTCTAGCGCCCGGTAAAGCGCCGCTGGCCGGATGCCCTCCGCCCTCGCCAGCGGCCAGAGCGTGAACATCAGCGCGGTCAGCGCACCATAAAGTGCCGCCTCGCCCAGCGGCCCCGGTTGCAGTGCCAGCACCGCCGGCAACGGCAATTGCGCCTCGATCACCGGTGCGGCCAGCAGCGGCAGCGCGGCCCCCAGCAAAAGGCCGGCGGCGATCCCCAGCAAAGCCAAAACACCGATCTGCATGAAGTACAGGGCAAAAATTGTCCCGCCCGTCGCTCCCAGCGTTTTCAGTGTCGCGATGACCGGCACCTTCGTATCAAGGTAGGCGCGCACTGCAGCCGACACACCGACCCCGCCGACAGCCAGCCCCGCCAGCCCGACCAACACCAGAAATGCTGACAGCCGATCCACGAACCTAGCCAATCCCGGCGCGCCGTTGCGCCGATCCCGCCAGCGCAGCCCACTGTCTGCAAACCGCGCCTTGGCGGACTGTTCCAAAACCTCAAGGTCCGTGCCTTCCGGCAACACCAGCCGATAGCGCGACTCAAACAGGCTGCCAGGTGCAATCAGGCCCGAGGCCGCCAGTGCCTCGGTCCGAACGATGGTGCGGGGACCAAGGCTGAACCCGGATCCAGCGGCATCGGGCTGAAACGCGATCCGCGCGGTCAGGGTGAACTCCTGCTCCCCCAAGCGAAACCGATCACTGATAGCCAGCCCCAATCGGTCCGCCAAAACCGGGTCCATGACTGCGCCGGGCGCAGCCTCAGGCCCCGGACCAGCCCCAAATGCCTGCTCGACCGGTATCGGAGGGTCCAACTCCAGAACCCCGTTCAGCGGATAGTTCCCATCGACCGCCAACACCTGCGTCAGCGCCTGATCCGGAACGTCCCCATCGACCCGCGCGAGCGAGCGGAAGTCGATCACTTCAGACACCTGTGCGGCCTGCGCGTCCATCCAGCCCCGCTCGCCCTCGGTCGCGGTGCGATAGGTAAACCGAAGCTCGGCATCGCCGCCCAGAATGACGGCACCCTCGCGCGCCAATCCGCCGTTGATGCCTTCACGCACCGTGCCGACAGCGGCAATAGCTGCAACGCCAAGTATCAGGCAAATCAGGAAAACCCAGAACCCTTGCAGCCGCGCCCTCAGCCCTCCACGCAATTCGCGTCCGGCCAGCCGCGCGGCTACGCCCCAATCGACCCCGTGGCTCATTCCGCCGCTGCGCGGGCTTGCGCGATCTGCCCATCGTCCAGCGCCAGCACCCGGTCACACCGCGCCGCCAGTTCCGGCGCGTGGGTGACAAGCACCAGTGTCGAACCATGCCGGTCGCGCAGGGCAAACAGCAGATCCATGATCTCGATCCCCGTCGCGGAATCGAGGTTCCCCGTCGGTTCGTCCGCCAGCAATACCGCCGGGCGCGGAGCCGAGGCTCGTGCCAGCGCCACCCGCTGTTGCTCACCTCCCGACAGTTCCGACGGATAGTGCCCGACTCTCTGCGCAAGTCCGACACCCGCCAGTTCCGCCTCGGCCCGCGCAAAAGCATCTTGCGCTCCCGCCAACTCCAGCGGCACGGCGACGTTTTCCAACGCGGTCATCGTCGGGATCAGGTGGAACGACTGAAACACCACGCCGATGTTGTCGCGCCTCAGGCGTGCCAGCGCGTCCTCGCCCAGCGCGCCAATATCCTGCCCCAGCACCTTGACGATCCCGCCGGTTGCGCGCTCAAGTCCGCCCATGAGCATCAACAGCGACGATTTCCCCGACCCCGACGGCCCGACCAGACCCAGCGTCTCGCCGCGCGCAACATCCATCGAGATGCCGCGTAGAATATCCACGGTCCCCGCGTTGCCCCGCAAGGACAGTTCCACATCTGTGAGTGACAGGATCGGATCAGTCTCGGGCATCATCGGCGGCCTTCTGCGGGGCATGTGTTCCGCAAGATATGGGCTGCGGCGGGCAATACTCAATGGAGCCGTTGCCGCAGGGCTACTTGCAAGCCCCGTCATCGCGGAACCTGTCACAATCGCGGCACTGGGGGACAGCCTGACCCAGGGCTTCGGTCTGCCTCCGGAGGATGGGCTGGTCCCACAGCTGCAACGCTGGCTGGAAGCCAATGGTGCCGAGGTTACCCTGATCAACGCTGGCGTGTCCGGCGACACCACTGCCGGAGGGCTGGCGCGAATCGACTGGACCCTGACGGATGAGGTCGACGCCCTTATCGTCGCCCTTGGCGGCAATGATGTCCTGCGCGGGATTGCACCCGAGGCGGTGCGCGCCAACCTCGACGGCATTCTGACCAAGGCGACCGCGCGCGACCTGCCCGTTTTACTTGTGGGCACCGAGGCACCGCAGAACTTCGGCCCCGACTACAAGGCCGCATTCGACATCCTGTTTCCCGACCTCGCCCAGACCCATGACACCCTGTTCCACCCAAACCTGCTGACCCTGCTGCTGGACATCGAAGACCGCGAAGCTGCAAGTCGAGATTTCCTGCAATCTGATCGCCTGCATCCCAACACTGCCGGTGTAGCTTTGATTGTCGAAGGCATCGGCCCGCTGGTTCTGAACCTTGTCGCGCTGACAAAGGCCGAGTGATCGCCCCAGGCTAACAACCCTGTCAGCTTGACCCCGCGCACCAACAGCGCCACTGCTGCGAGGGATTTATTCGCAAAGATCGGTTGTCCGGTGACTGACCCCACAATCAGGCGCTCCAATGGCGTAGCGAACGACGGTACGCCCAACCGTCAGGTCTGGTCGTCCGTGACGCTGCTTTGGCGCGATCCGACGCTGCGGCTGGTAACGGCTGCCACGCTTTTGGTCGGCGTTCAGGCCGCGTCACTGATCCCGTATCAGTCACTGATAGCTGTGCAGAAGTTCGGTCTGAGCGATGCACAATACTCGATGGTTTTGCTGGCAGCGGCGGCGATCGGAGTCACTTCTTCCCTGCTGGTCGGGGCCTACACAGACCAGACCGCGCGACGCCGCGACCCGGCGATTGCCGCCGCCTGCCTTATGACGCTTGGTCTGCTGACTGTCTGGGTCCTGCCAACCTCGCTCAGCTTTGTTGTGGCGCACGCCTTGCTGTTGCCATTGGCGTGGACCGTATTCGGGCAAATGTTCGCGCTGGCGCGACTGGCGGCCTCAGGCTACGCGCAGACCCAGCGCGACGGAGCGATGACGGCGATCCGCGCCTTGTTTGCGCTTCCGTTCGTGGTTGTATTGCCGCTTTGGGCAGTTGCCTTTCAGTGGGGCATATCGCTGTTGTCCGTCTACATCGTGGCCGGGACAGCAGCAGCCGCAGCCGCGGTGTTGATAATCCGGTACTGGCCTCGCGACGGGTCCGGCAGTTGGAGCGACGAACAATCCGGTCTGACCCTGATCCAATCGCTTGCAGAAATGGGTCGCATCCGCGTGGTGGTACGAACACTGCTGGCCGGAACCGTTCAGGGTGGCATCACGCTTTACATGGCGCTGACCGGGCTGATCCTGACCAATGCCGGACGCTCAACAGGCGAGGTCGGCATCTTCATCGGCCTGATTGCGGGACTTGAAGTGCCCTTCATGATTCTCGCCGGAGGACTCCTGCACCGGGTCACTAAGACCGAGATGATTTCAGCCGCGGCGCTGCTTTATGCCGGGTTCCTTGTGGTGTTTCCATTGACCGGTGGCAGCCCCTGGCTCTGGGCGCTGATCGTGCCCGCCGCGATGGGGGCAGGCGTGATACTCTCAGTGTCAATTGCCTATGTGCAGGACCTGATGTCCGACCGCCCCGGCGCGGGCGGCGCCCTGATCGCTGTGCTGAACGTCTCAGGCCAGATCGCGGCGGCCGCAATATTCGCGGTCGGCACATGGATCGGTGGTTACGGCACCGCGTCCCTTCTGGGGTCCGGCACCATTGCCATGGCCGGAACCTGCCTGTGGTGGCTCGACCGTCAGCCCTGATGCGCCAGGAATCCCGGCCCGGCCTGCTCCAACAGATCGCGCGCCAGCGCCTGCCCGATCTCGGCCCCATTCGCGGCCGGCCCCGACAACGCCCCGGCAAACACTGCCGCGCCATCCAGCGCCAAAATCTCTCCACGCAGAGTGAGCGTCCCGTCTGAAATCTCGGCCAGCCCCGCAATCGGTGTCTGGCAGGACCCGTCGAGTGCCGTCAGGAACGCCCGTTCGGCTGCAAGCTGTTGGCCGGTCAGTTGATCGTGAAGCGGTGCCAGCATTGCGGCCACCCGATCGTCATCACCGCGCCGCTCGATCCCGATGGCGCCTTGAGCAACGGCAGGCAGCATCTCGTCCGTCTCCAGTGGCACCGCGCCAACCTCCAACCCAAGCCGGCTCAATCCAGCGCAGGCCAGAAACGTCGCCGTCGCCACCCCATCCGCCAGCTTCGCCAACCGGGTCTGCACGTTGCCGCGAAACTCCACAACGTGCAAATCGGGGCGCCGGGCCAGAAGCTGCGCCCGCCGCCGGATCGACGACGTGCCAACCACGGCCCCCTCGGCCAAGTCCGCAATCCGCCCGACCGAGCCCAACAGCGCATCGCGCGGGTCCTCACGCGGCAAATAACAGTCCAGCATCAAGCCACCGGGCTGCGCCACCGGCATGTCCTTCATCGAATGCACCGCGAGGTCGATCTGCCCGCCCAACAGCGCCAACTCGATCTCACGCGTGAACAACCCCTTGCCGCCCAGCTCTTTCAGCGGGCGGTCCTGCACCCGATCGCCGGTGGTGGTGATAACCTCAATCCGAAACGCATCTTCGGGCAGGTCATGCGCCGCCATCAAACGGGCGCGCGTTTCATGCGCCTGCGCCAGCGCCAGCGGAGAGCCGCGCGTGCCGATCCACAGGGGACGGCCAGAGGTGGGAAGATCACTCATCCCCCGCCTGATAGGCGCGCCCCGCGCCCGAGGCAATGCACCTGCTTGACTTCGCGGCCCTCGCGCGGGACCACCCTGCCTCGGAGGGCCTGACATGACCAAACTTCTGCTGCGCGCACTGGCGGGTGAGACGCTGCCCACACCGCCAATCTGGATGATGCGTCAGGCCGGGCGCTATCTGCCAGAGTATATGGCGACACGGGCGCAGGCCGGTGACTTCCTGTCGCTGTGCTACAATCCGGACCTCGCCACCGAGGTTACCCTGCAACCGATCCGCCGCTTCGGCTTCGACGCCGCCATCCTGTTCGCCGATATCCTGCTGGTGCCACAGGCACTGGGCGCGGACTTGTGGTTCGTGCAAGGCGAAGGGCCGCGCCTCAGCACAATCTCTGACAAGACCGGTCTGGAGGCCCTGAAACCAGTGGAGGCCATTCACGACACGCTGTCGCCGATCTACGAGACTGTCCGTCGTCTGGCCGGTGCGTTACCGCAAGAAACCACCCTGATCGGTTTCGCAGGCGCACCCTGGACCGTCGCCACCTACATGATCGCCGGTCGCGGCACCCCGGATCAGGCTCCCGCCCATGCACTGAAACGTGACGAGCCACTGATCTTCGACGCCCTGATCGAGCGGTTGACCGAGGCCACAATCGCCTACCTCTCGGCCCAGATCGACTCCGGGGCTGAAGTGGTCAAATTATTCGACAGCTGGGCCGGATCGCTGGAAGGCGACGACTTCGACCGCTATTCGCTGACCCCCATGCGCCAGATCATCACCTCACTAAAGTCAACACACCCCTCCGTCCCAATTATCGCTTTCCCACGCGGCGGAGGTGACCGCTACGCCGAGGCCCACGCCGCGACCGGGGCCGACTGCATCGCCCTCGACCAGTCCGTCGATGCGGATTGGGCCGCCGCACACGTTCAGATCAACGGCTGCGTTCAGGGTAACCTCGCACCGGAACATATGGTCACCGGCGGAGACGCCCTCGTGTCGGAAACCCGCCGCATCGCCCGCGCCTTTTCCGGCGGCCCGCACATCTTCAACCTTGGCCATGGCATCACACCGGATGCGGACCCCGAGAATGTTGCACTGATGATCGAGACGCTGCGCTCCGGTTAAGACCCGCGCCCCGTTGACCAGCCGAACCAAACCGCGATCCCTAACAGCGCCAGCGCCATCACCTTGCGCACTGGCCGCCGCCGCACCGGGTCTGCCAGAAACGGCTGCGCAAACCCCGCAAGCAAGACGATTGTAGCGTGGATTGCTGTGGCGATCACCACAAACACCACACTCAACGTCAGGGTCTGTGCCATCACCGAACCCGAGGACTCAACGAACCGAGGCAGCATGGCAATGTAAAACACCCCTGCTTTGGGGTTCAGAAGATTGGTGATGAGTCCTCGCCGAAAATACCGCCAGGCACTCGGCTGGCGGGATTCTTCTTCGGGGGTTTCGTCACCCCAGGCATCCCAGGCCATCCAGACCAGATAAGCGACCCCGCCCCAGCGCAAACCGGCGAACAAAATCGGAGAGGCCGCGATTGCCGCCGCCAGACCCACCGCCGCCAAAAGGCCGACCGTCATCAGACCCAATGCCACTCCGGCCACCGCAGCAAATCCGTTTCGCCGCCCTTCAGTGGATGAAACGACGGTCAGGTAACCCATGTTCGGCCCCGGCGTCAGCTCGATCAGGGCCGAGGCAAGAACAAACGCCGAAAGCATCGTGGGGTCGAGTCCCAGCCCGCTTAAACCCACTTCGCCAGTGGCGGAAGACTCATCAACACCGCGTCCGGGTCGTGGCCCGTCTCAAGCCCGAACTTCGTCCCCCGATCATAGACCAGGTTATACTCCGCGTAGAGGCCCCGGTGGATCAGCTGAGCCTCGCGATCGGCATCGTTAAACGGCATATCTTTGCGCCGCTCGGCCAGCGGTAGAAACGCGGGTAGGAACGCGCGGCCCACATCCTGAGTCAGCGCGAAATCCCGATCCCAGTCGCCCGTGTTCAGATCGTCGTAGAACACCCCGCCAACGCCCCGCGCCCGCTTGCGGTGCGGGATATAGAAGTACTCGTCAGCCCAGGCCTTGTAGCGGTCATAGATGTCCGCCCCGTGCGGCGCGCAATGCTCCGCCAGAACCTGATGAAAATGCGCCGTGTCATCGGCGTACTCAATCGCCGGGTTCAAATCCGTCCCACCCCCAAACCACCAGCCATGCGGGGTCCAGAACATCCGCGTGTTCATATGCACCGCCGGCGCATGAGGGTTCGCCATATGCGCCACCAGCGAGATACCAGACGCCCAGAACCGAGGGTCCTCAGCCATTCCCGCCAGATCCTTGCGCGCCGCCATTGCCGCCACCGCGCGCTCGCCCAAGGTGCCATGCACGGTCGAAACATTGACCCCGATCTTCTCGAACACCTGACCGCCGCGCATCACCGACATCAGGCCGCCTCCGGCGTCCTCTCCGGCGCGGGTGGTCTGGCTGACTTCGAAACGTCCTCCGGCGTCGCCTTCCAGCGCCTCGAATGCATCGACGATCTGATTGCGCAGCTCACGAAACCACGCCGCAGCGCGGGCCTTCTGGTCTTCCATGTTGCCCACCTCGCTCAATGTGCCGACACATGCACTGGATCAACCAGCGTGCGCCCACCGTCGATCGTCAATACCTGCCCGGTCATGAACCCCGACCCGTCCGACGCCAGAAACTGCGCCACCTCGCCCAGCTCCGCCGCCCCGGCAATCCGCGCCAGCGGAGTGCTTTTGACGATCTCATCGCGAAAATCCGGATGCTCTTTCAGAATACCCTTGAGGCTTTCCGACATCACGCTGCCAAAGGCGATGGCGTTCACCCGAATTCGCTCAGGCGCCAGCGCGACCGCCAGCGAGCGAGTCATCTGATCACAGGCCGCCGAGCTGACCGAGAACGCCATCAGATCGGTTTGCGCACGGCGCGCCGCAATTGAGCTGAGGTTGATGATCGATCCGACCGGCGCATCCTCGCGCCCATCCTCAACCGCTTGCGAGATCATCCGTCGAGCGAAAACCTGACTAAGGCGCAGGCTGGGGATCAGGTTCTGGTTCAGTGAGTCCACAAGCGCATCGTCATCCGGGTCCATCGGATCCGAGGTCAGCACCTGACGCGCCGCGTTGACCAGAATATCGACCCGGTCAAAGGCGTCGATTGTCGCCGACAATAAATTGGCGACATTCAGTTTTTCGCGCAAATCACCCGCATAGCCGCGCACGGCCCCGCTTTCATCATCGACCTTGCCTGTCGCCTCTGCCAGCGCTTTCTCGTCCATGTCGGCCATCATCACATTTGCCCCGGCCTCTACGAAGTGCCGCGCAATCGCGCGCCCGACCCCGTTTGCGGCTCCGGTAACGACGGCCGTTTTACCGGCGATGGAAAAGGACATCCGTATTCCTCAATGGCGACCGCACTGGCGGCCAGACTATGCGATCTCATCGCCGTTTGCGAACAGCCTTGCGCCGACCACCTCGGGTCGCGGAGACCGGGCGCTTTGCCGCGATCACCTTGAAGCCCGCATCGCCGCCGACCTCCTCAACTTCGCCGAATCCCTCGGCCAGCGCCGCCTCGTACGGCAAATGCCGATTGGCGACCAGCCATAAGGTGCCTTGCGGTGCCAACAGGCGCGCCGCCGCGGCGATGAAGGCACGCCCCAACGAAGGGTCTGCCGCGCGCGAGGTGTGAAACGGAGGGTTCATCACAATGTCATCAAACCGCGCAAGCGTGTCAAAACGCGTCACGTCCGCCCAATGAAACCGTGCGCGCGGGTCGGGAATGTTGGTCCGGGCTGCGTTCAGCGCATCATGTTCGGCCTCGATCAGATGAACTTCAGAAACACTTTCCCGCTCCAGAATTGCGTGGGACAAATACCCCCATCCCGCCCCCAGATCAGCCACCAGCGGCCCCATCTTGCGCGGCAAGGCCGCCGCCAGAAGCGCCGACGCCCGGTCCACCCCATCCGCCGAGAACGCCCCCGCGGCGGTGACAAACCCTTCAGGTGTTTCCTGTGGTCTGGCCTGCCAATCCGTCAAATCAGCACCTTGAACCACAATCAGCTTGCCATGCGCCATCGACACGACACCAGAAACCTCGGCGCGCTGTTTCAACGCCTTTAACATCGAGTCGACCCCGTCAGTCTTCTGCCCGTCCAGCACCAGCGGGCCATCGGTGACCGAGGCCGCCTCGGCCAGCAAAGCCCGCGCATGGTCCTTGCTGCGCGGCAGGCAGACGATAGCCAGCGCAAACTGTCCCTCGACCGTCGCGCTGGTCTCAAATCCGGAGGCTGCAAAGTAATCGTTGTCGGGCCGGAACCCCTGCACCACCTGCACCCTTTCCGCAGGCAAAGCCGACAGGTCCATCCCAGCCGCTGGACGCAGTACCAGAATGCGCCCGGCATCCGGCAGCGCCAATGTGCCATCGGCGATGGCTGTACTCAGGCGGGAACGGGCCATGCGGCACGGGCAGGCGCGAACGCCTACTCTTTCTCCATGGTGCATTGCAGCGGATGCTGGTGGCGCTGCGCGAAATCCATCACCTGCGCCACCTTGGTCTCGGCAATTTCGTGGCTGAACACACCGACCACGGCTAGCCCCTTCTTATGCACCGTCAACATCAATTCGAACGCCTGCGCGTGGCTGATCCCGAAGAACCGTTCCAGCACCAGCACGACGAATTCCATCGGAGTGTAGTCGTCATTCAGCAGCATCACTTTATACAGCGGAGGCCGCTGCGTCTTGGTCCGTGTTTCCAACAGAGTCGTGGAATCGCCGTCATCATCGCGGCGGTCTTCTTTATCAGACATGCGGGGCATCAGGCTTTGCAAAATCGGTACTCGGTGGATTCGGCTGCATTAATTAGGTCTGGTGGGCTTATATAAGACCAACAGCGGCTTAGAAAAGGGTTCACGGGCTGTGACAGGCGCAAAGATCACCACCATTGGCCTGGATGCCGACGACACGCTCTGGCACAACGAGCGGTTTTTTCGCTCCACCCAACAGGTTTTCGCAGACCTTTTGCGCGACCACGCCGAGCCGGAAACGCTCGATGCCCGCCTGCTTGCAGCCGAGAAACGCAACATCGGGCGCTATGGATTCGGCATCAAGGGATTCGTCCTGTCGATGATTGAAACCGCCATCGAGGTCACTGACGACCGCGTCCCGGCAACGGTCATCCGCCAGATCATCGAAGCGGGTCAGGAGATGTTGGCCCATCCTGTCGACCTACTGCCCCACGCCCGCGAGGCTGTCGAGGCGCTGGCCAATGACTTCCGGCTGCTCTTGATCACCAAGGGCGACCTGCTGGATCAGGAACGCAAACTGGCGCAATCCGGCCTCGGTGATCTGTTCGACGGGGTCGAAATCATCTCGGCCAAGACCAACGCGCACTACGACGACATTTTCGCCCGCCATGGCGACGGCGCGGCGCGAGGGCTAATGGCGGGAAACTCTATGCGTTCGGATGTACTGCCTATGATTGCGGCTGGCGGGATGGGCGTACATGTGCCCCACGATCTGGTCTGGGATCTGGAACACGCCGACGCCCCGGTCGATCATCCTCGATTTCACCAAATTGCCGATCTGGCCGGCCTGGAACCGCTGATCCGCCGCTTGAACCGCTGAATATAGCCGCCGAGTCGTTCCAATTTGCCACATCTAGCGGTTTCCTAATGGAAATTCTTGTGTTAGCTTTCAAAGCTGAGGCTGGGCTCTAAGATCCGGTGATTGAGGCAGAATAGGCGGGCGTTGTGCTTTCACGCTCAGGACAGTGGGCCCTTCGCGGGCTTTCCATTATCGTACTTTTGTGCGCAACACTCGCTTTCGGCGGGTCAGCCCGCGCAGCGCCTTATGCTGCGATGGTGATGGACGCGCGCACCGGTGAAGTGCTGCATTCGCGCAATGCCGATACCCGGTTGCATCCCGCGTCCCTGACCAAAATGATGACGCTCTACGTCGCCTTCGAGGCAATCAGTCGCGGCGAGATCAGCCTCGATACGCGCGTACGTATCTCGAAATTCGCCGCGAATGAGCCGCCCTCGAAACTTGGGCTGAAACCTGGCCAGAAAATCCAATTCCGCTACCTTATTCGCGCGGCCGCCGTGAAATCCGCAAATGATGCCGCCACCGCCATTGCCGAAGCAATCTCGGGCACCGAAGCCGCCTTTGCCCGCCGGATGAACCGAACCGCCAAAGCCATCGGGATGAGTCGGACGACTTTCAAAAACGCCCACGGTCTGACCGAAAGCGGGCATATGTCGACAGCCCGTGACATGACTTTGATGGGGCGTCGTCTGTTCTACGATCACCCGAAATACTACAACCTGTTCTCGCGCAAGACGACCGATGCAGGTGTGCGTCAGGTTGCCAACACCAACAGACGCTTTCTTAATGCCTATCGCGGCGCAGACGGCATCAAGACCGGCTATACACGCGCCGCCGGGTTCAATCTGGTGGCCAGCGCGCAAAAGGGTCAGGAGCGGAT
The DNA here is from genome assembly GCA_943787785.1 of uncultured Paracoccaceae bacterium. Classification (GTDB taxonomy): domain Bacteria; phylum Pseudomonadota; class Alphaproteobacteria; order Rhodobacterales; family Rhodobacteraceae; genus WLWX01. Next base: position 38,220 of record CALSNT010000010.1, on the reverse strand, counting down.
AATCGCCACAGTCTTCGGCGGCCGCTCCTCCGCATGGCGCAACACCAAGATGGGCGAGTTGATGGACCTCGGTTTCCGCCGCGCACCCTCCAAGGCACGAACCCGCAAGCCCAAGGCGCTGGCCTATCAGGAACCCGAGGTTATTTCCTCAGGAACTGCCCCGGATCACGTGCCGGGTACGGCAGGCAAGACACTTCGATTGATCCGTGCCCCGAAGAAAAGCATTCGACCCCTGGCCCGCCCGATCCAGGCCCCGGCCGAAGACGTTCTGGTCGCCATGGCCGAGGGTATTGAAGGCGCCGTAGCTGAAGTCGGCGCGGAAGCGCAGGCCCCCGACAGCGAACAAACTGACGCCGCGGTGACCGCAGCGCTGACCGATGGCGCAATCAAGGACGCAGTCAAACCGGCGGCTGAACCCGAGCCGGAAGCACCACTCGCAGTGGCCGCTGCTGTCCTTCCAAAGATCCGCCCCAAAGCCCGTGCAGCCCGCCCGCAGGAAACCCCGGAAACGCGCGTCGTCGCCGCGGTCGCCAAGCCGGTGACTCGGCCCGCAACCGTCGCAGCACCAACAATCAAAACCCCGGCCCCCGCACCGGTCGTACTGACCAGCCTCGCCCCCACCGAACCACTGCCCGCCGATCCCGCCGCCGAGGACATCGCGCTGGAAGTCGTCACCCGCCTGTCCACATCGGGCGGACGCGGCTGGGGCATCAATGTCGGGCGCTACGGCTCGCGCTATCAGGCCGAGCGTGTGCTATTGAAAACCGCCCTGCTTGAAATCGAAACCCTCGACGACGCCCTGCGCAAGGTCGTTCCCCGCAAGGCCGGGCACGAGGCAAACTTCGTCGGGATGAGCGAATTTGACGCCCAACTCGCATGCCGCCGCCTCAGCGCACGCGGCGTGGAATGCTCGACCATCAGCCCGACCGGCTGACCCCGGTATCCCGGCCGCGAAGGGCAGCAACCTCGGCCCGCAGCGCGCGCACCTCGGCCAGGATCGCCGAGGTTTCCGCCGCCATCGCCTCACGCTCGTCATGGGCCTCGGCGTTGTGCTGGCTCTGCATGGCGTCCACGATGACACCGATGAACAGGTTCAGCACCGCGAAAGCCGTGACGATGATGAACGGCACGAACAGCATCCACGCCCAGGGGAACGCCTCCATCACCGGACGAACAATCCCCATCGACCAGCTTTCCAGCGTCATTACCTGGAACAGCGTGTAGGCGGATGCGCCGAGACTGCCAAACCAATCCGGAAACGCGGCACCGAACAGTTTCGTCGAAATGACAGCGAAGACAAAGAAGATCAATCCCAGCAGCATGATGATCGCGCCCATGCCCGGCAAGGCTGCCAGCAGTCCGGCCACCACTCGGCGCATCGCCGGTACCGTCGATACGAGCCGCAGCACCCGAAGGATTCGAAACGCCCGCAGCACCGCAAGTGGACCGGTTGCCGGGACCATGGCGATGGCGACGACTGCAAGATCGAAAAGCCGCCAGGGATCGCGCCAGAACCCCTTGAAATCGACGATCATACGCGCGGCAATCTCGGCCACAAAAATTGCCAGGATCAGCCCGTCGATGAACTGCAGCACCGGGCCGACAGCCGCCATAATCGCGGGCGAGGTTTCCATCGCCAGAATCACCGCGTTGACAAGGATCAGCGCAATAATTGTGCGCTCGAACATCGGGTGGGCGACCAATCTGGCCAGCCTGTTACGAAGCATTTGGGATTTCCTGTCGCTGGAGTCGTCGCCAACATGGCGATTCTGCACCGGGATTCAAGCGCCTGAAATGTCCGGTTGAGCCTTGATCCCGATCAGGCCCGCAAACGCATAGCAAGCCGTGACTAGAACCGCCCGAATATCTACCGACAGCGTTTTGCGGACCATCCTCGTCAAGTCGTGCGAAACCGTTCAGTACTCCTCAGGCCACCGACCCCACCAACGGATCAAATGCCGCCGCCATCAGCTCGCGCGTGTAGTCCGATTTTGGCGCGTCAAACACCGCGTCCGCCGCACCTGCCTCAACAACATCGCCTTGCTTCATCACGATGATCTTATGGCTCAGCGCCCGAACAACCTTCAGATCATGGCTGATGAACAAATAGGCCAGCCCGTGTTTCTTTTGCAGATCACGCAACAGCTCGACGATCTGCACCTGAACGGTCATATCCAGCGCACTTGTCGGCTCATCCAAAACCACCAGTTTGGGCCGTAGGATCATTGCCCGCGCGATCGCAATCCGCTGCCGCTGCCCGCCGGAAAACTCATGCGGATAGCGGTGCATCGTGGCGGGGTCGAGGCCCACTTCAACCATGATCTCCGCCACCATCTCACGCCGGTCGCGCGTCGGATCGATCGCGTGAATGGTCAGCCCCTCGGCAATGATCTCTTCCACCGTCATGCGGGGAGAAAGGCTACCGTAGGGGTCTTGAAACACGATCTGCATGTCCGCGCGCAGCGGCCGCAACTGCTTGGACCGCCATTTCTGGATATCGTCGCCCATGAACACAATCGACCCCTGCGAGGAAATCAGCCGCATGATCGCCAGCGCCAGCGTCGTTTTCCCGGACCCCGACTCACCAACAATCCCCAACGTCTCCCCAGCCCGCACCGAGATACTCGCCGCATTCACCGCCTTCACATGCCCTGCCGTGCGCTTCAGCAGACCTTTATAAATCGGGAACCAGATCCGCAGATCCTCGGTACTGACGATCTCTTTCGCGCCCGCTGGCACCGGATCGGGCACACCCGTCGAGTGCGCCGACAGCAGCATCTGGGTATAGGGATGCTGCGGGTTCGAAAATAACTCTTCGGTCGGTCCGGCCTCGACAATCTCGCCTTCCCTCATCACGCAGACCCGGTCGGCCACCTTTCGCACGATCCCAAGGTCGTGAGTGATAAACAGCATCGACAGGCCAATCTTACGCTTCAGATCAGCCAGCAGTTCCAGAATCTGCGCCTGTATGGTCACGTCCAGCGCCGTCGTCGGCTCATCCGCGACCAACAGTTCCGGTCCGTTCGCCAGCGCCATCGCAATCATCACCCGCTGGCGCTGCCCGCCCGACAGCTCGTGCGGATAGGCACTCAGCCGCGAGGCCGGATCGTTGATCCCCACCTGCGTCAATAGCTCCAAAATCCGCCCGCGCGCCGCGTCCCCTGCAACACCCTGATGCAGCGCAAGGCTTTCTCCCAACTGCTTTTCAATCGTGTGCAGCGGATTGAGTGAGGTCATCGGCTCCTGAAAGATGAACGAGATATCGTTGCCGCGCACTTTCCTCAGCAGCTTATCATCCGCGCCGACCATCTCCTGACCCAGATACTGGACCGAGCCAGTCGTCCGGGCGCTATCCGGCAGCAGGTCCACGGTCGAGAGCGCCGTCACCGACTTTCCCGACCCGGATTCGCCGACCAGAGCGACGGTCTCGCCCTTATCGACGGTAAAACTAACGTTCCTCACGGCGTCGGTTTCTGCACCGTCCTGAAGGAAGCTGACGGACAGGTCGCGGACCTCAAGAACCGCATTCATTGAAATGTCTTTCGTGGGTCAAACGCATCGCGCACGCCTTCGAAGATGAAGACCAGCAAGCTCAGCATGATGGCAAAAGTGAAGAACGCCGTGAAACCCAGCCACGGGGCCTGCAGGTTCTGTTTCGCCTGCAACGTCAGCTCTCCCAGTGATGGGGCCGAGGATGGCAACCCGAAGCCGAGGAAATCCAGCCCCGCCAAGGTCGAGATCGTGCCAGTGATGATGAAGGGCAGGAACGTCACTGTGGCGACCATCGCGTTCGGCAGCATGTGCCGAAACATGATCGTGCGGTTCGATACCCCCAGCGCGCGGGCTGCGCGGACGTATTCGAAATTGCGCGCCCGCAGGAATTCGGCCCGCACCACGCCGACGAGTGCAGGCCAGCCGAAAAGCACGGTGATGAACACCAGCAGCCAGAAACTGCGCCCCAGAATGGCGAACAGGATGATGATAACGAACAGCGACGGCGTCGAATTCCAGATCTCAAGGATTCGCTGGAAGATCAGATCGACCCAGCCGCCGAAATAACCTTGGATCGCCCCGGCAATGATGCCGACGACCGAGGCAATTCCCGTCACGATCAGCGTGAACAGGATCGACAGGCGGAATCCATAAAGCACCCGCGCCGCTACATCCCGCTTGGTGTCATCCGTGCCCAGCCAGTTCTGGCTGTCAGGCGGCCCCGGCGCGACGCCCGGCTTGTCGACAATGGTCTGGAAATCATAGGGGATCGGCGGCCAGATCATCCAGCCGCCTTCGATCACCTCACCATCCACGGTGCCGGTCGCGGCCTGCGCAATCACACCGTCCGGGTCATCAAAACATGTCTCGAGCCCACCTGACTTGATCAGGCATTGCACTTCCGGATCACCGTAAACCGCCTCGGTCTTGAAATCGCCGCCGAAGGCGGTTTCCGGGTAGAAGCTGAAGATCGGCATATGCAGCTCGCCGCGATAGCTGACGAGGATCGGTTTGTCGTTGGCCAGAAACTCCGCAAACAGGCTGAGCGTGAAGATCACCATAAAGATGATCAGCGACCAGAAGGCGCGGCCATTTCGCCGGAAATTGCGCCAGCGGCGCTGGTTCAGCGGCGACAACCACATCCGGCGCTTTTCTGGAACGATCACCTCGGCGGGCGTTTCGGCGATATCGGGCATGGCCATCCGCTCAGCCCTCCCGCGTTTCAAAGTCGATGCGCGGGTCGACGAATACATACATCAGGTCGCTGAGGATCCCGACCACAAGCCCGATCAGGCCGAAGAAGAACAGCGTGCCGAAGATCACCGGATAATCGCGCGCCACTGCCGCCTCGAACCCCAACCGACCAAGCCCGTCCAGCGAGAAGATCGTCTCGATAATCAGCGACCCACCAAAGAAAATCCCGATGAAGACTGACGGGAACCCGGCAATCACGATCAGCATCGCATTGCGGAACACATGACCATAGAGCACCCGGCTCTCTGCCAGCCCCTTGGCCCGCGCGGTCACCACATATTGCTTCCGGATTTCATCCAGAAACGAGTTTTTCGTCAGTAACGTCAACGTCGCAAACGCAGAAATCGTCGAGGCCACGACCGGCAGCGTGATGTGCCATAAATAATCCAGAACCTTGCCGATCAGTGTCAGGTCCTCAAAATTGTCCGATGTCAGCCCCCTCAGAGGGAATATCTGCCAGAATGACCCGCCCGCGAACAGCACCAGCAACAGAATTGCGAACAGAAATCCGGGGATTGCATAGGCGACAATGATCAGCCCACTGGTCCAGGTATCGAATGACGATCCGTCGCGCACTGCTTTTCTGATCCCCAGCGGAATCGACACCAGATAGGCAATGACCGTGGACCAGAGACCCAGAGTGATCGACACCGGCATCTTCTCCCACACGAGGTCCAGCACACCGACGGAACGAAAATAGCTTTCGCCGAAATCGAACCGAAAGTACCTCCCCATCATATGAAGGAATTGCTCGAGCGGTGGCTTGTCGAGGCCAAACTCGCGCTCCAGTTCCTCAATGAAGTCCTTCGGCAGGCCGCGGGCGCCGACATAGCCGCTGGCATCCGCGCCTTCGCCCGCCTGGCTTTCTATCACTTCGGACCCGCCGCCTGATATCCCCTCGAACACATCGCCCTGCCCCTCCATCTGGGCCAGGATCTGTTCGATCGGCCCGCCGGGTACGAACTGGGTCAGGGTAAAGTTGATGATCATAATCCCCAGCAAAGTGGGAATGATCAGCAACAACCGTCTGAGGATATAGGCGCCCATCGCTCAGGCTTTAACGCAGCGCACCGGAATCGCGCAGAGCTTGCGCAGCCTCGGCATCGTACCACCAGAAATCAATCACCCCCAGCGCCAGCGGCGGCAGTTCATCAGGGTGACGGTACTGATCCCAGTAAGCGACCCAATGCGAGGTATTTTCCCACTGTGGCAACCAGAAGCCATGGGCGCGCAGCACACGATCAAGTGCCCGCGTTCCGGTTTTCATGTCTTCCAGTGAGTCTGCGTCGATCACCACATCAATCAGCCGATCAATCGCCGGGTCTTCCAGCGCCATCAGGTTTCGGCTGGAATCTTCGGCTGTGGACGAATGGAACCACTGCTTCAGACCCAAGCTCGGCTCAAACCCCTGCCCCGGATTTTGGTTCGTCAGGTCCCAGTCGCCGCGACGACGCCGTTCGACATACTGCGCCGTGTCGATCCGCTCCAGCGAGGCATTGATCCCCGCCAGCCGCAGGTTCTCGACGAAGGGATTCACGATCCGGTCAAACAGCGGGCTGCGCTGGATGATGACCAGATCGAGGGTCTCTCCAGCGGCGTTCCGGCGTAGACCATCATCGCCGACCACCCAACCTTCGCCATCCAACAGCCGGTTGGCGTTGCGCAATACAGACCGCGACGGGTTGTTCTTCGCGGCGTCGTTCACTGGCGGCAACCAGGCCTCATCCGTCAGGATCGAGGCATCCAGCAGCCCGTCATCAACCAGCCCTTGCAACAAAGCCGCCTCGTCGCCCTCTGGCACGCCGACTGCGGCCAGGTCCGAGTTGCCCCAGAACGAATAGGGTCGCTGATAGAGACCGTAAAACAAGCTCTCGTTCGACCATTCGAAGTTGAACAGCTGCGTCACAGCCTCGCGCACCCGTGGGTTTTGCCACCGCTCACGCCGCAAGTTGAAAATGAACCCGGCAGCCGCACTGATATTGCCATCCGGCAGGGTTTCCTGAATCACATGGCCGTCTTCCAGTGCCGGAAAATTATACCCCGTCGCCCAGTCTTTCGAGGATGACTCGATCCGGAAAAGATACTCGCCCGCCGTAAATGCCTGGAATGCTGCCGCTGAGTCGGCAAAATACTCGATCCGAATCTCGTCAAAATTGAACCGACCCTTGTTGATTGGCAAATCCTTGCCCCACCAGTCTGGATTCTTGGCGTAGGTGATCGAGCGTCCCATATCGACGTCGCCGACCACATATGGACCTGTCCCCATGAACGGGACCGAGGCACTTTCGTCCAGCCGCGCGCCCGTCTCCTCAAACCATTTTTTCGAGAACGGGTTCCACAGCCCGACCAGCCCCATCCGGTCGCGCAACGGCGCGTTTTCGTTAAACTCGAACCGCATCTGGTGCGTACCCGTCACCTCGATGGATTTGAAAAACCCGTCAATGATGTTGCGGAATTCCGTGATGCCCTGCTCCAGAAACAAGTCGATGGTGAATTTCAGGTCCTCGGCGGTCATCGGAGTGCCATCCGAGAACGTCACATCCTCGCGCAGGTTGATGACGACCCAGTCCAGCCCTTCAGGATACTCCACTGTTGAGCACAGGTTGCAGTAATACCCATAAGGATCGTCGGCAAACGCGATCATCAGGTCTTCATACATGACCTCGTTGTTCGCCACCGGCACGCCTTTGCGCGTGTACTGGTTGAAGCTGTCGAAATTGCCCTGCGCCCACAGTGATAATTGTCCGCCCTTCAGGGCGTCCGGGTTCACATAATTCAGATGCGTGAAATCGGCGGGATACTTGAGCTCTCCGAAATTCGTGTACCCATGGCTGACGGTGACACCGTGACTTTCGGCCATCGCACTTGCGGGCAACGTGGCAATCAGCGTGGCCAGTGCAATCTGGCGTGGGGCGAAAAGCGTCATGGGCAGAATCCTCCGTCAACAACCTGTGAAGCGTACATAGCGTTACGTGGGCAACTTACGCCAATTTTTACAAAGTCGAACGCTCAAGTTGAGAATCCGTGAGAATTGGTGATCGAACCGCGCTTTGGGGATGTGCGTCGCGCAACGAAAAAGCCGCCCGTGGACCGGACGGCTCTGGATTAGGCGTTGGATGGTCGCCCGCTCAGTTGAGCGTGGCGAGGTAGGCAACCAGATCGGCGCGCTCATCCAGCTTTCGGACCGCGATGTTCATTTTGGTGCCCGGCGCGTAGGTCTTGGGCGCTTCCAGAAACAGGTTCAATGCCGCAGGCTCCCAGTCACCCGGCAGACCGATTAGAGCGTCCGAGTACCCATAATCACCAACCGAGGCGATGTCACGCCCGACCACGCCGTTCAGCGTTGGCCCGGTGCCTTTTGCGCCCGGCTCTTTGTGGCAGGACTTGCACTTGCCGAAAACTTTTTCGCCACTTGCAACATCGGCTGCAGCGACGAGCGCTGCGAAATCAACCTCCGGCACATCTGTCGCATCACCGGTATCTGCTGTCTCAACGCTTGCAACTTCGATCGTATAGGCCTGCGCGGCCTCCCCGCCGTGGCCATCGCCGTGACCCTCTGCTCCGACGTGATACATTGTCTCGGCAGCCCAGTTTCCCAACAGGAACACCAGAAACGCGCCACACAAACCGGCGGCTACTTTGGTCAGGGTCATCGTGTCGAACATGTCGGGTTCCGCCTTGTCCTTGTCTTCGCGGCTATCTATCCGTTTCCGGCAGGGGCTTTCAAGCGCTGTTAGGCGCGACGAAACGCCCCTGTGCGCGACTGACGAAGGAACGGACCATGACCGGACGTATCGCATTCCAGGGTGAGCTTGGTGCCTATGGCCATCAGGCCTGCGCTCAGGCCCGCCCCGATATGGAGCCGATGCCTTGCCAGACGTTCCAGGATTCCGTCGCCGCCGTGCGCAATGGTGATGCCGAATTGGCGATGCTGGCGGTGGAAAACTCCACCTATGGCCGGGTGGCTGACGTCCATACATTGTTGCCCGAAAGCGGATTGCACATCGTCGACGAGGCCTTCGTGCGTGTCCATATCAACTTATTGGCGATTCCCGGAACGCCGTTGAACGCGATCACCTCGGCGATGAGCCATACCGTATTATTGGGCCAATGCCGCAAATTCCTGACCGAACACAACATCCGCCCCGTCACCGGCGCAGACACAGCAGGGTCAGCCCAACACGTGGCCGAGATCGGTGATCCGGCACAGGCCGCCCTCGCCTCGGAACTGGCGGGCGAGATTTATGGCCTCGACGTCGTGGCACGCCATATCGAAGACCTCGACAACAACACCACCCGCTTCCTGCTGATGTCGCCACATCTGGACACAACGCGGCGCGGCGACGGCAAGATGATCACCAGCTTCGTATTCCGCGTACGCAACATCCCTGCCGCGCTTTATAAAGCCATGGGCGGATTTGCGACAAACGGCGTCAACATGACCAAGCTGGAAAGCTACATGGTCGGCGGCCAGTTCACCGCGACGCAATTCTATGCCGATATCGAAGGCCACCCCGATGATCCCAATGTCGCTCTGGCAATGGAAGAATTGGCCTATTTCACCGACCATCTGCATATTCTGGGTGTCTACCCGGCGGACCCGGACAGCAAGCGACCCTGACGCAACGCGAGGGCGGACACTGGAGCGCGACCGCCGGACATCAAATCCGTCGGGTCCAGGCCGAATGCGCGGAGCTCTGGGGGTCGGAGGGGCCAGCCCCTCCAGACCTCCCCGGGATGGTTTTGGCGAACAGACGGCCGGTTTTGAGGGTTCCCGGGTAGACCTATGCTCAGTCCTGTTCAGCAAAAGCGGCTGCAGAACCGGAGCTTCACCCCGCCCCGCGCCGGATCAGCTTGCGTCGCCAATCGATCTCGATCCGGCGCGCAAACGCCTCTGCACGCATCGCGATCCGTCGTCTTACCCTGCCGCGCACTAACCTCAGCGATTGCATAATGATGCGGCCCGGCAATGACCGCGCCTGTATATTGATCGTCGATACCATCCGCGTACCACCCGGCGGGATTTCGGTTAGTTTCAGTGAGATCACGGCCTCAAGCCCACCGCTCAGTGAATCGGCGACAAACCCGGATGGCCGATCGAACCGACGCATCCTCACCTCGACTTCGCGCGCACGCCCCCGCAGACGAAACGCAAGATCCCAAGTCATCCCCGGCCCCGGTGCGCCTAGATCATCGGTGCGCGCCACCCGCGCACCACGAGTCCGACCCAGCCGCGCGAATGTCTCAAAATCGGTGCAAGCACGAAAGACATGGTCAATCGGCGCTTTCACCATCTCGTCTGAAGTAAACTTCATACCGCACGAGACCCGCTTTGATCGCCGCCACGCTTCATCCGATCAATCCAGCCGATCCGCAAGCCAATGCCCGATCAGGAAATTCGCAATCGAGCCCTTTCGCGCCGCACTGATCTTCGGGTTCCGACCTGCAAAAATCTCGGCCATCTCTTCGCGTGTCACCCAGATCGCATCTTCCAGTTCTGCGGGGTCGAGCGTGATTTCCTCGCTCGTCGCCACCGCGTGACACCCAAACATCAGCGAAGACGGGAATGGCCAGGGTTGCGACGCCAGATAACCAACCGGGCCACAGGTCACGCCGGTTTCCTCAAGCACTTCGCGACGCACCGCCGCCTCCAGCGTCTCGCCGGGTTCAACGAAGCCAGCCAGCAGCGAATACATCCCCTCGGGCCAATGCGGCGAACGCCCGATCAGCAGGCTGTTGCCGCGCGTTACAAGCATTATGACCACCGGGTCGGTGCGCGGGAAATGATGCCCGCCGCAAGACCTACAATCGCGCTGCCAACCGCCCATCGCCATAACGCTCTGCTCGCCGCAGAGCGCACAAAATCGATGCGAGCGATGCCAGCCCAGCACCGCTTTGGCCGTCACGATCAACTCGGCGGCGCGCGGCGACAACGCCGCCATTGCACCGCGCAGTTCAGCAAAGCGAATTCCATTCGGCAGGTCGGGATGGCGCTGCTCGGTGGGGTCGAAAAACACGTCCTGTTCTTCCGCCTGATCTATGGGTTCCCATGCGGAGACGTCCTGCGCGAACCGAGGCGCTCCCTTGCCAACGCTGTCGTCAATGCCCAGAAATACCGGCGCACCACCTTCCCGCAAAACCGCGTGGCCGGGTTCCAGCCATCCCGGCTCCACCGGGTCCGTCCCTGAAAACAACGGCTTGCCGCGCCAGATCGGCAGCACCCGCGCCGCCGGATCTGCCCTTAACTTTTCCAGCGCCCCAGCATCACCGCGAATCTCATCCGCCCGGTTCAAACCGGAACCGCCAAAGGTCACCGTCTCGGCCAGTCGCATCCTCGTTCCCTTCCGTCCCCGACCCGCCCGTCCTGCCAGCACCACCCAGCGAAGGCAACGCCGCAGAGGACTGCACGCCTCAGAGGAGAATTGACCGGCACAGGCTCGCCGCCTAGGGTTTCGGCATATTATCGCCGATTGTCGCAAATCCATTGGATCGCCCGTGTTAGCATTCCCTGTCTGCCATTCATTCTTCAGGAGTCTCCCATGCGCCGCACCCTGCTCCCCGCTATGACCCGCCGCACCTTCCTCGCCAGCACAACCGCAGGCGCCACGCTTACGTTCCTGCATCCGTTTTCGGCCCACGCCGCCGCCGGTCAGGCGCATCTGCGGCTGATGGAGACCACCGACCTGCACGTGCATGTCTTTCCCTACGACTATTACTCCGACAAACCCGTCGACACGGTCGGCCTTGCCCGCACCGCCGCCCATGTGGCGGATATCCGGGCCGAGGCGACCAACTCGGTCCTGCTCGACAATGGCGACCTGATCCAAGGCAACCCGATGGGCGACTACATCGCCTATGAACGCGGTATGTCCGAAGGCGACATGCACCCGATCATCGAAGCAATGAACACCGTCGGTTTTGACGCCGCCACCATCGGCAACCACGAATTCAACTACGGCCTCGACTTCCTGATGAAATCCATGGCCGGGGCGGATTTCCCCGTGGTGTTGTCCAATGTCGCGACCGAGGCCGGAGCCGCACCGCGCGACGACACCACCCTGTTCAGACCCTACGTGATCCTCGACCGGATGGTCACTGACGGGGCGGGCGAGGAGCACGCCCTGAAGCTCGGCATCATCGGCTTCACCCCGCCGCAAGTGATGAACTGGGACCGCCGCCACCTTGAAGGCAACGTCACCGCCCGTGATATCGTCGAGACCGCGCAGGCCTATGTGCCCGAGATGAAAGAGGCCGGGGCCGACATCATCATCGCGCTCTCCCACTCAGGCATCGGCGCGGATGCGCATACCGACGGAATGGAGAACGCGAGCGTCCCGCTAGCCGCCGTTGATGGCATCGACGCCCTGATGACCGGCCACCACCACCTCGTATTCCCCGGCCCGAAGTACGAGGCCACTGGAGTAGCCCCCTGAAAGTGGTCCACCAACTGGGATAGATTTGTCCCGTATATTGGAGGAACGGCGATGGCTGGGAAACGAGAGAAGCCGGACGAGATTGTATCGAAGCTACGGCAAGTTGAAGTGCTGCAGGGACAGGGCGCGACGATAGCGGAGGCGGTGCGTCAGATCGGCGTGACGCAGCAGACGTTTTATCGATGGCGAAAGTTGTACGGCGGGATGGGGCGCGTTCAGCTCAAGAGGCTTAAGGAGCTTGAGAAGGAGAACCAGCGGCTCAGGCGTGCAGTATCAGACCTGACGCTGGACAAGCTGATCTTGACTGAGGCCGCACGGGGAAACTTCTAAGCCCTTCGCGTCGTCGCAAATGCATCGACCGTGTGCGGCAGGAGCTTGGCGTTTCCGAGCGCCGGGCCTGCCGCACACTTGGGCAGCATCGATCCACACAGCGCAAAGCTCCGCAAGGACGTGTCGACGAAAACCGGCTGACCGACGATATCATCGAGCTGGCAGATCAATATGGCCGCTACGGATATCGGATGGTCACAGGTTTGCTCAACAATGCGGGCTGGCACGTGAACCACAAGCGGGTCGAACGTATCTGGCGGCGCGAAGGGCTGAAGGTTCCTCAGAAGCAGAAGAAAAAGGGGCGGCTCTGGCTGAACGATGGGTCGTGCGTGCGTCTCAGACCAGAGCGCCCCAACCATGTCTGGTCCTATGACTTCGTCCAGGATCGCACCGCAGATGGGCAAGTCTATCGGACGCTCAACATCATTGATGAATACACCAGGGAGGCGTTGATGATCCGCGTTGATCGCAAGCTCAACTCGACGGACGTGCTGGACGCACTGACGGACCAGTTCATCCTGCGTGGCCCGCCGAAATACATAAGGTCGGACAATGGCCCGGAATTTATTGCTCAGAAAGTGCGGGACTGGATCGCCGCCGTGGGCGCGAAGACCGCTTACATTGAGCCAGGGTCACCTTGGGAAAACGGATACTGCGAAAGCTTCAACGCCAGGTTCCGCGATGAGTTGTTGAATGGCGAGCTATTTTACAGCCTCCGCGAAGCTCAAATCCTGATCGAACAATGGCGCGTTCACTACAACACCGTTAGGCCGCACAGCGCCTTGGGCTATCGGCCACCAGCACCAGAAAGTATCGTTCCAATGGACCAAAGGCCCACGATGCACTAACAATCAAACCGGACCACACGATGGGGGCACGCCAACGTCGCCGATGAATTTACCGATTGGCTGTTCGCTCAGACGATGAACTAGAGGTAATTGAGCAGAAGCTGGATATACTACAGAAACAACTCACTAAAATCGATGGTAAGCTGAATAGGCTTCTCGACATCGCACGAGACACTCTCATTCTAGTGCAGAGTTTTCCTGATGTAATTGAAGAAGAACTCGACGAGCAGGAGCGAGACAAGGCTTACAGAGACTTGGATTCTGACATGACCGTTTTCGCCAGTTTGTCTGGTTGGGATGGCCAAGTTGGCCAGGATGCTCTGCGGGAGTCCTTTCAGAACTGGCGAACGCTAATCGCATTTGAGGCGAGAGTGGACCAACTAGTAATGTTGCCAAAGTATGGCGAGTTTCTTCGAATTATTTCCAAGGGTGATTTAGCGCCTGCAATTTCATCAGATATAAAGAGAAAGCTCCCTGCGATTAGGGGGCTTTTGAAATTCGAAGTCGAGCAAAAAGTAGCGAAATTGTTTGACGAAGCGCGGCAACTCGAAGCTGATGCTCTTGTAGTTAACTTGCGGCCTATCTTTAAAGAGCCATGGGTTGAGTGGGAACGTGCCGCAAACCGCAGAAGATTAGCGACAATAGATAGTTGCACTCATGTTGGCTATCACGATCCTGATTTGTGTCACACGTATGAAATGCAACCAGACACATACTGGAACAGAAAAGTCGCTGATGCCGACGACCGTATGAAGAAAATTGGTAGCGAAATTACGTTCTCGTATGAGGTTATTCAAACCTTGCAAGTGATAATTGGAACTCTAGAGGGTTGTGTCTCGAAAGTGGTGGAAATTCTCCGGCGGCGTTCTCCGAGCGTTTTGATTTGCGCCTGATCAGGCGACGAGGTCAAGTGTCATTGGTTCAATTGGTTGCGCGAGCGTTTCCCAGCCGTCGACCTTGCGCATCTGGATTTGGCCTGAGGCGAGGAGCGCCCAAAGCAGCATCGGCACGGTTGCAGCGCAGGGCAGCACGGTCTGTGTTTTGATCCGGCGGCGAAACTCCTCGTTCAGGCGCTCGATAGCGTTGGTTGTGCGAGCTGACTTCCACTGCGACGGATCGAGGCGGGTGAAGGTGAACAGCCGATCCCCGGCCTCTTCAAGGCTGTCTGCGACCGCTCGACACTTGAGCTGCCATTTGCGTAGAAAGGATTTGCGCTGCTTCTCAACTTCATCGGCGGTTTCAGCGTAGATCATGGCGCGATAATCGTCGCCCAGCTCCTCGTGCATATGTTTTGGGGCGTGGGCCAGCAGGTTGCGATGCTTGTGAACAGTGCAGCGTTGGATCGGCAAGTCTTGGCCCCACAACGCGACCAGCGCGGCCTCCAATCCCGGCGCGCCATCAACCATCACGAACTCGGGCCGCTTGAGGCCCCGCGCATCGAGGTCGTCAATGAACTGACGCCAGGCGGCTGTGCTCTCCCCGCCCATATTCATGATGGAAAGCAATACTTTCTGCCCATCACGACGCACGCCAATGGCAGCCAGAACCGAGATGTTCTGCGCTTTCCGATCAAGACGCGTCGTGATGACGGTGCCGTCAAGGATGAGCCGAACGATGTCCTCATCAGCAAGGCTGCGGGCGCACCAGGCGTCCCAGTCGGTCTTCACCTTGCGCCAAGCGCGGCTGACGACGTCTTTGCCGACAGCCCCCTTGAACAGCGCAAACAGCGCGCGCTTCACACGCCGCGTGTTGGTGCCCGAGAGATAAACCGACGCAATCAACGCTTCGGCCGTCTTGGTCAGGCGCTGGTAGCGCGGCAACGCTTTTGAGCGCCATTCACTAGCCTTACCGACTTCATCTTCAACCCGGGCGCGGGGTACGCTGATCGTCTCGGTGCCAAATGTCCCGGTGATCTGACGGTCCCGGTGGCCGTGGCGATAGCCTTTCACCGCCTCGGCGTCCCGGCCATACCGCAAACGGCCAAGAAAGCCGTCCAGTTCTTCCTTGAAAACGGCCTCGATCGTGCCGCGGATGTTGGCGCGCAGCCGATCTTCGATCGGATCAAAGCCTTCTTCACATGCAAGTAGCGAAATGGGGCTCGTGTCTGTAGTCTTGGTCATGGCGTGATCTCCTAAGGCGGTACCAGCCGCCGATTGGGTGGGTTTGATTCACCCGGAGATTACGCCACCTTCAAATTTCCACCAACTTCCCGACACGACCCTCTAGAGCAGTTCACTTTGTTCTTGGATCGACAGCACGAGCTTCCGGAAGCTTCTGTTACTGTGGTTCCACAAGTTCGAAATTTGAGCGACAAACGATCGATGTTTTCGTAGACAGAAGAGTTATATAACATAACATACATTAGCCCCCAATTGAACCACACGCCCCCTCCCCACGACCCACCTGTAGTCGACGCTCAACCCACGCCGAACTCAGGAAGGTCACACCATGTACAAGTCACTCGTTCTCTCAGTAACTCTCGCCGCCCTCTCCCTCACCGCGCCCGCGGCAAGCGCGGCCTCCTCGAAGGTCTCCGTCGAAATTGGCGGCAAGACAACGATCCTGTCGCCCGGCCAGATGCGCGCTGAGTATCCCAAGATGTTCACCGCTTACCGCAAGGCGCAGCGGGCCGGAAATTCCTTCGCCGCAAACCCGGACGGCCCGGTCCCCCTCGGCTGCGTGCGCTTTCCCATGATGATCGTCTGCAACCACGCCGGATACTGGTGCGCAGTCGGCTGGAACAGCGGTGAAATCAGATTCAACTGTGGCGGCAGCGGTAACAGTTCATCGCCCGCATCACGCAGCTTGCGTCTGAACTGATCCCGTTCTCACACCCGCCCCCCGCCCCGCCCGACCAACGCTATGGTACGCGGGGCGTTCGGTCGGGCATCAATCCCGCCGCCCACTGAGGTCACTCGCGGGTGGCGGCCCTCTCCTCCCGGTCCCGCTGAAACCCCTCCTCCATCTCGGTAATCCGGTCCATCCCGTGGTTGTGCAGCAAATCCGCGAACACCTCATGTTCGCGCTGTACCTGGCCGATCTCCATCTGCGCATAGGTTGCCAGCACACGGTTCATCCGCGCCTGATACCCCTTGCCCATGGCGCGATAGAACCGCGCCACTGACTGGTCGAGGCGGATGGTGATCTTCACCTTCGGCTCCTCGCACGGCAGATCCTCGGCAATGGTCCCCAGGCCTCGGGCACCATCTGCTGGACGCTGTGGTAAATGCCGGGATCGTCCCCGAACCCGGACATCAGATAGCCAAGGCGCGCCCGCGCCATCCGCGCGGTCCGGGTCTGCGGAACCTTGCTGGTAACCTTGTCGGTCGCAAGGCGCTTGATCGGATATCTGCTCATGCGCCGACCCTGCCGTCGACCGGTTAACGCGGCCTCACCCCACCGCGCGCCGCTGCCATACGTTTTGCCGACGCATCGCCGACGTAACGCCGACCTTGCGAATCCGCCAATCACCGCTTATCTGACCTCTTGAGAGGTTGGCGCGGGCGAGCGCCTCGCCAACTCGGCCAGGTCCGGAAGGAAGCAACCGTAACGAGCCCCGCTTGGGTCGTTGTCCAGCCTCTCACTTTACTTGCCGCGCCTGCGTAGGAGGGTGTCCATGACTGTCTTGATATCCCCGTCGGGCGGGGGCGTGTGACGGGGCCAACCGCCCCGCAACCTCACTGCCTTGGCCAAACCCATCGGCGCGCCTGCACGGTCGGCGCAGTTGATGCTTTGATCTCAATTCGCAAGGCAAAACAATGACCTACACGCTTTCCGACCTCGGATGGTCGGCACATTTCTCACAGCAACTATCCGTCGAAGACCTCGAATCCCTGACCCCCGCGCGGGTGTCCGAGGTCCACCGAACCACCCTCTCGGTTCTTACCGAAAACGGCCCCTTGACCGTTTCAACCGACGCCACTTCCACCGGCACCTATGCCGTCGGCGACTGGCTTTTGCTGGACGGCGACCAGATTGCTCGTCGACTGGAACGTAGCTCGGCCCTTGAACGCCGCGCATCCGGAGAGGACGCGCGCGCCCAGCTGATCGCCGCAAACGTCGACACACTGTTCATCGTAACCTCATGTAATCCCGACTTTAATCCGGCCCGGCTGGAACGTTACCTGGTCCTGGCCCACACCGCCGGGTGCCACCCGGTGATCGTGCTGACCAAATCCGACATGGCCGATGCCGAGGAATACATCCGACAGGCCGAGGGCCTGCAACCGATGCTCAGCGTGCTGGCCATCGACGCCCGCGACCCGACACAGGCCGCAGCGTTAACAGACTGGTGGGGCAAAGGCCGTACAGCGGCAATGGTCGGTTCTTCCGGGGTCGGCAAATCAACCCTCGCCGCAACTTTGACCGGTGCGGATCTGGCGACCGCCGAAATCCGTGAAGACGACGCACGGGGCCGCCATACAACCACCGCACGCTCGCTTCACCGCGCGACCCACGGCGGTTGGCTGATCGATACACCCGGCATGCGTGCGCTTAGGTTGATGGACGCAAGTGAAGGAATAGAAACGGTTTTCGCTGATCTGGAAGATCTGGCCGCGACCTGCAAATTCCGCGATTGCGCCCATGAAACCGAACCGGGCTGCGCGGTTCAGGCGGCCATTGCGTCAGGCGACATTGACGAGGCCCGCCTCCACCGCTGGCAGAAACTGGCGCGCGAGGATCTTCACAACAGCCAGACGCTCGCGCAGTCCCGCGCGCGCGGCAAAGCCTTTGGCAAGATGGTTAAAGGCGCGATGTCGGCGGCCGATCAGCGCAAGGGGCGCTAGACTATTCGGTGGCGGTCGCGGCGGCGGGTGCTTCGATCGTCGCCGATCCCGTCGGCGGCACGTAGTATTCCGGCGGATAAAGCCAGTGGATCGTCCACGAGTAAATCAGCAGGCCAAGCACGAACAGGATAGGCAGCAACCCCAGCAACACCGGCACCCGGCTAAGCCACCTCATCCCGCCCCTGGGCAGCCGCCGCCCGAACAGGAAGATCGCCAGACCCACCGCCCCTGCCCCAAACTGCCAGCCAAAAAAACCGGCAACGCGATTGAGGCCACGGGTGAAACTATCGCCGGTCGGCTCAGTCCAGATTAAAATCGAAAATGACCAGAGATAGGCAATGATCCACAGCGCAGAAAGAAAAAGAAGAATGCGCAATATCATTGTGTTAGAGATGTCTTCTTTCACATCAACCTCCGGAATTATCCTCTCGGGGCACCTTACCAGCAGAGGTGGCCCAGGCAAATTGCGCGTCCGTTTCCACCGCGCAGGGCCGCGCATCACGCAGTCGGCTAAGCGCATCATCGGGGTCTTCGCCCGACTCAATCATCAAGCGCAAAGCCGCCATTCCTGAACGCCCGCATCCGCCCATACAGTGAATCAAGACTTTCCCGCCGCCAGCCAAAACGGCCCGCGCAGCGCGCGATACGGCGGCCCATTGGGATTGCTCAGTCGAACCCGGGGTCCCGAAATCCTCGACCGGAAAGCGACGCCACTCGATACCGACACGTGCCATGCGGATCCCGAAATCGCCGGTCTTGCAGTGGCTGAATTCAGCGTCCGTCGTCATCGATATCACCATGTCCGCGCTCCACTCTGCGATCCGTTCAACATCGCCGGCCAGATCGCCACGGCGTCCCGGCATTGGCGAAACCGCCAGATCGCCCCCTGCGGTGGCCACGGAATAAATCGCAAAGCCTGTCAAATCTGCCCCTTCTAGGCGGTAAGTGTCCGCGCCAAGTGCCGCTATCGCAAGGTCGTCATTTCAACCCCAGATCTGAATCCCTCGTCCGGGACGACTGGCATGATAAATCAGTCGCGCCCTCCGGCCAGTCCCGTTAGAGTTTATGGATGAGCGATCACGAACAGGAAATGGCTGAAGAGCGGACCGACTGGGCCGAAGATCGCACCATGTTGGCGAACGAACGGACCTTCGGCGGCTGGATGCGGACGGGCATGGCGTCGGTCGGGGTGGCGCTAGGCCTGAAGGCAGTATTCGCGTCGTTCGAGCCGACCTGGGTGCCGCGTCTCGTCGCCTCTGTCTTTATTGTCGTGGCGCTGTTGATCTTCTGGGCGGCGCGCAAAAATGCGTTAAAAATGATGCACAGACTGGATAGCCATGTGGCGGAACCCGCCTCGACCCTCCGGATGACGATCATCACCAGCGTACTCAGCGTTGGCGCCGCGGCGACCGGGCTAATCCTTTGGTTTCTGTAACGTTAGTCGGAATTGCCGGATTGGCCGTGAGCGGACGTTTTGAAGATCAGAGTGCAGACCGGGCGCCTTTCTGGCCTGCATCGGGCGGGACGGTGCATCTGGCCTAGGTATTACCAGGACCCCTGCCGGTTGCTTTGGCCAAAAGCCACTGAGCAGTGGACGCCAACACCATGCGAGCCTAGCCTGCCAAAGTTGCACGAATCCGGGGGAAGACGTGAGCGAAACGACCCAAGCCTATCAAGTACTGGCGCGCAAATACCGCCCCGCGACCTTCGCCGATCTGATCGGTCAGGATGCAATGGTGCGTACGTTGAAAAACGCGTTCGAAGCCGATCGGATCGCCCAGGCCTTTATCCTGACTGGCATTCGCGGCACCGGCAAAACCACCACCGCAAGGATTGTCGCCAAGGGGCTGAACTGCGTCGGCAAGGACGGCAAGGGCGGCCCGACAACAGACCCTTGCGGGGTTTGTGAGCCCTGCATCGCCATCGCAGAAGGCCGTCATGTCGATGTCCTGGAAATGGACGCCGCCAGCCGCACCGGGGTGGATGACATTCGTGAGATCATTGACTCGGTCCACTATCGAGCGGCCAGCGCGCGGTACAAAATCTATATCATCGACGAAGTGCATATGTTGTCGAAAAACGCCTTCAACGCCTTGTTGAAGACGCTGGAAGAACCGCCCGAGCACGTCAAATTCATCTTCGCAACCACGGAAATTCGCAAGGTTCCCGTAACCGTCCTCAGCCGCTGCCAGCGCTTTGATTTGCGCCGGATCGAGCCGGAGGTGATGATCGATCACCTCAAGGAAATCGCCGGCAAGGAAAACGCCGAGATTGCCGACGATGCCCTTGCCCTCATCACACGGGCCGCCGAAGGCTCGGTTCGAGACGCGATGAGCTTACTGGATCAGGCGATTGCCCATGGTGCAGGCGAAACCACCGCCGATCAGGTCCGCGCCATGCTGGGCCTCGCGGATCGGGGCCGGGTAATGGACCTGTTCGATCTGATCCTGAGGGGAGAGGCAGCGGGCGCGCTGGAAGAACTGGGGGCGCAATATGCCGACGGGGCCGACCCGATGGCCGTATTGCGCGATCTGGCCGAGGTGACCCATTGGGTCAGCGTCATCAAGATCACGCCGGGTGCGGCAGATGACCCCACCGTCGGCCCGGATGAGCGGAACCGCGGTCAGGACATGGCCACACGCCTGCCCATGCGGGTGCTGACCCGGATGTGGCAGATGCTGCTGAAAGCATTGGAGGAAGTCGCCCAGGCCCCGAACCCGATGATGGCCGCCGAAATGGCCGTGATCCGCCTGACCCATGTGGCAGACCTGCCGACACCGGGCGAGTTGATGAAGGCGCTGGGTGATGCGCCTCCGGGCAGCGCCGCCCCTGCTCCGGCGGCACCACAGGGTGGATCACCTGGGGCGCAGGCCGTCGCGCAGGCCGCAACCCGTGCGGCGGCACGCCCGCCACGCCAGACCGGTTCGGCCTTGCCTGCGACCGATGCGGACCCGGATATCGCGCTGGCAAGGTTCGGCGATTTCCAGAATGTCGTCGCGCTGATCCGCTCCAACCGCGATGTGCGCCTGCTGGTCGAGGTAGAAAACAACCTGCGGCTGGTCAGCTACAGCCCCGGCCGGATCGAATTCGAACCCACGCCCGAGGCCCCGACCGATCTGGCCGCGCGCCTCGGGTCCGCCCTAGGCCGCTGGACCGGCGTGCGCTGGGCCGTCAGCGTCACCGCCAGCGACGGCGCGCCGACGATCGGCGAACTGCGCGACGCAGAGGAGGCCGAGGCCAAAGCCGATGCCGCCGAAAACCCGCTGGTTAAAGCGGTCTTCGACGCCTTCCCAAGCGCGAAGATCACTGACATCCGCTCTCCCGAAGCGATTGCGGCGGAGGCGGAGGCCGAGGCTTTGCCAGAAGTGGAAGATGAATGGGATCCGTTTGAAGACGGCTAGTCCTCGTTGAGAACTGGCCGATTATGACAGAGCGGGAATTCTTGAATGCCTGCGGAGTCATGCCCCCTCTCAATCCAAGCGCAAGCCGGGCGAAAAGACCCGGTCCCCTTGCCCCGTCGCGCCGCCCCGCATATCTGTCCCACAACACCAACCAAACGGAGCATTCCTCATTCTCTAGTTGTCCGGTAAAATATCGTTAAAACAGTGAGTTAGAAGAATTTCGGTGGTTGTGTTACCTAGTGGTTTACCCAGTGGTATCCTAGATGTAGTACCGATATATTCCCATGACACAAGATATGGTAGTAGTACGATAACATACTCAACAATATCAACAGGTTATGTTTGTTTGCGGTGGTGGATGGTGCATTCCACTACTTAACGTTAACGTCAACTTGCCAATATCCGGTAGACGGAAGCCCTGCCAATCCCGACTTCCTTGGCAATGTCGTTAGGCTTCATCCCCTTGGCTTTCAACGCTAGAACATCGTCACCCTTGGCCATAGCAGTAGGCTTCCTGCCCTTGTATTTGCCGGCAGCCTTGGCCTTGGCGATACCCTCACGCTGCCGTTCCAACATGATCGACCGTTCAAACTCAGCGACACCACCCAGAAGAGTGAGCATCAGCTTCCCAGTGGCAGTCCCTGTGTCGATCCCCATAGACAAGATACGAAGGGATGCACCCTTGGCCGTCAGAGCCTCCAGAACCTCCAGCAGGTGAGCCACTGAACGAGCCAGACGGTCCAGCTTCGTGACGACCAGCGTGTCACCGTCCCTTACGTAGTCAAGGGCTTCAGCGAGCCTGTCACGCGCCCTCACGTCCACGGATGACACCTGCTCGACAAAGAGCTTATCGCAGCCAGCGTCCCTTAGTTCACGTTCTTGGGCCTCCAGCCCTGCTGTCTGGTCCATGCGTTGATGTGCGTAGCGTATCCGACGATCATGGTTACTTCCCTTCTGTACAGTCTCAATAGGTTCTAAGACAAGGTAGCAATCCTGTCTCAGAAGTCAATAACAATTTGTATGAGACGGTATTCTTGGGGTAGTGAGACATCCCACATGGCCATGGTCTATTGAGAAGCGTAGCTTCGCTACTTATTGAGACCTACAACCACAGGAGGAAAGGAGAGAGATGTAGCTAGCTACGCTGCCACCACAGGTCAGAGCCAGGAGTAAATAAAACACATGTAAGTTGAGTTGAAGGGGTACACGGGGGGTATGGGGGCTGGCCCCTATATCTTATTACACCCCCAGATTTCTCGGAAAAGTTGGCTATACGTAAGTTTCCTGATTTGTGTCACGAGCTACCTCTAGCGAGCTAGTATCGACAGGGGCAGGATACCGTAGGTGTTCCCAAACAACGGGACGACAGGGGAAAATGTTTCTGCGCGGTCTAGCCTCAGCTTCTCCACCGCAAGAACAACCCTCCTGATGACAACGAAAGAAAGAACCTTTATTTTACACAGGTATGCGTAGCATTTCCGGAGGAACACCTGAGGAAACGCAGTTTCCGAAGGTATAAACTCAACAACTGTAAGATGTCTTCCTAAGACACTTTTCTACCGTTGTTAGGACAGCGGTGAAGAATCTGCTCTACCAAGTGTTACATTGGTGTTGGCTGAAAGTTCTCGGCGCGCTGGGCGACATGGGCAAGATGATGAAGGCCGCGCAGGAAATGCAGGGCAAGATGGCCGAAATGCAGGAGGCGCTGGATCAGATTACTGTCACAGGTGAATCTGGCGCGGGCTTGGTCAAGGCGACTGCGACCGCCAAGGGCGAACTGACGGCGCTTGAGATTGATCCCTCGATCTTTGTGCCCTCCGAAAAAGAGGTTGCCGAAGACCTGATCCTGGCGGCGATCAAAGATGCGCAGTTGAAGGCGCAGGAAAAGCACGCCTCGGAAATGGGCAAACTGACCGAGGGCATGGGCCTGCCCGCCGGCATGAATCTGCCGTTCTAGGTAATGGCTGACACCCGCCGTTTCTGGAATCTTCTGTCGGGGATCTATTCGCGCCAGAAGATTGGCGACGAAAATGCCTACCGCAAGAAGCTGGCGAAAACGCAGGACCATTTCCGCCCCGACATGGTTGTGCGGGAAATCGGATGCGGAACCGGCACGACAGCTGTGATTCATGCGCCCCATGTGGCCGACTACGAAGGCGTGGATTTCTCAGGCAAAATGCTCGACATCGCGCGCACTCGCGCCGCCGATGCGGGGGTGACAAACCTCACATTCCGCCAAGCCGCGCTTGAGGATCTCGATGCGACGGGCAATTTCGATGCCGTGCTGGCCCTTTCCCTTTTGCACCTTCTGGAAGACCGCGACGCCGGGATCGCCCATGTCGCAGAAATGCTGAAACCCGGCGGGTTGTTCATTTCCAGCACCGTTTGCATCGGTGGCACAAATGGCTGGTTGAAAGTCCTGGGTCCGATCCCGCGCGCCTTTAGCTTGTTCCCGATCTTGAAGCATTTCACTCGGGCCGAGCTTGAGGCGTCCGTTCAGGGCGCAGGCTTCGAGATCGTCGAAAGCTGGCAGCCCAAGGAAGGCGCGTCGGTGTTCATAATCGCGCGGAAATCAGGATGAGCAAAGCCAACGCGGATATAGAAGCGCTGATCGACCTGATGGCGCGCTTGCCGGGCCTTGGCCCGCGCTCGGCGCGTCGTGCCGTTCTGCACATGATAAAAAAGCGCGCATTGCTAATGACTCCGCTGGCGGACGTTTTGCAGAATGTTGCTGCCACCGCGCGCGAATGCCTGACCTGCGGCAATATTGCCGGATCGGATACCTGCGATATCTGCGCCAGCGACAAGCGCGCCACGGGCGAGATCTGCGTGGTCGAAGACGTCGCCGACCTTTGGGCGATGGAGCGCGCTTCCGTCTTCAAGGGCCGCTATCACGTGTTGGGTGGTACCCTGTCCGCCCTCGACGCGGTCGGACCCGAAGACCTCGGTATTCCGCGCCTGATCGCGCGCGTCGCTGCGGAAAACATCACCGAGGTTATCCTCGCTGTCGGGGCCACTGTCGATGGCCAGACCACCGCACATTATATTTCGGGAGAGCTTGAAGGCCGCTGCACTGTCACCTCGCTCGCCCAGGGCGTTCCGATCGGCGGAGAGCTGGATTACCTCGACGACGGCACCATCACAGCCGCCCTGAAAGCCCGCAAGACGTTCTGACTTTCCCGGCCATCATTGGTTCAGAAATATCCCCGCCCGGAGGCAGTCTTCCTGTGCCCGACACCTCAGCCGGCGAAAGATTCGCAGCTATCGGTGTCGTAGGCGATCCCCGGCGTCCAGCCCAGCGCGACCTGTTGCCCGCCACGCTGCAGGATCACGAAGTCCCAACCCTCCGCACTGAGGTGCGCGCTGAGGATCGTATCGCCAGATCGGATCGCGCCAATCGACATGGTCTGAGAATTGCGGCCCGCAAACAAAGGAATGTCGGGTCCGCGCCAACCGATGCAGGCGCTTTCGGTATCATCGCGGATCGGCAAATCATGCAGCTGCAAGCGCTGCTCCAACAGCGGCACGTCCAGCTGCCTCCCAGCGGTATTCACTTTGCACTGGTTGGCCGCTTCGGTGGCTTTGATCCGGTCCACCAACTGCCTGGCCTGCGAGTTCAGCACCGGGTTCTTTGTCGTGCAATCTGCGTTGTTGAAGACCGCTTTGCCAAGGGTGGAGCCAAAGCAATACCCGGCCTGATCAAAGACCTGATTGCGGGTCAACCAAAGCTCATCACAGAATGTCCCCGCTGACGCAGGGGCAGAAATCACTGTCAGGAAAAAGACGACCGCGCGCATGTTGGCAGCCTAGCCGAGAAACCTTGCACGCACCACGCCCGATCAGTCGCGCGGATCGTCGCTGTCGTCATCCTTGTCGTCGGAATCATCGGACCCCTCAAACGTAAACAGGCTGTCCGCATCAGGCAGCGCGGCCTCTTTCTCGTCCGGCTCGTCCGTTTCTGCCAGAGTAAAGGTCTCCAGTCCCGAAATCGCTGTGGGAATTTTGGCGTCCGGTTCTCCGCCCAGCGATTGCTCGGTGCTGACCAGCTTGCGGCGTTCGTCGTCCGACATCACCTCGCCGTCGCGGGCCTTCTTGGCGTTGGCCTTTTGTACGGCGGCGTCCAGTTCGGACTGTTTGCACAGGCCAAGCGCGACAGGATCAATCGGCTGGATGTTCGAGATGTTCCAGTGAGTCCGCTCACGCAGCGACTGGATCGTCGGCTTGGTGGTGCCGACCAGTTTCGAGATCTGCGCATCCGAAAGTTCCGGGTGGAACTTGACCAGCCACAGAATTGACGCCGGGCGATCCTGACGCTTGGACAGCGGCGTGTAGCGCGGCCCGCGCCGCTTTTCTTCGCCGACCGAGGCCGGGTTGAACTTCAGCGTCAGCTTGTGCAGCGGGTCCGCCTCGGCCTTGTCGATCTCTTCCTGGGTCAGCTGGTTGTTGGCGATCGGGTCGAACCCTTTGACCCCGGCGGCGACGTCCCCGTCGGCGATGCCCTGCACTTCCAGCTCGTGCAGTTGGCAAAAATCAGCGACCTGTTTGAAGGACATCGTGGTGTTGTCGACCAGCCAGACGGCGGTGGCCTTGGCCATCAAGGGGGTATTCATTAAGGGCTCCTTCACACATCTTCCTCAAGCCGGGAAATCGGCCGATCCGGGGTGGACCGCATCCTCATAATTTCGGAGGTTGGCGGCTGTATAGGCGCGGTCGGCGCGAAGGGGAAGAGCAAATGCGAGCACTGGTACTGGCACTGTTGTGGCCGTTTGCCGCCCTTGCCGAGGGCGAGCGGGCGGGCGACTTCGATTATTACGTTCTGTCGCTGTCCTGGTCGCCAACGTGGTGTGCGCTGGAGGGGGATGCGCGTGGGTCTCCTCAGTGTGACGACGATGCCGGGTTTGGCTGGGTGCTGCATGGGCTTTGGCCGCAGAACGAGCGTGGCTGGCCAAGTTATTGCCGCACCGGCGTGCGCGACCCGTCACGGCGCGACACGGCGGCAATGGCCGATATCATGGGATCCGGTGGCTCGGCCTGGCATCAATGGAAGAAGCATGGGCGGTGTTCGGGCCTGTCGTCAGAGGATTTCTTTGCGTTGGCACGAGAGGCCTATGGACGGATCGTGCGACCGGAGGTGTTTCGCATGCTGGAGCGTGACGTGAAGCTGCCTGCAAGCGTCGTAGAACAGGCCTTTCTTGAGGAAAATGAAGCCCTGGTAGCCGACGGAATCACCATCACCTGCAAATCGGGCCGAATACAGGAAGCACGGATCTGTTTGACGCGTGGGTTGGAGCCGAGGGAATGCGGCGCAGACGTGGTGCGCGACTGCACGATGAGCGACGCATTGTTCGAATCGATGCCCTAGCGGAAAATCGCTTGCCTGGTCCTGAACAGCCTGCAACCCTATAGGCTGTATGAAGATATAGTTTTTCGCTTTTCAGGAGAGCTCCATGTCGAAATCCAAGACTGACGGTGAGACGATCAAGAAAATCGCAGCGGCAATTCACGACGTCGTCGCACGAATGATGGCCGCTAGGTCAGAAGAAGAGGTCGACAAGATTGGCGAGGCTGAATTGGCAAGAATTCTTGGCAAGTTCACCAAGGCACCGGCCTCGCGAACCGCTGCAGTAAAGGTAAAAGGGACGTTCCGGAACCAGAGAATTACGACGCACAAGGGCGAATTCGCGGCCAAGTTCACCGCCCACCTGATCGCCGGATCGATGACTGTGGCTACTCTGCCGCCGGCGCCTCAGAACACGCCCCAGAACAGCGACGACTGCGAAGGCTGGTGGGAGCTCTACGGCGCGCTGGCCGAAAGATACATCAACCAGTTGGATAGCTGGATTGAATGTATCGAGGGACCCACGTCAAGCACCGGCCAGACCGAGGTTATGGGTGACGGAGACGTCTGGCCCGGCATCCCGGACGTGCTATTGGGCCAAAGCACCTATGGGCGCTGCGGCGGCGCCTGGGATGCCATGGCCGAAACCGGGCAGGAACTGGAATCGATGGAGTTCGCCATGCGCTCGGCCGGCTGCATGTAACCCTGCGCCGCTGCGCCTTCATGCGCGGCGACTAATCCCGCCCGTCGGGATATTCTGCCGGGCCTTTCAGCTCCAACACATTCCCCCAGGGATCGCGAACGTAAAACGAATGTCCCATGCCTCGGGCGCCGCCATGCAGCGCCTCGCGTTCAATCTCGACGCCATGGGCGGCCAGATGTGACCGCATGGCGTCATGATCAAAAGGGGTGAGCGCGATGCATACGTGATCCACATTTCGGCCACCCTGTACGGGCGGTACGGCACCGGAGGCCCCCGGATGGGTAATGTCCCAAAGTACGATCAAGGCTGAGCCAACCCACAGCTGCTCCATTCCCAATTTGGGATAGGAATACCCCGGTGCACAGCCAAGAATCCGCTGATACCAGCCGACTGCGCGATCCAGATCATCGACCAGAAACACAATGTGGTCGATGCCGACCAAATCGAATGGGATGTCGCGACGCCGGGTCACGCGACCCGCAGCACAATCTTGCCGATGTGTTCGCCGCCCTCCATCCGTTCATGCGCCTTTGCGGCGTCTTCGAGCGCAAACTCCTGGTCCATCACCGGAGCCACGCGGCCCGCATCTAGGAGCGGCCAGACGTTGGCCAGCAAGGCCTCGGCAATCCGCGCCTTTGCTGCGTCGGATTGCGGGCGCAGGGTTGAGCCAGTGATCGTCAGGCGGCGCATCATGAGATGCGCGAAGTTCAGCTCGACCTTCGGACCTTGGAGGAACGCGATCTGGACCAGCCGCCCGTCGTCTTTCAGCGCTTTAACGTTGCGCGGCAGATAGCTGCCGCCGACCATATCGAGGATCAGGTCGGCCCCGCCAACATCGCGCAGTACCTCGACATAATCCTCATCTCGGTAATTTATCGCCCGCTCTGCACCCAGGTTGGAACAGACCTCGCATTTCTCCGCCGACCCAGCGGTCGCAAAGACTCGCGCGCCAAACACGCTGGCTAATTGGATCGCGGTAGTGCCGATACCTGAGGAACCTCCGTGGACCAAAAACACCTCGCCCGCCTGCAACCCGCCGCATTGGAAAACGTTGGACCAAACGGTGAAAAAGGTTTCGGGCAGGCAGGCGGCTTCGCGCAGCCCCATGCCTTTGGGCACCGGCAGAGCGTGGGCCGCAGGAGCAGAGACATATTCGGCGTAACCGCCACCGGGTAGTAGGGCACATACCTGATCGCCAAGGCTCCAGCCGGTAACGCCATCACCGATCGCGGCAATCTCTCCGGCAGCCTCAAGCCCCGGCAGGTCACTGGCGCTCGCGGGCGGTTTGTAAGACCCGGCCCGTTGCAGCGCGTCAGGGCGGTTCACCCCGGCAAAGGCCACCTTGATAACGATCTCTCCGTGGCGCGGTTCGGGAATCGGCCGCTCGGTCAGGCGCAAAACTTCCGGCCCGCCCGGTTCGCTGATTTCAATGGCACGCATTGTGTTGGTCATCTCGTCCCTTCCTGCCCTGGATAGCCGCGTCGCACCGGCGGGCGGCGGATGCCCGACAGCAACCGGTTCGGCCCTGCTATCAGGGCGCTTGCCAGTTTGTTGTCACGCAGGGCAGCTTTGGTTTTCTCGAAACGCATCACATCCTCAATCCGTCGGTCGAGGAATGCCCACGTTGCCGCGTTATCCGGGCTGTCATCGCCCAGCCAGAACAGCACAGTCGCGCTGTAGACGCCGCTGAGCGTCGCGCGTTTGGTGTACCAGTTGATATCCTCGGAAGTGTCACCCAACGCCGTCCAGATCGCATCCGCCGTGCCCCAGATTGCCCGCGCCCCGTCGACGGCCCAGCGCGGCAGGGCGAATAATGTGGCGCCACGTCGGACCAGATCGCGATTTCCCGCCGCCTCGATCCGCCAGCGCACCGCCTGGGTGATCTTTTCACGAAAGCGCAGGCCGGCCAGATCAGCCGCCGCAATCCTTTCAACCATCGTTGCGTCGCCCCGCGCGTGATAGGCCAGCGCCAGATCGACACCTCCGCGCGGGAACAACCCGTGGGCAACCACTGGCGCGACACCGGAGTCCCGGATCGCAGCATCGAATGTCGCCTGTGACCAGCCGTCGAAGGCGACATGCGGCAAGGCGGCGTCGAGGAGGGCCTCGTTGGGTGTCAGTTGGGTCATGACGGTGGTGCCTCCGGTATTGCGGGCAGATAGTGTATTCTGACCTCAAAACGCCCGCTCTGCCAGAGGGCAGGATGCCTCATCCTGCTGGGTTTACAGAGGGGTAACCCGCTGTTATACGCGCCGTTCCTGCAACTTTTGCAAATCTAACCTAGGAAGGTGGTGACAACCACATGCAGGTAAGTGTTCGTGATAACAACGTTGATCAGGCACTGCGTGCGCTGAAGAAGAAACTTCAGCGTGAAGGCGTGTTTCGGGAAATGAAGCTCAAGCAGCATTTCGAGAAGCCGTCCGAGAAAAAAGCACGTCAGAAGGCCGAAGCCATTCGGCGTGCCCGCAAGCTGGCCCGTAAAAAGGCACAGCGCGAAGGGATGATGTAAATCAGCCCTGCCAAGACAAGTGACGGTGCACCGTCATACGACCCCCGCAGCCCTAGGCGTCGGGGGTTTTTTGTCGTCAGTGCGTGCCGCGCGATGTAAAATCGCTCGGCACGTGGCTGCGAGCGGTGGCTGGGGTATTCTGCCCCCAGACTCCCCCTGAGGAAATTCTCAAACTAATGATGAACGGTTGATTGCGCTCAACTGTTCAAAAGCGCGCGGAGTTTGGCGACGGCGCTGTCCTGTGCTTCGCCATAGCGGATCAGTTCGGCATATTGGCCGTCATCATTCAGCAAGTAAATGAGCGAGGTGTGATCCATCGTGTAATCACCATCGTCCAGCGGAACTGCCTTATAGTAGACTCGCCAGACATCAGCCATCGCACGCACCGCGTCCGGTGGACCCGAGATGCCGGTGACGCGGTCCGACTGAGCGGTTACGTACTCGCCTAGGACTTCGGGCGGGTCGCGCTCCGGATCGATTGTCACAAAATAGACTTTGAGGTCGTCGCCCGCGGGGCCGAGCTCTTCCAGCCAGGCGTTGATATCGAAGATCGTCGTCGGGCAGATTTCCGGGCAGTGGGTGAAACCGAAGAACAGCGCGCTGGGGCTGCCTTTCAGGTCAGCTTCGGTGATAGGTGCGCCGGTGTGAGTGACGAGGCTGAACGGACCGCCGAGATCGGCGGCGATCAGTGCGCCATTGCCAGACCGATCTTCCCAGACCAGGCGCCCGCCGAGGCCCGCGCCAAGGGCCAGCAGGATTGCCCCGCCCCAAATCAGCCAAACTTTGGAAAACCTAGTTGTCATGACTGTGATGCAGCTCGTCGCTCAGCTTTCGGATCGCGTCCAGACCAGCAACTACGAACGGCAGCCTCACGGTGCCGGCGTTCTCGAATTCCAACGTCACGAATTGCTTCTTTCCCTCGATCAACGCCACGGACGGTTTCATTAGCATCAGGTGCAGGCCGCCGGGCTTCAGCCAGACGGTTTCCCCGGCCGGTATCTGAATGCCGCCCTCGATTTGGCGCATCTTCATGACATCCCCGGACATGACCATCTCGTGCAGTTGAGCGTCGTGCGCGAATTCGACCTCGGCGCTGTTCAGCACCTCGTCCGTGTCACCGGTATTCTCGATCCCCATATAGCCCGCCGCGACGGGCGCGCCTTCGGGCGTCGCCTTCAGAACGGGGGCGTGGATCAGCAGGTCATCCACCCACATGCTTGGGAACCGCTTGTCATGAGCCTGTGCAACGCCTGCAAGCAGAAGGAAAAGGCTGAATGCGCGAAATAGATGTCCCATGACTGCTCCGGAAACTGTTGTGATCGTACGAATATAAGCGCTGTCTCGCGCGCCAACATGCGACCGATTGTCAGGCGATGCTACACCGGCAGCGCTGTCGTCTTGAACACGGTTCTGAGTGCGAAGGAGCTTTGCATCTGCGCCACCCCTGGCAGGCGGGCCAGATGACGGCGGTGGATGCGGGCGAAATCCTCGGTGTCCTCCGCCACCACTTTGAGGATGTAATCCGCCGTTCCGGCCATCAGGTGGCATTCCAGAACATCGGGGATCAGTGCAACTTCCCGCTCGAACGCGTCCAAAACCTCGTCGGCTTGGCCGCTGAGTGTAATCTCGACAAACACCGTCGTCGGGCGACCCACACGCCGGGGGTCAAGCAGGGCAACATAGTCCCGAATAAACCCCTCGGATTCCAGCCGCCGCACCCGGCGATGACAAGCCGAGGGCGACAAGTTTACAGCGTCGCTGAGATCAGCGTTCGTGATGCGCCCACGTTTTTGCAGGACCGTCAAAAGTCGGCGGTCTGTGTCGTCGATTTCCATATTCTTCGCAGAACTTTCGCATA
The DNA here is from genome assembly GCA_943787785.1 of uncultured Paracoccaceae bacterium. Classification (GTDB taxonomy): domain Bacteria; phylum Pseudomonadota; class Alphaproteobacteria; order Rhodobacterales; family Rhodobacteraceae; genus WLWX01. The sequence continues at coordinate 6,267 of CALSNT010000010.1, read as the reverse complement.
GAGATGAGAAACGCGCACAATCTTATCAAAGTTGACCGCAAACAACACGCGAAATTTCAAACACATTTCGCACAAACCGGCATAGTACCCGGGCAACCCTCAAGCACGGAGCCAGGCTTATGAAGATCGGATGCCCCAAAGAGATCAAACCGCAGGAATTTCGCGTTGGGCTGACGCCAAATGCCGCGCGCGAGGCCGTCAATCATGGCCATGAGGTTGTGGTCGAGACATTGGCAGGGGCAGGGTCTGGCTTCCCGGATCAGGATTATCTCGATGCGGGTGCAGTAATCCTCGAGACTGCCGAACAGGTATTTGCTGACGCTGATATGATCGTGAAGGTTAAGGAACCGCAGCCGGGCGAACGCAAGATGCTGCGCGAAGGACAGCTGCTGTTCACTTATCTGCACCTGGCACCAGACCCGGAACAGACCAAAGACTTGCTGGCCAGCGGTGCCACTGCGATTGCCTATGAAACCGTGACCGATGATCGTGGCGGGCTGCCACTGCTGGCCCCGATGTCCGAAGTAGCTGGCCGTCTTGCCCCACAAGTCGGGGCTTGGACTCTGCAAAAGGCCAATGGCGGGCGCGGCGTTTTAATGGGCGGTGTTCCGGGTGTTGGCCCGGCCCGCGTGATGGTCATCGGCGGCGGCGTTGTCGGGATGCATGCGGCAAAAATCGCGGCTGGAATGGGCGCAGATGTCACTGTGCTGGACCGCTCTCTGCCGCGTCTGCGCTACCTAGATGATGTCTTTGGCAGCACTTTCAAAACCAGCTATGCCAGCGCCGGCAACACTATCGAGTTGGCGCAGGCTGCGGATTTGATTATCGGCGCGGTCCTAATTCCGGGGGCCGCAGCACCCAAACTCATCAGCCGGGCGCAATTGGCTGAACTGAAACCGGGCGCGGCGCTGGTTGACGTCGCAATCGATCAGGGCGGATGCTTTGAAACCTCGAAGGCGACGACGCACAAGGACCCGATCTACGAGGTCGACGGCATCATGCATTATTGCGTGGCGAACATGCCGGGCGCAGTCGCGCGAACCTCAACCATTGCGCTGGGTAACGCGACGATGCCATTCATGCTGGCATTGGCCGACAAAGGCTGGCGGCAGGCCTGCGAGGATGATCCGTACCTGCTGGCGGGTCTGAACGTCCATGCCGGGCAGCTGACCTACTACGCCGTTGGCAAAGCGCTGGGGATTGATGTGTTGGCCCCGTCGCTGGCGTTGAAAGCGGGCTGAGTCAAAAGCTTCAGGCCCATTTGATCGAACAGCCCATACTCGCGATCTGATCGCGCGGCCCTTCATCGGATTCGGCCACCAGCTTCATGGCTTCGAACAGGTCCCGGCGCAAGTCTCCGGGCCCGGCACTGCGGCGTGAGGCATCAAGCCGTCCGCGATACTGAAGTTTCAGATCGCCGTTATATCCGAAAAAATCGGGCGTGCATTCAGCCCCGTAGGCGCGCGCGACCGACTGGTCTGGATCATGCAGATAGGGGAACGGAAAGTCGTGCTTTTCCGCCATCACCACCATATTCGCAAAACTATCGGCCGGATAGGCGGTCGCGTCGTTTGAACAGATCGCAGCGAATCCGACCCCCAACGGTTCCAAATCCCGTGCATCGCGAATGATCCGGTCCAAGACAGCTAGAACATAGGGGCAATGGTTGCAGATAAAGGCGACTACCAGACCGTTCGGACCGGCGATACTGGCCAGATCATGCTCATCCCCGCGGGTGCTTTTCAGCAGAAATTCGCCCGCCGGGGCATTAAAGTCGCAAACCGGTGGAGTTGTTGCCATCTGAGAGGTCTCCTGCAATCGGACGATCCGCTTGGGCGAGCCGACCTTGGTGGGTCTTTAGCGACGGAAACTGCGCCGCGCTGCGTACAACAGACGTACCTCTGTACAATACGGCCGTTTCGGAGTGTTTCCAGATGTATCGCAAGTACCCCAACCTAACATTGATCTTGGCAACGTCGCCGATCGTTGCCCTTGCCTTGGGCCTTATGGACATTGGGCCTGCAGTGTATGAGGCCGTGGCAACACGCTTGCTATCGGGCGGCTGGTCCGCAGTGGGCGTTCTTATAGCCCACGTTGGTCCGCTTGCAGCGCTGGTCGTTTACCGAAGCTACGTGCACGTGGCCAAACGTCAGACGGGTCAAACGCAGCCAAACGTGAAACGGCCCGCCGTTGATAGCGGGCCGTTTGGTCGTTTGATCGAATAGTCGGCGAACGCCGGCCAAAGCTTATTTGGCCAGTGCGTCCCGGATTTGAAGCAGAATGTCCTTTTCGGACGGGCCAGGATCGGCAGCAGGTGCCTCTTCTTTCGGCGCTTCCGCTGCAGCTTTTACTTTGTTCACTGACTTCACCAGCATGAACACGACCCAAGCGATGATCAGGAAATTGATCACGGCCATTATGAACGAGCCATAGGCGAACACCGATGCGCCAGCTTCACGTGCCGCTTCCAGTGACGACCCAGCGGCAACTTCGCCAGAAAGGACTGCATATTTGTTAGTAAAGTCGATGCCACCGGTAAACAGGCCAATGATCGGGTTGATCAGATCTGCAACCAGGGACGAGACGATAGCCGTGAAGGCCGCCCCGATAATGATACCGACGGCCATGTCCATGACATTGCCTTTGGCGATAAAATCTTTGAACTCTTTCATCATTTTTGTGCCCTCCAAGCACTTTCACTGTCCGTGGCGGCTTATAACCCCGTGCTTTGCGGCGCAGTCAAGGAGGCATAGCCAATGGATGGTTGTGTCTCGAAAGTGGTGGAAATTCTCCGGCGGCGTTCTCCGAGCGTTTTGATTTGCGCCTGATCAGGCGACGAGGTCAAGTGTCATTGGTTCAATTGGTTGCGCGAGCGTTTCCCAGCCGTCGACCTTGCGCATCTGGATTTGGCCTGAGGCGAGGAGCGCCCAAAGCAGCATCGGCACGGTTGCAGCGCAGGGCAGCACGGTCTGTGTTTTGATCCGGCGGCGAAACTCCTCGTTCAGGCGCTCGATAGCGTTGGTTGTGCGAGCTGACTTCCACTGCGACGGATCGAGGCGGGTGAAGGTGAACAGCCGATCCCCGGCCTCTTCAAGGCTGTCTGCGACCGCTCGACACTTGAGCTGCCATTTGCGTAGAAAGGATTTGCGCTGCTTCTCAACTTCATCGGCGGTTTCAGCGTAGATCATGGCGCGATAATCGTCGCCCAGCTCCTCGTGCATATGTTTTGGGGCGTGGGCCAGCAGGTTGCGATGCTTGTGAACAGTGCAGCGTTGGATCGGCAAGTCTTGGCCCCACAACGCGACCAGCGCGGCCTCCAATCCCGGCGCGCCATCAACCATCACGAACTCGGGCCGCTTGAGGCCCCGCGCATCGAGGTCGTCAATGAACTGACGCCAGGCGGCTGTGCTCTCCCCGCCCATATTCATGATGGAAAGCAATACTTTCTGCCCATCACGACGCACGCCAATGGCAGCCAGAACCGAGATGTTCTGCGCTTTCCGATCAAGACGCGTCGTGATGACGGTGCCGTCAAGGATGAGCCGAACGATGTCCTCATCAGCAAGGCTGCGGGCGCACCAGGCGTCCCAGTCGGTCTTCACCTTGCGCCAAGCGCGGCTGACGACGTCTTTGCCGACAGCCCCCTTGAACAGCGCAAACAGCGCGCGCTTCACACGCCGCGTGTTGGTGCCCGAGAGATAAACCGACGCAATCAACGCTTCGGCCGTCTTGGTCAGGCGCTGGTAGCGCGGCAACGCTTTTGAGCGCCATTCACTAGCCTTACCGACTTCATCTTCAACCCGGGCGCGGGGTACGCTGATCGTCTCGGTGCCAAATGTCCCGGTGATCTGACGGTCCCGGTGGCCGTGGCGATAGCCTTTCACCGCCTCGGCGTCCCGGCCATACCGCAAACGGCCAAGAAAGCCGTCCAGTTCTTCCTTGAAAACGGCCTCGATCGTGCCGCGGATGTTGGCGCGCAGCCGATCTTCGATCGGATCAAAGCCTTCTTCACATGCAAGTAGCGAAATGGGGCTCGTGTCTGTAGTCTTGGTCATGGCGTGATCTCCTAAGGCGGTACCAGCCGCCGATTGGGTGGGTTTGATTCACCCGGAGATTACGCCACCTTCAAATTTCCACCAACTTCCCGACACGACCACGGGGACGGTGTGACAGCACTGATGAATGCGGCGGGGTTAGGCATTCCCGAGAACCTGAAGGTGTTGCTGGACGCGGGCGCGGATGTGAATGTGCGGTACGCGGACGGTCGGACAGTACTGATGCGGGCGGCAGATGAGGGCACTCCCGAGGACTTGAAGGTGTTGTTGGACGCAGGCGCGGACGCATCCATGGAAGACAGCGACGGCAAGACCGCTTGGGACTTGGCGCAAGACAACGAAAAACTCAAAGGCACGAACGCGTATTGGATGTTGAACGACTTGCGGTTCAAGTAGGGGCGGATGTCAGGGATGAACCTCAGTGAAGCAGCACGTGTCTGGGGTGTCAGTTGCGCAACCATCTACCGATACAAAAACGATGGGCGTCTATCTGTTTGATTTTCAGCGCCTTAAAGGGCTGACTTGTCGTTTTAAACAGCTCTACTCTAGACGCCCTGCCGGGTTAACCCCCCGTTTGTTAGTGAGATTAAACTGTAGACTAAGGGGCGCTCTTCTCCGTTATCACGGAACCACGCTTTTCTTGAGGCGGTCTAACGGGCGCAAGTCGACGCCCTGTTAATTGAATCGCGCGCCGACCACCGGCTTGGGGATGAATACGGTGCCGCCCAATAACGGGGCAAGGTTGCGAAGCAGGGTTGTGGTCACCGGATTAATCCAACGCGATCGTGCCCGCATGCGTGGACGACGAGGGACTTTGGTATCTTAGTCAAGGTTCTGAGAGCACATGCCTGTTGCGCTGCACTCAATAATTCCGGTGTTTTAGGTGGCGTCGTTTCCCTTCACGTTGCCCACAAACCGCGCCTGCTCAGCAATAGCGGGCCAAGTTATGTCTCAGGTGATCTGGCTGAATGGTTGCAGGACAAACGAACAACGTCTTTTAGGTATCGTTGAAAAACAACAGAACCTCCTGACGGATGGCGGGTGTCCGATGTCCGCGCCCTTTTTAGGGCGGCGGGGCGGGGCAATCAGGCTCGTTTCGGCGGTGTCAGTTGGCCGGTTGATGGCGCAGATCCGCAAGGCGCGACAGATAGGCTTGCTCGATGCAGAACGCGTCGTTTCCGCAGGTATCACGCTCGTCTTTCAACCACTGGCGCTGCAGGGCGCGCAGGGTCGGTCCGCCCCGGTTGAACAACGTGCCCAATTCTGCGTCCAGGTGCGCCAACAGCGACGATCCGCAGATCGCACGCTCGGGCGCGCTCAGGTTCGCCGCAACGCACCAGGTCGGACGCCCCCCGGGTATTTGGCGCAGAAGCGTCAGTTGATCGCGGTATGCCGTTTCGATGCACAATACATCCGTGCGGCAAAAATCTCGAGCGGCCAGCCAAGCGGACTGGTTGCTTCGCGCCCGCGCATCGCGATCTTTTATGCGACCGTAAAGCGTATTCATCTGAGCATCCAGATTGCCCAAAAGCGCATCGCCACAAATCGCAGCCTCGGTCTGGTTCAGATTGGAAGCCGCGCACCAGGATTGTGCGGCCGCCGCAACAGGAAACAGGGCTAGCGCGATCAGTAGGGCAATTGGGCGCATCGTTGGGCCTTTGTTCAAGTAGGTTCGATCAGACTAAGTCAGCGGCGGGTCGCGCGGCAACAGGCTTGCCGCCGTTCAGGGCAACTCGACCGGCTGACCATGGGGCGTGCGCAGATAGGCGTCTTGCCAGGCAGACTTGCGGGCCGTGTCAGCCGATGCGCGATCTTGTCCTTGAGCACCGCGTTGGCGGGCACCCGCCTGCCTGCTGGATCGCCAGGGTGTTTGCACCCGCTTGCCTGCTCCACTTGCTCACGCTGGTTCACCGGCTCTGGATCGACATAGGCCGTGCGGATCGGCTTGCGGCGCTCTTTTCCGTCAGCACGAACGGTCTTGTCCAACTGGGGAATTTCCCCAGTTGCCTCAGACTCAGTGCGAACAGACTGAACGGTTTTGTGCTCAACCCCCAACCCCTCGGCCACCTGCCGGTTACTGCGCTCAAATTCGAAAAGACAGCGGCTCGAACCGCGTCAGCCTATACCACGTGGCTTTGGGGAATATGTGGGGAATAAAGCCACAATATATTGGTAACTTACTACAATATATCAATTATTTTTGATAATTGGT
>CALSNT010000009.1 GCA_943787785.1 uncultured Paracoccaceae bacterium | reverse complement strand
CCACGGGCTGCGGTCGAGGGCAGCGGGCGCACCATCGGCCAGCACATCGACCTCGTTGCAAAAGAAGCGATCCCGTTCCTTGCAACGTTCCGCCCCGCCATCATGGCCGTAAAGGAAGACGTGGGCGAGGCTGGACGCTTTCTGGCGGACGCGGCGCGACACGCTGTCGAAACATCCTGATGAGCCGCCGATGCAATTTCTGGATGTGCCCGTGCAGGTCGGGTAGCCGTCGCTGCCAACGGCCTTCGGGCATGGCTGAAATTTCCGCCCGCGCGCCGCTACTCCGTTTTGATGCGATTCAGCGCCAAAAGCCCCTTGCGCCGCAACGGAATCGCAGTATGTTCCCGGCCTCGCTTTCACGACGGGTGGACAGGGGTGCGCGGCTTGGCGTATCAGCCACTCTGAACCAGAATTCCCACAGGCGTGTGACATCACCGCCCATCAGTACCCCGAGGTTGTCCCATGGCGGTCCCACAGAATAAAATCACAAAGTCGCGCCGCAACATGCGCCGCGCCCACGACGCACTGGTCGCCGGCAACCCAGCCGAGTGCCCGAACTGCGGTGAGTTGAAGACGGCCGCACCACGTGTGTGCGTCCTGCGGTCACTACGCCGAGCGTGAAGTCGTCGCGCAGGCGGACGAGATCGACCTCGACGACGAAGACGCGGCATAAGCCCCGCCAAGCGTAGCGGGGCAATATGTCTGATCCGGTCACCAGTACCGACGGACCTGCGGCCAGCCCCGCAAGAATAGTTATTTCAGTCGACGCGATGGGCGGCGATCACGGTGCGGAAGCGGTGGTCGCTGGTATCGCTGATTTCTGCGGCGCGCAATCGCGACGTCGGCTTTATCGTGCATGGCGACGCAGATGAAACTGACGCGCCTGATCGCCAAACGCCAGATTACCGACCGCTGCGACATCCGCCACGCCGACGAGGTTGTGACGATGGATGCCAAGCCCAGCCACGTGATGCGCCACGGCAAGGCGACCTCGATGTGGAGCGCAATTGGGGCGGTGAAATCGGGGGAAGCCCTCGGCGGCGGTGTCATGCGGCAATACCGGCGCGCTGATGGCAGTGTCGATGCTGCAGCTTCGCAAGCTGGAGGGCGTCAATCGCCCCGCCATCGCCTGCCTCTGGGCCGTCGCGAAATCCACAAGGGTTTAACATCATGCTGGACGTGGGTGCAGACATCCGTGCTGACGAACACGATCTGACCCAATACGCGTTGATGGGCGCGTCCTATGCCCGCAACGGTCTGGGACTGGATCGCCCCCGCGTCGGCCTGTTGAATGTCGGGACCGAGGAAACCAAAGGCCGCGCCGAGTTGAAGGCCGCTGGGCGAGCAGCTGGCCGACCTCGCCGATGCGGCAAATATTGAATTCGTCGGATTTGTCGAAGGTGGAGATATTCCATCGGATCGGGTTGATGTGATTGTGACTGATGGATTTACCGGGAATGTCGCGCTGAAAACCGGTGAAGGAACAGCCGGGCTGGTGCGGGATTTCCTGCGCGATGCGTTTTCCAAGACCCTCCTGTCAAAGGTAGCCGCACTGATGGCCAAAGCATCGCTGGGCCGCTTCGCCCGTCGGATTGATCCGCGCCGGGTGAATGGCGGCGTGTTCCTGGGGCTGAACGGCACGGTGGTCAAATCCCACGGCTCGGCAGATGCGACCGGGATCAGCAGCGCCATCAAACTCGCCTATACGCTGGCGCAATCCAACTTCACCGACCGGCTGGCCGCCCGTGTTGCCCTCGCCCCGGGTCACGCAGAAACTCAGCGAGGCCGCGCAGTGACGCGCCGCTCAGCAATTCGAGGCGTCGGGCATTACCTGCCGGAAAATATCGTCAGCAACGCAAAACTGGCTGAGACGGTGGACACCTCTGATGAGTGGATCAAGGGCCGAACGGGCATTGAGCGCCGACACTTTGCCGCCGAAGGACAGACAACTTCCGACCTGGCCGTGCGGGCCGCGCAGGCTGCGCTGGATGACGCTGGCCTGAAAGTCGACGACATCGACGCGATTGTCCTGGCGACCTCGACCGCCGATCTGACGTTCCCGTCCGCCGCGACCATGGTGCAGGCCGCACTTGGGATGACCAAAGGATTCGCGTTCGACCTGCAAGCCGTCTGCGCCGGGTTCATCTATGCACTGAACATGTCCGACGCGCTGATCCTGTCGGGTAAGGCGAGCCGCATTCTGGTCATCGGGGCCGAAACGTTCTCTCGCATCATGGACTGGGAGGACCGCACCACCTGCGTGCTATTCGGCGACGGTGCCGGGGCCGTGGTTCTTGAGGCGGTCGAGGGCGCAGGCACTTCGGATGACCGGGGCATCCTGTCCACCGATCTGCATTCGGACGGGCAGTTCAAAGACATCCTTTATGTTGACGGTGGTGTCTCGACCGGCACCTCAGGATACCTCAGGATGCAAGGCAAAGAGGTGTTCCGCCACGCCATTGAAAAACTGGCCCAAACAGCTCACACCGCGTTGGATCGTGCTGGCCTTAGTGCCGACGACGTCGACTGGATCGTTCCGCATCAGGCGAATCTGCGAATCATCTCGGGCACCGCCAAGAAGATGGGCGTGCCGATGGAGCGCGTCGTCGTCACCGTGCAGGACCACGGCAATACGTCTGCCGCTTCGATCCCGCTTGCGCTGAGTGTGGCCAAGGCCGACGGCAAGCTGAAAACCGGCGATTTGATCGTTATTGAGGCCATCGGCGGCGGCCTCGCCTGGGGCTCGGCGGTTCTGCGCTGGTAATTTCCCTTCAAGAGACGTCCGCAACCCGTTGAGATTGATTCATTTTCCGCCTAACGTAGTCGCAACTGATTTCATTTGGGGATGTCACGATGGCCGGTAAGACACTGACTCGCATGGACCTGACCGAAGCTGTATTCCGCGAAGTGGGCCTAAGCCGAAACGAATCTTCGGCTTTGGTCGAGAGCGTTCTGGGCCATATGTCCGACGCATTGGCCACCGGCGAGACGGTGAAAATCTCGTCCTTCGGGACATTTTCGGTGCGCGACAAAGCCGCGCGCGTGGGCCGCAACCCAAAAACCGGCGAGGAAGTGCCGATCCTGCCGCGCCGCGTTATGACATTCCGCCCCTCGCACCTGATGAAGGATCGCGTGGCCGCCGGGAACAAGTCGTAAGCCATGGCCGATAAATCCCCCGACGCATTCCGCACCATTAGTGAAGTCGCCGACTGGCTGGGCGTGCAGACCCATGTGCTGCGCTTCTGGGAAAGCCGCTTTACCCAGATCAAGCCGGTCAAACGCGCTGGAGGACGGCGGTATTATCGTCCCTCGGATATGGAACTGATCGGCGGCATCAAGATCCTGCTGCACGACAACGGCATGACGATCCGCGGCGTGCAGAAAATTCTGCGCGAACAAGGCATCGGCGCGGTTACGAAATTTGCACCCGGAGTCGATGGCGACGACGCGCCGATGGCGGTCGACGTGATGCCAACCGATAATGTGGTGCCCCTGAAACCCGCCGCGCGCAAACAGCGCAGCGCCCCTAAGGCGGTCAAGCCGAAGCCCGCGCCGGTCGCACAGGATGACCTGCCGCTGGCGCCCACCCCGGCCCCGAAACCCAAACCGGCCCCGGCGCCCGAACCTGTTGCCCAGGCACCTGAGGCCGAGGAAACCGACGATGCGCAGGCCAAACTGATCGCTCTGCGCAATCGTCTGGCCGCCTTGCGCGACCGCAGCGCCGGGTCCTGACGCCGCCCCGTCCGAGTGCATCCCGTATGATCCTGTTTCCCGCTTGCCCCCGCCGCATGATCGGCTATGACTGCGGCGCGTCGGGCTATGGCGCAGCCTGGTAGCGCGTCCGTCTGGGGGACGGAAGGTCGCAGGTTCGAGTCCTGCTAGCCCGACCAATTCACTTTCCCCCGTTCCGGTCTCATGAAACCGTTCGGCGTCCTGCCTTCGCAGGCGATCCGTTCGCTGATTGACGGCGGCGCGCTTGCGGCCGACTTCCCGTTCGAAGATGGCCAGCTTCAGCCCGCTTCGCTGGATTTGCGACTGGGGACCGAGGCGTTCCGCGTCCGCGCCTCGTTCCTGTCCGGCGGCGGCGCGTCGGTGACCGACCGTCTGGACGAATTCACCATGCACCGGGTCGATCTGACCGGTGGCGCGGTGCTGGAAAAGGGTTGCGTCTATGTCGTTCCGCTGATGGAACGACTTGCTCTGCCCGACGACATTCAAGCCGTCGCCAACGCCAAATCCTCGACCGGGCGGCTGGACCTTCTGACCCGCACAATCACTGATGGCGGTGCCGAGTTTGACCGCATCCCGAAATCCTACGAGGGGCCGCTTTACGCCGAGATTTGTCCGCGCAGCTTCTCGGTTCTGGTCCGCCCCGGCATGCGTCTCAATCAAATCCGGTTCCGACGCGGCCACGCCGTGCTCAGCGATATCGAGTTGCGGGCACGGCACGATGAATCACCGCTGGTGTCCGGCGAGCCGGTGATCTCGGACGGTCTGGGGTTTTCCGTCGACCTGATGCCGCATGAAACCACGCTGGTCGGATACCGCGCCAAACCGCACACCGGGGTGATTGATCTGGACAAGATCGCCCACTACCCGGCGCGTGATTTCTGGGAGGACGTGCACTCCGACCGCGGCCGGATCATCCTGGACCCCGGTGCCTTCTACATTCTGGTCAGCCGCGAGGCCGTCACGATCCCGCCTGACTGCGCCGCCGAAATGGCCCCCTATCTGGCGATGGTCGGCGAGTTCCGGGTGCATTACGCGGGATTCTTCGATCCGGGCTTTGGCCATGTGCTGCGGGCGGACAAGGATCGCGCGGTGTCCTGGAAGTACGCTGTCACGAAGCCCCGTTTGTTTTGGAACACGGACAGGTTGTCGGGCGTTTGGTCTATGAGAAGATGGCCGCACCGCCAGAAACGCTCTATGGCGAGGGCATCGCCTCGAATTATCAAGGTCAGGGCCTGAAGCTGAGCAAGCATTTCAAGGGCTGACCACGGGGGACAGTTCCTTGATCTATGCCTTAGCGATCCTAAGCCTTCTGATCACCCTGTTCAGCGTCATCCCATTTATCCGCGCACCGCACGGGCTGATCCGGATTCTGGCGTTCCCGCGCCAGCAATACCTGTTTCTCGCAGTTCCACTTCTGATCGCAGTGCTTCTCGTGCTGTCAGGGCCCACGCGTTTCATCGCAGCCGCACTGCTCTTGATCAGCATTGTCGTCAATCTCGCCTATATCCTGCCCTACACGCCACTCTGGCCGAAGCAGTCTTTGGATGCCGACGCAGACCTTGCTTCAGCGACCGACAGGCATGTCAGCCTGATGACGGCCAACGTCAAACTTTCCAACCGCGATTTCGGGCGGCTGGCTGAATTGGTCCGGGAAAACGATCCGGACGTTTTGATGCTGATTGAGGTCGATCAGGACTGGCTTGAAGCTTTACCGGGCGTGCGATCAGCGTTTTCCCACCACGTCGATGTCCCGATGGACAACGGGTATGGCATGGCGCTGTGGTCACGATTGCCGCTTAGCGACGTAGGTGTCGACGAAACGCTGGTCAACAAAGTGCCCACAATCCGCACGAAGGTCACGATTGGCTCCGGCGACATGGTGCTGCTGCATGTCGTGCATCCTGAACCGCCAATGCCCAACCACACGACCGATGGCCGCGACGGAGAGATTGGCAAAGTTGCTGAGATGGTCAGCAATGAAGATCTACCGGTGATTGTGTCTGGTGATCTGAACGATGTTGCGTGGTCGATGACGACGCGTCGGTTTCAGCGAGTATCCCGGCTGCTGGACCCGCGTATCGGTCGCGGTTTCTACAATACGTTCCATGCAGCCTTTCCGGTCATGCGCTGGCCGCTGGATCACCTGTTCCACGACGCAAGGTTCCGTCTGATCGAGGTCGAACGACTGCGCCCTTTCGGTTCGGACCATTTCGCGATGGTGTTCAAGCTGGCCTTGAGCACGACGACGGCCAGTGGTGTTGACGTTGAAGAGGTTAAATCGCGTGATATCGAGGAGATTGAGGACTCGGTGGAAGTTGAGTCAGGCAACAATCGGACTGCACTGGGCAGCGATTGGGAAAAACCGCAAAAGTAGCCCGGTGCGATGGCGGTGTTTTCAGAAACGCCCCATGCGGCGACCCAGCTTGGCGGTCGTCTTGGCGCGTGAACCAAGGTCTTTGCCAGCAAGTTGCGCTTCGCGTTCGGCGTCCGTGATCGGGCGGTAATCTATGTCGGAATCGATAGTTGCATCTACATCGGCGGGCGCATCCACGGCGGGTGATTCATTCGCGGGACGGGGCGCTGCGACCGGCGCGGATTCCTGACCCGAGGACTTTGGCCCGAACTTGGAGCCGCCATATTTGAACACTGCATTGATGCCAGAGCCGACGAACCGGCGCACAATCTGGTTGATCACCATGCTGATAATTCTGTCGATGTTCATTCGTCGTCCTCCTCTTCTTCGTCATCAGAAACGAACATATCGGTCTGATCTTCGTCCTCATCCTCGGCTTCGTCCGTGCCCTCACCCGGTGGCGGGCGGTTGTCCAGCAAACCGGCGGCCCTGAGTTCGCGCAGGCCCGGAAGGTCTCGTGCACTTTCAAGCCCGAAATGGTCAAGAAAACCTTGCGTGACCACGAAGGTAACGGGACGTCCCGGCGTCATCCGGCGGCGACCAAATCGGATCCATTCCAGCTCAAGCAATTGATCCACAGTACCACGAGAGACACTGACACCGCGAATCTCTTCGATTTCAGCCCGCGTAACGGGCTGGTGGTAGGACACGATGGCGAGCGTCTCGATCGCTGCGCGGGACAGTTTGCGGGTTTCGACGGTTTCCTTGCGCATCAGGAACCCAAGGTCCGGCGCGGTGCGGATCGCCCACGCCTCGCCCACTTTCACAACGGCGACCCCGCGCCCCTCATAGCGTTTCTGCAAATGCTGAACGGCAACCGAGGCGTCGGCACCGTGAGGCATCCGCGCGTTCATGTCGGCGATGCTGACCGGCTCGGCGCTGGCGAACAGGATCGCCTCGACCATCCGTTCCTGCTCGGCTTCGGGCGGGGCTTCGAACAGGCTTTCGGCCACTGTTTCGCCCATGTTTTCTTTTGCGTCGTCAGGCATCGGGGCGCTTTCGTATCTGAATCGGTGCGAAGGTCTCGTCCTGCCGGATGTCGATGGCCCCGGCCTTGGCAAGCTCTAGCGAGGCAGCGAAATGCGAGGCTGTGGCGCTGCGCCGCCGCTTCGGATCAACCTCCCAGCCTTCGGGCAGATAGCTGGCGAGGTCGGTCCATTCGCCGGCAAAACCGACCAGCCCGCGCATACGGTCCAGCGCCTGCTCCATCGTCATCACCGCCTCGCGGTCCATAGTGTAGGGGCGAAAATCGTCGCGAGTGCGGATGCGGGCATAACCCTGCATCAGGTCCAGCAGCGTCGCGGTGTAGGTCACGCGGCGCACCCGTTCGACGCCTTCTGGAATGCCACGCGCGAAGAAATCACGGCCCAGTTGATCGCGCCCCATCAGGCGGGCCGAGCAATCACGCATCGCCGCCAGGCGTTCCAACTGAAAGGCCAGATGTGCGGCCAGCTCCTCGCCCGAGGGGCCGTCCTCCTCGGGGTCCGGCGGCAAAAGCAGGCGTGACTTCAAAAACGCCAGCCACGCTGCCATGACCAGGTAGTCGGCGGCGAGTTCAATCCTGAGTTTGCGCGCCTCTTCGACGAACTTCAGGTACTGCTCAGCCAGTGCCAGCACCGAAATCTGGCGCAAATCGACTTTTTGGGTGCGCGACAGGGTCAGCAGAAGGTCCAGCGGGCCCTCGAACCCGTCGACGTCCACAATCAGGGCCTCGGCCGCCTGACGTTCGGCGATATGGCTGATTTGTTCGCTCATCGCCATCCGGCTAAGCGAGTGTCAGAAGCGCGTCAAGTTCTGCCGCAGCGGCGTCGATATCCGTGTCGTCAGCTGGTCGGCGCAGTGCCAGTGCCGCGTCCGCGCGGGCCTGCGCTGCGGACGTCATAGGGCCGAAGTCGGCAACCGCCGACATCTCTTCCATCTCGCCATTACAGTGCAGCACCAGATCGCAGCCCGCATCCAGCGCGGCGCGGCCGCGCGTAGCGACATCACCGCCAAGCGCATTCATCGAAATGTCGTCGGTCATCAGCAGGCCCGCGAAACCGATATCCTCGCGTATCACCCGCACCATTGCCGGTGACTGCGTGGCCGGGCGGTCCGGATCGTAGGCCGTGAACACCAGATGCGCGGTCATCGCCATCGGCAGGTCGGCAAGTGCGGCAAAAGGCACGAAATCATGCGCCATCAGGGTGTCGGCATCGGACTCAACCCGGGGCAATTCGTGATGTGTGTCCAGCGTGCTGCGCCCATGGCCCGGAATATGCTTCATGATCGGCTGAACGCCACCGGCAATCGAGCCATCCGCCAACGCCCTCCCCGCCTTTGCCACCAGCGCTGGCGTATCCCCCAGACAGCGGTTTTTCAGGAACGGATGGGTTTCCTCGCGGACCAGATCAAGGCCGGGGATACAATTCATGTCGATCCCGACCCTGTGCAGATCATCCGCGATCAGGCGACCACGCAGCCACTGAGCGCGGATCGGGTCGCGGGCCTGCTGCATCTGGTCGAGGGCTGGCAGAAACTCCCGCCAATGCGGAGCGCGCAGGCGTTGTACCCTCCCGCCCTCCTGATCGACCAACACAGGCGCATTGCGCCCGACGGCATCGCGCAATTGATACGTCAGGGCAGACAGTTGCGCGGGATCGCTCACGTTGCGCGCGAACAGGATGAAACCCCAAGGCTGTGCCTTGGCGAAGAAGGCTTTCTCGGCCTGGCTCAGGCGCGCCCCTTCGCAACCGAAGATATACGCGCCCTGCCCGGCCATGCGGCGTTACTTGACCGCGACCGGAATACAGTCGGCCTTTTTCGAGGTCAGCACTGCACAGAACCGGCGCGCATCGGCCAGATCGTCAAAGCCGGAAACCCGCAGCCGATAGAAAGTCTTACCGCGCGATTCCGCTTTTTGAACAACACGTTGGTGGTTCTCAAACAGAGCGTCGAAGGCACCGCTGATCCGGCTCCATTCGCTGCGCGCAATCTCGGGACTGGCATAGGCACCCAACTGCACCAGACGGCTGCCGGTGGCGATGGTCTCGGGGGCAACCTCGACCGGAGCGGCCGGAGCAGGGGCCGAAGCCGGAACGACGACGGCACGGTCGGCAAGGGCCGGACGCGGGCGCGGCACCGGAGATCGGCTGTTGAACGCGCTTTCAGGCAAGGCGAATTCGGGTCGCGCCTGCTGCGGAGCAACAAAGCTGGCGTTCTGCACCAGCGCACCTTCGACCACCTGCCCGGTGTTCAGCGGCTGAATGCCTGCCGTCAGCATCTCGGCCAACGCCAGCGCACTTTCGTTCGTGCCGTCTTGTGCCTTCGCAACGGCTGGCGTCAGATCGACCAGCGCGTCCGCAACAGCGTCGTCGATCGCGTCCACGGCCATGACCTGCACGGGTGCTGCCTCTTCCGGCTCAACTTCTTCGCCCATGGTGGCAAGCGCCATTGCGATATCGGGAACGGTACGGTCTTCTTCTTCCAGATCAATGGGTTGTGGGGCAAGAATGACCTGCTCTACCGGCTCGGAGGACAGTTCTTCTGCAGCAACTTCGTTGACGGCAAGACCCTGATATTCGGCCTCGGCGCCGCCGGGGCTGTCGGGCGTGGTGCGCATGTCGCCCTGGATCGCGCGGACCACCGGCACTCCGGTCACGTCGCGCACCAGAAGCTGATAGCCCCAGACGCCGATACCGCCTATCAGGCCGATCGACACCAGCGCGCCGACGAAATTGACCAGCGGGCCAGCAACACCGCCGCCATCTGCTTCAATCGAGTCAGCATAGTCATCTAAGTAGGAGTCCGAATAGGGCTCGGAATCCGAGTATCCCAAATCTTGAATCGTCATTTTGATTACCGCCCGTAGGGCCACGCCTGATGGCCCCCGGTCCTTGCTGTTCCTGCCTCAACCCGGAACCGGCGTCACGCTTGTTAAGTCAGCGCAATTCATCCAGCGGGGTTACGCCAAGAATACCCAAACCGGCCGAAATAACAACGGCTACGGCCCGTGGCAGCGCAATTTTGGAAGCTGAGGCTTCCGGGTCACTATCCTGGATAAACCGGAGGGAGTGATCGTCGTTGCCCCGATTCCACAGGGCATGAAATTCTGACGCCAATTCATAGAGATAGAAGGCAATCCGGTGCGGTTCGTGGGTCCGCGCAGCAATTTCCACCAGACGCGGCCATTCGGCAATCTTGCGCGCAACACTGAGCTCGGATGCGTCCGTCAACGCCGGTGACAGGTTGGTCGCGATCCCGGCATCGCCCGCCTTCCTCAGCACCGATTGCACCCGCGCATGCGCATATTGCACATAAAACACCGGGTTTTCGCGGCTTTGTTCCAGCACTTTTGCAAGGTCGAAATCCAGCGGAGCGTCGTTTTTCCGCGTCAGCATCACGAAGCGTGTCACGTCCGGGCCGACCCGGTCGACAACGTCGCGCAGGGTCACAAAGGTGCCGGCGCGCTTGGACATCTTGAACGGCTCACCATTTTGAAACAGCCGCACCAGTTGCACCAGCTTGACGTCCAGCGGCACCCGTCCGTCGGACAGCGCCGATACGGCGGCGTTCATCCGCTTGACGTAGCCGCCGTGATCGGCGCCAAACACATCAATCAACGCATCAAAGCCGCGCTCTATCTTGTCGTAATGATAGGCAATGTCTGGCGCGAAATAGGTCCAAACGCCGTCGGATTTCTTCACCGGGCGGTCCACATCGTCGCCGTGTTCGGTAGACTTAAACAGCGTCTGTTCGCGCGGTTCCCAATCTTCGGGTTTCTTGCCCTTGGGCGGTTCCAGAACGCCTTCATAAATCAGGCCCTTGTCGTCCAGCGTCTTCAGCGCGGCTTCAATCCGGCCCGTCCCATAGAGCGATTTCTCGCTGTAGAAATGGTCAATGGTGACGCCGAGTGCTGCCAGATCCTCACGGATCAGCGCCATCATGGCATCGCTGGCAAACTCGCACACATCGGCCAGCCAGACCTGTTCGCCCTTGTTCACATAGGTGTCGCCGACCTTGTCCTTCAGCGCCTGCCCGACCGCGATCAGGTAGTCGCCGGGATATGTCCCGTCCGGGAAGGCAACCTCTTGCCCGTGCGCCTCAAGATACCGCAGATAAACGGACCGGGCGAGGGTATCGACCTGCGCGCCGCCGTCGTTAATGTAATACTCGCGTGTCACCTCGTAACCCGCGTAATCCAATAGTGAAGCCAGTGCATCGCCGAAAACCGCGCCGCGCGTATGGCCGACGTGAAGCGGGCCGGTCGGATTGGCCGAGACATACTCGACATTCACCTTCACGCCTGCCCCGATACCCGAATGGCCATAGGTCGTGCCGCCTTCCAGCGCCGCCTCGACCACATCAGCCCAGACCGTGTTTGTCAGCCGCAGGTTCAGAAAGCCCGGGCCGGCGACGTCGGCGCGCTCAACCCGAGGGTCGCTTTGGAGCAGCGGGATAAGTGCCTCGGCAATCACCCGTGGCGCCATTTTTGCAGGCTTTGCCAGCACCATCGCCGCGTTGGTCGCCATGTCGCCATGCGCGGCATCGCGCGGGGGTTCGACTGTCACCGGTCCGTCGTTCAGCCCCGGCGGCAGCGTGCCCTCAGACACCAGCGCGTCGATGGATTCCAGAACCAGGGTGCGGATATCGGCGAAAATGTTCATGCTTGCGGCTTTGCTGTAGGGGGTGGAGGCGGTTTAGCACCCTTGGGGCGGGCGTCAATGTGACAGGGGGAAGCGGGTTGGTCTCTTATTTGCGACGAGCCTTTTCCTGCCGCCGGGCATTTAGCAACGCAAGCGGGGCGCGCGCCTGTCTGGGGTAGGCACAGCAACGCTGGTTAAGGGCATTTTATCGTGGCGCGTTGGCTCCAGCCTCTGTGAGATTTGCATCGTATCATAAGCACCTGCCCGCCAGGCAGACAGGCGCTCGCCATGCGCCTTCGGCGCGCAACGGGCGAAGAAAGGCGCACGACTACGAACGTAGGTTTCCAGCCATGCTGCGACATGCCGCAACAATTATTCCTCAGTCGCACCTTCAGCCCCATCCCCGCACAACCGCTCCCACTCTTGAAGCGCGAAACGGTCGGTCATGCCGGACACGTAGTCTGAAACGATCCGCGCACGTGCTGCATCGTTGGCCCCCTCGACATCGGCTTGCCACTCATCGGGCATCAGCGCGGGCTTTTCCATGAACAGCGCGAACAGCGCGTCAACGACCTTGGTTACACGCGCCCGTTCGACCATGACGCTCGGCGCACGGTACATCCGGTCGAACAAAAAGCGGCGAATTTCCTGCAGATCGGTCCACATATCAGGCGAGAACCGGATCATCGGGCGGCCCGCGGCGCGGATATCGGCGGCAGTTTCGGGGCGCAGCTGCGTCAACTCCTCCAGCGACGCGCCCAGTACGTCCGCCACCATCGCGCCGAACACGCGCCGCAATGCCTCGTGCCGTCGCCGATCGGGCGCGAGGTCGGGATAGAGCGCATCGACACGCTCATAAGCCGGGGCGACGATGGGCAGTTGGGCGACTTCATCGTCGGCAAACAGCCCAGCGCGCAAGCCGTCGTGCAGGTCGTGGTTGTTGTAGGCGATGTCATCCGAGATTGCCGCTGCCTGCGCCTCGGCACTGGCATGGGTATCCAGTTCCAGATCGTGCAGCTTGTTGTATTCGGCCAGCGCCAGTGGAATATCGCCTGTCACTGGCCCATTATGCTTGGCCAGCCCCTCCAGCGTTTCCCACGTCAGGTTCAACCCGTCGAAATCGGCATAGTGGCGTTCCAGCGCCGTAACGATGCGGATCGCCTGCGCGTTGTGATCAAAGCCGCCGTAGGGTTCCATCTGGCGGTCCAGCGCCTCTTCACCCGTGTGCCCGAACGGCGGATGGCCGAGGTCGTGGGCCAGCGCCACAGCCTCGGTCAGTTCGGTGTTAAGGCCCAGTGCCCCGGCGATCGTGCGGGCCACTTGCGCCACCTCGATCGAATGGGTCAGGCGGGTGCGGAAATAATCGCCCTCATGCTCGACGAAAACCTGCGTCTTGTGCTTCAGTCGCCGAAAGGCACTGGCATGGATAATCCGGTCCCGGTCCCGTTGAAAACACGTGCGAAACGCGCTTTCGTCTTCCGCAAACAACCGCCCCCGGCTGTCTTCGGGAAATACTGCATAATCGCGCACACGCCCGCCCTTGTCTTGTCGCCCCGTCCCAGGACCCATATATTCTATTTGAAGCCAGAGGACACCATGCTGAACCTACCCCCGAAAGTTACCCCGCGCGCCTTTGAACGGCTGGCCGAAATTGGCGCAAATGCCGACGGCAAGGCCCTGCGCGTCGCGGTCGAGGGCGGAGGCTGTTCGGGGTTTCAGTATGAGATCAAGTTAGACGACGCCGCCGAAGATGATCTGGTTCTAGAGGGGGCCGGAGAGCGGGTTGTGGTCGATGCGATCTCATTGCCATTTCTGTCAAACGCCGTGATCGACTTTTCAGAAGAGCTGATCGGCGCGCGCTTCGTGATCGAAAACCCAAATGCGACCAGTTCCTGCGGGTGTGGCACCAGCTTTTCAATGTAGTGCCGATTTTTTGACGAAGAATCGTGCCCAACCGAAAGCGAGGATCAGATGATTGACGTTTCCGTGGAAAGTACCGGCCTGGTCCATCTACAGGTGCAGGGCACGATTGATGCAACCCAGATGCGAGACGGGCTGGACGCCTTTTTCGAGCATATTGAGGGTAAGACCGAAGTGCCGCTGCTATATACGATCACCGACATCAAGATCCCGACGCCCGCCGCGCTGGCCGTCGAGCTAGGTTACATTCCGCAGCTTTTTGGCGCTCTGGCCAAGCTGAAACGCGCCGCATTGATCGCCAATCAGGCATGGGTTCGCGGGGCTGCCAAAATTGAAAGTGCGGTGATTCCGGGGTTGGTGATCGAGGTATTCGAGCCGGGCGACAAAGATGCCGCGCGCGCCTGGGTGTTAGGCAACAGCTGATCCGCACGCCAGCACCCGCGGCTGCTATTTCGGGCAGCCGCAGGTGGGACTTCAGATCAGGTATTCTTTTTAGCCAACCAGTTCGAGACCTGAGAAGAAAAAGGCAATCTCCTCGGCGGCCGTTTCAGGCGCGTCCGAGCCGTGAACCGAATTCTCACCAACGCTTTCCGCGAATTCTGCGCGGACAGTGCCGGGAGCGGCGTCTGCCGGATTCGTTGCGCCCATGACTTCGCGGTTCTTGGCAATCGCGCCTTCGCCTTCGAGTACCTGCACGACAACCGGGCCGGAGGCCATGAATTCGGTCAATTCGCCAAAGAACGGACGCTCGGCATGGACGGCGTAGAACTGACCGGCCTGTGCCTGGGTCAGATGAATGCGTTTTTGTGCGATGATGCGCAGCCCGGCGTCTTCGAACTTGGCGTTGATCTTGCCAGTGAGATTGCGCTTGGTCGCGTCGGGTTTGATGATCGAGAGTGTGCGTTCGGTTGCCATTGGTCTGCCCTTTGTGATGCGGATGCCCAGGATTTCGCGGCGGGTTAGCATGGCGGCTGCACCGTGGAAAGGGCCGATACCGCGCGACGCGATTTTCCGATGGGCAAGCAGCGCAGGCAGGCGTAGGTCTTGACGGACCCACTGAACGCCAAGGTCGCCCATGCGCCTGCTCATCTCCTTCGCTGCCCTGTTTCTATCGGTTATCCTGCTGCAACTCGGCTCGGGTGGGGTTGGGCCGCTGGATGCGTTGTCCGGTCTGGAGTTGGGGTTCAGTACTGCTGACGTCGGTCTACTGGGCTCGGCGCATTTCTTCGGGTTTTTTATCGGCTGTTGGGCCGCGCCCCGGCTAATGGGGACTGTGGGACATTCGCGCAGCTTCGCCGCCTTCACCGCAGCCGGAACCATCGGCATCCTGGCCCATATGATGATCGTCGATCCGATTGCCTGGACGCTGCTCAGGATCATGTCGGGGTTCTGCATCGCGGGCTGTTATACTATCGTCGAAAGCTGGTTGCAGGCGAAGGTCACGAATGAGACGCGCGGGCGCGCCATGGGCGTTTACCGCGCCGTCGACATCTGCGGATCCCTTGCCGCGCAACTGCTGATCGGTGTCCTCGCACCGGCACAATACGTTAGCTACAACCTGCTGGCCCTGCTGTGTTGCGCCGCGCTCGTCCCGCTGGTCCTGACCCGCGCGCCCGAACCCAAGGTTCCAGACGCCCCCCGCCTGCGCCCGCAGATTGCCTGGCGAAATTCACCGCTGGCGGCCGCCGGGGTAATCGTGGCGGGTCTGACGACCGCAGCGTTCCGAATGGTCGGACCGGTTTACGGGGTCGAGGTTGGCCTGAGCGTTGAAAGCCTCGCCCTGTTCCTGGCGGCCTTCGTCGCCGGTGGTGCGGTGGCGCAGTTCCCGGTAGGTTGGCTGGCCGACAAATACGACCGGCGCTGGGTGCTGATCTGGCTGTCGGCTGCCGGTGTGGTCTCCAGCGGCCTGACCGTATTGCTGGCCGCGCAAGGACCTGCCGCCGTGATGCTGGCCTCGGCCATCTTCGGGTTCACCACCTTCCCGATCTATTCGGTCAGCGCCGCCCACGCACATGATTTCGCCAGCGACGACGAGCGGATCGAGTTGAGTGCCGCCCTGATGTTTCTATACGCGCTTGGGGCCATCGCCTCGCCCTTCGGCGTGTCCTGGCTGATCGGAGCATTCGGCCCGTCGTCGATGTTCATCATCATCGCCCTCGCCCATGCAGTGTTGATCGTCTATGGCGTCGTGCGAATGCGGGCGCGGCCCAGCGGTGCCAAGCGCAAACCCTATGTGTATGTCCCACGCACCACGTTCTGGGTCGGGCGGTTGTTGCGGCGGGGGCGGAATGGGGAGTGAGGTTTCGCCGGCCTGACGTTCAGCGCGCGGGTCATTGCGTGCACGGTCGGCGTTGTGCGTAGAACAGGTTAGGCAGTTAGTCGGTCGCCTAGTGCTACGGACGATCGCGCGGACACCCCTTGCAAAGACGCCGCTGACCACACCCGAGTTGTCCACCCCCTCTGGCCCTTCTGCGCCCCACTCGCTACACCACCGCAAAGCAACGCTTAGGGCACCATGGCACGCATTCTCATCACCTCGGCGATCCCCTACATCAATGGGATCAAGCATCTCGGAAACCTCGTCGGCAGTCAGCTGCCAGCCGACCTCTACGCCCGCTACAACCGGGCGCGCGGCAACGAGGTTCTGTTCCTCTGTGCCACCGACGAACACGGCACCCCCGCCGAATTGGCCGCCGCCAAGGCAGGTAAGCCGGTGGCCGATTATTGCGCCGAGATGTGGCAGGTTCAGAAAGACCTGTCCGACGGGTTCCGCCTGTCCTTTGACATGTTCGGGCGCTCGTCCAGCCCGCAGAACCACGCGCTGACCCAACATTTCGCCGGACGGCTGGCCGATGCCGGGCTGATCGAGGAAGTCAGCGAGAAGCAGGTCTTTTCCAACGCCGATGGCCGCTTTCTACCGGACCGTTATATCGAGGGCACCTGCCCGAATTGCGGCTATGAACGCGCACGCGGCGACCAATGCGAAAACTGCACCAAGCAACTGGACCCGACCGACCTGATTGATGCGCGCAGCGCAATCTCCGGCTCGACCGATCTTGAGGTCCGCGACACCAAACACCTGTACCTGAAGCAGTCGCAGTTGCGCAGCAAGTTGAGCGATTGGATTGCCTCCAAGCATGACTGGCCGATTCTGACGACGTCGATTGCAAAGAAGTGGCTGAACGACGGTGACGGGTTGCAGGATCGGGGCATCACGCGCGATCTGGACTGGGGTATTCCGGTGAAGCGCGGCGACGAAGATTGGCCGGGGATGGAGGGCAAGGTTTTCTATGTCTGGTTCGACGCCCCCATCGAATATATCGCCAGCGCGAAGGAATGGACCGACGCGGCGGGCCGCCCCGATGCCGACTGGCAGCGCTGGTGGCGCACCGACATCGGGGCAGACGATGTTCGATATGTGCAATTTATGGGTAAGGATAATGTCCCCTTCCACACACTCAGCTTCCCGGCCACCATCATGGGCTCGGGCGAGCCATGGAAGCTAGTCGATTACATCAAATCCTTCAACTACCTGAACTACGACGGCGGCCAGTTCAGCACCTCGCAGGGACGCGGCGTGTTCATGGATCAGGCGCTGGAAATTCTGCCGTCCGACTATTGGCGCTGGTGGCTGCTGAGCCATGCTCCGGAATCCTCGGACAGTGAATTCACCTGGGAGGCTTTCCAGCAGGACGTGAACAAGGACCTCGCCGACGTGCTGGGGAATTTCGTCAGCCGGATCACCAAGTTCAGCCGGGCCAAATGGGGCGAAGTCGTTCCGGAGGGCGGAGAATTTGGCCCCGAGGAGGCAGCGCTAATCGACGACTTAACGGCCCGTGTCCGCGCATACGAAAGCCATATGGAGGCGATGGAAGTCCGCAAATCCGCCGCCGAACTGCGCGCCATCTGGGTGCTTGGAAACGAATACCTGCAATCCGTCGCCCCTTGGACCGTGTTTAAGACCAACCCGCACCGCGCTGCGGCAATCGCTCGGTTATCGCTTAACCTTGTACGCCTTTATGCCGTTCTGTCTGCTCCGTTTGTCCCGGACGCCGCCGTGACCATGCTGGATGCGATGAACACCAAGGACGACAGTTGGCCCGATGACGTTAAAACCGCCCTGTCAGCATTGCCTGCCGGACACGCCTTCACCGTCCCGGATGTTCTGTTTGTGAAAATTCAGGACGAAGATCGCGACATCTGGGCAGACCGATTCTCAGGCGAGCGCAGCTGATCCCGTGTCATCACTGTGTCCATTGCGCCCGATTGCGAGAATTTGATGTAGAATCCCAATTGAAAGGTCCATTTACGCTGCAACTACGCTATCCTACTCGGCAAGCATCCAACCGGAGTAAATGTAATGACCAAGTTAATCCCGATCGCCCTGCTGGCCTCGACAACTTTTTTGGCTGGCTGTCTTGACCCGCGGCATTTCGAAAGTGCGCCGGTGAAAGTGAAAACTCCGCAAGGCACGGTAACCTGCAAGCTTTATACAAAAGAGCGGGTCCTTTGGGACAAGGCCATTGATGTTCCGGCGCATATGTCGATCGCCGATGGTGACCGCATTTGCCAGGCTGAGGGATACCGCTGGCAAAATGAAGACTCGGCTCGCTAATCCGGCGTGCCAGCAAATGGCCACAGCACGCATCACCACGGTCTTTGATGGCAAAACCACTGCTGGCTGATAGGGACGAGGTCGAGGTTCACTCGACCGCCGAGCTGCGCCGCTGGTTGAAAAGGAACCACCGGCGAGACCAAGGCGTCTGGCTGGTGACATACAAGAAAACCGCCGGTCGCCATTATGTGGCGATTGGCGAGGTTATCGACGAATTGCTGTGTTTTGGCTGGGTCGACAGCATGTCACGTGGCA
Source organism: uncultured Paracoccaceae bacterium (assembly GCA_943787785.1). GTDB lineage: Bacteria > Pseudomonadota > Alphaproteobacteria > Rhodobacterales > Rhodobacteraceae > WLWX01. The sequence goes on along the minus strand of CALSNT010000009.1, from coordinate 365,552 downwards.
AGGATGACGACCGCACGATGCACTGGATTGCCCCGCGCAATCCAAACTCCAACTGGTCGGCCGCGAACAAAGCCAAAGTTGCGGACCTGGAATCGGCCGGTCGCATGACTGACTCAGGTCGCGCTCTGATCGCGGCGGCGAAGGCGAATGGTTGTTGGACGGCGCTGGACGCAGTCGAGCGATTGGAAATCCCGATTGATTTAGCTGCGGCCTTTGAGGCTAATCCCGGCGCTGCGGACGCTTGGCAGGGCTTCACCCGTTCGGCCCGCCGCGCGACGCTGGAATGGATCGTCACTGCCAAACGCGACGACACCCGCGCCAGACGTGTGGCAGAGACCGCAAAAAAGGCAGCTGATGGCCGAGCTGTCCGCTAGCGATTTAGCCATTTCTTAACCGAACAAGGCGAATCTTTAGGGGTTCCGCACGTCGGGTTCAGGCGGGGTTTTGTCCCGCCCCCAAATGGCAGGGGGCCAATTGATGCAAAGGGATCTGATCGACTTCTGGAAGGCGTCCCCCGACGATCCTTTCGACGTGCTGTTTGAACAGGCACCGGTTCTGATGCACTCTATCGACGCATCGGGAAAATTGATCCAAGTCAGTCGATTTTGGGCAGATTTGCTCGGATTTGAGCGTTCCGAGATGATTGGCCACCTCTCGACCGATTTTCTAAGCCCGGCATCCCGTCTGAAGGCACGCGAGCGGATTTTGCCGAAGTTCATGAAGACCGGGAGGATCCACAATGCCGAGTTCGACTTCGTCGCCAAATCAGGTGAGTTGATCGCAGTCCGCCTGTCTGCCACCTCCGTTCTGGATGAAAGTGGCTCGATCGAGCGCTCGCTGGCGATCCTGTTCGACAACCGTGACACCAAGGCAGCCGAAGCCGCGCTTGCCGCGAAGGCGGCCGAGGCTGATGCCGCAAACCAGGCCAAATCGCGGTTTCTGGCTGCTATGAGTCACGAAATCCGCACGCCAATGAATGCAATCATGGGGTTTGCCGAGCTTCTGAAAATGTCGGTGCAGGACGCCAAGGCAGCATCCCATGCCGACGCCATCCTGACCGCCGGTGGGTCGTTGATGGTGTTACTGAACGATCTGCTGGATCTCAGCCAGCCGGAAACCCACTCTGATCGCTCTGTCAGCGCGCCGGGCGACCTACACTCAGTTATAGCTGAAACTGCAGATTGGTGGCGGCGCGAGGCGGTGCGCAAGGGTCTGGAACTGTCGCTTGGGATTGACGTCAATGTCCCGTCTGCCGCGGAAATTGACGCGCCGCGAATTCAGAAACTGCTAAACAACCTGATTGGCAACGCTGTAAAATTCACGAAAGAGGGCCAAGTTGCGCTGCGGGTAGCCCGCGATGCTGCCACGGGAATGACGACATTTACGGTAACGGACAGTGGTGCCGGTCTAAGCGAGGACGTACAGGCCCATGTGGCGCAGCATTTTGCAGACGCGCGGCAGGATTATGCAAAGCAACGCGGTGGCATCGGTTTGGGCCTGTCTGTCTGTCAGAACCTGGTGCGGCAGCTTGGCGGCACGTTCTCGATAGAAAACCGGACAGAGGGTGGATGCCAAGCACGCTTCAGCATACCGATCAAAGCCGCCGACGTGGCGAGGAGATCGAATGGCACATTGACTGCCGAGCCAGATCGGGCCGAGCCAAATCGGATCGTCATCGGCAAGAATGTTTTGGTCGCCGAAGACAACCCCCTGAACCGGGAATTAATGCGCACGCTGCTCGAAAGTATCGGGTGCAAGGTATCGCTGGCGCGCGATGGATTTGAGGCGGTCGAAATCGCCGGGCAAGGCGGGTTTGATGCCATACTTATGGATATTTCAATGCCGAAAATGGACGGTGTTGCTGCTGCGGAACAGATTCAGGGGCTTCCGACGCCGTTGTGCGATGTCCCAATCATTGCTTGCACCGCGCATGTCGATGAGCAGGCGCAGGCACGTTATCGCAGGGCTGGAATGGCCGGGTTCCTCCCTAAACCGGTGCGCTCCGAGGACATCACCGCATTGCTGGGCCAGGTGACGGAAGAACAGGCGCGTGCGCGTACGAATTGACTATGCGGCTGGATCGCTATTTCAACGCGTTGCGAGGCGTGCAACACGACACGACCTGGCGCGACAGCTTCCCGCCCTGAGGGCCAAGAAGATGCGGTCCGAGTTCAGGGCAGTTCCACTTCTACGCTTCGGAAAGACCGCCACTCTTGCGACCTACAGCCGACATTTATCCATCACCCGATCTTGGGTCGAAAGTTCGGGCCAACCATTCATCCAATTTGAAGGCCCTCGGGCGCGCGGGCGATCAGGGTAGTAACGTCTGGACTAATCCTTCGCCATCAGGGTTTCGACTTCCGAGCGGAGCGGCATCGACGGTGCGGTACCAGGCCGCGTAACGGATATCGCGGCGGTCGCATTGCCGAACCGCACGGCGTCCAGCGGGGCCATCCCGCGAGCGATTGCAGCCGCAAAACCACCGTTGAATGCATCCCCTGCTCCGGTGGTTTCCACGACAGGTCCGGCGTACATCGCCGGAACATGCTCGGCAACCGTACCATCATCGAACCAGACCCCATTTTCGCCAAGCGTGATGATTGCCGCGCCGACGCCGCGCGACAGCAGAGCCTTGGCGGCAGGTTCCGCGTCGGCCACCGTTTTGACGGGTACGCCGGTCAGGCCCTCGGCCTCGGTCTCGTTCGGAGTAATGTAATCGCATAGCGCCAGCATCTCGTCAGGCAGTTCTGCCGCCGGGGCCGGATTCAGGATCGTTGCCGCCCCGCCGGCGCGGGCCAGTTCCAGCCCCCGCATCGCGGCATCCATCGGTTGCTCAAGTTGGGTCATAAACACCGCTGCACCGCCAATCAGCTCGGCGTGCGCTTCGACATCCATAGCCGAGATTGTGCGCGCCACGCCGGGACAGACGATGATCGCATTGTTGCCCGTCGCCTCCTCCACAAAGATATAGGCGGCTCCGGTATAGCTGTCGGCGTGCTGCGAAACCTCGGGCACAACGCCGGCGTCCTTCCAGATCGCCATCGCCATGTCGGCGAATGCATCCTGCCCCAGCTTACTGACGAAATGCGTTTTTGCACCGGCGCGGGCGGCAGCGACCGCCTGGTTCGACCCCTTCCCTCCCGGCCCCAAAGCGAAGGAGTTGCCGAGAATGGTCTCGCCCATCACCGGAGCGCGGTCGGCGCGATAGGTGGTGTCGGCGACGAAAACGCCCAGGATAACGACCGCATCACGCATCGGGTGGCACCACCCCTTTGCGCAGCATGATACAGCCATAGAACCGCCGCTCACCGGTCTGGATCACGGCGTAGGCCTCTCGCGCCATGTCGTAGAAGGCGAAGCGCTCGATGCCGATCATTGGGCGTTCGGTCCCTTCGGCGGCGTTGATCGCGGCCTGAACCTCGGCCTGCGGTGGCGGGACGGTTGCAGCGTCGTCCACCACCTCCATCCGTCCGGCGAAGTCATCGACGAAGGTGTCCAGCGGAAATACCGACAGCACGGCCGCGGCCGCTTCGCCAACCGTCAGGTTGTCCATCCGCAGCAACTCACCCAGCACGGTGTCACGCGCGATGGAGTCGCTGGGGAAATTTGTGTCTGCAAGGATCAGCACATCGCCGTGGCCCATGGCGCGCAGCGCATATAGCACGTCGGCGTTCAGTCTGGGATCAATCCCTTTCAGCATCGTGGTCTCCTTCAGGTCAGACGTGTGCCGGTGTTGGCGTCAAAAACATAGGCATGGTCAGGCATAGGACGCAGATGAATGGCGTCCGCGCTTGCGAAACTGTGGCGGTCACGGAAAACCGCCGTTACCTCGGCGGCGATTGGTCCATCGCCGCCCATCCGGCTGACCACATGGGTTTCCGAGCCAGTGGGCTCGACGACCGAAACGGTTACCGGCAACCCGTCGTCCGAGAGTTCAAGATGCTCGGGCCGCACACCGAACACCACGGCGCGCCCGTCAATCAGCGCGGCGTGATCGGGCACCGGCAGACGCACGGGGCCGACATCAACGAACACTCCGCCATCCCGGCTGACCCGGCCCTCCAGCATGTTCATCGAGGGTGAGCCGATGAAGCTGGCGACAAACCGGTTCGTGGGACGGTCGTAGAGTTCCAGCGGGCTGCCGATTTGCTCGATATGCCCATCTCGCATCACCACGATCTGGTCGGCCATAGTCATTGCTTCGATCTGGTCGTGGGTGACATAGACGGTCGTGGTGGACAGGCGCTGGTGCAATTCGCGGATCTCGGTGCGCATCTGCACGCGCAGCTTGGCGTCGAGGTTGCTGAGCGGTTCATCGAACAGGAACACCTGCGGATCGCGCACGATCGCCCGACCCATCGCGACCCGCTGACGTTGGCCGCCCGACAAGGCGCGCGGGTACCGGCCAAGGTAAGGCGTCAAGCCAAGAATACCGGCCGCGCGCGCGACGCGATCATCTATCTCGGCCTTCGCCATTCCCCGCATTCTGAGTGCGAAGGCCATGTTCGCTTCGACGGTTTTATGTGGGTAGAGCGCGTAATTCTGAAACACCATCGCGATGTCACGCTGGCTGGGCGGCAGATTGTTCACTACCTTCTCACCGATCCGGATGGTGCCGGAGGTCACCGCCTCCAGCCCCGCAATCATCCTCAACAAGGTGGACTTGCCGCAGCCTGAGGGGCCAACCAGCACCACGAAGTCTCCGTCGGGAATATCGACATCGACGCCATGGATCACCTCAGTCGCGTCATAGGATTTGCGCAGGTTGCGGATTGTGACTTCGGCCATCTGTCCCCCGATTAACCGCCGTGCGGCACGGCATCCCCAAGTGGTAACGCCGGGTTAAGCGGCTGTCCACGTTCGGCGTGAATTCGCCGGAAATTGTCCTGCCACTTGGAATGTAACAAGGATTTACATAAAGTCATGATGATGGCCCTAATACCCTCGGAGGCTTCAGATGCTCACTCGCCGACAGTTCAATGCAGGTCTTGGGGCGGCGATTGTTGGCACAAGCGCCCACCCGGCCCTTGCCGCAGAGTACTCCGGCCCGAACATCATCCTCGTCCGCTACGGCGGTGGTGTCCGCCGGTTTGAAACTATCGATCCCACCGGAACCTATGCTCCAAATCTGGTCAACCGGCTCGCCCGGCGTGGCGTGATGATCCCCGACATGCGGATCGAGCAGTTGGACGACGTAAACACCAGCCATGCCGAGGGCACGCTGAACCTGCTGACCGGGCGTTATCTGGCCTACCGCGATGTCGGATCGGGATTTGCCATCGACCGGCTGGAACCGACCGAACCGACGCTGTTTGAATACCTGCGCCAATCCTTCGATATCCCGTCGCACCAGGTGTTGCTGGTCAACGGAGAGGATCGCCCGCAAGAGGAGTTCTTCACCTTCGGCATGAACCCGCACTACGGCATCAGCTATCGCTCGGAAATGCTCAGCCTGCATCGGTTCAAGCTATTCAAAGTGGCGCAACAACTGGCCGAGGGCGACCTTGGAGAAGAAGCGCAGGCGAAAATCCTTCAACAGCGTGACGACTTGCTCGCCGCCGACCACCGGGCATTTGCCCCCGATCAATCACCCGCGATACAGGCGTTTTGGCACGACTGGCGGCGCGACTACGGGGACGACGGCTTCAAGAACCCGCGCGGCGATCGTCTGCTGACGGCACTGGCGATACGCGCCCTTGGCAGCCTGCGACCACGGCTGATGATGGTGAACTATCAGGACCCCGACTATGTCCACTGGGGGAACGCCAGCCATTACACGCGCGCAATCTCGGTCATCGACGACGGGTTGGCGCAGCTGGTGGCGACGGTCGACGCCGACCCGTTTTACCGCGACAACACCGTCTTTGTGGTGACTCCGGATTGCGGGCGCGATGAGAATCCGCTGCTGGATGTGCCGTTCCAACACCATTTCAACACCCGCGCGGCGCATGAGACATGGGCGCTGGTGTTCGGCGCAGGAGTCGAAAAGAACCGTGTCCTGGACCGCACCATCGACCAAAGCGCCATCGCCCCGACTATCGCTGCGCTGATGGGGTTTGAGGCACACCGCAGCGAAAACCGCGCCTTGGCCGAGGTCTTCGCGTGACAGTGATCGAGATAACGGCCCCCGCAAGGCCCATGCGCCTGACCCGGGCGTTCGGTACGCTGCGAGACCTGATCGTAGGCACTCTTCTGTGCTTGTCACCCATCACATCGATCCTCGCCCTCGGTTGGATCATCCGACGCATGCACCTCAGCATTCGGAGGCGAAACGGCGATGCAGGCGCGGTTCCGGGTTGGATTCTTGGCGAGCGTGGCTCCGGCTGGCTGGGTCGTCTGATCGGCGGGCTGGCCGCAAATATCCGGGTAGGTCTGTCGGGCGCGCTCAGCCTCGGTCTCGTTTCGTTGTTGTTCACGCTGCCGTGGCTGCTGGCGTGGTGGGCCGGCTGGGACAATTCGTTCAACAAAGGGTACGAGCAGGCATGGGCAGGCCCCGCCCTGTTCTTCACCGGTATCGGCGCTTACCTGTTCGTTATGCTCCACCTGCCGATGGCACTGGCCCATCAGGCCGCCACGGGACGCTGGCTGGCGCTGTTCGAATGGCGAGAGCTACGCCGTGTGGTCGCCCGGACCGGCTGGCGGCACGCCCTGTTCGCGGCCACCTCGGTTGTCTTCGCCCTGCCCCTGTTCGCCGCGCGCGGTCTTCCCGTCTTTGTTGAAGGCATCATCCCCGGCTTCGCTGATTTCACGCCCGAGCAAGTCGCCAACGTCGCCGGAATCGCCAATCTGGTTGTCGGCGCCTACATTTTCGCGACGCTTTGGTGGCTGCGCACTTGGTCGGCGCGCATCTACTCTGACGCCAGCGCGCGAAAGAAACGCCCCAATCTGATTCTGCGCTGTTTGCGCAACGCCACCATCACCGCGATCTGGTCCGGTCTCGTGGTGCTGATCGTCGTGGCCCAGTTCCTGCATCACAGCTGGTGGGCATGGCTGACCCATCCGGCCTTCCTGCTGCCATGGTATGGCTGATTGGCACACTCCACCCGTCTGATTTTGTTGACTTTAGGTAAACGCGCTTCATACTGCCGAGTCTGAGCACTGACCCGGCGGGGGGTGGGCTGTGCGCTTTCCTTAAAAAAACTCCCCCATTTGGCCGCTGACACAAGCGGGCCGCGATCCAATGGGAGGATTCACATGAAAGTCGGACTTTTCAACCACGTGATGAAACATCACATGAGCCGTCGAAAAATGCTGCAAGGGGCCGCCAGTGTCGGTGCAGTTGCAGCCGCAGGTGGGATCGGCACCCGCCCGGCAGATGCCGCCGCCCACGGCAACATACGCGCCGAAATCCTGAAGATTCCCGGCGTGGGCGCCGGTTCGCCCACTGACGCCGACTGGCAAAAGGTGGGTGAGATGACCCTTGGTGCCACCAAGGAGTCGGTGGCCGAAGGTGAATTCGCGGGCGTTGAGCTGTCCTTCATGGGCCTCAACAACCAGAACCTGCACAACTTCCTGTTCCGCGGCTTCCTGAAACCTTGGGAGGCTTACACCGGGGCCAAGATCAACTGGATCGACCTGGCGCAGGCCGACTATAACGCCCGATTGCAGCAGTCGATTGCCACCGGCACCGTCGATTTCGACATCATCGAAATGGGCGCGCCGTTTGAGGGTGACGTTCTGGGCCGGGGCATGGCCTCGGAAATGCCGGACTGGGTCAAGGCCCAGATCGACATGGACGACTATGTTGACTACCTTAAGGCGCCCGTTGGCACCTGGGGCGGCAAGACCTATCGGATCTCGATCGACGGCGACTGCCACACCTTCAGCTATCGCAAGGACTATTACGAGAACGAGGAGTTTGCCGCAGACTGGGCCGCTTCGGGCGGCGAAGGCGCCTGGGAGCCGCCGACAACGTGGGCGCAGGTCAACGCGCATTCCAAGTTCCTCGCTGGCAAGACCGACCCGCTGACCGGGCTGGACGCGCATGGCTATCTCGATCCGCTGAAAGGCTGGGGCGGCTTCGGCTTTTACTTCCTGGAAGACCGCGCCACCGCTTACGCCAAGCACCCGGACGATCCGGCCTGGTTGTTCGATCCGGACACCATGAAGCCGCGCGTCAACAACCCGGCCTTCGTTCGCGCCATCGAAGAGGTGATGGAGCTGATCGCGACAGACGGCGGCTACCCCGCCGACCAGATCAATGCCGATCCGGGCACGACCGCGTTCCAGCAGTTCCTGGCTGGCACCGGTTCAAGCCTGTCTTGGTGGGGCGACGTCGGGTCGTCCGCGCGCACCTCTGACACGTCAGTCGTTGGCGATGTCGTCGGCTTCTCAACCCTGCCCGGTTCGGATCAGGTCTACAACTCGAACACCGGCGAATGGGAAGACACGCCCAACGAAGCGCCCAACATGGCTTATATCGGTTGGGGCGTTTACGTCATGGCGACCGTTGACGGGGACGAGAAGAAGCACAAGGCGGCGTGGTCCGCTGCGGCCCATCTGGGTGGCAAGGACCTGTCGCTCTGGGCGTCGGCTTATCCGTCAGGCTTCCAGCCCTACCGCAACTCGCACTTCCAGTTCGAAGAGTGGGAAGAGGCAGGGTACGATCGCGCTTATGTCGAGGACTACCTCGGCAGCAATGCGGACAGCTACAACCACCCGAACGCCGCGATTGAACCGCGCATTCCGGGGATCTTCCAGTATTACTCGGTCGCCGAGGATGAACTGGCCAAGATCTATGCCGGTCAGTACGGGTCGGTCCAGGAAGGCGCAGACGCGATAGCGGCGGCCTGGGACAAGATCACCGATCAGATCGGCCGGAATGATCAGATCGCTGTTTATAAGGCAAGTTTGGGAATGTAGGCTCTCGGCCACATTACCGGACCGAAAGGGGCACCTGCGGGTGCCCCATATTCGTTGCGTCAGAGGACTACGGCGTCCAAAATAGATCATCGAAGCCTTCCGCAAACCGGACGAGCATGAGTCCGGTCGAAGCCGCGATTGATCCGCAACTACTTGGGATTAGAGCATGGTCCCGGATTTCTCAACCGGTTTCAGGGGAATGGCCTGAAGGGGACGTTGTTCAGACAGCGACGGTTGCCGTGCACGAAGAGCGCAACATTTGTGTGTCCGCCCAACACCTTCGTTGCCGGTTTTCCGGACGGCGCTCAAAAGCGGCAAAACCACCGAGACCTGCAAACTCCGCCCTTGCACCTTGCCTGCCCTACGGTAACCTCAGTTCATGGCTACCCAAGGTGATCTCCTCCACGTCGTGACCCTCGACGAGATAAGTGATCAGCGTCGCACGCTGGGCAAGCTGCTGATCCGGGGGTCGGCAGCCATCATGGCGGCCACATTCTTCACCCTTTGGCTGTCGGTCACCGGATGGATCGACCTTGAATTCGAAACCTGGCGCCCTGCCCTTTACGCCTATGTCTTCTGGGGCATCTGCCTGTGCGCGGCGCAGGTGGTGCTGCGTGGTGAACAGGGCAAACGAGTGCTCTTCGTTCTGCCCGCCGTGCTGTTCGTCGTCGCCATGGTTGTCTTCCCACTGCTGTTTGGTCTGACTATCGCATTTTCCGACTGGAACCTAGCCAGCCTTGGTGGCCGCAAATTTAACGGCTTCGATAATGTCCGCCAGATGTGGAACGATCCGTTCTACTGGAACGCCTTGAAAAATATGGTGTATTACACGCTAGCGATCCTGGTGGAATACGCCATCGCCTTTGGCCTCGCGCTTCTGCTGAACTCTCAAATCCGGGCGCGTAAATTTTTCCGAGTTGCCTTTCTGATGCCGCTGATGCTGTCGCCTGTCGCCGTTAGCTGGATGGTCGGCAAGTCAATGATGGAGATCCGCTTTGGACCTCTCGCCCGCCTCGCCCGAGAACTCGGCTGGGACAGTCCGTCATTCTTCGGCTCACCCGAAATCGCCCGCTTCATGATCATGGCGATGGACGCCTGGACGTTCATCCCCTTCATGATGATCATGATCCTTGCCGGCCTACAGGCGATCCCGAAGGAACTGCACGAAGCAGCCAAGGTCGACGGCGCCCCCGCCTGGCGCGGCTTCTGGGAGGTTACCTTCCCCCTGATGCTGCCGGTCAGCATCACCGCAATCCTGATCCGTATCATCTTCAAGCTGAAGCTGGCGGATATCATCATCAACGTGACCTCGGGAGGGCCCGGCGGAGCAACGGATTCGGTCACCAGCTTCATTTTCCGTGAATACCGCGACCGGTCCAACGTCGGCTATGGCACGCTGCTGGCGATGGTCTACCTAGTGCTGATTGTCATCGCGATCACCATCTTCATGAAGCTGGTCGATCGCTGGATGAACCCGAGGTACTGACGTGAGCGACGCCCAGATATTCCACGATCACCCCGATGATCCGCCGCCGCGCGTTGGCTGGTGGGTGGGCCGGATCGGGGTTTATGGCATCCTGATCCTGTGGACCGTAATCTGCCTGTTCCCGATCTACTGGACTATCACCACCAGCTTCAAACAGGCCCCCGACGTGATGCAGGGCAACATGGTTCCGTGGGTGGATTACACGCCGCAATGGCGCGGCTGGAAATCGCTGGGCCTGTCGCCCGACACCATCGGGCAGGTCTCGACCGTGCGCGAGGAATTCCTGAAACGCTTCTGGAATTCCACCGTCACTGCGCTGGCGTCATCCATGTTGGCAGTGGTGCTGGGAAGCTGCGCAGCCTACGGCCTCAGCCGCTTCCGCTACAAGTTCGGCTTCATGCGCAACCCCGATATCAGCTTCTTCTTCCTCAGCCAGTTGATCCTGCCGCCCGTGGTCCTCGCCCTGCCGTTCCTTGTGCTTTACAAAGAGCTTGCCCTGCTCGACACCCGGCTGGGGTTGATCCTGCTATATGCGCTGACCGTCCTGCCCATCGTCATCTGGATCATGCGCGACCAGTTTCAGGGCATTCCGGTGGAACTGGAAGAAGCCGCCCTTGTCGATGGGCTGGGCATCTGGGGGGCGTTCATCACGATCATTCTGCCCATCGCCTTGCCCGGCATGGTGGCTGCCTTCATCCTCAGCCTTGTGCTGACCTGGAACGAATATTTTTTCGCCGCACTTCTGACTTCAACCAACGCCGTGACCCTGCCGGTCATGGTGGCCAGCCAGACCGGGTCGCAGGGCATCAACTGGTGGTCGATGGCGGCCCTCAGCGCGTCGGCCATTCTGCCGCTGATCGTCATTGGCATCGTGCTGGAGCGCTATATTATCAAGGGCATGGCCAGCGGCGCGGTGAAGTAGCGCCGGCGCTCTTCAGGCTTGAATCCGGGCTGAAGATGCGTATTTGACCAACGACCGCATCAGTCCAATTTCACAGGACTTCGCACCAACGCCCTACCCCAACCGCGAGATCACCACCGTCACTTCCGGCTTCTTGCCGATCTCGTCATTCGCCGACCTCCGCACCGCCTTACGCACAGCCTCATCCAGCTTGTCGTCGTCGGCCAGCGACCTCTTGCTTGCACGACCGATAAGCTGATTCACATCTTCTTCGAGAACATCCACCAGCGGCGCATTAGAAGTCCCCGTCTCTGGCAGCCCCATGGTTTCACACCAAGCATCGCCAACCATCTGGTTGTTCTCCAATATCAGCGAGATCATCACATGCCCGTTTAGCGCCATGCGGATACGGTCGCGAATAACGCCGTCCAGCTCTCCGATATAGACGTCGCCGTCGCGGTAGGTGCGCGCGGCCTCGACATGCTCGGCCACTTTCGGTTTCTTACCCGTGAGGTCCAGCATCATACCGTTGGTGGCGATGATCGAGGCGCGCCCATTTTCCCCAGCCAACATCGCATGTTCGCGCAGATGCCGATGCTCACCATGCATCGGAATCACCATTTTCGGCTTCATCAGGTCATGCACCGCCAGCAGATCTGGCCGGTTGGCGTGGCCCGAAACGTGGTAGTGCCCGTCCTCGCCATCAACGACGCTGACACCCATTTCGGAATAGGCGTTCACAATCCGGATCACGCCGCGTTCGTTGCCCGGAATGATCTTCGAACTGAACAGGAACGTATCCCCATCCGCCACCGTCAACCCGCGATACTTTCCCCGCGCCAGCTGGGCGCTAGCGGCACGGCGTTCGCCCTGAGACCCTGTGACCAACAGCATCAGGTCGCCGCGCGGGATGTCCTGCGCCTCTTCCGCGTCAATGGTCGGCGGGAAATCAGGCAGCACCTCGGTGGCGCGGCTGGCCTCGACCATCCGTTCCATCGATCGCCCCAGCAAGCAGACCGACCGCCCCGCGGCGGCCCCGGCGACGGCCAAAGTCCGCACCCGCGCGACGTTGGAGGCGAAGGTCGTCGCCACGACCATCCCATCCGCGTTAGAGATCATCTCGGTCAGCGGTTCAACCAGAGATGCCTCGGACCGGCCTGGTTTCGGGCTAAACACGTTGGTGGAATCACAGACCAGTGCGTGAATACCCTTGCCGGCAACCTCTCCCCAAAGCTTGGCATCCCATGCCTCGCCCACCAGCGGAGTCTCGTCTAGTTTAAAGTCGCCAGTGTGGACAACGCGGCCCACAGGGCTGTCGATGACCAGCGCCGAGCTTTCGGGGATCGAGTGGCTGACGGGCAGGAAGCCGACCGTGAACGGACCAGCCTTGATCTGCGCAGGCCAGGGATCAGCGACCGAGATCGCGTCTTCGCCGCCGCCATGTTCACCCAATTTGCGGGCCGCATGGTGGGCGGTGAATTTTCGGCAGTGTATCGGCGCGCGCAGGCCGCTCCAAAGATGCCCCAAAGCGCCAATATGATCTTCGTGCGCGTGGGTGATGAAGATAGCTTCGATCCGGTCCTTGCGCGCTACAAGCCAGTCGATATTTGCCATGATGACGTCGACACCGGGTGTCGTGTCCATGTCGGGGAAGGTGATGCCCAAATCAACGACGATCAGGCGTTCCTTATCCTTCTTGCCGTAGCCATAGACGTAAGTATTCATGCCAATCTCACCCGCGCCACCCAGGGGCAGGTAGATCAGTCGTTCGCTCGTACTCATTTGTTTTCCTTGTTACATTTATGGATGACGGTCAGGCCGTGCATCGTCAGATCTTCTTCAATTGTGTCGAATTTTACGTCGCCTTGGGCGAATAGCGGGGCCAGCCCACCGGTTCCGATGACCTTCATCGGCTTGCCATATTCGGTGCGGATGCGGGCAATCAATCCTTCAATCAACCCCGTGTAGCCCCAGAACACGCCGGACTGAATGCATTCAATCGTATTGGTGCCGATTACCTTGGCGGGCTGAGATATATCGACATGTGGCAGTGCTGCAGCTCCGGCATGAAGCGCCTCAAGCGACAGATTCACTCCGGGTGCGATCACACCGCCAACATACGCGCCATCGTCGGACACCACGTCAAAATTCGTTGCCGTGCCGAAGTCTACCACAACCACATTGCCGCCGTGCCGATCAAACGCCCCCGCCGCATTGGCCAGCCGGTCAGGCCCGGGCCGTGTGCCCGGATCAACGCGCGGCTCCACCGGCAGCCTGCACTCGGGCTTGCCCACCACCAGCGGGCGACAATTGAAGTACCGATCACACAAGACACGCAGGTTGAACACCACGCGCGGCACGGTGGACGAGATTATGACCTCGGTGATTTTCGCCTTCAGCCCCTGCGCCTTCATCAGCGTGTTCAGCCAGACGAAATACTGGTCGCCGGTGCGCTGATGCTCGGTCGAGGCGCGCCATGTGCCAAGGAATTTCTTCCCGTCCCAGATTGCGAAAACCGTGTTGGTATTGCCGGTGTCGATGCAAAGCAGCATGGGGATTTCCGTTCAGAAAAAAACGTCGGCGGCGGGGATCGCCTTTTGCCCGGTCGGAGAGGTCAGCACAAGACACCCGCTATCGTCGATGGTGTCAAACCGCCCGGTGATTTCGGCCGATCCAGTGCGGGCGGTTATCACCTCGCCCAAACGAGCGGCTTTGGCCAGCCATTGCGCGCGGATTGGTGCGAAACCTTCGGCGGCCAGCAACGCCTCCTGCGTAGCGAAATTCGCGGCCAGCAGCGGCAAAAAATCCTCTGGCAGCACAGTCTTTCCGCCTTGCTCAGCTAGCCCTACCGGAGGAAATGCTGCGTTCCGGACATCGTCCGGCGGCAAGCCGAGGTTCACTCCGATCCCCACCGCCAGCCAATCCAGCCGTTCGGCCGTGCCGGCACTTTCCAGCAGGATACCAGCAACCTTGCCGCCATCCAGCAGCACGTCATTGGGCCATTTCAACGCCAGCCGAGTGCGATCAACGAACAAAGCCAGCGCCTCAAACAACGCATTCGCGGCCATGAAACTGCGCAGCGCCCCCTCGCCCGGCCCGCCCAGTGGTTCCATCACCAGTGTAGCGGCAAAACTCCCCGGTGGTTGCGCCCAAACCCGGCCTCGGCGGCCTTTGGCCCCGGTCTGCTTATGTGTGAAAATCCATGTCGGCTGACTCAGCGTCGGCGCGCGTCGCGCGGCTTCGGCGTTGGTGCTGTCAATTTCGGGCAGGTCGATCCGTCCGACCCCTTCGGGCCAGACAGACTCAGTTGACAAGAGCCGCAGCGGCGGTGGCGGCAATCGCTTCGACCCCGAATAGGTTGATGATCCCAACAACCATGATCGCGGCGGAGGCCATCAGGAAACCCCAGAGGACGGGCGAAATGCCGCTGTCCATCGCCTCAGCATCTTCCCCGAAATACATCAGGAAGACGATGCGCAGGTAATAAAAGGCGTTGATGACGGCAGCTATCACGGCGGCGATGGCGAGCCATGTCATGCCAGCGTCCATCGCGGCGCGCAGCACGTAGAATTTGCCGAAGAAGCCGACCAGCGGCGGCACCCCCGCAAGGCTGAACAGCAGCACCAGCATCGCCAGCGCGCGCAGCGGCTCGCGTTTGGAATACCCGCCAAGCTCGTCAATGCGCACCACCGGCGCGCCGTCTCGTTCCATCGCAAGGATGAAGGCGAAAACGCCGATGTTCATCGTCACATAGATCGCCATATAGACCAACATCGCCTGCACGCCGAAGGCAGTACCCGCCGCCAGCCCCATCAGCGCAAAGCCCATGTGGCTGATCGACGAATAGGCCATCAGCCGCTTGATATTGCGCTGCCCGATGGCGGCGATGCCGCCGAGGAACATCGAAGCCACGGCGAGGAACGCGACGATCTGCTGCCAGTCGCCAACGACCCCGCCAAAGGCATCATGCACGACCCGCGCGAACAGCCCCATCGCAGCCATTTTCGGCGCGGTGGCAAAAAACGCGGTAACCGGCGTGGGCGAGCCCTCATAGACATCCGGCGTCCACATATGAAAGGGTGCTGCGCTGACCTTGAAGGCCATGCCCGCGATTACGAAGACCAGCCCGAACAGCAGCCCCAGTGGCGCCTGCCCCTCGCCCACGGCGGCAATGATGCCGGTGAACAGCGTGGTGCCCGCAAAGCCGTAGACCAGCGACGCTCCGTAAAGCAGCAGGCCGGAGGACAGCGCGCCAAGCACGAAATACTTTAGCCCGGCCTCGGTCGATTTCACTGAGTCCCGGCGCAGCGCGGCGACCACATAGAGCGCCAGCGATTGCAGCTCCAACCCCATATAGAGCGCCATCAGGTCTCCGGCAGAAACCATGACCATCATGCCGACCACCGCCAGTGCGACCAGCAGCGGGTACTCGAAGCGCAGTAACCCGCGCTTGGCCATATAGCCTTCGCTCATCAGCAGTACGGCGGCGGCGCTGAACAGGATCACCACCTTGGCAAAACGCGCGAAGGCGTCGTTGACGATCATCCCGCCAAAGGCTGCGACATCGCCGCCCCCACCGGTCAGAATCCACAAGCCGAGGACTGCCAGAACCGCGCTGGTCACCCAGACCAGCAGCGGCGCGACCTTGTCTTTTGTCGTATAGACCCCGAACATCAGCGCCAGCATCGCGTAAGCGGCGAGCAGCACTTCGGGCAGGACGGTCTGGATATCAGCGTTGGTCATCGCACCGCCCCCTAGTTATGCGCCACTTGCGTCATGCCGGCCTCAGCCGGTAACCCAGCGTGGTAGTTGTCCAAAAGCGCCTCGACCGAGGGGCCGATCATGTCGGTGACCAGACTGGGATAGACACCCAGCAGAATCGTCATCACCACAAGCGGCGCGAAGATCGCTTTCTCGCGGTCGGTCATGTCCTTGATCGAGCGCAGGCTCTCCTTAATCAGATCACCCATGACCACGCGGCGGTACAGCCACAGCGCGTAGCCAGCGGACAAGATCACCCCTGCCGTCGCCACCATTGCCACCCAGGTATTGGCCTGAAAGATGCCGATAAGGGTCAGGAATTCTCCGACAAAGCCGGACGTCCCCGGCAGGCCAACATTGGCCATGGTGAACAGCATGAAGATCGCCGCGTAGGCTGGCATTTTATTCACAAGGCCGCCGTAGGCATCAATCTCGCGCGTGTGCATCCGGTCGTAGATGACCCCGACACACAGGAACAGGGCGCCCGAGATAAACCCGTGGCTGATCATCTGGAAGATTGCCCCATCGACGCCCTGCTGGTTCGCCGCGAAGATCCCGGCGGTGACGTAGCCCATATGCGCGACCGAGGAATAGGCGATCAGCTTCTTCATATCTTCCTGCATCAGCGCGACGAGGCTGGTGTAGATGATCGCAATCGCACTCAGCCACATCACGAAATCAGCCATGATGTCCGAGGCGACCGGAAACATCGGCAAGCTGAATCGCAGGAAGCCATAACCGCCCATTTTCAGCAGGATCGCTGCCAGCACAACAGACCCGGCGGTCGGCGCTTGCACGTGCGCATCCGGCAACCATGTGTGCACCGGCCACATCGGCATTTTCACCGCGAAACTGGCAAAGAACGCCAGCCACAGCAGCGTCTGCACGCCGCCGATGATCTGGAAGCCCCAGACGGCGAAGGTCTCGGAGGCGAATTGGTGGTTCAGCAGGGTCGGAATGTCGGTGGTCCCGGCCTGCACGAACATGCCGATCATCGCGACCAGCATCAGGACCGAGCCGAGGAAGGTGTAGAGGAAGAATTTGAACGCAGCATAGATGCGTTCCCTGCCACCCCAGATGCCGATGATCAGGAACATCGGGATCAACCCGCCTTCGAAGAACAGGTAGAACAGGATTAGATCCAGCGCGCAGAACACGCCCAGCATCAGCGTTTCCAGCATCAGGAACGCGATCATGTAGTCTTTCACCCGGTGCTCGACGGTCCAGCAAGCGGCGATGACCAGCGGCATCAGGAACGTGGTCAACATCACGAACAAAACGCTGATCCCGTCGACGCCCAGCTTATAGGTCAGCCCCAGTAGCCAGCTGCGTTCCTCGACAAACTGGAATCCGGTGTCGTTCGGATTGAACCCGGCCAGCATGAACAGCGAAACGACGAAAGTGGTCGAGGTTGCGGTCAGCGCCAGCCATTTGGCGTTCTTCTGCGCGGCGGCGTCATCACCACGCAGGAACAGCGCCAGTATGACGGCGGCAATCAGCGGCAGGAAGGTGATGATCGACAGCAGGTTGCCTTGCATCTTACTGCCCCCCCCACAGCGTCATCCAGGTGATGAAAATTACGATCCCCAGCACCATCGCGGCGGCATAGTGGAACATGTATCCAGACTGCGCGCGGCCAGCGAGGCGGGTAAAGAACGGCACGATTTCCATGGCAACCCCGTTGATGGTTCCGTCGATCACCATCCCATCACCCTTCTTCCACAGGAAGCGGCCCAGCCATTTTGCGCCGCGCACGAAGGTCGCGTCATAGATCTCGTCGAAGTACCATTTGTTCAGGAAGAACCGATAAAGCGGCGCCTGGTTCGCGGCTAACGTCTCATTCATGCCAAAGCGTGTCAGCAGGAATATCGCGGCAAGAACGACGCCGCCGAGGATCGCCAGCGCCAGCGGCACCTTGGCGACGAACAGGACGACTGCGCCCAAAGCACCCAGACCCAGTTTTGCCAGGACCGGCACGCCGCGCATATACATCGACAACGCGATGCCAAAGCCCAGCAGCATGGCGATGAACGGAGACACCTTCACCCATTTCGGGGCGTGGTGCGCGTCGTCAAGCGTATGGTTGGACGGGTGCATATAGATCGCGCCCTCGCCCGGCTGAACCGGCAGGTTTTCAGGGTCGACAGCGGCTTTGTCGCCATGATCGTCGCCCTCAGCCTCAGTCGCCGCCAGCGCCGCACCAAACATCAATTCCGGCCCGCCAAGCCCGGCATGGGCCTCGGCACCTTCCGCATGCGGGATGCCAAAGAATTCCTCAACTTCGGCATGGTCGCCGAAGAACGGCCCGACCCAGATCATCCCCGCCAGCACTGAGCCGACCGCCAGAACACCAAGCGGTGCCAACATCGAGCGCGGGCTTTCGTGGGCATGCCCATGCGCGTGCATGTCACCTCGCGCCTCACCCCAGAAGGTCATGAACATCAGCCGCCAGCTGTAGAAACTGGTCATCGCCGCGGCAATCACCAGCGCCCAGAAGGCAAAGCTGGCCGCATTGGTGCCACCGGCAAAGGCGCTTTCTATGATGGCGTCTTTGGACAGGAACCCGGCAAAGCCGTAATGCGTCAGCGGAATCCCGACCCCGGTGATTGCAAGCGTGCCGATCAACATCGCCCAGAAAGTCAGCGGGATCTTGTCCTTCAACCCGCCATAATTGCGCATGTCCTGCTCATGATGCATCGCGTGGATGACCGAACCGGCCCCGAGGAACAGCATCGCCTTGAAGAATGCGTGCGTCAGCAGGTGGAACATCGCGACCGAATAGACTCCGACGCCCGCGGCCACGAACATATAGCCAAGCTGCGAACAGGTCGAATAGGCGATCACCCGTTTGATGTCGTTCTGCACCAGCCCCACGGTGGCAGCAAAAAATGCCGTGGTCGCGCCGATGATGACGATAAACGTTTGCGTATAAGGCGCGAATTCCATTAGCGGAGAGAACCGGCAGACCAGGAACACGCCCGCCGTCACCATCGTCGCGGCGTGGATCAGCGCCGACACCGGCGTCGGGCCCTCCATCGCGTCCGGTAGCCAGGTGTGCAGAAAGAACTGCGCCGATTTTCCCATCGCGCCGATGAACAGCAGGAAGGCGGTCAATTCGGCCGCGTTCCAGTCGGTCCACAGGAATCGAATACTGGTCTGCGCCAGCTCGGGCGTGGCGGCAAAGATGTCGTCAAAGCGGATCGAATCCGTCAACAGATACAGTGCGAAAATCCCCAGGGCGAAGCCGAAGTCGCCGATCCGGTTGACCACGAATGCCTTGATCGCAGCGGCATTGGCGCTCGGCTTCTTATAATAGAACCCGATCAGCAGGTAGGAGGCGAGGCCGACCCCTTCCCAACCAAAGAACATCTGAACAAGATTGTCGGCGGTGACGAGGCACAGCATCGCGAAGGTGAAGAAACTGAGGTAGGCAAAGAACCGCGCCTTGTACTCGGACCCCTCGCCCTCACCAAAGTTCTCATCATGGCCCATGTAGCCAAAGGAATAGAGGTGGACGAGCGCCGAGACGGTGGTGATGACCACCAGCATGATCGAGGTCAGACGGTCCAGACGGATCGCCCAGTCGGTGGACAGGCTGCCGGATTCGATCCAGCGCAGGATCTGGATGTGCTCGGTTTCGGGCCCCAGCGTCAGGAAAATCACCCAGGACAGGATCGCGGCCAGAAACAGCAGCCCCGTGGTGATCCACTGCGCCGCCGGTTCTCCGATCACACGCCAGCCAAGCCCGCCGATCAGCGCGCCCAGAAGCGGGGCAAACAGGATGATTGTTGCCATGGGTTCAGCCCTTCATCACGTTGACGTCTTCAACGTCGATGGTGCCGCGATTGCGGAAGAAACAGACGAGGATCGCAAGGCCGATCGCGGCCTCAGCCGCCGCCACGGTCAGCACGAACAGGGTGAAGACCTGCCCGACCAGGTCGCCCAGGTAGGCCGAGAACGCCACGAAATTGATGTTCACCGCCAGCAGCATCAATTCGATGCTCATCAGGATGACGATCACGTTCTTGCGGTTCAGGAACAGCCCGAAAATGCCGATCACGAACAGCGCGGCAGCGACGGTGAGGTAGTGTTCGAGTGCGATCATAGTCCCTGCCCGGTTTCACGTCCTTCAACTCCATCGCCTTGGCCGGGTCGCGCATCATCTGGGCGACGATGTTCTGCCGCTTGATGTCGGTCCGGTGGCGCAGGGTCAGGACGATTGCGCCGATCATGGCAACCAGCAGGATCAGCCCGGCGAGTTGGAACAGCAGCAGATAGTCGTCGTAGATCAGCGTGCCGAGTGCGCGGGTGTTGTGTGTCTGGCTCAGCAGCGCGTCGCTGTCGCTGAACAGCCCCTCACCCACATCCTCGGCCCCCACGGCGATCACCGGCGCGGCGCGCTGGCTTTCGGCAATGTCGGCGGACTGCCAGACGCCGAAGGCGATGCCCAGTTGCATCAGCAGGACGACCCCGATCACCAGGCCCAGCGGCATGTAATTCGCCATTTCGGCCTTCAGCTCGGCGAAGTCGACGTCCAGCATCATGACGACAAACAGGAACAGCACCGCGACCGCGCCGACGTAGACGATGATCAGCAGCATCGCCACGAACTCGGCCCCGACCAGCACGAACAGGCCCGCCGAAGAAAGGAAGCACAGGATCAGCCACAGCACCGAATGCACCGGGTTGCGGGCAACGACGACCATCAGGCCCCCGGCGACCACCGCAAAGGCAAACAGGTAAAAGGCGAACGCCGCAAACGTCATGATTCTGCGTCCTTTTCAATCGCTTCCTTGGCCAGTTCCATCGCCTTGGTCATCGCGGGCACGCCGCCGAACATCGCCATCTGGCCGATAACCTCGGCAATTTCCTGCGGCGTCGCCCCGGCGGCCAGCGCGTGGCGCACCGTCAGACGGATCTGGCTATCGGCCTGCGCGCCCAGCACCGTCAGCGCCGCCAGCGTCAGGAACAGCCGGGTCTTGGCGTCCAGCCCATCGCGGTTCAGGGTCTTGCCAAAAAACATCTCCATCACTTCCGGCGGCATCGTCGGCACAGCATTTTCGAACGCCTTGGCGTCAAATCCTGTGGCCGACGGGTTGAATGCCTTCGCCATCTCTTGCCCGTTGTCGAGCATCTGCTGGAATATTTTGGTGAAGTCGTTCATCGGTACGGCGCATCCATTTCCAGATTGCGCGCGATTTCCGCTTCCCAGCGGTCACCGTTGGCGAGCAGTTTGTCTTTGTCATAGAACAGCTCTTCCCGGGTCTCCGTGGCGAATTCGAAATTCGGGCCCTCGACAATGGCGTCGACCGGACAAGCCTCCTGACAGAAGCCGCAATAGATGCATTTCGTCATGTCAATGTCATAGCGCGTGGTCCGGCGAGAGCCGTCATCGCGCGGTTCGGCATCAATGGTGATCGCCTGCGCGGGGCAGATTGCTTCGCACAATTTGCAGGCGATGCAGCGTTCTTCGCCATTGGGATACCGGCGCAGAGCGTGTTCGCCCCGGAACCGGGGCGACAGCGGCCCCTTTTCATGCGGATAGTTCAGCGTCGCCTTGGGGCTGAAGAAATACTTCAGGCCCAGGCCCAGGCCCTTCCAGAAATCCATCAACAGGAAGTATTTGACAGAGCGGGTGTAGTCGATCTGGGTCATGATTGGCCCCCTAGCGAGTTTGCATGAGCCCTAGCCACGAGTTTCGGCATGCGAAAGACATCAATGAATACTATCAGCGTCAGCACTGCCAGACCGGCAATGGAGATATACGCGGCAATTTTTGCAACTGGGATGAGAAATATCGCAATCATACCAAAAAAACCCATGAGCATTACCATGCCTGGACCGGAGCGATGCAGGTAGAAATTATACAAGCCAGTTTGTCCTGTAAGTAGCAAAAGGACATAGGCCAACCAAAGGCGCGGATGTGTAGGCTCACTCATCCTCAGCCTTCCGCAACCCAGAGGGCATAGGCGACGCCGAATAGCTCGAACTTGGCTGCAAAGGCGGATCCAATCTCACTAGGGTATCTCTGCATTTGAGCGACATCGATCTGGGTCATGCGCTCTCCACCTTTTCGTCCAGTCGTGTCGCACCGGCGTTGGTATGCCCCTGCCACTTGGTTTCATAGTCGCTTTGCAGCACGACATTGCGAAGCTTTGCCTCCGGAGTGCGCTCCACTTCATAGTATAGATACATCCGGCCCGCAGGCACGCGACCCTTTAGCCGCAGCCGTTTCCCGGTCTCAGCCGGATCGCGGAAATCGAGGTGATAGTTGCCGCCGCGCGGCTTCTTCTGGATGCCTTTACAGGCGTGCACGGTGCATCCGCAATTGCGCACCCAATAGGTCCAGACAAGCTCCGGATTGAACTGATAAATGCCATGCGCGGGCCAGCCGTTGAACCCGTTGGCCGAGATGAACCGCCCCCCCGGCCGCAGCATCCGGAACACATTTTCCAGCGCCATCGGCACATTGAACACATGCTCAATCGTGCCGCCATCGAAGATAAGGTCGAATTTCTTGTGCAGCGATTTCGGCACCGGGTTGTTCAGATCGTGGATGATCGACGCCCCCTCGTAGTCCGAAAAATCCATCGCCTCCATGTCGCCGAACCCAAGCTGAGCCATCAGGGTTTCGCTATAACCGTCATCCTGCATCAGGTCGGCAGGCGTCAAATCGATACCGTTGGCATCCAGAATACCTTGAAACTTGGGCAAAATCCGCTCGTTCACCGCAATGGTATGACGCCCAAGCATCAGCGTCCGCCCCTTGGGTTGGAACCGCGTCGACAGCTCGGCCAGCCGTTCAAAGAGTTCGATATCGACGCCCATCGCGGATCAGCCCCCCACAACCCAGCGGGCATAGGCGCCGCCGAACAGCTCGAACTTGGCTGCGAACGCCACCCAGACGACCCAGGCGAGGCTGAATGGCAGGAACACCTTCCAGCCCAGCCGCATCAGCTGGTCATAGCGATAACGCGGCACCACGGCCTTCACCATTGCGAACAGGAAGAAGAAGAAGCCCATCTTGGCGACCATCCACAGCGCCCCGTCGGGGATGCCGGGGATCGGGCTCAGCCAGCCGCCGAAAAACAGCAGTGTCGTCAGGGCGCACATCAGGAAGATGGCGATGTATTCGCCGGCCATGAACAGAAGGAAGGGGGTGCTGGAATACTCGACCTGATACCCGGCGACCAGTTCCGACTCCGCCTCGGGCAAGTCGAACGGCGGGCGGTTGGTTTCGGCCAAGGCGCTGATGAAGAACAGGAAAACCATCGGGAAGTGTGGCAGCCAGTACCAGTTGAACAGCCCGTAGTCGCCGCTCTGGGCGCGCACGATCTCTCCGAAATTCAAAGAGCCGGTTGTCAGGATCACCCCGATGATGATCAACCCAATCGAAACTTCATAGGAAATCATCTGCGCCGCCGACCGCAACGACCCAAGGAACGGATATTTCGAGTTCGAGGCCCAGCCGCCCATGATGACGCCGTAAACCTCAAGGCTGCTGACCGCGAAGACATAGAGGATCGCGACGTTCAGATCGGCCAGCACCCAGGTGTCGTTGAACGGGATCACCGCCCAGGCAATCATGGCGAGGACAAAGCTGGTGATCGGGGCCAGCATAAAGACAGTTTTGTCCGCGCCGGCCGGAATCACGACTTCTTTCACCACGTATTTCAGTGCATCGGCCACCGATTGCAGCAGCCCGAAGGCCCCCACCACGTTCGGACCGCGACGCATTTGCACGGCGGCCCAGATCTTGCGGTCTCCGTAAACCAGGAACAGCAGCGAAATCATGACAAAGCCAATCACCAGAAGGCTTTGCGCAGCGATAATCACCACAATCCCGAGGCCGGTTTCAAAGAAGTTGCCCATGATCCCTCATACCGTCGGAATTCCGTCCCGCTTGCAGTCTGCGACCGTCTGCTGGGCGTCAATAAGGATCGTCCCGGCAGGCCGCTGTGGCGAGATCGTGTAAATAGCATCCGCGCGCCAAACGCCAGCCCGCTGGTCCAGATTTGTGCGCAGGTGTCGCGCAAATTCATAGCCCCGGATTCCTGTATAGCCTGCCGCCGCACAATCGGCGAAATCGGCCACGTCCTGTTGGGTCCGCGCGCCACGCATGGTCACTGTGAACTGCACCAGATCTTCGTCCAGCAAGGCCGTTTCAACCGGCTGATAAATCGGGTTGAATGGCAGCTCTTCAACCGGCTCCTCCGGCACGGTCGCCGCGCAGCCTGTCAGCAGCAGAGCCGCGAAACCGATGCCGCTGCGCATGGCTTCACTCCGCCGCGATGGCGGTCTTGCGACGGGCGGCGGCGTTTGCCGAAAGCTCACCCATCAATGCGCTGGCTCGTGCAATCGGGTTGGTCAGATAGTGGTCCTGCACAGCAGATAGGAATTCGCCAGAACAGGCACCTGTCGCAACCGGTTTCCAGCCATTTTCTGGCACCTCGTCAATCGCGTCCAGATGCAGGTGTGCGGCGACAAGTGCGGCGCGCAATGCTGACAGCGAGTCATAGGGCAGCGTCGCCCCCAACTCTGCAGACAACGCACGTAGGATCGCCCAGTTTTCCTTGGCCTCGCCCGGCGGAAAGGATGCGCGCAGCGCCATCTGTGGCCGCCCTTCAGTGTTGACAAATATCCCTGATTCCTCGGTCCAGGTCGCGGCGGGCAGGATGATGTCGGCGCGATGCGCTCCCCGATCTCCATGGCTGCCCTGATAGATCACAAACGGCCCCGCCGGAATGTCACCTTCATCGGTGCCCAGCGCATAGACCACCCCGGCCCCGTCAAGCGCCGCCGAAACACCACCCTCGGTCACAGCGCCAACGTCCATCGCACCAACGCGTCCCGCAGCGGTGTGAAGCACCAGCATCCGGCTTTCCGTCATTTCGGCGAATTTCATCACGTGGCCCAGAACCTCGGCCCCGTCTTCACGCGCCAGAGCGCCCTGTCCGACGATGACCAGCGTGTCCTTGCCCAGGGCGTCGGTATGCCCGCCTTCCGTCATCTTGGCGAGGTCGTCCGCTCCACTCCCCAGATGGAAATATTCGTAAGTAAGATCGACCGCTTCTCCGACAACACCAATCTTCGCACCATTTAGCCAGGCCTTGCGGATCCGCGCGTTCAGAACCGGAGCCTCAGCCCGCGGGTTCGTACCGATCAACATGATCGCCTTGGCGCTGTCGATATCCTCGATCCGCGCCGTCCCGACATAGGCACTGCGATTCCCCGCGGGCAGCTTTGCCCCATCCGTCCGGCATTCGACTTTGCCGCCCTGCCCCTCGATCAGCGCTTTCAGAGCAAACGCCGCCTCAACCGGAGCCAGATCGCCAACCAGTCCGGCGACTTTTGCGTCCTTGAACGCCGCTGCCGTCGCTGCCAATGCCACCGGCCATGTCACCGCCTTCAGCTTACCGTCGACCCGCACGTATGGGGTATCCAATCTTTGCCGCCGCAGCCCGTCCCAGACGAACCGAGATTTGTCGGACAGCCATTCTTCGTTCACGCCGTCATGGTTGCGCGGCAGAATGCGCATGACTTCGCACCCTTTGGTATCGACCCGGATGTTGGAGCCGAGCGCGTCCATCACGTCGATGGTCTCGGTCTTCGACAATTCCCAAGGGCGGGCAGTGAAAGCGTATGGTTTGGACGTCAGCGCCCCAACCGGGCACAGATCAATGATGTTGCCCTGCAGGTTGCTGTCGAGCGTTTCGCCCAGATAGGCGGTGATCTCGGCATCTTCACCCCGGCCCGTCTGGCCCATCTGGTGGATACCGGCCACTTCGGTCGTAAAGCGCACACAGCGGGTGCAGGAGATGCATCGCGTCATATGGGTTTCGACCAACGGGCCAAGGTCAAGATCCTCGGTTGCGCGCTTCACCTCGCGGTAGCGGGAAAAATCGACGCCATAGGCCATTGCCTGATCCTGCAGGTCACACTCCCCCCCCTGATCGCAGATCGGGCAATCCAGCGGGTGGTTGATCAGCAGGAATTCCATGACGCCCTCGCGGGCTTTTTTGACCATGGGCGAGTTGGTCTTCACCACCGACGGCTGGCCTTCCGGACCGGGGCGCAAATCCTTCACCTGCATCGCGCAGGAGGCGGCGGGTTTTGGCGGGCCACCGACGACTTCAACCAGACACATCCGGCAGTTACCGGCGATGCTCAGACGCTCATGATAACAAAACCGGGGAATTTCCACGCCGGCCTGCTCACACGCCTGAATGAGGGTCAGGGCGGGATCAACCTCAACCTCGGTCTCGTCAATGATGATTTTACGCAGATCAGCCATATCGGTCCTTCCAGAGCGCGCCCAGCGCGCCAGTCACAATCGCCACCCGCCTTTTGCCCGGTTCTGGCGGGCAGGAAAAGGGCGTGAAGCGGTATTTTGTGCGATATGCGCGTAACTGTCCGGTCATGGCGGACGAACAGAGCGCTATTGGCCCAAACTGGAACCTCGGGTTGGACGCAACCAATGCCCGGAATCAAGGTGAAGCCGCCGGGCCAGCGCCTGACCGTCCCGCGGTCCGGCGCTTTGGCAAAGTCGCACATCTCATTGATGCCACAGCCTTAGCTGCACCATAAATTGCCCCAGATGACCATTGCTGCGCCAGCCCGCGGTCAGGCGCTCGCCCGGCTCGTGCCCATTTCGTACGAATGCCCGCTCAAGGCCAATCGCCAGCTAACGTCGCAACCCCCAAACGCCTCACGCTCGCTATATCGAACGCCAGTGGCGAAGGTCTTAGTCGTTTCCAAGACCAACCGCTTCACGGGCCAGATCGTTCGCCCCCCGTGTCAGCCGCCTTTCAGTAAACTGCCAACGGTGCTTTGTGCGGCCATTTCCGCGCGCCCAACGGTGCAGTACGTGGCCGGGTCATCCTCGACCAAGCCTTTGCTCGCCAAATAAGCCATGGAGATTTCCTTCAGCCGGGCTTTCTGACCCTCATCCTCGACGTGGTGTTCGATCTCATCCTTGGAGTATCCCATCCCGCGCGCGCGCTTTTGGATACCCTTGATATACAAAACCGCTTTGATCTTGCGCGCGTCGATGGCGTCACAATTCTTCCGTATCAGATCGGCGGTCATCACGATCAGCAGCGAATTATCTATGTCGGGCTCAAATTCAAGGCCCGGCCGGCCCTGCGCACTCAGCGGCAGGGCAACAGCGGCCGCCAAAATAGTCGGAAGGATAAGGGGGCGCATGGGTCACTCCGTACAATTGGTACTGGGCACATCAACAACGGGGCAAATCTAGCGAATTCGGCGGCACATGGGCAATGACAATTTCGTTCATCGGCGCAGGATTGCCCAGTTAATCGGCACTGCCCCAATCCCAGCCGAATGCGTGATCACTGTCGCCGTGGGTCTTACGATGCGCGAGCCGTGAACGCGCTTCGTCCAGCGTTGGTCTATGCCCTTCCGGCACCCACCACATGACGAAATGCATCCCGTCCGAGGGCTCAAACCACTCTTTGCGCCGTTCAAAAAACTTGAAGTGGAGCGTGTTGAACACGAACGCCTCCAAAGCATCGACCGTTTCCCAGACAGTCAGGTTGGCGACGAATTGCGGATCGCCGTCCAACGCGGCCTCAGTATTGCCAGTACCCGGTTCGCCCGAACCTTCCATGATCCAGACGAACCCAGGCATTCGTTTGCCCAACCCGTTGATCCGGTCGAGGTTGTTCATGAATTCGGCGACTCTCGGGTCATCCGTCGGGGCGATCAACCGACCAATGTTGAGTTGTGCAAGGTGATGGTCCGCGGGCTGGATCATTGGATTTCCTGTAGAAATGATCCGACGATCGAGCCTGCCGCCATCTCAGCGCGCGCTTCGGAACAGAACGCCGTAGCCGGATCGTCAGCTGCCTGATTGCGCTCTAGCATATCGGTGATCATCGCGTCGGTTTCAGCCGCCGGTGGCAGCAACATATGCTCATGTGGCGCATCGGTTGGGATCCCTTCTGATGCAAGCTGCTCCAATACTCCCGCGTAGGCCACCCCCATCGCTTCACCACTCACGTCGAGCTTTGTGCAATGCCAGGCGTATTGCTCGGCCAGCGACATGCCGATCACTGTATCCAGGTAATACTGCGGCGCCACCGCCAGGTGGTTTTCGGCCAACGCCGGCATCGCCAAAATGGCAAAGGACAGGCCAAGGGGAGATTTCATAACGAATCCTCGTAGACGCGCAGCAGGTCCGTGACCAGAATTCCGCGGATGGTCATGCCGGTCAGGTTTGCGTTGTCGATGGAAACCTCTGTCATGTTGATATTTTCGAACGTCGCGCGTGAAAGATTCACGTTCTGAAACGACGTGTTCGACAGGTTCACATCATCGAAAAGCGAACCGGACAGCGCCGAGTCCCGTGCTTCAATCCGGTCACGTTTGTCCTTGATCTGCATTAAGTCACCTCCGCTTTCGTTCGCGCAGGGGCGACACCCCGTCTCGCGCTTTGCGCAAGAACGCAAACACCATCACCAGCCCGACCAGCCCCAGCCCGATGATCGCGCCCCAGACCCAGACCGGCACCAGCCCGTCATCAAGGGCGCGGTAGCTGGCCCAGACCGGCACGAAACAGATCACTGCCGTCAGGACAGCGGCGATCAGAGACAGAATGGAATCCCAGAGGTTACGCAGGCGCTTCATGAGAACAGGTTTAGAGTGCCGTCCGGCCAGTGACCAGAACCACCTTCTGCTTATACCGGGCATTGGTCGTTGCTTGACACAAACCGGGCCAGCGCCTGACAGGCGGCTGTCGCTGCAACGGTGATGAGGGCCAATTTATCGTGCCGGAACGGCTCTAGCAGGGTGAGGCGCGTAACCTTGCCAATGGCTTTCAGGCTTGATCCGGGCGTGGTGTGGCGTGGACTGTCGGATTGGCAGAAGCCTACCGGCCACGGAATTTGCGCAAGGCATCAAGAAAGAACACGCCCGTCAGAACGAACAGACCGCCAGAGATCGCGAATGGCAACATCCATTCGTTCGTCTGAAATCCAAATTTTGGCAAGACACTGACGGCGAACACCCACAACGTTGGCGCAATCGCCCAGAGAATGGCAGCCTTGCCGTCACCGTTCGTAATGTGCCGCAGGATCATGCCTACGGTCAGCAACAGCCAGGCGACTATAAAGAAAACGACTGCCAGAAGCTCCCCACTCACTCCGCCGCGACCGCACTCATCCCGCCAACCCGCTTGTGCTTGATCCGATCCTCGATCTCGTCGCGGAAATTGCGGATCAGGCCCTGGATCGGCCAGGCGGCGGCGTCGCCGAGGGCGCAGATCGTGTGGCCCTCGACCTGTTTGGTCACGTCCAGCAGCATGTCGATCTCCTCGACCTCCGCGTCGCCGGTGACCAGCCGGTCCATAACCCGCATCATCCAACCGGTGCCTTCGCGACAGGGCGTGCATTGGCCGCACGACTCGTGCTTGTAGAACTTCGCCAGCCGCCAGATCGCTTTGATGATGTCGGTGTTCTGATCCATCACAATCACCGCCGCCGTCCCCAGACCCGAGCGCTGCTCGCGCAGGTAATCGAAGTCCATGATCGCCTCGCGCATGTGTTCACCGCGAATACACGGGACCGACGACCCGCCGGGGATCACCGCTTTCAGGTTCTCCCAACCGCCGCGAATGCCACCGCAGTGCTTTTCGATCAATTCCTCGAAACCGATGCTCATCGCTTCTTCGACGACACATGGGTTGTTCACATGGCCAGAGATCGCGAACAGCTTGGTGCCCGCATTGTTGGGCCGTCCGAAGCCCGCAAACCACTCCGGCCCGCGCCGCAGGATCGTCGGCACCACGGCAATGGACTCAACGTTGTTCACTGTCGTCGGGCAGCCATACAGACCCGCGCCCGCAGGGAACGGAGGTTTCATGCGGGGCATCCCCTTCTTGCCCTCAAGGCTTTCCAGAAGTGCCGTTTCCTCACCACAGATATACGCACCAGCACCGTGGGTCAGATAGATGTCGAAATCCCAGCCCGATCCGCAGGCGTTCTTCCCGACAAGGCCAGCGTCGTAAGCCTCATCAATGGCGGCCTGCAAGGCCTCCTTCTCACGGATATACTCGCCACGAATGTAGATGTAGCAGGCGTTAGAGTTCATCGCGAAGCTGGCAATCAGGCAGCCTTCGACCAGCGTGTGCGGGTCATGGCGCATGATCTCGCGGTCTTTACAGGTGCCGGGTTCGGACTCATCGGCGTTCACTACCAGATAGGCCGGGCGACCGTCGCTTTCCTTGGGCATGAACGACCACTTCAGACCCGTCGGAAACCCCGCCCCGCCGCGACCGCGCAGGCCCGAGGCTTTCATCTGCTCAACAATCCAGTCGCGACCCTTCTTGATGATCCCGGCGGTGCCATCCCAATGGCCGCGCGCCTTCGCGCCCGCCAGGGTCCGGTCGTGCATCCCGTAAATGTTGGTGAAGATGCGGTCTTTATCGTCAAGCATTGCCGTCTACTTTCAGCTGTCTTTCTGACGTTCCCGCCAGATCCAATAGGTGTTGATCATCGCCCAGATAAACGTTGCAAGCGCTGCCAGGTCGATCAGAAAAGCGAAGCGGCCCGGCAAACCCATCGCCGGACCAATCCATTGCGCCGCAAGCCATATCAGCATGGTCCCGGCAATCACCAGACTTACCGTCCGCGCGCGTCGCGCTGTCGCAAGCTGGCGATCATCGGGCAAGACTTATTTGGCCAGATCGCGGGCCTGTTCGACCCATTTGTCGCGAACGATACGGCCATTGAACCCTTCGAGGTTGTCATCAACCCAGGCGACCTCTTTGTCGGTCCAGGCGGCGATCTGATCGAAGTGGTAGAAGCCCATGCCATTCAGCATCGCGTTCATCTTCGGACCGACACCCTTGATCTTGGTCAGATCATCGGCACCACCGGCACGCGCTTCGCTCAGGACAGCAGGGCGGTCTGCATCGCCAGATGACGCCGCAGCCGGAGACGGCGTCGGTGCAGGCGTCGGTTCGGGCATCGGCTTGGGCTCGGGTGCCGGGGCCGCTGGCTTGGGCGGCGGCGCAGGCGCCGCAGCCGGCTGGGCCGGTTCCGCCGGTTTGGGCGCCGCACTGTTTGGGGGCGCGGCTGACGGCGGCGTTGCCGGCTGGTCATCGCCAGCCCCGGACGACATGCCGTTATCCGCAGCACTGAAACGCTGATACGCAATGATCAGCAACGCGACCAGCGCACCAATTGCCAAAGCGCCCCAGAAGCCAAATCCGGTCAGCCACCAAAGCAGCAAAAACACAACGACACCAACGCCCACTGGAAATACCAGCCTCCGGGTATTCTCATCTTCCATGTCAATCATCCAATCTCTCCCTGTTGGGCGTCCCGCAGATGAACGCCTCGGTCATGTACCTACACCCCTATTTAGCGCGGGCCGAGAAGTCTGTCTCGCGACCATCGGCAAGGATTTTCGCTTGTGAGACCCAATTGTCGCGCACCACGCGACCCTTGAAGCCTTCAAGGTTGTCG
Source organism: uncultured Paracoccaceae bacterium (assembly GCA_943787785.1). Classification (GTDB taxonomy): domain Bacteria; phylum Pseudomonadota; class Alphaproteobacteria; order Rhodobacterales; family Rhodobacteraceae; genus WLWX01. The sequence goes on along the minus strand of CALSNT010000009.1, from coordinate 334,054 downwards.
TCGACCCAGGCAATCTCACCGTCCGACCAACCGGCAACCTGATCGAAATGGAAGACACCAAGTCGGTGAAGCAACGCTTCAAGTTTCGGCCCCACACCCTTGATTTTTTTCAAATCATCCGCCGCACCACCACGCGCCTCGGTCAGCATTTGCGGCTTGCTGCCCGGCGAAGCAGTCCCGGATCCCGGGGTCACTTCTGGCGTCGGAGTTGGTCTGGGGGCCGGGGTCGTTTTCGGCGCAGGCGCAACACTACCCTCAGCCGGTCGCGCCGTTTCCAACGGTTCCGCTTCCGCCCGTGTAACGCCTTCTCCACGTTCCTCGGCGGATTTCCTTGGGATTTCTTGTGCTGCACCGCCCTGCCACGGCGCACGGAACAGCTCTTCAGTGCCATCAATCCGCTTGACCGTTTCGCCCAGATCAACCGCTCGCTGGACCGAGGCATTGTATTGCGCCCGCCCAACCGCGTGATCCTTGAGGCTGGTCAGCCCGGCCAGTGGTTCCGCCGCATAGCGCCCATTCTGCGGCCCCGGCACCGGCACCTTTCCAGCGGCCAGTTCATCGATGATCTCACCCAACCGCTCGGCGGTCAGATCCTCATAGTAGTCCTTGCCGATCTGCGCCATCGGAGCATTTGCACAGGCCCCCAGACATTCAACTTCTTCCCATGAGAACTTGCCGTCCGCCGACAGTGTATGCGGCTTTGCGGCGATTTTGGCCTGACATACCGAGACCAGATCTTCCGCCCCGCAGATCATGCAGGACGTCGTGCCGCAAATCTGAATATTTGAAACAGAGCCAACGGGTTGCAGTTGAAACATGAAGTAAAAGGTTGCGACTTCCAGTCCCCGGATATGGGCCAACCCCAGCATCTCGGAAATATGCTCGATCGCCGGGCGACTCAACCAGCCTTCCTGTTCCTGCGCGCGCCAGAGCAGTGGGATGATCGCGCTGGCCTGACGGCCTTCGGGAAACTTGGTGATCTGCGCCTCGGCCCATTTCTGATTGGCGGGCGTGAAGGCAAAATCATCGGGTTGGGTGGCAGCAAGGCGGCGCAGCATGGGCAGGCTCCGAAAGCGTGTCTTTTTGTTGATAATCCGTGTCGCCCCTAGCGGCGGCGGTGTCAACGTCTCGAAGGCGTCAGCTCAGCGCAATCGCGAGCAGTGTGACCCCCAAAGCCCCGGCAGACAAAATGCCCGAGGCCGTGTGTTTCATATGCGCCACCCCGGCCCGCTTGTAGATCAGCCCGTCGGCAAACCCCATGAAGGCGCAGACTGCGAACAAGGCGGCCATCAGCCAGAGGTCACCGTAGAGCGTGAGGACAACGGCGAGCACCGCGAAGGCGGTGTAGCGATCCGCCATGACCTGCGGCAGCAATTCGACCCGATGCGTGGTCTGGGCCAGCCCGTCCTGAGGATCACGCCAAAACAGGAAGGCCATATAGCCGAGGATCAGGACCGTGACGATCCCGCAAAGGGTGACGAGGAGAAGCATCTCAGCGAGCTCGCTTACCGATCCACTTCCCCAAACACGATATCCATCGTTCCGATGATCGCCGACACATCCGCCAGCTGGTGCCCAGTTACCACGTGGTCCATCGCCTGCAAATGCAGGAACCCCGGCGCGCGGATTTTTGCGCGATAGGGTTTGTTGGAACCGTCCGCCACCAGATAGACGCCGAACTCGCCCTTCGGGGCCTCGACAGCGGCGTACACCTCACCCTCAGGCACATGGAAGCCTTCGGTATATAGCTTGAAGTGATGGATCAGCGCTTCCATCGAGGTCTTCATCTCACCCCGATCAGGCGGAGAAATCTTCCCACGTGTCATCACCTGTCCGGGGCAATCCCGCAGTTTTTCAATTGCTTGGTGGATGATCTTCAGGCTTTCCCGCATCTCGGCCATGCGACACAGATAGCGATCATAGCAATCGCCGTTCTTGCCGACCGGGATCTGGAAGTCGAACTCATCATAAAGCTCATAAGGCTGAGAGCGCCGCAAATCCCAAGGCAGGCCCGAGCCGCGCACCATTACGCCGGAAAAGCCCCAGTCGAGGATTTCTTCCTCAGTCACAACGCCAATATCGCAGTTTCGCTGCTTAAAAATCCGGTTCTCGGTCAGCAAACCGTCGATGTCGCCCAAAACGCGCGGGAAGTCATTCGCCCAGGTCTCGATATCGTCGATCAGCGCGGGCGGCAGGTCCTGATGCACACCGCCGGGGCGGAAATAAGCGGCATGCAAACGCGCCCCGCAGGCACGCTCATAGAACACCATCAGTTTTTCGCGTTCCTCGAACCCCCACAGCGGCGGGGTCAGCGCGCCGACGTCCATCGCCTGCGTCGTCACGTTCAGCAAGTGGTTGAGAATACGACCGATTTCGGAATAAAGCACCCGGATCAGGCTGGCGCGGCGCGGCACCGGCGTTCCAGTCAGCTTTTCGATCGCCAGACACCAGGCGTGCTCCTGATTCATCGGGGCGACATAATCCAGCCGGTCGAAATACGGCAGGTTCTGCAGATAGGTCCGTGATTCCATCAGCTTCTCGGTGCCACGATGCAGCAGTCCGATGTGGGGATCACAGCGCTCGACGATCTCTCCGTCAAGTTCAAGAACTAGGCGCAAAACTCCATGTGCTGCAGGGTGTTGCGGACCAAAGTTGATGTTAAAGTTGCGGATTTTCTGTTCGCCGGTCAGCGCGTCTTCGAAATTGCCGTCCATCATGCCTGCAACCTTTATCGCATCCTGCAAAGGCGCCGACCGCAAGGGCCTTCACCATCATGGCCCCCGTGTATCAGACTCCGAGGACGCAATGCCATAGGGTCGGTGATTGGAATGGATAATTTTGATCCGAGCGTTGGGTTCGCTGTTGTGGTTTCCTTCCAATGCAGCCGAACGCAAGCCGGGTGGAAGGAGCGTGAGCACCTCAACCCAATGGCGCAGGTCCATCCCGACCACTGACCAGCCACTCAATCGCGCCACACGCTCGGCACCCTGTCCCCGAAACGTGCCCGCACCACATCATAGACAGGGGCCAAATTACTGCGCATCTGCGCCGCCCAGGCCTCTGGTGCATCACCTGCGCCCCCTGTATTCACCGCCCGCCCGTAGTCCCCGGCGCAGAACGTTATGCCCAGAAAATCCGTTAGACGCGCCATTGCTGTGTCAGTGAACAGATGCTCGTGAAACAGGACAAGCTTGCGCTCGTCCGGCACCGCCGCATCCAATACGTCCAGCATCCGCCCGTAGTCCGACCGGGCCGGGATGCCGCCCTCGTCCAGCGCCCGCTCCGCCGCTGCTGATGCATCGCCACCGGCCCGCCAGTTCACATCCGACCACGCCCGCGCGACGGGGTCGCGCAACAGCAGGATAAACCGCGTTTCCGGGTGCGCTGCGGCCATCGCCCGATACGCCTCGGCATCCAGCAGCGAGTAATAGGACGAAACATCGGCCAGCACCGGCGCATGCGCGCCCGTTCCGAAAAACCCGACGAAATCACCGCGCAGGGCTGCAGCCCTCAGGGCCCGCACGCGGGGATGTCCACCCGCAACCAGAACCGACTTCGCGGCCCGGACCCGGCGCGGAAGCGGAAAAGCCCGCCGGGACGATCCCGCCGCATCGTACCGGGGATCATCGACGCCGCGGTACAGATGGGCAAAATAGTTGCCCTCTTTCGCCAGCCCGGTCGAAACCTCCGGGTGATTTTTCAGATAGTCATGCAGCCAGGTCGTACCGCTGCGCTGCGCACCGATGACGAAAGCGAGGGTGCGTGGAACCACGCGCGGCGCTTAAGCGCTGTCCTTCTCGTCCCCCGGCAGGATGTACTCTGCACCCTCCCACGGCGACATGAAATCAAACTGGCGGTATTCCTGGACCAGACTAACGGGTTCATAGACGACGCGCTTTTCGGCCTCGTCATAGCGGACCTCGGTATAGCCCGTCGTCGGGAAATCCTTCCGGAGCGGATGGCCGCGAAACCCGTAATCCGTCAGCAAACGGCGCAGATCGGGATGGCCCGAGAACATGAGGCCGAACATGTCGAAGACCTCACGCTCAAACCAATTGGCACTGGGGTGCACATCGACCAATGAGGGTAACATCTCGCCGTCCCGCGCGGCGACCCGAAGGCGGATGCGCTGGTTCTGGTACATCGACAGGAAGTGATAAACGACGTCAAACCGCGCCTCACGCGCCGGATGATCGACGGCGGTGATGTCGACCAGGGTCGAGAACCGGCAGTTGCTGTTCGATTTGAGAAACTCGACAAACGAAACCAGCGACGATGGGCTGACATCCATCGTCAGCTCATCAAACGCCACGTCCCAGCTGATGACGCAATCGGTGCGTTTGGCTTCGATATGGGCGGCAAGGTCGCGCAGGGCTTCGGTCATCTCAAACTCTCCACAGCGCGCTTAGCGCACAATCGTCCCGGTCCGCCGGATCTTCCGCTGCAATTGCAGAATCCCGTACAACAGCGCCTCAGCCGTAGGCGGGCAGCCGGGGACGTAGATGTCCACCGGCACGATCCGGTCGCAGCCCCTCACCACGGAATAGCTGTAGTGGTAATAGCCGCCGCCATTGGCGCAGGAGCCCATCGAGATCACGTACCGAGGCTCGGGCATCTGATCGTAGACCTTGCGCAGCGCCGGGGCCATCTTGTTAGTCAGCGTGCCGGCCACGATCATCACATCCGATTGGCGCGGACTGGCGCGGGGCGCAAACCCGAAGCGCTCGACGTCATAGCGCGGCATGGCGACATGCATCATCTCGACCGCGCAACACGCCAGCCCGAAGGTCATCCAGTGAAGAGATCCGGTGCGCGCCCAGTTAATCAGATCGGCGCTTGAGGTCACGAGGAACCCCTGATCCTGAAGCTCTCGATTCAGGGCTTGCGTCGCGACCTCTGGGTCCGGACCGGCAGTGGCGACGCCACCGTAACCCGGTGCGCCGCGAGACGTCTGCATATCGTCCAGCGTCGCCGTGGTGCGGCTCATTTCGTCACCTACTCCCATTCCAGCGCACCTTTCTTCCATTCATAGGCAAAGCCAATGGTCAACACGCCCAGGAACACCATCATCGACCAGAATCCGGTATCGCCGAGGTATTGGAAGCTGACCGCCCAGGGGAACAGCATTGCAATCTCAAGATCGAAAATGATGAACAGGATCGAGACGAGGTAGAAGCGCACATCGAATTTCATCCGCGCATCGTCAAAAGCGTTGAACCCGCATTCGTAGGCGGACACTTTCTCCGGGTCCGGGTTGCGGACGGCGACGATCACGGCGGCGAGAATCAGCACGATGCCAAGACCGATGGCGAGGCTGAGAAAGATCAGGATCGGTAGATAGTCGCGTACAATGTCGTCCAAGACCGGTACTCCGAAAGGCTGTTGTTCGGGTTCTAGGGCCGGGGCGTTGGGGGGTCAACCGGAGTTGGCAGGGCCCGTCGCGCCGTCCGAACGGTATCGACTTGCAGGACAGGTTGTTTTTGCGCCGGAACCGGACCAGTTGATGCGGATGCGTGGGCGGCCCAGCGGGAAACTTGCATCACGCGGCCCTTCGCCCGGAATCAAGCCTGAAAGGCGCCGGGCGATGACGTAAATCCCGATCAGACCAAAACCGTCTTAACCCGCCCACTTCGGCGCGCGCTTTTCAAAGAACGCGGCGATCCCCTCGCCCGCCTCATCGCCCTCCCACTGAGCGATTAGCGCGTCGATGCTGTCGGCGATCACCGCATCGTCGATCACTGGACCCAGGCGGCGGGTCAGCGCCTTGGCCGCTGCAACCGCACCGGGTGCACAGGCCAGATACGGGGTGACGTCATCCTCGACCGCTGCATCCAGATCGGTCACGGGCACTGCACGGGCGATCAGCCCCAGCGTCACCGCCTCCGCCGCATCGAACCGGCGGGACGAGAAAAACACGCGACGTGCCATCGCCTCGCCCATGCGCGCGACAACATAGGGGCCAATGGTGCCCGGGATCAGGCCCAGACGTGTCTCAGTCAGGCCAAATTCGGCCGTATCCACCGCAATCGCCACATCCGCGACCGAGGCCAGCCCCAGCCCGCCGCCGAACGCATTTCCCTGCAACCGCGCGATCACAGGCTTGGGCATTTCATTCCACGATCTCAGCATATTGGCGAGAATAGTTGCACTATCACGTCGGGTTTCGGCATCCGCCGCCATCTGATCCTTCATCCACCCCAGATCACCACCCGCGCAGAATGTCGGCCCGTCGCCGGTCAGCACCACGACGCGGACCGAAACATCCTTGGCGAGAGCCGCCGCTGCTCTGGCCAGTTCTCTGATCATCTGAGCCGACATCGCGTTGTGCTTTTCGGCGCGCGTCAGCGTCACAGTCGCGACACCGCGGTCGTCAACCGCAACTCGGATCGTGTCAGCCATCGCGCAATCCTCTGGCAAATTCTGCTGCCTCTTCAAGCACATCCGGGCGCAGCCGGGTCTCGAATCCCATCTCGACCAGCCGGGCGTTCAGCGTTTCGGTGGCGACATTTCCTGGCGCACCGGGCGCAAACGGGCAGCCACCAAGCCCCCCCACGGCAGCATCGAACACGCGCACACCATGTGCCAGCGCAATCCGCACATTCTCCTGCGCCCGCCCGCAGGTGTCATGAAAATGCCCGGCCAGGCGTTCCGCAGGCACACCGCGCAATACCTCTACCAGCATCGCACTGATCGTTGCGGGGCGCCCTTTGCCGATGGTGTCCCCCAGAGAAACTTCGTAGCAGCCCATTTCGCTGAGTGACGTTGCCACCAACCCAACCATATCGGGGGGTGTAGGGCCGTCATACGGGCAATCGGTGACGCAGGACACGTAGCCGCGCACTGGTATATTATCGACCCTTGCCATGTCGATGACTGACCTATATCGCTCCAGACTTTCCCAAATCGAACATCCAAGGTTCGCTTGACTGAATCCGTTACTGGCGCTGGCGAAGACCGCAATTTCATCCACCTTTGCGGTGCGCGCCCGGTCCAGCCCGGTCAGGTTCGGCACCAAAGCGGCATAGGATACCTGCGGATAGCGCTCGATCCCCAACAGCACCTCCTCGCCATCTGCCATTTGCGGAACGCGTTTCGGAGAGACGAAACTGGCCACCTCAATCCGCTGAAACCCGGCGCGAGACAGGATGTCGATCAGCGCGATCTTGTCGGTGTAAGGAATTGCACGAGGCTCGTTCTGCAGCCCGTCTCGCGGGCCAACCTCGAAAATCTCGACCCGTTCAGCCATGGTCCGGCAGATCCCAGGCGGGATAAAAATCCTTGTCGTACAACAGGCTGGCTCCCTCTGGCGGCAACGACTTCTGGAACGCGGGCCGCGCCGTTAACATTTCGTACCATTGGGTGACGCGCCGAAATCCGTCAAGTCTTGTGAAGTGCCGCGCCATATAGACGGCCTGTCCGACGGCGATATCGGCTGCGGAAAACGCGCCGACCAGATAATCGCCGCGCGCTAGCTGCGCCTCCAGCGCCGCATAGCATTTACCGATGCGCGCTGCCTCAAGCTTCATGATGATCGGGGATCGCATGTGATCTTCGCGCAGCACGACATGCTGTTGGGTCAGTGCGGCAGTGTGCTGGCTGATGGTCTCGGCGAAGTGCAGCCAGATCAGCCAGTCGGCGCGCTCAGGGTTACCCGGCGGACGGCCCAACCCCACCTTGGGGAAGCGTTCGCAGAGCAATTCGATCATTGCCCCGGATTCCCAAATCCTTTGGCCGTCCAGGTCCAGCGCCGGCACCCGTCCTGCCGGATTTCGGGATAAGAATTCCTCACCTCGCAATGTTTTATCAAAGGGTTGCACGACAACTTCGAAGTCACACTTCAATTCATGCAGCAGCCACAGCACCCGCATTGAGCGACTCTGATGGCTGTGAAACAACGTGATCACGTCGGCGACTCCGGGGCCATCCGCGCCAGCACCACCCCGGCTTCGACCTGATCCCCCTCTGCGCAGTTCATCTCGGCCAGAACCCCATCGCGAGACGCGCGAAGGGCGTGCTCCATCTTCATTGCTTCCAGCACCAGCAAGCGCTCCCCTGCCACCACGGTATCGCCAGCCTTGGCATGGACCGAGCGCACCAGACCGGGCATGGGCGCAAGGATCACGTCGATGTCGCCAAATTCCGCCGCACCCACCGCCAGTGGATCGCGCAACTCCACATCCCAGCATCCAAGACCGGTCACCCGCACACGGTCGCGCGTCGTCTGCACCGCGCGCGCAGCGCCAAGCGCCCAGCCATCAGAAGTCAAGACCGCCTCGAATTGCTGTCCGCCAACCTCGGCCAGCGCGGTTGCCGCAGTCGGGAAGGTCAGGCACACGCTCGAGGCATGCGCCCCACAAGCCACATCGACCCGCGCCTCGGCCCCCCCCCACAAGGCAAATCCGCGCAGATCGTCAACCTCATCCCCGGAAAAAGTCAGCGCCGCCAGCGCGAGTGCCGCACAGGGCGGCAAGGGTGGCTCGCTGAGCGCATCCAGATCGTCGGCGATCAGCCCGGTGTCCACGTCACCATCGGCAATACGAGGGTGTCGCGCCAGATTTTCTAGGAAATGCAGATTGGTCGTCAGCCCCGCAACCTCGGTCGCGGCAAGGGCATCCGCCAGCGCGTTCAACGCCTGCGCCCGGTCAGGGCCTTGCGTGGTGATCTTGGCGATCATCGGGTCGTAATGCGGGGTGATCGTGTCGCCAGTGTCGACACCGGTGTCGATACGTACGCCGGCCGGAAAGGCAAGATGATCCAGCCGCCCGGTGGCGGGAAGTAACCCGGCGGGGGCGTCCTCGGCATATAGGCGTGCCTCAAAGGCGTGGCCGTTGATGACCAGCTCTTTCTGGGCTGCGGGTAGCGGTTCGCCCGCAGCGACGCGCAGCTGCCATTCGACCAGATCGACGCCGGTAATCGCCTCGGTCACCGGGTGCTCGACCTGCAGTCGGGTGTTCATCTCCATGAACCAGAAACCGTCGGCCCGTAGCGGGCCAGTGCCGTCGACGATGAATTCCACCGTCCCCGCCCCGGCATAACCGATCGCCTCAGCCGCACGCACCGCCGCCGCGCCCATTGCCGCGCGAACCTCGGGAGTCATCCCCGGCGCAGGCGCTTCCTCGATCACCTTTTGGTGGCGGCGCTGGAGCGAGCAATCGCGTTCGAACAGATGGATCGCCCGCTTGCCGTCACCGAAGACCTGCACTTCGATATGGCGCGGTTTGTCGACGTATTTCTCGATCAGCACCGCGTCATTGCCGAACGCGCGCACGGCCTCGGCGCGGGCCGAGGCTAAGGCTTCGGCGAAATCACCCGGTGCATCGACCCGACGCATCCCTTTGCCGCCACCGCCCGCGACGGCTTTGATGAGTACCGGATACCCGATCTTCGCGGCCTCCGCCGCCAGCAGATCATCCTCCTGCCTGGTCCCGTGATACCCCGGCACCACCGGCACGCCCGCCTGTTCCATCAGCGCCTTGGCGGCGTCCTTCAGGCCCATTGCGCGGATTGCCTTGGCGGAGGGGCCGATGAAAGTTAGGCCCGCGGCCTCAACTGCCTCAACGAAGTCTGGATTCTCGGACAGGAAGCCGTAACCGGGGTGGATCGCCGTGGCACCGGTGTCCTTCGCCGCCTCGATGATCGCGTCGCCCCTGAGGTAGCTTTCGCTCGCCGGGGCGGGGCCAACCCGCACCGCCTGATCGGCCATCCGCACATGGCGGGCCGAGGCATCGGCGTCGGAGTAAACCGCCACCGTTTCGACGCCCATCCGGCGGGCGGTGTCGATGATCCGGCAGGCAATCTCGCCCCGGTTGGCGATCAGGATGCGGTTAAATATCGGCATGTACGCCGAAATCCTCAACCACCTCGAACCGTTCGACCAGCATCATCACCCGAGGAGCAAAATGCCCCGCCCGTTTGAGTTCTGCCTCGTATCCAACCCGCCATTCATTAACGCTGCGAAACTCTCCATGATCGCGAACCAGCGCTTCGGACATGTCATCGAAGGCGATGTGCAGAACCTCGACCGTGCGAATGGCTACGGCGGGCCGATCCGCCAAATCGAGTGCAATGTCGATCCGGCCAACCTCAGGAAGTGCATCTCCCCGCGCGTCGAACGCCGCCAAGGCATCACATGTCACGGTTTTCCTGCCAGACCTTACGAGACCCAGAATTTCGGCCATCATCTCAGGTGTGTCGCCGAACCGAAAGGTCTCGGCTCCGGGGTAACGGATGAGCGCCTCGCTCAGAGTCATGATCGAGATTTCCGCAACGAGCTCACATCCTAAACACGCCAAAGCGCGTGTCCTCCACCGGTGCATTGGCCGCTACCGCCAGCGACATCGCCAGAACTTGCCGCGATTTCGCGGGTTCCACTATCCCGTCATCCCAGAGCCGTGCCGAGGCATAGAGCGGGTGCGACTGTTCGGCGAACTGGTCGATGGTGGGTTGCTTGAATGCGGCTTCTTCCTCTGCCGACCAATCACCACCTTTGCGTTCGATCCCGTCGCGCTTGACCGTCGCCAAAACTCCGGCTGCCTGTTCGCCGCCCATCACCGAAATCCGGCTGTTCGGCCATGTCCAAAGAAACCGCGGGTCATAGGCCCGCCCCGCCATGCCGTAGTTTCCGGCCCCGAAACTACCGCCGATAATCATCGTGATCTTGGGAACAGAGGTCGTCGCGACGGCGGTAACCATCTTCGCCCCGTGCCGCGCGATGCCTTCGTTCTCGTACTTTCGCCCGACCATGAAGCCGGTTATATCCTGCAAAAAAATCAGCGGGATACGTCTCTGACTGCACAGTTCGACGAAATGCGCGCCCTTCTGGGCGGCATCGGAAAACAGCACGCCGTTGTTGGCGATGATGCCGCAGGGCCAGCCCATGATGTGGGCAAACCCGGTCACCAAAGTCTCGCCAAAGCGGGCCTTGAACTCGTCAAAGCGAGAACCGTCGACGATCCGCGCAATCACCTCGCGCGCGTCATAGGGCGTGCGCAGATCGGCAGGGATGATGCCGGTGATCCCGGCTGGATCGAACGCCGGGTCTTCCGAGGGTTCCGGCGGGCCGATACGGGGCGGCAGCGCCAGCGAAGCGACCGCCTGTCGCGCCAGTGCCAGCGCGTGTGCGTCATCCTGGGCCAGGTAATCCGCAACGCCGGACAAGCGGGTGTGGACGTCGCCGCCACCAAGGTCTTCGGCACTGACGACCTCTCCGGTTGCGGCCTTCACCAGCGGCGGTCCGGCCAGGAAAATCGTGCCCTGATCCTTCACAATGATCGACACGTCCGACATCGCGGGCACATAAGCGCCCCCGGCGGTGCACGACCCCATGACGACTGCGATCTGAGCAATCCCGGCGGCGGACATCTGTGCCTGATTGTAGAAGATGCGCCCGAAATGGTCGCGGTCCGGGAAGACCTGATCCTGCTGCGGCAGGTTGGCCCCGCCGGAGTCGACCAGATAGACGCAGGGCAGACGATTTTCCTGCGCAACCTCTTGCGCGCGAAGGTGTTTTTTTACCGTTATCGGGAAGTAGGTCCCGCCTTTGACGGTGGCGTCGTTGCAGACCAACATCACCCAGCGCCCATGCACCCGGCCCACCCCGGCGATCAACCCGGCCCCTGGGGCGGCGCCCTCGTACATTCCATGCGCCGCTGTCGCGCCGATCTCAAGAAACGGAGACCCCGCATCCAGAAGCCCCGCCACCCGGTCACGCGGCAGCATCTTACCCCGTGCGGCGTGGCGTTCCTGCGGCCCCGCCCCGCCGCCGGCAGCGGCTAGTGCCGCGGCCTCGGTGACGTCGGCCAGCAATGCGGCATGTGCGGCCTGATTGGCCTTGAATTCGTCGGAGCCGGGGCGCGCTTGCGAGGTCAGGACTGCCACAGAATGCCTTCCGGTTTTGCGAAGGGTCTAGGCATCAGACCGCGTCCCCTCGATCAGACCTTCGTTCACCTCCAGCCAACGCGCCCGATAGGCAAAGCGTGCCGCCCGCGCGACGTCGTTCTGGAATGCCGCGTTAACTGACGCACCGACCGCTGCACCGACCACAGGGGCAAGCTGACCCAGCTTGCGTGTTGACAGATTCACGCCCAGCACATGCGCCGCCTTCTGAGTTGCGGCAAATGTTCCGGATGCCTGCCCCGACAACTGCACGATGTTCTTCCACGCCTCACGCGGTATCTCGCGCCGTTCGGTCGCCAGTTGCTCAATGGCGGCTGCTTTCTCAGCATCGGAATTTGCCCCGGCCAGTTGCAGGATATCGAGGATATAGATCCGTTCGGCTAGCGTATCCGCGCCAAAAACCATAGCAAAGCCCCGTCAGACGCGAGGTTCTCAGCGCCAGGGTAATCGTTGCGGGAACATCGAATGCCAACCCCAGCGCGCCGAACGCCCCCGCGGCACCGCCACCAGTGACCGCATAGCCAAGTGCCCAGCGGCGAACTTCGGCTACTGCATCATCACAAGCTTCCAGGCTATTGAAATCATGGCTTATCGCAGCCGTTCTAATCGAGGCGGAAGCGGCCCAGTCCGCGCCCTTCAGGGCAGCCTCGATCGCCTCGGACGGGATCACCCGCTTGGTAATAAACCCCATCGGAGCCGACAACGCCCGTGACAAACGCGGCAGCATAGCGACCGGTGCGGCACGATAGCTGTCCTGATCGGTCAAAACACCGGTCAGATACCCCGGTTCGGGAAGGCTGGCAGTTTCGGCGTCTGGTTTCTTTTCAGCGGTCAATGGGCACTCCTCTTGGATCAGCCTGCCGCCAGCGGACCCCAAGGTGCAGTCGGCGTCAAGCGAATGGCCGCCGCGGTGCGCCTATTTTGCATCCGCCGCCGCGACGATGGACGATCCGGGATCGGGATCGTATCGTTGTATACATAGGTATTCCGCACCACTAACGCAAATCGGCAGCGATATCTTTCGTCTGTTCGTAGAGCCGCCGGAATAGCCCATAGCCCTTTTCATAAGCCGGGTCGGACCGTGCGCGAACATGCCGCTCCACGGGATTCCACTCAGTAATATCACCCGGCACCGCCCGTCCCAATGCGCAGGCCGCTAGGAACGCGTTTCCATAGCTCGCACCGGTCGATTTCTGGCTGACGATCTGGTTTAATCCGCTGATATCGCTCGTAGCCTGCAGCCACAGGTCATTTTGCACTCCACCTCCGACTGCAAGCAGCCGGGCGGGCGGCGCGCCCACCTCGGCAAAGGTCTGCATGACGTGGTTGGTCCCGTTGGCGATCCCCTCGATGACCGCACGGTACATGTCGCCCCGGGTGTGGGTCAGATTTAGCCCGAAGAATGCACCTTTGGCATTCACGTCGTGGATCGGCGTCCGTTCTCCGGAAAAATATGGCAGGAAGATCAGTCCATTCGCACCCGCTGATGAAGCATTGGCTTCACTCACTAGTGCCCCGAATGCACCATCTTTCGGCAACTCCCGCGCAAATTGGTCTCGAAACCAATGCGTCAGCGTTCCAGACGTTGCTAATCCCGCCATCGACGCATGTTGGCCTTGAAACAGCCAGGGCGCGTACCACAGGCGCGGATCACGAATGCGCACCTTGGCAAGCGCGATGATGAAAATGGTCGAGCCATACATCATCATCACATCGCCGGGGTTTTGGACGCCAACACTCACCGCCTCGGTCGCCGCATCAATTGTGCCGCAGGTCACTGGAGTCCCCTCTGCCAACCCGGTTTCAGCCGCTGCCTTCGCGGTGATCTGCCCGGCAATTTCGGTCGACCACAGCAGACGCGGCAAGCCCTCCAGCGCAACGATGTCGCCCGCCAGTTCGTCGGTCCAGTCCAACGCATCCACGTCGTACAGCGGGCTGAAATTCGCCGCCGTGTAATGGTCGATAACGCATTCCCCGGTCAGGCGTTGGACGAGGTACGTGGTGGAACTCACTATTTTCGTAGCACTTTCAAATACCTCGGGTCGGTTCCGACGTAGCCACAGGATCTTCGGTCCCACCGACTGAGACGTCAGCGCATTGCCGCAGCGATCCAGAATGACATCCTCGCCGATCCGCGATGTCAATTCGTCAATCTCGGCCCCCGCGCGGGTATCAACGCCGTAGAGAACGCCGTTCATCAGGGCTTTGCCACCAGCGTCCACCGGCAACATGCACGGCCCAATCGCGCTGACCGCCAGCCCGGCGATGTCACGCGCGGCGACGCCGGACGCCGCCAGAATCGCCCGGCTGACCGTGACCAGATCGCCCCACCAGTCTTGCTCGGGGCGGTGCTCAGCCCAGCCGGGCTGCGGCACCAACATGTCGTGATCCGCCCGCGCTTCGGCGATCACCGCGCCATCGCCATCCACCAGAACGCCTTTGGTCTGATAGGTGCCGATATCGATGCCCAGCGTGTAAGTCACGAACGAACCAGCGAAAAATCTGGGCCGACGCGGGCTAATGCGGTGGTTAGCAGCGTCGCCAGCGCTTCAAGATCGCGGATATCGCAAACCTCGCGGCTGGAGTGGGAATAGCGCATCGGAAAGCCCACATCGATCGCTGCCACGCCCTCACCCACCAGCTGAACATAGCTGAGGTCAGTCAGCACGCCGGTCTGGGCCGAGCGTTGCAGCGGCATCCCCTCAGCGTCAGCCGTTTCCTCCATCAATCGGACCATCGCCGGGTGGGGGATCACGCCGTTCAGCGTGCCGCGTCCGTGGAAGGAGTAGAGGCTGATCCCCGGCCCGCCGCCAAGCACCATCTCGCCCCGGTCTGCCATGTCTGGCGTGTCCGTCGCCAGCATCAGGTCGATCTGGATCGCCATGTCCGGGGTCAGCGCCTGGGCGGCGACCTGCGCGCCGCGCAGGTTGAATTCTTCCTGTACCGACCAGACCAGATGCACTGTCGGACCGCCGCTTCGTTTGGCGAGTGCTTCGGCCACCGCGAGTTGCACCGCGCATCCCGCCCGATCGTCTACCGCAGGGCCAACGATGCGGTGCGGACCAAGCTCGAACGATCCGGGCGCATAGACCACCGGAGTCCCGATGCGAATGCCAGTGGCTTCGGCCTCGGCTTTGGACGAAAACCCGGCATCGACGTAGAGGTCGGCGTAGCGGACCACCTGATACTTCTCGTCCGGCGTTGTAGCGTGATGGGATTTATTTGCAATGATACCATAAATATCGCTGCCATCATTAATGCAAAACATCACTTCCTGAGATGCCAACGCCCGCTCCGGCACCCCGCCGAGACGTTCCACGCGGATAAAGCCGTCGTCCTCGACCTTGCGCACCACGAATCCAAGCTGGTCCATGTGGGTGAACAGCATCACTGACGGTCCATCGCCCTCGACCGTCGCAATCAGATTGCCCAGCCGATCGGTGCGGTGCGCCAGCCCGATCTGATCCAGCCGCGCGGCAATTGCAGCCCGCACGCGGTTTTCGTGACCCGACAGGCCAGGCACTGCCATAAGCGCATGGAGGTCGTCGCGAATGATCATGTTCCCCGCGCCTTTCGCGCCCGGTCCATAAAGTCCGCCGCCCGATCCGGATCGACCGCGTTCCAAGTGTCGCCATTGACCTTTAGCGACGACCCGACGATGCAGCCATCGGCCACTGCCAACACATCGGCGATCGTGTCGTGTTTGACGCCGGTGTTCGCCAGAACCGGCACGTCGACGGCGGATTTCACCGCTTCCAGCGCGCTCATCTCGGCCGCTTCGCCGGTAATCTGCCCTGACACCAGCACTGCGTCCGGCACCGATGAAAACACCGCGCTGCGCGCCCGATCCGCCAGCGGACGCGTATCAAGGCTGTCCGCGAACTCTGCCGAAACATTGAACAAAAGCGCCAGGTCGTCGCGGTGCAGCCGGCTTCGATAGCGCAGCGCATTACCCGCATCCGGTGCCCAATAGCCCATGTCGGAGGCATATGTGCCGGTAAATATCTCTCGTGCGAAGGCTGCACCCGTGGCGGCGGCCAGTGCCACCGTGCTCATCGGATCCCAGAGGACGTTGACGCCAAACGGCACCTTAATAACACCTCGCAACTGCCCGATAACATAGGCCATTGTTGCGGTGCTGGCGCGGTCGACGTCGAATTCGTAAGGCCGGTCATTCTCATTCCCGAACATCACCGCATCAACCCCGGCGGCCTGTAGCGCCGCGAGATCGGCCCGCGCCGCGGCCAGAATACCGTCCACCCCGGTGTCAGCGTTATAAAGCGGCGTCCCCGGTAACGCGCCCAGATGCACCATGGCAATCACGGGCTTGGTGTCCCCGAAGACCTTGTGAAACCTTTGCATTTACTGCCTCCCTGCCGCGATCAGCCTAACGATCTTGCCCCCGAGTGCAAAAGCAAATCATATGGGCCAAAGCAAAACGGAGGATGCCATGACCCTGAAGACCCGACACTGGGACCGCATCGGCAACGGCGGCGTCACGCTGACCGAGCTTGGGTTCGGCTCGGCCCCGCTGGGCAACCTCTACCGCGCGATCAGCGATGATGAGGCGAATGACATTCTCGAAACTGCCTGGGACGGCGGCGTGCGCTATTATGACACCGCGCCGCTTTACGGCTATGGCCAGTCGGAAACCCGGCTGAACCGGTTCCTGAAGACCAAGCCGCGCGAGGACTACGTCCTTTCCACCAAGGTCGGACGCATCCTGCAGGCCGTGCCGCCCGAACAGGCCGAAGGGGCGGGCAAGTGGTTCGATGTACCCTCGCGGCGTGAGATTTACGACTATTCCTACGACGGTGTGATGCGGTCCATCGAACACTCGCTGGAACGGCTCGGCGTGGACCGGATCGACATGCTATTCGCCCATGACATCGACGTCCCCAACCAAGGCAGCCGCGCCAACGTGAACGCCAAGGTCGATCAGCTTATGGCGGGCGGCTATCATGCGTTGGAACGGCTGCGGCTGGACGGCACGATCAAGGCGTTCGGCGCGGGCGTGAACGAGTGGGAAGTCTGCCAGCAACTGGCCGAGCGCGGAGACTACGACATTTTCCTGCTGGCCGGACGATATACCCTGCTGGAGCAGGAAGCGCTCAATTCGTTCCTGCCGCTGTGCGAGGAACGCGGCATCGGCATCATCATCGGCGGGCCGTATAACTCCGGCATTCTGGCAACCGGCGCGAAGAAGGGCGCATATTATGACTACGAGGTTGCAAAGCCGGACATTCTCGACCGGGTCGCCAAAATCGAAGCGATCTGCGCCGAACATGGCACCAGCCTGGTGAACGCCGCTTTCCACTTTCCGCTGTTGCACCCCAGCGTCTTAAGCGTCATCCCCGGTGGCCAGTCGGTCGGCGAAATGGCGCAGAACCTCGACGTGGGGCGCGGCGGGGAAATCCCCTGGCCTCTGTGGCCCGCACTGAGAGAGGCCGGGCTGATGCACGCCGACGCTCCGATTGGACAGCCGTGATGCAGATCGACGCGCACCAGCACTATTGGCAACCCAAGCGCGGCGATTACGACTGGATGCCCCAAGGCGATCCGGTTCTGGACCGGCAGTATCGCCCCGCCGATTTGGTCCAGCATCTTGGCGCGCATCGGATCAACAAGACAGTGCTGGTTCAGGCCGCCGCCACGGTGGCCGAAACCGAATACATGTTGGGCATCGCGGATGCGACGGATCACGTGGCGGGTGTCGTTGGTTGGATCGATTTCGAGAATCCGAACGATGCCGCGACCCTGACCCGGCTGGCCAAGCATCCCAAGTTTCTGGGTGTCCGCCCGATGATCCAGGACATCGAGGATGTTGACTGGATGCTGCGCGACGATGTGCAGTGGGCTTACCGTGCGCTGTCCGATCTGGGGCTAACCTTCGACGCCCTCGGCTTCCCGCGCCATCTGGATAACTTCGCGAAACTGCTGGGGAATTACCCGGACCTGAAGGTTGTGGTAGATCATTGCATGAAGCCGGATGTTGCCGGGCACACGGATGCGAAATTCGATACTTGGGCCGACGGAATGCGTCGCCTCGCTGACCGCCCCGGCACCTGCTGCAAACTCTCCGGGTTAGTGACCGAAGCCGCCGAGGGATGGACCATCGACGACCTGCGCCCCTACGGCGAGTTGGTGTTGGAGGCGTTCGGACCCGAGCGCGTTATGTGGGGGTCAGACTGGCCGGTCTGCCAGCTGCGCGCCAGTTACGGCGACTGGCGGCGTGGGGCGGAAACGCTGTGCGCCCCGCTTTCAGGAGATGACCGGGCAATGGTGTTTGGCGGCACGGCAGCGCGGTTCTATGGGCTGGGCAACTGAGCGAAAACCTGGGCTAGTTCGTGGGTTATCGATCGACGTTCATCTACCGGCGTCGCTACGTGCAGCGCCGCTGCCGCTTGCGCGAAGCGCATCGCCAACTCCATCCCGGTCCCGCGATCTAACTCGGCGGCGAGTGCACCGACAAAGGCGTCGCCCGCGCCATGGGTCGAGATTACGTCGACGAGTCGCGCCGATAGTGCAGTCGGCGGCGTCGAATGATCCGCCCAGATCAACCCATCGGCCCCCAGCGTCACGATGACAGCCCCGCAGCCGCGCGCCAGCAGCCCTGCCGCCTGCTCGGCGGGCGATCCGTCGCCGCCAAGCTCCTGAGCCTCACCCCGATTGACCACCAGAATGTCGGTCTGTTCCATCAACACGTCGGCCACATCCCGCGCCGGGGCGGCGTTGAGGATCACCCGCGCACCAACAGCCCGTGCCTTGCGGGCCACGCTTATATTCACCGCCTCGGGCACTTCATTTTGCAGGCACAGGAGTGACGTATTCCCAGCAATTTCAATCTGATCCGCGTCGATCCTTAAGTTCGCCGCCGAGACGATGACCGCACCGTAGTCGCCGGCGTCATCGACAATTGCCACACTCATCCCCGACGCGCCGTCATCCTGTTGCACACCAGTCCGGTCGACACCTGTAACATCCAACTGGCTCAGCAGACGTTCTGCAAAATCGTCCGATCCGACGCGGCCCGCCATTGCCACTTCCGCGCCCATCCGCGACGCGGCAACCGCCTGATTCCCGCCTTTGCCACCAAAAGCATAGGTCACCGACTGCCCCACAAGAGTCTCATCTAGTGCAGGAAGGCGCGGCGCATCGACCACCACGTCCAGATGCAGCGATCCGACGACCAGAACCGCCATCATTCAGAGCCGTACAGTGCGCGCCCGACAATCCGCATCGAGGTTGCGGCGTCCTGGCGCGCAATCGCCGCCGCCAGTTCAGCGTCATTTTCCAGCCCGTCCGCCACTGCGCGCAGCCGCTCTGTCAACGCAATATTTGTCGTCGCCTCGGCGACCGGATCCAACCCACCATGATCCGGGAACGTATCAAAATATATTACTCCATCGAAAGTTGTGCGCGAAAGTTCAACAAATAGCTCAACTGTTTGAATCGGATGAACGGTGCCAACCATCAAACCGTCATCGCGCTTGCCATACCCATCGTTCAGATGCACCCCCATCAGGCGCGAATGGCGCGCAATCAGATGTGCGGTATGCGCGGGCATCTCGTCCGCATAGAGGACATGGGCGAAGTCCAGCGTCACACCGATATTGTCGCGCGCCGCCTCCTTTATGCCCAGAAGCGTGGTGGCCACATCCGGCATCAGCGCAAAGGCGCGCGGTTCGTTCGGCTTGTATTCAATGGCAATCTCCAGCGCCGGATTGTGGTCCGCGACCACTTGCAGCGCCTCGATCGTCCAGTCCCACATCGCCCGATAATCACCCTGAAACGCATAGTCGAACCCATCCTGACCCATCCACAGCGTCATCTGAGTCCCGCCCATTTCCGCAAGTGCATCAAGGCCCTGGCGGGTAATGTCGATTCCGGCCTGACGAACCTTTGGATCGGGATTGGTAAAGGCCCCAAGGCGAAACCCCGGATCGTTATAATAACGCATCGCCAGCCCGTTCAGCGCCATGCCATGGTCGGACAGAACCCGCCCAAGTGTGGCCGGGGTAAGCCCGTCGAAATGGTCAGGATAGTTCAGGTCGGCGGCGTCCATCCCTGGAACGCTGGCGGCGCGCGCAATCATCTCGGGCAGGCCTGCGCCCTTCGGCAAGCCGATTTTGAACGCATTCAGACGGGCGGCATATCGGGGGCGGTTCGGGCGGTCGGGCATCGGCGATCCTTGGGCTGCGCTACCAAGGCCTATGCAAATCAGAGCAAGCCTGCAACGGTCGGCGCGGACGCCTTAGAGGTCCTCGCCCTGTGGTTTCTTCAGCAAGCCCCGTTCCGGCAACCACGGGTGCAGGGCAAGGGCATCGCGCAGGGTGAGCTGTGCCGCCGCCTCTCGCCCCAGTCCGATCAGCGTCAACGCTTTTCCCGCTAAGGCTGCGACGTGGTTCGGTGACCGCTCGATCGCCGCATTCAGGTCAGCCAAAGCGGCATCATAGTCCTGGCGCATATAGGCAATGAAGGCACGCTGGTTGTAGCCCTCGGCGTAGTCCGGACAGTATTCAACCAATGCATCAAATGCGATTATTGCCCCATTCAAATCAAACGAAGATCGGCGTTCCAACCCGGTATCCAGAAGCTCCTGAGCATACTGGTCCGGTGCCTTGGCCCACAGATCCCAGAGTTCATTGGTCAGAAGGTCGGCCGCCATCTGGGTCGGGGCGGCCTGCACCTCGGACAAAAGAGCTGTCTGCGCAGCGGAAATATCAGGGGGCGGTGGACATTCGGCGAAGGCGGGCGCAGCGCAAACCGTTAGGGCAATTAACAACTTCATCTGTCAAATGGGCCAAATCGGTCGCCATTGGTCAAGACACGATCCTGTGGGCAATCCGGCTGCCGTCTGCAGTCTTGACCCCATCGTCCGCGCACGTCAGCGTGGCCCGATGTTCCCGATACGCGATCACAACCCGTCCGAGCGTGCGCCTTACGTAACCTACGCCCTGCTTGCGGCGAATATCCTTGTATTCCTATTCACATGGACATTGGAAAACCAACCGCGCGCGCAAGCCGAGTTCTATTTCAACTGGGCCCTGATCCCGGCTCTGAATTCTCCCATGACGTTCCTTTCCTCGACCTTCATCCATGCCGGGTTCATGCACCTCGCCGGTAACATGCTGTTTTTGTGGATTTTCGGCGACAATATGGAAGACAAGATGGGCCACGTCGGCTTCCTGGTTTTCTACCTGCTCGGCGGTGTCGGGGCGGGTCTGGCGCAGGTGATGACCGAGCCCGGATCCAACGTGCCCATTGTCGGCGCATCGGGTGCAATTGCGGCAGTGATGGGTGGCTACCTGCTGCTGTTCCCGCGCGCCAAGGTCGATATCCTGCTGATTCTGATCGTGTTCTTCAGAATCTTTTCGGTGCCTGCCTGGGTCATGCTGGGCCTTTGGTTCGGCCTGCAGTTGTTCAACGGCGTCACCACCGATCTGACCGGCGGAGGCGTCGCCTATTGGGCCCATGCGGGCGGGTTCATCGTCGGCGCGATTCTGACGATTCCGATCTGGCTGCATGCGGGCGGCGTGGGGTTCTGGCGCCGGACCGAGGGGCACCCGGATCATCCCGAGGCGCACTACGATTTCGCCCGCTCCAGCATTCCGCGAGTGCCGAGAAAGTAGATCTAGTCACAGGGCAGCCTTCTAGTTCGTTCCACTCCTCGACGAATTTTCACCGTCGGTGCCGGACGACCCGTCACTAACCCCGAAGACGCCAATCTCAATCGAGGCAATGCTGGCCCCAATCCGATCCGCCAGCGCTGTCACGCCATCGCGGACTTGCCCAATGACCGCGATGGTCATGGCAACAGCTGCTGTGGTTCCGACGACCCAGTCGACCGTCACGGCGCCATCTTCAGTTTTCAGAAAGGTCGAGACTCGACCCATGCCAACTTGCTAGGCAACAAACGCGGCGATCTCTCGACGACGTCGCAGAAATTCTCAGCCCCGCACAAGTTTCGCGAAAGCGTCGAACATGCCACCATTTGCAGCGATCATTGCACCGTCGTTCAGTACGTCACCTTTGCGATCAATGGGCTCAACCAGGCCACCGGCTTCACGCACGATCAGAAGGCCAGCTGCGATGTCCCAGGCATGCAGGCCACGCTCCCAATAGCCGTCATAGCGGCCCGCAGCGACATAGGCGAGGTCCAGAGCCGCCGCGCCCCAGCGACGCACACCTGCACAGCCGGGCAAAATGCGGGCCATGTCCTGCAGGGTTTCGGGCAGGTCGGCGCGCCCCCCGAACGGGACCCCGGTTGCAAAGATGCATTCGATCATCTTGGTGCGTCCCGAAACGCGCAGGCGGCCCTCGTTCAGCCAGGCGCCCTGCCCTTTTTCGGCAACGAACATTTCGTCCTTGGAGGGGTCGTAGACCACCGCCGAAACAATCTCACCCTTGAATTCCAGCGCGATGGATACCCCCCAATGGGGCAGCCCGTGCAGAAAATTTGTCGTCCCGTCCAGCGGGTCAACGATCCAGCGACGGGTCGGGTCCTTGCCGACCTCCTCGTCGCTTTCCTCAGCCATCCAGCCATAGTTCGGACGCGCTTCCATCAGGTCTTCGCGCAATATCGCCTCGGCCGCGATGTCTGCTTTCGATACGAAGTCACCCGGAGATTTAGCCGTCGCCTGAAGGTTCTCGACCTCACGGAAGTCCTTTGACAAGGACCGGCCCGCTCGGCGCGCGGCCTTGATCATGATGTTGAGGTTCGCACTACCCTGCATGGGACGCTCCGCCGGTTTGGGATCAGGGGGCGCGTATAGGGCCGCAGGGCGGGTTTGCCAATGGGCGTCAGGCGGGGGCTGCCGCGCGCTGCAATTTCACCGGCTCGCTGCGCGCCAGTTTCAACAGATGCGCCATGTACGGCTTGGCGGTTTCATCGCTGCGAGTCGCCGCATAAAGCCGCCGGGTCAGCCCCTTTTTTGTCAGCGGGCGCGTCACATAGTCCGAATTATAGCGCACCTCGCGCACCACCCAGTCCGGCAGCACAGCGACGCCCCGATTCGAGGCGACCAGCAACAGGATTACCGCTGTCAGTTCCACCTGGCGCACTGCTTCGGGTTCCACCTTCGCCGGAATTAACAACTGGCTGAAGACATCCAGCCGTTGTCGATCCACCGGATAGGTTATTAGGGTTTCTCCGCGGAAGTCCCCGGCCTCGATGAAATTTTTCTGCGCCAGCGGGTGCGCGGCGGCTGCGACGAAGACAGGTTCGTAGTCAAACAACGGCGTGAAATCGCAACCTTCAAGGTCTTCGGGATCTGACGAGACGACCAGATCCACCTCCTCGCGCTGCAGGGCGGGTAGCGCGCCGAACGCCAGGCCGGGACGGATGTCGACATCGACATCGGGCCATTTCTGGCGGAACAATTCCAGCACCGGGAACAGCCATTCGAAACAGGCATGACATTCGATGGCAATGTGCAGCCGACCCGATTTGCCGCTGACAATTCCCGAAAGATCGGCCTCCAGGGCCGCCACTTCAGGAAGCACTTTTTCAGCCAATGCCAGCAACTTGTGCCCCGCCGCCGAAAGTTTAAGCGGTTTGGAGCGTCGCACGAACAATTCGACCCCCGCCTGATCCTCCAGGCCCTTCACCTGATGACTGAGCGCACTTTGGGTAATGTGCAGCCGGTCCGCCGCCCGCGCCATGCCACCGGCCTGATGGATCGCCTGAATAGTGCGCAGATGGCGGAATTCTATGTTCATATTTGGCTCATAAAGGTGATGAATATTATGAATTTGTCTCACGATCATGGGCGTGTGACAAGAGGGCAAGTTCTGAAAGGACAGCGCAATGACTGCGATCAGCTTCGAATTCTTCCCGCCCAAGTCCCTGGCCGCCTCGTTCCGCCTGTGGGACACGGTCCACACGCTGGCGCCATTAGCCCCAGAGTTCGTCTCGGTCACCTACGGCGCCGGTGGAACGACCCGCGAGTTGACCCATGAAGCGGTGCGCGAGATTGGCAAGATGACCGGATTGAATGTCGCGGCGCATCTGACCTGTGTTGACGCAACACGCGACGAAACGCTGGCGATCGCGCGCGACTATGCGGCTGCCGGAGTGAAGCGCATCGTTGCCCTGCGTGGTGATCCGGCGGACGGGCAGTCGACTTTTTCCCCGCACGCGGACGGATTTGCAAATTCCTGCGAGCTGATTTCGGCGCTTGCGGACGTGGGCGATTTCGACATCACAGTTGGCGCATACCCCGATCCCCACCCTGAAGCAGCCAGCGCGGACGCCGACATTGATTGGCTGAAACGCAAGGTGGACGCGGGCGCGACCTCTGCCATCACGCAGTTTTTCTTCGAGGCTGACACCTTTCTGCGGTTCCGAGATCGGGCCGCGGCGGCCGGTGTGGATATCCCCGTTCTCCCGGGCATCCTGCCGGTCGAAAACTGGCATTCGACCAGGAACTTCGCGGCCCGGTGCGGCGCGGCCGTCCCGAACCATATCGCCGAGGGGTTCGAGCGAGCCGAGCGGGACAACCGGCTTGACCTGTTCGCCACGGTTCAGGCGACGGACCTGTGCACGGATCTGACCGAGGAGGGGGTCGAGCACCTGCATTTCTATACTTTGAACCGCCCCGGTCTGACCCGCGACGTCGTGCATGCACTGGGACTGGCTCCGCCGATGTCGTTGGAGCATGTGGCCTGAACCGGGCAGCGATTTTTCAACGAAAAAACGAACCTCCGGCGGGAGTATTTTCGACAAGACGAGGATGTCAGGTCGTATTCTTGGCAGTCGGGTGAATGCTTTCGGACACATCGCGCCCAACCTCTCGTTTGTCGCGTGCCAGAAACATCCATCCCCAACCGCGCCATGTTCCGACCGAGGGCGCATCCGGGTCTTGCTCAAAACGCGTCTGCCATCCGTCGGGAAGCGCCAGCCCGCACATCTCCAACCGGTCCAGCATCCAGACCAAGGGGATGTTGGCCAATGGACGGGCGGCCTCGAACCCATTGAGGTGCGCGCCCACATCTCCGTGGCTACCGCGAAACCAGACCTGTTCCATATGTCCGGGCCAGTCCAGATGGCGGTGCCACATCACCGGCGCATAGGCGATGCGGTTTTCATTGAGCGCCAGCGCCTGAAATCCGTTCAGCGTGGCGTCGCCCAGAATGTGATTGTGGAACGCATGGCGACGCTCGGCGATGCGCCAAATGAGCGGCAAACGCATCCCCAAGGCTTTCACTGTGTCCCAGACCGCAACCGCCTCAATCTTGGTCTCGGGGTGGCAAAACGCGTCCCGAAATGCCCGCGCCGCGTCGCTCTGCCCACCAGCGCGATAGTGATAATAAGCGGTGCGAATGTCGCGCACCGTCGCGTGTTCGGCGCGCAGCAACCCCACCCGGTCAATCAGCCCGGCGAGTGAGCGCACTGCATATGCGCCCCGGGAATATCCAATCAGGTAAATCCGGTCTCCGGGTCGATACCGGCTTGCGATGTACCCGTAGGACCGCCGGATTTGCCGGTTGATGCCGCGCCCTTCCAGCACGTCACGGGTGGCGCGCCAGCTGGTCCATTGGATGCCGGGTTCATAGCGGATGACGGTGTGTGTATCGGCGCTGGCCTGCAGCAGTCGATAGGTCAGACCTGCGTTGGTCTCGTGCCCCTCTTCGAGCGACGACAGCGTCCCGTCGAGGATGACGATGATGTCGCGCCGCACCCGGGGATCGGGTGCGGCAGTCTGTTCGACCGCTGGCCGACCACGCCAAAGGCGGCGTATGAAGTCACTGAGCCGCGACATCCGATGCGTTCAGCAGCGCCCACATCCGATGCGGCGTATAGGGCATGTCGACACGCGTGATCCCAAGCGCCCAGGTCGCATCTGCCACGGCATTGGCAACAGCGGCCAGCGCGCCGACTGTCCCAGCCTCTCCACAGCCTTTCATGCCCATGATGTTGGCGGTCGAGGGCACCGGTTCGGTCGAGAAATCGATCATCGGCATATCGTCGGCGCGCGGCATCGCATAGTCCATGAACGTTGCCGTGAGCAGTTGCCCGTCTTCGTCATGCACCACCCGTTCGGTGATCGCCTGCCCGATACCCTGCGCCACCCCGCCGTGGATCTGGCCTTCAACCAGTAACGGGTTAATCATGTTGCCGAAATCATCAACGACCGTGTATTTTACAACCTCGGTGACACCGGTTTCCGGGTCGATTTCGACTTCAGCGACATGAGCGCCGTTGGGAAATGATCGCCCCGGCAGTTCGGCGAGTTCGCGGAAGCTCAGCAGGTCGTCACGACCCGCCTCACGGGCCAGCGCGGCGGCTTCCAGCATGGTCGGGGCCTCGTTCGATCCAGCAATGCGGAATTGCTGATCATCGAATGTCACGTCGTCGGGGCTGACGCCGTTTTCCTCGGCCAGAAAGGCGCTGAAATCGGTGACGATGCGCCGCACCGTCGCCAGCGTTGCGTTGTTTTGATTCACTGCGGATCGCGACCCGCCGGTGCCGCCACCCTCAGGAATCAGATCGCTGTCACCCTGTACGAAGCGGATTTTTTCGTAGGGAATGCCGGTCTGGTCGGACAGGAACCGTGGGAAAACCGTCTCGTGCCCCTGCCCGTTCGACTGCGTTCCGACATAGATCGTCGCGCCTCCGTCATCGTCGAATGTCACCTTGGCGTGTTCCTCAGAATCCCCAAGGATGCTTTCGATGTAATAGCACAGGCCGATCCCGCGCAGCTTGCCCCGCTTGCCGCTTGCGGCCTTACGCGCGGCAAATCCAGCGCGGTCGCAAGCGACCTCCGCTGTGTCGAGCACCTTGTGGAAATCACCCACGTCATAGGTTTCGCCGGTCGCCGAAACATAGGGGAAGGCATCGGCGGGGATGAAATTCTTGCGCCGGATCTCCCACGGATCAACGCCAAGCTCCCTCGCCGCCTGGTCGATGGCGCGTTCAACCGCGAAGATCGCCTCGGGCCGGCCCGCACCGCGATAGGCGTCGACCTGGCAGGTGTTGGTGTAGATCCCGCGAACGCTGAGGAAGGTGGTCTGCACGTCATAGGTGCCCATAAGAACCTTGGTGAACAACTCGGTCTGGATGAACTGCGCATAGCCGGAATTATAGGCGCCAAGGTTGCAAATATTATCAACTCGGTACGCGATGATCTTCAAGTCTTTGTCAAAAGCGAATTCGCAGGTCGAGACCAGATCCCGGCCGTCGTTATCGGTCAACATTCCCTCGGTCCGGTCTGCCATCCAGCGCACCGGGCGGCCCAGCGTTTTGGCGGCCAGCGCAACGGCAGTATATTCGGGATAGACGAAGCCCTTGGTGCCAAAACCACCGCCCACATCCGGGTTCATGGCCAGCACATTCTTCGGGTCAAGCCCGAACTGGCGCACCATCTCATCTTTCAGCGGCCAGACACCCTGGCCGTTCACCGTGATGCTAAGCCGCGTGCCGTCCCAATCCGCGAAGCAGCCGCGCGGCTCCATCGGGTTCGAGATCACGCGGTTGTCGACAACCGGAACACTGATCCGTCGATCCGCCGCCGCGAAGGCTGCATCGGCGGCAGCGCGATCGCCGAAATGCCAATCGAAGGCGATGTTGTCGGGGATGTCCGGATAGAGCGGCTGGCCCCCAGCGGCGACATCAACATGTGCCGGTAGATCGTTGTAATCAAACTCGATCAGCTCGGCGGCGTCGCGCGCCCGCGACAGTGTGTCGGCGACAATCAGGGCAATCGGTTCGCCTACAAACCGCACACGGCCCTTGGCGAGGAACGGGCGCATCGGCGCGGTCGCCTCGCTGCCGTCAGGCAACTCCAGCACGTCATAGTCCATGTCCAGCCGCACACCCGCCGCCTCGACATCCTCGGCCGTCAGCACCAGATGAACGCCCTCGGCCGCGCGCGCATCGCCGACGTTCAGCGTGGTAATCTCGGCATGCGCCACCGGAGAACGGAACACAAATGCCCGCAGCGCCCCCGCTGGTGCGATGTCATCCACATACCGCCCCTGCCCTGTCAGAAACCGATCATCCTCACGTCGGCGAACCGCTTGAGATTTTCCGAATGCGTCCATCGTCCCTGCCTCGCTATTTCGCACTGACAGTATCGGGGTTGGCGGCGGTGTCCAGAGGGGCCGATTGCGACAACCAATGTCGCCGTCATGCAAGCCTGACGAGTGGAAATCATCCGACCCTGCACCCATGATAAACTTGAACAATGGTCGCCTGAGTGACACCGATGTCGCCCGCTACTGGGACGATGGCTTCCTGTTTCCGGTGCCGGTGATTGACGCCGCCGAGGCGCAGGCGATGCGGGCAGAGCTGGAGGGGATCGAAGCAGACTGGCTCGACAACGGCCTGCCACTACCGCTCAACACCTACAAACGGGTGAACAGCCATGTGGTGATGCCGCTGGCCGACCGGATCGGACGGCATCCGGCAATTCTGGATGTGGTCGAAGGCATCATCGGTCCCGACATCATGATCTATTCCGTTGAATTCTTTATCAAAGAGGCCAAGACAAAGCAGATCGTCTCGATGCATCAAGACCTGACATACTGGGGCCTGGGCGCAATCGACGGGCTGGTTACGGCATGGTTGGCCCTGTCGCCGGCGACACCGGCGTCGGGGTGTATGGATTTCGTGCGCGCCAGTCACAAGAACGCAATTTTGCCCCATGAGGACACGTTTGACGCCAATAACCTGCTCAGCCGTGGCCAGGAAGTGCGGGTTGATGTGGCGGAGGCCGACAAGGTGCCGATCGAGATCCATCCCGGCCAGATCAGCCTGCACCACGGGCTGACGATTCATGGCTCGGGCCCGAACACCAGTGATGACCGGCGGATCGCTGCCGTTGTGCGGTTTGTGAGACCGGACGTCAGCCAGCACGTCGGCGGGCGCGACCACGCGGTGCTGGTGCGGGGGCAGGATCGCTTCGGACACTTTGCGGACGTCTTGCAACCATCTGCGAACTTCGCGCCGGAAAGCCTTGTGCTATATGATGAAATCCGCGCCGAACAGGCCAAGGTCATGATGGCAGGAGCGAAGGGTGAAACGGCAATCTATTCGGGGGCGGATTGATGGATCAGGTCAAGTTTACTGCGATGAAGGACGGCGATGCCGAGGATTACGCCTTCCTGACAGAGCACGAGATTGCCCACACCAAAGGCACGGCGGATCGGCTGTTGGCGGTGCTGGTCAGCCTTGATGAGGGGCTGAGCGGGTATCAGATCACCCGTCTCGGGCACTCGCTGCAGGCCGCCACGCGGGCGGAAAGGGACGGGGCGGACACCGACTGGATCGTCTGCGCGCTGTTGCACGACATCGGCGACATTTTTGCGCCTTACAACCACGACGAATACGCCGCTGCGATCCTGCGGCCCTTCGTGCGCGAGCAATGCGCCTGGGTGGTCGAAAAGCATGGCGATTTCCAGCTGGTGTATTACGGCAAGCATGTCGGCGCGGATCCGGAAAAACGACAGGCACACTCCGGGCACCCATATTTCGACGACTGCGTGACGTTCTGCGCGCGCTGGGACCAGAATTCGTTTGATCCGGGGTATGACACGTTGCCGATCGACCACTTCGCCGACCGGGTGAGAGAGGTTTTCGCTCGCGAGCCGTGGGACGCGGCCGTGATCCGCAAAGGTGAACGCGAACCACTGGTCGCCTGACCCTTCCCCTTCCCCGACCCATTCGCTAGATGATCGGCGCGATACAGGCGGGAATTCCAGGATGACGATGGACAAAAGTTTCGATGCGGCCGAGGCCGAGGCGCGGATTTCCGCAAGCTGGCTGAAAGCGGATGCATTTGCGGCGGGCGCGAACAAGTCGCGGGACGAGACATTCTCGATCATGATCCCGCCGCCCAACGTCACCGGCGTTCTGCACATGGGGCACGCGTTCAACAACACGCTTCAGGACATCCTGATCCGCTGGCACCGGATGCGCGGGTTCGACACGCTGTGGCAGCCGGGCATGGACCACGCCGGGATCGCCACGCAGATGGTGGTTGAGCGGGAGTTGGCCAAGGACAAATCCAACGCCACCCGCCGCGAGATGGGGCGCGAGGCGTTCACCGCGAAGGTCTGGGAGTGGAAGAAGCAGTCCGGCGGTACGATCATCGAGCAATTGCAGCGCATAGGAGCCTCCTGCGACTGGTCGCGCACCGCCTTTACCATGTCCGGCGCACCGGGAGCGCCTGAGGGCGAAGAGGGAAATTTCCACGACGCGGTCATCAAGGTCTTTGTCGACATGTACGACAAGGGCCTGATTTATCGCGGAAAACGGCTGGTCAATTGGGATCCGAAATTCGAGACCGCGATCTCCGATCTTGAAGTTGAGAATATCGAGACCCCCGGCCACATGTGGCACTTCAAATACCCGCTGGCCGGTGGCGCGGCCTATGACTACGTCGAAAAGGACGAGGACGGGAACGTGACCCTGCGCGAGACGCGGGATTACATCTCCATCGCCACCACCCGGCCCGAGACGATGCTGGGTGACGGCGCGGTTGCGGTTCATCCGTCGGATGAGCGGTACGCCTCAATCGTCGGAAAGCTCTGTGAAATCCCTGTTGGGCCAAAGGAACATCGCCGCCAGATTCCGATCATCACCGATGAATACCCGGACCCGGATTTCGGATCGGGCGCGGTGAAGATCACCGGCGCGCATGATTTCAACGACTACGCCGTGGCCGAGCGCGGCGGCATTCCAAAGTACCGGCTGATGGACACGCAGGCGGCGATGCGCGCCGATGGTGCGCCCTACGCCGAGGCGGCAGCGCGGGCGCAGGAGATCGCCGGTGGGGCCGAGGCCAGCGGGGCCGAGATCGACACGCTGAACCTCGTCCCCGACGAGTTGCGCGGGTTAGATCGGTTCGAAGCGCGCGACCGGGTGGTGGAGCAAATCACCTCAGAGGGTCTGGCGGTGATGGTGCCTGAAAACGACCCGCGCCTTGGCAAGGCGGCGCGCACCCCATTCGCCCCCGAGGAGGGTGGTGAGACGCGCGAGGCCGAGATGGTCCCCCTGGTCGAGACCAAACCGATCATGCAGCCCTTCGGCGACCGCTCGAAAGTCGTCATCGAACCGATGCTGACCGACCAGTGGTTTGTCGCCACCGACAAAATCGTCGGCCCAGCGATTGACGCGGTGAAGACCGGCGACGTGAGGATCATGCCGGAACAGCATGAGAAGGTGTATTTCCACTGGCTGGAAAATATCGAGCCGTGGTGTATCTCTCGCCAGCTGTGGTGGGGGCATCAGATACCGGTTTGGTATGGGCCGCATCCCGACCACCTTCCGGTGATGGAACGTCACCTCAAAGTTCTTCGGCTCTCGACGGAGAATCCCAAAGACGTGGCTTTGCAAAAAGAATTAAAGTCCACGGGCGACGAAACCGCAAAGCTAACGGCGTTCTTCGATGGTTCTGAAAGACTAAAAATCTGCGCCGCCAATGAAGCTGAAGCCATTGAAAAGGCTAAAGTCGCTTTTGGCGGATCACTGGAAATAACGATCGCCACTCCCGATCAAGGCGGATTTCATCCCGACGCCTCTGGCAAGATGAAGCAGACTTCTGGCCTTTACTGGCAAGATGATGAGTGGAATCTAAAGGGCATTACTCTTGTAAGGGACGAAGACGTCCTCGACACCTGGTTTTCCTCCGGCCTCTGGCCCATCGGCACGCTTGGCTGGCCCGAGGAAACCGAGGAGTTCAAACGCTATTTCCCCACCTCGACCCTGATCACCGGGTTCGACATCATCTTCTTCTGGGTCGCCCGGATGATGATGATGCAATTCGCCGTGGTCGGCCAGAAACCGTTCAGCGACGTCTACGTCCATGCCCTTGTCCGCGACGAGAAGGGCAAGAAGATGAGCAAAAGCCTCGGCAACGTCATGGACCCCCTTGAACTCATTGACGAATTCGGGGCCGACGCGATGCGGTTCGCGCTGATCTCGATGGGCCGCGACCTGAAGCTGTCGAAACAGCGGATCGCCGGCTATCGCAACTTCGGCACCAAGCTGTGGAACGCCGCGCGGTTCGCCGAGATGAACGGCGTCTTCGGCCGGCAGCCCGGCGGTACACCGACCCCCGCCCACCCCGTCAACCGCTGGATCGTGGGCGAGGTCGCGCGCACCGTCGCCGCCGTTGACGAGGCGCTGACCGCCTATCGTTTCTCTGACGCCGCCAGCACGCTCTATGCCTTCGTCTGGGGTCGGTTCTGCGACTGGTACGTCGAATTCTCCAAGCCGCTGTTTGATGGCGAACACGCCGCCGAAACCCGGGCGACGATGGCCTGGGCGCTGGATCAATGCCTGCTGATGCTGCACCCCTTCATGCCGTTCGTGACCGAGGAAATCTGGGGCCTGTCCGGCAGCTGCACCAAACAACTTGTCCACGGCGACTGGCCGGAGCTGGACCTGTCGCTGGCCGATGCCGAGGCGGACGCCGAAATCTCCTGGGTGATTGCGCTGATCGAGGGCATCCGCTCGGTCCGGGGCGAAATGAACGTCCCCGCAAGCCTGAAAGCGCCGCTGGTGCGGGTCGAGTTGGACGACGCCGGCGCCGCTGCATGGGACAATAACGCTGCGCTGATTACGCGCATGGCGCGACTGGGCGAGGTGACCGAAGGCGCTGCCCCCAAGGGGTCGGCGACCATCGCGGTGCCGGGGGGCAGTTTCGCGCTGCCGCTGGCAGATATCATCGACGTCGCGGCGGAAAAAGCGCGTCTGGCCAAAACGTTGGAGAAACTCGACAAGGATTTGCGCGGGCTGACCGGTCGGCTCAAGAACCCGAAATTCATCGAGTCCGCGCCGGATGAGGTGGTCGAGGAAACCCGTGCCTTGGCGGCAGAAAAAGAGGCCGAGCGGGCGCGGATTGCAGCGGCGCTGGAGCGGTTGGCGGAGGTGGGTTGAGCTTTTTGTGCAAGCTGGCTTCTAGAAGCCGACATCGGCCTCAACCGCACCGACTGCCCTGAACAAGGCGAAGCCACCGGGCGAGTGCCTGACCGTCCCGCGGGCTGGCACTCGCCCAGCTTGTGTCGGGTTTCTCGGCACCGGCGTGTCGGAAATGGTGCGACTGAATCGCCCTAAGGCACCAGTCGATCAACGGCCCGCATCATGCCCAGGGATTTGTCATAAACCAACGTCAGAATGCGGCGCCCTCCCGTCTTCGCAGCAATCTGCGGCACCGCGCGGAGACTAAGGGCTGCGGCGGATGCGGCGAGGAAGCCTCGGCGGTCCAAATTTGGCATGGGAAGACCTCTCACTGGTTACGCTATTCATCTGGGGACGGCCCGAGACCGGGTCAAGGCTTGCAGGGCCCTCACGAATGGTCAGGATGGTCGCGATGAAGGGCCCTCGATTCACTGACCTGGCAGCCAGCCTGCCCGCCACCGTGCCCTTCGTCGGCCCGGAAACCCAGGAACGTGCGCGGGGTGCGGTCTTTGCCGCCCGCCTTGGCGCGAACGAGAATGTGTTCGGGCCATCCCCCAAGGCAATCGCCGCGATGCAGGCTGCGGCAAGCGACGTCTGGAAATACGGCGATCCAGAGAACCACGACCTGAGGGAGGCATTGGCCGCGCATCACAGGGTCCCGGCCGAAAATATCATGGTTGGCGAAGGCATCGACGCATTGCTGGGCTATCTGGTGCGGCTGGTTGTCAGCCCTGGCGATGCGGTGGTTACAAGCGATGGCGCGTATCCGACGTTCAACTTCCACGTCGCAGGGTTTGGCGGCGCGCTGCATAAACTCCCTTACCGAGACGATCGTGAAGACCCTGATGCACTTCTGGCCAAAGCCGCCGAGGTGGACGCCAAATTGATTTACTTCGCCAACCCGGACAATCCGATGGGCAGCTGGCACGGGGCCGATACGGTGACTGAAATGATTGGCCACGTACCCGATGGCGCTGTGCTGATTCTGGATGAAGCCTACGGCGAACTTGCGCCCACCAACGCCCTGCCGCCACTGGATATTTCGGAACCGCGTGTGATCCGGATGCGCACATTTTCAAAGGCTTACGGCATGGCGGGCGCGCGGGTCGGCTATGCGATTGGACACGCCGACCTGATCACGGCCTTCAAAAAGGTCCGCAACCATTTCGCCGTGAACCGGATCGCGCAGGCGGGCGCGCTGGCAGCATTGAGGGACCAGACATATCTGGCGCAAGTGATCGCGGATGTCGCTGCTGCACGCGACCAGATCGGGGTGATTGCGGCTCGGAATGGTCTGAATGCCCTCCCCTCAGCCACCAACTTCGTTGCGATTGACTGCGGCCGCGACGGAGATTTTGCGCGCTCGGTCCTGGCGGGGCTGATCGCGCGCGGAATTTTCGTGAGGATGCCGTTTGTCGCGCCGCAAGATCGCTGCGTGCGGATCAGCGCCGGACAATCCGGGGATCTGGACGCCTTTGCCTCAGCATTGCCAATGGCGCTGGCTGACGCGCGACAATAGGGGGTCGGACTGCCACGCAGTGGCACCCGGTCATCCTATTTCTTACCCGCGGAATTTCAGATCGATTCATCCCACGTACGCTTCGCCCACCTCCACTTTCCCGTCTTTTCGCTGAAGAAATCCCGGGGAGGGCTGGCACCGGGGGATTTTACATCCCGAGACCCGGACGTTTCAGCAGCCATGCCGCCCGCCACGCCCTGTCACCCGGCCAAATCTCGCCGAAGTTATTCGACGGCGCGAAACTCTGTGCTACCATCTTTCGCATGAGCGATCGCCAACACCGCCCCGGACGGGTCGAAGATTACACAACGCCGTTTCTGGTGTCGGTCTTCGTGCTGATCTTCATCGCGCTCTTCGCGCTCTGGGCCTGGGCCGGGTTTGTCTGGGTGTTGTTCAGTGGCTGGGTGGCGACACGCGGGCTGACGCGGGCCGAAGATCGGGTTGCGATCAGGACCGACTCAGACCACTGAGATCACCTCGGAAGCCGCCGACAAGGCCCCTGCCCCATGCGGGATATCGAGCGCGTTCAGACCTGCCTCGACCACCCCCAAAACGCCCATCACCATATGAGCATTCACGTGGCCCATGTGACCGATCCGAAAGGTTCCGGTCGCGTCGGGGTCATCATCAGTTTCGAACCCCAGACCAATGCCCAGTGTTACGCCCGCGTTCGCTTCAAGCCAGCGGCGCAGCTCGGTGGCTTTCGGTTGTGGCAAATGCAGGGTCGTCACGGCACGGCTGCGATGCGCCGCGTCACCGACATTCAGACGGAGCGCGCCACCAGCCCGCCAGCCTTCAGCCGCCGCCCAGATTGCACGGGCCAGGGTGTCATGACGCGTCCAGACGGCCTCCATCCCTTCCTCGGCGATCATGTCGAGCGCTTCGCGCAAGGCAAACAAATGGTGCGTTGGCGCGGTGCCGCAGAAATACTGTGACAGGTTCTTCGCAGCGGTCCGGGGTCGCCAATCCCAATAGCTGCTGACATGCGCCGGGGCCGCTGCCCTCGCGCGGTCATTGAAAAAGACGAAGGCCATTCCCGGTGGCGTCATCAATCCTTTTTGACTGCCAGCAACCATCAGATCGACGCCCCAGGCGTCCATCTCGAACCGGTCACACGCCAACGAGGCGATGCAGTCCACCATCAGCAGTGCCGGGTGCCCCGCAGCATCCAGAACGGCACGCAGAGGCGCAATGTCGCTCAGCACGCTGGTCGAGGTGTCGGCCTGCACCACCAGCACCGATTTGATCCGATGCTCGGGATCGGCTGCCAGCGCTTCGGCCAGTCGAGCAGGGTCCACCGGAGTGGAAGTGCCGTGGTCGATGATCCGTGTATCGATCTGCATCGCATCCGCCATGCCCGCCCAGCCGTGCGCGAACCGGCCGGTGGCCAGAACCAGCGCCAGATCGCCGGGGGCGTGGGTGTTTGCCAATGCTGCCTCCCAGGCCGCATGGCCGTTGCCAATGTAGATCGCGACATCGTGGCGGGTGCGGGCAATGGATTTGAGGTCAGCGACGATGCCCGGCATTGCATCGGTCATGGCACCTTCATAGATGTTCGGAGCCGCACGGTGCATCGCCGCCAACACCCGGTCAGGCATCACCGATGGGCCGGGGATTGCCAGATAATGCTGGCCCTGTCCAAGTGTCATCTGCTGCCCCTCACCTCGTTCGATTGCCTTGGCCTATGACCGCATCTGAGCAACGTCAATCCACCCCGTCCTGTTGCCCAATCCTGTCGCCCTGTCTGCTTGCCCTCGCACCGGGTGCGCGCTAGACCCGCCTGCCAAGGGGCGCGCCTGTGGCGACGCCAATCCCATGCCGGAGCCACACGCGGTGAGCGACACCTATTCCAAGGATCAGCAACCCGCCTGGCCGCTGGTGACCCGCCTGTGGCGCACCTATCTGCACAAGCACATCGGATGGATGGCGGTCGCCTTCATTCTAATGACGATCGAAGGCGCTTCGACCGGGTTGTTCAGCTATATGCTGAAGCCGGTTTTCGACAATATCTTCGTGGCAGGCGAACTGGATGCGCTGTGGTGGGTCGGCAGTGCCATCCTGCTTATATTCACAGTCCGCGCCGTCGTCGGTGTGCTGAACCGGATGATCGTGATGCGCATCTCTCAGCGCTGCTCGTCGGACATGCAGGTCGATCTGGTGGGCCATGTGCTGCATCTGGATTCGGTGTTCTTTCAGGCGAACGCGCCGGGGCACCTGATGGAGCGCATTCAAGGCGATACGTCGGCTGTTCAGGCCGTCTGGCGGACGCTTGTCGAAGGTCTGGGGCGCGATATCATCACTCTGGCTGCGCTGATGTGGGTGACGCTGTCGATTGATGTCAGTTGGACCCTGACAGCACTGATCGGTGTGCCCCTGCTGGTCGTCCCGATTCTGGTCATCCAGCGCTACATCCGCAAACGGACCAGCCGATTGCGCGAAGACAGCGCCCGCCGCTCGACCCGTCTGAACGAAATTCTGCACGGCGTCGATGCGATCAAGCTGAACGAGATGGAGGACTATCAACAAGGCCTCTACAAGACGCTGATCAACAAGATCATCGATGGGGCGATCCGCTCGGAAATGGCGCGCGCAACGCTGCCGGGATTTGTCGACATTGTCACCGGGATCGGATTCTTCGGAGTGATGATCCTTGCCGGAACCGAGATTGTCGGCGGCGACAAGACCGTCGGTGATTTCATGTCCTTCCTGACGGCAATGATCCTGACGTTCCAACCGGTCAAACGGCTTGGCACGATGGCAGGAACGATCCAGACAGCGGCAGCCAGTCTTGAGCGGGTGTTCGGTCTGCTCGACACGCCGCCGACAATCACAACACCGGCGGCCCCCGCGGCGCGCCCGGCGGGTCCGTTCGATGTGCGCCTGGAAGGTGTAAGCTTCGCATACGGCGAATTGCCGGTGCTTCGCGACGTCAGCTTTACCGCCGCGGCGGGCAAGACGACGGCGTTGGTCGGCGCATCCGGTGCGGGAAAAACCACTATTTTCAAAGCCCTCACCCGCCTTATCGACCCCGACGACGGGCGCATTCTGGTGGGGGGAGTTGATGGGCGCGACATGGCGCTGGCCGATCTGCGCGGCTTGTTTTCGACAGTGACTCAGGATGCGTTGCTGTTTGACGAAACCTTGCGCGAAAATATCGTTCTTGGCGAAACGGATGTCCCGGATGACCGGCTTCGTTCCGTACTGGATGCGGCGCGGGTCAGCGAGTTCCTCGACCTGTTGCCGAATGGATTGGACAGTCGCGTCGGACCGCGTGGCTCAGCTTTGTCTGGCGGGCAGCGTCAGCGGGTGGCTATTGCACGCGCCCTGCTGCGCGATACCCCGGTGCTCTTGCTGGACGAGGCGACGAGCGCGCTGGATACCGAAAGCGAGAAGCTGGTACAGGAAGCGCTGGACCGGCTGGCCGAGGGGCGCACGACCCTGACCATCGCGCATCGCCTGTCGACGGTACAGAATGCTGACAAAATCGTGGTTCTGGACGGAGGCCAGGTGGTCGAAGAAGGCCCCCATACGGAGTTGCTGGAGCGCGACGGTCGCTATGCGGACCTTTATCACATGCAGTTTCGCGGCAAGGGTGCGAAGGCGCACTGACGGCGTCGCTTTTTACGTTGCTGCCCTATGGGGAAAGTATGATTTTCCGACGGAAAATCATACATGCGGCGGGGATATTTTCGAACCAATGATGAACAGGTGCGGACACTTACCGGTGTCGATAGCGCTCAGCCAGCCGCGCCGGATCAGCCCCCATCAAATACCGCGCCAGTGTCCAAAGGTTGCGCCCGCCCCGACGTATCCAGCCGCCTGATAAATAGCGCTCTGCCGACGTGCTCACTGTGCCGTCCAGCCTTTTCAGCCGTCCCCGCAACGCGCGAGCCAGCGCCACGTCCTCCATCAGTGGCAGGTCAGGCACACCGCCAATCGAGGTCAGCAGATCAGCCCGGATCAGCAGCCCCTGGTCGCCATAGGGAAGACCAAAAAACGACGAACGAAAATTCGCCCAGCCCGCAACGATTCGTGGCGCGAGGCCGGTCGCACGATAGCGAAGACGGAACCACCCTGCGCGATCCGGATGGTCAGCGATGTGGTTTGCGACCGGCCTGGTCCAGTCGTCTTCGGGCCAGCTATCTGCGTGCAAAATCAGCAGCCATTCCGTCGTGGCAGTAGCCACGCCACGTGCAATCTGGCCTCCACGTCCCGGTGGGCCTGACACCAGTGTCGCCCCAAGCTGGTACGCGGCCTCGACCGTTTCATCCTGCGAGCCGCCATCGCTAACCACCAGCGCGCGGATCAGCCCGGCCTCGACCCCCGGCATAAGGGCAACGGAGGCGTTGGCGAGCGCTTCTGCGGCGTTCAGGGTCGGGATGATGACAGTGATCGGGGCTGGCATGTATCCTCGCCATGGTATCCGGGCGCATGTCCGCCTATATCACCGGACATGAGCGCGATGAAAACAGGCGAAGTGGCGACGGACCGGACAGTGCTGCGCATTGGCGGCAAGGATCGGGTGGATTTTCTGCAAGGGCTGGTCACCAATGACGTGACACGCGGCGGGCTGATCTGGGCCGCACTGCTGACGCCTCAGGGCAAATATTTGTTCGACTTTTTTTTGCTTGATCAGGGCGATGTGTTGCTTCTTGACGTCAAGGCGGAGGTTGCCGACGCACTTGTCCAGCGCCTGTCGATGTATCGACTTCGCGCAGATGTGAGCATCGACGCGGCCGGAGTTTCGGTAACGCGCGGCCTGGGGGACGCCCCCGATGGCGCCCTGCCCGACCCGCGCCATCCCGACCTCGGCTGGCGGGCATATGACCTAGCCGGAGACGGAGACACTCCTGCAATCAACTGGGACGCAATCCGCGTCGCGCATAACATCCCCGAGACTGGAATCGAGCTGATCGCCAATGACTCCTACCCGCTTGAATGCGGGTTCGAACGGCTGCACGGCGTCGATTTCCGAAAGGGCTGTTACGTCGGGCAGGAAGTAACCGCCCGCATGAAACACAAGACTGCGTTGCGAAAGGGCCTCGCCCTCGTCGAAATCGAGGGTGCCGCACCGGTCGGGACCGAGATCATCGCTGATGGTAAATCTGCCGGGACCCTATTCACCCAGTCGGGCGGACACGCGATTGCCTATCTGCGGTTCGACCGGGCGACGGGCGACATGTGCGCCGGGGATGCTAGCGTGACCTTGGCCGACCTTCCAGCATAAGGGATTAAGCCCCCCCTTCGGGGTCGCGGGGCCTCCGGCGACGGTATTTTCAACAAGACGACACCGGCCCAGGGGTTGCCCTTTTGGCCCCCGCGATGTCCTGTCGCCAAATGCGACTCTCTGCTCAAATCAGCGGTATCAATGCGGGCGGCTCCGACGGGTGGGATGTGTTTTATCGCGCCCGCGCCATGGTTGCCGGCGGACAGGACGTAATTGAACTGACCCAGGGCGAGCATGACATCCGGACCGAGCAGATTATTCTGGATGCGATGCATGCCAGCGCAAGCGGTGGAAACACCGGCTATTCTGCGGTCCCCGGCCTAGCACGCTTGCGCCAGGTGGTGGCCGAGCGGCTGAGCACGCGCACCGGCGTTGCGACCAAGCCCAGCAATGTCCAGATCGTCCCCGGAGGTCAGGCGGGACTGTTCGCGGCCCTGCGTGCAACCTGCGATCCTGGTGACCGGGCCCTGTTCATCGACCCCTATTATGCCACCTACCCCGGCACGATCCGCGCGACCGGTGCGGTGCCGGTTGCTGTCGCGGCGCGTGCCGAAGCTGGCTTCGTCCCCGACGCGACCGACATCGCCAAAGCCGCGAATGGGGCGACCGCCTTGCTGATCAACTCTCCGAATAATCCGACCGGCGCCGTCTATCCCAAACCCGCGATTGAAGGCATCGCACGGATTTGCCGCGACCACGACCTGTGGCTGATCTCGGACGAGGTTTACGACACTCAGGTCTGGAACGGCACGCACCACAGTCCGCGCGCAGAACCGGGAATGGCCGAGCGCACGCTGGTTGTCGGCTCGATGAGCAAAAGCCACGCGATGACCGGAAGCCGGATCGGCTGGGTGGTCGGGCCAGAGCCGGCGATTGCGGCGCTCGGCGATCTTGCGACGAATACGACCTACGGCGTGCCTGGGTTTATCCAGGAGGCTGCGATTTTCGCACTCGCTCAGGGCAGCGATCTAGAGGAACGGATTGCCGCGCCTTTTCGTCGCCGCCGGGACATGGCGCTGCAACTCCTCGCCGGGCAAAATATCCTGCGCGTCGTGCCGCCGGACGGGGCAATGTATCTGATGCTGGATGTGCGCGCGACAGGACTTGACGGAGAAGGCTTCGCCAACCGTCTGTTGGATGAAGAGGCAATCGCCGTCATGCCCGGCGAAAGTTTCGGGCGTGCCGCCGCCGGCCACATCCGCGTGGCGATGACGGTCGATGATGCTGCCTTCGAAACGGCGCTGAGGCGCATGGTGGCCGCCGCTGCTCGCTGGACCGGATAAGGAGAACAAGATGACACGAGACATCGGTGCCGAATTCCGTGCCATTCACCGCCCGGGCGACCCGTTTATTCTGGGCAACGCTTGGGACGCCGGTACGGCGAAAATGCTGGTGGCATTGGGCGCGCCTGCGATTGCCACATCCTCGGCGGCCCATGCTTTCACTCTGGGGCGCAAGGATGGGGGCACTGTCAGCCGTGATGAGGCTCTGACCCACGCCTGCGACCTGGTTGCCGCCGTGAACGTGCCGGTGTCAGGCGATTTCGAGAACGGGTACGGCGACGATCCCGACACCTGCGCCGAGACAGTGCGCCTGAGTTTCGAGGCCGGACTGGCAGGCATCTCGATTGAAGACACAAACTTCGAGGCGGGCAATTCCTACGACCGTGAACTGGCCATTGAGCGTATTCGGACGGCGGCGTCAGCCGCTCGCGCCTGCCCGCGTGATTTCGTGCTGGTCGCCCGTGCAGACGGAATAATGGAAGGCA
This sequence comes from uncultured Paracoccaceae bacterium, assembly GCA_943787785.1. Lineage (GTDB taxonomy): Bacteria > Pseudomonadota > Alphaproteobacteria > Rhodobacterales > Rhodobacteraceae > WLWX01. Next base: position 292,740 of record CALSNT010000009.1, on the reverse strand, counting down.
ATTATGACATCGACGAAGCCATTGCGCGGCTGGAGGGTTATGCTGAGGCTGGCGCAGATTGCCTCTATGCCCCGATGCCGAAAACCATGGGCGACCTGCAAAGGATCGTGGCCATAGGCAAAAGCCGGTGAATGTTCTGGCGGCGGGGCCTTGGTCTGCGTACAGCCGTGATGCGCTGGCCAAGGCGGGGGCGGCGCGGATTTCGCTGGGATCAGCACTGGCGCGCGTAACACATCGGGCTATTCACGATGCGGCGACGGAAATGTTCGAAAATGGTGATTTCTCGGGGCTCGGCAACGCGCTGCCTGGCGCAGATGTTGACAAGATGATGGACTGAGAATGGACCACGACGATCTGAGGCATTGGTCAAAGCAAGCCGCCGACTGGGCGCATGGCTATCACGCAGGCTTGCGCGACCGTCCCGTGCGGCCCGATGTGACGCCGGGCGCTACTGCGGCGAAACTGCCGAGCATGCCTCCGGACGCGCCGGAGGCAGTTGCTGATATATTCGCGGATTTCGAAGCCATTGTCCCGGATGCCATAACCCATTGGCAGCACCCGCGTTTCTTCGCCTACTTCCCGGCTAACGCCGCCCCAGCCTCGATGCTGGCCGAACAACTGTGCAATGCAATCGCGGCGCAAGGGATGCTGTGGCAGACGGCCCCGGCGGCGACCGAAATCGAACAGGTCATGGTCGATTGGCTGCGCCAAGCCCTTGGACTCGCCGATAATTTCACTGGAACGATCCACGATAGTGCCACCACCGCGACGCTCAGCGCGGTGCTGACGATGCGCGAGCGCGCGCTTGCCTGGCAGGGCAATTCGGACGGGTTGTGCGGACTGGGACGGGTGCGAATCTATGCCTCCGCGCAAACCCATTCCTCGGTGCTGAAAGCCTGCCGGATTGCCGGGATCGGCGATGCAGGGTTGGTCAATGTAGCCGTGAGAGAAGACCTGGGGATGGACCCCGCGGCCCTGCAGATGGCGATTGAGGCCGATAAGGCGGCGGGGTTGATCCCGGCGGGCGTCGTGATTTGTACCGGCGGTACATCTGTCGGGGCGATGGACCCGGTGGCCAAGGTGATCGCGGTGGCCAAGGCGCATGATCTGTGGACTCACGTCGATGCGGCATGGGCTGGAAGCGCGATGATTTGCCCTGAATTCCGATATCTGTGGGACGGGGTGGATGCAGCCCATTCAATCGTTTTCAACCCGCATAAATGGCTCGGCGCGCAGTTCGACTGCGCCGTCCAATTCCTTGCAGACCCGGCACCGCAAGTGCGAACGCTGGGGCTGAGGCCGGGTTATCTGGAGACACTCGGCCAATCCGACGTCACCGATTTCAACGAATGGACCGTCCCGCTGGGCCGACGGTTCCGGGCATTGAAACTGTGGTTCGTATTGCGCGCCTACGGACTGGACGGGTTGCGGACACGGATTCGCAATCATGTCATGTGGTCGGAGGAGCTGGCTAAAAAACTAGCTGCGATACCCGGGATTGAGCTAACCTCGGATCAACGCCTGTCGCTGTTTTCTTTTGCCACGAAATCAGATGCCTCGACAGAGAGGCTTCTGCAGCGGATTAACGACGACGGCCGCATTTATCTGACCCAGACCCGTCATAAGGGCCGATTTGTGATCCGCGTTCAGGTCGGACAGTTTGACTGCACGGCCGAGGATGTCATGATGGTCGAAACCGTGGTCCGTGAGTTGATGGAAGACCGATGATCCGCATCGCCCTCGCCCTGATTTTCCTTTGGTCGTCGCCGTTGTTCGCCCAACCCTTTCCGAACGCGGAAACGACACTGGTGAACGATTTCGCGGGCCTTTTGGACACCGGGGCCGAGGCGCAGGTTGCCGACGATCTGCAGAAACTGCGCGACGAACACGGTGTCGAGATGACCGTGGTCACCATCGAAAGCCACAATGACTACGGCGATTTCTCCTCAATCGAGGTCTTCGCAACCGGGCTGTTTAACGCCTGGGGCATCGGCGACGAAGATCGCAACGACGGCATCCTGGTGCTGGTGGCGCGCACGGATCGCGAAATGCGCATCGAGCTTGGGTCGGGCTATGGTGAGGAATGGAACGCCGTTGCACAGACGGTGATCGACGACGCCTTCCTGCGCGCCTTTCGCGAAGATGACTATCAGGGCGGTATTGTTGCTGGCACCTCCGAGGTTATCCGACGCATCGCGCAGCCGAATACCGCAGGCGTGCCAAGCGAACCATCGGGCGGAAAAGGCGACGCCGACTGGGCCATAATCGGAATATTTGGAGCCACTGTTGCTGCGATGCTCGGGCGCGGAATGTTCGGCGATTTCATGACTCGTTTCCGGGCTTGCCCGAAGTGTGGCACGCGCCACCAGCGCCGCCTGCGCAGTGTGCTTCAACGTGCCACCCGTACCAGCACAGGGCGGCGACGGACCAAATACTACTGCACCAACTGCGATTACGAGGATACCCAGATCACAACCATCCCAAGACGCACGAAAAGCCGCTCATCCTCCGGTTTCGGGGGCGGGTCGTCCTCGGGCGGCGGCGCATCTGGCCGCTGGTAGGCTGTTTGCGACATCTGGGCGCAAACGGGACAGAATCGCGCCAATGACGGGGTAGCCTGAGTCGCAGGACAACCGGGGTGCCAATGGCCCGACAGGATTGGAAAATCGCGCTCGTCACACGCACCATCGGTGCGACACGCGGGCGCGCGGCACGGGGGCGTCCGGCACTCAGTTGACGCCCGCGCCGCCTTTTCCTGCCCCAACTTCCGAGACCTCGCCCATGACCGACCAATCCCCACGCCGCTCCGGTGGTCGCGCCGCCCGCCGTGCCGAGCGTGCCGCCCCGCTTGCCGACAACATCCGCCCGGTTCGTGGCGGCATGGACGGTGGCAGCTATACCCCCCTCAGCCAGGCCGACTGTCTGGCAATTCACGAAGCAGCACTTGTGGCGCTTGCAGAGGTTGGATTGGCCGAAGCGCCGCAATCAGGCGTCGACATCATGACCCGCGCCGGTGCGATCCTGGGCGAAGATGGCAGACTGCGTTATCCGCGCGCTCTGGTGGAAGAGATGCTGGGCAAAGCTGCAAAAGGGTTCACGCTGCATGGCCGTGATCCCACGCACGATCTGACGCTGTCCGGCAAACGGGTGCATTACGGCACCGCCGGGGCGGCGGTCCATATGGTCGACGTCCAGGGTCGTGAATACCGTGAAAGCACGTTGCAGGATCTGCACGACGCAGCGCGAATTGCCGACACGCTTGACAACATCCACTTTCTGCAGCGCCCGATGGTGGCCCGCGACATCACTGACAATCACGAGATGGACCTCAATACTGTCTACGCCTGTGTGACGGGAACCACCAAACACATCGGAACCAGCTTTACCGAGCCGTCCTTCGTACCCGACGCCATCGAGATGCTGCACATGATGGCAGGTGGTGAGGATCAGTGGCGCGCGCGTCCCTTCGTCTCCAACTCGAATTGCTTCGTTGTCCCGCCAATGAAATTTGCCACCGAGGCCTGCCAGGTGATGGAACTTTGCATCGAAGCAGGAATGCCGGTGTTGCTGTTGAGTGCGAGCATGGCCGGAGCCACCGCGCCCTCGACCATTGCCGGAACCATCGTGCAGGAGGTCGCAGAAGTTCTGGCGGGCTTGGTCTACGTCAACGCGATCAAACCCGGGCATCCGGCAATTTTTGGCACCTGGCCGTTCGGGCTGGACCTGCGCAGCGGCGCAATGTCGGGTGGCTCGGGCGAACAGGCGCTGCTGACAGCCGGGTGCGCGCAAATGCATCAATTCTACGGCCTGCCCGGCGGCGCTGCGGCGGGAATTGCCGATTCCAAGCTGCCCGACATGCAAGCCGGGTGGGAGCAGATGTGCTCGAACCTGACCGCCGGTCTGTCGGGAGTGAACATGGTGTATGAAGCGGCGGGCATGCACGCCTCGCTTCTGGGTTTCTGCCACGAGTCGCTGATTTTGGGCGATGACGTTATCGGCCAAGCGCTTCGCGTCGTGCGCGGGATCGAAGTTGACGAGGTCACGCTGGCGCTCGATCAAATGCGTGAAGTCTGCCTCGGCGGACCCGGACATTACCTCGGCACCGATCAGACGCTGGCGCGGATGCAGTCGGATTATGTATATCCGAACCTCGGCTGCCGGATCAGCCCCAAAGAATGGGCTGAGGTGGGCAAGCCTGACTTGATCGAAGCCGCAACGGCCCGCAAGGAGGCGATTTTGGCCTCTCCGTCGGCGGCGTCCCTCGATCCTGTGACTGATCAGGCCATTCGGAAGCGTTTCAAGATCCACTTGGCGTAACTTGTCGTGAAATAAGAGAAAATCAGCTCATCCGATTGGGCAACTGGCCACTTATGGCCGGTTGACGACCTCGTGAACCCAACGCCTGATGCCATTGGTACGAGATACCCCTAAATGTCTGGAACCTTTTGGGCTTGGGACGCGTTTTGGTCCCGATAGTCGCTTGGGACAATCAAATGGGGACAAGAAACCCCGAAACAACGAGGTACGACATGGTACGATTTTCACTATTTGCCGCCGCAGCTCTGATCGGGGCCCCGGCGTTCGCAGGCAACCCACTTCCCGCGCAGCCTGAACCGATGGTTGAGGCCCCCGTGATGGTGGCACCGGTTTATGCGGCATCCAGCGGCTGGACCGGAGGTTACGTTGGTGCCCAGCTCGGATGGGGCGACGCTGATGCCTCTGGCGGGGGCGTTGATTCCAGCGGCGACGGCGCATTGGGCGGTCTTCACGCCGGGTACCGCTACGACTTTGGCGGCATTGTCGCCGGTGTCGAGTTGTCTCACGACTGGACCGACATTTCACTATCGGGAACCACGGATGTCGACGTGGACTCGGTGACCCGCCTGATGGGTACCGTTGGCTACGCCAGCGGCGCAAATCTGTTTTATGGAGCTCTGGGTGTTGCAAGCGCCAAAGGCGATGCCGGCGGCCCGAGTGAAACGCTGGACGGAACTGTAATCGGCGTTGGCATGGCGCACATGCTGAACCCGAACACGACCGTCGGTTTCGAGGTTCTCAGCCATGAATTCGATGCAGAGGATCTGAACCCCGGAACAGACGCCGACGCCACCACCATCCAGGCAAAAGTGTCGTTTAAATTCTGATCCGACTGCATTCGGTCGAGCAAAACGGGCGGCCCTTCCGGGGTCGCCCTTCGTTTATCGCAAGCCATTTTTCGCCGTGTTCATTCCGAAACTAAGCCAAAATTGGCCTATGCGTTGTCTTAAGCAGCTTCCTTCTTCGGATTGGCGCGAATCAACCTAGGATTGAGCCATTCTTTGCGCGGGCTGCGGTCCGCGTGCATTAGCGCACATGCGCTTTTCTTAAGGGGAAAGACTATGATTCGCCTCACACTTGCCTCTGTATTTGGCCTGTTGGCCACGCCTTTGCTGGCGGGAAACCCGCTACCACCACCTGATGATCCGGTGATCGATGTCATCGCACCGGCTGTTACTGTGGTTCCTGAATTCAGTTGGACCGGTGGTTATGCCGGTGCCCAGATCGGATACGGTGAAGCCGATACCAATATCGGGATTTCAGGCGACGGAGCCATTGGCGGTTTGCATCTCGGATATCGCCACGATTTTGGTGGCTTTGTGCTTGGCGTTGAACTGGCCCACGACTGGGCAGACATCACCCTGCAACCCGGCGCAGTGGAAGTTGACAACGTCACACGACTTGCCCTGACCGGCGGCGTCTCAAGCGGCGCAAACCTGTTCTACGCCGTCGCCGGGGCGGCGCAGGCAGATGTTTCAGGCGGCGCAGTCGGCACTGCCGAGGGCGTGGTCTACGGCATCGGTTATGCCCATATGCTGAACGCCAACACGGTTCTGGGTGTCGAATGGCTGCACTACGACCTTGATGACGGCGACTTCGCACCCGGCGTCACTGCCGAGGGCGACTCCCTGCAAGGTCGCGTGTCGTTCAAGTTCTAAAACCGGGCCAACTGGCCGGATTTGGAAGAGCGGGCATCCCTTAAGGGGTGCCCGCTTTTTCCTCTAGCGACAGCCAGTCGTCCTCGGCCTTCGTCAGCGCGGTCTGACGCGCCACGAGTGCTGCACTTGCTTTGTCGAATTTCGCCGGATCACGCGCGAAAAGGTCGGGGTCGGACAGCAACCCGGTCAGTTTTTCGATTTCTTCCGTCAGGCGGTCAATCTCTGCCGGCAAGCCTTCAAGTCGATGCTTTTCGGTGAAGCTAAGCTTGCCAGAGCCTTGCGGAGCTTCCTTGGCCTTTTGCGATGACTGAACAGCCTTCGGACTTAATTTCGTACCCGCTTCTTCGACGATTTGCCCGCGCTGCGCCTGATAATCACTCCAACCGCCAGCATAGATCGTGGCGCGCCCGTCGCCTTCCATCGCGACCGTCAGGGTCGCCACGCGGTCCAGAAAATCGCGGTCGTGACTGACCAGCAGCACGGTGCCGGGGAAGTCGCCGATCAACTCCTGCAGCAGGTCGAGTGTTTCAATGTCCAGATCGTTCGTCGGCTCGTCCAGCACCAGCAGGTTGCTTTCGCGCGCCATGATCCGCGCCAGCAACAGCCGCGCGCGTTCACCGCCCGAGAGCGAGCGTACCTTGGCCCGCGCCCGGCTTTCGTCGAACAGGAAATCCTTGAGGTAGCCGACCACGTGGCGGGGCGCACCGCGCACCATCACCTGATCAGCGCGACCCGAAACGCGCATGTCGGCGTCCCCGGTCAGGCTGTCCCAAAGCGTCATCTCCGGGTCGAGCGCACTACGGTTCTGATCGAACACCGCCATCACCAGATTAGCGCCCAGGGTGACGGTCCCGGCGTCCGGCGCAACCTCTCCGGTCAGCATCTTTAGCAGGGTCGTTTTGCCAACACCGTTCGGCCCGACAAAGGCAATCCGATCGCCACGCGCGATCTTGATCGAGAAGTCGCGGACTATCTGCTGGTCCTCGAAACTTTTGGCCAGGCCCACCGCTTCGATCACCTTCTTGCCAGACTTCTTGCCGACGCTCAGGTCCATCGCCGCCGCGCCCTGCCGGGTGATCTGCGCCGCTTGTTCGGCGCGCAAACCCTGCAATGCGCGCACCCTGCCCTGATTGCGCTTGCGCCGCGCCGAGATCCCCTCGACCGCCCAACGTGCTTCGGATTTGATCAGCCGCTTCAGTTTGTGACGGGCGAGGTCCTCTTCTTCCCAGGTCTTGTCGCGCCAACCCTCGAAGGCATCGAACCCCTTGTCCTGCCGCCGCACCTGCCCCCGGTCGACCCAGAGTGTCGCGCGCGCCACGTTGCGCAGCACTGCCCGGTCGTGGCTGATGATGACGAAGGCCGACGTCGTCGCAGCCAACTGCTCCTCAAGCCAACCGATGGCGCGGATGTCCAGGTGGTTGGTCGGCTCGTCCAGCAACATCAACTCAGGCGCTTCGGCCAGCAATTTCGCCAGTGCCGCGCGCCGACGTTCTCCGCCCGAGGCGGTGCCGACCGGAGTGGCAGGATCAAAATCCAGCCCCTCGGCCGCCATCTCGACCCGGTAACCGTCCGAGGGTTCAAGTTCACTGAGCGCGAAATCCCCCAGTGTCTCAAACCCCGACATATCGGGATGTTGGTCCATATAACCGATGTGGCTGCCCGGCGATGCAACGCGCGTACCCTCGTCTGGTGCAACCAGCCCGGCCATCACTTTCAGCAATGTCGACTTACCCGACCCGTTGCGCCCCACCAGCGCCAGCCGGTCCCCCGGCTGCACCACCAGATCAAGGCCCTCAAACAGCGGATCGCCTCCGAAGCCAAGGCCGATGTTGGACAACTGAAGTAGAGGAGCGCGCGCCATGCCGTCCGGCTACAGCGCGCCGCCATGATCGTCAATCGGCCTGTGTTTTCGCCAAGAATACCGCCGCCCGGGGGAATGATTCTTCGATGAAAACGTCATCCCACCAGACGACGAAGCGCCTGCGCGCGGGCATCGGGAACACCGCGAACCTCAAGCCCCGCGAAGACATGCAGCGTCCCGAGATCGTCATCCACGACCAGATGGTCGGACACCCAGCCGCCCATCGCCAGATAGCTACGCAGCAGAGGCGGCAGCGCCGTCGCCGATGGCACCGCCCTACCCGCTGCAACTTCCAGCGGGACCGTATGTCCGGCGCCCTTCCCGATCCTCCAGCGCGACGGAGGACGATACGCCCTCAACTGTGCGAAAGCTGCAGCGTGTGCAGCAGGATCAGTGCCAGAAAACGACGCGCAGCCGAACAACAGGCCAACGCCGTGCTGGTCTACTGTCCGGGTAATCTCGGCCCAGACCAGACGAAGGACGTCTGGGTTACGCCTGGACTCAGGATTTATGCAGAACCGGCCCACCTCGATCATCGGCTTCGTGCTGTTGGCCAGACTGCCCAGATCATAGCGCTGTGCAGCATAGCTTTGCGCCAGCGCATTGGGGCCGTCGATCAGCGACATCCGGAAATACCCCGCCAGTGCACCACTTTCCTGCGCGCGGATCAGCACATGGCGACAACGCGCGTCCCACTGATCGCGATCCGACGCCCCATCCTTGCGAAATCGCGCAGACCGCAGTTGCCAAACCTCTGACATGCAGGTCACGTCTTCGAGAACCTCGACACGCAATCGTGGCGTTATCTGCGTGTTGGAACCCACCGCCTGCACCTTATATAACGAAGCCAGCACCGCAGATGCCCTATCACAGGCACGCCGACACAACGAAGACAAAGGATGCCCGCCCATGCAAAAAATCGAAAAATCCGAGGCCGACTGGCGCGCGCAGCTCTCGGACCTTGCCTACAAGGTGACCCGGAAACACGGGACCGAGCGCGCGTTCACCCACGACGATTTCCCCAAAGTGGCCGGCACGTTCCGATGCGTGTGCTGCAATGCCGAGCTGTTCGATCAAGCGCAGAAATTCGACAGCGGCACTGGCTGGCCGTCATTCTGGGCCCCCAAGGATGCCGAAATGGTGGGCGAGTCCAGCGACAACAGCTGGCTGATGAAACGCACCGAGGTGCATTGCAATCAATGCGCCGCCCATCTTGGCCACGTGTTTCCGGACGGACCGCAGCCGACTGGCCAGCGGTATTGCATCAACGGCGTCGCGTTGACGTTCGAGCCCGACGAAGCCTGAGAAGTTGGAGTCGGCGTCTTTGATCTGTCTTGATCAAAGACGCCGGTGACGATTTACCCGCCAGCCACCTGATCCGCCGACAATCCGATGTTGCCAAACAACTGCTTGATGATCGAGACATCAGCAATGTTGCTGTCGGTAACCCGACGGCTAAGCGGTACGATACGACCGTCCTGCAACCCGTAAGTCTCGACGTTGGCGACGACGCCTTCCTGGAACGTCACGGCCAGCACCTTGCGCTCGACCTCTTCGGGTTCGCGCCAGGCATAGTGCTTCCACCGGCTTTGAACATAATACCAGCCACCACCCGTCAGAACACCAGTCGAGCTGGGCTGGCCAATGATCTGTGTCGCTTCGGCGATTGTGGTCACACCGGGAGTGACCAAGGCCAGGTCTTCGGGTGGCGGGACGAAGCCGTGGTTGCGAAACACCGAAGTGCACGCGGCCGTCGCGCTCAGCGCAAGCACCGCCAGGGTCAGCGCAGCCTTACGTCGATATTGCGAAAAATCCATGCTCTGCCCACCCTTGCCAAGCCAACCGGCGCGTCCTAATCGGCTTACAGAAGGTCAGTGCCCGGTTCAAGAATGGAAGCGCGAATGTCCGATCAGCCGCTTAATGACGCTCATCAAAATCCCGTCAGCCACATCGTGCGACTGGCTGAACTGAACGCGCGCCAACCGCAGAGCGTTTTGCTGGAACCAGACGCAGGTACCCGTCGCGCTGTTGCCGACACATTGGGCATCACGGCTGTCAAAAAGCTGCGTTTCGACGGCACCTTGCATCCCGAAGGCAAGTCCGACTGGCGGCTGGAGGCGGATCTGGGCGCCACTGTTGTGCAACCCTGCGTCGTCACGCTGGAGCCTGTAACGACACGCATCGACCTGCCGGTGCTGCGCCGTTACCTGTCCAGTCTGAACGAGGCCGACATTCTGGACACGCTCGATGGTGAGTTCGAAATCCCCGAAGATGACGCGGCAGAGCCGCTGCCCGCGACACTCGATATTGGGTCCGTCATGCTGGAGGCGCTGGCGCTTGCCCTGCCCGACTGGCCGCGTGCGCCGGGGGCTGAGGCGGGCGAGGTTGTTCATACCGAACCCGGAAAACGGGCGATGCGGGATGAAGATGCCCGACCTTTTGCAAACCTGCGCGACCAACTGGCGGCCAAGCGCGACGATGATAGCCGGTAGCGTCGCGGCCTAGACTAGAACAGCCTGCGTAGGTGCAACGCATACGGCGAGGTCAACGAACCTCGTTCTCCAAGACATAGTCAACCAAAGCGCGCGTCGAGGCATCCTTGCCTTCGGCGCTCGCCTCGCCTGCAACCAGTGGTTCCAGCGCGACAGCCAGTTCCTTGCCCAGTTCTACGCCCCACTGATCGAACGAGTTGATGCCCAGGATCGCCCCTTCGACGAATACCCGATGCTCATAAAGCGCGATAATTGCACCCAGCGTCGCCGGGTCCAAAAGCGGATAGATCAATGTTGACGACGGCCGGTTGCCCGGAAAAACCCGATGGCGAGCCTGGCGATCCAACTCCGAGCCCTCCAGACCCTTCGCTGCCATCAGGGCGCGGGCGTCTTCCAGCGAGCGCCCTTTCATCAGCGCCTCGGACTGGGCAAAACAGTTCGCGATCAGCAACCGCTGCTGGTGCGCCAATCCATCCTCATGACCATTCGTAGAAACCAAGAATTCACAGGGAATTACACGGGTTCCCTGATGTATTAGTTGATAAAAGGCATGCTGCCCGTTGGTGCCGGCTTCGCCCCAGACCACAGGCCCGGAATCGCGGGTCAGGTCGGCCCCGTCCATGCTGACCCGCTTGCCGTTGGATTCCATTTCCAACTGCTGCAGATAGGCCGGCAGGCGTCCCAATCGATTGCTGTATGGCAACACGGCTCGCGTCGCGTATCCCAGCCCCTGATTGTGCCAGATACCGGTCAGCGCCAGCATTACGGGCATATTCTCGACCGGCTCGGCGCAACGGAAATGCAGATCCATCGCTTGCGCGCCGCGCAGGAAGGCACGGAACGCATCTGGCCCGATGGCGATCATCAGGCTCAGCCCGATCGGTCCCCAAAGGGAATAGCGCCCACCGACCCAATCCTCGAACCCGAACACCCGCTCAGCCGGGATCCCAAAGGCCTGCGTCTTTTCTTCGGCACTGCTAAGGGCGGCAAACTGCGCACCGGGGTCGGTCACAATTTCGGACATCCACGCCCGCGCAGTGGCGGCGTTGGTCATGGTTTCAATCGTGGTGAAGGTCTTTGACGCAACAATCACCAGCGTCGTCGTCGCGTCCAGCCCGCGCAGCGTGTCGGCAATATCGGCTCCATCCACGTTCGACACGAAATGCACCCGTGGCCCGTCGTGGTATGGCGAAAGCGCCCGTGTTGCCATCGCCGGACCAAGATCGGATCCCCCGATGCCGATATTCACCACATCGGTGATCGCCCCACCCTGCCCGGTGAACGCCTCATTGCGCACTTTCTGCGCGAACGCCTCCATCCGCGCCATTGTATCCAGCACCTCTGGCATCACATCGAGGCCATCGACGTTGACCGGACCACCGTCCAAATTGCGCAGGGCCGTATGCAAAACCGAGCGGCCTTCGGTTTCGTTGATCGGAGCACCATTGAACATCGCTTCGCGTTTCTCAGCGACCTTGGCGGCGTCAAATAGCCCCAACAGCGCGGCACGCGCCGCCCTATCCATCGAGGTTTTCGAGTAATCGAACAGCATATCGCCAGCGCGAGCTGAAAATTCACCAGGGCGTTCGTCATCCATCAGCCCGAGGATCGAGCGGTCTTTGGCAACTATTGCCTGCGCATCCAAATCGGCCCAGGCCTGTTTAATGTTATTATTCATATACTTACCCTCGCACCGCGTCCGATTTTCGCCAGGAAATCGATCCTTTATTCAGCCCAATGCACAGTGGCGCCGCCCCAGACGGCATGGATCGGCGCTTCCATTGGCGGCAGGTGGCCCGCCTTGTCCAACGCGGCGCGTTTCTCGGCCCCCGTGATGACGATATGCTTGACGATGGCCGCGTCCAAAACCGGCGCGGTTAATGTCACGCGCGGCTCCGGGGCACCCGGTGCGCGCATCGCCAACAAGGGCGGCGCGTGGGGGTCCAGTGCCTCGGCCAGACGATCTGCTTCCGGGAAGATCGAGGCGGTGTGCATATCCGCCCCCATGCCCAGCAGCAGCACCGACAGCGGCAGATTTGGCTCGAGCCCAGCCGTCAACTCGCCCAGCTTTTCCTCGGGCGTGTCAGCGTCGGCATAAAGTGGAACCAAGGTAGCCGCCGCCGCCCGATTTACCAGCAGGCGTTCGCGCAGCAGCCGCGTATTCGAACGATCCGAGGTCTCCGGCACCCAACGTTCGTCGCTAAGCATGACCCGCACCCGCGCCCAATCCAGATCGGCCGCACAGAGTGCATCGAAAATCGGCCCTGGAGTGGTTCCGCCCGGCACCGCAATGGAGGCGGTTTCATGCTGCGTCAGCGCCATGGTCAGATCGCCGGCCAGCCGGTTAGCCAGGTCGATCATCATCATCTCGCGATCGGGGTATTCGATTAGATTCATGCTTCGATCTCCCGCCAGCGCCGCCCGTCACGGTGCAGCAGCATCAGGGCGTCCTCCGGGCCGGAAGAGTAGCTGTCGTAGAGCTTTGGCTTTTCTTCGCGTCCACGCCAGCCTTCGATGATCGGATCAGTCCAGGCCCATGCGGCCTCGACTTCGTCGCCGCGCATGAAAAGGGTTTGATCGCCCCTGATCACATCCATCACCAACCGTTCGTAAGCATCTGGAATCTCTCCAGCTTCCGGGCCGAGGGCGTCAGCAAAGGTCATGTCCAAAGGCACTTCGACCAGGCGCATGCCACCGGGACCGGGTTCCTTGATCGTAACGCTCAGGTCGATGCCCTCATTGGGCTGCAACCGGATGGTCAATGCGTTGGAATGATTGCCCGCATCCGCTTCGAAAATCGAGTGTGGCGGTTCTTTGAAGCGCACCACAATCTCGGACATCCGCGCCTTCAGACGCTTGCCGGTGCGCAGGTAAAACGGCGTGCCGTTCCAGCGCCAGTTGGACACTTTCACCTTCATGGCAATGAAGCTTTCCGTGATGCTTGCCGGATCCTCGACATCTTCGGCATAACTGCTTTTTCCGTCGCCCCCCTTGAACTGGCCGCGCACATAGTCGTCCGGGTCCAAGGGCTCCAAAGCCCGGATAACTTTCAGCTTTTCGTCACGTACCGCGTCCGGGTCGAACCGGGACGGAGGCTCCATCGCCGTCAGGCACAGCAATTGCATCAAGTGGTTCTGCACCATGTCCCGCATTGCGCCCGACTTGTCATAATAGGCCCCCCGCCCTTCGATCCCGACGGTTTCGGCAACCGTGATCTGGATATGATCGACGTATTGCGCCTTCCACAGCGGCTCGAACAGCACATTGCCAAACCGGATCGCCATCAGGTTCTGGACCGTTTCTTTGCCAAGATAGTGATCAATCCGATATATCTGGGTCTCGTCGAAATGTTCGGCCAGCGTCGCGTTCAATTCTTTCGCACTCGCCAGATCGCGCCCAAAGGGTTTTTCTACCACGATCCGGCTGTCGCTATCAGCGATCTTGTAGGAATGCAGACGCTCGGCCAATGCGCCAAACAGGCTTGGCCCGACCGAGAAATAGAATGCCCGGATCACGCCATCGCGCATATGCGCCTTGAGGTCTTTCCACCCGCTGGTGCCCAAGGCATCAACCTTCACATAGTGCAGGTGATTGACGAAAGCACTGACATCCTTGGCTTTTCGGATCGTCTTGGGCGTAAACTCCTCAATCGCTTCCTTGATCATCTTGCGATAGGCGGTGTCGGTCAGATCGCCGCGCGCACAGCCGATGACGCGCGCGTCTTCGGGCATCTGACCTGCCAGAAACCGACGGAACAGGCCGGGCAATATCTTGCGGCGCGCCAGGTCGCCGGTGCCGCCAAAGATGACCAGATCAAACGGGTCGACGGGGATTGTGCGTGAAACCATGTGGCCTCCGATGGGATTGCGTTAGCGCTAACGAAACGCCTGCCCGTTCTCTAACAAATCTTTGGGCGAAGTCTAGCGTAGCCAGCAGGGTTCACAACTGCGTCAAACGGGGCAAGGCTGCTTTCCGCATGGCGGGTGGCGCGTTAAGACGTTGCGACGCCTTGGGGAAATTTGGATTAATCATGGAAGATCAGTCACCTGAGGGTGGGTACGGCAAATTCGACCACCCGCTGATAACCGCCAAAGGCGAAGAGCGCGCGCGCGTTGCATTGAGTGACCCTCAGACGCTGTGGTTCAACACGGGCACGCTGTGCAACATCGAATGTGTGAATTGCTATATTGAAAGCTCGCCCAGTAACGACCGGCTGGTCTATATCACCACCGCCGAGGTTGTGGATTACCTGGATCAGCTAGAGGCCCGCGACTGGGGCGTGCGCGAGATCGGATTTACCGGCGGCGAGCCGTTCATGAACCCCGATATCATCGAGATGGCCCGCGCCGCGTTGGAACGCGGCTATGAGGTGCTGATCCTGACCAACGCTATGCGTCCGATGATGCGTCCCCGGATGCGCGCCGGGCTGGAAGCGCTGGTTGCCGACTTCGGTGACCGCCTGACCCTGCGCATCTCAGTCGATCACTGGAGCGCAGCATTTCACGACCAGGAACGCGGCGCAGGCAGTTTTGATCTGACGATCAAAGGCATGGAATGGCTACGCGATGCAGGCATTCAGATGACCGTCGCAGGCCGCACCATGTGGGGTGAATCCGACGCAGACGCGCGGCAGGGTTTCGCCCGGCTATATGCGATGCATCGCTTTACAATCGATGCTGAAGATGCTGGCAAAACGGTATTATTTCCAGAAATGGATGAAAAAGTAGATGTGCCTGAGATCACCACCGCCTGCTGGGGAATCCTGGGCAAAGACCCCGGTGGTGTGATGTGTTCCAGCTCCCGTATGGTCGTGAAACGCAAAGGGGCCCTGCGCCCTGCGGTCGTCGCCTGCACGCTGTTGCCCTATGAACCTCAATTCGAGATGGGCGAGACGCTGGAGCAGGCGGAAAACGCCGTTCAGTTGAACCATCCACACTGCGCCAAGTTCTGTGTTCTTGGCGGGGCAAGCTGCTCGGCCTAGCCAGCCGTCTCGTTGTGAAAATCAATATGGATATGGTTGCCATCCGGGTCGAAGATATTGACCTGAGTGATGCCAAACCCTTCAATCTCGATCAGTTTGGCGTCGATATCTCGCGCCTCCAGATGCTGCAGAAACTCAGCCAAACCGGTTGCCCTGATCGCGAAATGCTCGATCTGAGGATCGCTGTTCGAGGGGGCTTCAGCCTCCTCAACCAGATGCAGGATTGCTAGGTCATCAAGGTACATCCACGCCCCACCGAAGGGGAAATTCGGGCGACGACCCGATACCAGCCCCAGCACGTCATTGTACCAATCGACCATCCCCTCAAGGTTGGCTGTACGCACATTTACATGATCGAAACTCTGCATCTTCATTGCCGTCATCCCCTTGGTCCGACGTCCAAATTCAACCACCAGCGGCGGTGACGCAAGTGATTCTGTCTGACAGGTATCTGCCAGGGATTGATAGGGAAGCTATTCTTGCAGCTCGGCGTCCCAGTAGAGGAAATCGACCCAGGTATCATGCAGATGGTTTGGCGGGAACTTCCGACCCAGGTTTTTGAGCTGCTCGGATTCTGGCTTCCGCGGCAGTCGGTTCAGAGAAAGTCCTGAGTTACGAAGGCTTTGCGAACCTTTTCTAAGGTTGCACTTTGAACAAGCGGCGACAACATTGTCCCAGCTGGTCACACCGCCGCGCGCCCGTGGAATGACGTGGTCAAATGTTAGATCGTCCTTTGCACCGCAATATTGGCAGGCGAATTCGTCCCGCAGAAACAGGTTGAAACGGGTGAACGCCACTCGACGGCGCGGTTTGACGTAGTCACGCAGCACAACAACGGACGGGATACGAATTTCGGTGGTCGGTGAGCGTACAACCTCGTCATACTCCGCGACTATCTGTACCCGGTCGAGGAACACGGCCTTAACCGCATCCTGCCACGGCCACAGCGACAGAGGATAATAACTCAATGGGCGGTAATCTGCATTAAGTACCAGTGCAGGATTGCTGTGCAACCCCTTTGGTTCTCTCACGAAACTTGTTCTGAAGTCGCCGTCTAGCATTGCTTGGTCCACACCCCGTTCGGCCATTCGCTGGCACGTCCCGGGCGGCACCGGCTACCCGGGCATTGGCCGGACTATATCTGGCGAGAGGTTGCAGGCAACCCCCTAGATATTCCCCAATTCTGCCCTGAATTATCCGCCGATCGCAACACTCGGATGACTTGCCAATCTGGTTGGCCGCTGCCTAGTGTTGTGCGGCCCGCTTGCAGGAAAATACCGATGCCAAACCCACCCCATGACCCGTAAGCCCGGCGGCCCTTTGCGGCGTGGCTGGACCACCGGGGCATGTGCCACCGCGGCTGTTTCGGCGGCACTGACGCAGTTGTGGGGCGGCGCATTTCCCACGGCAGTCTCGATCACCCTGCCAGGTGGCGAGACACCGGAATTTTCGTTGCATCACCAAGACTTCGGTGACGGTTGGGCCGAGGCCGGCATCCTCAAGGATGCAGGCGACGACCCCGATGTCACCCACGGCTGCCTCGTCATCGCGCGCGTTCGTGAGGCCCCCGGGGGTGTCACGTTTCGTGCCGGAGACGGCGTCGGAACAGTCACAAAACCCGGCCTGCCGATCCCGCCCCGAGAAGCGGCAATCAACCCGAAACCACGCGAATTCATGACCGCTATTGTCGCCGAGCTCGCCGCAGAGTTCGGGCGAGAACCAAACATTGAAATCACCATCTCGATCCCGAACGGCGCTGAAATCGCTCAGAAAACCTGGAACCCCCGGTTGGGAATCGAAGGCGGGCTGTCGATTCTCGGTACCACCGGCATCGTGCGCCCATTTTCCTGCGCGGCCTGGATCGCCTCGATCCATCGCGGCATCGATGTCGCCCGCGCGGACGGATTAACTCATGTCGCGGGCTGCACCGGGTCCACCTCCGAGGCGGCCGTGCAGGCGCTGTTCAGCTTGCCGGATCACGCCATGCTGGACATGGGGGATTTTGCCGGGGGACTACTTAAGTATCTGATGAAGCATCCAATTCCACGCATCACCATTGGAGGAGGAATCGGCAAGATCACCAAGCTGGCGCAGGGCGCACGGGATCTGCATTCCGGCCGCTCTCAGGTGGATTTCAAGCAGCTTTCGGATTGGGCGGTTGCGGCGGGTCTGCCCAACGTGGCGAACGCCAACACAGCATTGGAGGCCTTGGAACGGGCCGGAAACGGGTTGGCTGAGGTTGTTGCGGATAAGGCAATGCAGAACATCAATATCTTTCTGCAAGATACTGATATAAAATCTGATGTCGTTATTGTAAGTCGACAGGGCGAGGTCATCGCACAGGCCACCCCATGAAGCTGCTTTTGCTTGCCGGCACCGGTGAGGCGCGCCGGATTGCAGCCGCTTTGGCCGGTCGCGGCGACATCGAAGTTGTGGCCTCGCTGGCCGGCACAACCCGCGCGCCGGCATCCCTCCCTGTCGAAACCCGCACCGGCGGATTTGGTGGCGATGCGGGGTTCGAGGCTTGGTTGGATGAGCACAAACCGGATGCGATCCTTGACGCTACCCACCCGTTCGCAGCCCGCATCAGCGCCCGAACCGCGCGGATTTCGCAGGCGCGTGGCCTCCCATATTCGCAACTTCTCCGGCTGCAATGGCAATCTGGCGATGGTGATCGATGGACCGAGGTATCCTCGGAAAAGCACGTCGTCGCTGTCATCCCCGAAGACACCAATGTATTCTTGGCGACGGGTCGTCAAACCCTGCCTCAGTTTGCTGAACTTGCCAAAAACCGCCGCCTTTTGTGCCGCCAGATTGACCCGCCGGACGGTCCATTCCCATTCCCGGACGGGGATTGGGTAATCGGGCGTCCGCCGTTTTCAAAAGAGCAGGAAATTGCACTTTTCGAACAATTGGCGGTCGACTGGTTGGTGGTCAAAAACGCGGGTGGCGATGCCTCTGCGACGAAGCTGGAAGCGGCCCGCGCCCTGCAAATTCCGGTCGCGATGATTGCCCGCCCGCCTCAGCCGGATGCGCCAAAGGTGGAAACGGTTGAAGAGGCGCTCGCCTGGGTCGATGGACTGGTATGACGACCGGCCGGATTATCACATCGGACGCCTGCGTTGCCGAGGGGGCTGCCGATCTTGCCACACGCTGTCCGGAATTCGCCCGCGCGCTGCCGCTAACCGGTCCGCTGCCGCTGCGCCTGCGCAAAGACGGGTTCGATGAATTGCTCAGCGCGATTGTCAGTCAGCAAATCTCGACCGCCGCCGCCGCCGCCGTCTGGAAAAAGATGAAAACGGCTCGCCTGACTGGACCGCGCAAGATCGCAGCGGCAAGCGATGACGATCTTCGCGCGGCGGGCCTCAGCCGCCAGAAGGTGCGTTATGCCCGTGAACTCGCCGCCGCCCGGATCAACTATACCTCCCTGCGTACTGCCCCGACTGACGAGGTGATCGCCACCCTCATCGCCGTCCCCGGAATTGGCCGCTGGACGGCCGAGATTTACGCGATGTTTAGCCTCGGGCGCGCCGACGTATTCGCCCACGGCGATCTGGCCTTGCAGGAAGCGGCGAAATCCCTGTTCGCCCTGCCCGAACGACCGACGGAACGCGCCATGCGCGAAATGGCCGAAGGCTGGTCGCCATGGCGGTCAGTTGCGGCGCGCATCCTGTGGGCCTACTACCGGGTCGATAAGCAGCGCGAGGGCATAAGGTGACTTTAGAATTTCAACGACATGGGCCGGACGCGGCAACCGCTCTGGTGGTGTTTCTGCATGGCTACGGCGCGAACGGCGCTGACCTGATGGGGCTGGCCGCACCGCTGGCGCCGCACATGCCGGGCACCGCCTTCGTCGCCCCGGATGCACCGGAACAATCCGTGCTGAACCCCGGCGGGCTGCAATGGTTTCCGATCCCGTGGATGGATGGGTCCAGTCAGGAACAATCCGAGGCCGCTGTCGCGCGGTCAGCAGATGATCTGAACGCGTTCCTCGATCAGTTGCTAGTGGCTGAGGGGCTGAGCGCCGACCGGATGATTCTGCTGGGGTTTTCCCAAGGCACGATGATGTCGCTGCAGGTCGCAGCGCGCCGCGCCGATCCCGTCGCCGGGGTGGTCGGGTTTTCCGGCCGCCTGCTGGCCCCGGAGCGGCTTGAGGACGAGGTCGTCAGCCGCCCACCTATCCTTCTGCTGCACGGCGATCAGGATCCAGTGGTATCGCCAGACTCTTTGCCTGCCGCCGCTAATGCGCTGACCGCCGCCGGTTTCGAAGTCTTCGCTCATATCATGAAGGGGACCGAGCATGGCATCGCGCCCGATGGCCTGTCCGTCGCGCTGGCCTTCATGCGCGATAAGCTGGGGCTGGAGGGCGAAAGCGACGACTAAGGCGTCGCACTCCGCCTTTCCAACCGTGCCGCTCCACGCCATAAGCGGCCTATGACTGCGCCCGATCTCCCCCCGTTAAGCTGGCCCCGGCTAGAGCCCGGCTGGGTCTGGCTGTGTGGCGCTGGTCCGGGCGATCCGGGCTTATTGACGCTGCACGCACTGAATGCACTCAGGCAGGCAGATGTAGTTGTCTACGACGCGCTGGTCGATCCCACGATCCTGACTTTAGCCCCAGAGGCCGAGCACATCTATGCGGGAAAACGCGGCGGCAAGCCGAGTGCGAAGCAACGCGATATCAGCCTACAGCTGGTAGATCTGGCCCGCGGCGGGCGACGGGTGCTGCGCCTCAAGGGTGGCGATCCGTTCGTATTTGGCCGTGGTGGAGAAGAGGCGCAGACGCTGGTTCAACATGGCATTCCAATCCGCATCATTCCCGGCATCAGTGCAGGGATCGGCGGGCTGGCTTACGCCGGCATTCCGGTCACCCACCGCGACGTGAACCAGTCGGTCACATTCGTCACCGGCCACGATCAGTCAGGCCAAACGCCGGGCAGCCTGAACTGGCAGGCAATCTCGGACGGATCGCAGGTTCTGGTGATCTACATGGGCATGAAACACGCCGAGGTCATTGCCAGCGCCTTGCTAGATGCTGGCCGCGCGGCGGATGAGCCGGTGGCGGTCGTCACCTCGGCCACCACAGCCGATCAGCAGGTGCTGGAAACGACGCTGGGCGCGCTAGTCGCCGACTTGGCGGCCAGCACGCTGGAACCCCCCGCAATCATCTGTGTCGGGCGGTCTGTCCTGATGCGTCAGGCGCTGGACTGGCAGGCGATGGCGATGGGCGAAGCGCCGCGCAACACCGATCCGTTGGGCCGGGGGCGGCCTGCCGAAAGCGCGTGAAGGGGCGCGGGCTGATCCTGGCCGCGCCCGCGTCGGGCAGCGGCAAGACCACGGTGACACTCGGGCTGCTGCGCGCCCTGTCGCAGCGCGGTGTCCCGGTGCGCGGCGCGAAATCCGGCCCTGATTATATCGACCCGAAGTTTCACGAAGCCGCCTGTGGCGCGCCTTGCTACAACCTCGACGCCTGGGCGATGCGCCTGGAACGCATCCGCTCCTATGCCGCCACCAAGGATTTACTGGTGATAGAAGGCGCGATGGGTCTGTTCGATGGTGCGCCGCCCGATGGTCGCAGCGCAACGGCGGATCTGGCCCGCATTCTGGGCCTGCCCGTGGTGCTGGTGGTGGACGCGGCGCGGATGGCACAATCGGTCGCACCGCTGGTCGCCGGGTTCGTGGGTCATGACCCGACCGTGCGCGTCGCTGGCGTGATCCTGAACCGCGTTGGCAGCCCGCGACACGGTGCGATGCTGCGCGCCGCGCTTGCCCCACTTGGCGTGCCGGTTCTGGGTGCGATCCCCCGCGATGACGCCCTGACGCTGCCGTCGCGCCATCTTGGGCTGGTGCAGGCGGGCGAGCATGGCGATCTTGGTGCATTTCTGGATGGCGCAGCGGCATTGGTGGAGTCGCATCTGGACCTCGATGCGCTGCAGTCCCTTGCCGGTGACTTCGAAGGCGCCAGCGCCTTCAATCACAACAAGACTCGTAACATTTCAACCCGAGCCATCGCTGTCGCGCGGGATCAAGCCTTCGGCTTCGCCTATCCGCATCAGCTGGCAACGTGGAAACACACCGGTGCCGATCTGCGCTTCTTTTCGCCGCTTGCGGATGAGCCGGTGCCAGAGGCTGACCGCATCTTTCTGCCCGGCGGCTATCCAGAGCTGCACGCCGCGCAACTCGCCGCCAATGAAACCTTCATAGACAGCTTGCGAAACGCCGCACAGACCACAGAAATCTATGGTGAATGCGGCGGCTATATGGTTCTCGGCGAGACTCTGACCGATGCTGACGGAACCCGTCACAATATGGCCGGTCTGCTACCGCTCGAGACCAGCTTCGCCGAGCGCCGCCTGCACCTGGGGTATCGTCGCCTGCGCGGCTACGACGGCCAAAAGGCACGCGATATTGGCGTCGTCGGGCAGTTCACGGCGCATGAGTTCCACTATGCCACCACCCTGCGCGCCGAGGGCGAACCTCTGTGGCAAGCCGAGGACGCCGAAGGCATCGCCTTGCCGCCCATGGGGTTGGTCAACGGCAACGTCTCGGGCTCGTTCGCCCATATTATAGACGTGTGCTGAGTGTGCTGGACGCCGCCTAAAACCCGGCGTAGGCAGTCCCCATGACCGACGCCGTTGCCCTGCCCGATACCGACGCCCGTGCGCGGCGCAATGTAGCTGTTCTGGTCGCCGCACAGGCGATTCTTGGCAGTCAGATGCCGATGACGTTCGTCGCCGGAGGGTTGGCCGGCAACTATCTGGCGACCAACCCGTGTCTGGCGACCCTGCCGATCTCGCTTATCGTATTCGGGTCGATGACGACGGCACCCTGGCTCAGCCCACTGATGCAGCGGCGCGGACGACGGTTGGGGTTTTTCATCGGGGCGTTCGGTGGCGCAGCCGGGGCGCTGGTGGCCGCCTATGGTTTGTGGATCGGATCCTTCGCGTTGTTGCTTGCAGGCAGCTATCTGACCGGCATCTATATGTCGGCGCAGGGGTTTTACCGGTTCGCCGCGACTGATCTGGCGTCGGACAGCTTCCGCCCCAAGGCAATTTCCTATGTCATGGCGGGCGGACTGCTGAGTGCCGTCATCGGCCCGCAGCTCAACAAGCTGGTCCAGGACGCCTATGTGATCCCATTCGTCGGGACCTACCTGGCAATTGCCGTTCTCAACATCGTCGGCATGTTCCTGTTCTTCGCGCTCGATCTGCCCGGCAAAGTGGCCAAGGCAGCACAAGGGACGGCGGCGCGGGTGCGCTCGATTCCTGAGCTTTTGCGCACACCCCGTATCATCGTTGCGGTGATCTGCGCCATGGTTGCCTATTCATTGATGAACCTGGTGATGACCTCGACGCCGCTGGCCGTGGTCGGATGCGGATTCACCAAAAACAATGCCAACGACATCGTGTCGGCCCATGTGCTGGCGATGTTTGCACCCAGTTTCGTGACCGGGCACCTGATCACCCGCTTTGGCGCGCCGAGGATCATTGCGGTGGGTCTGGTCTGCCTCGCAGCTGCCGGGCTGGTTGCGCTGCAAGGCATCACACTGGGCAATTTCTTCGTTGCGCTGATCCTTCTGGGCGTCGGCTGGAATTTCGGCTTCATCGGCGGGACCTCCATGCTGGCGGGTGCGCATGAGCCGCACGAGCGGGGCCGGGTTCAAGGCATGAACGACATGATCGTTTTCGGCTTTGTGACGCTGGCTTCGCTGTCGTCCGGCGGGCTGATGAACTGCGTCGGCGGTGACGTCGTGCAGGGCTGGCACTCGGTCAACTACGCGATGGTGCCGTTTCTGGCGCTTGCAGGCGGAGCGCTTTGGTGGCTGGCACGGCGGGTGGAGTGATGGGCGTTCGGTTTTCGATCTTTGCCTGAAGCTGCAATTCGAAGCGGGTGCCATCCCGCCCGGAATCAAGCCTGAAAGGCGCCGGGCGAGCGCCTGTCTGCCCCCCGGGCAGGCGCTTCTGCTAGGTTCTGCAACCCACATAAGCCAGAGTTGACGCTGCACGATAGATCGCCTCAAACTATCGTCGAAGCGCCTCGCCGCAGACAGTCACCCACCCGGCTTGAACACATGCTTTTGACGAGTCCGCATCGGGCAAAAAGGAGCCCTACCTGTCACCATCCCTGCGTGGTCGCCGCCCGCGCTTCAGTGCCGCGTCCAGCCGGTCGGCATACGCTATGCGCTGCTCGGCGCTCATCGCGGACAGTCGTTCGAGGATGAATCGCTCACCCGTGCGCTGATGTGTCGAAGCCGCCTCGCGCTGGTCATCGAACAACACCTGCATGGCATCGGCATCGAAAGGATCAGCCCGCAGCGCCGCGACCAGCGCCTGAAACCGGCGGCGTAGCTCGGCACGGTTCTCGCGCAGGGTGCCGCCGTCATCGCGCAATGCCCGCAGCAGCGCCTGCCGGTCCGCAGGCTCTAACGCACGCACGAAGGGCGCGTTGCCAATCTCGCGCAGTGGTCCGCGACGACTATCCGGGTCATTGGCCGAATAACGTCCCGGCCCTCCACCCGACAACAGCGCCCCTGCTACGACCCCGACGACCAACAGGTTCAGCGCTAGCGAGATCGCCAGCGTGATGCGCCCCCTTGTCCAGCGGCGTGCAGAACTGTCTTCATTCTGCGTCATCGTTCAGCCCTCAGCTTCCAGAAGATCGAGGCCCGGCAGCAACTCGACATAATCATACTCCGTCGTCGTCTCTGCCCAACCAAATGCCAGCGACCCGACTGTGTCAGGCACGACCGTACCGATCCAGACGCCTGCTGCCGCAACCGAAGCCAGCGCCGCCGCCGCAGGCCAGCCGCCCACCGCTGCCAGCGCCGATGCGAACCAGCCCTCTCGGGCCTGCCGCGTCCGACCGTCAAACAACGCGCGACGATCCGCAACCTCGGCCGCATCGGCCATCACCCGCGCCATCAGTGTTGCGTCCGGCGTTGCAGCTTCCGCGCGGCCAGCGTCAAAGAACGCCTCCAGTTCGACGTCGGGCAGGTTGGCCCCGGTGTGCTTATCTGATCCGCTCATTCCTCATACCCCAGTTCTGCACGTCGCCCCGCCAGTTGAGCCGCCAACGCGCGTTTGCCACGGGCGGTCAGACTTTCCACCGCCTCGACGCTCATGTCCATCGCCTGCGCAATCTCCGGGTTCGAACACCCGTCGAGATGGCGCATTACCACCGCTTGCCGTTGGCGATCCGGCAAGGCGCTCAGCGCTTCCTGCAAGGCCCGCGCCCGGTCCCCGGCCTCCAGTGCTGCAACCACACCCGGCGTCGGATCCTCCGGCTCGCCCGCATCGTCCAGGGGGCGCGACCGGCCCGACTTTCGCAGCCGATCGGTGCAGAGATTGCTTGTCACCCGGTAAAGCCAGGTCGAGACTTTCGCCTCTCCGACGCGCCATTCCGGCGCGATCCGCCACAACCGCAACATCGCTTCTTGAGCAACATCTTCGGCTTCGGAACGGTCCCCGCCTAGCATCCGGGTCGCGAAACCCAATACGCGTGGCAACAGCCGGTCCGCCAGGGCTCGCGCCGCGCGTGCATCGCCTGCGCCATAGGCGGCAAGCAGAACCTCGTCCGTCGCGGCGGGCGCATCCTCGGCAGTGCGGAGTGTCATCTAGCTGGGCGATCCTGCTTTCCGTCCCGTTGCATGGTGGTGGCAGGGCGACCATGACGCAACCCTGCCACTGACCTGCTTTACCTGTCGCCGCGGCGACCACCACGCTTGTCGCCATGCCGCTCCAGCATATGGGCCTTGGCGGTGTCGAATTCCGCCTCGCTCAGGGCCGAGTCTCCGTCGGTGTCGAACCGCTCGATCAGACGTACAAGGCGCTGCATCGGATCGCCGCCACCGCGACGCCCTTTGCGCATTCCGCGCCGCTCACCCGGCTCGGCACTGGCCATTTCCTCGGCGCTCAAAAGCCCGTCACCGTTCTGGTCCAACTCTTCGACCCGATCACCAGCACGCGCCGCCCGTGCGGCACCTCGCTGATTGGCGAATTCTTCCGGCGACAGCGATCCATTACCGTCTGCATCGATCATCGCGAAGCGCTCAGCCCTTGCGGCTTCGATGTCCGCAACCGACAGAACGCCGTCGCCATTTTGGTCGAACTGCTCGAAAGAGATATCCTGCCCGCGCCCCTGACGGGCGTCGGCAAGGGTTGGTGCCATTGCACCCAGCGCGACAGTAGCGGCAAGGGCGGTCAGTGTTATGGTCTTGGTTTTCATTACTGGTACTCCGTTTCGTGACTGGCAAAGTTGCCCGACGCGGTTGCCTCATTGCGCCGCGTTCATGAAGCTAAACGGGACAGCGCGGGATTTCCGTCGCGGGTCGGTGAAAAAAATTGCGACACGGCGACGCGGGCGGATGCCGGGTCTTTGATTTCAGGCTTTTGAAGCGTATCTGAGAACCATGACCGCCACCGACATACACTCCGAAGATCGCCCCCTGCGCCCGGCCCTGCTGCGCGGCTGGCGGCGGCGTTGCCCAAATTGCGGCGAGGGACGATTGCTGAGCGGCTACCTGAAGGTCAACGACGCCTGTGCAAATTGCGACCAACCGTTCCACCATCACCGTGCCGATGATGGGCCCGCCTATCTGACCATCGTGGTGGTCGGGCATCTGATGGCCCCGCTGATCCATTTGGCTTTCACGACCTTTCGGCCTGAACCGCTGGTCCTGGCCAGCACCTTCACGGTCGGCTGCGTTGCCTTATCCCTTTTCCTGCTGCCCCGGATGAAGGGCGGCATGATCGCCTTCCAATGGTCGCGCCGGATGCACGGGTTCAGCGGTGGCTGAGACCGTCCCCATCCGCGACGCCGCAACAGTCATTCTGGTCCGAGACCCCGGAGGCGCCCCCAGCGTCCTGATGGGCCAGCGCGGTGCCAGTGCCGCTTTCATGCCCTCGAAGTTCGTCTTTCCCGGCGGCGCGGTTGATGACGACGACGCCGTGGTCCCCCTCGCCTCGCCCCTGCCCGAGCGGTGCCAATGCGCCCTGCGCGACCAGAACCCCGGTCCCACGCCAGGCACGCTCGCCATCGCCGCCGTGCGCGAGTTGTTCGAGGAAACCGGCCTGATCCTTGGCCATCCCGGCGACTGGCCCACGCCGCCAACCGACTGGCACGCCTTCGCCGCCACCGGCCACCGTCCCGCCGCCAGCGCCCTGTCCTTCGTGTTCCGCGCGATCACCCCGCCGGGCCGCCCGCGTCGCTTTGATGCGCGTTTTTTCGTAGCCGACGCCGACGCCGTGACCGGCGACCCAGATGATTTCTCGGCAGCCTCGGACGAGCTGTCGCACCTCGCCTGGGTGCCACTGGCTAAGGCCCACAGTTACGATCTGCCATTCATCACCGAAGTCGTCCTGGCAGAGGTCACCCACCGTCTGCCTGCGCTTAACCCGCCAGATCAGGTGCCATTCTTCCACAATAATGACGAGGAGAGCCTGTTTCTGCTTCTGAATGGGACCAGCCAACTGCAAAGAGATGGCGCAGAAAAGTAAGGTGCCACCGGCGGAGGTTTTTGCGTACCAATGACGTGGGAAGCTAAGTCGCCCTCAGATCACTAGAATCAACACCACAACCGACAAGCTGATAAGCGCCATGCCCGCCACCTCGCGCCGGGTGATGGCCTCGCGGAAAAACAGGACCGAGGCGGCGATCGAGAAGATCAGTTCGGTCTGGCCCAAGGCAAAGACGTAGGCGGCATTTTGCAGGGTAAAGGCGGTGAACCAGCAGAAGCTGCCGATCATTGAGGTAACACCGACCAGCACCCCGATGCGCCAATGGCGCAGAGTTGCTGTGAACTGGCCCCGCTCGCGCCAGATCAGCCAGACGCCCAGAATCAGGCTCTGCACGGCGGTGACCATGGCCAGCGTCGTCCCGGCGCGCAGCACCGCATCGGGCGAGGCCAGCGCCAGTGTAGCGCCGCGATAGGTAACGGCGGAAATGGCGAAGAACACGCCGGACAGCAGACCCAAGCCCGCTGCCCGGTTCAACCGCCAGGCACCGCCCTTTTCGCGCGACAACAGCATCACCCCGCCCAGCCCGATAGCGATCGCGACTATCCCAGCCAGCGACACGCTTTCGCCCAGAATGACGAGACCTGCCAGCGCCGTGAGCATCACCTCGGTCTTCTTGAATGTCACTCCGACGGCAAAATTTCGCAGTGAAAACAACAGCACGATGCAGACCGTCGCCAGAATCTGCGCCACCCCGCCCACGACAGCAAAGGTCCAGAAGCGCGGGCTGAATGCGGGAAGGTCGACCTGCCGCAGGGTGACATAGGTCAGCAGCAGCAACGCTACCAACGGCGCAGAATAGACAAAACGCGCGAAGGTCGCGCCGCCTGCGGACAGGCCGGTGACGCTCAGATGCCTTTGCAGCATATAGCGAAGGGTCTGGGCGGCGGCAGCAGCCAGCGTGATCGGAATCCAAGCGTCCATCCCTGCGCTATGGCACGTCCCGGCAGAAGCGCGCCAGAGCTATCCCCGCCGCCACAACGGATGCGCGACCGGGTCTTTTCCACGTAGCAGGTGACGGCGGAAAATCTCGGCGTAACTGGCGTAGCGATAGCCACCGTTTCGGCTGAGGTAGCGCTGCGGATTCGCGGCATAGAGCTTGGGCAGCCGATACCACGGCACGCGCGGATGCATGTGATGCACCTTGTGCAGATTGTTGTTCAGAAACAGCCAGGACAGCGGCCCGCGATCCTCGATCACCACCGACCGGTTGCGCGCCAGTTCATCCGCGCGGTGCTCCAGAAAAGTGCGGATGCGCAGCAGGCTCAGCGCTGCATAGACGGCGACCGCATAGGCCCAGAGCGGCATCGTCGCGACCGCCAAGAACCACCAGGCGACTGGCATCAGAGCCGGGATATGCCACAGCCAACCTTTCAGCACGCGCCGGTCCCCACCCCGCGCCGCGCGCCAGTCCGATAGGAAAAACATCCCCGTCCCCATCGCTGGTCCAACGATCAATCGCCCAAGCAGCGTGTTGTTGAAACGGCAGAGAACCTGCATCGGGCGCGGCAACCGCTCCCACACGGATGGATCGAGGAAGTTGCTCTCCGGGTCGTCGTAGGGGTCGGTCAGCAGGCTGTCGTGGTGGTGATCCAGATGCGTGTCTCGGAACCGCAGGAACGGAATAACCAGAGTCAGGCCGGGGAATACTAGCGACGCGTTCAGCATTTGGCTGCGGGTTGGATGCCTGTGGGTCGCTTCGTGTTGAAGGCTGCCGAAGAAGGCCGTCGCCACGGCGGCCACAATGATCCCCAGCGGCAGCCAAACCGTTGCGAGAACCGTCGTCGCCAGACCCCAGATCAGATAGCAAGCCGCCAGCAACGCAAGTGTCGGCCATTCCGGGGTCAGCGATTTCATCGGGTATCCATAACTATGTCAGGTGATGTCAGTGTGTCCCAGATCACGGTTCTGTTACATTTCAGTTCTGCGCAACATTTAATCACGATCCGTGATAATTTACCGAAATGGTGACCAAACACGACAAACGAGACCGCGCCGCCCTTCTCCGACAGCGGTTAGCAAAAGCTATGATGCTTGCCGAAACAAACCAAAGCGCGCTGGCCCGCGATGCAGGTGTTGACCGCTCGACCATCTCGCAACTTCTGGCGGCTGACGGGGTGCGGATGCCGAACGCACAGGTCATAGCCGAATGCGCCACGGCACTCGGGGTCTCGACTGATTGGCTTTTGGGCCTGTCGGATCGCCCCGAAATGGCCGCCGATTTACTGGCCGCTTCGCTGTCGATGACAAAGGCCCCCCGCGCACTGGTCGACGAGCAGATCTTCAAATGGCACCAGGAGGCAGCTGGCTACAAAATCCGACATGTCCCAGCCGGGCTGCCCGACATGCTGAAAACTCAGGCCTTGCTCGAATGGGAATACACGCCGCATCTGGGTCGCACAGCAGAGCAAGCCATCGGTGCGTCAAACGACCGGCTGGACTGGATGCGCGCCTCAGGTTCGGACTACGAAATCGCGATGCCTGTGTATGAGGTCGCCAGTTTCGTGCGCGCCGAAGGCTACTACACGGGCCTGCCTGCTGCGATCCGGCGCGAGCAGATTGATCGGATTCTGGCGCTGCACGACCAGCTTTATCCCCGCCTTCGGGTCCACCTGTTCGACGCGCGGCGGCTGTTTTCCGCCCCCGTCACTGTATTCGGCCCGTTGTTGGCGGTGGTCTACGTCGGCCTCCACTATCTGGCGTTCCGCGATACCGAGCGGGTCCACGCCTTCACCGACCATTTCGACGGGCTGGTGCGCGAGGCCTATGTTAGTTCCCGGGAATGGCCCGGACACCTACAGCAGTTGAGCAAGGACATCTGAGAGAGCTGGAAATTCGTGGGTGTGTAGGGTCGGGTCGAAGGATTACCACCCACCTGTCATCGTCTTTACCAGCAACGAAGTTGACTTTCTGATCGGACCCGGCACAAGTCGCCCCTCGACGACGGCTGCCGGATCACGTTCCGCACGCCGCAGGATTGCAGCTGTCTGCCACCCGGCCCTGAGGGCCGGAACCGCCGCGCCGAAATCCACACCCCGCGCCGTTCGGAGCCGGACCAGACCCCTCTTCGCCTGTTCACGCACCGCTTCCGGACGGCCATCCGGCAGCGGCAGTCGCCCGTGCGCTTCCAACGCGGGCACCGCGACCAGCCAGTTTGCCACTCCGATTGCGAACCCCGCATCGCGGCATGGCGCCTCCAAATAGTCCGGAGTACCCAGCGCTGTCGCCCCGGCCCAGAGCAGCCCGCCTGACGTTGCATCGATATGCGCGTCAAAAGCGGACCAATCCGCGAAAGCATCCCGCGCAATATCCCAACGTCTGGCGTCGATCATGTCGTTCAACACTGCAACCGGCACCCCAACTCCGCGGACCAATTCAGCCAGCGGGTCGACCACCTCGTGCCGGCGGACTGTCCCGCCCTGCGCGATCTCGTCCAAAGCGTCCCGCCACCATTGCAGACGCATTTCGGCGATCAGGGGTTCCTCGGTCACCCAAGGCGCGCGCGCCACCTCGACATTAAACGCATAAAGCGGCAACAAGCGTTCGCGCGCGGCCAGCGGAACGCTCATCACCGCGCGGAACCTGTCCGGGTCACCCTTGGCGACGATGTCAGCACAGGCGGCGAGGGTCATGGCCGGGTCATTTGGGCGCGACCACGAACAGGTCATACGCAATGTGATCCGGTGCAGCGCTCCACAGCGCAATTTCCCGCGCTTCCTGATCCAGAACCTCGGCCAGTTCGGCGTCAGCGTCGGGGCGCAAGGCCGCAATCCGCGCCCTCATCGGTTCAAAATAATTCGCCCAACTATCGCCGATTATCCGGCGCACGGCCAGCACATCGAATCCGGCCTTTACGACTCGCGCCTCGATCCCGGCGCGGTCGGTGATCGCAGGATAGTCGGCCCAGAAATCGCGGGCCTCCTGCACCGGGTTCTCATCCACCCAGACGGGTTCGGAAAACGCCACGCGCCCGCCCGCCGCCAATGCCGGGCGCCAGCCACGCAGCCCTTCGGTCACCCCCAGAAAATACAACGCCCCAGCGCACCAGATCAGATCATAGGGACCATCCAGCGTCGCCATATCGCCCTGAAACACCTGAACCCTATCCCCATATTCGGCGCAACGCCGCTGCGCCTCGGCCACGAAATGCGCTTGCGCATCCATTGCATCAATCCGCGCGTCTGGCAAAGCTTCGGCCAGCACCACGGTATCTGCCCCCGGCCCGCAAGCCACATCGCAGACCCGCGCCGCCGGACCGGTGACCGACAGCGCCCAACGCACGTCATCCGCGCTGCCCGGCCCCTCGCGAGGCAAATCGCTATGAAGCTGGAAAAACGGTGAGAGTGTCATGAGCCCCGGCCCATCTTCTTTTTGAAAATACTCCCGCCGGAGGCATGATTTTTCGCAGAAAAATCACCCGGCATCACGAACCAGCTTCCAGCGGATCGCGTCCAGCAGCGCCTCGAAACTGGCGTCGACGATGTTGGGGGACACGCCCACCGTCGACCAGCGCCGTCCCCGCCCGTCCTGGCTGTCGATTATCACTCGGGTCACAGCCTCGGTCCCGCCCTGCGTGATACGCACCTTGAAATCCACCAGATGCATGTCGTCGATGGCCGCCTGATAGCGACCCAGATCCTTGGCGAGCGCACGGGACAGGGCGTTGACCGGGCCTTGGTCAGAACCGGACTCGTCACGCGATTCGCTAACGCTGAGGAAGCGTTCACCATCAATCATCACAGCCACTACGGCCTCGGACACGGTGACCTTGCCGACGCGCTCGATACTGACGCGATAACGTTCGACCTCGAAAAAGCGGGGCAGCTGGCCCAGTTCATCCCGCGCGATCAGCTCAAAGCTCGCCTGCGCGGTGTCGTAGGAATAACCGCCGTCTTCGCGGTCCTTGATCCGTTCCAGGATACGGCCCAGCGCGTCGTCGCCTTTTGGCACCTCGAGCCCCATGTCGGAAAGGCGAGTGCGCAGGTTGGACTGGCCCGCCTGATTGCTCATCGGAATGATGCGCTGGTTGCCGACCACGGCGGGGTCGATGTGCTCGTAAGTCGACGGGTCCTTGAGAATCGCGCTGGCGTGCAGCCCCGCCTTGTGCGCGAAGGCCGACGCCCCGACGTAGGGCGCCGCCCGGGTCGGGACCCGGTTCAGAATGTCGTCCAGCATCCGACTGGCGCGGGTTAGTCCCGCAAGCTGGCTGCGCGTGACGCCGATGTCATAGGTGCTGGCGTAGGGTTCCTTCAACAGCAGTGTCGGGATCAGCGTGGTCAGATTGGCGTTACCACAGCGCTCTCCCAGCCCGTTCAACGTGCCTTGTATCTGTCGAGCTCCAGCGTCCACCGCGGCCAGCGACCCGGCCACTGCGTTGCCGGTGTCGTCATGGGTGTGGATTGCCAGGCGATCTCCGGCGATGCCTGACGCGATGACGGCAGAGGTGATCTGCCAGATTTCGGCGGGCAGCGTGCCGCCATTGGTGTCGCACAGCACAATCCAGCGGCAGCCCGCATCATAGGCAGCGTGGATGCACTCCAAAGCGTAGGTCGGGTTCGCCTTATAGCCGTCGAAAAAATGTTCGGCGTCGAACAGGGCTTCGCGCCCGTTGGCAATCAGGTGTTCGAACGACTTGCCGATGTTCTCGACATTTTCGGCGTTCGAAATGCCCAGCGCGGTTTTGACATGAAAGTCGTGGGTCTTACCTACAAGACAAACCGCAGGCGTGTTGGCGTTCAGCACGGCGGCCAGCACGTCGTCATTTTCGGCTGAACGGCCGGAGCGTTTTGTCATCCCAAAGGCCGTCATCGTCGCGCGGGTCTGCGGCGCGTCGTCGAAAAACGCCGAGTCCGTCGGGTTCGCGCCCGGCCAGCCGCCCTCGATATAGCCAAGGCCCAGATCGTCAAGCGCCTTGGCGATGCGAATTTTCTCCAGCGTCGAGAATTGGACGCCCTGAGTTTGTTGGCCGTCACGCAGGGTTGTGTCGAAGAGGCTGAGAGGGGTGCGGGTCATGTGAGGGCCTTCTTGTTTTTCTTTTCTTCACCGGGTTGCCTGCAAACCGGATCACGCCCGAACCGCCCCCACGGGGCGGGCGTGACCGCCAGCCCCTCGGTCCGGGCGCGATCCTCGCGTTGGTGTGTGGGTGAGACGGTCATTTGAGGGCCTCCAGTTTGGAGGGGTCGAATTCGGCAGTCACGTCAATTTCTACCGAGCCCTCGTACATTCTGACTTCAAGACCCGCACCGAGCAAAAGCGACTTTATTCGATCAACTTCCGTGAAGTCCTTGGTTGCTTTTGCCTTTTCGCGCTCTTCTTGCAATCGCTTCTCGACTTTCTCGAATTCGATTGGTTTCTCCAGAGTCTTATCGAGCGAGTACCCAAAGGAGACTGACCAGTTTTTGGCGTAATCAAATCCTAAGAACGCCAAGGACTCCGCCAATTCAACTTTCTTTTCAGTGGATTCTGCAGCCTCTTTTGCAATGGCGTGCATGTAGGTCAGCGCTTGCGAAGTGTTTAGGTCGTCGGACACTGCTCCCACGACGATTTGTGGCGGCTCGGTACCGGAAAATGCGCGCGCAACATCATCGCGCTGATTGTCTATCAACGATTTCCAACGTACCAAGGTGTCCCTTGCCTCCTGCGCCTTCCTCTCCGTCCAATCCATCGGCTTCCGGTAATGCGTACTCAGCATCACAAACCGGATCACTTCACCTGGCACTTTCCAGCCACCGCTCCAGTTTCCCGTCAACAAATCCCGCACAGTGAAGAAATTCCCCAGGCTCTTGGACATCTTCTTGCCTTCGACCTGCAGCATTTCGTTGTGCAGCCAGACGTTGGCGAAGCCGTGGCCCATGCATTTGCTCTGGGCGATTTCGTTCTCGTGGTGCGGGAACATCAGGTCGTTGCCGCCGCCGTGGATGTCAAAGCGCTCTCCCAGCAGTTCATGTGCCATCGCCGAACACTCGATATGCCAGCCCGGACGGCCCCGGCCCCAGGGCGACTCCCACCCCGGCAGATCGTCCGTGGACGGCTTCCACAGCACGAAATCCATCGGGTCTTCCTTGTATGGCGCGACCTCAACCCGCGCCCCGGCGATCATGTCATCGACCGAGCGGCCCGATAGCTTGCCGTAGTCCGCATATTTGCGAACCCGGAACAGGGCGTGGCCCTCGGCCTCATAGGCGAATCCCTTGTCGATCAGCCCCGCGATCATCTCGATCATCTGGTCGATATATTCCGTCGCGCGTGGCT
Organism: uncultured Paracoccaceae bacterium; assembly: GCA_943787785.1. Lineage (GTDB taxonomy): Bacteria > Pseudomonadota > Alphaproteobacteria > Rhodobacterales > Rhodobacteraceae > WLWX01. The sequence goes on along the minus strand of CALSNT010000009.1, from coordinate 258,670 downwards.
CAGCATCCGGGCGCAGCGCGCCCAGCGCGTCCATGTCGTCGTGGTACCAGCCGATGGTCTCATCGGATCGGGCGCGGATCAGCTGTTCTATCGTGCCTTCCGCCCCGGCTTCTTTGCGGGCGCGGGCAGTTTCGTTGATCCGATCATCGACGTCAGTGAAATTGCGCACATAGGTGACGTGGTCGGCCCCGTATTCGTGGCGTAGCAGTCGGTAGAGCACATCGAACACCACCACCGGGCGGGCGTTGCCCAGATGCGCGCGGTCGTAGACCGTCGGCCCACAGACATACATCCGCACGTTTTCGGGGTCGATCGGGACGAACGGTACTTTCTTCCGTGTCGCCGTGTTGGTCAGTCTGATCTCGGCCATAACGCCCTCATACAGCTATCCCGCCGGGGCGACTGGAGACGAATTCATGTGAGAATAAGGGACCGGTCGCCTGACGAATGTCAGTCGATAATGCAGCAGATGATGCAAATCGCGGTCATGGGGCATGTCATAGCGTGGCAGGGGGCGGCTTGCCAAGCCCTTTGCGGGGCGGCAGGCTCGCGACATGGAGATAAAGGAATTCGAGGCCCTCGCCGCTGCCCTGCCCGGCACCGATCTGTCTCAGCCCTTCGGGCCGGGAACACAGGTCTGGAAAGTCGCGGGCAAGATGTTCGCGGCCTATGGCAGTATCGCCGAGGGCGTGACGCTGAAATGCCAGGACGTGGACACCGCCGAGTTGCTGATCGAGGTCGGCGCAGCGAAAAAGGCACGTTACCTGACGCGCGGCGGCTGGGTGCGGTTTGACTGGGACGATGAGAGCCTGTCGGAGCGGCTGCGCGACAGCTACGACGTAGTGGTGGCGCGCCTGACCAAAGCGCAGCGCGCGGCGCTGGCGAAATGAACGATTTTTCTGCGAAAAACCAAGCCTCCGGCGGGAATATTTGAAGAAAAGATGGGAGGGTCAGCCGAGCCTCTGCAGGCGAAGCATGGCGACGACTCCGAACGCCGGGCCGAACGCCATGATGGCGAAAATTAATGGCCAGCCGAATGACGCTGCAAGCGCCGGCGTGGCCTGAACCGTCAGGATTGTCAGTGCGAAGCCAAGCGCCGTCTGAAAGGTCATCAGGCTACCCGCCTGCTCTGGCGGCGCGGCATCTGCGACAAGTGCCGAAAATTGCGCGCTGTCGGGGATGATTGCCAGCCCCCAGATCACCGCGACCGCGAAGAACAGCCACACCGGGCCGCCGAAGCTCAGCGTGGCGGCGATGGCGGCGGCTCCGCTGATCACCATCGCCCACATCGCGACCCGCGCCTTGCCTATCCGGTCCGCCGCACGCCCTGTTGCGGCGCAGATCAGTCCGCCACCTGCGATGGCAACGAAGGCGGTAAGTTTGGCGAGCGTTGCGGCCTGATCGTCCGGCAGATGGACCGCGTAGGATGCCGCCGCCGCCACGCCGATCCAGGCCCACATCGCATAAAGCTCCCACATGTGGCCGAGGTATCCGGCATAGGCCAGCCGCACGCGTCGATTGGTCCATGCGGCGGCAATCACCCTTGGATCAAAGCGTGTGGCGCGGGCGTGATGCGGGCCAAGGCTTGCTGCCAGAACCAACAGTCCGGCCAATGCCGAAGCGGCCGAAGCAATCCCCACGGTTACCCGCCAGTCCACACCGCCCCCCAGCGCAATCAAGTGCGGCAAGGCCGAGCCGAGTGTCAGCGCCCCGACGAGCGCTCCCACCAGAAATCCTCGGTCACTCTGACCCCAGCCGACTGCGATTTTCATGCCCACGGGATAGACGCCTGCCAATAGCGCCCCGGTAGCGAAGCGGGCAGCGATGGTGGGGATGCTGCCGGGCGTGCTAAAGATCAGGCTGGCGTTGATCAGCGCTGCGGCCAGCGCGCAGGCCGCAAAAACCCGGCGCGGGTCGAACCGGTCGGCAAGCCCGAAGGTGGCCGAGAACAGCGCGCCGAAAACGAATCCCGCCTGCACACCGCTGGACAACAGCGCCTGTCGGGTCGTCGAAATGGCCCTCTCGGCCAACATTTCGGGAAGAATCGCCGCCGAAACGAACCACAAACTCATCGCCGCGACTTCAGCGATCAGCAAAATCGATATGGAGCGTGACTTGGAGGTCATCGGCGCAGGTGTGACAGACCGCACCGCTTTGTCCACGTAATTTCTGGTGAGAAGGCCGCGTTCGCTTTAGGCGCGTTCGGCGTATTCCATGGTCTCGGTGTTGACGACAATTTGCTCGCCCTCGCCCACGAATGGCGGTATCTGAACCCGAATACCATTGTCCAATGTCGCCGGCTTAAACGAGTTCGCCGCCGTCTGCCCTTTGACGACCGGTTCGGTCTCGGTCACCGTACAGATGACTTTCTGCGGCAGTTGCGCGCTGAGGGCTTCATCATCGTAATATTCGATCTTTATGGTCATGCCATCCTGCAGGAACGGACGCCGGTTACCCAGAATTTCTGCTGGTAATTCAATCTGTTCGTAGGTTTCGCTGTCCATGAAGACCAACATGCCGTCGGTTTCATAAAGGAACTGCTGATCCTTCTGTTCCAGGCGCACCCGCTCGACTTTGTCAGCCGACCGGAAGCGTTCATTCAACTTCGAGCCGTTGCGCAAGTTGCGCAATTCAACCTGCGCGAATGCACCGCCTTTTCCGGGCTTCACATGATCAACTTTCACGGCCGACCAAAGCCCGTCGTTATGCTCAAGAACATTACCCGGACGGATTTCATTCCCATTAATTTTCGGCATGTGGCGAAATCCTGGCTTTATCTTGATTGGTTGCTGGCGCGGTCTATATATGGGGGGTTTTCGGCATGCAAGGTGACGGATGCAGGGGCCGGGGCTGGTTAGCTATGCGCTCAACGCATAGGAGGCATTCCGAAAACGAGATGCAGAATCACCTGAAACCGGGCATAAGGGCCCCGATCGGGTAAAAAGACCGCAAGAGCAACAAGAAAACCAAAAGGAAAACTGATGGCTGACTTCGTCGACGGAACCGCATTCAACCACGAACAGGGCAACCGTTCGCGCAAGCTGTTTGCGGCGGTTGTGCTGGCCGCGTTGGATGATGCCATCGCGGACGACAAGAAATACGGCAACGGTCCGGAACAGATTGCCCGCTGGGCACGCTCGCGCGATGGCCGCGAGGTTCTGTCCTGTGCGGGCATCGACCCGAACGAGCGGGTCGTGACCGGCCTGATGGATTTCGTCGGCAAGGGTGTGCGCACCTCGGTCGCGCTCAGCCGCGAGGAGAGCGAGCGTCGTCACGCCGCCGCCGCCCTGGAAGAGCAGGCAGCCGCCGCCTGAAAGCACCGGCAAGAAGCAAGTTAGGAAGCGCGTCCCGGATCGGGGCGCGTTTTTCTTTTTGGGTGGTGGAAATGGATGCGCGTCGAACTTGGCGACGCCAAGGCGAATGGGCCGGCAATCTCGGCGGGTTTCTAACCTCGGTCACGAACAGGCTTATGTTGATGAGCTACGGGTGTCGGGCGAGCGCCTGTCTGCCCTCCGGGCACCCGCTCAAAACACAAACCGCCACACCCCCGAGGCAAAAACTTCGGCCACCCCTGCAACCACCACCAGCGCACGCGCGCGCAGACTAGGAAACCTCAGCAGGATTGACAGCGCCAATGCCAGTGCCACGGCAACCTCGACCGGTTCGATCCAATGTCCGAAATGCCGACTGTCCCAATAGGACAGCGGGCTTATGAAAACCCAATCTGTCAGCGGCCAGAAATGCTGGCGCGCGTCGTGATTGTGCAGCGGGAAATCGAACGCCAGATGCAGGAGGGCTGCACCGCAAAAAGCAATCGCGATCCGATTGCGGACAAACATCGCCAAGCCGAACGCAACGCCCCACAGAACGAAGCTGTTATCAACCGCAAACACCGCCTGCCATTCGTCCGAGTAGTAGTACTCGCGGAAGACCGTGCGCGCCGGAACGTCCTGCACCCAGCGCGCCCAGGCAACCATCAGATACAGCGACAGGTCCGGCGACAGCGCGCCCAGCACTGCAGCGCAGGTCACCCGCGCATTGCCCGGCTTGCCAAAGGCCGCCGTGCCAAAGATCAGATGGGCCGGTGTGTTCATCCCTTCCCCTCGCCCCGCCTTCCTTTTATGCCCGAACCATAGGGCGGAGGGACGTTTGACAAAAGCACTGATGATCCAGGGCGCGGGCTCGAATGTCGGCAAATCGCTGGTCGTGGCGGGCCTCTGCAGGCTGTTTGCGCGCCGGGGGGTGGCGGGTACGTCCTTTCAAGCCGCAGAACATGTCCAACAACGCCGCCGTTACGGCCGATGGAGGAGAGATCGGTCGCGCCCAGGCGCTGCAAGCCCGCGCCGCCGGAGTGGCTCCGCTGACAGACATGAACCCGGTCCTGCTGAAGCCCGAAACCGACACCGGCGCACAGGTCATCATCCAAGGCCAGCGTGTCGGCACCATGCGCGCCGCCGAATGGGGTAGCCGCAAAGCCGAGTTCCTGCCCCGCGTGATGGAGTCGTTCGCCCGCCTTGCAACCTCGGCCGACCTGATCCTCGTCGAAGGCGCGGGCAGCCCCGCTGAAACCAACTTGCGCGCAGGCGACATCGCCAACATGGGCTTTGCCGAGTCCGCAGACCTGCCCGTCATCCTGATCGGAGACATCGACCGAGGCGGAGTGATCGCGCAATGCGTCGGCACCCATGCGGTCCTGCCATCCGAGGACCGCAACCGCATAAAGGGTGTGATCATCAACAAGTTTCGGGGCGACCCGGCTCTGTTCGCCGCCGGCATGGACGAGATTGTCGCTCGCACCGGTTGGGCAGCCCTCGGAGTCTTGCCGTTCTTTGAGCACGCCTGGAAGCTGCCCGCCGAGGACGTTCTCGACCTTGCCAACCGCCCCGGCGGCGCGACGAAAATTGTCGTCCCCCGTTTGGGCCGGATCGCAAATTTTGACGACCTGGACCCGCTGGCCGCTGAACCCGCCGTCACGGTCGAGATTGTCGAACCGGGCCGCCCCCTGCCCGTCTGCGACCTGATCCTGCTTCCCGGCTCGAAGAACACGGTGAGTGACCTCGCCGCCCTGCGTGCCGAGGGTTGGGATATTGACATCGCCGCCCACATCCGGCGCGGCGGTCATGTCCTGGGTCTCTGCGGTGGCTATCAGATGTTGGGCCAATGGATCGACGACCCAGAAGGGATCGAAGGCGCACCGGGGCGGCATCCGGGCCTCGGCCACCTTACCGTGACGACAACCATGCACCCGGAAAAACGGCTCGCTGAAGTGTCGGGCACTTACCTGCCCACAGGGGACGTCATTCAGGGCTACGAAATCCACATTGGCGCAACTGATGGGCCGGACTGCGCCAACGGGTGGCTGAAAATCAACGACCAGACTGTCGGCGCGGCAGACGCTTCAGGCCGGGTGCGAGGCTGCTATCTGCACGGTATTTTCGCAGCTGACTCAGCGCGCACGGCAATGCTGGCCGAGCTTGGGGCGACCAGCGCAACAACAGACTGGAACGCGGATATCGAAGCGATACTGGACCAGCTGGCAGATCATCTTGAAGCGCATTTGGAAACTGATTCCATCCTGCGAATAGCACAAGACCTCTGAAAGTCAGTAGCGGCGCCGATCACTCCAGATCGTTTGCCGTTAGTGCCCGCTTGATTTCCTGACGTACCAGCTTGCGGATGCTGCGGGTAATCCGCTCGCCCAGATCGCCCTGGAATTCCTCGCGCAGAACCGCCGAGATCAGAACCCGCAAAGCGTCTTCGTCGATTTCGGCGACCTCTGGTTCCGTCGCAAGCGGCTCGGGCGGTTCCGGTGTCTTAGGGGTTTGCGCCACCGGCGCATCAGCCGTCACGTCTTGCTCAGTTGCGGTCTCGACCACTTCTGGTTCAACCGTCTCGCCACCGGGTTTTTCGGCTTTTGCTTCCGGTCTCTTCGCTGCATCGGCAACATCGGCCTCGGACAGCGCGGCCTTTGCGCCCTTGGCCAAAGCCAATTCTGTGGTCAGTTGCAGCGGTTCCGGCGCCTCCGCGACGATTTCTGTCGCGGTGCTGTCGACAACTTCGGTTGCGTCCGCATGAATTTGCGCAACCATACGTTTGGCCGCGGCCAGATGATCAATCGTTCGGGGCGTTTCCCGGTCCAGAAGCTCCGAGCCATCCGGTTCGAATTCGGTCTGCTGCGATGTCACGGCGGCTTCCAGGTCCGCGATGCGGCGTTCCAGAGTGTCGGTCCAAGGGTCGTCGTCCGGGTCGACTTCGACGCGATGCACAGATGACAAGACCAGCTTGTCAGCCTGTCCCGTGGTTTTCTTTTCGATCGCGACATCGCCTGCGCCGCCCGGCCTAGTGGAAACCAACCGGCGAATAGACGTCAGGACGTCTTCAGCTTCCTTCTTCACCGGATCGGACATACCCGCTCGCGTCCCGTCTTTACGTGTTAACTATCGGTTCTAGTCTCTAACCTGTTGACACCTATCGCACAACTGTCATCGCGCAGCCGGCCACGCGCCGTGGCGGGACTATTCCTTGCCCAACGCGCGCAAAACACGATCCAGCCGCTCACCCTGCGGACTGACGGCACCGACCGGCGCATTCTTGACCGCATTGTAATACGCCTTTGGATCATAAGTCGCGATACCAAGGCGCAGGTGATCGACAGTCAGCAATCCCATGGTCGCCAACAACGTATAGGTCGCGACATAACGGTCCGTCTGCGCCGAGACCAACGCCGCCTGAGCGTCCAGAAGTTCCTGCTGCTGGGTCAGCACATCAAGCGTCGTGCGCGCGCCCAGACGCGCCTCTTCCTGCGCACCCTGATAGGCGACGCGCGCCGCCTTTATCTGCAATTCCGAGGCCTGAATGCTGGCCACCGCGACCGCCAGATTTGCCCAGGCATTACCGACGTTCTGCTCGACTCCGTGGCGCACCGTGTGAAGTCCGGCGCGCGACGCATCGCGACGCGCTTGCGCCTGGCGCAACAGCGACGATTGCGCGCCGCCCGAATAGATGTTGCCTGACAGGGTCAGTCCCAGACTGTAGCTGTCATTTCCGTCGTCATCGACGCTGATCCGGCTGTTGGCCCGAAGGGTCGGCTTCATGTTGGCACGCGCGCGCTGAATGTTGATCTCGGCAACTGTCACGTTTTGCTGTGCTTCGCGAATGTCGGGATGGGTGCGCACCGCAACCGCCTTGGCGTCGCCCTCTGACTTGGCCGTTGCAGGCAGCCGCGGAGGCGCGCTCAGCGACCCCGGAAAATGCCCCGTCGCTGCCTTGTATTCCTCGCGCGCCTGACTGAGCACCCCGATTTGCGCTGCGACCGAGGCCTTAGCCGCCGCCAGCCGGGATTCCGCAATCGAGACATCGGTCCGCGTAACCTCGCCCACTTCAAAACGATCGCGCGCCGCGCGCAATTCAGTCGTGATCACCCGCTCGTTGTTTTGCGCCAGATCGACGAAGGCGATTGCACGGCGCACCGACATGAAAGCCTGCACAGCGCGCAGCAGCACTTGCTGTTCAACGTTGACCAGATTTTCGCGGGTTGCCAGAACAATACCCTTGGCGGCTTCAATCGCCAGATCGGAGGCGCCGAAATCATACAGCAGCAAGTCCGCCGTCAATGCCAGCGAGCCGTTCAGGTTCTCGCCCGCATTCGGCTCTGACTGGGTGATATTGGCCGACCAGCCTATGATCGGGCGCAGAGTCGCGACCGCCTGAGCCACATCCTCGTCAGCGGCACGCAAAAGCGCGCGGGTCTGATCCAGCAGGCCGGAATGGCGGTATGCCGAGATCAATTGCATCGCTCAGCGATTCAGCTGACGCCGCAACCGGGGTAACCGCTAAAAACAGGCTGCTTACTACGGCAAAAACACTTCGTTTAGTCGACAGCAACGTCATCTGTGTCCCCCCCGGACGAATACCAAAGCGCAGTCCAACTTACAGCGCGAATTCTGCCTTTTTGTGAAATCTAGGCAGGATCGGAGCAGCAGCGTCAAACGAGCGCCGCCAACTGATATGGCCGCCCGACTTATGCCCGACGCGGCAGACGCCGAGCGTTCTTTCGATGAATATCGCGGCGATCTTGCCGCCGTCTTTCAGTTGATCTGCAATCGCCTGAGGCAAGTCTTCCACTGCACCCTGCAGAATGATCGCATCATAGGGACCGTGCTGCGCCGCACCCTCGTGCAGCGGACCGGTCGCGACAACCACATTGTCAGCCCCCTGTTCCGCCAGCGCTGCACCCGCATCTGCGCTGCGCCCTTCATCATCTTCCAGCGCCACAACCGCCTGCGCCATCCGCGCGATGACCGCCGAGGAATACCCAAGCCCCGCCCCGATATCGAGGACCAGATCATCTGGCCCGACGTCCAGCGCCTCAAGCATTTTCGCCAGCACGCGCGGGTCCGCGATCACCCGCCCCGGAGCCAGCGGCAACGCCTCACCGGCATAGGCCGCCCCGCGTTGAGAATCCGGCACGAATGCCTCACGCGGGACGTGCAGCATCGCCTCGATGATCGGAAAGCTTGTAACGTCCGACGGGCGGACCTGAGTGTCGACCATGGTGGTGCGTAGGCTGGCGAAATCGGACATCTATTAAGTGAACCTATCTGTTCAGAATTTCACCCATCTGGTCTGACACAGTTTCAAACGGGCGACAACATCACTGCACGTCGCAAAGGACGCGCCGGCGTAATATTTCCACCCGTCACATCTGACGCGCCGGTTCTTGTTCGGAAATCGAATGCCAAGTGATGTGCGTGGCAAAAACGACATAATCCGTCGCAAAGCGCGCCGCCGATCCGTACCTGGCTTCGCATGCTGGTCGCAGAAGAAATCCGAACAGGACAACAAGATATGGCACGACGGCAAGGACGATCAGGCGGGCGCGCGGGCAATCGCCAACGGGGCGGACAAAGCGCCATCGACCAGATGCCGTGGCGCGTGCCCGTCAATAATGACCGACCGACGGAACCACTTGACGAGGACGGTGTTCAGGCGATCCACGACGGCGCAATGCGAATCCTCGAAGAGATCGGCATTGAATTCCTGAACCCCCGAAGCCGTTGCGATCCTGAAAGACGCTGGCTGCACGATTAATGGCACCAACGTGCGCATGGGCCGCGATTTCGTGATGGAAATGATGGCCCGCGCCCCGTCCGAGTTCACGATCACACCGCGCAACCCCGACCGGACAATCCCCATCGGCGGCAAGAACATGGTGTTCGTCAACGTCTCATCCCCGCCGAACTATTGGGATCTTGAAACCGGCAAAACCCCCGGCACCCGCGAACAATGTGCGCGCCTGCTGAAGTTGACGCAGTATTTCAAACTGCATCCACGTCGCGGGTGGCTACCCCCGTCGAACCCGTCGACATCCACCCGCGCGAACGCCCATCTAGACGTGCTGTTCGACAAGCTGACCCTCACCGACAAGGTCGCGCACGCCTATTCGCTGGGGCCGTGAACGGGTCGAAGACGTGATGGAGATGGTGCGCATCGCCGGTGGCCTCACCCATGAGGAATTCGAGGCGACGCCGCGGATGTACACCAACATTAACTCCACCCAGCCCGTTAAAGCAACGATTTCCCAATGCTGGACGGCTACATGCGCTGCGTGCGTCGCGGGCAGGTGACAGTAGTCACGCCCTTCACACTCGCCGGGGCGATGGCTCCGGTGACGATGTCGGGGGGGCCGTCGCGCAATCCATCGCGGAAGGTCTGTGTGCGATTGCGCTGGCGCAATGGATCAACCCCGGCGCGCCCTGTGTGCTGGGCACGTTCACCTCGAACGTCGACATGAAATCGGGCGCGCCTGCCTTCGGAACGCCGGAATACATGCGCGCCACGCAGATGACCGGCCAGATGGCGCGGTTCTACGGACTGCCGCTGCGGTCTAGTGGGACCTGTGCCGCAAATGTGCCTGACGGTCAGGCGATGTGGGAGACGTCGAATAGCCTGTGGGCGGCCGTCCAGTCCCAGACCAATATGGTCTATCACGCGGCCGGATGGCTGGAGGGCGGGCTGATCGCCAGCCCCGAAAAATTCGTGATGGATTGCGAAGTGTTGCAGCAGATCCAACGCTATTTCGACCCAGTCGTGACAGCAACGACGCCCGATGACATTGCCGTGGACGCAATCGCCTCGGTCGGCGGCGACGGGCATTTCTTTGGCATCGAGCACACGCAGGACCGCTATACCGAGGCGTTCTGGCAGCCGTTTCTGGCAGACTGGACCAACTACGAAGGATGGGAACTGGCAGGCGGCACATGGACAGCCGAGCGGGCGCATCATCTGTGGAAAAAAATTGAAGCCGATTTCGAGGCCCCGCCGATGGATGATGGTATCCGTGAGGAATTGGCGGCTTTCGTCGCCAAGCGGAAAGAGGAAGGCGGAGCACCGACGGATTTCTGAGGCTAGTCGCTTGAATCGGGCGGCGATACGTAGCCGCTCGTAAACAAGTACCGGTGCATAGGCGCAGGGTCAGTTTTTTGGGCTTGGTGCCGACCTAGGCCTGATCCCGGTCCAAGCCGGGCAAAGGAAGACAAGTCACAAGTGGCGGTGGCTCGCCATCACCCCCGTACAACCACCCCCATCCGCCCTCGGCCATTTCCCGCCGCTCGGCGTTTGCCATGGAACCAAACCACTCCTAAATACGTTCATCCGGGACAACACACTTGGGAAGTGTGCCCGCCCACCTGAGATGTGTGCAACGACGACCACAGCAAAGTGAGTGCCAAAAGTTATGTCCATGTTCCATTCCACCACCCTGAAATCCACCACCAGCCTGACATTGTGTCTGGCGCTGGTCATGCCCATTCCGGCCCCCGTCCATGCTCAGGCAAAGGACCGCTGCGTCGGACTCGAAATTCAATTGGGCGACAGGCCAAACAACCGTCAGGAACGCCGTTGCCTGCGCCAATTGCGCCAGGAAGCCAAAGAAGCCGGCATGGATGTGCCCGAGTTGACCGAAGAAGAACTTGCCGCTGAACTGGAAGCCGAAGCCAGCGACGAGGCTGCCGCGACTGCCGAGGCCGAAGCGAAAGCGCAGGCAGAAGCTGAAGCCGCCGCAGCAGCCGAGGCTGCCGCCGCTGCCCAAGCCGAAGCAGAGGCCGCCGAAGCTGAAGCTGCGGCCGCAGCGCAAGCGGCTGCTGAAGCCGAGGCCTCCGCAGCTGCCGAAGCAGAAGCCGCTGCTGAAGTTGAAGCAGAAACCGAGGCAGAAGAACCGCAATTGACACGCAAGGAACGCCGCGCGCTGCGCCGCGCCGAGCGCGAAGCGGCCCGCGCAGCCGAAGCCGAGGCCAACAGCGAACTCGAACCCAACATCGAAACGGTCGAAGAGGCCGCGGGCGAAAATGGCGCGATGAACGGTGGTTCGGTCGAGATGGAGACCGTCGAAGCTGGTGAAGCCAGCGTCGAAGTCACTGAAGAAGAGCAGATCGAAGCCGAGATCGAGGCCGCTCAGGAAGTCGACCTGATTGCAGCCGGCGATGCACCGGCTGCTGCTGCAGCCGCCGAGGGCGACGCCGATGCCGAAGTGCAGGTCGAAACCGTAAGCGAGGCCGACACCCGCTCCTCAACCGAAGATTTCGACACCTCGGCACGGGGCAATCAAGAAACCCGCGCCCAGCGACGTGCACGCGACGAAGGTGACAGCGGGCTAAGCGATATCGAAAAGGTCGCTCTGTTTGGTCTGGGCGCGCTGGCAGTCGGGGCGATCCTGAAGAACGGCGCCGAAGTCAAAGCGAACTCCGGTGATCGCGTGGTTGTCGAGCGTGACGGCCAGTTGTTCGTGTTGAAGGACGACGACACGCTGCTGCGTCAACCCGGCGCAGAGGTGCGCACCGAGACGTTCAACGACGGCTCGACCCGCACCACGGTGCTGCGTGAAAACGGCGTCCGTATCGTGACGATCCGTACCGCCGATGGCCGGGTCTTGCGCCGCACGCGCATTCTGCCCGATGGCACCCGCATCGCGTTGATCGACGATACGGTCGAGGCGGATCCAGTGCGCATTGAAGACATCCCGACGCGCCGTGCCGACCCCGTTTTCGTCGACACCCGTGACCGACGCGCCCTGCGGGCCGCCCTTCTGGAAGCCGATCAGCAGGAGTTTCGCCGCGGCTATTCGCTGGCGCAAATCCGTCAGATCCGCGCCGTGCGCGATCTGGTTGCCCCGATTGATCTGGACGCGATCAACTTCGACACTGGCTCGGCGGCAATCCGTCCAAGCGAGGCTCGTGATCTGATCGAGCTTGGAGAATTGATGCTGGACCTGATCGACGAAAACCCGGGCGAGGTCTTCTTGATTGAAGGTCACACCGACGCAACCGGTGGTGCCGCGTTCAATCTGGCCCTGTCGGATCGCCGTGCAGAATCTGTCGCGCTGGCCCTGACCGAGTTCTTCGACGTCCCGCCGGAAAACATGGTCATTCAGGGCTACGGCGAATCGAACCTGAAGGTCCGCACGCTCGAATCGGAACCGGCCAATCGCCGCGCCGTCGTGCGCCGGATCACGCCGCTTCTGCAAACCGCCGAACTGCGGTAAGCAAGGCCGGGGGAGGCCAGCCTCCCCCGGGCCCCCTCCGGTGTATTTTCAAAAAGAAGACAGAGTTGGCATGCTGGGCAAATTCGCTCTGGCCCATCATGCAGCCCCGCCGCATGATGCGGGCGACACCGCTCCGGAGCGCCAGATGACCACTTTTGACGATATCCCTGAAACCGCACTGGCCTGGCACCGGGATGGTCGCGGTGCCGTGCTGGCAACGGTGGTCGAGACTTGGGGCTCTGCCCCCCGCCCCACCGGCAGCCAACTGGCCATTTCCGGAACCGGGGAGTTTGCCGGGTCCGTCTCGGGCGGCTGCGTCGAGGGCGCCGTCGTTGCCGAGGCGATGGATGCGTTGAGCGACGGCTGGCCACGCCTGCTCACGTACGGGATTAGCGACGACGACGCCTTCGCGGTCGGTCTCGCCTGCGGCGGAACAATCCGTATTCTGGTGGAGCCCGTTGGGGCAGCGATCCCGGAAGCCTTGTTGGCGGACCTCGTCGCCGCGCGCGCCGAACGCCGCGCCGTCGCGATGGTCGTGGACACCGAAACCTGGCAGAGGAAACTGACCCCTGCCCCAAGCGATTTCGCCCAGCGTTTCGCCATGGATCGCTCCGGCTTCGAAGGCAGCCGCTTTGTTGCCATCCACAACCCGCCGCTGCGTCTGATCGTCGTGGGCGCGGTGCATATCGCCCAGCCGCTGATCCAGATGGCACGGCTGGCCGGATACGATCCGTTTCTGGTGGATCCGCGCAGCGCCTTCGCCAGCGACGCGCGCTTTCCCGGCGAAGTGATTTCTACCGATTGGCCAGACGAGGCATTAGCCGGGATCGGGCTCGACGCGCGCACCGCGGTTGTCACACTGGCACACGACCCCAAGATCGACGATCCGGCGATCGAGGCGGCGCTGGCCTCGGATGTGTTCTATCTGGGCAGCCTTGGTTCCAAACGCACCCATGCCAAGCGGCTGGAACGACTGGGCGCGACACACGACAGCGATGCATTGAAGCGCATCCATGCGCCGGTCGGCCTCGACATCGGCGCCAAGTCCCCGGCCGAAATTGCAATCTCGATCCTGGCCGAGATGACCGAGCGCCTCAGACGCGGTTAGCCTGCGTCCAGCCAAACTGGCAAATGGCCAATGTCAGGCAAGACCACATCGGCCAGCGGGCGCAGATCATCAGCCGTGCTGAGACCCGTCAGCACGGCAACACAAGCCATCCCGGCCGCGCGTCCGGCACTCAGATCGTGGGCGCTGTCGCCAACCATGACGCAGCGCGCGGGGTCCAGCTCAAACTCCTGCGCAAACGCCAACAACTGACCCGGCGCCGGCTTGCCACCATGCCCGGAGTCCGAGCCCGCAATGAAATCGAAAAGTTCGATGATCCCGGCACTGGACAGGTGGGCGCGGGTCGGCATCTCGCTGTCGTTCGTCGCGATGCCCAACCGCAGGTTGCGCGCGCGCAGACCCTCGAACAGCGGCGCCAGCGGCACCGTCGGATGCTGCTGCGCCAGCGCCGCGCTGGCATCCAGATGCTGCAAAACCGACTCCGGGGTCTGGCCCGGCAGAAGTTCCCCGAGCGCCTCGGCGATTTGCAGCGGCGTTCCGGCAATGGCCACACTATTGGGTCGGAAACATCGCTGCGCAAAGTCATATCCGACGGCGTCACCGAGTCGCTCGGCAACTGTCGCGTCACCGTTGGAAAAATCGCCAACGATGCCGTAGGTCCAGCCGGACCACGTCGCTTCGAAATCGAAAAGCGTGCCGTCTTTGTCGAACAGGATGCCGTCGAATGCGCTCATCGGGCTACTTCTCGCAGGCCTGCCAGCCGCGTCAAGCCCGCCGGGTATAGCCCTTCAGGTCCAACTGACATCCTGTCCGCCCGGCAGCGCCTGACGCGCCCGCATTGGCATATCGTAGGGCAGCGCATTCGCATCACAGAATTCGATAACCCAGGCATCATCCATCATCAGGAAATCCAGAACCGACCCCAGAAACTCCGGCTTCTCGGCCTGTTCGCGCAGCGCGGCCCCGTCCGCCCCCGTCGCCCCAAGGAACACCGGCAGCAGATCTTCATTGTCCGCCAGCCAGGCCAGCGCTTTCGCGCCCAGAAGTTCAGCCTGTTCAGTTTTCATTGAATTCTCCCTGATCCGGAAAGGTTTTCTTAACTTTTGTTTACGAATGTTTCGTTAACCGGTGAAAGCCGTTTCGTGAGGGAGGCGACAGAATGGCCGGGCGGGTTTTGATCGCCGAGAGGGATGCGACCCATCGCACCGCCCTTCAGTCCGAGCTTTCGGCGGCCTGCTATGACGTCAGCACGGTCGCAGACCCCGAGGCACTATTGGAGTTTCTGGACAGTGGCGCGCCCGATGTATTGATGATCGGCGTCGAAATGCTGAGCGACGAAGTCCTTGAGGATTTGCGCCGCAGCCGCGATGGCCAGGACACAACGATTGTTGGTCTTTTGCAGACAGGCCAGGACCGCGCCGGAGCACTCATGTCCGGGCTGGACGAGGCCTTGGCCCGCCCGGTCGGAGGTGCGTTCCTGCAGGCAAGACTTCGCAGCCTGATCCGATCAACGCACCAAATGAGAGAACTTCGTCGAAACCAGATCACCGCCAGCGATTACGGATTTGCCGAAGCATCTACGCTGTGGCGTCCTGCGCCTATCGCGGCGTTGGTGTCGCAGGACGCGGCGCAGATTGCGGCCTGGAAAACAGGGCTTGGTAATGTGGCATCCTGCATTTTTTCGCCAAAAGAAATACTGACACTGGAGGAGCAATCCGGACCGGCTCCGGATTCGATTGTCATTGAACTCGGTGGTGACACGGCGCGCTCGGCCGGGCTCACCCTGTTGGCCGAACTACGGAACCGTCAGGCGACCCGACGCATCCCGATTCTCGCCGTCCTGACCGGCCCTCCCGGTGATGGCGCTGCGATGGCATTGGATCTGGGGGCAGATGATGTGCTGCCAGCGCCAGCAGACGCCGATGAATTGCGCCTGCGCGTCGATCGCCTGTTGACCCGTAAGGAAGAGCTGGACGCCCTGCGTTCGCCAGTCGAGGAAAGCCTGCGTCTTGCTGCGATCGACCCGCTGACAGGCCTGTTCAACCGGCGGTACGCGATGAACGCGATGCGCGGCATGGTCCATTCCGCCTCAGCCAATCCGACGTCGGAAACCGTGACTGTCATGATCGCCGACCTTGACCAATATAAACTAGTGAATGATCGGTTCGGCCACGACGCGGGCGACGCAGTGCTGGTCGAAGTTGCCCGGCGCCTTCGGGACGGGCTGAGGCCGGATGATCTGTTGGCGCGCATTGGTGGCGACGAATTCCTGATCGTGATGCACGGCCTCTCGGCCTCCGAATCCCATAGCGCTGCTGAACGACTGTGCCGACGTATCCGTGGGCTGAAGGCGACCGATGGAGGCACAGGTATCGGTCAGTCAGTCACCGTAAGTATCGGTGTCGCCCTGGGTCATATCACTGCGGATTCCAGTAACCCGGATGCCCTTCGCGCAGCAGCCGATGCAGCTCTTTATGCGGCCAAGGCGGCGGGGCGCGACAGTGTGTGCGTGGCGCGGATTGACGCGAGCGTAGTCGATGGCATGGGCGGCAAGTCGGCCGCCTGACGGCACCCGCGCACAAGCAAAAATCCAATCCGGATGCTTTTGACACTGATCGGCACTTCAGATCGCCGCGGCGCGCGCTCGCAACCTGCCGCTGATAAAAATCACCGGGCAATTACACCTTCGGATCGGGGTTCTCCGTATGGCCATCGACCGCAATCACCTGCCCGGACACGCGCGTCGCCGCATCGCTGGCCAGAAACACGGCCATCGCCGCGACATCCTCGGCCCTCACCCAGGTGCGCATTGACGTGCCCGCCTGATACCCCGCGCGCAGATCTTCGGGCGTCATGCCCTTTGCGGCGGCTTCGCGGGCAATAACACCTTCCATCCGTGGGCCCTCTACCGCGCCTGGGCAGATCGCATTGGCGCGGATGCCAAAGGGACCAAGCTCCATCGCCAGTGTCTTCGTCAAACCGATCACGCCCCATTTCGCCGCCGCATAGGGCGCGCGATTCGGATAGCCGAACTGCCCGGCGGTGGAAGAGGTCAGAATAATCGCCCCGCGACCGGCCAGTTTCATTGCCGGGATTGCGTGTTTGCATGTAAGAAACGTACCACTCAGCGTGACAGACTGGCAAGCATTCCAGTCTTTTAAGGACACATCTTCAATCACTGCCGTAGGTCCGGCAATGCCGGCATTCGCACAAAGCACATCAAGCACTCCGACCTCGGACATCAGCCCTGCTACCTCCGTCTCGTCCGCGACATCGACGTTCCGCGCATTCCAGTTCGACGGCAAGCGATCAAGGGCGGCGGCATCCACGTCGCTGACCCAAACCTCGGCCCCGCCGTCAGCAAACGCTTGCGCCATGGCCCGCCCTATGCCCGCAGCACCGCCCGTGATGAGGACCTTCACCGCCGTTGCCCTACGGCACGACCAATCCCCTCCGGGAGTGGCAACTCCGAATGATCGGTGGCGATTTCGGTAAGTTTACGTTCGACAACCGGGCCCGGCGGGCTTGGCTTTCGGGTCGCAAGGCTGACGTGCAACAGGAAGTGTTCGCCCGTGGCCAGCAGCCGGCCACTTTCATACATCTCGTGGAAAAGATGGAGCTTTTTGCCCTCGCCCAGCAGACAAATGGTGTCGACACGAATGCGGCTTCCAGCGTGCACCTCGTCGATATGCCGGATATGGGTTTCGGCGGTAAAATAACTGCCGCCCGACGCGATATAGTCCGCATCGCAGCCGATGATCTCCATGAACCGGTCGGTGGCGTCACCGAAAGCCTGAAGATAACGCGCTTCGTTCATGTGGCCGTTGTAATCGGTCCAATCCAGCGGCACGGCGCGGGCGACGGTCTCGATTGGGCGGGTCAGATCGGAGGGGTCTTTACGTAGATCTAGGTCGGCTGCATTCAAAACAGCACCGGCCCCCGCGTCGGTGGCCTTCAAGGCGCGCAGGATGCCGACGAGGTTGGTATCACGGTCGCGCTCCAACTCGCGAATCGAACGGTCACCGGATTGCGCGTCCGACTGATCTGCAATGGTCTTGATCAGGTCGTCCGTCAGTTCCGGCACGTCCATCAATTTGGTCCAGGGCCATTCAAGGGCCGGTCCGAACTGTTCAATAAAATGCGCCATCCCGGCCTCGCCGCCGGCAATGCGGTAGGTTTCGAAAAGGCCCATCTGCGCCCAGCGAAGGCCGAAGCCCAAACGGATCGCGTCGTCGATTTCGCTGGTCGTGGCGATGCCGTCCTTGACCAGCCAAAGCGCCTCTCGCCAGACGGCCTCCAAGAAGCGATCCGCAATATGAGCGTCGATTTCGGCGCGGACGCGCAGGGCGTACATGCCAAGCGAACCTATAATATCCGACGCTTTATCAACGATCTGCGGGCCATTCTTCGGGCTTTTTACCAACTCGATCAGTGGCAACAGGTAGACCGGGTTGAATGGATGCGCCACGAGGATTTGCCCCGGACTTCTGGCACCTTCCTGGAGTTCCGACGGCTTGTAGCCAGAGGTGGACGAGCCAATGATAGCGTCCGAGGCGCAGTCGGTTTGAATCTCTGCGAAAATTTTATGCTTTATATCAAGACGTTCCGGTGCGCTTTCCTGAATCCATTCGGCATTTGCAACTGCTTCGGCGATGGTGGAATGGAAACTCAGCGATCCCTCTGGAGGCAGAGCAACATCGAATAGACCCGGCATCGAACGGCGCGCATTTTCAAGGACTTCGGCGATCTTGCGCTGCGCCTCCGGGGATGGGTCGAACACCTTGACGTTCCAGCCCATCAACAGGAACCGGGCTGCCCAGCCGCCGCCGATGACGCCGCCGCCGATAATGGCTGCGGTGCGTGTCATGGCGTGACCTCAGCGAGGCAATGCTCGAATTGTGCAATTCTGAAGCCCCGTATCGGTAAATTGCATCGTGTCATGTTGGATAATCCATCATCGAAGTGACCGCATTTGCCAGCGCCTTACCCAGATCGCGGTGTGCGTCGGCTCCAAAATGAACCCCGTCCAGCGGGTCAACCGAGATCACTGAACTGGCATCGAAAAACCCTGCCCCTACACGCCCAGCCCGAAATCGCAGAGCCTCGGCCAGCCCCGTGCCTTTCGCTTCCGCCCCGACGAAGTATTCCGTCAGGCAGCCGAGCTCGCGAACCGGCGGTGGCGCGACAATCAAGACACGCGGCGGGTGCGCCAGTGTGGCGGCCATAAGCGCCATTTTTTCGACGCCAATCGCGATGTCAGCGGCCGGCGCAGCAAAGCGGGTTTTGAGGTCATTTGTGCCCAGCATGATGACCAACCCATCGAGGGGTCGGTGGCTGTTCAGAATTGCTGGAAGGATGCGCAATCCGTTCAGATGCGCACCCTCGAACGGGTCGTCGTGAACGGTGGTTCGGCCAGGCAGACCCTCTTCGATGACGCAGAAACTGTCGCCTAGCGAGGATGCCATGACCCCGGACCAGCGCGCGGTCGGGCCCAGACGGTCATCATCGTCGATGGTGGCCATCGGCAGCGATCCGTGGGTGTTGCTGTCACCGTAACACAATATTGTTTTCATAGGCTTGTGCCTCGTGTTTCACGTGAAACATATAATGAAGTCCTAATTCAACCGTTCACCGGCGCGCGTTTGGTCAGCCCCAGATTATCGCGCACCGCTTGCGGTCCGATGACCGTCGCACCCATCCGTTCGACGATCTCCACCGCGCGCGCGACCAGCGCTTCGTTAGTGGCCAGAACGCCGCGATCCAGCATCAGATTATCTTCCAGCCCGACCCGCACATTGCCTCCGGACAGAACCGCGGCGGCGACATAAGGCATTTGGTTACGACCCAGAGAAAATGAAGAAAAAGTCCAATCTTGGGGGACGTTGTTCACCATTGACATGAAGGTATTAAGATCATCCGGCGCGCCCCAGGGCACCCCCATGCACAGTTGCACCAGTGCCGGGTTTTCCAGAACGCCGTCGGCCACCAGTTGCTTGGCGTACCAGAGGTGGCCTGTGTCGAAGGCCTCGATTTCCGGCTTCGCGCCGGCCTCGGTCATCAGGCGGCCCATGGACTGTAACATGCCGGGGGTGTTGGTCATGACGTAATCGGCTTCGGCAAAGTTCATCGTGCCGCAGTCCAGCGTCGTGATCTCTGGCCGGCATTCCAGCACATGGGCGACGCGCTCCTCTGCCCCGGCCATGTCCGTCCCTTCGGCCAGCGGCAGCGGGTTCGCGGTGCCGCCGAAGACCATGTCGCCGCCCATGCCCGAGGTCAGGTTCAGCACCGCGTCAACCTCGGAATCCCGAATGCGGTCCGTGACTTCGCGATAGAACTTCAAGTCACGGCTTGGCGCGCCGGTGTCGGGGTCGCGGACATGGCAATGGACCACCGCCGCCCCGGCCTTGGCCGCCGCGATGGCGCTGTCGGCGATTTGTTTCGGAGAGCGCGGCACATGCGGGCTGCGGTCCTGGGTAGATCCGGAGCCAGTCACGGCGCAGGTGATGAAGACCTCTCGGTTCATGGTCAATGGCATGGTGGCGTCCCCCCGGCGTTTTTAGGGCAGGTGACAGGGAAATGAAGCGTGTGGCAAGGGGGGTGTTGGGTTGGTTGGTTGCAAAAGAGCACAAGCCGGGCGGGTGCCTGTCTGCGGGTAGGCGCAGCGACGTTTGTTTGGGGCAATTTATCGTGCAGAGAAAACTCTATTCACAGTGGTTTGAGCTGCCTCGCAAGAGCGCCTGCCCTGGGGCGCAGACAGGCGCTCGCCCGGCGCCCATTCGGGCTTGATTCCGGGCGGATCAGATCCTCGCGCCTATTCTCTTTTATTTCGCTTGAACTTGAGCCATTCCCACAAAATTATCGCCGTAAATGTAGGCCAAGTTGCCCAGAAAACGAGTTAGACCAATGGGCCTTTCGTCGATTCCTGTACCGTTTCAGAAGCGAATATTATCAATGACCCCAAAAAGTGGCACACGCAAAATGTTACCCAAAATGGGCGTTTGATATATTGCCACCAAGTCGTTTGATATGTTTTCAAATGTGCCTCCGATCAACCGGATCAGACCAAACTCACCGGATTTCCCTACACCCTAAAAAGGCATCGGATGCGCCTTGTGCGCCTCGGCAATGTCGTTCAGCACCTCATTCCCCAGTTCTAGGTCCGCCGCGCCCAGCGCCGTGTCCAGCTGCGCCATTGTCGTTGCACCGAAGATCGGGATCGTCGGGAAGGGGCGCGTGCGCGTCCAGGCCAGCGCCATCTGCACCAGGTCCAGCCCATGCTTCGCCGCTACGCCCAGATAGGCGCGCACCGCGTCGTCCATCCGCGCCGATATTCGCCCGCCAAGGCCGGGGGTCAGGTCCAGGCGGGTGCCTTTCGGAACCGCTCCGTCGAGGTATTTGCCCGACAGGATGCCGCAGGCCAGCGGGCTGAATGCCAGCAGCGTCACATCCTCATGAACCGCCATCTCGGCCAGATCGGTGTCGTACTGGCGACACATCAGCGAGTATTCGTTCTGGATCGACGCGACGCGGGGGCCGCCGGATTCAGCGGCCCTCATCCAGCCCATCGTGCCCCAGACACTGTCGTTGGACAGCCCGAATGCGCGTATCTTCCCAGCCTCCTGCACCTCCTCCAGTGCACCCATGACGTCGGCCATGTGTTGGCGGATCGCCGGGGCGTCGTGGCCCGAGGGGTCATAGTTCCAGACCTTGCGAAAATGGAACGAGCCCCGGTTCGGCCAGTGAAACTGGTAGAGGTCGACATAGTCGGTCTGCAGCCGCTTTAACGTGCCATCCAGCGCAACCTTCAGATCGGCCGGATTGATGCCTCGCCCGTCGCGCACCATGGCAATGTCACCGCTCATCTTCGTGGCGATGACCACCTCATCGCGCCGCCCTTTGGCGTTCCAGGTTCCGATGATCTCCTCGGTGCGGCCAACCGTTTCCTTGCTGACCGGGTTCACCGGATACATCTCGGCGGTGTCGATGAAATCGCATCCCCGGCCGAGTGCGTGGTCGATCTGTTCGTGGGCCTCGGCCTCGGAGTTCTGCGTGCCCCAAGTCATCGAGCCAAGGCAAAACTCCGATACGTCGATGCCTGTGCGGCCTAGTGTCATCCGTTTCATCTGCGGTGTCCTTCGTTGGTTGCCTAAGTGATAGCGGCCCGAGGTGCGGTGGCAAGCCGGATGATTTTGCCTGTGCATCTCTTGCGGCGCACGAACGCGCGGCTTTGACGCCGGGATGGGGACCGGCACGGGTTTCGTCTTGCCAAGTAGAGAATCCGAGAACATTGTAAGAACAAATGGCAATACCCAAGGGGCTGGATCATGGAGAATCTGACAATCTATCTTCCCGGAATCCTACTGGCGTATTCAGCATTCCTGCTGGCCATCGCCAGTCCGGGACCCAACATTCTTGCGGTCATCGGCACCTCGATGTCTGTCGGGCGCTCGTCTGGTATGGCACTGGCGCTTGGGGTGGCGACCGGGTCATTCACCTGGGCGCTACTGACTGTTTTCGGGCTGTCGGCGATCCTTGCCACATATGCCTCGGCGCTGCTGGCGATCAAGATTTTCGGTGGGCTTTACCTACTGTGGCTGGCGTATAAATCGTTGAGATCGGCGACCTCAAGCCACGACATCGAAGCGACGGAACTGGCCGGAGGGCGGCGGACTCCGCTGGGGTATCTCAAACGCGGATATATCATCCAGATGACCAACCCAAAGGCCGCGTTGGCGTGGATCGCGATCATCTCGCTGGGTCTGAAACAGGGCGCCCCTATCTGGGTCGCTGCAGTCATTGTGATTGGGACGTTCGTTCTGTCGATTGCGATCCACCTGATGTATGCGGCTCTGTTTTCAACGCCGGTTATGGTGCGACTGTACGGACGGTCGCGGCGGATTATTCAGGGGGTTCTGGGCACGTTCTTCGCGTTGGCTGGATTGCG
The DNA here is from genome assembly GCA_943787785.1 of uncultured Paracoccaceae bacterium. Taxonomy (GTDB): domain Bacteria; phylum Pseudomonadota; class Alphaproteobacteria; order Rhodobacterales; family Rhodobacteraceae; genus WLWX01. The sequence continues at coordinate 236,122 of CALSNT010000009.1, read as the reverse complement.
ATTGCTGACCAGCCGGGGGTGACATGGCGATCATGCCTCGAGCGGTCGTTTCAGGATGGTTTCATAAATAGGTCGATGCCTCCGGAGGAGGAATTTTAGCGCAAATGATGGTATGAAGATCGGGAATTTTGTCAGGGGCGTCACCGCCTGATTGACGCCGCCCCCCACCTCAGGCATTGCCCGCCCCATGCTGAGCATTCGCGACATACGCTATTCCATCGAAGGCCGCCCTCTGTTCGAAGGAGCTTCGGCCAATATCCCCGAAGGGCACAAGGTCGGCCTTGTCGGGCGTAATGGAACCGGCAAGACCACCCTCTTCAAGCTGATCCGCGAGGAGCTGGTGTTGGAGGGGGGCGATATTCGTCTGCCCAGCCGCGCCCGGATCGGCGGCGTGGCACAGGAGGTTCCGGCAAACGAGGTTTCGCTGCTGAACACGGTGCTGGCCGCCGACACCGAGCGCGCCGAGCTGCTGGCCGAGGCCGAGACGGCAACTGACGCCACCCGGATTGCCGAAGTCCAGACCCGGCTGGCAGATATTGATGCGTGGTCAGCTGAGGGGCGCGCATCCGCGATTCTGAAGGGGCTGGGGTTCACGCAGGAAGAACAGGCGATGCCGTGTTCGGATTTCTCGGGCGGCTGGCGGATGCGGGTTGCGCTGGCGGGTGTGCTGTTTGCCGCGCCTGATTTGCTGTTGCTGGACGAACCGACCAACTACCTCGATCTGGAAGGCGCGCTGTGGCTGGAAAGCTACCTTGCGAAATACCCGCATACGGTCATCATTATCAGCCACGACCGGGGGCTGTTGAACCGGGCCGTAGGCGCGATCCTGCATCTCGAGGACCGCAAGCTGACGCTGTATCAGGGCGATTACGATACCTTCGCCGAAACCCGCGCGGCGCGGCTGGCGGCGGCGGAAGCTGAGGCGAAGAAGCAGGAAGCGCGCCGCGCGCATCTGCAGTCGTTCGTGGATCGGTTCCGTTACAAGGCCAGCAAGGCCGTGCAAGCGCAGAGCCGGTTGAAGATGATCGCCAAGATGAAGCCGATCACCACGCCTGCCGAGGCGGCGCTGCGTCGGTTTTCTTTCCCCAGCCCGGAGGAATTGTCGCCGCCGATCGTGGCGATGGAAAGCGCCAGCGTGGGTTATGGCGACCTGGTGGTCCTGTCGAAACTGACGTTGCGGATCGACCAGGACGACCGGATCGCGCTGTTGGGCCGCAATGGCGAAGGGAAATCGACACTGTCCAAACTGCTGGCCGGTAAGCTGGTGGCGATGGGAGGGCGGGTCACGACCTCGTCCAAGTTGCGGGTCGGATATTTCGCTCAGCATCAGGTGGATGAGCTGTTTGTCGATGAGACCCCCATCGACCATATCCGGCTGCTGCGACCGACTGAAACGCCTGCGAAACTGCGGGCGCGTCTGGGCGGCTTCGGGATCGGCGCGGAACAGGCCGAAACGCTGGTCGGGCGGCTGTCGGGCGGGCAGAAGGCGCGGCTGTCGCTGATGCTGGCGACCATCGACGCGCCGCATCTGCTGATTTTGGATGAGCCGACAAACCACCTGGATATGGAAAGCCGTGAAGGGCTGGTTGAGGCGTTGACGGCCTATACCGGCGCGGTGATTTTGGTCAGCCACGACATGCACTTGCTGTCGTTGGTCGCGGACCGCCTGTGGCTTGTCAGCGGCGGGAGGGTCGCGCCCTATGAGGGGGATCTCGAGTCGTATCGCAAGATGCTGCTGACCCGTGACGCGCCAGCGCAGAAGGTCAAACCGGCCCCGAAGGCGATCAGCCGCGACGACCGGCTGGCGTTGAAATCCGAAGTAAAGAAATGCGAAGCACGGGTCGAGAAGCTAAACGACATGCGCGACAAGCTGGCCAAGAAGCTGGCTGATCCCGAGATGTACGAACCCGGAATGGCCAACCAGGCCGCTACCTGGCAGAAGAAATACGCCGAGGTGATGGGCGGACTGGAACGGGCAGAAGCGATGTGGATGGCGGCGGCGGAAAAGCTGGAAGCCGCGGGCTAACCCCCTACTCCATCGCCTCAAGATACCGCGCCACACGGTCCTGCAAATCCCACAGATACGGGTCGTGGATGCTGGCGTCTTCAAGGTTCTGGACGGTGTTCAACAGGTAATCCGGGGCCGATCCGAACAGACCAACGGCGCGTGACAGGTCAGCGGCGATCTCGGCCAGGTCGAGGTCACCCACATACCCCGGCAGATCGCGGTGTGTGACGAAGGCCAGGCAGGTCAGCGGGCCGTCATCTGTCGAAGCCTCGACCCAAACCGGTGGGAATGGTGGTTCGCGGCGGAGCAGGGTGTCCAGCGTTGCATCCAGATCAGCGTCGGGCAATTGCAGCGCAACCCCTCGACAACTGCCGCCGATATCTAAGGAAAGGGCATACCCGGGCGCGTCGGGATTGCCTCGATAGCGCGTGTCGGGTCCAAGACAGAGGGCGCGGTGCCAGCCCTGTGCATCGGCGACGCGACGATCAGCCTCCTCGAATCCGGGTTTCCAGATCAGAGAGCTGAAGGCGAAAACCCACAGCGGGCTATCAGGCCTGTTGGCCAGAACATCCTTGAGGGTGGAGTCAAAAAACGCCTCGGTCTGGAGCACGGCGAGCTCGGGCAACGCACCCGGATCGTCAATGCTGGCGGGCAGCTTATCGACGAGATCACGGGTCAAACGGGGCGTTCGGTGTCTCGGAGAGTTTTGATCCATGCATCGGATAGGGAGACGTGGTGCCGCGCCGATCAATGCAACCATGTCGACCGACACACCTACGGCGCGACACAACGGCCCGTTGCCCTCGGTCGGTTGACCGCCTAATTATCAGATATGAGGCAAAATTCTTCGCCTATTGACCGTCACGCCCAGTCGACGCCAAGCGATGTGTCCGACATCGCCCATTTGACGGTCATGGACGCAAACTGCGCCATCTGTGCGCGGGGGGCGCGGTGGATTGCGAAGAACGATACGCGGGGCGAATTCCGCATTGTGCCGATGCAATCTGATCTGGGGCGCAAACTGCTGGTGCGGCATGGGCTGGACCCGGATGACCCGTCGTCGTGGCTCTATCTGGATCAGGGCGTGCCCTATTCCTCGTTGGATGCCGTTATCCGGGTCGCGGGGCGACTGGGCGGCGTATGGCGCGCGCTTGGAGTATTGCGCGTTTTGCCAAAACCGGTTCAGGACAGGCTTTACTATGCCGTCGCGCGCAATCGGTATCGACTGTTCGGGCGGGCCGACCTGTGTGCAATGCCGGACCCTGCGGTGCAGCGCAGGCTGCTGCAATGAAGGTCCTTATTCTGGGCGGCTACGGCACGTTTGGCGGTCGGGTGGTCGAGCTTCTGGCGGATCTTGATGGGGCGGAGCTTGTCGTGGCAGGCCGAAACCTGTCCAAGGCGCAGGCATTTTGTGAAGCGTTTCGGGGGGTGGCAAAGTTAACTCCGCTGGCACTGGATCGGGCTGGAGTCGCCAAAGCGCTGGAGGCGCAACGCTACGACGCTCTGGTCGATGCCTCCGGGCCGTTTCAGGCGTATGGCGATGACCCCTACGGAGTGGTTCGGGCGTGTCTGACGGCAAAAGTCCCGTATTTCGATCTGGCAGACGGCGTGGACTTCGTCGACGGCATCAGCCGCTTTGATGATGAGGCGAAATCTGCAGGCATTCCGATATTGTCGGGTGTCAGCAGCTTCCCGGTTCTGACGGCGGCAGTTCTGCGCGAGATTGCCAAGCACATGGACATCCGCAGCGTCTCGGCAGGTATTGCCCCGTCACCGCATGCGAAGGTCGGGTTGAACGTCATGCGGGCCATTCTGGGGTACGCGGGTGAACCCGTCGCCGTCATGCAGGGCGGAGAGATGACGACAGCCATCGGATTGGGCAACACGCGGCGAGTCACCATTTCTGCTCCGGGCGTGATGCCGCTGGGGATGCGGGTATTCTCGCTGGTTGATGTGCCCGACCACCGGGTGATCCCTGCAGAGATGCCCGAGGTTATGGAAATCTGGATCGGGGCCGGGCCAGTGCCGGGATATCTGCACCGCTTTCTGGTTTTGTTGGCGCAGGCGCGCGCCAAGTTCAATCTGCCACGACTCACGCCATTGGCGCCGCTGTGCCTTTGGGTTCTGAACATCTTTGCTCATGGCGAACATCGCGGCGGCATGTTTGTTCGCGTCCAGGGCTTGCGAAACAACGAACAGGCCACGACCAGCTGGCATCTGGTGGCCGAAGGGGATGCCGGTCCGTTGATCCCGTCGATGGCAGTGGCGGTACTTCTGCGGGATCTTGCAGCGGGCAGATCGCGCCCGCCCGGCGCGCGGGCCGCGACCCGCGACCTGTCGTTGACGGATTACGAGGTGCTGTTTGCCCAGCACGGTATCAAATCCGGCTTTCGACAGGATCAGCCTGCCTCGAAAAACCTGTATCGGAACACATTGGCCGGTGCCTTCTTGGAAATGCCACCGGCTTTGCAGGCCTTGCACACCGTCGAACGCAAGCATGTCTGGTCCGGGCGCGCCGACGTGCGCCGTGGCCGCAATCCGCTGGCGCGCCTCATCGCCCGCAGGATCGGGTTCCCCCAGACCGGATCGGACGTGCCGGTCAGCGTTACATTGATTGCAGATGGTGCGGGTGGCGAGCGCTGGTACCGTGATTTCGACGGAGTTGAATTTCGCAGTCATCAAAGCGTCGGGCGAGGAGCCAACGCGCATTTGATTGTTGAGAGTTTCGGCCCGGTTCGGGTGGGATTGGCGGCAGTGGTCGACGGCGACAGATTACGGATCATACCGCGGCGCTGGTCGCTTTGGGCGTTGCCTTTGCCGGGCTGGCTCCTTCCCGGCGGCGATGCGTTCGAGGATGTGGATGAGCAGGGGCGCTTTCGGTTCAACGTCACCATTGCGGCGCCGCTGATTGGAATGATCGTGTCGTATCGGGGATGGCTTGAGCCACTCGACAGCGAAGGGAATGCCCACGCAGCTTGACGTGTCTGCGCAGGCGCGACAAACCCAACCTTATGGATACGGCGTTTTTGCTCACAGCGTTCGCGACGATGTTCGTGATCATCGATCCAATCGGGTTAGCGCCGATGTTTGTTGCCCTGACAACGGGGAGCGCTGTGGCGCATCGCCGTGCAATCGCGTTGCGCGCCTGTATCATCGCGGCCGCAGTTTTGGCGATTTTCGGGCTGTTTGGTGAGGGCCTGCTGGAGCTTGTCGGGATTTCCATGCCTGCATTCCGCATCGCAGGCGGCGTGCTTTTGTTCCTGACCGCACTCGACATGCTGTTCGAACGGCGGACCGAGCGTCGGCAAGGGCAAGCCAGCGCGGCAGATGATCCGTCAGTGTTTCCGCTGGCCACGCCTTTAATCGCGGGCCCCGGAGCGATGGCGTCGATGATCCTGTTGACGGGTGAGGCCGCGAGCGTCGGTAATACGGTCGGTGTCTATCTGGTCATGGTTGCGGTCGTCGTAGTGACCTTTCTGCTTTTTCTGGCCGCTGTGCCGCTAGAGAAACTGCTGGGAGATACCGGGATAAACGTCGTTACCCGGCTTCTTGGTATGTTGCTTGCCGCGTTGTCTGTGCAGTTCGTAATTGACGGTATCCGCAACGTGATTGCAGGCTGATCTTTCCGCCGACAGTCGGAATGCCTAAATACCCCCCATGGATGGCGATAATATCGGACGATTGTTCTACCTGATCCTGCTCGGCATGGCCGTCGGGGGCTGGTTCATCGCGGAAAACCGGCAGTCGCTGGGCAAGACCGCCCGGCAGGCGGCAGCCTGGGGTCTTATCTTTGTCGGTGTGATTGCCGGGGTTGGGCTGTGGTCGGATATCTCACGCGACGTTCTGCCGACCCGCGCCATGGTGACCGGCGAAGGGCAGATCGAAGTGCCTCTGGCCAATGACGGGCACTACTACCTGACGCTGAGGCTGAACGACGCGCCGGTGCGTTTCATGGTCGATACAGGCGCCAGCGCCATCGTTTTAAGTCGCGATGATGCCGAACGCGCCGGACTGGACCCAAGCACGCTGAGCTTCCTTGGTCGCGCCGATACGGCCAACGGCATGGTACGAACCGCAAATGCGCGGATAGACGAGGTCACTCTGGGCGACATTACCGATCGCAATGTCCGGGTGTCGGTGAATGGCGGCGACATGGATGGATCGCTGCTGGGAATGCCGTACCTGAGCCGATTTGAGAAGGTCGAGATCGAAGGGCGCAAACTGGTGCTGACGCGCTAGGCGGGGCGCATCGGTTTCTTGGATTGCCCGTTTGTGCAGACCTTCACCAAAAATCTTGCGCTTGGAACTGCTTGGCGCAATGCTTGCGTGATTGCGATGGAAGCTACGGCATGGTCGGCATGGATGGCGACAAGGAAGACAGGGCGAAAGCGCGGCTGAGCGGTGCTTACGGATTGGACTCGCCTGACGACAACCGCACCTATTACCAGAGTTTTGCCGAAGACTACGACGACGGGTTTGCGGAGGCTCTCGGCTATGCGTTTCCGGCCGCGATCGCGGCGGCCTATCGGGCAATGGCGGCCAACGCCGACATTCCTGTCGCTGACGTTGGATGTGGCACCGGCCTTGTGGCCGCAGCACTTGGTCTTGCGCGTGATCGGATTGACGGGATGGACATCTCACCCGGGATGCTGGCCAAAGCGCGTGCCAAGGGGCTTTATCGGGCGTTGATCGAGGTCGATCTGACCGGCGATATCAGCCATCTTGCGGCGCGATATGGGGCGGTCCTGTCTGCGGGGACGTTCACACACGGACATCTGGGTCCGGAACCTCTGGTCAACCTTCTGGGGATCGCCCGCGCCGGTGGCCTATTCGTGATCGGGGTGAACGGTCAGCATTATGAGGACCGGCAGTTTGATGCGGCGTTGGAGCCGCTGCTGAATGACGGCGTGATCCGCAATGTCGCGGTGGAGAATGTGAAGATCTACGATAAGACAGGTCATGAGCATTCCGAAGATACGGCGCTGATACTGACTTTTCGGAAGTGTTGAGGGATGGCTTTCGGGCGCGCGCTACCCCGCCCGAAATCAAGCCCGCAGGGTGCCGGGCGGGCGCCTGATCGGCGAGCATTCCTCGGCAAAGTAAATTGGTACAAAACCAAGATCAGCGCATCGCAAGCGCCAGATCAAATACATCATTCCCAACATAAATCGGCCCGGAGTTTCCTCCGGGCCGATTCAGTTAGTTAAGGGTCAGTTCAGCGGTACTGGATGGTCTCGAACGCGCCGTCTTTGACTTCGACCTCGCGGTAGGAACCAGCACTCTCGCCGCCGCCGATCAGCTCGACCGCGGATGCTCCGACGTAATCCACATCGCCACCGTCGGCGAGGATCTGCAGTGCTTTAGCCAGCTCACCGGGGAAGATTTTCTCGCCCGGTGCGTTGGCGACATCAAAGATCTTGTCCTTGAAGTCTGCACTGGCCGAAGATCCTGCAGCCTGCATGGCCAGCATGATCAGTGCCGCTGCGTCATAGGATTCGGGTGTGAACGGCGAGGTGCCGTCAAAGCCCGCACCGGTTGCGATTTCGGTGTAGGTTCCCATTCCAGGGCTGTCAGTGCCGGCAACCTGACCGAAGGACCCGTTCAGGTCTTCGCCAATCGTCAGTATGTTGTCGCCGATCATGCCGCCGGGCAGCACGAAACGCTCCCATGCGCCTGCGTCCAGAGCGGCTTGAACGATGCCGCGACCGCCCTGGTCGAGGTATCCGGCAACCACAAGAATCTCGCCGCCAGCCGAGGACAGAGCGCCCACTTCGGCAGAATAGTCGGCTTTGCCATCTTCGTGGCTGGTGTTGATCGTGACTTCACCGCCAGCTGCCTCGAACGCAGCTGCGAAGCTGTCGGCCAGACCCTTGCCGTAGTCATTGTTTGTATAGGTCAGGGCGACCGACTTGATGCCCTTTTCCATGATGACTTCGGTCATCACCTGGCCTTCACGCGCATCCGATGGTGCCGTCCGGAAAAACAGGCCGTCGTCTTCAGCCGTGGAAAGGGCCGGGCTGGTAGCCGACGGCGAGACCATGACAATGCCGTTCGGACGTGCGACGTTCTGCAGGATCGCGCCGGTCACACCGGAGCAGTCGCCGCCGACGATGGCGTTCACGCGGTCCGAGGTCACGATCCGCTCGGCGGCCGTGGTGGCCGCAGCGGAATCGATGCAAGTCGAGTCGCCGCGTACCGACGTCACATTGGACCCGTCCAGAAGCAGTCCAGATTCGGTCACTTCAGCCATCGCCAGTTCAGCGCCAGCGGCCATCGGGCCGGTCAGCGATTCAATCGGGCCAGTGAAGCCGAAGATGATGCCAAGCTTAATGTCTTCGGCCAATGCGCCAGACGCGATAAGCGAGGTGGCCGCAGCCGTCAGAAGGAGTTTTTTCATTTTAGTCCCCGTTGGTTTGAGTCGCACCGCGTACCGGTTCGTTGACCGGCGGGCAGCACAGGATAGCGCAGCTTAGGCAAGTTTTAGCGGTTGAGAAAGAACAAGTTGCTGAATCTTAGAGCGCGGAGCAAAGGCCGTAGGGTCAAGCTTCGGCCTTCTTTTCCCACTTGCCGCTGTCCTCGGCCCAATATTGCGCGCTGGCCCCGGCACCGGTCAGCGCCGTCCACTGATCACGCGCCACCTGAACCGCATCCGGATCATGGCCATCGAACAAGATGCAGGTGCGGTCATACTTTGCGATTTCCTCGGCTGTTACCGGAGCGCCGTCGATGGTCATCAGGCAGGCAGGGTCGTTGGTGGCCACGTCGCCGGTCAGCAATATCGGTTGGGCGGCATCGTGATCTCCGCCCACCATTCCATGGGGCAAGAACCCCTCGCCCGCCTGCCAGAGGGCGCGGTCGAGCCAGTCGCGACGGGTCGCGTCAGGCACCCGCACCGCCACCCGCCAGCCGTTGGCGAGTGACTTTTCCAGCAGTACCGGCAGCGTCGCTTCGACCGGATGTCGGGTCAGGTGATAGAAGAATGCGGCCCCCATCGGCGTCAGTCTTGCGGCTCGTAGCGGTCACGCACCAGCCGGTCGAGGGTCAGCACCCCCCAGCCGGTTGCGCCGCGCGGTGCATATTTCGTTGCCGATTTGGTCTGCGCGGTTCCGGCGATGTCGAGATGGCACCACGGGGTGTCGTCCTTGACGAAACGTTGCAGGAATTGTGCGGCAGTGATCGATCCCGCCGCCCGACCGCCGACGTTCTTCATGTCGGCTTTGTCGGATTTCAACAGTTTATCATAGGCCGGGGCCAGTGGCAGCCTCCATGCCCCCTCACCTTCCGACTTGGCGGATTTCAGCAGGTCGTTGCAGAACTTGTCGTCGTTGGAAAACACGCCGGTATTTTCGTGGCCAAGCGCGACGATTACGGCCCCGGTCAGGGTCGCCAGATCGACCATCGCATCGGGCTTGAACTTGTCTTGCACGTACCACATGACATCGCACAGAACGAGGCGGCCTTCGGCGTCGGTGTTGATGACTTCAATGGTGTCACCCTTCATGGACTTGACGATATCTCCGGGGCGCTGAGCGCGTCCGTCGGGCATGTTTTCCACCAACCCGACGATGCCGATCACATTGGCTTTTGCCTTGCGCATCGCCAGCGTTTTCATGGTTCCGGCCACGGTGCCCGCGCCGCCCATGTCCATCGTCATATCCTCCATGCCACCAGCTGGTTTCATCGAGATACCGCCGGTATCAAACACCACTCCCTTGCCGACCAGCGCCAGCGGAGCCACGCCCTTCTTGCCGCCCAGATGCTGCATCACCACGACTTTCGAGGGCGCCTCTGACCCCATGCCCACCGCCAGCAACGACGCCATGCCGAGCTTTTCCAATGCCGGTTCGTCCAAAACTTCGACTTTCAAACCATGTGATTTCAGCTCGACCAACCGGTCTGCGAAACTGGTCGTTGTCAGGACGTTGGCCGGGGCCGAAACCAAATCGCGGGCGAAGAACACGCCCGCCGCGCGGGCCGAGACATCGGCGGCGGCGGCTTTCGCGGCCTTGGAGTCCGTGACCATCAGCGTCATCGCCAACTTGGCTTTCTTCTTTGCGTCTTTCGGTGAACGCATGTCGGCGTAGTCGTAGGCCCGCAGAGCCATACCCAGCGCCAACTCTTCGGGGCGGCGCAGCGCGCCTGCCAGAACCGTGACCGGACCATCGCCTGCTGCGCTGCCGATGGCGGCTCCGGCGCGGCGAGCCTCGTAAACGCTGGCATTGCGGTCAAGGCGGACAATTTGAACAGCGGTGGCGGCAAGCCCGACGGGGAACGCCAGATCGCGGGATGTGGCGAGTTTCATTTCAGCTGCCGTCTCGCTTTCGGAAAAGCGCTTCACCGCCCCTTTGGTCAGCCTGTTGATCCGCCGCGCACCGAGGTCAAGCTGGCCGTTCTTGCCCAGAAGGATAACGATCCGCCCTTCGGCCATCGCAATGTCGTCGAGGTTGGTTTCGGTGATCTTGATGTCGATAGGCGTGGTCATGAGGGCGCGTCCTTTGGGCTAGGTTTTGCGGACCCTAATCGCGCCGTTGGCCAGTGGCCAGTAAAGAGCCGATCAATGTGGCCAGAAGCCGGTTCCACCGGGGTCAACAATCGGCTAACCTTGGCCCAGAGCACGACAACAACAAACGTCAACACGACCGACAGGTAACGACCGCTTGGACAGATTCGACCGATATCTGCTGTCGCAGTTGCTGATCGTCTTCAGCTTCTTCTCGCTGGTGCTGGTGTTGGTCTATTGGGTCAACCGTGCCGTGCGGTTGTTTGACCGGCTGATCGGCGACGGCCATTCGACCCTCGTGTTCCTTGAACTCAGCGCGCTGACCTTGCCCGGCATCATCCGCTTGGCTTTGCCGGTCGCAGGGTTTGTCGCGGCGGTTTATGTTGGCAATCGGCTGATTGCCGAATCCGAGTTGGTGGTGGTGCAGGCGACCGGTTCCAGCCCGGCGCGAATGGCGCGCCCGGTACTGATGTTCGGCGCGATCATCATGGTGATGGTGCTGATTCTGAACCATTTCCTCGTCCCCGCCTCGCGCGCGGAACTGGCGCAACGTGACGCGGACCTGTCGCAAAACATCTCGGCGCGGTTACTGACGGCTGGCGAATTCGTGCATCCCAGCCGTGACGTGACTTTCTATGTCCGCGACATTACCCGGCAAGGCGAGATGCTGGATATTTTCCTGTCCAACAGAGAGCTCGGGGGCCCTCAGAACACCTACACGGCACGCCGGGCCTACCTGGTGACCCGCAACGATGGACCGAAACTGCTGATGTTCGAAGGGTCATTACAAACGCTGGACCCGGAAACACGTCAGCTGACTGTCAGCAGGTTCGACGACTTCGCCTTTGATCTGAGCGAGGTCACGGACGATAGTTCCGTCGTGCGGCGCACATATAACCATGTCTCTACGCCGGAGCTTTTGCGCGCTGACCCAAAACTGGCGGAAGATTTGCGAACCACGCCAGGCAAACTGCTGGCAATCGGGCATCAACGAACCACGGCGGCGCTGGTCGCGTTGATCGCCCCGCTTCTCGGCTTCCTCGCGCTGCTGACAGGGCGGTTCAGCCGGTTTGGCCTATGGCGTCAGATTGCAATGGCCACGGGTCTGATCGTTTTGATTAACCTGTTGGACACCGTTGTCCTAAGCATCGTCGAAAAATCGCCTGCCCTTTGGCCGATGGCCTATGTCACGCCACTATTCGGAGCGTTGATGGTTCCGGTCCTGATCTGGTGGGCGTCACGCTCCAAAAGAATGCGCCGCCGCTCGAATCCGCGTCACAAAGGGGCGCAGACCGCATGAAGTTGCACGTCTACTTTGCGCGACGGTTTCTAGCGGCTTTCGGAGCGGTGCTGGGTGTTTTGGGCGGCGTGCTGGCACTGTTCTCGATGATCGAGCAGATCGGACGGTTTGCCGGAGACGATGTGACATTCGTTCAGCTTCTCGGACTGACAATTCTGGACGTGCCGGGTGCCATTTATGATGTCTTGCCGCTCATCATGGTGTTGGCGACACTAACGCTGTTTCTGGCGATGGCGCGCTCGAGCGAGCTGGTGGTGACCCGTGCCACAGGGCGTTCTGCGCTTATGGCGCTGATTTCCCCTGCAATTATGGCGTTCCTGATCGGCGTTCTGGCCGTCGCTATTTTCAATCCGATCGCTGCGGCGACGCGGGCGCAGTATGACATCACGGCTGACCGCTATGACGGTGCGGGCACGAACACCCTGTCCATCGGACGCAGTGCGCTGTGGCTGCGACAGGGTGACGCGACCCAGCAAACAGTAATCCGTGCTGGCGCAGCAGAGCTGGACGGAACCCTGTTGCGTGATGTTTCCTTCGTTACTTTCGATGCCGAAGGCCGCCCGGTGCGCCGGGTTGAGGCAGAAACCGCGCGATTGGCAGGTGGGCTGTGGAACCTTGAAAATGCCAAAGGATGGCCGTTGAACGCCGACAACCCTGAACGGGCGGCTGAAGTCTTCGATGTGGCCACGCTTCGCTCGGGGTTGACCGAGGAACAGATTCGCGAAGGCTTTGGTGCACCGTCGAAGATTTCCATCTGGGATTTACCCGCATTCATCCAATCTCTTGAAACTGCAGGGTTTTCAGCGCGAAATCACCGTGTCTGGCTGCAATCCGAGTTGGCATTACCGGTGCTTTTGGTTGCAATGGTACTGCTGGGAGCGGGCTTCACGATGCGCCACACACGCTTCGGACGGACCGGACTTATGTTGCTTCTTTCCCTCGCTACGGCATTTACGCTCTATTTCATCCGAAATTTCGCGCAAATCCTTGGCGAAAGCGGACAAATTCCGGTAGAGCTAGCAGCGTGGGGGGTTCCTATCGCGGCAATACTGCTGCCACTGGGTTTGATCTTCCACATGGAGGACGGTTAATGCGGCGACTGATGCTAGCTTTGAGCTTGGTGCTCATGCCTGCATTTGCGCTGGCGCAGGTTGCGCTGGTGGCTGACCGGGTCTTTGTTCGTAACGACAAAACGCTGGTTGCCGAGGGCAACGTCGAGATCTTTCAGGATGGCACCCGACTGCGTGCCAGCCGGATAAACTACAACGAACAACGCAACACGCTGAAGGTCGAAGGGCCGCTGTCGCTGGATGATGGGTCCGGGTCGATTCTGGTGGCTGAGCAGGCTTCGCTGGACGAAGGCTTGCGCCGTGGCATTCTGACCAGCGCGCGGATTGTGCTAGACCAGCAGTTGCAGATTGCTGCCAATGAGGTGGCGCTGGTCGATGACCGCTATCGTACGCTGACCAAGGTTGTCGCATCGACCTGCAAGGTTTGTGCGACCAGTCAAACGCCGCTGTGGGAGATTCGCGCCGAGCGGGTAATCCACGACACCGATGAACAGCAGCTTTACTTCAAGGGCGCGCAATTCCGGGTCGTCGGCGTGCCGCTGGCCTATCTGCCGCATCTGCGCATTCCCGGACCGGAAGTGAAACGCCAGTCAGGCTTTCTGATCCCGACGCTGAAATCCAGCAGCAAGCTGGGGTTCGGGGTCGAAGTTCCGTACTTCCAGACACTGGGCGACAATGCGGACGTGAAATGGACGCCGCTACTGACCACCGACACCCGCACGCTGGGAGCGCGTTACAGACAGGGATTCTCGACCGGCCACGTCCAGTTGGACGGAGCAATTACCGATGACGATCTCATGCCCGGCGATCTGCGCGGATACCTGTTCGCCAAAGGCGCTTTTGCGCTTCCGGCAGATTTCAATCTTCGGTTCGACCTGAAATCGACCTCGGATGACGACTATCTGGACGACTACGGGTTCTTCAGCGGCGACCGTCTTACCAGCGTGATCGAAGCGGATCGTGTGGACCGATACAGCTTTACCCGCGCCGGGGTGACACATTTCAATTCGTTGGATGTGAGTGGCACAGATGAAGACGAATTGCCGGAAACCCTGTTCGAGCTGAGCCACGACAAGCGCATTGCCGTGGCAGGGGGCGAAGCGCGCCTGTCATTCAACTATTACGACCTGAACCGGCCTTCGATGGCTGACATGGTCGGGCGCGACACGGCAAGACTGGGCGTCTCGGCAAGCTGGCGCGGCGATCAGCAACTTGCGAATGGGATGGTCTTGGGAGCCGAGGCCGGCGTGACGCTGGATGCCTATTCGATTGAACAAGACAGCAGCTTTACTAACGACAGCCCGACACGCGTGATCCCCTATGGCCTTGTCGAATTGCGCTGGCCCCACACCCGGATGGATTCCCGCGGCGGCTATCAAACATTTGAGCCGGTGATGCAGTTGGTCTGGTCGGATGTCGACGGCGATCCGGTCCCCGATGAAACCAGCGTCATGGTTGATTTCGATGAGGGCAACCTGTTTGCCAGCAACCGCTTTTCCGGTTTCGACATGGTCGAATCCGGTCTGCGCGCCAACCTCGGCGCGACATGGACCCGCTATGACGAAGATGGTTGGTCCTCGGCCTTGTCGGTCGGAAAGATTCTGCGGTTCGAGGATGAAGACCAATTTGCCGAAGAGACCGGCCTTAGCGGCGATCAGTCCGACTGGCTTGTAGCCGCCGCGTTTAACATGGGCAAAAAAGTTTCTTTCGCGAACCGGGCGATCTTTGACAATGGGTTTGATTTTACCTCGAACGAAGCCCGGGTTGATCTGCGGTCGGACCGCGCCATGTTCTCGGGCGCGTACCTCTGGATGGAAGGCGAACCGGCGGAAGATCGCCCAGACGACATGCACGAGGTTTTGGTGGATGCCAGCTATCGGCTAAGCCGTCACTGGACCGGTAGCGTCGATGGCCGGTACGACTTCATGGGAGAGCGCGTTGCCGAGCTTGGTGTTGGCCTTGAATACCGTAACGAATGCGTGCGCGTCGGCTTTTCGGTCTCGAACAGCTACGACGATGCGGCTAGTACAGATGTCGATACCAGCTATGGGGTCGAACTTCAGTTGCTTGGCATTGGCGGCGGCACGTCCGATAAAAGCTATGCCCGTCAGTGCGGTACGTTCTAAACCACGACGTTGCGCGATACGGACGACCCCCAGAATTGAAACCCGAAACGGATGCTTGTTGTGACCTGTCTTGCCTTTTCTCGTGCCCTGATCGCTCGTCTGGCCCTTTGTGTCGGGCTTTTGATGGTGCTTCTGCCGTCCCCTGCCCCGGTCCAGGCGCAGAACCTGTTCGCCCCCGCCGCGCGGGTCAACGACCGCGTCATAACCCGTTATGAAGTACGCCAGCGTGCCCGGTTCCTGAAAATTCTGGGGGCCAAGGGCGACCTGCAAAAGCAGGCTCTGGACCGCTTGATCGAGGAACGCGTGCAATTTGACGCCGCCGCCGGGCTTGGCCTGTCAGTCACAGAAGCGGGCATTCAGGCGGGCATGGAAGAATTTGCCAAGCGCGCCAATATGGACGCCAACAAACTGATTGGAGCGCTGGGCCGGGCCGGAGTAGAGAAAGAGACCTTCCGTGATTTCGTGGAGGCCGGTCTGTTGTGGCGTGAGGTCATCCGCACCAAATTTGCCCAATCCACAACCATTAGTTCGTTCGAGATCGACCGGGCTTTGCAGCAAGCCCCGCCCAGCGGCAAAGGCGTGCGCGTGTTGCTGTCAGAAATCATTATGCCCGCCAACAACGCCGCCGCAAAGAAACGCGCCGATGCGAGGACGCCGGAAATTTTGGCAATCAACTCGGTTGCGGCCTTCGCCACAGCGGCGGGAAAATACTCTTCTGCTGCGTCTCGTGGGCGGGGTGGAAGAATCGACTGGCTGCCACTCAGCAATCTTCCGGGCGATATTGGAAGCAAGATTCTGACGCTCAAGCCTGGCCAGGTCGCGGGACCGTTTCCCGTGACAAATGCGGTTGCGTTCTTCCAGTTGCGCCAGATTGAAGAGGGCGGCCCCGGAGCCGCGGCCAAGGCTGTCGATTACGCGCAGTACCTGATCCCCGGCCAACGTACCGAATCGAATCTGAAGGAAGCGCTGAAAGTGGCCGGGCGCGTTGATACTTGCGACGACCTCTATGCGGTTGCCCGAAAGGAGCCTCAGCGTCTGGTTCGGGTTTTGCAGCCCGTCGCGGCGGTGCCCGGCGACATTGCTATCGAACTTGCCAAGCTGGACCCGAACGAGATTTCGACCGCGCTGGTGCGTGGCGGCAATCTGGTGGTGCTGATGCTGTGTCAGCGCACGCGTATGCAGAACCAGGAGGCTGATGACGGGCCGGATCGAAAGGCAACCGAGAACCGGTTGCTGAACCAGCGTCTGAGCGGTGAAGCCGCGGCGTATCTGGCGGAATTGAAAGCCAATGCCTCCATCGCAATGGCCCGTTAGGCGAACCGCATCGTGACACCTGCGCCAATCGCGTTGAGTTGTGGAGAGCCGTCGGGCATCGGCCCGGAGATTGCCGCAAAGGCGCGCGAAACGCTGGGCGCAGACTGTCCCTTCTTCTGGATCGGTGATCCGCGCCATCTGCCGGAAAACACCCGTATCACGCTGATCGAAGAACCGGCTGCAGCCCTGAGTGCGCCGGTAGACAGGCTGCCTGTTTTGCCTTTGGATTTCGCCGAACCTGCGGTGGCGGGCCAGCCTTCTGCGGCCAATGCAGCCGGGGTAATTGGTGCGATTGAAAGAGCCGTGGCGTTGGTTAATGCCGGCGAAGCCTCGGCGATCTGTACCGCCCCCATCCACAAGAAGGCATTGAAGGACGGCGCGGCATTCGCCTATCCGGGTCATACCGAATTTCTGGCGGCACTGGCCGGGGTTGATCGTGTGGTCATGATGCTGGCTTGCGATGCGTTGCGGGTGGTCCCCGCGACAATCCACATTCCCCTGGCCGACGTGCCCGCCGCGTTGAGTGCCAATTTGCTTGAAGCAACAATGCGGATTACCCACGCCGCCACGATCCGCGATTTCGGGCTGGCGGCACCGCGTATTGCGGTGGCCGGTCTTAACCCGCACGCTGGCGAAGGCGGGGTCATGGGGCGCGAGGAGATAGAGGTCATCACGCCCGTTCTTGACCGTCTGCGAGCTGAGGGGATGATGCTGGCTGGTCCGATGTCAGCGGACACCATGTTCCACGCAAAGGCGCGCCAAGGCTACGACGTGGCGGTCGCGATGTATCACGATCAGGCGCTCATCCCGATCAAGACGCTGGATTTTTCCGGCGGGGTGAACGTGACGCTTGGCTTGCCGTTCGTGCGGACCTCTCCCGATCACGGGACCGCGTTTGACATCGCCGGAACCGGAACGGCGGATCCGACGTCGCTGATTGCAGCCCTTCGGATGGCGCGGGACATGGCAGAGGCGCGGTGAGCGCGATTGATGATCTGCCGCCCCTGCGTGACGTCATCGCAGCGCACGGGCTGAGCGCGCGCAAGTCGCTGGGCCAGAACTTTCTGCTGGATTTGAACCTGACGGCAAAGATTGCGCGTGCAGCGGGTGATTTGACAGGTTGCGATGTCCTTGAAGTCGGCCCCGGCCCTGGTGGACTGACACGAGGGTTGCTGGCAGCCGGGGCGCGGCGGGTATTGGCGGTGGAAAAAGACGCCCGCTGCCTTCCCGCGCTGGCTGATATTGCAGCGGCCTATCCGGGCCGTTTGCAGGTGATTGAAGGCGACGCATTAGAGATCGACGTGATGGCACATTTGACGCCCCCAGTACGGATCGTGTCGAACCTGCCTTACAATGTCGGAACGGCCCTGTTGACCCGCTGGCTGGACCCACCCGAATGGCCCCCGTTTTGGGAGTCGTTGACACTTATGTTCCAACGCGAGGTTGCCGAGCGGATCGTCGCGAAACCGGGATCTTCAGCTTACGGACGCCTCGGCGTGCTGGCGAATTGGCGCAGCGATGCGCGGATTGTCATGAGCCTGCCCCCCGAAGCCTTCACGCCGCCGCCCAAGGTCAGCTCGGCCGTTGTCCGGCTGGACGCCCTTCCCGCCCCACGGTTCGAGGCAAACGCGAAGGTGTTGTTGCCGGTGGTCAAAGCCGCCTTCGGGCAACGCCGGAAAATGCTGCGCTCCAGCCTCAAGGGTTTTGCGCCGGGGATTGAGGATCACCTGATCGCCGCCGGAATTCCGCCAACCGCGCGAGCCGAAGAAATTCCGCTCGAGGGGTTTTGCGCGCTGGCGCGCCGCGTTGCGGATTAGCGTAGGTGTGAGTGATCCAGCGGATTGATGGCCTTTAGCGGCCATTTATCGATGACGTGCACAAGCCGGGTGAGTGCCTGACCGGGGACTTGCGCAGCAACGGTCATCAGGGGCAATTTATGGTGCGGCTTTGGCTGTGGCATCATTAAGATGTGCGATTTTGCCAAGGCGCCGGACCGCGCGACGGTCAGGTGCTCGCCCGGCGGCTTAGCCGTGGTCCGGGCTGTGGTTTGCGTCCAACGCGAAGTTTCGGGATTAGCGAAAACCGACAGCAGCCAATTCCGCCCAACCCTACTCGGCAGCTTCCGGCGCTTCCGGAGTGACATCCGGCTTGGGTGCAGCGGGTTTACGCGTGCGAGGGCGGCGCGGTTTCTGCGCTGTCGCTTCTGGCGTCTCGACCAGATTGCTGTCGACAGCCGGCTCGGCGATCATATCAACATCGGGTTGCGTGTCATGCTGGGCATCTGCCACCACATTGTCCCGACGGTCATCGCGGCGGACATTGCGGCGACTTCCACCCTGCGGAACATCCGGCTGGGTGTCACCGCTGTCATCGCGGCCGGAATGCTGACCGCTTTGCGCATTGCTCTGCTGACCACCGTCGTTGCGGTCACGATTCTGCTGTTGCTGGTCGCGGTGGCGGTCCTGTTCGGCGCGCTTGGCTTCCATTTCACGCTGCGCTTCGGCCAGCATGCGGGTGTAGTGCTCTGAGTGTTGTTGGAAGTTTTCCAACGCCACACGGTCCCCGCTCAGCTGCGCATCGCGTGCCAGCTGGTTATACTTGTCAATAATCTGCTGTGGCGTACCACGCACTTTGCCTTCGGGGCCCGAACTATCGAACACACGATTGACGATATTGCCCGAAGGGCGATTGCTGTTGCGGTTTTTGTTCCGCGAACGGGATTTAGAAGATCGCATTCTCATCCTGATAAGCTGTGGCCTCGGCCTGGGGTTCGCTCCGATCCAGCGAGAAATTCGCCGGTCCCTGGCATCTGATGGCAAGGGCAAAGGGGATGAGGCAGCAACGTCCCGGCTTTGCCTGAGAAAGGAATAATCATGCCGAGCGCCGCCTGACAAGCAAAAAAACCTGTTGATCAGCGGGTTTTGGTGGGTTTTCGCCAGAATGCGCCTGTTTGGCCACCGATTCAGGCACGATAGCGAAGGCGCGCCATAATGACCCGGTCATGACCGTTGAGGTCCTGGCGCGGAGGCGCAACCTCCAGATCCGCGTTGCGGAAGATCTCGGTGACTGCAGCGGCCTGTGTCGCGCCAATCTCGACGAACAGTGGTCCCGCCGGGGTCAGGTGTCGGGCCACGCGTTTGGCAATTGCGCGATAGGCGTCCAACCCGTCGCCGCCGGGGCAGAGCGCAAGGTGAGGTTCGTGATCGCGCACCTCGGGGGCCAGATCGGTCATTTCGCCTGCGGAGATATAGGGTGGGTTTGCGGTGATTATGTCGAAGCGGCCAGAGACGTCCTCCAGCCAGTCGGACGTGTCGAAGAATGCCCGCTTTGACACGCCAAGATCGGCAGCATTGGCCAATGCGACGTCGATGGCTGCCTCTGAAACATCGATGCCAACGCCTCTAACGTCGGGGCGCTCCACCAACAGGGTCAGCAGGATACAACCGCTGCCGGTGCCAAGATCGAGAATATTCTGGAACGGATACCGAAGGACCCAGTCGATCAGCGTTTCGGTGTCCGGGCGCGGGTCCAGGACATCGGGTGTAACCTTGAATCTGCGGCCATAGAACTCGCGCCAACCGACGATTTGGGACACCGGCTGCCGCGCCTCTCGCGCCTTGATTGCGGCGTCGAAGCGTTTCTCGACGCTCGGCGTCAGCTTGTCCGGCAGCCCGACAGTCAGTCGGTCGGGTGACATCTCAAGAGCATGCGCCATCAGACGACGCGCATCACGCGCAGGTGTCTCGACCCCTGCTGCTTTCAGGCGCGCGGTGGCGGCGCGCAGGATCTGATCGGTCTTCATAAACCCGCTTCGGCCAGTCGGGTGGCCTGATCGTCGGCGGTAAGCGCGTCGATGATTTCTTCCAGATCGCCCTGAATTATCTGGTCGAGCCTGTAGAGTGTCAGCCCAATGCGGTGATCGGTCACGCGCCCTTGCGGAAAATTATACGTCCGAATGCGCTCTGACCGGTCACCGGACCCGACCTGCGCCTTGCGGTCAGCCGCGCGTTCCTGATCGGCGCGCTGGCGTTCCATGTCGTAAAGCCGGGCGCGCAGAACCTGCATTGCGATGGCCCGGTTCTGGTGCTGGGATTTCTCGGACGAGGTGACGACAATCCCGGTCGGCACATGGGTGATGCGCACGGCGGAGTCGGTGGTGTTCACGTGTTGCCCCCCTGCCCCACTAGCGCGCATCGTGTCGATACGGATGTCGCCGGGATCAACTTCTATATCAACGTCCTCAGCCTCGGGTAGCACCGCGACCGTGGCGGCCGAGGTGTGGATGCGCCCACCGCTTTCTGTGGTGGGGACACGCTGCACCCGGTGGACGCCGCTCTCGAATTTCAGCCGGGCGAAAACCCCAGCGACCGGTGATCATCGGCGGTGGCTTCCTTGATAGCCGCCGAGCTCGCTCTCGGAGAGCTCGATGAGGGTCGAACTTCCAGCCGTGCAGCTGCGGCGTATTTCTGATACATGGCTGAGCAGGTCACCGGCGAACAGGGCGGCTTCATCGCCGCCGGTTCCGGGGCGGATTTCGATGATGGCCGAGCGTTCATCGGCTGCGTCTTTGGGAAGCAAGGCGATACGCAATGCCTGCTCCAGCTTTGGCAGACGGGCCCGCAAATCGGGCAGTTCGTCTTCGGCAAGTGCGCGCATTTCGGGGTCGTCCAGCATCGCTTCGGCTTCGGTCAGGTCCGACTGCAACGTCTGATATTCGTTTATCGAGGCCACGACAGGCTTCAGATCGGAATATTCCTTTGCAAGTTCAGCAATTTGACCGGGGTCGACGCCACCGGACATCTTCGCTTCGAGGAACTCGAAACGTTCGACAATCTGGTGAAGGGTATCTGCGGGTATCATCGAAGGATGCTGTCTCGCATCGGCGTGATTTGGTCAAGGGCGGGTTCTATGGTAAACTTTTGTCATGCGTGGAATTTTGACAACCTTGGTTTTGTGCTTGTCAATGGCTTCCCCTGTGTTTGCGGACGTCAAGCAGGGCGAGAAGGTCATCGACTGTTTCTGCACCGACAAATCAGGACTGAGGGTCGAACTGGGCGAAAACATCTGCCTTCAGGTCGATGGTCGTGCTTTCATTGCGCGGTGCGAGATGAGCCTGAATGTCCCGATGTGGCGCGACACCGGCGAGGGTTGCCTGTCGAGCCGTGCGCACCCTGTTGAAAACATGACGCCGATTCCAACAGCCGGTTAACACGCCGGTCAGCGAGTGTCCCCGTCACGTCGACTCGATAACAACGGCGGTGTCGTGGGGCACCACCTTGTAGGTCTTGATCGGTTCCATACAGGGCGGTGCCGTGACCTGACCGTCGCGGATATCAAAGCAGCCGCCGTGAAAGTCGCATTCGATGATGTGATCTTCCTGAAACCCTTCGGAAAGTGATCCCGGCCCGTGCGTGCAGGCGTCATCGGTGACGTAGAAAGTCGTCATCGACACGGTAGACAGCCAAGGTCAGCCCGGCGGTTTCGACCTTCACCGGTTCGTCATTTTCAACATCGCTTTTTGCGCAAAGTTCGATCGTCTCGGTCATGTCACGGGTACTTTCGTCATTTACTTAATATCCACGCGCCTTCAGGGCAGCATCCAGACGCGGAAGTAGACTCGGCGCGCGTTGCCCTCATAGACTTTCGCCTTGTCTTCGGCCGACAGGCCCAGCCCTTCAACGTATCGCTTGGTATCGTCGAAATAATGCCCCGTCTCGGGGTCGATGCCCTTGACCGCGCCGAACATTTCCGAGGCGAACAGGATGTTGTCGATGTCGATCACCTCGAACAGGCAGTCGATGCCGGGCTGGTGATAGACGCAGGTGTCGAAGAACACGTTCTTCATCACGTGCTCGCTAAGCAGTGGCTTCTTCAACATGTCCGCCAGCCCGCGATAGCGGCCCCAGTGGTAGGGGACCGCGCCACCTCCGTGAGGGATAATCAGGCGCAGATCTGGGAAATCGGCGAACAGGTCGCCCCTGGATCAGCTGCATGAAGGCCGTGGTGTCGGCGTTGATGTAATGTGCGCCGGTGGCGTGGAAGTTCGGATTGCACGAGCCCGAGACGTGGATCATCGCAGGCACGTCGAGCTCGACCATTTTCTCGAAGAACGGGTACCAGGATTTGTCGGTCAGCGGCGCGCCGGTCCATTTGCCGCCCGACACGTCCGGGTTCAGGTTGCAGCCGACGCAGCCGAGTTCGAGGACGCAGCGCTCTAGCTCGGCGATCGAGTTCTCGATCGGCACACCGACGGATTGTGGCAGTTGGCACACACCGATGAAGTTGTCAGGGAACAGCTGGGTGACCCGGTGGATCATGTCGTTGGCATAGCGCGTCCAGGTTTTTCGAGACCGCCTCGTCACCGATATGGTGGCCCATGCCGGAGGCGCGAGGGCTGAAGATCGTCATGTCCGCGCCGCGTTCCTTGAGGGCGCGGAGCTGGTTGTTCTGGATGCTTTCGCGGATTTCATCGTCGCTGATGTCGGCCATCACCGGGGCGGGCTGCGAGGGGTCATCGAAATGCGCGATCTGGGCTTGGCGGAAGGCCATGAAAGCCGGCGGTTCGGTGGTGTAGTGGCCGTGGCAGTCGATAATCATTGGCCGGCCTCCCAGTCTTTCTGGTCGACATAGGTCAGGCCCTTTTCGGCCAGTTTGCCCGCGCATGTTGTTAACGTCCAGACCCAGTTCCCCGGCGGCGTATCGCACGCGGTTTTTCTCCTCATTGGCGACCCGCTTGGCGGCGGCTTCGGCAACCTCGGCGACCTCGAGGCGCGGCACGACCACCACACCGTCGTTGTCGGCGACGATCACGTCACCGGGGTTCACCAGTGCCTCGCCGCATGACACCGGCACATTCACATCACCCAGGGTTTCCTTGACCGTGCCGTGCGCATGGATCGAACGGGACCAGACCGGAAAGCCCATCCCTTCGAGATCATCGACATCGCGGCAACCTGCGTCGAGGATCAGCCCCTGAACGCCGCGTGTTTTGAGGATCGTCCCGATCAGATCGCCGAAATATCCCGAGTGCGCTTCGGAGATCGTCGCCCGCAACCAGCACGTCGCCGGGCTGGCATTGCTCGGTCGCGACGTGGATCATCCAGTTGTCGCCGGGTGGCAGGGTGCAGGTGACTGCGGTGCCGCTGATCGCCGGGCCGCGATAGATCGGGCGCAGGCGTTGGTGCATCAGGCCGGTGCGGCCCTGGGCTTCGTGGATCGTCGCGACGCCGTATTGCGCCAACGCGGCGGCCGCATCGGGATCGGCGCGTTTGATGTTGGTGACGACGACGGGCAATGGGCGGGCCTTCCTGTTAGGCGAATTCGGTGGCGCGACAGGTGGAGAACCCGGCGCTGAGGGCGGAATTATCAAGATTGCGGCCGATAAACACTAACCGGCTTTGGCGCGGTCCGGGTGGCCATGGCGCTCCGAAGTCGCCCTCAACCAGCATCTGGACCGCTTGCAGCACCAGTTTGCGCCCCTGCCCTTCGGCGTCGATGATCCCCTTGGTGCGCAGGATATCCTTGCCTTTGACCAGCAAAGTCTGAGTCAGCCACGCCTCCAGCCGGTCAGCGTCCAACGGGACGTCGGCAGTCAGCGTGACCGAGTTGATGCCATCCTGCGCAACATGATCGTGGTCGCTCGGCAACCCCTGTACCCGCGCCTCGACCCGGTCCAGATCGAAGCCGTGGGTGTTCAGCGCTTGCGCCGGGTCCACCTCACCCCGGTCGATCCGGTGGATCGGCGCGAAGGGGTTGATGGCGCGAAGCTGCGCCTCGACCTCATCAAGTGAGGTGGCCTCGGCGGATTTGTTCAGCAGGATCGCGCTGGACAGGGCAATCTGATCGGCGGCGTCTCGGCTGGTCGCCAGCTGATCCGTGATATGCAGCGCATCCACCACGGTGACCACCGCGTCCAACCGGCAGCGCCCGGCGAGGATCTGGTCGGCGTAGAATGTCTGGATCACCGGCGACGGGTTAGCGACGCCGGTGGTTTCGATCACGATCCCGTCCAACGCGCGCCCGTTGTCGAGCAGCCCGCGCAGGGTGCGGATCAAGTCGCCACGCACCACGCAGCAGATGCAGCCTGAGGACAGCTCGATCAGTTCTTCCTCGCCGGTGTCGATCAGTTCTCCGTCAATGCCGATGTCGCCGAATTCATTGACGATGACCGCATATCGGCCCGGCGCATGTCTAAGCAAGTGGTTGAGAACGCTGGTCTTCCCAGCGCCAAGATAGCCGGTCAGGACAGTGACCGGGATGCAATTATCCACGCTCATTCCCAGGGCAGAAGCGAGACGTGGATGACCTCGCCGCTATTGCCGACCGCCTTGATTGCGTCGTGGGTCCTCTCCAACCCGAAGCGATGGGTCGTGATCAGGTCCAGCGGGAAGCGGGTCGAGTTCAGTTGCTTCAGCGCCAGCTCGCAGCTCTCGTAGTTGTGGCCCCGCGCGGCTTTGACGGTGATGTACTTGTTGGCGATCTTGCCGAAGGGGAAGTTGGGGAATTCAGCCAGCCCCTCACCCTGGATCAGCAGGGTTCCGCCCTTGCGCTTGAGCGCCTCGATCCCCAGCAGCGTCGGGATTGTGCCACCGCCAGCGGTGCAGTCGAGGGCCACATCGACCCCCTCGCCCCCCCGTGATTTCGGCGATCCGCGCGACCGGGTCTTCGGCGTCGACGTTGATGACGTGATCGGCGCCGAGTTTCAGCGCGACCTCCATCCGCTTGGTGTCCTTAGACGTCCCGGTGACGAAAATCAGCGAGGCCCCGGCCTGTTTGCATGCGACGACCTGGCTCAGCCCCTGCTGCCCCGGCCCCTGCACCAGCACACGGCTGTCATAGCCGACATTGCAATCAAACAGCGCCCACTGGATACCGTTGGCCATCGGCGTGACCACCCCGGCGAGTTCCGCTGACAGCCCGTCTGGCACCCGGTGAATGACCGAGTTCCATGGCAAGAACATGTACTGCGCGAAGCCGCCCCAGAGGTGCGGGGCTTTTAGCGCCGAGGTATATCCGAACCGAATGCCGTCGGGGTTCCTGCGCCAATCGGTGGCGATGCACAGGCGGTAGTCGCCACGATGGCAATGTTCGCAATTCATGCAGCCGACATAGTGTTCGGCGAAGACGCGGTCGCCTTCGCGCAGGCCCCGTCGCTTCTTGAAGGTCGCACCTGCCTTGGCAATGACGCCGATATTCTCGTGACCCATGATGACCGGATCATCGATTGGCGGCTTGGCGTAGAATTTGACGTCGGTGCCGCAGATGCCTGCAACCTCGATCTTCAGCAGAGCGCCGTCGTCGGGGATATCGGGCATGTCATATTCGCGGAACTCGGTGGTTTCCGGCGCGGTACGAACGGCGGCTAAAACCTTCTCGGACACGCGAAAAATCCCCCTTGATCGTTGACCATTTGCTAGCAAAGCAGCAGACTGCATTCAAGAACAAAGGTCCACATACAGGAACGACGGCAAATTCAGCACGCGGAGGGTGGTGTGTTTCAACGGTTCGGCACACGGCCGGAAAATGTCGAATGCCTCAGCCGGATTGAGGGCTGGACCCGCGCAAGATTTTCGCTGGACGCGGCGGACATCGTACTAGTGTCCGAAGAGGCATCCGGCCTCCCCGGCTTCCCGGCGCTGGACACGACGGTGCGGTTCTGGACCGACCGGGACACCCGCTATCGCCTGCGCATTTTCAAGCCCGCACGTGATGTTGCGACCACGGACCTGCCGGTCGCCTGGCTGCTTCCCTCGCTGATCGACGACGGTGATCCCGACTGCTGCTGAAGGAGTTTCCATGCCAAAGACCCGCCTGAAGACTGCGTTCATGACCCACGGCCACACGGCCGCCCTGAAGGACGGGCGCGTGAGCCTGCCTGACTATGAGTTCGATTTCGAAGAGGTCCTCCCGATCCCCAAAGCCTTCCGCCGGATGGTGATTTCCGGGGATTTCGAGGTCTCGGAAATGGCGATGACGACCTATCTCTGTGCCAAGGCGCTGGGGGCGAAGATGACGGCCCTACCGATCTTTCTGACGCGCGGGTTCCATCACCGGGCGATTGTTGCGCGGCCTGAAATCGGTGCTCCAAAAGACCTGGAAGGCAAGGTTGTCGGTGTGAACCGGGGCTATACGGTGACGACCAGCCTCTGGGCGCGGGCGATTCTGACGATGGAGCATGGCGTGGATCTGTCGGCGATCCAATGGATGCGCACCGGGTTGGAGCACGTGCCCGACTGGCAGCCGCCCGCCAATGTCGGTGATTTCGATGACAGCGCCAGCCTGGAGGATCGTCTGGCCAGTGGCGAGGCGGTGGCCGCGACCGGTATCCTCACTGCACCCGGCACCCGCCCGCTGATCGACAATGCCTTCGAGGTCGGCCTTGCCGCGCTGCGCGACCGGGGGTTCTATCCGTTGAACCATGCGCTGGTGATCCGCGACGACGTGCTGGCGGCGCACCCGGACCTTCCGGCGCAGCTGTTCGAGGGGTTTTCGGCAGCCAAACGCCCGCATCTGGGCGCGCTGAAGGCCGGGCAGGTCACTGAGGAAGCCGAGATCGATCAGGTACTGCGTGCCGTGATGGAGGTTCAGGACGACCCCCTGCCCTATGGCATCGCGCCAAATGCCGAGATGCTGGAGGTGTTGGTCGAGCAGTGTCTGGCGCAGGCGATCATTCCTGAGCGGGTGGGGATTGAGGGGCTATTTGCTCCGGGGGTGCGTGAATTGGTCGGGTAAGTCGGGTCTAAACTCAATCTCGCCGAAACAACTTCACTGAACCAAACGGGACGCAGAAATGCGTACTGTTTGTGCGGAGGGTTGGATTTGATGAGGCGATTTACTCAAGAGTTTTCTTGCAGAAATTCTATCACCCGTGCATTCGCTGCGCCTTCGCTCAACTCATCGGGCAGAACATCCCAATACTCTGCCCCAGACAGACATTCCTGCAGATACCGGGCGGCTGAGGTTGCGTGGAACCCGTCCGCTCCGGGGACGATCAGTGACGGGATATCCAGCGCCATCAGCGCCTCAGGCTCGGCACCCGGCGCGGTATCCCGGTCGATGAGGTTCGCCAGCATCTGGCGCACCGTTGCCACGTACCCGGCACTGTCTATCGCGGCATAGTCGTCGGCAAAGGCCTCAGAATTGCGGATCGGCTGACCCCACGGACCACCGCGCGGGTCGGCAGAAAAATTCTTGTCGTGGCTGCGCACCAGATCGACGACGCCTTGCAGGCCTGCCTCTTCGACAAATGCAATGTGCTCGGCGAACCGCTTCTGGCTGCTGATCCGATAGTTTGGGCCACCGACCGGCCAGAACAGCACCATCGAGGAGACCCGCCCCGGATTTGCAACCGCGAAGGCGGTCACCGGGCAGCAGCCCATGCAGCCACCCATCAGATGCGCGCGTTCAATGCCCAGATGGTCCAGCAGCCCCGCGCCCTGACGGACGTAGTGATCCCAGGTGAGCGCCTCGACACGCCCACCGGATTGGCCATTTTCGCGCCGGTCAAACAGAATGCACTGGAAGTGCCTGGGCAGATGGTCCAGCAGCTTGATGCGCTTGTAGACACCCAGATCGCTCCATTTCTCGATCCGCGCATCGAACCCACCGGGTGAGAACATCAACAGCGGCGGCCCCTCGCCCACCACCTCATAGCGCGTTGAAATGCCGTCGATTTCGGCAAAGGGCATCAGCGTCTCCCCGGTTGGCCCTTGATCTGGCGGGCCTTTCGGACGTCATCGGAACACTCCGCCAGCGCGTCGTGGATCGTGCGGGCGACGTTTGCATATCCCGTCGGCTCCCGGTCCAGCGCCGCCACGTTGTAGCCGACCGCCGCCTGCGCCAGCCGCACCCGGCCATCCAGCCAGGGACCACCGCCGAAACCGCCGATCACCGGAATGTTGACCGCCTCGACCACTTTCGGACCAACCACGGGGCCGGAGTTGGTGAAGTCCAGAAGCACCGCCCCTGCCTTTTCCAGCATTAGCGCATCCGACAGCATCCGGTCTTCCATCTCAGCCACAACATCCGCGCCGTCGCCTGCCTGATTTTCGTATGGGATGCCCATCACGAGCGCCGTTTGCGGCGTCAGGCCAAACTGCGCCCAGACTGGAATGCCGGCACGAGTCAGCGCCTCAACCGCTTCAGGGTAATCCGCCGCGCCGTCGAGCTTGATCAGATCAACGCCCGCTTCCTTGACGAAGCGGATAGCGGCCGCCACAGCGGCGTCGACGCCTTCCTGCAAGGGACCGAAAGGGAAATCCGCGCTCAGCAGGGCATTCGTCACCCCGCGCCGAGCGGCGCGGGTGACGGTGATCATCTCGTCCATGGTGATTTCCATGATCGTCTCGTGACCCCAGAGGTTCTTGCCCACGGTGTCGCCGACCGAGACAATCTCGACACCGACCCGGTCCGCGATCGCCGCCATATGTGTGTCCCACGCGACAACCCCGAAAATCTTGTCACCCGCACGCTTCATTTCGTGCAGCTGCGGGATCGTGACCTTGCTCATATGACGAATTCCTCAAGCGTTTCGGGGGCGAACATCTCGTCCACCGTAAGTTGGCGCGGGCTGAGGCCCTGTTCGTGGTGGTAGCGCAGGAATGTGTCGAGTGTGCAGCGGTTCTTTTCGACACCGTAGGGCCAGAAATCGTCGCCCATCATGTCGAGCGTTTCTTCGACATGGGCATTGAACCACGGCAGCATGCCTTTGAGGGCAGCGGTTTCGCGCAAGCCATCATAACAAAACCGTTGCGCTTCGCGGAATGCCTGAAACAGGTTCATCGCGATCCAGCGGTTCGCCTCGAACACCTCGCGCCGGATTGCGATCACATGCATGATCGGGAAGATGCCAGTGTCGCGGAAATAGGCTTGCTCGACAGGAACATAGTCGGGGAACAGCCGTTTCACCCGGACGCCGTCATAGGTCGAGGGCTTGCGGGCCGTGTGAAAGGCATCGATCCGTCCGTCGGCCAGCATCTGCGCCAGCGTGTCGTCAGGGCCGATGCGTTCGATGCGGAAGCTCTCTGGCAGCTCCAGCGGGATTTTCTCGGAGCGGTTCGGAGTTTCCTCCCCCCCCGTCACATAGGTCGGACCGTCCACCGGTACGCCATAATGATCGCTGAGGATGCCCCTGATCCAGACCGGCGCGGTCATCTGGTATTCCGGGCAGCCAAAGCGTTTGCCGATCAGGTCTTTCGGCACGTTTATCCCGGCATCGGCGTTCACATAGATACAGGAGTGGCGGAAAAACCGGCTGGGGAAGACCGGAATCGCGACAAATGGACGTTCCGGTTTTGTCAGCGAGACGAGGTAGGAGGACATCGACATTTCCGAAACGTCGAATTCCTGGTGTCGCAGCATGCGGAAGAAGGTTTCTTCGACGATCATGTTGAGGAAACGCAGGTTTATGCCTTCCGGGCGCACCCGCCCGTCGATCAGGGCCGTTACCCGGTCATAATCCCAGCAGCCAAGCGTCAGATCAAGGTTGGTCATTATGCGTCTCCAGACGGCTGGCGGCGCAGATCAGACATAAACAGGCTGACGGCGAAAATAGCCCAACCGTTCGGATATTTGCTGTGCCGCTTCGATAGCCAGCGGGGCGAGCTTAGGGAAATCGCGTTTGCGGATACGCACGCGAGGTCCTGCAATGCCGACAGCGGCAATAATGCGCCCGTCGCCGTTGTGGATCGGGGCGGCGATACAACGCGTGCCCTCGTCGCAATCTTCGTCTTCGACCGAGTATCCCTGTCGTTTGGTGCGTCGGATGCGGGCGCGCAACTCTTCTTCACTCGTCGCGGTTTTCGCGGTGCGCGGCGTGCGCGGCAACTCCAGGAATTCCCCAAGTTCGGGTTCACGCAGTCCGGAAATCAGGCAAATCCCTTCGGCAGTGCAGAAGGCGGGACGCAGTTGCCCCGTCCCCGAGCGCAGACGCAATGTTTGCGGTGATTCAAAGTCATGCAGGAAGACAACGCTTTGACGTTCCAGCACGGCGAGTCGGACGTTCTCCTGAGTTTGTTCCCGTAGCTGATTGAGGATGTTCTTGGATTCACTTGTCACATCCAGCCGCGAGCGCACCAGCGAGCCGAGCGAAAACAGACCGACGCCCAGGCAGTACCGCCCGTTGTCGGGGTTCTGCTGCAGCAACCCTTCTTCGAGAAGCGTTCCCGCCAGCCTGTGAACAGTGCTTTTGGCCACGCTGAGGCGCTTGGCCAATTCGCTGATCCCCAGCTCTTTGTCGTCCTTGGTGAAGGTCTTCAGAAGGTGGATCGCTGTGGTCACCGAAGACAGCCGTGAGCTATCCCGGCGTGGATTTCGGTTGATCTCTTTACGTGGGGCGGGGGTTGGGTCGGTCATGGTTTGCGAGCGCGTTCCTTGATGCAGAACATTGTTCCACTTTTGGCTCAAGTGGTCGGCACCTGTCAACGGTGGGGATCGTGCGAGTGGCTGTGCGTATGATCGTGGTTGTGGTCGTGCGGATGTTCGTGCGGCGTAAACTGGCGGCGCTCGGCACGGCTTGGACCACGCGGATCGTCCGAAAACAGCAGTGATTTCACGGTGACCGGCACGGTGAAAGAGGGCAGCCGGATCTTGCCCAGATCGACGTAGTCAAAATCGCGCAAGGACAATCCGTCGAGGATAAGTAGTTCATTCTGAACGCCAATTTCGTCCCGCAGAATGCCACCAAGCGTCTGCGCGATGTCGCCGTCTATCATCACATACAGCGGGTGGCCGCCGCTCAGGCGTGGGGCCATCGCCTCGGCTATGCCGTCGGCCAGCGCGCGGATTATGGCGTAATCCGGTGGCAGGTCGAAATCGAACGCCAGCGCGACCTCGTCTGTGTCCGGGGACAGATCGAATGCGTCGAAATGCGTGCGGATCGCAGCGGCGACGGCTTTGGGGCTGGGTTCCGTCGCCAGGTCCAGCGTCGGTTTCAGCACCTGCATCGAGCGGCGAGGCAGCAGTTTTCCTGGCGCGGTCACGGTGCTGGTCTGCCCGCTGAGCTGCACGGAATACTCTGACGCGCCCAGCGCCGTCGCCCGAATGCAGGCCGCCGCCGGGATCAGCGGCGCGCCCAGATCGCCTGAGTCCGTGCGTTCGCGCAGGGCGCGACCAAGCGGCAATCCAAGGTCGCCGAAATCGCGGGTTTCGCGGCCTGCGACGTATTCGCCGACGCCGCCGGAGACCATGATGCCGTCGAGCGACCCGATGTCGTCTGGAATGTCAGTCAGGAACAGCGCGGACACTGCATCCGGCAAGGGACGCTGTCGGATTGCCGTCTGCAAAACGTCGGCCAAGTGTATGGCAACATTCTCAAGATCGGGGGCCGAGAGGGCAGAGCCGACAGCCACCTTGACGCCGGCCTGAGCGGCATGGTGGATGCCTGCTGCCTCGGCCCGGATTACCTTTTGGTCCTCGACCGCGATCAGACGCCCGCCGATGTGCAGGGCGGCGGTCCATAGAACCTCGCCCTTATCACAGAGCGCCAGCTTGGTTGTACCACCACCAATATCGACGTTCAGGATGCGACTGCCCGCATCGAAACTCGCCTTCGCAGCGCCCGATCCATAGGCGGCCAGCAGCGCCTCCATATGGTTGCCCGCCGTGGCGGTCACGAAATCGCCGCCCTTGGCTGAGACAACCTCGGCAATCGTCTGGGCGTTCTCACGTCGCAGCGCCTCGCCGGTCAGGATCACCACTCCGGTGTCAATGTCGGTCGGCAGGATCGCCGCCCCGGCATAGGCGTCGTCAATAATCGCACCGAGGGCTGCGGCATCGATCATCTCGCCCGCATAGGGCGTCAGCGAAACCGGGCTTTGATAGGCCGTCGCGCGGTCCACAATCACATAGCGCGAGGCGTGGCTGTCGGCCTTCCTCTGGAGATGCACGGTCGAGAAGATCACCTGTGTACCTGCCGAGCCGATGTCGATACCGACGCTGGTCAGCGAGACGTTGTCGCGCAACCAGATCGGATTTTCTTCCAGCGGGCCGGGGTCGATATCATCGTGGTCGTGATCGGCGTCAGGACCGTGTTCATGGGCGTAGAAATCGCCGAACATGTGGTCGTCGATCGTATGGCGGCCCGAGCGTTTGAGGGGGTCCTTCTGGTCGGGCATTTACGTTCCTCTATATGGACCGCCGGTCCATTGACGGCACCCTACCCCTGCCGTAGCCTTGAAGCAATTCCAAAAGCTGTCTGAAGCGCGCGACGCGGCGGGGAGAGATCGCAATGACCAAGCATGCTGTCGTTTCGGATAAGATGGCGGACAAGTTCCGCACCGAAAAAGAAACGCCCTACACCCGGTTTCTGGCTGCCGAAGGGCTGGACCTGATCAACGGGAATTATGTCCCGAGCCTGCATGAAGTCGCGCTCAAGCCCTGGGCGCGGCGTGGCGGCAACGCTGTATTCATGAACCACGACGCCAGCCGAACCACCAACGATTGCTACGTGATGGAGATTCCGGCGGGCGGCAAGCTGGCCCCGCACCGGCAGCTTTTCGAGGAAACCGTTCTGATCCTGTCGGGGCGCGGCTCGACCGTGGTGTGGAATGACGCGGGACAGAAGGTCAGTT
The DNA here is from genome assembly GCA_943787785.1 of uncultured Paracoccaceae bacterium. Lineage (GTDB taxonomy): Bacteria > Pseudomonadota > Alphaproteobacteria > Rhodobacterales > Rhodobacteraceae > WLWX01. The sequence goes on along the minus strand of CALSNT010000009.1, from coordinate 203,236 downwards.
TTGAATGGGGACCGGGGGCAATCTTCGGCATCCCTCTGAACGCCAACCATCAGCATTTTAACGGCTCCGGCTCGGAACCGGCGCGTTACATCGGCGTGACCAACATGCCGCCGTTGATGAATGTTTTCGAGGAACCGGATTTCATCTTCGGCACCGCCCATGACTTCAAGGGTCGCTTTTCCGGTGAGCCGGAGTATTTCGGCGAGACCAAGGAGACCCAGGGTTTCATGATGGAGACGAACTTCGTCGCCGACGCAGTGAACCTGCCGCTGGTCTATGCCAAGGAGCGTGGTGCGGGCGGCGGACATATCCGATTCCAGCTGGCGAAATGTTCTATGAACAGCCACATCAGCCAGTTTCCAGTCGGCACCTACAAGAAATGCCACCGCCACGGGCCTGGCGCACATGTGATCCTTTTGTCGGGCACCGGTTATAGCCTTATGTGGCCGGAAGGTGAGGAACCACAGCGTTATGAGTGGAAGCCGGGCACCATGATCGTGCCGCCGAACATGTGGTTCCACCAGCATTTCAACACCGGCACGACCCCGGCGCGCTATCTGGCGTTCAAGTACGAAGGCGTGGCGATCCGCAACGCTCAGGGCGTGCCGAAGGCCTGGATTTCTCAGCGTATCGGCGGTGACCAGATTGACTATGCCGATGAAAGCACCGAGGTGCGGACAATGTTTGCAGACGCTCTGGCCGAAAACGGGCTGACATCGCAGATGGCCGAGGCTTATGAGCTGGAAAGGCCGGACCTGCCGCCAAAACCATGAAGTGACGATAGAGGAGCGCTTGCCATGCTTCGTAAGGAAGTCAACGAGTTACTAACCCAGACCGACCCCGGCACCGCCATGGGCGAAATGTTTCGCCAGTATTGGCAGCCGGCCCTGCTGGCCCGTGAATTGCCCGAGGATGATTGCCCGCCGGTGCGCGTCAAGCTGCTTGGCGAGCGCCTGATCGCATTTCGCGACAGCAAGGGCCGTTATGGCCTGATGGATGAATTCTGCGCCCACCGCGGAGTCTCCCTGTGGTTCGGGCGCAATGAAGAAGGCGGGTTGCGCTGCCCCTATCACGGCTGGAAATATGACTATACCGGCCAGTGCATCGAAGTCCCGAGCGAGCCAGAGGAGTCGGGCTTTTGCGAGAAAATCAAGCTCAAGGGCTATCCGCTGATCAAGGTCGGCGATGTGCTGTGGACCCATATGGGGGACGCGGACAATCGCCCACCCAAGCCGGAGTGGGAGTTTGCCAAGGTTCCGGCCGAGCAGACGTTTACAAGCAAGCGCTGGCAGGAAAGCAACTGGTTGCAGGCGATGGAGGGCGGCATTGATTCCAGCCACGTCAGCTTTTTGCATTCCGGCAGCCTGAAGACCGATCCATTGTTTCGCGGCGCGAAGGGCAACCAATACAACCAGAATGACAAGAAGCCGGTCTTCGAAGTCGTTGAAAGCGATGGCGGTTTGAGTATCGGCGCGCGCCGAATGGCAGAGGACGATCACTATTACTGGCGGATCACGCCCTGGGTCATGCCCAGCTTCACGATGGTGCCACCGCGGGGCGACCACCCGATGCACGGGCATTTCTGGGTGCCTATTGATGACGAGAATTGCTGGGCGTGGTCATTTGACTATCACCCGACTCGCGCGCTGAGTGGCGAAGAACGTCAGGCGATGGAAGACGGCTACGGGGTGCACAACCAGTATGAGGCTCCGGGCAGTTTCCGACCCAAGCAGAACAAGGACAATGATTATCTGATCGACCGCGAGGCGCAGAAACGGGGCGAGACCTACTCCGGCGTCTGGGGCATCGCGATGCAGGACGCCTCGCTTCAGGAAAGCATGGGGCCGATTGTGGACCGTACCAAGGAAAACCTGGTCTCCACCGATAATGGGATCATCATGGCACGGCATCGGTTGCGTAAGGCTGTAATTGCGCTGCGCGACAAAGGCGTGGAACCTCCGGGACGGGTAACTGCCCATCAGCAGGTACGCTCTGCCGCCCGCGTATTGCCGCCGGACCAACCGTTCAAGGACGCGATGAAGGACGACCTGAAGGTGCAGCCCGGCGTCAAGCAGACCTCGGTCTGATGCCCCACGACAGTGACGATATGTTCGAGGCCGACAACGCCACCCGCGAGGGGCGTGGACCGGTGGATCATCCAACAATGCTCGGCGGATGCGCGCGCGCGGCGACCCGAGCCGAGGCCGCGTTTCGGGTGCAATATCCGAACTCACGGATGCGGACCTCGCGGATTTTTGCGCTGGATGCCAAGGCGGCAGAGGCTATGTATGCGATCACCGAAGATCCCTGGAACAATGCGCATTTTCTGACGCTGTCGACCAAGGGGCCAACTAGCCCTGAGACGCAGGCGGCGGACCTGCCGCTGAGCCATCCTGACGGAACACGCGCCGATCTTCTGGCCGAGATTGAGGGTGCGGATGTGGTGGTGTTGCTTGCGGCAGCGAGTGACAGCGAGGGCGCGGCAGAAGTCATCGCGCGGGAATGCTTTGAACGGAACATCACCTGCGCGGGCCTCGCATTGGCGCGTGGCCAGAAGGCGGCAGAGGTCGACCGAGTGGTGAACTCAATGCGCCGGTTTGCGCGGGTACTGGTCGTTGCCAGCGATGACGATTACATCCCCGCGATGCTGACGGCGATGCGCGCATGAGCTGGCTGGCGATCTTCTCGGACCCGGTGGCGTTCCTGGCCCTCGGCTTTGTCATCGGTATGGCGCACGCGCTGGAGGCGGACCATCTGGCCGCCGTGGCCACCTTCGCCAACAAGGGCGACGGTCGCGGTCGGCTAATCGCTCGTGGGGCGCTATGGGGGTTGGGGCATACCATTGCGCTGTTTGTGATATGTTCGGTCGTGGTGCTGGCCGGGATGACGATTTCGGGGCGGATTGAGGCGGCGCTGGAAGGCGCAGTTGGTGTCATGATCGTCGCACTCGGTCTGCGGGTTCTTTGGAAGATAAAGCAGGAGCGGATACACGTGCACGTCCACTCGCACGGGGATCAACGCCACATCCATCTGCACAGTCACGCAGGCGAGGTTGCTCCGCACGGCGCGCGCCACGACCATCGGCACCAGCGACAGGACCGCGCGATGGTGTTCGGCATTGGCCTGTTGCACGGGGCTGCGGGATCGGCGGGACTGCTGGTTCTGACAGTTGCGGCGGCATCGTCGATCGCGCAGGCGCTGGGCTATTTCGCATTGTTCGGGCTGGGCTCGCTTGCCGGAATGGCGCTGCTGAGTGCGGTTGCCTCCTACCCCCTCGGCCTGATCGGGCGCGGCGCGGGGTGGATGCAGACCGCCACCGGGCTGGCGATTGGTGCGCTGGCGCTGGGGGTCGGTGGTTCATTGGTGGTTCACAGTTTTCCGGCGATAGTCTCGCTGTAGTTTCGAAAGGATCAGCCCATGTGCGGTGAAATCGACGAACAGCTGGCGATTAGCCAAGAGGTTCTGGAGCGCTTTCAGGGCATGTCGAAGATGCTGGGTCTGGACGCGACCGAAGCTGAGGGCGCACCGGAAAATCTTGCCAGTGGCGAAGGCCGCGCAACCTATATGGAGGCGATCTTCAACGCCGGTCTGGCACGCGCATTGGGCGACGCGGCGGCGGCCGAGGAGGATGAGACGGTGGACGCCATCGCCTCGCAGGCCATCGCGTTGGCGCGGCTGGCGGGCTTTTTGGCCGGGCAGTTGCCGCCCGAAGCGGACCTGTTTCGCGCCTGTGTCGAGGCGCTGGGTGACGGTCACAACGAACCCAGGGCGTTGATGGCGCAAAAAGCGCGCGATCATGACGCGGCGCACGGTCACAGCCATGATGAGGATGGCGGACATAGCCATGACCATACCCACGGGCACGACCACGGCCCGAACGGCCACACGCATTAGGCGCGCGGCAAGTGGCAGGGTTCGATTTCCTCAAAGACCCTGAGTGGCGGCGCGCCACGTTTTACGACGGTTTCGGACGTGGATTTTTCGGCTTTCTCGGGGCGGCAGCGTTCACCGGCATCCTCTGTTACGCGGTCCGGGGTCGCGAGGCTTTCGTCGGCGCGCTGTGGGGAGACTTTGACCTGCTGACAAGCGTTCTGCCCCGCGTGTTCATCGCCATATCAATCGCAGCACTGGTCTGGTTTCTGGTCCCGCGAGACAGGATTTCTGCGCTGGTCGGTCCCAACTCGGGCATGCGCGGGTTGATTATCGCGACAGTGGCCGGGACGATCACGCCGGGAGGGCCAGCCTCGGCCTATGCGCTTTTGGCGGTGCTCGCTGCGTCCGGGGCCGACCGGGGTGCGATGATCGCCTATATTACCGCTTGGGCGACACTGGGACTGCAACGCATTCTGGTATGGGATGTGCCATTCATGGGGGCCGAGTTTGCCATTCTGCGCTTTGCAATCAGCCTGCCGCTGCCGGTTGTCGCCGGGTTGATCGCACGGCGGTTGCCGATGCGGCTGATCGTGAAAGAGGCGCGATCATGAGCCGCTCGGGGCGCTCGCCACGTCGCGCTAGCCGTTTCCCGCAACGGATGGGTTTATGAATATAGGAATCCTGTCCTTGTTGGCGTTGCTGGTCGTCCTCGTTGGGATAGCGCTTGTGCGGCGACAGGATTTCGCGCCCGTCCTTCGACGCTTCATCGAACAATTCGCCAAGCTTGTGCCCCGGATGCTCTGCGCGCTGGTCGCCGCCGGGTTCATTGCAACATTGATACCCAAAGAACTGATCGCCGGGTTTCTGGGTCCGGACGCGGGGCTGATCGCCCTGCCCGTCGCTGCCGCAACGGGGTTGCTGGTGCCTGCTGGTCCAGTGATCGCATTTGCCATTGCCGCCGTTTTTGCCAAGGCCGGGGCTTCGTCCGCCGCGCTGATGACCTTCATCACCTCGTGGTCGATCTTCGCCGCGCATCGCATCCTGATCTATGAACTGCCACTGGTCGGGGCGTCGTTCTTCCGGTTGCGTATTGCCTCGGCCGTTGTCGTCCCGTTCCTCGCCGGATTGCTGGCGATGACCGTCGGGCTGATCACCACCTTCGGGCAGGCTGCCCCATAGTGCTTTAGGAGTCCGCCATGACCGTCCCACCCGAATATCAGAAGTATCAGTCCGACGTCATCGTCGATCTGCTGCAGGCCTACGATGTCGAATATGTTGCGACTAATCCGGGCGCGAGTTTTCGGGGTCTGCATGACTCTCTGGTCAACTACGGCGACAACTCGCCCGAAATGCTGGTCTGCCAGCACGAGAATACCGCCGTCCAGATCGCCCATGGTTATGCCAAGGCGACGGGTAAGCCGATGGCCTGTATTCTGCACGATCTGGTTGGGCTGCTGCATGGGCAGATGGCAGTCTACTACGCCTATACCGACCGCGCGCCTGTGCTGGTGCTGGGAGCAACCGGGCCGATGAATGAAAGCAAGCGGCGGCCAAGGTCAGACTGGCACCACACGGCGCAAAGTCAGGGCGACGCAGTGCGGAATTTCACCAAATTCGACTATCAGCCGCATACGATCCACGGGGTGACCGACAGCTTCCAACGCGCCTGGTCGGCGATGGTGACGGAACCTGCCGGGCCGGTCTACCTGTGCTATGACGCGCTGTTGCAGGAAACGCCTCTGACGGACGAGGTGGTGGTTCCGGGGCCAGATGTGGCCAAGGCCCCTGCCCCAATGTCTGCAGACGCGGGCGTTCTGGCGCAGATCGTCGACAAGCTGTTGGCCGCCGAGCGGCCCTATATCATGGCCGAATTCTCTGGTCGCCACCCAGGCAACTTCGAGCTTCTGGTAGAACTGGCCGAGCTGTTGGGGGTGGCGGTCTGGGACGTGAACTCGGCGCTGTGCTTTCCGAACCGGCATCCGCAGAACCTGTCGATGGACACGGACTCGCTGGCCCAGGCGGATGCGATCCTGGCGTTGGATGTGGTGGATTGGGAAAAGGCGACGGCAAAGCTCGACAGCACGACACGCAAGGTCGAGTCGTTCCTGGCCGAGAGTTGCGAATGGATGGAGGTCGGTTTCCACGAGACCGGCATCGCATCTTGGTCGCTGGATTATGGGCGGTATCTGCCCAAAGCGCTGAGTGCGCTGGGCGATCCGCGTCAGGCAATGCCACAGATGATCGAAATGGTGCAGGAGCGGCTGGCCGGTAATCCGGCTCTGGCGGAACGGCTCGCCGCGCGCAAGACGACGATTGCTGCGCGCCACGCCGAGAACTTTGCGCGATGGGCGGAGGAGGCTCTGGCAGAGCGTGACGCCTCTCCCCTAACCACGGCGCGGCTGGCGGCCGAGGTTTGGGAGGTCATCCGCGATGAGGACTGGGTGCTGGGGTCCGGCACTCTGCGCCAATGGACCCGCAAGCTGTGGGACTTTGACGCCGCGCATCGGCATCCGGGCAAGGGGTTGGGAACCTCGACCCAGATCGGGATTTCGATGGGTGTGGCACTGGCACACAAGGGCAGCGACAAGGTGGTCGTGGCCCTGCAGCCAGACGGCGACCTGATGTTTGACGCCGGCGCTTTGTGGACCGCAGCAAAGCATGAAATTCCGCTTTTGATCGTGATGTTCAACAACCGCGCCTATTATAACGACTGGCACCATCAGATCCGCATGGCCCGTGCGCGTGGCACGGATGAAGGAAAAGCACATATCGGCATGGATATATCCGGCCCGGAACCGGACTTTGCCACTATTGCGCAGGGCATGGGGGTCTGGGCCGAGGGGCCGATTGACGAGCCGGACGCTGTCGGCCCTGCGATTCGACGCGCTCTGAAGGTGGTGAAATCTGGCAAGCCAGCGCTGGTGGACGTGATTACGCGATTTCGCTAATTCAAGATTTTCCACGCGCCGATTGACGCAATACTGAAGCAGGCGAAGTGCCAAAGCCGCACCGGTGTCGCCGCGCAGCCGGCGGCAAGCGTATCGCGACAAGCTGTGCCGTCGCGGGTCTGATTTGGCCATGACATTATTGTCGGTACGCAATTGCATACCCAACATGCGACAATTTGCCTGTCTCTTCAACCGGTTAGCTTTGTATAGGCTGACTGGAATTCGGCTGCTTCAGCCCAACTGCGGGGGAGACACACTATGCATATTCTAATATTGGGCGCGTCCTACGGATCGCTGCTGTCGACAAAATTCCTGATGGCGGGGCATGACGCGACGCTGGTCTGCCAACGGCCCGGCGCTGCCCTGATCAACGCCGAAGGCACGGTTTTGCGCCTGACACTTCGGGGCGAGGATGTGCCGCGTCTGATCAGCTCGGTCGGACAACCGGGCAGCCTGCGCGCCATGACACCGTCCGAGGTGGCACCCGAGGAATACGATCTGATCTGCCTCGCCATGGGAGAGCCGCAGTATTCCGCGCCCGAAGTGAAGGCGCTGATGGGGCGGATCGCGGCTTCAGGTAAGCCGGTGCTGTCGGTCATGAACATGCCGCCTCTGCCATACTTGGCGCGGATTGAGGGGCTGGACCCTGCCTCGCTGTTCGCGTGCTACGCGGACCCGTCGGTTTGGGACGGGTTCGAGCCGGGCCTGATGTCGCTATGCAGCCCGGACCCGCAGGCATTCCGCCCGCCGGATGAAAAGCCCAAACCTGGTGCATGTCGGCCTGCCGACCAACTTCAAGGCCGCGCCGTTTGCGAACCCGGTGCACACCGACATACTGCGCCAGTTGGAGGCGGATATCGACGCGGTGACCCTGGACGGCAAGGACGTTCCGGTGAAACTGCGGGTCAACAGGTCGATCTTCGTCCCGCTGGCGAAGTGGAGCATGGTGATGACCGGCAATTATCGCTGTGTGATGCCGGGTGCTGCGCGCCCGATCCGCGACGCGGTGCATGGTGATCTGGATGCCTCGGCCGAGATTTATGGCTGGGTCGATGCGCTTGTACGTGATCTGGGTGCGTCGCCCGACGATCAGGTGCCGTTCGAAAAATACGCGCGCGCAGCCGAGAGCCTGCTAAAGCCATCGTCGGCGGCGCGGGCCATTGATGCAGGTGTTCGTCGGATTGAACGGGTCGACAAGCTGGTGCAAAAGGTGGCAGCTGCGCGTGGAATGCAGCATGACGCGGTGGACGCGATTGTTGCCCTTGTTGACGCCAAATTGTCTGCCAATCAGGGGCAGTTACGCGCCGGTTGACCCGTTGTGAGGGCGCAGGACCGCTTTGCGGCTCTGCGCCATCGCGGCTTCGCGCTCTATTGGGTGGCGATCATTCTGATCGGCTTTGCGCTGCAGATGCAGACCGTTGCGGTTGGTTGGCAGGTCTACGAGCTGACGCGCAATCCCTTCGATCTGGGACTGGTAGGGCTGTCGCAATTTGCGCCCGCGTTGCTGCTGGTTCTGGTCACCGGGCCAGTGGCGGACAAGTTCTCTCGTCGCCGGATTATCGGGGTTTGTCTGGGCATCCAGGCGCTGTGCGCGCTGGGACTTCTGGCGATCACGCTGGGGGCGGCTGAGGGCACGTTGCCGATCTTTGCGCTGCTGGCACTGTTTGGAGCCGCGCGGGCGTTCTACAATCCGGCCCGTCAGGCAATCCTGCCCAACCTTGTTCCAGCCGAAGACCTGGGTGGTGCAATCGCGTTGAGCCAGACGGCCTCGCAGGTAGCCACGATCAGCGGTCCAATGGTGGGTGGGCTGCTGTTCGGCATCCTCCCGGCACTGGCTTATGGGGCGACCGCGTTGTTCCTGATGATCGCCATGGCCCTGATGCTTTTGATTCCAAAACCGGCACAGCGACGCGCCGCCGCCCATGCCACCTGGAAGATGATCAGCGGTGGATTCCGGTTCATCTGGTCCGAGAAGGTGGTCCTGGGAGCCATTTCGCTGGATCTATTTGCAGTCCTGCTCGGCGGAGCGGCGGCATTGCTGCCGGTCTATGCCAGCGACATTCTTGAGGTCGGGCCATTTGGTCTTGGCGCGCTGCGCTCGGCAATGGCGGTCGGCGCGATCCTTATGGGAGGTTTGCTGATACTGCGCCCGATCAAGCAGCATGCCGGGCACATCATGTTCGGGGCAGTCTGTGCCTTTGGCGTGTTCACACTGGTGTTCGCCCTGTCAACGACGGTATGGATCTCGGTCGTGGCGCTGATGCTGATGGGATGCGCGGATATGGTCAGCGTGTATGTGCGCGGGATGCTGGTGCAGCTTTGGACACCGGACGAGCTGCGTGGTCGGGTGAATGCCGTCAACGGCGTCTTTGTGGGTGCCTCGAACGAACTTGGCGGGTTTCGCGCAGGCACAATGGCAGCACTGATCGGGCCGGTCGCGGCGGTCGCTGTCGGCGCGGCGGGCACATTGGCCGTAACGGGTCTGTGGATGCGCGGGTTCCCGGAACTGCGACGGATCGGGCGTTTGACGCGGACATGACGCAGCCCGTGGCGTCGATCACAAGAAAGGCATATGCCTTGTCTAGGCGCATAACGGCGTGCCAGCATGTCCATATCATGCGCATTCTTCTCAGCTTGTTCCTGATGAGTTTCTCGACGGCGACGCTCGCCCAGGTGCCGCCCAGCGCGACCGAGATTGCGGCCTATGCAGGTCTGCATAATGCTGCGCACAACAACAACGTGGTGGACATTCGACGACTGGCCGCCTCGGGCACGGACCTTGAGGCGCGCGACAGTGTCGGAAGAACTGCGGTCCATGTCGCGGCATTCGCGGGCGCGACTGATGCTTTGCGTGCCCTGGCCGAAGCCGGGGCCGACATGAACGCGCTGGATCATCAGTCTTATGACGCGGTCACAATCGCAGCGGTTGCCGATGACCCGGAAACGATGTCGGCGGCAATCGAACTTGGCAACGACGCCGGGCTGATGACCAGCCCCTATGACGGCACGGCCCTGATCGCGGCGGCCCACCTGGGCCATGTCGAGGTGGTCCGGCGACTGATCGCGGCGGGCGCACCGCTAGATCACGTCAACAATCTGAATTGGACGGCGCTGATCGAGGCCGTGGTGTTGGGCGATGGTGGCCCAGCCCATACCGAGACTGTCCTGGCGTTGGTCGAAGCCGGGGCCGACCGGTCGATCACAGATCGCAGCGGGCGCACGCCCCTGCAACTGGCCGAGGCCTATGGCTTCACCGAGATTGCCGACATCATCCGCGGCGAATGAAAACGGGCGAAGCCAGCAGCCCCGCCCGAGAATCAACGCCCCTAAATGATCAGTTGGATTTGCAGTTCACCGACTTGAATTCGATCTCGGCACCGTCTTCATATTCGAAATCGCACATCATTCCGACGACCAGCGCGTCGCGCTTTGCTTCGGCACCGTTGATCATCAGCATGGTACGGCTGCCCGAAACCTCGCCCATCATCGACGCCCCTCCGGCCATGAAGCTGACCGCTTTGCCGCCGTCATCCAGTGCGGTGATGTCGGTCGAGACCATCATCACGCTGGCCGCGCTGGCACATGAGAGCGTCTTGAACTCGATCTCGTCGCCCGCCTCATAGCCGAAGTCGCACATCATGCCGACGACCAGATCGTCGCGCTTAGCCTCGGCACCGTCGATCATCAGCGCGGTGCGGCTGCCCGACACCTCGCCCATCGTTTCGGTTCCCATCGCGTCGAATGTGACCTGCTTGTTGCCGTCAGCCAGACCGGTGATCGCGGTTGTGACCATCATCACCTCTCCGGCTTCCGCCATCATCGCTTCGCCTGTACAGACCACGGTCTTGAACTCGTTCACGTCGCTGCCGGGATCGTATTCGAAATCGCAGGTCATCCCGACGGCCAGCGCATCACGCTCGGCACTTTCGCCGTTGATCGTCAGCGCGGTGCGGGAACCCGACACCTCGCCCGTCACCTCGGCGTCACCAGACATGAAGGTTACCGCCTTGTTGCGATCCCCCAGCTTCAGGATTTCGCTGGTCGCGTTGATCGTCGGCACTTCGACGTTCAGGGCCGCGGAAATGATCTCGACCGTTTCCGGGCTTTGCTGCAGAGCACCTTGCACCAGCGATGCAACTTCGTCCCCGCGGGCCGGTTCGATCGGAAGGCCCAATTTGTCCGCTTCAGCCAGGAACTCCGGGTCTTCCATCACCGCCATATAGGCGTCGCGCAATTCTTCCAGAACCTCGGGCGGGGTGCCCGGAGGGGCGGCGGTCAACCGGCCCAGGTTGGAGTTGGCGTTGATCAGGTTGACGATGCTTTTCGCCCTATCCGTGGTGGCATAGTCGATGGCCGACGGGATGCCCTCAGCCTCACCCACCACAAGCGCGAAGAAACCGTTGCCCGCGTCGACGAAGGGCTGCAGCGAGGCTTTGGAGCCGACCTGCCCCACAACTTCACCGCGCAGCATCGCCATCTCACCCTCGTTGCCCTGATAGCCGGGGATGATATTGATCGGCAGGTCAAACCCGTCCGCCAGCATGTTGGTCTCGTTAAACGAGGCCGAACCGACGCCGGATGCTGCGAAGTTCAGCGTTTCGCTGGACGCCATCAACTCCTCAAAGCTCGCAAGATTCGCGTTGTTGCCCAGCGCGATGGCCCGCAGGTCCGCCGCCGCCTTACCGACCCAGGCAAACTCGTTCAGGTCAAATTGCACGCCCTCGGTCTGCAGGATCTGGGCGTAGATCAGGCCGGTGTTGAATGTGCCGATCGTGTAGCCATCAGGGTCCGAGGCGAACAGCGTGTTGGCCCCGATGATGTGCCCGGCACCGGGCAGGTTCTTGAAGATCACCTTGTCGGCGCCAAGCTTCCCCTCCAGATGCCGCCCGATCAGGCGGCCATAAGCGTCGTAGTTGCCGCCCGGGTTGGTGGCGATGATGTAGGTCACTGTCTTGCCGTCAAAGTGCTGCGCGGCGGCGGGCATCGCCATCGCGCAGGCCAGAACCGTCGTTGTCAGTAGTTTGTTCATTGCGTCTTCTCCCTGAGTGTTCAAGGCGGTGACGCACGTTCTAATCAGCGGCGTTCCCCGCGGCAGTCTTATTCGTCTGCGGGTGGCACCCACACATCTTCAAACCCTTCAGCCGGTTCAAGCTGGTCAAACCAGTCCAGACCGATGGCCTTCATCACCCGACTGTTACAGACGATGATACGCGCTTCAATATCCGATGTGTTAACACGTTTATGTGCAACATATGGCGGCACATAGATGAAATCGCCGGGTCCCCACTCATAGGTTTTCGGCGTGGTGTCCCAGGTCCATTCAAATTCAACCTTGCAGGCAAAATGCACGTCATAGTGCAGGTCGTGGCCGGTGCCTTCGATCACGAAGGCAATCTCTTCACTCAGATGGCGGCTGGTGCCGGTGGATTTGCCCGGATCGAGGAACTGCATGTAGGCGTCAATGCAGCATTCCTTGGTGTCCATGCCTTCGTGGATGATGTGTTTGATCAGCCCGTCAGCCGAGCGTTCCAACGGCATCTGGGAATGCTTCACCACGTTCAGGCGGTTTTCGTATTCGGCGCGAAACTTCTGCGATTCCTTCAGGGCGTCCTGATAGAATGTCACATCCGGCGCGCACTGTTTGGCACGCTGGCGTTCGATGGCATCTGCGAATGTCGAGGGGTCCATGCGCGTTCCTTACAAGCTGGCCGGGGGGGCGTAATCTTCGTGTCCGGGCACCGGGTCTTCGGGCGGAAACTGCACCATTTCCTGAAAGATCATGTGCATGAACAGAAACAGCGGCTTGGCTTTCAGGACCAGCACGATGCTTTCATCGTCACTGTCGTTCAGGTGCTGGTGAACGCAGGCGTTTTCGACGATCAGCGCGTCACCCGCTTCCCAATCTAGCCGCTTTCCGTCGTGGATGTCGTGGCCCTTACCCTTCAGCACGAAGAAAACAGCCGAGTTCATGTGGCCGTGGATCTGCCCGTAGCCGTGCGGCGCGAAGGCATCCACGTGCGCCTCGATCGATTGCGCGATCTTGTTTGCCTGCGGGTTGATGACCTTTTTGCCGAAGTTATGCGGCCCGCCCTTCCATTTCATCTCGGAGGTTTTGTAGATGCGGGGCTGGGCATAAAGCTCATCGCGCATCTGGCTGTAGGTGCCTTCCAAAGCTCGCACAAAGGTGCGCTTTTTGGTCCAACGCTCCCAGACGACTTTTTCGCGTTTCTCGCTATTGTGGCCGACGCCACCTTCGGTTTCGGCCATGCCGATCCCTCCCTGATACGCTGCTGGTGGAAACGATACGAGTGGCGACCATTCCAGTCAACGGTACGGCGTTTCACATAAAGGAACAGTTTTATCGTTCCCCAGTTACCTCATCCAACGGGCGCACCTGGATTGGCAAGCCCAGGTATTCGGCGTCATCCTCATGCAGCAACTGGCGCACCTGATCGGGTCCGAGCCGCTTGACCAATTGATCCACGGCGCCGAACAGCGGCAGCGACAGCCCGGCCTGCTGGCTGAGTTCCAATGCGACATCCATATCCTTCTGATGCCAGGTGAATTTCGTGGTGTCCCAGCGTTCCAGCGTTGTGTTTCGGGCTGGGCATTTCAACAGCGTCTCGCGCATCCCCTGGGCGTCGATACCACAGGATTTCGCCAGCGCCAGCACCTCATAGTTCGCCACGCAGGCGGCCCAGTGCATCATATTGTTGCAGGTTTTGCCAAGCTGCCCGCAACCCGGCCCTCCCAGATGTTCGACGCTGCGGCTGTAGCAGTCCAGCACCGGGCGCACTTTGTCGATTCCCTCGTCCGTCCCGCCGCAAAGCGAGATCAGATTGCCGTGCTTCGCCCCCTGTAACCCAAAGCAGACCGGTGCGTCGACAAAGCCAATGCCCGCCTCGGCGCAGATCTTGCTCAGCGCGATCATGGTCTTCGGGTGGTTCGTTGCAGCAACGACAATGACCGAGCCGGACATCATTCCATGCCCCAGCAGTGCTTCGACAACCGAGCGGCTTTGATCGTCAGACGCAACCATCAGGATTATCACCTCACAAGCACCAGAAATCTCGGCCAGGTCGTTTGCGGATTGCACGCCCCCCTGCGCTGCTGCAGCCAAAGCGTCGCGGTCTGTGTCGAAGGCCAGAACCTGATGTCCCTTCGCAGCGACATGGCCGGCCATGGCGGCACCCATGGCCCCCACCCCAACAAATCCAACTTGCATTCTGCGCCCTTTCAACTGATCTTCAGACATTCCCAACCAATAGGCCCGAGACTCCCCGCTGTAAATCAACGCGGTCGTTGCGGGCGTTCCCTTATGCGGAATGTCGGTCCACATAGGATTTACCTGATTGACGACGCGACTCTAGTGTCAACGAACGCGGCGGCTGTTTTGCCTCCGTCAAGGGAACGGATCAATCGGCATGGACGCCTTCGGACCACTGTTGGATATCCTGACATCAGCGCACCTGATGGGCTTGATCCTGCTGGCCATACCGATCGGCATGTTCTTCGGGGCGGTTCCGGGACTTGGCGGCAAACTGGGCATCGTGCTGCTGATCCCCTTTGTATTTGGAATGGACCCGCTGGCCGGAGCTGTCTTCCTGCTGGCGATGCACGCCGTCGTCCATACTGGCGGGTCGATCCCGTCGATCCTGTTCGGCGTCCCGGGCACCGGGCCGGATGCGGCCACCATCGTTGACGGATTCCCAATGGCGCAACGCGGCGAAGCTGGACGCGCGCTGGGTGCCTCACTGGGTGCCAGCGGCATCGGTGGTGTGATCGGAGCACTGTTTCTGGCCGCCATGCTGCCGGTCCTGCGGCCTGTGGTGCTGGCTTTCAGCCCGGCCGAGTTTTTCCTTCTGGCGCTGTTCGGCATCACCTTCATTGCGATGCTGTCGGGCCGCAGCCTGATCAAAGGCATCGCCGTGGGCTTTCTCGGCATTCTTGTATCGCTGGTTGGGCTGGACCCGCACACCGGCTCGCAGCGCTATACCTTCGACCAGCTGTTCCTGTGGGATGGTGTCAGCGTCGTCGTCGCCGTGCTGGGGATGTTCGCGATCCCTGAGATGCTGGCGCTGGGGGTCAAGGGTGGCTCCATTTCGAAGGTCGAGGGCAAGGCCCACCGCTATGACTTCGGGCAGGTGATGCAGGGCATCTTGGACGTAATCCGCCATCCTTGGCTGACCTTCCGCACGTCCGTTATCGGCGCTGCCATCGGGGCCATCCCCGGCCTGGGCGGCGATGCGGCCAGCTGGCTATGCTATGGCCACGCGGTGCAGACCTGCAAGAACCCCGAGGGTTTCGGCAAGGGCGACGTGCGCGGCGTGATCGCACCGGAAACGGCGAATAACTCAAAAGAGGGCGGTTCGCTGCTGCCGACCCTGTTTTTCGGGGTGCCGGGGTCGTCCGGAATGGCGATCCTGATCGGGGCTTTCGTGATGCTGGGCATCCAGCCCGGGCCGCATATCGCGCTGGTCGGAATGGACCTCGTCTGGTCGCTGATCTGGGCATTAGCGCTTGCCAACCTGCTATCGATCCCGCTGTTTCTGGGCATGGCCCCGGCGTTTTCGCTGCTGGTCTATGTGCGTGGCGCGCTGCTGATCCCGTTTGTGATCGTGCTGGCGTTCCTCGGCTCGTTCCTGTCCGAACAGCATTGGCAGAACATGGCGCTGCTGGTCGCCATCGGGGTGCTCGGGTACTTCCTGAAGAAGTTCGGCTGGCCAAGGCCGCCCTTCGTGATCGGTCTCGTCCTTGGTTCTATCGCCGAGGATTCAATCCACAAAGCGCTGGCGATCTGGGGGCCGACGTTCTTCCTGCGGCCGTTATCGTTGGTTTTCATCGCCCTGATACTGCTGACTATCGGAGCCTACATCTGGAAACAGATGAAGGGTCAGGTTGCGGATGTTCATTATGATACTTAACGCCCGGTTCCTCACGACGCTTGTGATGTTCGCCCTGTTCGCCGGGGCCTGCATTTTAGCGACTGGCCTGCCAACCAAGGCGGCGTTCATGCCGCTGCTGGTCGGCATCCCAGGTGCGCTGCTTTGTGGTGCGCAGCTGATCCTGGACCTGCGACGCGGACCGGATGCGTCGGCCGAGAAGAACGCCGTCGCCGACACGTCGGCCCAATCGGAGGCGCAGGCCTTTGGTTGGCTGGCGTTGTTCACAGTGGCTCTGATCGGGTTTGGGTTCGTCGCAGGCGGGCCGATCATCGTCGGGGCCTTCGTGCGGTTTTCCAGCAGGGATTCGTGGAAGAACGCTGCTGTTGCGGCGGGTGGCACGTTTATCGTCCTCTGGGGCATCTTTATCTGGCTGCTGGAGTTGAGCCTGTTCAACGGGCTGATCCTCGATGCACTGCTTGGCTGAGTGCATTTGCCTCAAACAGAGGGTCGCGCCTGACCATGGGGAGGCGCAGTGCGCCTTCTCGGGGGAAAGGTCAGGCATGGCCCCGGCGAAATGGCCCGGAGCAGAAGTGTAGGGAGGCATCATGCTTATCCTCGACAACCCCACAATCTCCAAAGTCCTGACCATGGAAATGACCATGGCGGCGCTGGAAGCGTCCTACCTCGGCATAGCCAGGGGCACAGCCACCTGTCGCCCGCGCATCGACATCTCGATCCCGACCAGTGATCCGGGTCGGACCTACCGCTGGGGAACGATGGAGGGTGGGTCGACGGACGGTTATTTCGCGATCCGGATGAAGTCGGACATCATCCACTACGAAACCAACCCCGATGGCAGCCGGCGGCAGGAGAAATTCTGCCACGAACCGGGCCTGTTCTGCGGGTTGATCCTGCTGACCAGCGTCGAAACCGGCACCCCACTGGCCTTCATAAACGACGGTGTATTACAGCACCTGCGGGTCGGCGCGGATGGCGGCCTTGGCGTAAAATATATGGCGCGTGACGATGCCGAGGTTGTGGGCATGCTTGGCTCAGGCGGGATGGCGAACACCTTCATGATGGCGATTTGCACCGCCCGGCCGATCCGCAAACTACAGGTTTTCAGCCCCACCCCCGCCCGGCGAGAGGATTTCGCCGCCCGGATGCGCGCGCGCCACGGGATTGAGGTGCAGGTTTGCGACGCGCCGGATCTGGTTTATCGCGGCGCGGACATCGTCGCGGGATGCACCAATGCCACGGCTCCGGTGCTGGACGGAGACCTACTGGAGTCCGGCACACACGTCCTCAACGTCGGGGCCGGAGGGTTGCCGGATGCCCGCACGCTTGAACGCGTAGACGCCTATCTGCGGTTCGGCGATACGCCGAATGCGGAAGGGATGGACGCGCCGATCAGTGACGAACATCTGACCTGGAAGGTGCGCCGCGCGGGCGAAACGGCCAAGGCCAAACGCGCCCACGGCGTGATGTTGCCTGAAAAGCGCGTGACCCTGGCCGAGCTGGCCAGCGGTGCAAGACCGGGCCGTACAAACGACGACCAGATCACCTGGTCCGAACGCGGCAACCTGCAGGGTGCCCAGTTCTTCGCCGTGGCTGGGGCCGCCTACGAGGCGGCTGTCGCGCAGGGTCTGGGACGTGAAATACCGACCGAATGGTTCCTGCAGGACGTACGCAACTAGCTGTCAGCCAACAGCGCGACCGAGCCGCTTTGGCACGGGCAAACTGCCAGCGGGTGCACATGCCCGCGTCACAACAGGTGTTGGTCGCCACCAATCATCACGTGCGAAACACCTAGCTCACCCCGTTCAGGGTTTCAGCGCCACCGATACCGGTGCCAGCTTCACCGAGTTATCCAACCGCCGGTCAACCCATTCCGCCAGTGCCTGCACTGTTTCCGGACGGTTACGCCCGATCAGGATGACCGTGTTCAATTGACGCGCTTGAAAGGCCGCCTGATCCAGCAACAACTTGACCGCGGCCGCGTCTTGCCCAAGTCCGTCGATTTCACGAAATACGCGCGCTGTCGCGACATTTTGCTGAACGCCCAATCGCTCTGCAGTATTCAGCTCACCTGGGTAGATGATCATTCCGTGGCCGGATCCAGCAAGCGCCACCATCACCTCGTCAACCGCAAATCGGCTCCGCTGAAATGCCTGGCCGGGCATGTCCATGACGGCGACGGCTTCCGGGATATTCTGCATAGCTTCGGTCAGTCTGCGGGCAATATCGGTGCGACTATCACTGCCTGTGATTGGGGGGATCAGCACAACTTCGCGACCTGCTTCGCGATGTTGCTGCGCGCGCTGCACCGACCCGACGGAGTCCGACGCGACGGCGATCGTTACCGAAATTGGAAGGGCCCTAAAATTCGTACTGGCGTTGGGATCATCAATCAACACGACCGCCATCACAGGTTCGTCGTCAACACGATCGAACGGTACGGAGTTTGCATATAACGCGCCGCTGCCTTCAACCACGACAGGGTCAGACTCTGCGTTCCCATCCGTGACGTCTACTGCGGTCGACTCTGAGGGCTCAAGTGCTGCAACCTCGGTCGATTCTTCCTCACCTTCGTCGGCCTGTCCCACATCTGCAGCGTCTGCAGCCTCCTCACCCGGAAGCGGGTCGCCGATACGGGGGAGGCGATTGACCACGACGCGCGCTGCCGACCGCGCACCTTCAGTTTGCGGTTCGGGCTCGTCGTCCAATGCGAGGTCTTGTTCGCTTGGCTCGGCTTCGGGATTTGACCCAACATCCGGGGCAGCGCGGTCACGGGGTGATTCCAATGCCGCGTCCCGTTCCTGAGTTTGCGGTAGTACAATACGACGCGGCGCGTCGGCAGGCTCAAGCGCTGCCAAAACGTCATCATCCAGATCGTTATTTACAACGCGCCCCGGCGCCGCCGGACGAGGTGTTGAGGGGCGGGCATCGGATACGGGATTTACCGCCACGCCATCAGTCTGATCCTCCAGAGCGGAAGGGTCGCCAGGTGCTGCCATTGCGCCAGGCGCTTCCGGTGGGGCGGCGCCTGCTATTATTGCATCACCCGCGCCTGCGGATTCGACACCCGGCGCGCTTGGCGTATCCGACACGGACCCGGAGCCAACCGATGCGACCTGAGGGGCCTCCGGGGCATCTTCCTGACCTGCTGGCGCGGTCGGCGTATCGGGTGCCCTGACAGCCTCGGACCCACCTGCCACCGGCGCGTCCGGTACCCGCGTCGGCAATCCGTCAGCCCCGGTCTGTGGCAACTCGGCCTGCGGGCTACGCGCCAGTTCCGGGGCCTGACCCTCGGCCGGGCCGGAAGCATCCTCGCCCTCGGGCGACGTAGCGGATGCAACGCCATCGACCGAGATGGTCGCAGGCCGTGCCACATCGCCGGAACCGTCCACCGCCGTTTCAGCTGCGGGCTGGCTTCCCGGCTGCGGCGTGTCGCTGATCGTCGGTGTCGTGCCAAGTGCGGTGCCGGTTGCGCCAGCGGACGTATCTACAGCCGGGACCGTCCCCCCTGCCGCATCAACAGCTGCCGGAGGCACTGCGGTGCGCACCACGTCGATCCGCCCGCCGAACTGTGTCAGTGTCACGCCCAGACCGGCGCTAAACACCGCACCCCAGATCAACCCCGAGATCATGCCACGTATCATGGTACTGCTCCGCCTTTTTGCGTGCCGGGCCGCAAGAGATCTGATGTCCCCTTGACCGTCGGCGATGCCTCTGGGCAAGTATACCGCGACAAAACCGCCCCGACGACCCCTTATTCTGCGATCCGGACCTTAAAAGCATGCTTCTGCTGATCGACAACTACGACAGCTTTACCTTCAACCTCGTCCATTATCTGGGTGAGTTGGGCGCTGAGGTGCGTGTCGAGCGCAACGACGCGCTGGACGTACAGGCCGCAATGGCACTGCATCCGGCAGGCATCATTCTGTCGCCAGGGCCTTGCGATCCGGACCGCGCCGGGATCTGCCTTGCCCTGACCGAGGCGGCGGCCGAAACCGGCACTCCGCTATTGGGCGTCTGTCTGGGACACCAGACCATCGGTCAGGCCTTCGGCGGCAAAATCGTGCAAGCAGCTGATATCGTTCATGGAAAACTTGGAAGCATCCGGCATGGCGGTGCCGGATTGTTCCGCGATCTGCCCTCGCCATTGAATGCGACACGCTATCACTCGCTAATCGTCGACCGGGGTACCCTGCCCGATGTGCTGGAGGTGTCGGCGGAGCTGGATGACGGAACAATCATGGGTCTGTCCCATAAAACGCTGCCGGTACATGGAGTTCAGTTCCACCCCGAAAGTATCAGATCGGAACACGGCCATAAAATGCTGCGAAACTTCCTTGATCTGGTTCCGGTGCCCGCATGAGTGATGCTCTGAAACCCCTCATCGCTGCCGCTGCCGAACGCCCGCTGACCCGCGTCGAGGCCGAATCTGCCTTTGCCATCCTGTTCGACGGCGAAGCCACGCCCAGCCAAACCGGCGGACTGCTGATGGCGATGCGCACACGCGGCGAGACTGTAGACGAATACGCAGCCGCCGCCGCGGTGATGCGCCGCAAATGCAAAGCGGTGCGGGCGCCGGAAGGGGCGATGGACATCGTCGGTACCGGGGGCGATGGCAAGGGAACACTCAACATCTCGACCGCGACGGCTTTCGTGGTCGCAGGCGCTGGCGTCCCGGTCGCCAAGCATGGCAACCGCAACCTGTCGTCAAAGTCCGGTGCAGCGGATGCGCTGACCGAAATGGGTATCGACGTCATGGTCGGCCCGGACGTGGTGGAACGCGCTTTGGCCGAGGTCGGGATCGGCTTCATGATGGCCCCGATGCACCATCCGGCCACCGCTCATGTAATGCCGACGCGCGCAGAACTTGGCACAAGAACGATCTTCAACATATTGGGACCACTGACAAATCCGGCCGGAGTGAAGCGCCAGTTAACCGGAGCGTTTTCCCCCGATCTGATCCGTCCGATGGCTGAAACACTGCTATCGCTTGGGTCCGAGGCCGCATGGTTGGTCCACGGTGGTGATGGATCCGACGAGTTGGCCATATCCGCGCAGTCAAGGGTTGCCGTTTTGGCCGACGGAGTAGTCACCGAAACCGAGGTGGCAGCGGAAGATGCAGGCCTGCCTCAGCATCCGTTCGAGGCAATTGAGGGGGGAACCCCCGCCGAAAACGCCAGGGCATTCCGCGCCTTGCTGGCTGGTGAGGCGTCGGCGTTCCGCGACGCAGTCCTGCTCAACTCCGCTGCTGCGCTGGTTGTGGCCGGTCGCGTCGAAAACCTGAAGGACGGTGCCGAGATGGCCCGCGAAAGCATCGACAGCGGAGCCGCGAAAGCCAAGGTTGAGGGTCTGGCGAAAATCACCAAAGGGACGACGTGATGGCCAATGTCCTAGACCGCATCCGCGACTACAAACTCGCCGACGTCGCTGCCCGCAAAGCCGCACGCCCATTGGCGGACGTGGAAGACGCCGCACGTGCCGCCGCGCCGGTGCGCCCGTTTGCCAACCGCCTGATCGAAGCGTCAAAAACCGGTTATGGCCTGATCGCAGAGATTAAAAAAGCCAGCCCCTCCAAGGGATTGATCCGCGCTGACTTTGATCCGCCGGCCCTGGCCCGTGCCTACGCCGCAGGCGGCGCGACCTGCCTTTCGGTCTTGACCGATGGCCCATCATTTCAGGGTGACGACAGCTATCTGGTCGCCGCCCGCGCGGCAGTCGATCTGCCGGTTTTGCGCAAGGATTTCCTCTATGATCCATGGCAGGTCGCCGAAAGCCGCGCCCTTGGGGCAGATTGCATTCTGATCATCATGGCTGCCGTGTCTGACGCCCAAGCCGCCGAGTTGGAAGACGCCGCAGAAGCCTGGGGCATGTCTGTTCTGGTCGAGGTCCACGACGGGGAGGAGTTGGACCGCGCCAAGGCACTTCGGTCGCCGCTCCTTGGCATTAACAACCGTAATCTCAAGATATTCGAAACCGATCTTGCAACTACGGAAGAACTTGCGCCCCTGGCAGGCGGGAAACGCACATTAATTTCTGAAAGCGGCCTGTTCACGCCTGCAGATCTTGCCCGTGTTGCGAAATGCGGCGCGCGGATTTTCCTGATCGGTGAAAGCCTGATGCGCCAAGCCGATGTGACCGCCGCCACACGCGCAATCCTGGCTGCGCCGGTGCCCGCATGAGTGGGCTCAGCCACTTCGACGCCACCGGTCGCGCGCATATGGTCGATGTGTCCGGCAAAGATGTGACAGCACGGTCTGCGACGGCAGGTGGACACATCAAGATGTCCCCGGAAACTCTTGCAATCGTTGAAGATGGCAGCGCTAGGAAAGGAGATGTCCTTGGCGTCGCCCGACTGGCGGGGATCATGGCGGCCAAGAAAACGTCCGAACTGATACCGCTGTGCCACCCCCTGCCGATCAGCAAGGTCGCCATTGAGTTGACCCCTGACGCCAGCCTTCCCGGCGTGCGCATCACTGCGACGGTCAAGACGACTGGGCAGACCGGCGTTGAAATGGAAGCGCTCACCGCAGTTTCGGCAACGGCGTTGACGATCTACGACATGGTCAAAGCCGTTGAGAAGTCGATGGTCATTTCAGAGATAAAATTGCTCCGCAAAGAGGGCGGTAAATCAGGCCTTTACGAGGCGACCTGATGATATCGGTCGAGGAAGCGCTGGACCGCATATTCAGCCTCGTCACGCCGTTGAGTACCGAATCCGTCCCGCTTCGGCAGGCCGCAGGCCGCGTGCTTGCCGCGCCGGTCACCGCTGCTGTTGATCAACCACCGTTTGCTGCCTCGATCATGGATGGCTATGCAATTTGTGATCACGCCAGTGCGGGCGACAGCTTTCAGGTTGTAGGGGAGAGTGCAGCAGGCGAACGGTTCATCGGTAATCTTGGCACCGGGCAAGCCGTGCGAATTTTCACCGGGGCCCCGGTTCCGGATGGCGCAATCCGCGTTGTTATTCAGGAAGATGTGTTGCGCGAGGGATCCCGGATTACCTTGCTGGACGAGGCCGACCAGTCGCCCTACATCCGCCCTGCCGGGGCCGATTTCAAGGCGGGGGAGGCAATCGAAGCTCCGCTCGTGATCACACCTTCTCATGTTGCACTGTTCGCCTCGATGAATGCTTCACACGTCACCGTCGCCTGTCGCCCGGACGTCGCCATCATCGCAACGGGTGACGAGTTGGTTCAGCCGGGCGAAATGCCGCGACCGGACCAGATAATTGCGTCCAATGCCCTTGGCCTTGCGGCGATGCTTGAAGGCGTTGGCGCCACACCGCGCCTGTTGCCGATTGCGGCGGATACCACGGAAGCGCTCCACTCGGCATTCGATCTGGCCGAAGGCGCGGATCTTGTGATCACAATAGGAGGCGCGTCAGTCGGTGATCGTGATCTGGTGGCTCAGGTGGCCATCGAACGGGGGGCCGAAATGGCGCTGCACCGCGTCGCCATGCGCCCAGGGAAGCCGCTTATGGCGGGAATGGTGGGTGGCGCGGTAATGATCGGGCTTCCGGGAAACCCCGTTTCTTCAATGGTTTGCGGTCATATCTTTATCTTGCCGGCACTTCGGAAAATGCTGGGGCTTCCCGCGGTGGCGACGCCGCGCAAACGCGCCACGCTTGGCAAAGCCATGCCGCCAAACGGGCCGCGTGAACACTATTTGCGTGCCCACCGCGAGGGGACAACTGTGACCCCGTACGAGCGTCAGGACAGCGCCCTGCTGAGTGTACTCGCCGCTGCGAATGCGTTGATTGTCAGGCCGCCGAGTGCCGAAGCCGCAGCCAAAGGCAGCCCCGTCGAGATTGTTGATTTGTAAACAATCGCACCAGTTGACACGAAACAGGAACAGCATTAGAACATACCCTGAACACAGGTTAACAGGGTGTAAACATGCTGACGCGCAAGCAACTGGAATTGCTGAATTTCATCAATCGTCGGGTGCAGCAGGACGGGGTATCGCCCTCGTTCGAGGAAATGAAAGACGCGCTGGACCTGCGCTCTAAATCCGGCATTCATCGGCTGATTACAGCGTTGGAAGAACGCGGGTTTATCCGTCGGTTGCCGCATCGCGCGCGCGCTCTGGAAATCCTGAAATTGCCGGAAGCGATGGAAAAGGCCCGCCCCTTCAACCCGCGTGTGATCGAGGGCGACAAACGTCCCCGCCCGGCCGCTGCGCAACCAGTCGAAGCCGATGCGCTGGATATTCCGGTCATGGGTCGGATCGCTGCCGGTGTTCCGATCGAAGCGATCAGCGAAGTCTCACACCATGTTGCCGTGCCGGGTCAGATGTTGGCCGGCAATGGGCATCACTACGCGCTGGAGGTCAAAGGCGACTCGATGATCGACGCCGGCATCAATGATGGCGACGTTGTCGTCATTCGCGAAACGCCCACTGCGGACAATGGCGATATTGTTGTGGCCCTTGTTGAGGGGCAGGAGGCGACGCTGAAACGCTTTCGGCGCAATGGCGGCTCGATCGCGCTTGAAGCGGCGAACCCGGCTTATGAGACTCGTGTGTTCCGCGACAACCAGGTCAAGGTGCAAGGCCGTTTGGTCGGGCTGATCCGAACGTATTGAGCCGAACACTGCACTTAATGCGTTGCGGTATCGAACAGGCTGGGAACGGCACCTGAATCCGCCCAGCGTTCCTGAGTTTCTGCTGCATGATCACAACGACTCCATGGGCGACGCCCCTGCATGTCACATGCGCTGACAAGTTTCAGCGTGTCGGTGGCGTCTCGAAGGATCGCGATCGTGCCGGTGTCAAGCAAAGCCCGCTGATCAAGCAACAGGCAAGGGCCGGATGCCGGGCCGTCACCGGCAACGACAGCAATCGTGCCGCCGTCACATAGGGCGCCTGCCTGTGCCACGCCCGCCTTGCCGGACAGGTGCAAAATCCGGACCGCTGCCAGATCATAGGTCCAGATCCCGCGTTTGACCGGTTTCAGCCGGGCGGCGGCATCCATTTGCAGGGCGGCATCGCCATCATTCTCAAGCCAACTACGGGCAACGAAGCCGCCGCCGCGTTCCTTCGACAGTGCGCGCCCTTGCTGGGTCATCACCCCGACGATACCCCCATCCCCTGCGATCAGCGCCAGCGGCCGATCAACTGTCGCCCAAAGCCAAAATGCGGCGAACATCGGTGCCAGTCCAAGCCACCGCGCGCGGCCTTGCCAAATGAACACCAACAGCCCGCCGAGTGCCAGTACGGGCAGAACCCACGGGCCCGGCGCGGGCACCAGCGTCACCGCGTCGTTGCGCGCGGCGACGGTTCCGGCGACACCAAGGATCCAGTTAATCGCCGGCTGCATCAGGGCCAATCCGACACCTGCCGCGCCAACCGGCCAAAGCAGGGCAGCAACGACTGCCCCCGGCACCACGGCAATACCCATCAGCGGCACGCTGAGGACGTTAGCGATCAACCCGTAATGCGCGACCTGGTTAAAATGTGCGGCGCCAAACGGGGCGGTTGCGGCCCCGGCAACGGCAGACGAGATCACGACGGCCATAACCGGCCGCAGCCATTTTGGCAGACGAAAGACACTGGCACCGCGCAAGGCGCCGAAGGCGGCGATCAGGGCGGTTGTGGCAGCGAAGGACATCTGGAAACCAGGCTCGATCAGTGCTTCCGGGCGCAGTAACAGAACGATCAGCGCGGCGAGCGCAACGGCACGCAGGGTGAGCGCGCGGCGCTCGAGCAGGACGGCGATAAGGACGACGGCAACCATGATAAAGGCGCGTTCGGTTGCGACATTGCCGCCTGACAGCGCGAGATAGAAGGCCCCTGCCCCCAACGCTCCGACGGCGGCGATTTTTCGAACCGGCCAGCGTAATGCCAGTGGAGGGATTGCGGCCAGGCCAAGACGCAGGGCACCAAAGACGAACCCGGTCAGCAGCCCCATGTGCAGCCCCGAAATCGCCAGAAGATGCGCGAGGTTCGAGGCGCGCAGCGCGTTCAATGTTTCGCGTCGCATAGCCGAGCGGTCGCCGGTTGTCACCGCTGCAGCAAAGGCCCCGCCATCGCCGGGCAGGCGCGCTTGAATCGCCGATGAAATCCTCAGACGCAGGCGATAGACCCACAGCCCCGCACCTGTTCCGGGATAGTCGAGACGCACCACCGGTGAGCGCGTGTAACCCACCGCGCCAAGCCCTCGGAACCAGGCCTGACGCTGGAAATCGAAGCCTCCGGGTTCCGCCGGGCCTTGCGGTGGTGACAGGTGGCCGGTGGTGGCGATGATCGCGCCGGCTTCGGGCGCAAACTCCCACTCGCCATGCAGCGACACCCGCACCCGCCCGGGTGTTTTCGCGGGCGACACTCGGTCCAACCGCACCCGATCGAGCGTCAGGCGGGTTCGGTCTGAAAGTGAGCGGTCGATGGTCACCACCCGCCCTTCGATCGCCCCGTAGTAACGAAAACTCAGAACCGGGTCTGAAACATTGTGGCTGCGCAGCCCGGCAAGGGCGATGCCAGCCAAAACCAGCCAGAGTGCGATCAGGCCAACGTTGTGGCGCGCCCCTGCGGCCCAAATTATCCCTAATGCCGCCAGTGCCAGCCCAAGCATGACCCAATGCTGCGCCGTCGGTTCGACCGGAAGCGAAAAATAGCCACCGATTCCAAGCGCCAGGCACACCGGTGCCCAGGGAAACAGGTGGCCCCGCTGCCCATCCACCAACCATGAAAGCCCCGCCCTTCCCCGGTGCAAAAGCCCGAATTGGGCCACCCTTGTCCTCCGCCATTGCATTCTTTAGACCGTGCCGACTGCGCGCCGACCGGCGTGTTAACTGTCGCTCTATCTTGGTTTCCAAAAGGTTAACGCCCGATGTCCGCTGCCCAAGCATCCCCCGTTGTCACCCGTTTCGCGCCGTCGCCCACGGGGTATCTGCACATCGGCGGGGCGCGCACCGCGCTGTTCAACTGGCTGTTTGCGCGTCGCCACGGTGGGCAATTCCTGCTTAGGATCGAGGATACCGACATCGCACGTTCCACGCCTGAGGCGACGCAGGCGATCCTCGACGGGTTGAAGTGGCTGGGGCTGGATTGGGATGGAGAGCCGGTCAGTCAGGCCGCCGGTGCCAAGCGTCACGCGGAAGTGGCACAAGCGATGCTGAACAGCGGGCACGCTTACAAGTGCTTCTCGACCACAGAAGACATCACGGCTTTTCGTGAGGCAGCGAAGGCCGAGGGACGCTCGACACTGTTTCGCAGCCCGTGGCGTGATGCAGATCCGGCGACCCATCCGGATGCGCCGTTTGCAATCCGTGTAAAGGCACCGCAGGACGGTGAGACTGTGATCGCGGATGCGGTGCAGGGCCGTGTAAAATTCCGCAATGACCAGCTCGACGACATGATCGTTTTGCGCAGTGACGGCACGCCTGTCTATATGCTTGCAGTGGTCGTAGACGATCACGACATGGGCGTTACCCATGTGATCCGCGGCGACGATCATCTGAACAATGCTGCGCGCCAGACCATGGTCTATGACGCCATGGGCTGGGACGTACCGGTCTGGGCACATATCCCGCTGATCCATGGTGAGGACGGCAAGAAGCTGTCCAAACGCCATGGCGCGCTTGGTGTCGGAGAATGGCAGCAAGCCGGGTATCCGGCGTCCGGCATGCGCAACTACCTTGCACGTCTTGGATGGAGCCACGGCGATGACGAGTTCTTTTCCACCGAGCAGGCGGTCGAGTGGTTCGATCTGGACGGCATTGGCCGTTCTCCCAGCCGGTTTGATACCAAGAAACTGGCGAACCTGAGTGGTCAGCATATTGCGGCGACCGGGGATGCTGCACTCACAGCAGAGATTGCCGAATTCCTTGCTGCAACGGGTCAAGTGGAATTGACAGAAATCCAGGCAGATGGATTGACGCGCGCGATGCCGCAATTGAAAGAGCGTGCCAAGACATACCCGGAACTGCTTGATAAAGCGCATTTTATCCTGACGTCCCGACCGATCACCTGTGACGAAAAGGCCGCAAAGGCGCTGGATGAGGCGGGCCGAACCCTGCTGGCAGAATTGACGCCGCACCTGCAAAATGATAGCTGGTCGCGAGAGGCGTTAGAGGCTGCAGCAGCTGCTGTGACCGAGGCGCATGGGATCGGTCTGGGGAAACTTGCCGGCCCACTCCGGTCAGCGCTGGCAGGCCGTGCGGCCACGCCCAGTGTCTTCGACATGATGATGGTTCTGGGGCGGGACGAAACTCTCGCGCGGATCGCTGATGTGACGGACGGCTGACGGGGCAAAGAATAATTTTCGGACGCGCCCAGCGGGCCGACCGCCCAACGGGAGATGACATATGACCAATCAATCCGGAACCGCCAAACTGACATTCGGCGATCAGGAAATTGATCTGCCGATGTATTCGCCGACTGCCGGACCGGACGTAATCGACATTCGCAAGCTCTATGCGCAGGGCCACGTGTTCACATACGATCCCGGCTTTACATCGACCGCATCAACCGACAGCGCCATCACCTTTATCGACGGCGACAAGGGTGAATTGCTGCATCGTGGATTTCCCATCGACCAGTTGGCCGAGAAATCGCACTTCCTCGAAGTCTGCTACCTGCTGCTATATGGCGAACTGCCGTCCGGCGATCAGCTTGAAACGTTCGAGTCGCTGGTGACGAACCACACCATGCTGCACGAACAGATGCAGTTCCTGTTCCGTGGTTTCCGTCGCGATGCGCACCCGATGGCCGTCATGGTCGGTGTCGTCGGCGCGATGAGCGCATTTTACCACGACAGCACCGATATCAATGACCCGCACCAACGTGAGGTTGCGTCGATCCGCTTGATTGCGAAGATGCCGACGATTGCGGCATGGGCTTACAAATACACCATCGGCCAGCCCTTCGTGTATCCACGAAACGACCTCGACTATGCCTCGAATTTTCTGCGGATGTGCTTTTCCGTCCCGGCCGAGGACTATGAGGTCAACCCGATCCTGGCCCGCGCCATGGACCGGATTTTCACGCTGCATGCCGATCACGAGCAGAATGCCTCGACCAGCACAGTGCGTCTGGCATCATCGTCGGGCGCGAACCCGTTCGCTTGTATCGCGGCTGGAATTGCCTGCCTTTGGGGTCCTGCCCACGGCGGCGCGAACCAGGCATGTCTTGAGATGCTGCGCGAGATTGGCACCGTTGACCAGATCCCCGAATACATCCGGCGCGCCAAAGACAAGGACGACCCGTTTCGCCTGATGGGCTTTGGCCACCGGGTCTACAAAAACTTCGATCCCCGCGCCAAGGTGATGAAGCAATCGGCGGACGAAGTGCTGGATCTGCTGGGGATCGAAAACAACGAGACACTGAAGGTCGCCAAAGAGCTTGAGAAGATTGCTCTGGAAGATCCGTACTTCATCGAGAAAAAGCTTTATCCGAACGTCGATTTTTATTCCGGGATCATCCTTGACGCGATGGGCTTTCCCACGTCGATGTTCACGCCGATCTTTGCGCTGGCACGGACGGTTGGCTGGATTTCGCAGTGGAAAGAACAGCTTGCTGATCCACAGCTGAAAATCGGGCGGCCCCGTCAGTTGTACTGTGGCCCAACCGCACGCGACTATATCGACGTCGAGGATCGCTGATCCTACACCCGTAGGATAGCCGTTTGTCGGATTGTCCGAGCGCCGTGTTGAGGCGCATGACTCCCACGATACTGACATCGTGGGAGCTGCGAATTGAATTGCGACGTACTTCCCGTTGGCCAGGACCGCCCAGAGTGGCGCGGGCACTCGTGCAAGGTGGACTCAGGGCTAACGCTTCTCTGGCTCGGCGGATTTGAAGGTGATGGCCCGCCGCGCCACCGCGCCCAATTGCCCGGCCCGCCCCCGCAGTGGCCGATCTATCCCATACCTGTCCGTCCGCGGCAGCTCACAAGACTCTTGTCTCATCGGCGCGCTTGGCAACATATTCTGCTCGAAGGCCTGCCCTATGCGCTGACGATCGAGAGTTATGCCCGAAAGTTGGTGATGGCCTGAAGTAGGCGGCATATCATGGCGGTGTTGAAAGACGCCGTCGATCTCAGAGAGAAAGGATATGCCGCCATGGCCAAATCTACCGTTGTCCCGTTCGAACTGCCATCGGAATTTTCGCCTGATCCGCTGACCGAGGTGATCCAGGCCGGAGCCAGGGAACTGCTTCGCACGGCGGTACAAGCCGAGGTGTCGGCGTTCATCGCCGAGCATGCGCATCTTCTGGACGAGGAAGGGCGCCAGCGACTTGTCCGCCACGGGTTCTTGCCCGAGCGAGAGATGATGACCGGGATTGGAACGGTGCCTGTTCAGGTTCCGCGTGTCCGCGATCGCGGCAGCAATGCAGATGGCAGCAAGATCAGGTTCCGCTCGTCGCTGGTCCCGCCCTATCTGCGCAAGGCCAAGTCGGTCGCAGAGCTGCTGCCCTGGCTATATCTGAAGGGTATCTCGACAGGCGACTTCAGCGAAGCGTTGGCCGCGCTGCTGGGGCCGGAGGCCGAGGGGCTGTCATCCTCAACCATCACCCGCCTGAAGGCGACCTGGTGGGAGGAGTATGAGGTCTGGCGCAAGCGCGATCTGAAGGCCAAGCGCTACGTCTACATCTGGGCGGATGGGGTCTACTTCACGCCGCGCCTGGACGGCGATCGTCAATGTATGTTGGTGATTATCGGCGCCGATGAATACGGCGAGAAGGACGTGCTGGCGATCATGGACGGGTTCCGGGAGAACGCCGACAGCTGGCGCGACCTGCTGAAGGGGCTGAAGAAACGCGGCCTGACGGTGCCGCCCGAGCTGGCCATCGGCGACGGCGCGCTCGGGTTCTGGACAGCGCTGCGCGAGGTCTTTCCCGACACGCGCGAGCAGAGATGTTGGGTCCACAAGACGGCGAACGTGCTGGGCGCCATGCCCAAATCTCTGCACGAAAAGGCGAAGGCGGATCTGCAGGACATCTGGATGGCCGAGACCAAGAAGGAGGCCACTGCCGCCTTCGATCTCTTCGTCGAAACCTACGGGGTGAAATACGAGAAGGCCGTGGGCAAGCTGGCCAAGGACCGCGACGAGCTCCTGGCCTTCTACGAGTACCCGGCCGAGCACTGGAAGCACATCCGGACCACGAACCCGATCGAGAGTGTCTTCGCCACGGTCCGCAATCGCACCAGAAAAACCAAGGGCTGCCTAGAGCGTGTTGCAGTTAATTGGCCTCATAGCCTGCTGCTTTGAAGAAGTTATAGCATTCCTCGTCTGAGAACAGGTCGCAAACCCGGCCGACCGCTTGCCAGAGGTCTTCGTATGTTCGGGCCGCAGCCTTTCTGATGAGCGCCTTGAGTTTCGAGAACGCCATTTCAATTGGGTTCAGATCGGGACTGTAGGGCGGCAAAAACAGGAACCATGTGCCAATCTCGCGCAGGGTTCGGGCCGCACTGGGGTTTTTGTGACTGGACAGGTTGTCGAGGATAACGACATCGCCTGCCCGCAATGTCGGGGCCAGTTGAGTCTCGACATAGCGATCAAACATTTCGCCGTTCATTGCTCCGTCGATCACCCAGGGTGCATCCAGCCGGTCATGACGGAGGGCACCGATAAAAGTTTGGGTGCGCCAGTGCCCGAACGGCGCATGGTCGACCAAACGCTGCCCGCGCGGTGCCCAGCCGGTCGTCTTGGCCATGTTGGTCTTGGCTGAGGTTTCGTCGATGAAGGCCAGCCTTTCCAGATGGTTGGCCATGAAGGGTTGACGTTTCGTGATCCAGATGCGGCGCAGGTCAGCAACATCCTTGCGCTTCTGCTCAAGCGCCTGCAGGTCTTTTTTTATGCGTCAATCCAAGGCCACGCAGAACCCGCCAGACGGTGCCGCGATGAACGTCGATACCGTGGGTCTCGGCCAGTTCAGCAACCAACTCATCGAGCGTGATCTCGCCTTTGGCGGTGACGCGCGCATCTATCCAACCGGTCACCCCGGCCAGCTTTCCATGTCCGCCGCCATTGCCCTGAGGCCGCGGCAAAAGTGATCCCGTTTCGCACCGCAGTTTGATCAGGTCGTTCACGAATTTCGGTGACACCCGGAAATGCCGCGCCGCCTCGCGGTGTCCATGGCCCTCATCGACAAACGCGACAACACGCGTTCGCAGCTCTATTGGATGTGGCTTGCCCATCTGTAACCCCCATATCTGCCTCAAGGGCAAGGAATCACATCACAGCCAATCTGGGAATCCTGAATCTGAAAGGCAGAGACACGCTCTAAACCGCAAAACCGCCCTTGCCATGGTCTTCCGGTTGATGATGTCAGCCAAGAAGAAGTGGCGGAAGATCTCCGGTCCAAACCGTCTGCCCGAGGTCATTCAGGGGGTTGTCTTCAAAGACGGCATCAAGCAACTTCAAGCCGCCGCCTGATGACGGCCGTCACCAACTTTTGGGCATATCTCCGCTCGGAAACGCCAAGCTCCTGCCGCACACGGTCGATGCATTTGCGACGACGCGAAGGGCTTAGAAGTTTCCCCGTGCGGCCTCAGTCAAGATCAGCTTGTCCAGCGTCAGGTCTGATACTGCACGCCTGAGCCGCTGGTTCTCCTTCTCAAGCTCCTTAAGCCTCTTGAGCTGAACGCGCCCCATCCCGCCGTACAACTTTCGCCATCGATAAAACGTCTGCTGCGTCACGCCGATCTGACGCACCGCCTCCGCTATCGTCGCGCCCTGTCCCTGCAGCACTTCAACTTGCCGTAGCTTCGATACAATCTCGTCCGGCTTCTCTCGTTTCCCAGCCATCGCCGATCCTCCAATTTGCGGGACAAATCTATCCCAGTTGGTGGACCACTTTCAGGGGGCTACTCCAGTCGATGCAGGCTGGGGCGCGGAATTGACCGCTGCCTTGTTGGCGGACTCTAGCGAATTTCGGGTCATCTGCCCGTTCATCAAGGCAGGCGCCCTTGATCGACTGCTAGCCCTTAAACCTGCCAGAATTCAGGTTATCACTCGTTTCAACCTTGACGACTTCTCTGAGGGCGTCAGCGACATCGCGGCCCTGCGAATGCTGTTGGATTCTGGTGCGCAGGTCCGTGGCATCAAGAAACTTCATGCCAAGCTTTATCTGTTTGCGAACCAGGCGATTGTCACCTCGGCGAATCTCACAAAGGCGGCACTCGACAGAAATCACGAGTTTGGCTTGGTGACCGATGATCAACCTATCATCGTGACTTGCCAAGCCTACTTCAATGATCTTTGGCAGCGAGGAGGAAGCAACCTATCGCACGATCAACTCGAATCTTGGGAGAAAAGGGTTACTCGCAATCGCGCTTTGGGCGGCAGGCCGAGCAGCCGGAGTGGTCTTGGCGATTTTGGTGCCGATGCCGGCGTCGTTGACCCGACGCCATTGCATATGCCAGCAATAATGACCGATGCGCGACAGGCCTTCGTGAAGTTTCTCGGGGAAGGCGACAACCGGGTGCCGCTGTCGTGTTCTACTTTCGACGAAATTGAACGGGCGGGCTGCCACTGGGCAGTCGCCTATCCCGCCACGAAGCGGCCCAGAGTTGTTAAGGACGAAGCCATTATTCTTATCGGACGGCTGACTGCCGAACCAAACGATATTCGAGTTTTCGGGCGCGCCGTCGGACTGAGGCATCAACAGGGGCGCGATGATGCAACGGCCGCCGACATCGCGCTCAGGCCGTGGAAGGAAAAATGCCCGCGATACATCCGCGTCCATCATGCTGAGTTCGTCGCTGGGAGGATGGAGAACGGCGTTTCCTTGAATGAATTGATGGACACCTTGGGCGCGGATTCGTTTGCCCCGACACAGCGCAATGCGCTGAGTGGAAAAGGAAACACCGACCCGCGAAGAGCATACCAGCAACAGGCAGCCGTCGAGCTTTCTGCAGAGGGATATTCTTGGCTTAGTGAACGGCTTCAAGCGGCTTTCGACACGAACGGAAAGGTCGCACGGGACACGCTCGAACAACTGGACTGGCCTACTTTGCCAGATCCTGAGCGCGAGGCAAACGTCTGAGTTTTGCTATTAACCTCTTTGTCGACGTCACGGATGCAAAATATTTGGCATACCATCCCGGTAATTCAGGACAGCACTGGGACATTTAAAGCTTTTCCGGTGGCTGCTGTTACTTCCCTTCTGTTGAGCAGCGTAGCTGCGCTACTATTGTATCAATAGGTTCTAAGACAAGGTAGCAATCCTGTCTCAGAATTCAATAACAACTTATATGGGACTCTATTCTTGGGGTAGTGAGAGATCTCACATGGCCTTGGTCTATTGAGACCTACAACCACAAGGAAGAGGGAAGATGTAGCTGTAGCTGTGGCCCACGGCTCGCCAGTTCCTTAAGGTGTGAGTTGAAATGTTACAGAGGTATCACAGACCCGTGAGGTTTTTGTAACACAGCAGCACCACCACAGGGAAAAAGTTGACCTTTACGTAAGGGGTGCAAGGGGGGTTAGGGGGGCTGGCCCCTATGTGTTAATGCAACCCTAGATTTTCTCGGAAAAGTTGCCTGATTCATGTCAATCGACAGGTGGATGGGATACCGTGGCCGAACGGGCACTATTGAGCTTAAGGAACGGTGAGTGCAAGAGAACAGCCAAGCAGTTACGTCGCTTTGCGTTGAATGCGGACTGTGTTGCGATGGGTCGCTGTTCGGCGCAGTCGAGCTTCTCGATGGCGAGAACCCTCCAGTGGAGTCGATACGGGCGCGTAAGTCAGAAACCCGATTTCTCGAATTGCCGTGTAAGTGCTTCGATGGAAAATGCAGTATTTATGAGTCTAGGCCAAAACGCTGTACCGCTTACCTTTGCGATACAGCCAAACTAGTGAAGTCTGGGCGGCTGCCCCTTAGTCGTGGTCAGTCACGGGTTGTAGAATTGCGTGAGCATATCATCATGTTTCGGAATCTGTCTGGGGATCAGAAAGAGGTGGTCGCGGGATTTCGGACCAGTTGTTAAGGTGGATCGACTGAAGAGAAAGACGATCCAGAGATGAAGAAGCGAAAGAACCATTCAGCGGAATTCAAGGCGCGAGGTAGCGGTTGAAGCGATCCGCGAGGAGCTGACGCTGGCGGAGCTGGCGAAGAAGTACGGCGTCCACGCCAACTCAGATCGGCACATGGAAGCGTGCGGCGCTTGAGAACATGGCGACGGCGTTTGACGCGCCGAGGGCGCGGCGCTCGGACACAGGCCGAGCGCCGCCGATGTCGAGAAGCTGCATTCGAAGATCGGCCAGCTGGTGGTGGAGCGGGATTTTTTGGCGGATGCCTCGCACCAGCTGCTCGGGACGCGAGGCAAAAAATGGTGAGCAAGGATCACAAGCTGAGCGTGCGTCGTCAGTGCGCGCTGCTGACGCTGTCGCGATCGAACCTGTACTATGAACCGAAGGGCGAGAGCGCAGAGAACCTGCGGTTCATGGAGATCATCGACAAGCAGTTCCTGGAGACGCCGTGGTACGGGTCGCGACAGATGGCCCGATCACATGAAGCGGAACGACCATCAGATGCGGGCGCCATCGTGTCCGGCGATTGATGCGCCTCATGCGGTCTGGTGCCGATCTATCAGGAACCCAACACCAGCAAGAAGCACCCGCAGCACAAGATCTGGCCGTACTTGCTGAGGAATACTGGTAATCGACCGCCCAAACCAAGTCTGGTGCGCAGATATTACCTATATTCCGATGCGGCGCGGCTTCCTGTACCTCGTGGCCATCATGGATTGGCACAGCCGCAAGGTGTTGGCCTGGCGGCTTTCCAACAGTATGGACGCCGGGTTCTGTGTTGAGGCGCTGAAAGAGGCATTGGCCAACTACGGCGCGCCGGAGATATTCAACACAGATCAGGGCAGCCAATTTACCAGTGGCGATTGGATAGACGTGTTGAGCGGATGCAAAAATCAAAATCAGCATGGATGGTAAGAGGCGCATGGCGCGACAATCGCATGATCGAGCGACTGTGGAGATCCCTGAAGTATGAATGCGTTTATTTGAACGCCTTTGAGACAGGTTCAGAGGAATGCGTACTGGGATCGGCAAATGGCTGGATCTACTACAACTCGGAGCGCCCGCATTCGACCCACGGCATATTGACCCCCGATGAGGCCTATGTCAGCAAAACAGAACCCATGAGATTAGCAGCCTAAAGGAAACCCTGATCCATCTTAACAAGGCTGAAAACTGGTCGAATAACTAGGGCCACCTCTGAATACGCCAGCTCCGGCCTTAGCAAGGCGAGTAATAAGAGACTTTAGGGAACGGCGTCACGATTCGTCTTACGCGGACGCGAACCGGGCCATAGTCGTAGCCGCCTATAGGTATCGGACCTTGACAAACCGTTATTTCAGGTCGCGATGGAAGCGCCGTGCCCGCCGATTTCTGAGCCTCGCGGCGACATTTGTTCCGGTTTGGCTCTATCGCGGGAAATAATCCCAAGCAAAAAAGACACCCCCAACCACTAGGCCGAGGGCGCCTCTTTATTCAGAAAGCCTGAATTGTGGTTATGGTTCGCATCCCGCCGAAACACATTTTGCTACGACAGGCGCCATGTTGCCCTTCTTGACGGCTTCCGGTTTGGTGTATGGTTTCTTCATTGGTTCATCCCTCGTTAATGTGTAGTGCGAAACTCACTTTGACAGGGCTTTATGTCAATCGCGTTCTCGAGGCCTCACCGCCCACCCTATAGAGAAACTATAGTGGTTTTAGTCTTCATACTAGTCCGCAATATTCTAGAGACTTCGATAGTCTCTATAGAAGAGTTTACCATAGTTAAGTCTAGTGACTAGGTAGCTCCCCCCCCACTCCCCTAAAACTAACAACAAAAGAAGATCTAGTATCTTAAACCTTTACTATGGGCGAAGGAACATTACCCCTAATCCATTACTAGGAAGAGTTAACGGTCGTGTCGGGAAGTTGGTGGAAATTTGAAGGTGGCGTAATCTCCGGGTGAATCAAACCCACCCAATCGGCGGCTGGTACCGCCTTAGGAGATCACGCCATGACCAAGACTACAGACACGAGCCCCATTTCGCTACTTGCATGTGAAGAAGGCTTTGATCCGATCGAAGATCGGCTGCGCGCCAACATCCGCGGCACGATCGAGGCCGTTTTCAAGGAAGAACTGGACGGCTTTCTTGGCCGTTTGCGGTATGGCCGGGACGCCGAGGCGGTGAAAGGCTATCGCCACGGCCACCGGGACCGTCAGATCACCGGGACATTTGGCACCGAGACGATCAGCGTACCCCGCGCCCGGGTTGAAGATGAAGTCGGTAAGGCTAGTGAATGGCGCTCAAAAGCGTTGCCGCGCTACCAGCGCCTGACCAAGACGGCCGAAGCGTTGATTGCGTCGGTTTATCTCTCGGGCACCAACACGCGGCGTGTGAAGCGCGCGCTGTTTGCGCTGTTCAAGGGGGCTGTCGGCAAAGACGTCGTCAGCCGCGCTTGGCGCAAGGTGAAGACCGACTGGGACGCCTGGTGCGCCCGCAGCCTTGCTGATGAGGACATCGTTCGGCTCATCCTTGACGGCACCGTCATCACGACGCGTCTTGATCGGAAAGCGCAGAACATCTCGGTTCTGGCTGCCATTGGCGTGCGTCGTGATGGGCAGAAAGTATTGCTTTCCATCATGAATATGGGCGGGGAGAGCACAGCCGCCTGGCGTCAGTTCATTGACGACCTCGATGCGCGGGGCCTCAAGCGGCCCGAGTTCGTGATGGTTGATGGCGCGCCGGGATTGGAGGCCGCGCTGGTCGCGTTGTGGGGCCAAGACTTGCCGATCCAACGCTGCACTGTTCACAAGCATCGCAACCTGCTGGCCCACGCCCCAAAACATATGCACGAGGAGCTGGGCGACGATTATCGCGCCATGATCTACGCTGAAACCGCCGATGAAGTTGAGAAGCAGCGCAAATCCTTTCTACGCAAATGGCAGCTCAAGTGTCGAGCGGTCGCAGACAGCCTTGAAGAGGCCGGGGATCGGCTGTTCACCTTCACCCGCCTCGATCCGTCGCAGTGGAAGTCAGCTCGCACAACCAACGCTATCGAGCGCCTGAACGAGGAGTTTCGCCGCCGGATCAAAACACAGACCGTGCTGCCCTGCGCTGCAACCGTGCCGATGCTGCTTTGGGCGCTCCTCGCCTCAGGCCAAATCCAGATGCGCAAGGTCGACGGCTGGGAAACGCTCGCGCAACCAATTGAACCAATGACACTTGACCTCGTCGCCTGATCAGGCGCAAATCAAAACGCTCGGAGAACGCCGCCGGAGAATTTCCACCACTTTCGAGACACAACCGAGTTAACCCAGAGGGGGTTCTTCTAGCTTATCCGGACAGCAGATTAAGGCTCATAATCAGGAGCTTAGGTCAAGATGAGGCATGCGTTTCTGAGAGACGTCATCCAGCCTGCTTCAGTTAACGCGCTCCATCTTCAGACCCAGCATTCCATAGTCTACGGCCAAGAAGCCATTGCTGCCTGTGGAGACTGCCTCAGGGTGGGTCTTAAGTACCTCTTGGGCCATGACACCACGCCACACTTCAGGCTGACCGATGTAGCTGAAGTCATACAGGTTGAAACCGCTAGACGTTGTTCCTGCGGGCACAATCGCAGTCTTTAGGCGAGAATCGGATGGCGCCGGTCCGGAAA
The DNA here is from genome assembly GCA_943787785.1 of uncultured Paracoccaceae bacterium. GTDB lineage: Bacteria > Pseudomonadota > Alphaproteobacteria > Rhodobacterales > Rhodobacteraceae > WLWX01. Next base: position 164,907 of record CALSNT010000009.1, on the reverse strand, counting down.
TCGACGGAGTAGCAGCAATCGTTGCAAGGCTATCGCGCTTTAGCACAGCGGGTTTGGTGTATGGTTTCTTCATCTCATCATTCTCCAGTTTGTTTGTGAGCTTGCTAACACCCTGAAGTGCAAAAGCCAAACTGCTTCGAGAAATTTTTAGGTTCCAATTCTGAATGAAGGAAACCCGCGCGACCCCCTGCTCCCCCCCATCAAGCCTAGACCGCGAACATCACTGGCCTCGGATATTCAGGCTGCTTGGCAATCTTCTTGTCGCTGGTGCCAGTGGAAAGACGTTTCTGCTTCCCAAGGGTGTCTCTGAGCGCCAGAGGGACGGTGACGTTGACGTACCACTTGCCTTTGATAAGGACCAGATTGCTAGGTGGCGTATGTTCCATTCGTATGTTCCATCTTAATGCTTCAACCCCCTTATTTCATGGCGATTTAACGATTTCAATGGGGTTAGATGGTGCTGTGAGAGAGGATTGAACTCTCGACCTCACCCTTACCAAGGGTGTGCTCTACCACTGAGCTACCACAGCATTCTGCCAACACGGCGCGAGTACGCCTGTCCGGGCGCGGCGTGATTAGACGTATACGCGGCCCCGCGCAAGGGGCAAGGCGGGCGAAATCGTCAGTTGATAACGACCGAGTAGCGCACGATCCGGTTGTTGTCGCTGTCCGATATCCAGAACCGGCTGCCACGCGCCACGACACCTTCAGGATCGTCGAATTTGTTTGGGCCAAGTCCGGGCGATCCATCACCAATCACGCCCAGTAGTGTGCCTCCGTCCGGGCCATTCGGATCGATCAGCAGCACCCGGTGGGCGTCTTGATCTGCGATGACCAGATGGCCGAAGTCCGTGACATCCAGATAGCGCGGACCGACGAAGCCGAACTTCGCAGCGTCTAACACCTGCGCTCGTTCCAATGACGCGGAATAGCGCACACGACGGCCGGCGGCATTGTCGGCGACCCAGATGTCTCCGTTCAGATCAACGGCCACATCATGGGCTCCGAAATGCCCTTGCACCACCGCGCTGGCTTGCCCTTCCGCGAAGGCAACCAGCGCCCCGGCCCCACTGGCCATCGCCAGAATACGGCCATCCGGGTGGATCGCTGCGCCCTCTGATCGAGGTGCCGGATACAGCATATCTGGCGGGCCATTGATTTTCGCGAGATCCTCATAAACCGCCACGACGTTGGCCGAGGTGAGAGCAATGGCAACCTGTCCATCCTGACCAAAAGCTATGTCGTGGACATTTGGGAAAGCCCCGTCGCCCAGAACCTCGATCAGTTCCAGCGTTTCGGGATCAAAGACAGCAATCCGATTGGCGAATTTATCCGCCACATAGAGCCGTCCATCCGGGCCAAATGCCAGGTCGTGGGGGTCGTTCAGCACAGCCTCACTCGCCAGATCAAAGGCGGCGAATGGTGGCGCCTCCTGCGCCACGGCGGGAACAGCAATAGCACCCATCAAAGCGTACCAGGCAAATCGCATCATTGTGGCCTCCGCTGGTTGTCAGATCCGAGGCTAGCACGAAAATGGCCCCGCCGCTGCGTGTAATCTGGACCCGACGTGCCGCCTGCGGTAACAAGCCCGCGATGAGTGAGCCATCCCGCGCCAAGCCGAAGAAACCGGCGAAAGACCGGGCCGCCAAGCTGAAGGCGGCGCTGCGCGAGAACCTGAAACGACGCAAAGCCCAGGCAAGGGCGCGCGACAAAGACGAGGGCAGTTGAATGGATTCGATTCTGGTGCGTGGCGGGCAACCGCTGAACGGCGAAATCCCGATTGCCGGCGCCAAGAATGCCTGCCTGACGCTGATGCCTGCGACACTTCTCAGCGAGGAACCGCTGACCCTGACCAACGCGCCCCGTCTGTCGGATATTGCAACGATGAGCGAACTGCTCCGCTCGCTTGGCGCCGAGGCGACGGCAATGCAGGACGGCAAGGTGCTGGCGCTGTCCAGCCACAACCTGTCCAGCCAGCATGCGGATTATGACATTGTGCGCAAAATGCGGGCCTCGATTCTGGTGTTGGGCCCGCTTCTTGCGCGGTTTGGTCAGGCCGAAGTGTCGCTGCCCGGTGGCTGCGCGATCGGCGCACGGCCTGTGGACCTGCACCTGAAAGCGCTGGAAGCGATGGGTGCCAAGCTGGACCTGCGCGACGGATACGTGCATGCAACGGCCCCGCAGGGCCTGCGTGGAGCCCAGTTCCGCTTCGCCTTCGCATCGGTTGGCGCTACGGAAAACGCCCTGATGGCGGCAACCCTTGCGAAAGGCACGACAGTGCTGGAGAACGCCGCCCGCGAACCCGAAATCGTTGATCTGGCCCGCTGTCTGCGCGCCATGGGCGCCCAGATTGATGGCGAAGGTACGTCGACAATCACCATCGAAGGCGTAGACCGGCTGGGTGGCGCAACCCACCGCGTTGTAACCGACCGGATCGAACTTGGCACTTATATGCTCGCACCGGCGATCACCGGGGGCGAAGTGGAGTGTTTGGGCGGGTCGATGGAGTTGGTCGGGGCATTTGCCGAGAAACTACACGACGCCGGAATCGAGATATCTGAGACAAAACGTGGGCTGAAGGTCGCGCGCAAAAACGGTCGGGTGAACGCCGTCGATGTCGCGACCGAGCCTTTTCCGGGCTTCCCCACTGACCTTCAGGCCCAAATGATGGCGTTGCTCTGCACGGCCGATGGGACCTCGGTTTTGGAAGAAAAAATATTTGAAAACAGGTTCATGCACGCGCCCGAACTGATGCGCATGGGGGCCGATATTGACGTGTCCGGCGGCACAGCGACCGTGACCGGTGTGGAGCGTCTGAAAGGCGCGCCGGTGATGGCGACGGATCTGCGGGCCTCGGTCTCGTTGATTTTGGCAGGGCTGGCAGCAGAGGGAGAGACCGTGGTCAGCCGGGTCTACCATCTGGATCGCGGCTACGAGCACGTTGAAACGAAACTGTCCGCCTGCGGTGCGCAGATCGAGCGGATTGCCGCATGAGTGACGCCCGTTTTGAGGATGCCAGCCCGCCGCCGCTGCGGTTAAGGGCGTTTGAGTCCAGTGACTTACAGGTCCTATCTGCGCTCGTGCAAGATGCCGTCTTTCCGGCCTCGGAAATGAAATACAGCAAGCGCAAACGACGCTTTGCAATGCTGATTAACCGATTCCGATGGGAAGAGAAATCCGACGCTCGCGTCGAGCGCGTCCAATCCGTTCTCAGCATTGAGGATGTGCAAAAGGTACAGACTCAAGGTCCTGAAATGCGAAGCCCGGACACCATATTGTCTCTGCTGGCGATGGAATTCGAACCCGGCGAGGACGGCTCTGGTAGGATCACCCTGACACTCGCGGGCGACGGCGCAATTGCACTCGACGTTGAGGCGCTGGAGGTCACCTTGTCTGACGTCACACGCGCTTACGCCGCCAAAACGGGCGCGCGCCCGTCGCATCCGGACTGACCCCGATGGTCCGCCGCCTGTCCACTGATGACTCTGAGTTCGAATTCGCGTTTCGTGAACTGCTCGCCGCGAAACGCGAAGAGGCTGTCGACGTCGATGACGCGGTCGCCGAAATCATTTCAGACGTTCGAAAACGAGGCGATGCGGCCGTATTCGAGCTAACGCGACACTTTGATAAAGTCTCGCTAACCTCTGAAACAATGGCATTTTCAGAAGCAGAAATTGATGCCGCCTGCGACAGCGTGTCAGACGAAGATCGTGCCGCGCTGGAAATGGCGGCAACGCGCATCCGCGCCTATCACGAACGTCAACTGCCCGAAGATGCCAATTGGAAGGATGAGGCCGGGGCGCGGCTGGGCTGGCGCTGGACGCCCGTTGACGCGGCGGGCCTCTATGTTCCTGGGGGGTTGGCCACATACCCTTCCTCGGTCCTTATGAATGCAATCCCGGCGCAGGTTGCCGGCGTCAGGCGATTGGTCGTCACGGTCCCGACCCCAAACGGCGAGGTTAACCCCCTCGTCCTGCTTGCGGCGCGGCTGTCAGGGGTAGAAACGATCTATCGGATCGGCGGCGCGCAAGCGATCGCTGCGCTGGCATATGGCACCGAAATGATCCGCCCGGTCGACACGATCACCGGCCCGGGCAACGCCTATGTCGCGGCGGCCAAACGGCGGGTGTTCGGGCGTGTCGGCATCGACATGATCGCCGGACCGTCCGAAATCCTGGTGATCGCAGACAAGGATAATGATCCGGATTGGGTGGCGCTGGACCTCCTAAGCCAGGCGGAACATGACAGTAGCGCTCAGTCCATTTTGATTACCAATAACAGTGTGTTTGCGGATGAAGTTTCTTCATCCGTTGAGTTTCGCCTGACATCGCTCGAACGACGTGACATCGCCGCCGCAAGTTGGCAGGACAATGGCGCGATCATAACTGTTCGCGACTGGGGCGAGGCTGCCGCCCTCAGTGACCGGATCGCGCCGGAACACTTGCAACTCTGCATCGAAGAACCTCGCGCCCTGGCCGCCAACATCCGCCACGCGGGCGCGATCTTCTTGGGCAAATGGACGCCAGAGGCCATCGGCGACTACATCGCCGGCCCTAACCATGTGCTGCCGACCGCCCGTTCGGCCCGGTTTTCGTCCGGCCTCGGCGTGCTGGATTTTATGAAACGCACCACAATGACCGAGCTGACGCCCGAAGCAATGCGCGTAATCGGACCAGCGGCCGAGCGTCTGGCCCGCTCGGAAAGTCTTGAAGCCCATGGCCTCAGCGTCGGCGCCCGGCTGGAGCGGCTGAACAGGCCCCCGGAATGACCTCGCCCGCACGCCTGACCCGCATCGATATCGACGATTCCGCCCTGGCTCCGCCAACGCCAGAGATCGAGCAAGAGCGCAAAGTCGCGATTTTTGATCTGTTGGAAGACAACAGCTTCGCGCTCCCACGCGACGACGCACCAGACGGTCCTTACCACCTGACCTTATCTATCAAGGATCGCCGTTTAGTTTTTGATTTAAAACAGGAAAATGATACTCCTGCTGCCGAATTTCATCTGTCTCTCGGTCCATTCCGCCAGGTCGTAAAAGACTACTTCCAGATCTGCGAAAGCTACTTTGAGGCAGTAAGGACCATGCCACCCAGCCAGATCGAGACCATCGACATGGCCCGGCGCGGCATCCACAACGAAGGCGCGCGGGTGCTGGTTGAGCGGCTGGAAGGCAAAGCCGAGGTCGACACCGACACCGCGCGCCGCCTTTTCACCCTGGTCTGCGTGCTGCATTTCGGTGGCTGACGACGCCACACCCCAGCGGCCCCTGCCCCAATCCGTGCTGTTTTGTTGCGACCACAACGCAGTCCGCTCGCCCATGGCTGAGGGGATGATGAAGCATTTCTACGGCCAGACCACCTATGTCCAATCCGCCGGTGTCTATAACGATATGGAAATAGACGGTTTTTCCGTCGCGGTCTGCGCTGAACTGGGGATTGAACTGGCGCGCCACCGCTCACGAAGTTTCGACGAGATGCAGGAATGGGGCGACGATCTGGGCGGCTTCGAATTGATCGTCGCGCTGTCCCCTGCCAGCCAGCGTCGCGCGCTGGACTTAACCCGATATTACCACCTCGACGTCGAGTATTGGCCGATCCTTGACCCGACGGGGCTTGGAGAAGCGCGCGAGGATCGGTTGGCCAGCTATCGCCAGGCTCGTGATCAGATTCGTGAGCGCATACTGGCAAGGTTTGGAGATCCGCAGGAACCCGTCTCCAATTGACCCCAGTATGTCGAGGCATCTTGACCTCGCGGCCGGCTCCTCAATCGTCTTTTCGCCATAAATATCCCGAGGACGTTTGGTGGGGGCCGAGACGGGGTCCGCCCGTTCGGCCCTGAAATCGTCCACAGGACGATTTCAAGTGTGGGCCTCACGCCTCCAGCCAACACCGGCGGCCACGAACCGCGCGATTCTATGCCGTGCGGCCCAGTCAACCAGGTTCCCGATGCAACCCGAAGGAAAAATCGTCCAAGACCAGTTATCTGGTGAAATCCCTCAGCATCGCGGTTTGCGATAACCCCTTGTAAATCACTCAGATCGCCGCCATTTAGAGCACGCTTAAGAACGGGCCCAACTTCGGGCACCCAAACAAGGAGACACCATGGCCAAGGAAGAACTGCTCGAATTTCCCGGCGTCGTGAAGGAACTCCTGCCGAACGCGACATTCCGGGTCGAGCTGGAAAACGGCCATGAGATCATCGCGCACACGGCAGGCAAGATGCGCAAGAACCGCATCCGGGTTCTGGCTGGCGACAAAGTCCAGGTTGAGATGACGCCCTATGATTTGACCAAAGGTCGGATCAACTATCGCTTCAAATAGCGCGACACCGATGATGTCGCGCCGGTTGACCCTCGCCTCGGCCAGTCCGCGGCGGCTGGAGCTATTGGCGCAGATCGGCGTGACGCCGGACAGAGTGCGGCCTGCGGATATCGACGAGACCCCCGACAAGGCCGAACTGCCGCGACCCTATTGCTTGCGCATGGCGCGCGAAAAGGCGCAGGTCGGTGACTGTGCGGCGGATGAGGCAATTCTGGCCGCCGACACCACCGTCGCCGTCGGCCGCCGCATTTTGGGCAAGCCGGAAGATCAGGCCGAGGCTGCGGCCTTCCTGCGCCTGCTGTCAGGGCGCCGCCACAAGGTCATCACCGCCGTGGCCCTGCGTACAGCCGACAGGCTGGCTTTGAAGGACAGCGTGACGACCCTGCGGTTCAAGCGGCTGGAAACCTCGGAAATCGACGCCTACCTCGACAGCGGCGACTGGCAAGGCAAGGCGGGCGGCTACGGCATCCAGGGCCCGGCGGGCGCGTTTGTACCGTGGCTGCAAGGAAGCTTCACCGGCGTCGTTGGCTTGCCCGTCCACGAAACGGCGACGATGTTGCGCGCCGCCGGAGTGATCCGGTGAAGGGCAGCGTGATAGCATTGGGTGAGATTGCAGGTCGCAAGCTTGCCGCTCGGATGGTCGACGGGCAGCTGGATGACGTGCTGTTTGATCCCCCCGATAGCGCCCCGCCCGGCATCGGTGCGATTTATCGCGGCATCGCTGAGCGCCCGATGAAAGGCCAGGGCGGGCTGACAGTTCGCCTTCCCGACGGGCACGGTTGGCTGCGTGGATCCAAAGGGATCGCGCCGGGGCAGGCTCTGCTGGTGCAAGTCAGCGGCCAGGCCGAGGCGGGCAAGGCCGTTCCCGTCACCAGCCGAGTGCTTTTCAAAAGCCGGTTCGCGATCGTCACCCCGGATGCTCCGGGTCTGAACATCTCGCGTGCGATCCGGGATGAGGAAGTGCGCGGAAAGCTCCGCATTCTTGCTGAGGATGTCATGGACGGTTCTGCACACGGCCTGATTGTGCGTTCGAACGCAGAAGGCGCAGACCCCGAAGAGGTGGCTGCCGATATCGCCGCCATGCGCGATTTGGCGATTGTTGTACTGGCCGACGCCGCCGGCGATGCACCCGAGCTGCTTGTCGATGCACCTGACGCCCAAACGCTGGCATGGCGAGATTGGGCGACGCCGGATGTTCTGGCTGATGAGGCAGGCGCACTGGACGATCACGGCGTCCTCGACGCGATCGAGGGCGTGCGCACCTCTCGCCTGCAGCTGCCCGGAGGTGCATCGGCCTTCATCGAACCGACACGCGCGCTGATTGCGGTGGACGTAAACACTGGGTCCGACAGCTCGCTCGCAGCCGGTCTGAAAGCTAACATTGCACTGGCACGCGCCCTGCCTCGCGCGCTGCGTGTCCGGGGCCTTGGCGGGCAAATCACGATTGACCTTGCACCGATGCCGAAAAGGGATCGCGCCGCGTTCGAGCAGAGTCTGCGCGCCGCCCTGCGCGCCGATCCGGTGGAAACGGCACTGGCCGGATGGACGCCGTTGGGCCATTATGAGTTGCAACGAAAACGCGAACGCCAACCTTTGAGCGAGCTATTGAATTCCCTGCCATGACATGCCCGATCTGCTCAAAAGACCCGCACAAATCCTACCGCCCGTTCTGCTCGCGCCGGTGCGCCGACGTCGATCTCGGCCGATGGCTGACCGGAGGATATGCGGTGCCTTCAGATGACCCCGATGATGCCGAGGAGGCGCAGCAGCTAACCGCTGAGACCCGCCCCCAAACCCACTAAAGAAATTGCCGGTTTGGCCACTGGACACCGTGCCGGAGCGCGACTAGAACACCGCGACCCGAACGGCCCACCCGTTCGCCCGTGCCCGGGTAGCTCAGGGGTAGAGCAGTGGATTGAAAATCCTCGTGTCGGTGGTTCGATTCCGCCCCCGGGCACCACTTCAAGTTCCAACCCATTGAATACCCTCGGTTTCTTTAAGAAACTGCGCGGGCGTAGGACATGGCGTATGACAAATCGGTTCCACATTCGTTCACCAAGAACGGCATCTATTACTTCGAGCGGAGGGTCCCGAGTGACCTTCTGAGGCACTATCAAGCCCGTAAGATCACATACTCACTGAGAACTCGGTCGGCACCTGTGGCGTCTTCCAGGGCTTCGAGGGCTGCCCAGCAGCTCGATGAATATTGGTATCACTTGCGGATTAAAGATCACGGGCTTCCGGGCAAGCATCTTCTGAGGCTTCAGCAGTCGGCTGGAGGACATCTCTCGGCGATTCCTGAGAACGGCTCTGTGAAGCTGTCCGAAGCGGTTGCGATCTACCTGAAACTCAAAGGCCATAATCGCCCTGTAACTTGTGCGTCGTCAGAGTTTTTGGAACCAAGAACGGCCTAAACTAAGAGAGAGTCTGGCTCATCTGATTTCTGTGATTATGCGGCGCGTTGTCTGTGATGCAAGCGCCGCGTTTCGAGCGTCTTTCGTTTGATCCTTTCTCTTTGTTTTAGAATGGCTTTGTCACGGCCGAAGTAGACGTCGGATGGCGTGACGTTGTTGAGGCTCTCGTGGTACCGCTGATGATTGTAGTGTTCGACGAAGGCTTCGATTTGGGCTTCGAGATCGCCCGGCAAGAAGTAGTTTTCGAGCAAGATGCGGTTCTTCAGGGTTTGATGCCATCGCTCGATCTTGCCCTGAGTCTGCGGATGATACGGCGCACCGCGAGAATGCTTCATGCCTTTGTCCTGCAGCCATTCAGCAAGGTCGCCTGAGACGTAGCTGGAGCCATTATCGCTGAGCAGGCGTGGCTTGTGAACGACGTGGACCTGATCACAGCCGGATGCCTGCAGGGCCAGATCGAGCGTATCTGTCACATCCTCAGCCCGCATGTTCGTGCACAACTTCCACGAGATGATGTACCGGCTGTAATCGTCGAGGATCGTGCTGAGATAAAACCAACCCCAGCCGAGAACTTTGAGGTAGGTGAAGTCGGTTTGCCAAAGCTGATTGATGGCGGTGGTCTTGTCGGTGAACTCGCTCGCTGCCTTGATAACAATGAAGGCGGGGCTGGTGATCAGATCGTGGGCTTTCAGCACTCGGTAGACCGAAGATTCTGAGACAAAGTAGCGGTTCCGATCCGTGAAGGTCACCGCCAGTTCGCGCGGCGACAGCTCCGTTTCCTTCAACGCCAGCTTGACGACCTTGCGGCGCACCGTGTCAGGAATGCGGTTCCAGACGTTTTTTGGCTTGGGGGATTGATCCTGCAGCCCAGCCTCGCCACGCTGCAGATACCGATCATACCAACGGTAAAATGTGGTGCGGGGCAGGCCCATTTTTGCCAACGTCTGACGTGCTGACAGGTGCGATCCCTCGACCAGCCGGATGATCTCCAGCTTCTCGGATGGGTGATACCTCATTCTTGGTCGCCCCCATCCCCTGTCATGCTTTTTTTGAGCAAACGGAGGTCAAGCGTCTGCTCCGCAACGACCTCCTTCAGGTCCCGAGCTTCGCGCCGCAGATCCTTGACCTCGTCGGTCGTCGCAGCACGCGCTGTATCGCCCGCCAGGCGTCTCTTCCCGGCCTCCATGAAGTCCTTCGACCATTTGTAATAGATGCCCTGTGAGATGCCCTCACGGCGACACAGCTCGGCAATACTGTCCTCGCCGCGCAGGCCGTCCAGTACGATGCGGATCTTCTCTTCCGATGAATATTGCCTGCGGGTCGCCCGCTTGATGTCTTTGACGATCTTCTCGCCGGCGCTCTTCGTTGTCTGTCTCATGCCCCACTCCTCAGTGGTTACGATGCGCCAACAACTCTCTCTTATCAAATCGCCCTATTTGGACCCATAAGCGCTGACGTCAGACACCCCTCAACTCTGAAGTTCAGAGGTTCATCAACGACGCCCCTGTAGCTTTAGTCGAACCCATTACCGTTGAAAGCGGCGGCATCCACAGACGCAAGCGAGACCACCTGCGCGAGTTGTTGAATGGTGGCCACAGCATTGTCACAACACATGCCCTCTTTACCGACGTCGCCTTCCTCGCAATGGAAGGTCTTCTCCTAGGGATACGACGTTGTCGTCGATGAGGTCTTGAGCGTCGTCCGCTGTGTAACTCAAGAACTGCTGACAGACGGTGCAAAGGCTAATGGTGTCGCCATCAAGTCTTGGAAAGGTCTCTACCTTGATCATGGCTTTGCGACCGTCGATCAGGAAAACCGGTATGGTCCGTGCCACAGAGGAGTGGGATCGGAAGCAGGACCTGCCAGAGCTGAGCAAGGCACTGTTCAATATGGCAAAGGCTGATTGCCTCTTTTCGGTTGGAGATAATGTGCTTCTTTGGGAGCTTCCACCTGTGCTCCTAATGGCTGTCGGGTCGCTTACAGTCTATACCTTTTTGGCTGAGGGTTCGCTCATGGCATCGTTCATGAGGCGCAACGGGATTGTCTTCGATCTCGACCGTGACCCTGCTTCAGAGCGGAGGTTTCGTGATCAGGCCCGGAGTCTAATCGACGTGCGAGGCATGCCTAGTATTAACAAGTTGCGGTTCTCGTACTCCGCTCAGAACGCAATGACCAAGGCTGATCACAGCAGGGTCTCAGCGGCACTCAAGAGACTCCGTGAACGCGACCTAAAGGGGACTGACAGAAACAACGTCATGATCACATCTGCCAAGAGCATGTGGTTCGGGCGGAATGGAAAGCCGGGACCATTTTCATCACAGTCGCGTCTGTTCCAGGACACCAATTGGCTTCCCAACACGACCAGAGGGACGAATGACTACCGCCACTGCTCTCACCTGATTTACCTGTACGACCAGAACATCAACCCTAGTATCGCCCAGTTCTTGGGCGGTCGTGTCGGGAAGTTGGTGGAAATTTGAAGGTGGCGTAATCTCCGGGTGAATCAAACCCACCCAATCGGCGGCTGGTACCGCCTTAGGAGATCACGCCATGACCAAGACTACAGACACGAGCCCCATTTCGCTACTTGCATGTGAAGAAGGCTTTGATCCGATCGAAGATCGGCTGCGCGCCAACATCCGCGGCACGATCGAGGCCGTTTTCAAGGAAGAACTGGACGGCTTTCTTGGCCGTTTGCGGTATGGCCGGGACGCCGAGGCGGTGAAAGGCTATCGCCACGGCCACCGGGACCGTCAGATCACCGGGACATTTGGCACCGAGACGATCAGCGTACCCCGCGCCCGGGTTGAAGATGAAGTCGGTAAGGCTAGTGAATGGCGCTCAAAAGCGTTGCCGCGCTACCAGCGCCTGACCAAGACGGCCGAAGCGTTGATTGCGTCGGTTTATCTCTCGGGCACCAACACGCGGCGTGTGAAGCGCGCGCTGTTTGCGCTGTTCAAGGGGGCTGTCGGCAAAGACGTCGTCAGCCGCGCTTGGCGCAAGGTGAAGACCGACTGGGACGCCTGGTGCGCCCGCAGCCTTGCTGATGAGGACATCGTTCGGCTCATCCTTGACGGCACCGTCATCACGACGCGTCTTGATCGGAAAGCGCAGAACATCTCGGTTCTGGCTGCCATTGGCGTGCGTCGTGATGGGCAGAAAGTATTGCTTTCCATCATGAATATGGGCGGGGAGAGCACAGCCGCCTGGCGTCAGTTCATTGACGACCTCGATGCGCGGGGCCTCAAGCGGCCCGAGTTCGTGATGGTTGATGGCGCGCCGGGATTGGAGGCCGCGCTGGTCGCGTTGTGGGGCCAAGACTTGCCGATCCAACGCTGCACTGTTCACAAGCATCGCAACCTGCTGGCCCACGCCCCAAAACATATGCACGAGGAGCTGGGCGACGATTATCGCGCCATGATCTACGCTGAAACCGCCGATGAAGTTGAGAAGCAGCGCAAATCCTTTCTACGCAAATGGCAGCTCAAGTGTCGAGCGGTCGCAGACAGCCTTGAAGAGGCCGGGGATCGGCTGTTCACCTTCACCCGCCTCGATCCGTCGCAGTGGAAGTCAGCTCGCACAACCAACGCTATCGAGCGCCTGAACGAGGAGTTTCGCCGCCGGATCAAAACACAGACCGTGCTGCCCTGCGCTGCAACCGTGCCGATGCTGCTTTGGGCGCTCCTCGCCTCAGGCCAAATCCAGATGCGCAAGGTCGACGGCTGGGAAACGCTCGCGCAACCAATTGAACCAATGACACTTGACCTCGTCGCCTGATCAGGCGCAAATCAAAACGCTCGGAGAACGCCGCCGGAGAATTTCCACCACTTTCGAGACACAACCGTAGCATCCAGATTATGGGAGTCCTTCGAGTCTTGAAATGAGTTCGACAGGAAAGTTGTGTGTGTACGTTTTGTGTTTGGCATTTTTGTCGTTTCCGTATTGTCTTTCAAAGTTTGCCATGTGGTTTCTCCTATAAGTTGTTGATAAAGAATGAGTATTTTTGAGTATTAGTATCCATTGAAGCAGTATCGGGACACTGCAACTCGGATTCTTGTATGTAGACTGGGAATTCACGGTGCGACGTTTTCGTCAGGCGATGTGAAAGTTGTTCCAGTCGATGTCCGCACCCTTGGTGATGTATCGGTTCCAACCTTCGGAATCGTACGCAGGTTGGATGTCTAGTTCGGAATCTGCCCAGGTTGTCTTCTGCCAGCAGTCCTTGATGCATTGTTTGAAATAGAACGGACGGGTTGGAAGCGGGTTTCTCAAAGCGAGATGGTAGTGAAACCGTTCTGCGTGACTTAGTTCAAGCGACGGGATCACTTGGATCCTTTTGCTGTCTGACGTCAGCGCCTATGGGTCCAAATAGGCGTTATTTGCTAAGAGAGGGTTTGTTGGCTCATCGTAACCACTGAGGAGTGGACGATGAGACAGACAACTGGAAACGAAAAGCCCTGGCGAGAAGATCGTCAAAGACATCAAGCGGGCCACCCGCAAGCATTATTCATCAGAAGAGAAGATCCGGATCGTGCTGGACGGCTGCGCGGCGAGGACAGCATTGCTGAGCTGTGCCGCCGTGAAGGCATCTCGCAGGGCATCTATTACAAATGGTCCAAGGACTTCATGGAAGCCGGAAGAAGCGGCTGGCGGGCGATACAGCGCGTGCTGCAAACACTGACGAGGTGAAGGAACTGCGCCGTGAAGCGCAGGATCTGAAAGAGGTCGTGGCGGAGCAGACGCTCGAACTGCGTCTTGCTCAAAAAAAGCATGTTCGACGGTGGGGGCGACCACGAATGAGGTACCCTGCATCTGAGAAGTTAGAGATCATCCGGCTGGTCGAAGAAAGCCACCTGTCGGCGCGTCTGACACTGGCCAAACTGGGCATCCCCCGCACCACATTCTATCGCTGGTATGATCGGTATCTGCAGCGTGGCGAGGCTGGCCTGCAGGATCAATCTCCCAAGCCAAAACACGTCTGGAACCGCATTCCCTGACGAGGTGCGGCGCAAGGTCGTCAAGCTGCGCTTGAAAGAGACGGAGCTGTCGCCGCGAGAGCTGGCGGTGACGTTCACAGATCAAGAAAGCTACTTTGTATCAGAAGCTTCGACGTATCGGATGCTGAAGGCGCACGATCTGATCACCAGCCCTGCCTTCATCGTGATAAAGGCGGCCAGCGAGTTCAAAGACAAGACCACGGCGATCAATCAGCTTTGGCAGACCGACTTCACCTACATCAAGGTTCTGGGCTGGGGCTGGTTCTATCTCAGCACGATCCTCGACGATTACAGCCGCTACATCATCTCGTGGAAGCTTTGCACCAACATGCGGGCTGAAGATGTGACGGACACGCTGGACTCTGGCTTTGCAGGCGTCCGGCTGTGATCAGGTTCATGTCGTCCACAAGCCACGCCTGCTGAGCGACAACGGGTCCAGCTACGTCTCAGGCGACTTGGCGGAATGGTTGCAAGACAAAGGCATGAAGCACTCACGCGGTGCGCCGTATCATCCGCAAACCCAAGGCAAGATCGAGCGGTGGCATCAGACCCTGAAGAACCGCATCTTGCTGGAAAACTACTTCCTGCCCGGCGATCTCGAAGCCCAGATCGAAGCCTTCGTCGACCACTACAATCACCAGCGCTACCACGAGAGCATCAACAACGTCACACCCGCCGACGTCTACTTCGGACGCGACAAAGCCATTCTAAAACAAAGGGAAAGGATCAAACGAAAGACACTCGAAACGCGGCGCTTGCATCACAGACAACACGCCGCATAATCAAACCAACCAGATGAGCCGAACTCTCTCTTAGTTTAGGCCGCCATTGGTTCCAAAAACCCTGACGACGGACACGCAGGCAGTTCCAATGGTTGAGACAGGGGTGATCTGTACAGATTGTTCATGAGGAGAATACTATGCGCCCTTCGACTACTTGTCTTCAAAGCTGTCATTCATGCGCTTCGCAGCATTCGCCAATTTCAGCTCAATCCACCCGTCCGCTTCAACATCACTTCGCGTCCAAAGGTGGTGCGCGATCGAATAGACCGGCTAAGAACGCTGATCTGACACATCTCGCTGCGATTGCTCCCACCACGTCAGAACGCCCCGCTGCAATCATCATAGCACCCAAGGCGTGCCAATTCATTGACGGCGCAGCTTTTGGGGCGGCGGACTGACAGGCACACCTCACGGCCATTTCCGAACATAACACCCATCAATCCCCTTGCCGCTCTGTGCCCGCGGGCATATCCCGATCCACATGACCCAGCATGACCGCCTTCTGATCATCGACTTCGGCAGCCAGGTGACGCAGTTGATCGCGCGCCGCCTGCGAGAGCTGAACGTCTACTGCGAAATCCACCCGTACCAGGCTGTCGATGGTGCTTTCCTGACGGAGTTCGCGCCCAAGGCCGTAATCCTGTCGGGCGGGCCGTGCAGCGTCATCGACGACGGATCTCCGCGCCCGCCCGAAAGCGTTTTCACGCTCGGCGTCCCGGTCCTGGGCATCTGCTATGGCCAGCAGGTGATGATGCAGATGCTGGGCGGTCTGGTCGAACGCGGCGAAGGCACAGCCGAATTCGGCCGCGCCTATGTCACGCCCTCGGCCACCCCCCTGCCCCTGCTAGATGGATGGTTCCTGACCGACAAGGAGCAGGTCTGGATGAGCCACGGCGACCACGTCTCAAAAATTGCGCCAGGTTTCGAGGTCTTCGCAACTTCGCCCAACGCGCCATACGCGGTCGTCGCCGACCCGGCACGCAATTTCTTCGCAGTCCAGTTCCATCCCGAGGTTCACCACACCCCGAACGGCGCGAAGCTGTATGAGAACTTCATCCGTCTCGCCGGATTCTCCGGCGACTGGACCATGGGCGCCTACCGCGACGAAGCGATTGAGAAAATCCGCGAGCAGGTCGGAGACGCCAAGGTGATCTGCGGGCTGTCAGGGGGTGTGGATTCATCCGTCGCCGCCGTCCTGATCCACGAGGCGATCGGCGACCAGCTGACCTGCGTTTTCGTCGACCACGGGTTGCTGCGCCAGGGTGAGGTCGACGAGGTCGTCGGCATGTTCCGCGACACCTATAACATTCCGCTGATCCATGCGGACGAACAGGAGCTGTTCCTCGGTGAACTCGACGGGCAATCTGACCCTGAAACCAAGCGCAAGATCATCGGACGCCTGTTCATCGACGTGTTCCAGAAACACGCGGGCGAGGTTGGCGGCGCGGAATTCCTCGCCCAAGGCACCCTCTACCCGGACGTAATCGAAAGCGTCAGCTTCTCTGGCGGGCCATCGGTCACGATCAAAAGCCACCACAACGTCGGCGGCTTGCCCGAGAAGATGGGCCTGAAACTGGTCGAACCCCTGCGCGAGCTGTTCAAGGATGAGGTGCGCGCGCTGGGTCGCGAACTTGGCCTACCCGCCAGCTTCATCGGTCGGCACCCCTTCCCCGGCCCCGGCCTGGCGATCCGCTGCCCCGGAGAGATCACGCGCGAAAAGTTGGACATCCTGCGCCGCGCCGATGCGGTGTTCATCGACCAGATCCGCAAGCACGGCCTCTATGACGAGATCTGGCAAGCCTTCGTCGCCATCCTGCCGGTCCGCACGGTGGGCGTCATGGGCGACGGGCGCACCTATGATTTCGCTTGCGCGATGCGCGCGGTCACCTCAGTCGATGGGATGACGGCAGATGTCTATCCGTTCAGCCACGAGTTTCTGATGGAAACCTCGACCCGCATCGTGGCCGAGGTTCCAGGCATTAACCGCGTGACCTACGACATTACGTCGAAACCGCCGGGAACAATCGAGTGGGAATGATCGGCGCAGATGCCGACTGAGCAAAATCCAGTTCGGGCAGCGTTCTGGATGATCGGGGCGATTGTCTCTTTTTCCTCGATGGCGGTGGCCGGCAGGGCGATTTCTTCGGAACTCGATACGTTTGAATTGATGATGTACCGCTCGTTCATCGGACTCGCGATTGTTATCGGCGTTGCGACGCTCGCAGGGACGCGCAGCCAGATCTCCACCCGGCATTTCGGGCTACATCTGATCCGTAACATCGGCCATTTCGCCGGACAGAATTTCTGGTTTTTCGCGATTACCGCCGTCCCGCTGGCGCAGGTCTTCGCGCTTGAATTCACCGCACCCCTTTGGGCAACGCTGCTTGCCATTTTCATTCTGGGTGAGCGGATCACAGGGTTCCGTGCTGCCACGCTTCTGGTCGGGTTCGTCGGCATCCTGATTGTCACGCGCCCCTGGATCGAGCCACTCGGCTGGGGCGTCGCTGCCGGAGCGCTGGCGGCGGTCGGATTTGCAGTTTCGGCTGTGTTTACCAGGCTGTTGTCGCGCAGCGTCAGCATCACCACGATCCTGTTCTGGCTGACTATGATGCAAGCGGCCTTCGGCGTCCTCACCGCCGGGATCGACGGAGACATTGCGTGGCCATCCACCGCGATGTGGCCCTGGGTCGCGCTGGTTGCCGTCGCCGGGCTGGTTGCACATTTTTGCCTCACCCGTGCTTTGTCGCTGGCCCCGGCAGCGGTTGTCATGCCGGTTGATTTCGCCCGGCTACCGGTGATCGCACTGATTGGAATGTGGCTTTATTCCGAATCACTCGACCCGATGGTCCTGATCGGCGCAGTGGTTATTTTTGGCGCAAACTACCTGAATATCTGGCGCGAAGCCCGATCTGTGCCAAAAAAGTAACGTTCTTGCCCAGAAGCAAGGCAGTGACGTAAGGGGCAGGTTTGTACAATTCCGTGCTCGCCGTAACCTTGTTTCCGATTTGGGAGAGATCACAGGATTACGAGTCATGAAAACGCTTGTTACATCGGCGGCGGCACTGCTTGCCGCCTCGACGACATTGGCCAGCGCTGGTGGGTTAGATCGGAGCGGTCAAAGCATAGCTGTTCTATTCGAAGAAGGCCGCTACGCAGAGTTTTCGTTAGGTGGGGCGAACCCAGACGTAACCGGGGTGGAAAGTTTTCCTCTGCTGGCCCCATTTGATGCCTCGGGTCAGGTATCGCCTTCGTTTGTGAATTTCGGGGCGGCCTACAAAGCGGATCTCAACGACACATTGTCTTATGCGGTGATCTACGATCAGCCGTTCGGAGCGACGGTGGACTATGATCCGGCCAGCTTTCCCTACGTGGCCGCAGGCTCGATGGCTGAATACTCGTCTCAGGCGATAACGGGAGTTTTGCAGTACAACTTTCCGAACAATGTCAACCTGTTCGGCGGACTGCGTTTGCAGGAATCCGAAGCCAACGCGACGATTCCCTTTGTGGACAGTTACAGCGTCGTTGGTGAGGCCGATTGGGGCGTGGGTTACGTCTTGGGGGCCGCGTACGAAAAGCCTGAAATCGCGCTGCGCGTAGCACTGACATACAACTCGGAAATCGAGCATTCGCTGGATACCACCGAAACAAGTGGTACGTTCGGAACAACAACGTCATCGACGGAATTCAGCACCCCTCAGTCTGTCAACCTTGAGTTCC
Source organism: uncultured Paracoccaceae bacterium (assembly GCA_943787785.1). Lineage (GTDB taxonomy): Bacteria > Pseudomonadota > Alphaproteobacteria > Rhodobacterales > Rhodobacteraceae > WLWX01. Next base: position 146,677 of record CALSNT010000009.1, on the reverse strand, counting down.
AGTCTGGCATCGCAGCGGATACGTTACTGTTCGGATCGGTGCGCTGGGTCGAATGGGGTCAGTTTGAAATTGCTCCGGCAGACTATTCGATTATCGCAGGGCGACCGCTCGTTGCCTATCCGGGTGACTATGTTACCTGGACATTGGGTGTTGGGCGTCGGCTGAGTGATATGTGGTCGGTCGCCGCCACGCTTGGTTATGAAGAACCGATTGGCGATTTCGTCAGCAACCTTGGCCCGGTTGACGGGTTTGCAAGCATCGGATTTGGCGCCACGTATACACACGACAACATCAAGGTCACCGGCGGCATCAGGTTCATCGAGATTGGTGACGCGATGACACAATCAACTGTGCCTGGAGTGGCGTTGGCGGACTTTACAGACAACACCGCCGTCGCGCTCGGTGTGAAAGTCGGATACTCGTTCTGAAGCGTCCACAGGTCTGCGCATGAAACGGGTCGCCATCGGCGGCCCGTTTTGACATTCAACCTTAATGACACCGCAGAAATCCCTCAACCGGGCCGCCTGGGCCGACCTGATCCTGCTCTCCCTGATCTGGGGCGGGTCTTTCCTGTCGATGCGCATCGCGTTGGACGAGATCGGCGTCCTCACTGTGGTCGCCCACCGGGTTGGCTGGGCGGCGGTAATTCTGTGGCTGTACGTGGTGCTGCGCCGATTGCCCGTCCCCCGCAGCCTGCGCGTTTGGGGCGCGTTTCTGGTTATGGGTTTCCTGAATAACGTAATCCCGTTTTCGCTGATCGCCTGGGGCCAACTGACGATTGAAACCGGCCTTGCCTCAATCCTGAATGCAACCACGGCCATATTCGGGTTTCTGATCGCGGCTGTCGCATTCAGCGACGAGCGTTTGACAGCGCGGCGAGCCATCGGAATTTCACTGGGATTTGCCGGAGTGGCGATGGCAATCGGCTTCAAGTCGCTGCTGGCGTTTGATCCCAAGTCGCTCGCACAACTCGCAGTTCTTGGCGCGTCTCTCAGCTATGCGCTAGCCAGTTCTTGGGCACGCCAGATGCTAAGTGGAATCGCGCCTCAGGTCGCAGCCGCAGGGATGTTGACGGGCAGTTCGCTGATTATGATCCCACTGGCCTGGAAGGTGGACGGACCACTGACTTTGGCACTGCAAAGCGACACGGTACTGGCGATTGCGTATTTCGCAATCGCAGCGACAGCGATTGCCTACCTGCTGTATTATCGCATTCTGGCCAGCGCCGGCGCCAGCAACCTGATGCTGACAACGTTGCTGATCCCTCCGGTCGCTATCCTGCTGGGCACGCTATTTCGCGCCGAAGCGTTGCCAGCGCAGGCCTACGCTGGGTTTGCGTTACTAGCGTTTGGGATGGTTGTTCTGGATGGTCGTATTCTGAAGTGGGGCCGTCGGATATGAAATCCGCCGTGTCCTGGCCGAGGGCGATGGATGGAGGGGCCAGCCCCTCCAGACCTCCCCGGGATATTTCTAAACCAATGACCGTCAGAGAAGGTTTGGGCAGGGCGTTGTGGCGTTTTCATCGGCAAGCGACCTGATGTAAGAAGGCCCAACAAACGCGCAAAGGCCTGCCAATGCTCTATTCCTCCGCCAAAGACTGGACCGATGCCCCGGCCAAACGCGTCCTGCTTTTTGGGATGTCAGGTCTTGGGAAAACCCATGTCTCAGACCTGCTGCGCGATACTGGTGATTGGTTCCACTACTCCGTCGACTACCGGATCGGCACTCGCTACATGGGCGAACATATTGCCGACAACGCCAAGGCCGAGGCGATGAAGGTGCCGTTTCTGGCGCAGCTTCTGCGCACAGACAGCATCTACATCGCCTCCAACATCACGTTCGAGAACCTCGCGCCCCTGAGCAGCTATTTGGGCAAGCCGGGTGACTCAGATAAAGGCGGCATGCCGATAGAAGAATATCGTCGCCGTCAGGCGCTTCACGCCGAGGCCGAGAAATCCGCCTTGCTGGATACCGCGCATTTCATTGATCGGGCCAAGCGGCTTTATGGATATGACAATTTCGTCTGCGACAGCTCAGGCTCGTTCTGCGAAGTTGTGGACCCGGAAAACCCCGATGACCCGATCCTGAGCGCGCTGAGCCAGCAACTGTTACCCGTCTGGATCGAAGGCACCGAGGCACACACCGAAGAATTGATCCGCCGGTTCGACCGGGCGCCCAAGCCAATGTGCTATGCGCCGGATTTCCTCGATCAGTCATGGGCAACCTATCTGGCCGAAACCGGACAGCCCGAGGAAACAGTTGACCCAGACGCCTTCATCCGCTGGACCTATGCCCGCGCCTTGGCGCATCGTCAGCCGCGCTATGCCGCGATTGCGAAAAACTGGGGCGTCACGGTTGCCGCCAGTGATGTTTCAAGCATCAGTGACGCATCGGATTTCAATACGCTAATGATCCGCGCCCTTGAGGGATAGGCCCAAGCGTCCTATCTGACCCCTTCTGACATCATCGGACCCCTGCCCCATGCCCATCAAACTGCCCTCGGACCTGCCTGCCTTTGACGTGCTCAGCACCGAAGGGGTCATGGTCATGTCCGAGGATCAGGCGTCGCGGCAAGATATCCGACCCCTGAAAATCGGCCTGTTGAACCTGATGCCGAAGAAGATCCAGACCGAGACTCAGTTCGCCCGCCTCATCGGCGCGACACCATTGCAGATCGAGCTGACGCTGATCCGGATGAGCGAGCATGTCACCCGCAACACCGCGACCGAGCACATGGACGCCTTCTATCGCCCGTTCGAAGAGGTACAGAACGAGCGCTTTGACGGCCTCATCATCACCGGCGCGCCGATCGAGCACCTGCCGTTTGAGGAGGTGACCTATTGGGATGAGCTTCGCCGCGTCATGGACTGGACCCGGACCAACGTGCATTCCACCTTCGGCGTGTGCTGGGGCGGGATGGCGATGGCCTGGCACTTCCACGGGGTCGAAAAGCACATGCTGGATGCGAAGGCCTTCGGCTGTTTCCGCCACGAGGTTACGGTACCCGACAGCCCATACCTGCGCGGGTTTTCGGACGATTGCGTGATCCCGGTCAGCCGCTGGACCGAGATACGCCAGGGTGAGCTGGACGCTGCCGGGCTGACGACGCTGATGTCCTCGCCCGAGGTTGGGCCATGCCTGGTGCAGGATGAGGACAAGCGTGCGCTCTATATCTTCAATCATTTCGAGTATGACAGCGGCACGCTGAAGGAAGAATACGATCGCGATATCGACGCAGGCACGTCGATCAACGTGCCTTGTAACTATTATCCCCTAGATGACCCAACGCGACCGCCGCAGAACCGGTGGCGCGGGCATGGTCATCTTCTGTATGGGAACTGGATCAATGACATCTATCAGACAACCCCGTTCGATCTGGCGCAAATTGGCAATTAGCCTTGGCGTCCTCGCGTCGCTAATCGTCGTTGCGGCCTTCTGGACAGACCGACGCGCCGACGCGCGCGAGGTCGGTGGACTGGCCACCTTCCCGCCCATCGGGCAATTCATTACGCTTGAGAGTGGAGAGCGTGTGCGCGCGGTTGTACGCGGCTCCGGACCTGATTTGATCCTGATCCACGGTGCTGGCGGCAACCTGCGCGATTTTACTTTCGATCTGTTCAACACGCTGGCCGATCGCTACCGCGTTATCGCCTTCGATCGCCCCGGACACGGCTACACTGATCGGTTGAGCGGGTATGGCGGCCTCGGCGCACTTGGCGAAGGCCCCGAGGCGCAAGCCGCAATGTTACACGAAGCGAGCCTGCAACTGGGGGTGGAGGATCCGATCGTTGTCGGTCATTCCTTCGGAGGTGCTGTTACAATGGCCTGGGCGCTGAACCACGCACCTGCGGCGATAGTTACCCTGTCGGGTGTCAGCCACCCGTGGGACACAGGTCTGGACTGGACCTATGATGTCAACGGCACGGCCATCGGTGGGGCAATCCTTCCGCCCTTGGTCGGGGCTTTCGCCACCGAAAAGCTGATCAATAGCGGGCTCGCCAACGTGTTTGCTCCGGACGCGCTACCAGCCGGATATCGCGATTATTTTGGCCCCGAATTGACGCTGCGCCCAGCCAGCCAGCGCGCCAATGCGCAGCAAGTGAAGGCTCTGCTGGACCATATCCGGGCCTTGGCCCCGCGCTATCCCGCCTTAACGTTGCCGATTGAGATCATACACGGAACCGCAGACACGATCGTCTATTTTGACATCCATGCCGAGGCGATGGTTGCGCGGGTTCCAAGTGCCAACCTGACCACGCTAGAGGGCGTTGGTCACATGCCACATCATGCCGACCCAGACGCCACTATTGCCGCAATTGACCGTGCCGCAACACGTGCAGGTTTGCGCTAAGCCTCTGCAACGCCTAGATGTTAATCACCTAAACAATAACGGGACGACGCACATGCACCTGCCTTTTGACGGCGCAATCAGCCGCTATTTTGAGGACGACGCCCCTTCGCAAGTTCGTAAAGCGATTCAACATGCCGACAAGGACGATATCCTGGCAGAAAACTTCCCCTATTCCGAACGGATGAAGACTAAATCTTACGAGGCCGACATGGATGTGGTGCAGCGCGAACTGGTGCGCCTGCAAGCCGACGTCAAAGAGACTGGCAAACGCATAGTCGTGGTTTTTGAAGGGCGCGATGCCGCGGGGTAAGGGTGGCACGATCAAGCGGTTTCGCGAAAACATGAACCCGCGCGTTGTGCGCACGGTTGCCCTCAGCAAACCGAGTGACCGTGAAGCCGGAGAATGGTACTTCCAGCGCTATATCCAACACCTGCCCACCGAGGGCGAGATCGTTCTCTTCGACCGATCCTGGTACAATCGCGGCGTGGTCGAGAATGTGTTTGGCTTTTGCACCCCGGAACAACGCGAGCATTTCTTCGTTCAGGTTCCGAAATTCGAGGAGATGTTGGTCAACGAAGGCGTCATATTGATTAAACTCTGGCTGAACGTCAGCCGCCCGGAACAGCTGCGCCGGTTCCTGAAGCGCGAAAAGGATGCGCTGAAACAATGGAAACTCAGCAGCATTGACGTAAAAGGCCTGCCCAAATGGGATGCCTATTCCAAGTCAATTGCCGAGACCTTCGACGCCAGCCATACCGATCATGCACCTTGGACGGTCGTGCGGTCTGACGACAAGAGACGTGCCCGGCTGGCCGCGATCCGCCACGTGCTGAACCGCGTCGAATATGCGCATCAGTCCGACATTGGCGTTGCCGATCCGGACATCGCCGGAGGCCCCGAAATCTGGCATGCCTAAACGCGGTTATCACCACGGCAACCTCAAGGCGGCGCTTGTCGAAGGCGCACTGCAACTGATCGAGGCGAAAGGGCCGACGGGTTTCACCCTGTCCGAGGCCGCCAAGCAGGCTGGTGTAACGCCAGCTGCAGTCTATCGCCATTTTGAAGGCCGCGATGACCTGATCGCCGAAGCTGCCCGCGAGGGCTATGAGGTGTTCGGCGATCTGATGGAGTACGCCTACGCTGGTGGGCAACCCTCAGCGCTCGCCGCGTTTGAGTCGACAGGCCGCGCCTACCTTGCCTTCGCGCGAAAGTACCCCGGCCACTATGTCGCGATGTTCGAAAGCGGCATCTCGATCAACCGCTCGCCGGAACTCGCCGCCGTCGCCAACCGTGCATTGGGCGTCCTGGAAAAAGCCGCAACCGATCTGTCCAAGCACATCCCCCCCGAAAAACGCCCACCGCCACAAATGTTCTCGGCCCATATCTGGGCGCTTAGCCACGGCGTCGTAGAACTGTTCGCACGCGGCTCTCCGGGCACCAAAAGCCCGTTCGAGCCCGAGGATCTGCTAGAAACCGGCATCGGGATATATTTGCGCGGGCTGGGTTTGATAAAGCCGGATGCGTAAGTGGCTGCGACATCTGTCACCACACGCTCAATATTATTGGCTGGAGCATGGCTGGCTGATTGGAGCGGGTGCGGGCGCGGTCTTTATCGGTGGTGCATATCTGTGGTTCGCACGTCCGGACCCTTATGAGGTGATTGGATACGTCGCAGCCCCCGTTATTTCATCGTTTGGCACGAGCAGCGACACCGGGACGAGCTGGCGATTCCTTATTGATCTGCCCGACAATCAACGCGCCAGCGTCAGTACAAGCTCGCTGGCCTTGGCCCACACAGCTACGCAAACCGCCTGCATCGAACGCCGCCAACATGAGAGCGGTCGCGTTTCCCACGTCCTCGTTGCGCCTGGCAAGTGTGGGTGACACCATCAGGCCCATCCGACCAGATCAATTCGCGAACACCACCAACGCGCACGGATGTTATTTCCGGCAACGACGAATTACCCTAAGTTAATCAAACCAGACATCGCTTAACAGGTTTACCATCGACCACTTGAAAAATTTCCGGCTGAGAAGGCCCAAGAACAAACCTCCGCCGCAGCCTGAGTGCGATGCGGCATTTCTTGCTCAGATGCCCAGGTCAATGCGCGCACGCTGCGAGAGTCTCCTGGCGTCGTCACCATCGCAACTGCGCCAGGATTTGTTCGCACTGTGCGTCTGCGATTTTGTGGACGACGGGTTTTTCGTAGAATTTGGCGCATGCGACGGCCTGACACTCAGCAACAGTGTACTGTTGGAGCGTGACTTTGGTTGGCGCGGAATCCTGGGCGAGCCGGCAACAATGTGGCACGAAGCGCTGTTTGAAAATCGCCCGGATGCAACGATCGAGACGGATTGTGTCTACAGCGAAACCGGCGCGACGCTGGAATTCACACAAGCCGCCAGCGGCCCGATGTCGTCGCTAAAGCGCGATGCGAAATTTAAGAAGCGCAGGCAGGGCGAAACATATCCAGTGAAAACCATCTCGCTTCTCGACATGCTGCGAAAGCACGACGCGCCGCAGGTCATTGACTATCTTTCTGTCGATACCGAAGGGTCAGAATTCGAGATTCTACACGCATTTGACTTCGCCAAATACCGGTTCCGCGTGATCACTGTGGAGCACAATTTCTATCCCTACCGGAAACAGATTCACGCACTACTAAGCAAGCACGGATATCGGCAGATCCTGCCTGAAATCTCGTATTTTGACGACTGGTATCTGGGCCCAGGCGAAACGGCCTTCAGTCCCTGAACACCACCAACGCGCGCGGATCCCACCCGACCCGTGCCCGTGCGCCACGTTCCAGAACGGCCCGCCCGGCGAGGTTCTTCATTGAGATTGTGACTGGCTTGTCGGCCCCGTCGAATCGCACATCGTAATAGGTCATATCGCCGTAATAGGTCACCTCGACCACGTCGCCTTCCGCAATCCGGGCCGGTGCATCTGCTCCATCGTAGAGCACCTGAAGCGTTTCCGGACGGAGGCCGACGACACCACTGCCATCCTCATTATCAGGTAAATCCACCCTGCCCAGACCTGCAATCTCTGCGGATCCGTCCACGAACTGCGCGGGTAGAAAGTTCATCACACCAATGAAATCCGCTACCTGCCGAGTGTCGGGTTGTCGGTACAACGCTTCTGGCGTTGCCAACTGCGCGATCTGCCCCTCGAACATCACCGCGATCCGATCGGACATGATCAGCGCTTCTTCCTGATCGTGAGTTACCAGAATGAAGGTGATACCCACCTGACGCTGCAGTCGGCGCAGCTCTCCCTGCATCTGCTCGCGCAGCTTCTTGTCAAGCGCGCTGAGGGGTTCGTCCAGCAGCAGAACCTTTGGCTTCAAGATCAGCGCGCGGGCCAGTGCGACCCGCTGACGCTGCCCGCCTGACATGGCGTGGGTCGGGCGCGGGCCATAGCCTTCCAGCCCGACCATGCCCAAAGCCTCCTCCACTGCCGCCGCCTTTTCCGCCTTCGACTGGGTGGACCGGCGCAACCCGAACCCGACATTCTCGGCCACACTCAAGTGCGGAAAGATCGCGTAGCTCTGGAACACCAAGTTCGTCGGACGCCGGTTCGGCGGCACCCCGGCCATATCCGCCCCGTCGATCCGTACGACCCCGCCCGAGGGCGTCTCGAACCCCGCGATCGTGCGCAGCAGCGTGGTCTTGCCGCAGCCCGATGGGCCGAGCAGCGAGAAGAACTCGCCGGACTGGATATCCAGATCGGTCGGCTGCAGCGCCTGAAAACTGCCATAGTGTTTGGTCACCCCGGTCAGGGAAATGATCGGTCCGCTCACAGGAACCCTCCGTGATCTTGCTGGCCCGAGCGACGTACACCCCGGCGACGATAGAATTCGGCGATAGTCAGCAACAGGATCGACACGGCGACCAGAAGCGTCCCAAGCGCCATAACCACTGGCACCCGTTGGGGAAAGCGCAACAGGCTCCAGATATAGACCGGCAGGGTCGGCTCGCCGCCGGTCAGGAAGAATGCGATGATGAACTCATCCAGGCTGATGGTGAAAGCGATTAGGGTCGAGGCGATTATTCCTGGCATCACCAAAGGCAAGGTCACCAGCCGAAACGACGACCAACGGGACTCACCCAGATCAACGGCCGCTTCTTCCAACGATGCATCCAGATTCTGAAACGCCGAATTTAGGATCGCGATGGAAAACGGCATGCAGATCAGCGTATGCGCGGCGATGATCGTCCACAGCGACAGCCCAATCCCCAGCACATTGATCGCCACCACCAGTAGAGAAACCGCGACGATCACCTCGGGCAGCACCAGTGGCAGCATGATCAGCCCCATGATCGGCCCCTTACCCGGAAACTGGTGCATCACCCCGGCACGCGCCGCAAACATCCCCAGGCAGGTTGAAAACACCGCCGTGATAACCGCCACAAACAGCGAATTCTTCAGTGCGCCGTGCAGTGCTTCGACCCCGGTCAATTCTGCGAACCATTCAGTGGTGAAACCCTGCAACGGGAAGGCGATGATCGACGAACTGTTGAACGCAAACAGCGGCAGCAGGATGATCGGCGCATAGAGGAACAGCAGATAGATCAGCGCATATAACCTCAGCCCGCCGCCCTTCATCGCCGGGCCCTCAGATTGCGCCGGTTCAACCAGATGAACAGCAGCGAGATGACCGTCACACTGGCCATCGCCACCACCGCAAGCGCCGCCCCCAGTGGGGCGTTGTTTAGCTTCAGGAACTGCGTCTGGATCATATTGGCGATCATCAATCCGTTCGGCCCGCCAACCAGTCGCGGCGTCACATAGTCGCCGATTGTGGGGATGAACACGATCAGTACAGCCGCCACCAACCCCGGTACTGACAGCGGCAGTGTCACCCGCAGGAACGTACGAAACCGGCTTTCGCCGAGGTCTTGACTGGCCTCCAACAGCGACCGATCTATGCGTTCCAATGCCACGAAGATCGGCAGGATCGCGAACGGGGCGAAGGCGTGAGCCAATGTGATGACAACGGCGTTCTGGTTGTAGAGGATGAAGGTCAGCGGCTCATTAATCACGCCAAGCCCCAGCAGAGAGGAATTCAGCACTCCGTTGAACCCGAGGATCACTTTCCACAGAAATACCCGGATCAGATAGCTGGTCCAGAACGGGATCGTGATCAGGAAGATCCATAGCGATTTACGGCTGGGATGAACGTGGAAGCTGACGAAATAGGCGACCGGATAGGCCAGCGCGACCGTCACGACGGTCACCGCCAGCGCGATGGCAACCGAACGGATCAGCAGCGCCCGATACAGCGGATCGCTGACCGCTTCGACATAGTTCTTGGTTGTAAACGTTCGGTCGATCGTCAGGAAGTCCTGGCTCCAGAACGAAAATAACAGAACCGCCGCCATCGGAGCGGCCAGCATCAGCAGCGCATAGATCGCCGGAGGACTGACCAACAGCAGTCCGCGTCGCGTGTCATCCTGCATGGCTGAGATTGCCGTACCCTCCCAAACGCCGTCCCCCTCAGAATAGGGGGCAGGTGAGACGCGGCAACTGTTAACTGACGCACCGTTGCGGCGCAGACGAAAAAGGGGCGCCCGAAGGCACCCCTCTGCAATTCGATCTCCGAAGGATCAACGCTTGGAGAACTGGAAGCTCTTGCGGGCCTTGGCCTTACCGAACTTCTTGCGTTCCACCACGCGGCTGTCACGGGTCAGGAAGCCTGCGGCTTTCAGCGCCGGGCGAAGGCTTGGATCATAAAGCTGCAGCGCTTTGGAGATACCGTGCTTCACCGCACCGGCCTGACCCGAAAGGCCACCACCTGCAACCGTCGCCATAACGTCGAACTGGCCATCAACACCGGCTACCTGGAACGGCTGACGCAGTATCATCTGCAACACGGGCCGCGCGAAATAGACCGGCATTTCCTTGCCATTCACGACAACCTTGCCAGAACCCGGCTTGATCCAGACACGGGCGACCGCGTCCTTGCGCTTGCCTGTGGCGTAGGAGCGACCCAGCTCATCACGAACCGGCTCACGGTGGATTGCAGGTGTCGATTGCTCGACCGGCGCGGCGGGCGCTTCGACGGCAGGCGCATCGGAAGTTACCGTGTCGCCGCCAACCGCTTCGCGCAGTCCGTCGAGTGATTTGATTTCATCAGCCATGATTACGAGTCCCGCGTGTTTTTAGGGTTCATGGATTTCACATCCAAAACGGTAGGATCCTGCGCCTCATGCGGATGCTCGGCCCCTGCATAGACGCGCAGGTTGGTCATCAGCTGACGGCTCAGCTTGTTGCCCGGAAGCATGCGCTTGACGGCCAGGGTCAGAACCCGCTCGGGATAATTGCCCTCGAGGATCTTTTCAGCCGTAGTCGACTTGATCCCGCCCGGATAGCCGGTGTGGCGGTAATAGGTCTTGTCGGTGCGTTTGTTGCCAGTCATCTGTACCTTGTCGGCGTTGATGACGATGACATTGTCGCCCATGTCCATATGCGGCGTGAATGACGCCTTGTGCTTGCCGCGCAAGCGCATGGCGATGATCGAAGCCAAGCGGCCCAGAACAACGCCTTCGGCGTCGATCAGGATCCAGCTTTTCTCGATATCCGCCGGAGTAGCGGTGAAGGTGCTCATTTTGGTCTGCCCTATCAGGGAAATCTCGGATGGGCGGGTTGTAAGCGTTTTATTGGGCGCGTCAAGGACAGTGAACCGGAAAATATCGTTATAAAACAATGTGATAATATTTAGGTATTATGATACCCCAATCTTAATCGAGCCAAAACAGCTCAGCCGAACGCATCCAGCGTCGCGCAGCGGCTATTCGTCCGCCCGTCCCTGCCCCAAATGCTTCCTCAACCGCGACGGCGTTGATTTCTTGCGGTTCTTATATGGGTTGTCCTCGGCCTGAGACCGCATCGTGAACCGGATCGGCGTGCCTGGCATGTCAAAATCATCACGAAGCCCGTTGACCAGATACCGCGTATAACTCGCCGGCAGCTTTTCAGGCAACGAACACATCGCCACAAACCCCGGAGGCCGGGTCTTCACTTGTGTCATATATCTGATCTTGATGCGCCGCCCACCCGGCGCCGGGGGCGGATGTGCCGCGACCATATCGCCCAGCCAACGGTTCAGCACCGAAGTCGGAACACGCCGGTTCCACACTTCATGTGCCTTGATCACCGCGGCGCGCAACCGATCCAACCCGCGCCCGGTCTTGGCCGAGACCGTCACCAGAGGTGCACCACGCAGCTGGGGCAACAAACGCGCGAATTCCTCGCGCAGCTCTTTCAGCTTGGCCTGTTTTTCTTCTTCGATGTCCCACTTATTGACGGCGACAACAACGGCGCGCCCCTCGCGTTCCGCCAGATCTGCAAGCCGCAGATCCTGCTGCTCGAACGGGATCGCCGCGTCCAGCAGGATGACGACGACCTCGGCGAATTTAACCGCCCGCAGTCCGTCGGAAACGCTCAGCTTCTCCAGCTTCTCCTGCACCTTGGCCTTTTTCCGAACCCCGGCGGTGTCAAACATCCGGATCGCGCGGCCGTCCCAGTCCAGCGTCACCGAAATCGCATCCCGTGTGATCCCGGCCTCCGGCCCGGTCAGCAGGCGCTCCTCACCCAGAAACTGGTTCACCAGCGTCGATTTGCCCGCATTCGGACGGCCCAGAATGGCAACCTGCATCGGCTTGGAGGTGTCGTAGCCAGCATCCTCATCAAACTCGCCGTCCTCGACCGAAACATCGACGTCCGGCGCGTCCGCCGCCGCCCGCTCGGCAAATTCATCGGCCAGCGGTGTCAGCATTGCTAGCAGCTCGCTCATCCCCTCGCCGTGCTCGGCGCTCAGCGCCAGAGGCTCGCCCAGACCCAGCGACCACGCGTCGATCAACCCAGCCTCAGCGGCGCGCCCCTCGGCCTTATTGGCCGCAAGGATCACATGAGCATTTTTCTTTCGAAGAATGTCCGCAAAGACCTCGTCCGTCGGTGTTACCCCGACCCGCGCATCAATCATGAACAAGCAGACATCGGCCATTTCAACCGCGCGCTCGGTCAATCGCCGCATCCGGCCCTGAAGGCTGTCGTCGAAAGCCTCCTCCAGTCCGGCAGAATCGATCACCGTGAAGCGTAAATCACCCAGCCGCGCCGCGCCCTCGCGCAGATCGCGCGTCACACCCGGCTGGTCATCAACCAACGCCAGTTTTTTCCCAACCAGCCGGTTGAACAGCGTCGATTTGCCAACATTGGGCCGTCCGACAATGGCGAGTGTAAAGCTCACGAGGGTCCGCTCCGGTTTCCGAAAGCCCGCCCTTACACCCCTTCGCCGCGCACGAAAAGGCCCCAGTAGACACGCAGCCTCAAAACCCGCGCCCCCTTTTTCTCAGCAATATTCTGGGAAAGACCAAAACAGGCTGCCACCGCACCCCGTCGCACTCAGTGCCGGAGGCACGGCCTTACAATCACCACCCGCAGCCGAGCATATCAGCGATACGCGACCAGTTTCCCCTTCGCGGTCACGACATACAGCGTCCGCCCCGCCACGACCGGGTTCGACGCAGCTCCACCAGACAGTGGAAAACTTGCGACCTGCGCGCCATTTTCTGGGTTGAACGAGCGGATAACGCCATCGCTCGAAGCCAGCAACAAGCGTCCTCCAGCCAGAACCGGGCCGAAGTGGGCAAAGATCTTTTTGCGCTTCTTGATCTTTGACTTGACGAACAACGGTAATTTAGTGCCCCAGATGCGCCGCCCGTTCGAGGCGTCCAACCGAACCAGCTCGTTCTGGTCCGACATCAAGAACACCGAACCCCCGGCAACCCACATAGGGCTGACGGATCCTTCGTTCGCGGTCCATTTCAGTTCACCGGACCCCAGCGATACCGCAACCGAACGACCTGTGTAGTTCGCCGCATAAACAGTATCTCCTACGATCACCGGATCACCGGATATATCTGTCACTTCAGTATAGCCGCGGCCCAACCGGCCGCCGGATACCTGAGCCGACCAAAGCTGAGCGCCGCCCTGGCGCGAAGCCGCAATCATTTGCCCGGACGAGAACGGGAAAATCGCCACACGATCATTGACCGCCGGCGCAGCTCCACCGGCTGCTCCCGAAAGAGAAGGCGTGCCCTGCACCTGCCATTGAATACGCCCGCTACTGGTGCTCAGCGCCCAGGCACGGCCATCGCGTGACACAACGTACACCAGGTCGCCGACGACCGTTGGTGCGGCGGCAACAGCGCTTTCCAGATCTTGCTGCCAGATCAATCCACCGCTGACCATATCAAGTGCAGCCAGCCTGCCGAACCCCGTGGTGACGAAGACCCGCGCCCCGCCTACGGCAATACCGCCGCCAGAGGCGTCCCCTGCCCGTTCTCCGGGTGGTACAAGATCGCGAGACCAGACGGTTGCGCCGTTGGTCGAATGCGCCATTACGCGGCTTTCGCTATCCAGCGTAAAAATACGCCCGCCCGCAACCACGGGATCCGCCGTAATCTGGTTCTTACGGCTGTTGCCCTTGCCAATTGAAACACTCCAGGCGACCTGAAGGCTCTGGTTCAGCGCGGGGTGCTGAAGTGAGTGGCTGGCCGAGCCACTGCGGTGCGACCAACTGGAATTAACGACTGGAGCAGGCAATGCCACCGGCAGCGATTGATTTGCCGCACGCCCGACGGATGGGCCCGAGACCGGCACGAAGGCATCACTACGCAACGAGCGAACATCCTGACGCTGCCCCGAGAGGATCACGTCCCGATCAAAACACCCGGCGAGAGCCACCAGAAACACGAATGCACTAAACCGTTTCATCGTCACTGCTGCCATTCCCGTACTTTTGATACTGTTCCAACCGTTTTCGGGCTGAACACACCTATTGCGTCGATGCCTCTGCCGCAGGGTCAGCCCCAAGTGCCACAATCAACTGAGAGGCGCGGCGACGCAAGCCCTCGGTCGCGGCGCTGTCATTCAGGATCGTTCGCAGCCCGGTGATTGCAGCGTCTTCATCGCCGGCCTCAACCTGTGCAATCGCTGTCTGCTCCAGCGCCAACAGCCGATACGGCGCGCGCGCCACGGTCAATGGACCGAGGGCGGCAATCCGCTCATCAGGCGCCGTTGAGTCGGCCGAGGCCAAAATCCGCTTCAATGTCGCCAGATGTCGGTAGTGTTCGGGCAGCGACATATCTGCCTCGATCGCCTCCAGTCGCGCCAATGCCGCCTCGGCATTCTCGGTCTCGAGCTCGCCAGCCGATGTCAAAAACGCAACAACTGCGCCCGCCGTTCCGTCCGCGGACAATCCGCTGAGCGCTTCGGCACGCGCCTCAATATCGCCCTCAAGCGCTGCAGTGATGCCGTCGCCCAGGGATTGCGCCTGTGCCCGTTCGGTCGATTTGCGGTATTCGTTGTATGCCGCACCGCCCACCAGGAGTACGACCAACAGCACCGGAAGCCAGCCCCAGCGGCGCACAAGGCCCCACAAACGTTCGCGTCGGACTTCTTCGCTGACTTCGTCGATAAAACTGTCGGTGTTGCTCATGCTCGGCCTGCTGTATCGGTTACCCCGTTCGGGCTTGCGCACCTCTTAAACTCAACTGGATCAACTGCCAAGTGCGGGTTCGTATGCCCGGCCCGTCGTGCCCCATTCGCGGTTGTCGCCTCATTCAATCTGAACTAAACGGTTCAGAATGACTTTACGTTTGGACAATGGCACCCCAAATAGTGCCTCTTAAGCTGGTTTGAACCGGTCTTAAATCAATCAACGACCGAGGCCACGATGCGCCTGTTTCCAATCCTGACCGCCCTTGTGGTCGCCGCAGCCCTCTATCTGCTTGTATTTGAACGCACGACATTGCTGTCCTTCGCGCGCGGAGAGGTGGACGCGACCGAACTGGGCGCGGCTGTGTCCGCTGGCATCAACGATGATCAACCGATCGCCGAAGCAGCCGATGCCAACGCCGAAAAGAGCGACGATGAAACCGGCGTGGCCGTGGTCGCCATTGCCTCGACTGCCAGCCGCGTCGAGAACGCCGTGCTGGTGCGTGGCCGGACAGAAGCGGCGCGCCAGGTTGACCTGAGGGCCGAGACATCGGGCACCATTATCTCGGACCCGCTTCGAAAGGGCGCTTTAATTGCCGAAGGTGACGAGGTGTGTCGCCTTGACCCCGGCACCCGGCAGATTGCACTTGCCGAAGCCGAGGCCCGCCTGCAGGAGGCCCAGAGCCGCCTTCCCGAAGCCCGCGCCCGTGTCGCCGAAGCCACAGCGCGGCTTAAAGAGGCCGAGATCAACGATAACGCAGCGACCCGCCTGTCCGAAGGCGGATTTGCCTCGGATACACGGGTCGCCTCGACCGGGGCGGGTGTCGAATCCGCTCGCGCCGGAGTCGAGGCAGCCAAATCCGGCATCGACGCTGCCGAGGCTGGTATCCAGTCCGCACAAGCCGGTGTCGCTGCCGCGAACAACGAGATTGCCAAACTCACCATCCTCGCCCCGTTCGGAGGCCTGCTGGAATCCGATGGGGCCGAAATTGGCAGCCTGCTGCAGCCCGGTGGCCTCTGCGCAACCGTGATCCGGCTGGACCCTATCAAGCTGGTCGGGTTCGTGCCGGAAACCGATGTCGACAAAGTCACCGTCGGCGCAATGGCCGGCGCGCGACTGGCCACCGGGCGCGAGGTTCGCGGCGAAGTCACCTTTCTGTCGCGCAGCGCCGACCCCACCACCCGCACCTTCCGGGTCGAGGTTCTGGTCCCGAACGCTGACTTGCTGATCCGCGACGGACAAACCGTCGAAATCGCCATCGGCTCGGACGGCGCAGATGCGCATTTCCTACCGCAATCGGCGCTGACGCTGGACAACGACGGCAACTTGGGCGTGCGGTTGGTCGGCGAGGATGACCTCGTCGCCTTTGCCCCCGTCACCGTCCTGCGCGACACGCCCGGCGGAATCTGGGTCCAGGGCTTGCCCGAGGCCGCAAACGTCATCGTTGTTGGGCAGGAATTCGTCATTGCAGGAGTCCGCGTCGCCCCAACCTACCGCGAGGCGACCCAGTGATCGGCATCGTCGATTGGGCGGCTGGCCGTGCCCGCATGGTCATCGCCTTTATCTTCCTCAGCCTGCTGGCGGGCGGCCTCGCCTATGCCAACCTCCCCAAAGAGGGTGAGCCGGACATTGAAATCCCGGCGATCTTCGTCTCGGTCCCCTTCCCCGGCATTTCCGCCGAAGACAGCGAGAAATTGCTAGTCAAACCGATGGAGACCGAGCTTTCGGACCTCGACGGGTTGAAAACCATCAGCGCCACCGCCTCGGAAAGCTACGCCGGGGTTGCGCTGGAATTCGAATTCGGTTGGGACAAGACCAAGATCATCGCCGACATCCGCGACCGTATGAACACCGTCGAAGCCGAATTCCCGGACGGGGCGGACAAATACTCGATCACCGAGATCAATTTCTCAGAATTCCCGATCATCATCGTCAACCTGACCGGCGCCGTTCCCGAACGCACCCTGCTGCGCGTTGCCAAGAAAATGCAGGATCGGCTGGAAGGCCTCGACGCGGTGCTCGAGGCAGGCCTGTCCGGTGACCGCGATGAGATGGTCGAGGTCATAATCGACCCGCTGCGGCTGGAAGCCTATGACGTCACCGCGAATGAGTTGATCAACGTTGTGGTCAACAACAATCAATTGATCGCGGCGGGCGAAGTGGAAGGCGATAGCGGCGCGTTCTCGGTGAAAATCCCGTCGTCGTTTGATGATCAACGCGACGTCTATGCGTTGCCGGTAAAAGTGAACGGCGACTCGGTGGTCACACTCGGGCAGTTGGCTGACATCCGGCTAACCTTCGAGGACCGCCTCGGAACGGCTCGATTCAACGGCGAAACCACGGTGGCGTTGCAGGTTGTCAAACGCAAGGGCTTCAACCTCATCGGCACTGCCGAACTGGTGAAGGCCGAGGTCGAGGCCGAACGCCTGACCTGGCCACCCGAGCTTCAACGCGCAATCCAGGTCGGTACCTCTAACGACCAAAGCCGTATCGTTGGCTCGATGGTCGGCCAGCTTGAAGGCTCGGTGCTGACAGCCATTGCGCTGGTGATGATGGTGGTGCTTGCGGCCCTTGGCACCCGCTCGGCCCTGCTGGTGGGCTTTGCGATTCCGACGTCGTTCCTGCTGTGCTTTGTTCTGCTGGGCATCATGGGTGTGTCGATCTCCAACATCGTCATGTTCGGATTGATCCTCGCGGTGGGGATGCTGGTCGATGGGGCCATTGTTGTGGTCGAATACGCTGACCGGCGCATCCGCGAAGGGTCAGGCCCGATGGCCGCCTATGTCGAGGCCGCCAAACGGATGTTCTGGCCCATCGTCAGCTCCACCGCGACGACGCTCTGCGCTTTTCTGCCGATGCTTTTCTGGCCCGGCGTTCCGGGGCAGTTCATGGGCATGCTGCCCGTCACACTGATCTTCGTTTTGTCCGCATCACTGGTCGTTGCGCTGATTTACCTGCCGGTGATGGGTGGCGTCGCGGGTCGGCTCAGCCGATCTTTCGGCGATGCGTCGAACATGCTGCGTGCGGCCCTGCCTTGGGTCTTGCGAGTCGCACTGGTCCCACTTGCCCTGCTGTTCCTGTTCATCGCCGCGATGCAGGTACTGAACCCCGGCTATCTGTTCGGTGGCACTCCGCCGCTTTCCGGCTTCGCCGCGATCCTGCCGGGCGCGGTGCTGTTCCTTGGCGGTGCCGTTGCTGCATCGGTCGTGATGGGCGCCGCAACCCCCCTGCCCCGTGAAGCCGCCATCGAAACTGGCCGCCGCCGCCGATTCTTCGGCTATGTCATCAAGTTCATCGCCGGCAACCCGATCATGCCGCTCGTCAGCATCGGCGCCGTCATCGGCTTCGTCATGGCCACGTTCCAGACGTTTGGCGCCAACAACAACGGCGTTGAATTTTTCGTCGAGAGCGAGCCGGAACAGGCGATCATCTACGTCCTCGCCCGTGGCAACCTCAGCCTGTCCGAAAAGGACGCCCTTGTGCGGCAGGCCGAAGACGTCGCCCGCGCCACCGACGGCATACAAAGCGTCTTCGCCTTCGCAGGTGAGGGCGGTCTGAATTCCAACAACGGCGGAGCCATCATCCCGCTCGACACCATCGGTCAGGTCCAGATCGAAACAGTGCCTTGGGAAAACCGCGCCGCCTATGCCGCCACCGACGCAACTGATCTGACCTTCGACGAGCTTGACGGCGACCTGGTGCTGGAGCGGTTGCAGAAAGGCCTCGACGCCATCCCCGGTATCCGCACCCAGATCCTGAACCTCGCCCAAGGTCCATCATCTGGCAAGCCGGTGCACCTGCGCCTTAAAGGCGACGATTGGGACATCTTGAAGGCCGCCGCCGCAACCGCCCGCGCCAAATTCGAGGACACCCCCGGTCTAGTCGACGTCGAAGACACCCGCCCCCTGCCCGGCATCGACTGGCAAATCGATGTCGACGTCGAGAAAGCTGGCCGCTACGGGGCTAACGTCGCAGTGGTCGGCGGCATGGTGCAGCTGGTCACACGTGGCATCCTGCTCGACACGATGCGGGTGGCGTCCTCGGATGATGAGATCGAAATCCGCGTCCGCCTGCCCGAAGGTGATCGGGTGCTCAGCACGCTCGACACGCTGAAAGTGCGCACCCAAGACGGCCTGATCCCACTCAGCAACTTCACGACCCGAAAGCCGGTCGCCAAACTGGGCCAGATCGACCGGGTGGATCAACTGCGTTATTTCGACGTGAAAGCGGATGTCGCGCCGGGGTTGGTCAAGCTGACGGGTGCTGACGACGCCGTTCTCGGCACCGCAAAGATACTCGAGGATCCATCGATCCTTGACGGCGATATCTTTGAGTTCTCTGGCAAGCGGTACCAGGTCCAGTCACTGGCCCCGACCGCCTCGCGTTCAGATATCGACATCGCGCTGGATCAAGGCGACCTCGCAACTATCGCGATGAACCCGACCGAACGTATCGGCGTGCTGACCGAGTGGCTCGACGCTGGTGCCCTGCCCGGCCTCGAATACGAATGGACCGGCGATCAGGAGGAACAGGCCGAAAGCGGCGCGTTCCTGATGCAGGCCTTCGCCGGCGCGCTGGGGCTGATGTTCATCATCCTGCTGGCGCAGTTCAACAGCTTCTACAACGCAGTGCTGGTGCTGCTTGCCGTGGTCCTGTCCACCACCGGTGTGCTGATCGGGATGCTGGTGATGGAACAGCCATTCTCGATTATCATGACCGGCACGGGGATCGTAGCACTCGCCGGGATCGTCGTGAACAACAACATCGTGCTGATCGACACCTATCAGGAGTATTCGCGCTACATGCCCCGGATCGAGGCGATCATTCGCACCGCCGAGGATCGAATCCGCCCCGTGTTGCTGACAACGATAACGACGATGGCAGGTCTGGCTCCGATGATGTTTGGCCTTTCCCTCGACTTCATCGGCGGCGGCTATTCCATCGACTCACCCACGGCACTCTGGTGGAAACAGCTGGCCACGGCGGTCGTCTTCGGCCTTGGCATCGCGACGGTCCTGACGCTGATCTTCACGCCTTCGATGCTGGCGCTACGGGTCTGGGTCTCGACCTACGCGCTCTGGCTGGCACGCTTCCTTGCAAAACTCTCCATGGGCCGGTCCAGCCAGGCGGCCCGCGACTGGGCGCTGAAGCGCGAGGCGCGCAAGATCATGTCGCCCGAAATTGTCTGGGATACCGACGCCGTTTACCCCCTGCCGCAGATTCCAACCGAAGAATTTGAGCGGTTGGCACCACCTGCGTCGGACACCCCGGATGATGAGCCGCCCGAACTGCCCGGCACGCCCGCTCAGCCCGCGGAATAGGCCGGGCCGCCCGCAAAAAAAATTGCTGCCGCGAGGGCCTGACAGTAAGCGCGCCCTGACCCCCGTCATTGGCCCCGGAAAATCCTCGGGGGAATCGCCAAAGGCGACGGGGGCAGACAGCCCGCACCACCAGTTCAGCCTGGCGCAGCCTCGACCAGTCGCGGCAATACCCGCCGCGCCAGAACCAGTGCGGCCAGTGCGCAGAGTGCAATCGTGATCACCATCGGCATCGCAGTACCGTCAAAAAACGGCCCCGCCAGCATGATCATCACCCCGCCAGTCAGCATCTGCAGCGTCCCGCCCAGCGAGGACGCAAGACCCGCAATCTCTCCATGCTCATCCAGCGCCATCACCATCGTGGTCGGGATCACTAGGCCAAGGCAGGCGTTGGCGCAAAACAGCATGCCCACAACGACGGCCAGACTTGCGAAGCCCGCCAATGCCAAAGCCGCCAAAGCACAGCTGATTATCGCAAACCCCAGAACCGCCAACAACATAACCCGGACCATGCCAAAGCGTTCTCCCAATGGCGCGGCCATCTGCGAGGCCGAGAAAAAGCCGACCGCGTTGATCGCAAAGGCCAGGCTGAACCCCGTTGGCGAGAGGCCAAACTGGCCGGTGTAAACGAACGCGGCACTGGCGATGAAGACGAAGAAACTCGCCATTCCAAATCCGCCAATGAAGGTCAGCCCCATGAAGACCGGATCGCGGAATAGCACACCGGCGCCGCGCCTGAGCGAAGCAACATTTACCCGAACCCGATCTTCCGCGCGTAATGTCTCGGGCAACAGCGTCGCGGTCATTAACAGGCTGGCTCCGGCGGCCAGAACAAGCACCCAGAATATAACGCGCCACCCACCCAGCAGCATCAGCCCACTGCCCGCCAATGGTGCGAGCATGGGTGAGACGCTGATCACCAGCATGATCATTGCCATCAGCCGGGTCGCCTGCGTGCCGGTGTGCAAATCGCGGATCACCGCGCGCGGCACTACCATCACCACTGCCGCCCCCAGCCCTTGCACAAACCGCGCAAATGTCAGCCAGCCGATCGTCGGAGCCAGCGCACATGCCACCGAAGCTATCAAAAACAGGCCGATGCCAAAGAACAAGGGCACCCGGCGACCGGCCGGATCTGCCCAAGGTCCGTAGACCAGCTGAGACAGCCCGAAA
Organism: uncultured Paracoccaceae bacterium; assembly: GCA_943787785.1. Taxonomy (GTDB): domain Bacteria; phylum Pseudomonadota; class Alphaproteobacteria; order Rhodobacterales; family Rhodobacteraceae; genus WLWX01. The sequence goes on along the minus strand of CALSNT010000009.1, from coordinate 125,329 downwards.
GCGATGAAAAATGCCGTCAATGTCGCCTGCGCGCCCGCCACAGATGTCTCCAGATCCGTCTCGATCAGCGGCAGCGCAGGCAAATACATGTCGATGGAAAACGGGCCGACCGCGGACAAAAGGCCAAGCACCAGCGCGGTGCGAAACATCGAGTTTGCCATGACGGACACCTTGAATGGAACGGGGCGATTGCCTGATCAGACAACCGCCCCGATGGCTACGGCGTTCGCGCGCCCGGTGCAATCATGCTCCTGTCAATTCACCTGGCCAGTGTCCTGCAGATAGCGCGCCATGCCCTCGATATTCAGCGCGCGCCAGTCGGCATACTGCTGCCAGTCGGCATAGGCATCCAGCGTCAGATCGGCCTTGATCGCATCCACCGATTTGCCCGCCTGCAACCCTTCCAGCACACCGGCGCGAAGGTCGCCCATATAGGTCCCGGCGTCATCCAGATCAGCCGGCGTGCCAACCGCCCCGTGACCGGGCGCGAAAATCTCGAAGTCCAAGCCCTGCGCGGTTTCGATCTGACCAATCCAGTCATCCATATTCGCGCCCCCCAGATCGCGGAATGGCAGCCGCCTGGGCGCAGCAACGTCGACGATGAAGGCAACGTTTTCCGGGCGCACGATCACGGCGAGCATATCCTCACCGTGGCCCGGCCCGAGTGCAGTCAACTCGAACGTTTTGCCGCCGACCTCCAGTGTATGGTTTGCTCCAACGCGAACCTCCGGTGCGACACCATCGATCTGGTCCGGCGCGTTCTCATGGGTGATCACAGTGGCGCCCTCATGTACCGCCCCGCCCGAGGCGTGATCCAGATGGCTGTGGGAGTAAATCAGGTGGCTGACAGGCGGCGCGTCGATGGTCCCCAGATTGTCGGCCAGCCATTGTGACGCCTCGGCATTGATCGGATCGACCCGCACTGTCCCGGCGCTGGTCGCCACCACCAACGAGTTGTGGAAATTGTTCTGAAACAGATATACGTCGCCCGCCACGTTGGTCAGCTTACGCGTCGCGTCCTGCGCATGAACAGGCGTTGCAAGCGCCAGTATCGCCACCGTCAAAAGTACGTGCCGCATGGGTCCCTCCGATTTTGTAAATGTCTGATATCAGCCTGCCCGCGGACAACGGCAGCAGGCAAGTGCCCCCCCGTCACCAAAGTGTGAAGATAGCAGAGATTTGCTGACCTGAACCGCGCCTTTCACATCCTCAGGCGGCGTCTTCTTCGGATTGCTGGCGTTGCCAGAGACTCGCGTAACGCCCTGATTTCGCTAACAGATCATCGTGCGTTCCCTGTTCAGCGATCACGCCGTTTTCCAGCACCACGATCAGGTCTGCATGTGCAACCGTGGACAGACGGTGTGCAATCGTCAACACCGTACGCCCTTGCCCCATCTCTTTCAGGCTGTCCTGAATGTCCTTCTCGGTCTCGCTGTCCAGCGCGCTCGTCGCTTCATCCAGCAGCAGGATCGGCGGGTTCTTAAGGATCGTCCGCGCGATTCCGACGCGCTGCTTCTCGCCCCCCGATAGCTTCAAGCCACGCTCGCCCACGGTGGTCTTGTACCCATCAGGCAGGCTGGTCACAAAATCATGGATTTTCGCGGCCCTAGCGGCCTCTTCAACCTCGGCTCGGCTGGCTTCGGGCCGTCCATAGGCGATGTTGTAATAGATCGTATCGTTGAACAGCACTGTGTCCTGGGGCACGATACCGATCTGCGCGTGCAGGCTGTCCTGCGTCACCTCCCGCACATCCTGCCCGTCAATGCGAAGCGCCCCGCCGCTGACGTCATAAAACCGGAATAACAGACGTCCGATGGTGGATTTGCCGCTGCCCGACGGGCCGACAATCGCCACGGTCTCACCCGGTTTCGCTGTGATGCTGACGCCCTTGAGGATTGGCCGCGCGGCGTCATAGCCGAACAGCACATCGTCCAACGCGACCTCGCCACCCGTCACGTCGAGCGGCTTAGCATCGGGCGCATCCACAACCTCGGCAGGCTGGCCCAAAAGACCGAACATGTCGCCCATATCGACCAGCGCCTGCCGGATTTCACGGTACACCGTGCCAAGGAAGTTCAGCGGCATGGTGATCTGGATCATGTAGGCGTTCACCATCACAAAATCGCCCACGGTCAGCACCCCGTTCTGCACGCCCATAGCTGCCATGACCATGACGATGACCAACCCGGCGGTGATCAGCAACGACTGACCGAAATTCAGGAAGGCTAGGGAATACGACGTCTTCAGCGCCGCCGCGACATAGCGCTCCATCGAGCTGTCGTAGCGCTCGGCCTCACGCGTCTCGGCACCGAAGTACTTAACCGTTTCAAAGTTCAGCAGACTGTCGATCGCCTTCTGGTTGGCGTCGGTGTCCTGGTCGTTCATCTCCTTGCGGATTTTCACCCGCCATTCGGTCACCGCAAAGGTGAACCAGATATAAAGCCCGATGGTGACGGCGACAACGACAAGGTACCAGATGTCGAAAACCAGGGCGAGGATTACCCCGATCATCAACAGCTCCAGAACGAGCGGCCCGATCGAGAACAACAGGAAACGCAGCAGAAACTCGACACCCTTGACGCCCCGCTCGATGATCCGGGACAAGCCCCCCGTTTTGCGGGAAATGTGATAGCGCATGGACAGGCGATGAATGTGTGTGAAGGTCTCCAGCGCGAGCTGCCTGAGCGCCCGCTGGCCAACAGGGGCGAACAGCACATCGCGCAGCTGCTGGAAGCCCACGGCCATCAGCCGCGTAACCCCATAGGCAACCGTCAGACCGATCGCGCCCATCCCCAGCATCCATGCCGCCGAAACGCCATCCCCGGCCAGCGCATCAACCGCCGCCTTGTAGTAAAACGGCGTTATGACCGAGATCAGCCGCCCCACCACCAGAACCGCCAGTGCGATCACAACCCGACGCTTCACCCACGGGTGATCATCCGGCCAAAGATACGGGCCAACCCGGCGCACCGTCGTCCAACCGCTAGCGCGCGGCGAGTCCGCCTCCGAAGTGTCGGTCATTCAGGGATATCTGCCTATATTTGAGCGGCATGCGACCGCGTCCAAGGGGGAATAGACTACGACAGCCGCAGGTGAGTGAAAAGGTCGAACGGAAACTGCGAGGCTTCTTGATGGGTCCGCACCTGGTGTTTTCGTCGGGCTGGCAAGAACCAAGACGGGCGTAAAGCTGGAAGCCGGACTTGCGGCTTGCGCTATGGCTCTGAGTCGTCCGCTTCAGGCATGGCGAAAACCTGACCGGGGTAAATCCAGTGCGGGTCGACAATCGTATCGCGGTTGGCTTCGAACACGCGGACGAACAGAATGCCCTGGCCATACTCCTCTCGCGCGATCCCCCAGAGGGTTGATCCAGGCTGCACCGTAATAACGTGCGGACCACGGGCGACCGCCTCCTGATCCGCAGCCAAAGCGGCAATTCTGCCGGGTTCCTCGCGTTGGAACGGGGTCTGGACACGCGACGTGACGCTGCCATCGGCGTCCAGCGCATCGACCCGAAGCGTATATACGCCGGTATCGACCGCTGGCAGAGGCGTCCGCCACTGCCCATCCTCGGCCACCGGCACGGTCTGCACCGCCTGATTGTCGAGGTAGATGCGAATTGCACCGGTACCACGCCCGGACAGAACCACTGCCCCGCCCGCGTCATACGAGATCGCGTCAATACTGACCGAGGTTTGCGCGGATGGCTGCCCTGCCGGAGCGGCCTGCACCACCCTTAGCCCGGTGTCGTCCGCAAGCAGTAATCGAGGGGCAACGGCAGGCTGGCGCGCCGCTGGCGCGCCTGTTGTCGCTGTTGGCAATGCGGCTCCTGCCGCAGGACTGGTCTCAGGCTCTGACGCGACATCAGCAGGCTGAGTGACCGATTGGGGCGACGGCGCAATGATGAGGGTCTCAGCACCCCGCAGCGGGCCGTCTGCCCCTTCAGCCATCAATGCCACCTGCTGCGGCGCAATGCTGGGTGCGACCATGAATAAAGCCGCGAATTTTCCATCCGGCCCGGCCAGTGCGGTCGCTTTGGGCGCACCATCCAGCAATATCGTAACCTCAGCGCCTGGCCTAGCGCGGCCAGCCAGAATCGCGGCTCCAGCAGCATCGACCCGCACGAGATCAAAAAGCGGCGCATCGGGCGGCGCCGTTTCCGGGGTTAGCGCGGTCGGGGCGGCGGCGGTCGGGCCTGTTTCGGGTGTTTGTAACGCAGCCGAGGGGGATTCCGGTACTTCTGGTGAGACTGAGTCCGTGGCCGAAGCACCCTCAGTTGTGGCTTGCGGTGACACAAGTTCGTCCGACAAGGGCTTCGCGTCGGGCTGGATGACCCGCTCAGAGTCGAAAACTTCCGGAGCCTCCAGTGTCGCAACGACTTCCTGAGCAGCGTCGCTTACGTCCGATCCAGCGGTATCAGTCTCAGGCTCCACTTTGGCGCCCGCCGTGATTTCCTCGGTCTTGGTCCCGTCCACTACGGTCGAACCGCTTTGCTCCGGAAGCGCTGTGGTTTTGTCCTCGTCCCCCGCCAAACCTGTCTCGGCGATCGTCGCCGTCTCAAGCGCCTCAGAACTTTCAACCCGCACGATTGATGGCTGATCCACCATCGCAGCAGACTCAGGCGCTTCGGTTTCACTTGAATTTGGTGTCGCTGGCGCCATCTCGGGCACATCTTTGGTGCCTTCAACAGTAGCGGTCTCAACTATCGTATTCCCTGCAACCCCGCCAGGCGTTGCCCCGTTATTCGCCACCTTGGACCAACCAAGCAGATGACCCGCAGCACCAATAATGACGAGCAGCACCAGGACGATGATAACGCCGCGCTCCAGCCTGCCGCCTGCACGATAAACGCCAGCTGTTTCAGCCATGCCCTTGCCCCCGCCAGGTTCCCGGTCCATTGCTTCTTCAGTCTATCGGAGTCGGACGCAAAGTCACGACACCTTCCTGCGAGGGCTGCCGCAATGAAAACCCAGGTCAACTCCGTTTGTGTCTACTGCGGCTCTCGCGACGGCGCGCAGCCCACCTATGCCAGCGCCGCTGAAGACCTTGGCCGCGCCTTGGCCAATGGCGGCATGCGCCTTGTTTACGGCGCCGGCGACGTTGGCCTTATGGGCCGTGTTGCCCGTGCCTGCGTTGCCGCTGGCGGAGACACCTTCGGTGTTATCCCGACCCATTTGCTGGAAATGGAAGTCGGCAAGCGCGACCTCAACACCTTTGTCGTCACCGAAACCATGCACGAACGTAAGAAGGTCATGTTCATGAACGCCGACGCAGTGATCGTGCTGCCGGGCGGTGCTGGATCGCTGGACGAATTCTTCGAGGTTCTGACATGGCGACAGCTCGGCCTGCACGACAAGCCGATCCTGCTGCTAAACGTCGAGGGATACTGGAACCCGCTTATCGCCCTGATCGACCATGTCATCGCGCGGGGTTTCGCGGGCGATGATATCCGCGGTTATGTCACTGTGGTCGATACGGTCGAAGCTGCCCTCACCGCCCTGCGCCCGGCTTGATCGGCCCTGAAGGCTGACACCGAATAGATTGCCAGCGCCGCCCATATCAGGCCGAAGGCTAGCGCCTGAGCGCTGCTGAAGCCCTCTCCAAACACGACTATGGCGCAGAAAAACTGCAATGTCGGGTTGACGTATTGCACGATCCCGACCGTGGCGAGGCGAATGCGGCGGGTCGCATAACTGAACAGGATAAGCGGCCCCGCCGTGATCGGTCCGGATAACATCAGCAACAATGTCGTTCCTGCATCCTGCCCAAAGCCCCCAACATTGCGCCCGACCAGCCCGGTCCAGCCCTGCGTGTGGACACCCCAGAGCCAGATCATCGCCAACGGTGCAAGAAGCGCGACCTCACCTGACACGCTGACAACCGGGCCCGCTGCCACCCGTCCTTTGATCAATCCGTAGAACCCAAACGTCAGCGCCAGCGCGAGGCTGACCCATGGCACCACCCCGACCCCGATGATCAACGCAAACACGCCGCAAGCCGCCAGAGCGACAGCACAGGCCTGTGCACGGCTCAGGCGGTCCCCCAGAACCACCCGTCCCAATGCCACCGCGACCAACGGGAAGATGTAATAGCCAAGGCTGCTTTCCGTGACTTGTCCGATCTGGGTCGACAGGATGAACAGGAACCAGTTCGCCGAAATCATCAGCGCCGCAACACCGACGAGAAGCACCGCACGCCGCCCTGCCAGCAATTGCTTCAACTGGCCAAGCCGTCCCTGAATGAACAGGATCCCCCCGAAAAAGAGCAACGACCAAAGCGTGCGATGGCTCAGCAACTCCAGCGGCGGCACATGGGCCAGTTGCGTGTAAAAAATCGGCGACAACCCCCAGACGGTGCAGGCCGCAAGGATTGCGAGGACGCCACGGGTTGGTTCAGTCACGCGCCCAACTCCACCACGGTTACCTCTGGGACAACATCAAAGCGTACGGGAATTATCGAACAGCCCAACCAGCCCGAAGTGACGATACAGCGCTGTCCTTCGGTGACCGGACCATAGGCAAATCGCGGGCCAAAACGGCTGGGCACCACCGGGCGCCAACCGAACAGGTTGAACTGGCCGCCGTGAGTGTGCCCCGACAGGGTCAGGGCGACGCGGTCGGGAACCTTCGGAAAAATGTCCGGCTCATGAGCCAGCAGAATTGCTGGCGCGCCGTCATCGGGGATCTGCGCTAGCGTTCCGGGAAGGTCATCAACACCATCATAACGACCGCCACTGCGCGGCAGGGCAAGTTGATCGCCGAGTCCGGCCAGCCAGAAAGCCTCATCGCCCTCACCCAATCTCAGCGTCTGGTTTTCCAGCACCCGTATTCCGTTCGTCTCCATCGCCAGTCCGGCAAGAACCGGTCCGTGACCGCGCCGCCGTGCATCAAGGTCATCCCACCAGTCGTGGTTGCAGAGCACGCCGAACACACCCAGCGGGGCGACCAGACCACCCAGCACCCGGCCCGTGTCGGCGACCTTCACCGGTCTTTGAACAAAGCGATGCCCAGCGGCCCGATCCACCAGCACAACAATGACATCGGCCCCGATGGCATTGGTGCGCGTAATAATCATTCGCAACCGCCGAAGCGTCATCCAGGGACCGCCCATATGCAGATCAGCCACCACCGCAATTGTAAGGCGACGGCCCGATGGCCAACCCGGAACATCCGGCTTCCAGCGTTTCACCCGAAACCTCAGCGACGGTTCCAGCAGGAATGCATAGAACGCAGTAAAAAGGCCCGCCAGGACAACTCCCAGCAGGCCTTTCAGGAAACCCCGTCGGGTCACGCGCCGCGTCCTACATCCGGCTGGCGACGTTCTCCCAGTTGACGAGATTGTCGAGGAAGTTCGTCAAGTATTTGGGCCGCGCGTTGCGGAAGTCGATGTAGTAGGAATGCTCCCAAACATCACAGCCCAGCAGCGCCGTCTGCCCGAAACACAGCGGGTTCACGCCGTTCTCGGTCTTCGTCACAGCCAGCCCGCCGTCGGCATTCTTGACCAGCCAGCACCAGCCCGACCCGAACTGACCAGCCCCCGCGGCGCTGAACTGCGACTTGAACTCATCGATCGAGCCGAAACTGTCCTTGATCGCCACTTCCAGTTCGGACGGCATCGAGGAGGCTCCCGGACCCATCATCTCCCAGAACTGGTTGTGGTTCCACAACTGGCTGATGTTGTTGAAAATGCCGTTCTGCGCCACGGCGGTCTTGTCATAGGTGCCGGTGATGATCTCTTCGAGGGATTTCCCCTCCCACTCGGTGCCTTCAATCGCCTTGTTGCCGTTGGTCACATAAGCGTTGTGGTGCAGATCGTGGTGATACTCCAACGTCTCTTTCGACATACCGTTGTCGGCCAAAGCGTCGTGCGCATATGGAAGATCAGGAAGGGAGAATGCCATATTTGGTGCCTCTTTTCAGATGTGAATTCATGGAAGAACAACGCACGATACCGCGCGCCGTTCCCTTACCCATAAAGTGACGCATCACGCGGGCGCGCTCAACCCCAATCGCTTGGGCTTGGCTGCAACTAGCGGCAGGACGCGCGAAACCGGCTACGAGACCTTACAGGTTCCGCTAGCTGAAAACTTGTTGGAATAACCGTTGGGTTGGGCATTAATGCTCAGCTTTCCTGAGGCTTTCAGATAGGTCGCCCGATATACCATGTTGGCGCGTTGACCCGACGGGCTGATCGTCTTGACCGTCCAGCCAAAAGTGATCCGCTTGTCGTTGTCATGCTTTACCCGCGCCCCCATCGGTTTCTTGTTATAGTGTTGGATAATCGGGTCATTGACGGTGGCCGTCTTCGATCTGGCATTATGTGACACAAGCAGCTTCGTTGGCAGCCAGTTGTGCGACTTCGGATCAATATCACACTCATAAAGTGCGGCAGACGCAGCCCCGGCGCTGCAACCGATAATCGCCGAAAATAGTGCTATACGAATTTTCATTTCCAAAGGTCCCCTGAACAAAGAAAGTAGCTTAAGTCTCTACAGGATACCCGACCTGCCCCCCATGTCGAGCGGCTTCCGACAACAGGTCAAACACATACCGCGCGACCGAACGGAAGCAGACGACCTCGAAACTGGCCTCATCCGGCATCCAAATGGCGCCAGCCACCTGCGCCAGGCGAGTACGGCGGATGTCGCCATGGCCGAATGCTTCCGGGTACAGATCAACCGGGGCCAGCTTGGCAAGAACTTCGCGACAAGCCGAGCCTTCGATGCGAAAACTGGCGCGTGCGTCAGACACATCGACCGCCATTGCATGCTGGTGATTTAGAGAATCGGCCAAGCGCGCGGCAGTCGCTGCGGCGTCCCTGTAAGATACCAGTAACAAAAGTTCGTCGGGTGACATCCAAGCCAGCGAAACCACCTTCCCATGGACAATCTTGCGTTGCCCGGGGACCGTCAGTCCGGTTTCGGCCTCGATGACCTTCTTGAATGCCGCAGCGCTCAGATCACCGCGCAGCGTAACCATACCACGCAGACCGATCTCGGTGACGTCGCAGTAACCACCAAAACTTGCGCCGTTCAGGGCGCTGACCGGCTCAGACATTCTGCTTCTCCCCGTCCGGATCGTAGAACACCGGGCTAACGATCCGTGCTTCGTGCGGTTTGCCGTCCGTATCGGGGAAATTCAGCACGTCCCCCATCCGATCCGGCCCGTTCGACACCAGCCCCATGGCAATCCCGCGTCCCAGCGTGGGCGACTGATAGGTCGAGGTCACCCGACCTTGCGTCTTCCTCTGCCCGTTCGCGTTTTCACCATCCGCGACCGCATAGGCCCCATCGGGCAGGACCGAGCCATCCAGCGTTTCCAACCCCACCAGCTTCCACCGGTTGCGGTCCGTCATATGGCTGCGCGCCTGCGCTCGCTTGCCAAGATAATCATCCTTCTTCTTCGAAATCGCCCAGTCCAGGCCCAAGTCCTGCGGAATCACCGTGCCGTCGGTTTCATCCCCGATCATGATGAATCCTTTTTCGGCCCGCATGATATGCAAAGCCTCTGTTCCGTAAGAGGTTGCGCCGTGTTCGTCACCCGCCGCATGAAGCATATCCCACAACGCGCGACCCTGATTGGCCGCAACAGCAATTTCGTAGGACAACTCTCCTGAGAACGAAATCCGGAACGCCCGCACTGGGATGCCGCCAAGCTTCCCCTCGGCCCAGGTCATGAACGGCAGAGTTTCCGCGGAAACATCGATTCCACCGATTTTCTCAAGGACTTTCCGCGCGTTTGGACCAACAATACCGATCTGCGCCCATTGTTCAGTGACATTGGCAGTGTAGACCTTCCAGTCCCACCACTCGGTCTGGAGCCATTCTTCCATGTGCCCGTGGATATGGTCCGCGCCGCCGGTCGTGGTGTGGCATAGCCAGGTGTCCTCCGACATCCGTGCAACGACCCCATCGTCGATCAGGAAGCCATTCTCGGAACACATCAGTCCATACCGGCACTTCCCGACCGCCAGATTCGACATCATGTTGGTGTACATCATGTCGAGGAATTTCCCCGCGTCGGGGCCCTTCACGATGATCTTGCCGAGTGTTGAAGCGTCCAGCAGGCCGAGGCTGGTGCGTGTCGCTGTCACCTCTCGCGCGACTGCCTGATCGACGGATTCTCCGGTGCGAACAAAGGCATAGGGGCGGCGCCATTGGCCGACGGGTTCCCAATGCGCACCATTGTCCTCGTGCCAGTCATGTAACGGCGTCCGACGGAGCGGCTGAAACAGCTCGCCTCGCGCGTCGCCTGCAATAGAGGCCATGCTGATCGGCGTGTACGGGGGGCGGAAGGTCGTGGTGCCAGTGTCGGGTATCGGCTGATGCAACGCATCAGATAAAACCGCAAGGCCGTTAATATTACTTAGTTTGCCCTGGTCCGTCGCCATGCCCAAAGTTGTATAACGCTTGGCATGCTCGACACTTTCATACCCCTCTTGTGCCGCAAGCTGAACGTCGCTGACCTTCACGTCGTTCTGGTAGTCGAGGAACATCTTTGCGCGCTTCTCGATCCCCGCTCCCTGCGGCATCACCCAAACCGGCATGATCGGGCCTTCCGAAATCGCATCCGAGACCGGTGGCGTTCCGGCGCCGCTTGCCGCTCGGTGGGCGTCTGCGAGGACATCGTTCGTCTGCAACGCGCCAGAGGCACTTCCCGCAGTGATAACAAAACCTTGCCCGTCGTGGTTGATTGGCGGGCGTGACGGGTCGGGACGGAAATGCGCCTGCTCCTCGTCCCAGATCAGCTTGCCGCGGCAGTGGCTCCAAAGGTGAACAACTGGCGACCAGCCGCCCGACATGGCGACGGCCTCGCACGGGATAGTCTCCAGCACAGCACCTTCACCTGCGTGCAAACAAACATCTACCCCTTGCACCCGCCCTTTGCCGGTGACCGAGGCGACGCCGCGACCGGCCTCGACCCTGATACCAAGGTCTCGCGCCTTTTCAACAAGTTGCCCTAGCGGATCAGGGCGCGCGTCAAGGATCGCCGGAACCTCCAGCCCACCCTCTTTCAGTGCCACTGCCGTGCGATAGGCGTCGTCGTTATTGGTCACAATGACGGTCCGGTCTCCAGCGCTGACGCCGCAGTCTGCGAGGTAATCGCGCACCGCACTGGCCAGCATGACACCCGGCAGATCGTTGTTCGCAAACGATAGTGGCCGCTCGATCGCGCCGGTGGCTGTAATTATCTTCGCAGCGCGGATACGCCACAACCGATGGCGAGGGGCATTCAGGTCATGGGTCTGTTCATAGGCAAGCGTGTAGCCGTGATCGTAGATTCCCGCTCCCATAGTGTTGGGGCGGATCGTTATGTTCTTATTTTTCTCAAGTTCTTGCAGCGTTTCTTTAATCCACTGCATCACCTCGATACCGTCAATCTGACCGCCATCAACAGCGGCGCGCCCGCCCCACGAGCCTGTCTGCTCAATCAGTATCACCCGCTGCCCTGAATCCCCTGCAGCCTTGGCAGCGACCAGCCCGGCAATTCCCCCACCGATCACCAGAACGTCGCAAAAGGCATAGAGGTGTTCGTAGCGATCCTCATCTCGCTCTTTTGGCGCTTTGCCGAGGCCTGCCGAACGTCGGATGAACGGCTCGTAGATGTGCTTCCAGAATCCGCGCGGCCAGTTGAACGTCTTGTAGTAAAACCCAGCCGGCAGGAACCGCGCCATTCGGGCATTGATCGCACCGATATCGAATTCAAGGCTTGGCCAGTGGTTCTGGCTGGCAATCACTGCGCCCTCGGTCAGTGGCGTGGTAGTCATTCGCTGGTTCGGCTCAAACGCCGCGCTTTCCCCGAAATTCGCCAACGCATTCGGCTCTTCCGCGCCCCGTGCAACGATCCCGCGGGGGCGATGATATTTGAAGCTGCGCCCGACCAACATCTGACCGTTGGCTAATAGCGCCGAGGCCAGCGTGTCGCCTGCGTACCCGGTCATACGCTTCCCGTTAAAGCTGAAACCCAGCGGTTTGTTGCGGTCGATAAGGCGACCACCGGTGGCAAGGCGGGTACTCATTTCAAGTCCCTCCAGGTCCAGGCGGGACGTTTGGCGCGGATCGTTTCAAGGATTTCCCTAGGTGGTTCAGTGGTTTGTGCGGAATAGGTGCCAAACACCTCGAGTGTCGCCGTGCAACGCGCAGCGTGGAACCATTTTCCGCATCCATTCGCATGCCGCCAGCGTTCGAAATGAACCCCGCGCGGGTTCTCGCGGCGGAACAGGTAGTCTTCGAAGTCATTCTCCGACGCCTCGGGCCCGAATCGCGTGATATGCGCCTCTCCGCCTGCGTGGAGTTCGGTTTCCTCGGCGGCCACGCCGCAATTCGGGCACGTGATCAGCAGCATTTGGCAGAAGCCAAAACGACCCCTCCAAAACGGCTCAGAATTTCCAGTCGAACGCTTTCACAACGCATCGAGAACCTCTTGATGTATTTTCACGGCCTTTTCTGCCGGGTAGCTGTCGTAAATCCGGTGGGTCGATCCCCATTTCTGGTCGGCATAAACAGGGCCGTCACCCGAATAGGGCAAGCGGCTTTTAAAATTCGGGTGGAAGTAGTGGGACGGGAAGATTGTGACCTCATCTTCGCGCCCGACGATAAAGCTGCCAAGATACCGGTTGCCCGTCGATATCCATGGGGTTTGCAGCGTTTCCGGCGTGTGCCGGTCGCCCAGATCCCGCAGGATGTCTTCCAGCAATTTATGGCCCGGTGTCCCGGCAATGAACGGGCTGAGGTATCCCGGACGATGCGCCTCGTTCTCGTAGACGCTGTAGAGCGACGGCGTCGGGAACAGGTCGTCAATCGGCTTCAGGCAAACGGAATCCGCCTCGGCGATCACGCCGCCTTGTTCCAGCAGCAACTCATACCGCATGAGGTCTGACACACCCTCGAAATGTTTGCGGGCAAAATATTCGGCGATGAGGGCTTGATTGCGCCATCTCCGCCCGGTCAGAAACGCGTTGTCGTAAAGCTGATAGTCCCAGTCAGAGTGCATCTCGCGCCAGCTATGCATCCAATGGACCGGCGCTGGCCGATCACCGACCCAGATATGTGCCATTCTGCGCGGGATCGCGAGGGGACCTTGTGCGACTGGCCGTGCGGGCGGGACATTCATTTCTGGGATATGGAAGATTTCCGAAGATGTCGGGGAGGCGTCGCTGCAGCCCATTAACCTCAATGCCAGCGACGCCTCGATGGCAAATTTTGTGCGATTGACTGCGAAGAGGTCCTGGTCAATCTGAAAGACATCAAAACCGGCCGCATTCATCTCATCAATGAATTCAGCCGCTTGCGGGTGATCGGCGCCACCTGTGACAATTACCAGCTTCGTTTCCAAAGATTCCAGGTCTGCGCTGCGAATGCTCAGAGGCTCGTAATTCGATGCATCGAGAATGATGAGATCAACCCTGTCCTGCTTGTGCCGGGCAAGGATGTCGTCAAGATCAAGCGCCGCTGTCGAGCCACCGGTCGGATGCTCGATGTGCAAGCATGGATCGTCAACGTGCTGTGTGGCGACCTCGGAAACGCGTGCTGGATGCGTTTCGATCAACAGCACCCGCCAGTGCTCGGGGTGGCGCGGTGGGCCGTGAAAATTATCCAGCCAACGCTTGTCTGTTCCAACCATGACGCAAAGCACGTCGTCCGGGCACAAATCATCCAACGCAACCAGTAGCATTTGGTGTACGGCAGTGGAGTCGCGTTCCGCGCCAGGTTGGCTCCAGAGTTGCGCTGCACGAGAGATTGTGACCAGCGACATTGGCTTATGCACCCGATGACGCTGAATTTGCGTGTTTGGCAACTAGCGGGGCGGCTGCATCACTGAGCCAACCCCAAGTTTCGTCAGCCGTCAGAGGCTGGCAAATTGATCTCGATATCCGCATCATCCGGCGCTTCGCCGCCGAGGTAAAGATAGGCAAGGATGCCCACCACGACGACCAGTGCGCCGACAATGAATGCCAGCCCGGTGTTTCCGCTTTTCTCAGCCATGTGTCCCTCCGTTCGGGAGCAAGTGTCCCATTCACGTATGTCATTGAACGCATGTCGCAGGACATAGGTTCCGTGATGGAGGGATTATTTTGGGTCGTGGGTGCGAGCGCGTCCGGCTCGAAACACGTGATATGCGCCTCACGGCCTGCATGGAGCTCAGTTTCATCGGCGGCGACACCGCAGTTTGGGCAGGTGATCAGGAGCATTAGCGCTGAACCTCAAATTTCAAATTTGGATACAGATCGCCAAACTCCGACTTTGCGGCATCTTGAAACTGCGAAAGGAAACGCATTCCGTCACCTTCCTCGCGCTCGAGTCGTGACATGATTTCACCTAACAGTGCCTGCAATGCAGATACCCTTACATCAGCCAGTATTGCATCTGCTCCGACCAATTCCGACGACATGATTGCGTCCTCATCAGATTCCGTTGAAACTGCGCCCGTTTCTAGCATCTTAGTAAGTTCCATCCGCTTCTCATTATAAAGCGCGACAGCCTGCGGAGCTGACATTGCACGTTTCTCGAAGACTAATAAATCGCCAACGAGTTCAGCGTTTTCGCGATGAAGCAGAAAAACCAATTCCTCAGTGTTGTAAGGGTCAAAATTTGTTTCGAGTAACTGAATTTCCTGAACTTTCTGAACTGGCAAAAGATGACCGTGTCCAGATTCCTCGGCCGCATCAAATTGATCCTCAATCGCCCCCTTAATAGAGTGGACAGAGTTCAGGTATTGAAGCGTTTTGATGAAAGTTTTGTGAGCAAGCAACGCCCTGTTCTCTTGCCGATCTTGAATTTTAGTTTTTGTCAGAAATTTGTTGTTTTGGCGGGCCATGAACCATGTTGTCGACAATGAAATTAGTCCGCCCAGGACTGCAGACAAGAACGCCAAAGCAATTGTAAGCTGTTGATCTGCAGATAAATTCGACCACCAGTCCATCAATGCGCCACCCCCGCCGCCACTGACTCGTCAATAAACCGCCCCTCCCGAAACCGGTTCAACCCGAACTCCGCTGCCAGCGGTCCCGGCGCGCCTTTGGCGATCATCTCGGCCGTGGCCCAGCCTCCGCCCGGTATCGCCTTGAACCCGCCTGTGCCCCAGCCGCAGTTGACGAAGAGGCCGCCAACCGGAGTGGGTGAGATGATGGGGGACCGATCCCCGGTTACATCGACGATTCCGCCCCATTGCCTCAACATCTTCAGCCTCGCGATCATCGGGAAGGTCTCGACCAACGCCCGCACCGTCTCCTCGATATGGTGGAAACTGCCGCGCTGGGTGTAGTTGTTGAAGCCGTCGGTGCCGCCGCCGATCACCATCTCTCCCTTGTCCGACTGGCTCATGTAGCCATGCACCGTATTGGCCATCACCACCACGTCCATGCAGGGTTTGATCGGCTCGCTGACCAGCGCTTGCAGAGCGACGCTTTCCAGCGGCAGTCGGAACCCGGCCATTTGCGCCAGAACGCCTGAGTGTCCAGCCGCAACCAGACCCAGTTTGGAGCAGCCGATGGGACCGCGCGTTGTCTCGACCCCGGTGACATTGCCGCCCTCGGTGCGGATGCCGGTGACCTCACACTTCTGGATGATGTGCATGCCCATATCGCTGCACGCCCGCGCATAGCCCCAGGCAACGGCGTCGTGCCGCGCCGTGCCACCCCGCGCCTGCCACAGCGCGCCGAGCACCGGATAGCGCGGCCCGTCGATCCGTATGATCGGGCAAAGTTCTTTGACCCGCTCGGGCCCTATGAATTCGGTCTGCACACCCTGCAGGGCGTTGGCGTGGGCGGTCCTGACATAGCCGCGCACCTCATGCTCGGTCTGGGCAAGCATCATCACACCGCGCGGGCTGAACATAACATTCATGTTCAGATCCTGGCTGAGCGTTTCGTACAGACTGCGCGCCTTTTCGTAGATCGCGGCCGAGGGGTCTTGCAGATAGTTCGAGCGGATGATGGTCGTGTTCCGACCGGTGTTGCCGCCGCCCAGCCAGCCTTTTTCCAGAACCGCAACGTTGGTGATGCCGTGGTTTTTTCCCAGATAATAGGCAGTCGCCAATCCGTGCCCGCCTGCCCCGACGATGATCACGTCGTATTGCTTGCGCGGTTCGGGCTTAGCCCAGGCCCGCTCCCACCCTTGATGGTGGCGCAGGACCTCGCGCGCGATGGCAAAGGCGGAATAGCGGCGCATGGGCGAATCCCCGGTTTGGCTCGGCGCGAATGTGCTTGGGAGCGGGCAAAAAGGGAAGTGTGTGAACGTCGCAGTGGTGGTGGAAAGCGACATTGGTGTTTTGGCGCTTGGTGAAGTTGGCAAATCCATATGAAATGACGAGCAAGCCAACTAACCAAGTGGCCCTATTTACCGTCGCATTGCCAACCCACGGGCGGACAAGTCCACAGCTTGAAATTGGAAATGACGATCGACCACTCAAATCCGTGAGTTGCACAGATCACGTGAACCTCTAGATAGAACCCGCAATGAAAGTGATCCGATGATCTTTTGGCTGATAGCCGCCGCAATCGCGGCCTGTGCGGCATGGGTGCTGCTTGCCCCGCTGCGCACGCCTGCGCGGGTGGCCGCACCCGCCGAAAGCGCCGACATGCGCATCTACCGGGATCAGTTGGCCGAAGTGGACCGCGACCTGGCGCGCGGCACCCTGGACGAGGGCGAGGCCGCGCGGTTGCGCATTGAGGTGCAGCGCCGCCTGCTGGACGCCGACCGGACGCATCAGAGCGAGGCTGTTGCTGGGCGCGCGCCCATCAGCGCTCTCAGGGCGCTGATGATTGCGTTGCCGCTGGTGCTGGTCGGCGGAGGGCTGGCGCTCTACGCAACACTCGGAGCGCCGGGGGCGCACGATTTCTCGATGCAGGACAGGCTGGCAATGGCCGAGCAGATGAACGCGGCCCGCCCCTCGCAAGCTGAGGCTGTGGCGGCGGCTCCGGACCGCGAGGTAACCAATGCCGACCCAAAATTCCTCGAACTGATGACAAAATTACGCGCGGCGGTGACAGAACGCCCGGACGATCTGGAAGGCCATCTGCTGCTGGCACGAAATGAAGCGGTCCTGGGGCGCTATGATGCGGCGGCAACCGCGCAGGCCAACGTAGTACGCCTAAAAGGCGACGCGGCTGTGGCGTCAGATTACGCCGAACAGGCAGGGCTGATGATCTTGGCGGCTGATGGGCTGGTCACTCCTGAAGCCGAAGAAGTCCTGATCCGCGCGTTGCAACTGGACCCCGCCAACGGCGTGGGGCGCTATTATGCCGGGTTGCTGCACGTTCAGGTCGGACGACCCGACCGCGCCTTCCAAATGTGGCGCGGTTTGCTGGAGGAAGGTGCCGCAGACGCCCCCTGGAACGCTCCGATCCGCGCACAAATCAGCGACGTGGCCCGCGCAGCCGGCGTGATCTATGCGCCGCCGCCGGTCGCCCCGACGCGCGGGCCGAGCGCCGATGACATCGCGGCGGCTGCCGAGATGACGGACGACGAACGCACCGAGATGATCCGGGGCATGGTTGATGGTCTGTCTGATCGCCTCGCCACCGAGGGTGGGCCAGCCAGCGACTGGGCACGGCTAATCGGAGCACTGGGAGTTTTGGGCGAGACCGAGCGCGCCGCTGCAATCTGGAACGAAGCGCGCGACGTTTTTGCCGCCAACCCCGGCGATTTGGCGCTTCTGGCGCAGGCGGCCTCGCAAGCTGGATTGTCTGAATGATCGCCGCGACTGCGGAGGAGTTCGCCACCGCCCTGCCCCGCCACGGCGCGCTGATCGGGCTGGACCTGGGCGACAAGACCATCGGCCTGGCGGTGTCTGACACGATGCGCTCAATCGCCAGCCCGCTCGAGACGATCCGACGCAAGAAATTCGGTCAGGATGCGGCGCGTCTGCTTGAGGTCACCGGCGCGCGCGACATTTGCGGCATCGTGCTGGGTTTGCCGATGAACATGGACGGTTCCGAGGGGGCCCGCTGTCAGTCAACACGGGCCTTCGCGCGCAATCTGGAACGGTTGACCGATCTGCCAATCACATTTTGGGACGAACGCCTGTCCACCGTCGCAGCCGAGCGCGCACTGCTGGAAGACGACACCAGCCGCCGCCGCCGGGGTGAAGTGATCGACCATGTCGCCGCCGGGTTCATCCTGCAAGGCGCGCTGGACCGGCTGCGGGTCATCGGGTGCGGACAATGAGTGACAACATCTGGCAACGCGACGAGATCGATAGCCCCTGCATCAAGATTTGCCTGATCCATCCGACCGAGAGGTTGTGCACTGGCTGCTATCGCAGCATCGACGAAATCGCCGCCTGGAGCGCGATGTCGGCCGAGGCGCGCCGGGCGATCATGGATGACCTGCCCGCGCGCGCGCCTCGAATGGTCAAGCGCCGGGGCGGACGGGCTGCTCGGCTGGCGCGGGGAGAGTAGGCGCTCGAAAATCAAGCCGGGTGAGTGCTTGACCGCGGGCTGGCGTTACAACGATTGAGATGGGCAATTTGTCCTGCCGCTTTGGCCTTAACTATTTTGACGGGTATTAGGTCGCCAAAGCGACTGCCCGTCACGCCAAAGGCGCGCCAATTCACCGACGGCGCACCCTTGATGCGACGCACGGTCAGGCACTTACCCGGCGCCCTTCGGGCGTGATTCCGGGTTAGGATTGGGTGCTGTGAAACCGAGTTCGTTCAAGCCGCGTCTGCCATCGCGCAAGCCACCTGCTCCAGCGCCTCGTCCAGCACCTCCAGACCTGCACCGGGGCGCGACCCGCCCTCCGACAGTGCCCGCCGCCAGTTGCGCGCGCCAGGTAATCCGTGAAACAGGCCCAGCATGTGGCGGGTGACTGAATGCAGCCGCCCGCCAGAGGCCAGATGTGCGCGGATATGAGGGCGCATCGCCTCGGCAACCTGCAATCGCGTTGGAGCCAGGTCGACCCCTCCGAAGATCACCCGATCAGCCTCCAGCAGCACCTCGGCGGGTGTGTGGTACGCGGCGCGTCCGATCATCACCCCGGCCAGCCCCCGTTCAAGGAATTCAGTCGCCTGATCCAGCGAGGTGATGCCGCCGTTGATCGAGAGCTCCAGTTCAGGGAATCGCTCGACCATTGAAATGACCAGCGGATAATCCAGCGGCGGCACGTCCCGATTTTGTTTCGGAGACAGACCTTTTAGCCACGCCTTGCGCGCATGAACGGCCACACGGCGCACCCCGGCGCCCTGCATCCGGCTGAGGAAATCTGGAAGTACGGTCCGGGGATCCTGATCGTCTACGCCAATCCGACATTTCACCGTGACCTCGGCGTCCGAGGCCTCCTTCATCGCGCGCACGCATTCCGCCACCAGCGCCGGGCGCTCCATCAGTACCGCGCCAAAACACCCCGATTGCACCCGGTCCGACGGGCAGCCGATGTTGAGGTTGACCTCGGCATAGCCCGCCTCGGCCGCCAGGGCCGTCGCTTCGGCCAACTCACCGGGGTCTGCACCACCGAGCTGAACTGCCACCGGGGCCTCGCCGGGGTCGTGGTCCAGCAGATGATGCGCGCTGCCCCGGATCAGAGCGGCAGAGGTGATCATCTCGGTATAAAGCAAGGCGTGCTTGGTCATCTGCCGGTGAAACAGCCGGCAATGGCTATCGGTCCAATCCATCATCGGAGCGACCGATAGACGCGTAGCTTTTGCAGGTTGGAGACTGGTCACGCGAAATTCCTCATTGCGGCGCGGCAGACCTGCGGCCACGCCCCCCAGCTTGTTTACGCGGCACGGGCCTGGCGCGCCAGAGACCGACCGTCCCAGTGTCGGATCAGCGAACAAGACTTGCTGCGGTGGACCCGTGAGATTTGGGCGCACTGCAGCGTCTGGCCGCCGCGCGGGAAATGTTGAAGACTTGTTAGAAGATTCGATGCCAAAAAAAATGCACGCGTCAGACAACCGGGGGGCACATTTGAACATCTTGTTCATCATGTACGATCAACTGCGTTTTGATTACCTGTCCTGCGCCGGACACCCGCACCTGCACACGCCAAATTTTGACCGGGTGGCGGCAATGGGTGTTCGCTTCACCAATGCGTACGTGCAGTCGCCGATTTGCGGCGCATCGCGGATGTGCTTTTACACCGGGCGCTATGCCTCCAGCCACGGGGCGCAATGGAACGGGTTTCCTCTGCGTGTTGGTGAGCAGACGCTGGGCGACCACCTGCGCCGTGCCGGCATGGACTGCTGGCTTATCGGCAAGACGCATATGCGGGCGGATGCCGAGGGGATGGCGCGTCTGGGCCTGTCGCCGGATAGCCAGATCGGCGCACGGCAGGCAGAATGCGGCTTTGATACCTGGATCAGGGACGACGGGCTGTGGGGCGAAGGGCCGGACGGATTTTATGACGAACGACGCTCGCCGTATAACGAATACCTCAAGCAGAAGGGCTATCCGTCCGAAAACCCCTGGGCCGACTTCGCCAACGCGGGGATTGACGCGGATGGTGACAAGGCGACGGGCTGGATGTTCGACAATGCCGACAAGCCCGCCAACATCCGCGAGGAAGACAGCGAGACCCCCTGGCTGACGCAGAGAACCATCGAGTTTATCGACCAGGCCAAAGCGCCGTGGTGCGCTCACGTCAGCTATATCAAACCGCATTGGCCCTATATCGTGCCAGCGCCGTATCACAATATGTACGGGGCCAACCACGTCCCTGCCCCAACGCGCCACGAGGTTGAGCGTGACGTGCCGCACCCGGTCTTCGGCGCCTATATGGCCAACCGCATCGCGGCGGCGTTTCAGCGCGACGACGTACGCCAAAAGGTGATCCCGGCCTACATGGGTCTGATCAAGCAGTGCGACGATCAGCTGGGAGTTCTGCTGGATCATCTTGAGGCGACGGGCCGGATGGGTGACACGATGATCGTGCTGACCTCGGACCACGGCGACTATCTGGGCGATCACTGGCTGGGTGAGAAGGATCTGTTTCACGAGCAATCCGTCAAGGTGCCGATGATCGTCTATGATCCCCGCGCCGAGGCGGACGGGACGCGCGGCACAACCTGCGACGCGCTTGTCGAATCCGTCGATCTCGCCGCTACGTTTGTCGAGGCGGCAGGCGACAAGATTCCGGATCATATCATCGAAGGGCGCTCTTTGCTGCCGTGGCTCCGGGGCGAAACCCCGGAATGGCGTCGCTATGCGATTAGTGAGTTCGACTATTCCGCCACGTCTCAGGCTGACAAACTCGGCGTGGCCCCGCGTGACGCGCGCCTGTTCATGGTCTTCGATGGCCGTTTCAAGCTTATGCACGCCGAAGGTGGCTTTCGCCCGATGCTGTTCGATCTGAAAACCGACCCGGAGGAGTTCCACGATCTGGCCAAAGGGGACGCGCACGAAGCCGATATCGACCGCCTCTATGGATACCTCGCCGAGTGGGGGCGGCGGATGAGCCAGCGCGTCACCAAATCTGACGACGACATTCTGGCGATGCGTGGCAAATCAATGCGCCGGGGTATTTTGCCGTTCATGGTGGATGGGTCCGAAGTGCCTGACGAGCTGACCAAGAAGTATCGCGGCCCCGCGCCGAAACGCTACGTGGAGGACTGACGCCTGACGCCGCCCTTCTGGCGCATAGCCCGCAGTTTCAGAAATCGGGCGTTGAGCTGGCCGAGGGCGTCTGGAACGCCATCGGAATCGGGGTGCGCGCCGATCTGGACGAGAAAATCGATTACAAGATCACCAAGGCGTTCTGGGACAACATTGAACAGGTGACCTCCGAAGCGCCCTGGGCAGAAGCGCTCAGCTTTGAGTTCGCCGCTTCCAAACAGGGGCTGGTTGAGCTGCACCCCCGCGCCGCGCGCTATTATCGCGAGGCCGGCGTGCTGGAATAATCCTAGGGTCGACGTCCCGGTTGTTCGCCACGCCAACCGACTTTTTAATCCCGTGTTGACGAAGCTGTCTCGTTTGGCGGAGAAAGGCTTTCCTCGCAGGCCCTCTCTCAAGAATAACAGCGGCATGATGATCAATGGCAGAAATCCGAACCGAGAATGATCTGTCAGGTCACGCAATGCGCGTGTCTTGGCTCAATAGCCATGATCTGCACTCGGTCACGCCCGAGCCGCTGCCAGCCGACGCATCACCACGCCGGTATTTCCGTCTGCCCGACACCGGGCTGCTGCTTGTCCAGGTGCCGCCCGGGGACACCGATCAGCCGGTCTTCACGCGGGTTGCCGAGCACCTGAATGGCCTGGGACTTTCTGCGCCCAAAACCCGCGTCGCTGCCCCGGCGGAGGGCCTGTATCTTGTCGAGGACTTCGGCCCTCGCACATTCAGCTCGGAAATTGACCGTGGTCGACCCGAAGCTGACCTTTATTCAGCGGCTATTGACGCCATCACCGCCCTGCACAGCGCCCCGAATGCCACCACGATTGATCTGCCCGCCTATGATGCCGATTTCCTGCTGTCCGAGACGCTGATTTTTACGGATTGGTTCGCGCCGCTGGCAAATCCCGACCACGATACGGAAAAATTCCAGGCAGACTTCACGCGCCATTGGCGCGATGCCTTGCGCCCCATTGCCAGCGATCGCAGCGCTCTGGTTCTGCGTGATTTCCATCTCGATAATCTTATCCATTTGCCAGCGCGGCCCGGCGTCGCCGCCTGCGGTCTGATCGACGTACAGGGCGCACGGATCGGAGCACCGGAATACGACCTGGCCTCACTGCTGCAAGATGCGCGGCGCGATCTGGAACCGGGCCTGGAAGAAGTGATGTTGACGCGCTACCTGGCCGCCCACCCGCAGGACGAAAAGGCTTTCCGTGCCCGCTTTTCCCTGCTTGCCGCTCAGCGACATACCAAAGTTGCGGGGCTGTTCATCCGCCTGGCCAAGCGTGACGACAAACCCGCCTATTTGCCCCACCTACCCCGTGTACTGAGCCACCTCGACGCGGCGCTAAGTGCCGCAAACCTGTCAAACATCCGAACCCTGTTAGACCAACATCTGCCCAATTGGCAGACCGCACAATTCTCGCGTTAAAACCATCATCACTGGTTCTCAAACATCCCCGCCGGAGGCTCTCACATCGCCAATCGCGCCCAGCGGAGCGATGACGCGATACAGATCCCGAAAGACCCGTAACCGTGTTTGGTGCCGCGCCGCCGCAGTGGCATCGGGCACAAACTCCCGGGCCACAGGCGGTTCGTCTGCCAGCCGCGCGGGCGCAACCGACCCCGCTGCGACCGACGCCAGACGCGCGGCCCCTGCTGCCGGTCCCAGCGCTGCGCCTGCGGGCCGTCGGATCGGCACTGCCAGCACGTCGCAAAGCGTCTGCATCAACATGTCACTCTGTGCGCCGCCACCTGTCACCAGCGGAGAAAGTCCCGACAACCCACCCAAAGCGTTGGCTCCGTCAGCAAAACTGTAGGCAATGCCCTCAACCACCGCGCGAGCCATTTCAGGCGCGCCGGTGTCATCGGCCAATCCCAGAAAACTAGCACGGATCGCGCTATTGCCATGTGGTGTGCGCTCTCCGGTCAGATACGGCAGGAATAGTGGCACACGGTCAAGATCGGCCTGCGCGGCTGCGTCCAGCATTGCCGGCACCGACTGCCCCGTCGTCGCCGCGTACCACGCCAAAGGCCGCGCTCCGTTGAGCATCGCGGCCATACGAAACCACACATTTTCAAGCGTGTGCGCATAGGCGTGCACATGCCCCTCGGTGCGTGGCACATGAGCGTCCGTTGCCAGAAATATTTGCCCCGAAGTCCCAAGCGACAGAACCACCCGCCCGGGCCGAACCACACCAGCACCAACCGCCCCGGCAGCGGTATCGCCCGCCCCGGTTGCCACCGGCAGCCCCTCTCGTAGTCCCAAGGCCTTCGCGCCGTCACCCAGCAAAGAACCGGCAACCGCGTCGCCGGGCTGCACTACGGGCAGCCAAGCCGGATCAACCCGCGCCGCCGAACAAAGGCCGAGGTGCCAATCTCGCGCGCCCTGATCGAACAGATGGGTTCCGGCGGCGTCCGACGGATCACTCAGCAACCGCCCATGCAGGCGCATCCCGATCCAGTCCTTCGGCATCAGGATATGACGAATGCGCGCGTGCAACTCTGGCTGGTGCTGCGCAAGCCACAGCAGTTTCGGCGCCGTGAACCCCGGCAAGGCAGCAACCCCGGCAACTTCAACAATATCTGGAATCGCCAAATTCAGGGACGCACTTTCAGGCTCTGCCCGCGTGTCATTCCAAAGCATAACCGGGGCGAGGACCACCCGCGCCTCGTCCAGCAGCACCGCTCCATGCATCTGACCCGACAAGCCAATCCCGGCAATGTCGTCCCATCGCGCTCCAGCAACTTTTCGCGCCTCAGCCGCTGCAACGGCAAGCGCCAGCCACCAATCATCGGGATTTTGCTCGGACCATCCGGGATGCGGCGACGATGTCGTCAGCGCCGCCGAACCATGCGCAATTACGCGCCCCGCACTGTCCGCCACCAATGCTTTAACCGCCGAGGTCCCGACATCAAGACCCAGCCACAAGGCCTCAACCATGCCGACCACGTCTTTTCGCCAAAAATATCCCCGCTGGAGGCTTTGATCTTTGGCCCAGCCCCATCAACCGGGACGTCGCACGGTAATCTGCGTCACATCACAAATCCCGGTCTGGAACGCCGCCGCACAGCTGGTCAGATAGAAATTCCACATCCGCCGGAACTGATCGTCAAACCCAAGTGCTGCAACTTCATCCCAGCGCGCATTGAACGTCTCGTACCAGCGGCGCAGCGTCTGGGAATAGCTTTCGCCGAACTCGATCGAGCGAGCGACCATCAAGCCAGCCTTTTCAACTTCGTCGCGCAAGATCGATGGCGCAGGCAGCATGCCACCGGGGAAAATATACTTCTGAATGAAATCGACGCCCTTGCGATACACATCCCAACGCTTGTCCTGGATCGTGATGATCTGCAACGTGGCCGACTTGCCGGGACGCAACCGGTCGCGCACGGTTTCGAAGTATGTTGGCCAGTACTTCTGGCCCACAGCCTCAAACATCTCGATACTGGCGATGCCATCATAGATGCCGCGCTCATCGCGATAGTCCTGCATCTTGATTTCGACCTGATCGGCCAACCCGGCCCGTTTCATGCGCTCGACCGCATAGGCGTGCTGTTCGCGGCTGATCGTCAGGCCGGTAACCTTCAGACCTCGCTCGGTGGCGGCATATTCGGCGAACCCGCCCCAGCCACAACCAATCTCCAGCACATGATCCCCAGCCTGCGCACCCATCTGATCCACCATGCTGGCGTATTTTGCGGTCTGAGCTTTCTCGAGACTCTCCTGCCCGCTGTCGAACTTTGCCGACGAATAGGTCATCGTGTCGTCCAGCCATAGCCCATAGAATTCATTGCCCAGATCATAGTGGGCCGAGATGTTCTTCTTCGCCTGCTTCTTGGTGTTCGATTGCAGCCAGAAACGAAACATCTCGTAAGCGCGGACCAGTTTCATGCCAGGAAAACCGTCGTAGACCTCGTCATTACCGGCGTGGATCAAGTCCATGAATGCCTGGAGGTCAGGCGTCGACCACCCACCCTGCATGTAGCTTTCCGAGAATGCTAAATCGCCGTCACGAACTAGCCGCGTGAAAATATCCGGATCATTGACGTGAAGCTCGGCCACCGGGCCGGGTTCGGACCCCTCGGCGCGAAAAATCCGCCCATCGGGCATATGAAAATCAAGCCGGCCGCGCTCCATCCTGCGAGCCATATCGAAGACCTGGCTAAAATAGCGCGGCAGCCCCGCCTGCCCCTGCGTCGTCGTCATAATCGTCATGGCGTGACCCCATCCCCTTGGTCAAACGTCAATTCTGCTGACAGGCTAACGGCTTGGCAGGCGCGCGTCACCTGTTGCCTTTGCGTCAATGTGGCGATTTTCCGCCCCTGTGGGTCACCCGCGCAACACCTGATAGGCATCCAGCGCCCGCATCCGCCCATCGGGAAGCGAGATCACCGGGTCAGGGTATGGGGTATTGGCTGAAAGTTTCCAATGTTTTGGAATTGCATTGAAATAGGCCATCGCGTCCTCATGTGGATTATTCCGGCCCTCAGCTATCCAGCGATCCAGATATCGGTTGTCGGGGTCAAACTTTCCGGCCTGCGTTTCCGGATTGAAAATGCGGAAGAACGGCGCCGCATCCGGCCCTGAGCCTGCCACCCATTGCCAACCCATGGCATTCGACGCCGGATCCCAGTCAGTTAGGCAATCGGCAAACCATTTCAGCCCAATTTTCCAGTGCGTGATCAGATGTTTGGTCAAATATGACGCTGCAATCATGCGCGCACGGTTGTGCATTGTCCCGGTCACGTACATTTCCCGCATCGCTGCATCGACAATCGGAACACCGGTGCGGCCATGTTGCCAGCGCTCAGAGTCCTCTGATGCCTCGCGCCAGGGGAACCTGTCCCACTGATCGCGCCAGTTCGCCTCGGCCAATGCGGGGAAATGCCACAACAGATGATAGGCGAACTCGCGCCAGACCAGTTCGGACAGGAATTTACCAGCTCCCGGATTGCCCTCGTCCAGCGCACGTTGCCCGGCAAGCCAGCAGGTTCGCGGCGAGATTTCTCCGTATGTCAGGTTTTCGGACAAACCCGAGGTGACATCTTCGGCCGGGAAGTCCCGGCGCTCCTTGTAGCGCGCCATTTTGCTGGCCCCGAACTCGCGCAGTCGGTCCAGAGCGGCGCGTTCACCCACGCACACGAAGCCCGCGACGACTGACGCGCCGCGCCGCATTCCGGCACCCATTTTCAGGTCGTCGGAGGTCAGGCTCTCTGGCCAGACTTCGGGCGCCGCCAGCCGCGTGACCGTCGCCGCCTGACTGCTCACATCTCGCCCCCGCACTGTCTTCCAGAACGGAGAATATACACGGTAGGGCCCGCCCTGCCCGGTCTCGACGCTCCAGGGTTCAAACAGCAGGTGGCCCGCGTGACTGCGCGCCTCGATCCCGTCCGCTTCCAGCGCCGCCTTCACAGATTTGTCCCGCGCGACCGAGGGCGGATCGTAGGCACGGCTCCAAAAGACGGTGTCGGCCCCGGTATCCCTTATGAGTGACTTGATTTCTATCAGCGCCTCGCCGCGTCGCAGGATCAGCATTGATCCGACGCCAGTTAACGCGTCCGAGAACTCCGCAACGCCCAACCCCAACCGCCAACGCGGCGCAGCGCCCTGACTGCGCAGAACTTCGTCGTCGATGAACACGGGGATCACCGGACGCCCTGTTTCCGCAGCAGCGCTGAGGCCCGGGTGGTCACCCAGGCGCAGGTCGCGGCGCAATATGTAGAGGATTGGTTTTGTCATGGTCCGCAATCTAAACGGCGAAAGCCCGCCGTCCAGTTTTGTCACCAAGAACCCACGTATTTATCGTGAGTAAGATGCTGAGACCCACTTGGGGTCGAAGGTCATGACCCCTCAGCCGTCAATCCGCGCGCCCATGATCGCAATCGCCTGCTGATACACGGTCGCCGCGTTCCATTCCTTGATCACCGCGAAATTCGGCTCACCCTGCTGGTAGCCGGCGCCACGCCGCCAGCCTTTGCCGCGCAGGTAGTTCGCCGTCGTCGCAAGCGCGTCGTTGAGGTTATACAGATCAACCCGACCGTCGCCGTTGCCATCGACGCCATAGCGCAGCGCATTGCCTGGCAGGAATTGCGTGTGGCCCAACTCTCCGTGCTTGGCACCCTTGGTGTTGCCGGTGATGACGCCCTGATCGACCAGCTTCAAAGCGGCCAGCGCATGCGGCTGGAAAAACTCGGTCCGCCGGCAATCGTAGGCCAGCGTCGAAATTGCCGCTACGACCGAGCTGTCGCCCATGAAGCCACCGAAGCCCGTCTCCATCCCGTGGATTGCGATCAGGACACCGGCAGGGACACCATATTGCGCCTCAAGATTGGCATAAAGGCTGGGGTTCTTGTTCAACCGGCGCTTGCCTTGGGCAATAATCGTCTCGGCCCCGCGCACCTGCATGAATTTGCTGAGCGAATACTTGAAGCTCTTCTGACCCCGATCCGCCGCGATTGTTCGAGTGGCGTATTTCGTCGCTTTAAGAGCCTGCAACCCACGCGCCGTAACGCCCTTCTGCGAGGCTTCCCACGCAAAATCCCGTTTCCATTGCTCATAGCCCGCGCCGGTATTGCCGCAGGTCAGCGCGCTTGCCGCCCCTGCAGTCAGTGTCAGGGCGGCAGATAGGATCAGGGACTTAGCAGAAATCATGACAGGTGGCTCCGGGCGTTGCAAAAGATTGTTCGCCGCAGGGATACAATGTGAAGGCTCACAGGGGAAGCCCCGGATCAACCCAACACGCAGTCCAACCCGTCGATCAGTCGCGCGATGTCCGCCTCGGACGTGTAATGCACGAAGGACATGCGCAAAACGCCCTGATCCGGATCAATCCCAACACCAGCCAACGCGCGCCCGGCATAAAAGTCACCGCCGTCGCAATTTATCCCCAAGGCCGCCAACTCCGATGCCACCGACCCACAGGGAACCTCCAGTTCGACAGCGACTGTCGGCGCGCGGTCCTTAGCCTCCTTCGGCCCGATCAAACGCACCGAGTTCTTTGCAGACAAGTGGTCCAACAACGGCTGCAACAATCGCGTTTCGTGGTCTCGCATCAGATCATGAACGGCTGCAGCGCGGCCTATCGGAGCGGCGTCGCCACCCACATGATGCGCATACAAGGCGTCCATGTAGTCTACCATCCCTGCACAAGCCGCCACCTGGGCATGATCCGGGCCACATGGTGCAAAGCGCTTGGACACCACACCGCCATTGAAATGATGCGCCTGATTGGGCAGCGCTTCTCCCAAAGGACGCCGCACCACCATGATCCCCTGATGCGGGCCGTAGGTCTTGTAGGCCGAGAACAGGTAGATATCCGCCCCCAGAGCGCCGACATCGGGATACCCGTGCGGCACATAGGACACGCCGTCAACGCACGCCGCCGCCCCGGCAGCGTGGATGACACGGACAATCGCCGCCACATCATTGATCTGCCCGATCACGTTCGAGCAATGGGGGAAGCAGACCAGACGCACCTTGTCGTCCAACAGCGTTTCAAGCGTCGAAAGTTCAAGTTGACCTGTCACCGGATCCATGCGCCATTCGCGCACCGCGATGCCCTCGGCCTCGAGCCGCCGCCAAACGCCCGAGTTCGCCTCGTGGTCCTGATTGGTCACGATGATCGCATCACCCGGTTTTGCCGCCTGCCGGAATGCCTGCGCCATGACATAGGTGTTCTGACTGGTCGAGGGGCCGAATATGACCTCGTCCCCGTCCACCCCAAGCATTGCTGCCAGCCGCTCGCGCGCCTCGGCCATCTCGGCTGCGCCTGCATGCGCTGCCGCATAAGGCGCGCCAGGCTGCACTTTTCGCTGGCGATAGAACCGCGTCAGCCGGTCGATCACCTGACCGCAGGCGAACGATCCACCTGCGTTATCAAAGAACGCCTGCCCCGCCAGCGGGGGTTCGGCAAACGCGGGGAACTGCGCCCGCACGAAATCGAGATCAAGGTCCATAGCATTGAAAGAACGTTGAATGCGCGGACCGTCAAGCCCGCTTTTGACGGTGCGATCCCTATCGTCGATCTGGAGTTTTATCTGGGCGGCGCACTGTCCGGCGCGCCGCCCGGCAGAGTTAACGCTCTTCGGACATCAGCCCTTTGAGGATCGCCCAACACATCAGCAGCAACACAAGCGTGAATGGCAGCCCGGTCGAGATGACCATCGCCTGCAATGCACCAAGCCCACCACCGATCAGAAGTACGATGGCAACCGCGCCCTCGAACGTGCACCAGAAGACCCGCTGCGGCAGAGGTGCGTCGACCTTGCCGCCGGCCGTGATCGTGTCGATGACCAGCGAACCGGAATCCGATGAGGTCACGAAGAACACGATTACCAGCACGATGCCGATGGTCGAAGTTATGGCCGCGAAAGGCAGCCCCTCAAGCATAGCAAATAGCGAGATTGGCGGGTTGTAGCTGTCAATCACCTGCGCCTTCACAGCACTTGTGTCAGGCGCCGACAGGACCTGGTCAATTGCGACTCCGCCGAATACGGCCATCCACAAAACACAGACCAGTGACGGCACGATCAGCACGCAAATGATAAACTCGCGCACAGTGCGGCCCCGGCTGACGCGAGCGATGAACATGCCGACGAAAGGTGACCACGAGATCCACCAGGCCCAGTAGAACGCGGTCCAACCCTGCATGTAACCGGTATCCTCACGGCCGATCGGATTGGACAGGCCGACCAAATTGGTCGCGTAGGCGCCAAGGCCCGAAAAGAAGTCCGAGAAGATCGCAACGGTTGGCCCGGCAATCAACACGAATAGCAACAGCAATGCCGCGATGCCCATGTTGATCTCGGACAGTACCTTCACGCCGCCATCAAGGCCCCGCATGACCGAGATCAAGGCAACCGCCGTGATGACCGTAATCAGAATGACCTGCACGGTCGTGCTCTCAGGGACACCGTAGATATGGGCCAGACCCGCGTTTGCCTGTTGGGCGCCAAAGCCAAGCGAGGTCGCCAGACCGAACAATGTCGCAAAGACCGCCAGCGTATCAATGATGTGACCCGTCCAACCCCAAACGCGATCGCCGAAGATCGGGTAGAATGCGGATCGAATGGTCAGCGGCAACCCTTTGTTGAAGGTGAACAATGCCAGCGCCAGCGCGACGATGGCGTAAATTGCCCAAGGGTGCAGCCCCCAGTGATAGATCGTGGCTGCCAGCCCCATCTGGCGTGCAGCATCCACATTGGCCGCGATGATCGTACCATCTTCGGCAATCGGGCTTGGAACACCAAGAGGTTCGGAAATTGCCATGTGGTAAACTGGCTCAAGCACGCCGAAGAACATCAGGCCAATGCCCATGCCGGCAGCGAACAGCATCGCGAACCAGCCAAGATAGGTGTAATCCGGCTTCGCCGTCTTTCCGCCCAACCTGACCGCCCCCCAGGGGCTGACAATCAGGAACAGGCAGAACAGCACGAACAGGTTTGCCGCACCCAGGAAAAACCAGTCAAAGGTCGATGTCAGCCAGGGGCGCAGCCAACCAAAAAGCGCGCTGGCCTGTTCGGGCAGCGCCAGCGCATAGAACACGAAGGCCACAATCGACAGGCCGGAAATCATGAACACGGGGTTGTGGATATCAAAGCCAAACGGGCCAACATTGCCCTCGACGTTGTCTTGCCCGATTTCGTAGTCGGTCTCGACCACGTTAGAGACGTCGGCGGGAGTGCTCTCGGTCATTTCCCTCATCCTTCTGTTAGGCTAACCGCCACCGCGTTCAGGCGGTCAACAGCATGCTAACAGTTTCGTGATTGAAATGCGCGTTGAATTGCGGAAGCGACTGTCCGAACGACCAAAGCGTCATAATGGCGGATCAAGTGGCCGAACACGGCCTATCCGTTCACATCCACCACAATCCGGCCCCGGACTTGCCCTTTCAGGATGTCGCGGCCCAGTTTTGGCAGATCGCCCAACGTCGCAGGAACGACCATCGCTTCAAGCTTGTCCATCGGCAGGTCATGCGCGATCCGATTCCAAGCCCTCACCCGATTGTCATAGGGCTGCATCACCGAGTCGATGCCCAGCAGGTTCACCCCGCGCAGCAAGAAAGGAATGACAGTTGCAGGCAGCGCCGCACCCCCGGCCAGACCCACAGCAGCAACCGAGCCGCCATATCTCATCTGCCCCAGCACACGCGCCAACATCGACCCACCAACTGCATCAACGCAACCGGCCCATGTCTCTGCCTCGAGCGGGCGCTTAGTAGTCTCGTTGATCTCCTCACGGGCGACAATTTTCGTCGCACCGAGTCCAGTCAGGTAATCTGCCGTCTCGGGTCGACCGGTGACACCGGCAACCTCATAGCCGAGATTGGCCAGGATCGCGGTGGCAACCGACCCGACCCCGCCCGCCGCTCCAGTCACCAGAACCTCGCCTTGTTCGGGCCTTAGCCCGTGATCTTCAAGCGCCATGACGGCCAGCATTGCGGTGAACCCGGCGGTGCCGACGGCCATCGCCTGGCGCGCATCCAACCCCTCGGGCAGCGGTACCAGCCAGTCGGCTTTGACCCGCGCTTTCTGGGAATAGCCGCCCCAATGCGCCTCTCCCACGCGCCAACCGGTCAGCACAACTTTATCGCCGGGGGCGTAGCGTGCGTCGTCGCTGGCCTCGACCGTACCGGCAAAGTCGATGCCCGGCACATGCGGATAATTGCGAACCAATCCGCCGCCGGGTCCAATGCACAACCCGTCTTTGTAGTTCACCGTCGAATACTCGACGGCAACGGTCACGTCACCTGCCGGCAGGCGATCCACGTTGATCCGCTGGACGGAGGCGTTCGTCTTACCCTCGTCGTCCTTCTCTACAACCAGTGCATTAAACATCGCCCGTATCCTTCTCTAAATCCAGAATTTCTGCTGTACCTTTGCGGCGCGCGGCCCGGCATGAGTCATGACCGTCATCTCGGTCCCGGCATCCCAGTGCGTGTGGTCGACCATTCCAATCGCGACATTGACCCCAAAGTCCGGCGATCTATAGGCCGAGGTAATCTGCCCGACCAGCCGTTCGTTCGAAATCAACGGCCAGGCCCTGTCGCAGCGGGGGATCTTGTCGGACACCGTCAACGCCCGAACCATGCGCTGCGATCCATTGGCGCGTTCCTCCGCAAGCGCGCGCCCACCGTAGCAGGTCGCCAGTTGCGAGTCGTTGACACAGCGACCCAACCCACATTCCAACGGCGTATTCTCGAACGTCATGTCATTGCCGAACGACAACAAACCACCCTCAATACGCTCGATTAGGTTCGGGCATCCGGCGCGTACGTCCAGATCAGCCCCGGCCTCGAACAACGCATGCCATAGCTCGCCGGCATAGTGACGCCCTTCGACGTAGATCTCGAAGCCGCCTTGCTTGGAATAGCCTGTGCGCGTGATGAGGATCTCCTCGTCCGCAAAGACAAAGCGATCAGCACCAAAGAATTTCATCTCGCGGATACGATCCCCGAAAACCCGCGCAGTAAGTTCCGTTGCTTTCGGTCCTTGAACCGCCAGCGGAAATACCTCGGCCTCGTCGACCACAACGTGGAATCCGTTGCATCCTGCAATCGCCTGCACCCAGAACAACAGGTCACTGTCGGCGATGGAAATCCAGACCTCCTCGTCCGAAATCTTGATCGCCACCGGATCGTTCAGCATCCCGCCGTTCTGATCGGTGATCGGCACGTACATGCACCGTTTGGTCGAGATTTTCGTCAGATCGCGCGGTGTCAGCAGTTGCAGCATCCGCAGCGCATCCGGTCCACGCAGGCGCACCTGCCGCTCGCAGGAAACATCCCAGACCTGAACGGCGGATTTCAGGTGGTGATAGTCCTCCTCGAGGCTTCTAAACACCGCTGGCAACAACATCCGGTTGTAGACCGTATAGGCGCGCACACCGGCATCCTCGACATATTGCGAAAAGGGCGTGCGGCGGGTGCGGCGTGAGGTGGTGATCTGCGCGTTCATGCGTCGTCGGGCATCAGAATCAGATCGGTGTCGTCGGGCCTGGCCCCGGCGGGGGTCAGCATGGCGTGGATCTGGCCGCGATGGTGGGTCTGGTGGTTAAAGAAACCAGCAACACACAGCGCTAGTGGGCGGGCAAGATCACGTTTCAGAATACCGGAATACCAGCTCAGATCCCGCGCAAGATCGGCATCGCTGAGCTGCGTAGCCCAGTCGAAAATGCGCGCGTCCATCGCGCTGCGACGCGATTTCATATCGTCCCACTCCGTGATCCAGGTGGCGCTCTCGGTTCCCGGAACCTCGGGCGCAGGTCCGCCATCAAACCGGCTGGCCCAGATCATATCGCCCCACAGAAGATGGGCGCAGGTGCCGTGGATACTTGCGAAAAACGCACCGCGATCCGCGCGCCGGGACGCATCACCTATCGCATCAGCTTCCCGGTACAGACTTTTGTTCTGCCATCGATTATACCGCCCCATTGTCCGGCAGTAGTCAGCCGAGATCACCGGCCCGGTCCCGACCAGTCAATCGCGCAGACCTCGCCCGACTTGCCGTCAAAATCCCAGACCCGGCCATAGTCGCGCAGGCGGCTTTTGGTGCCCTTGGCGACCACAACATCCGGGCCCATCCAGTACTTGGTGTTCTTGACGATCACCGGGGTCTCGCGATCCGCGCCCATGACCATCTCGATTTCACCCTGAATCTTGCGCCCCACCGTGATCGCACGACGCATTCCGTCGCGTTCGATCTGCACGGGCGCACGTTCGGCTCCGATGATGGTACTGACCAGTTTGGTGAACAAGCCGGTCGTGCCGCCTGCTGTGCCGCTCAGAATCTTCAGAAGGCCGTTATAGGCCTTCTGGCTGGCCCGTTCGTCAATATAGGCCGCGACGCGCCAGTCGCCCTCGGCCATGCGGCCCGGAATCTCGACCAGCAACCCGATGTTCAGGCCGGACATATCCTCGCCCTCGTAGTGCCCCTCATCAATCGCGATGGCCATCCAGGCGTGGCAATGCCCTTCGGTCGGCTTGTGTTTGCCCAGCGAAACGACGCAGGGGCAGAACACCTCGCAACTGCAATTCAGGAACAGCTCTCCCTTGATCGCCCAATCCGTGGGCTCTTCCCTGCGTCGGCGCGGGTCCATCCGCGCATCAATGCGCTGCTGCACATGAATGCGATCCGAGGCGATTTTCTCGCGCGTTTTGACCATCGGGTTTCCTTTCAGAAAAGCACGGTACTGAGCACACCCAGCCCCGCCGCAATAAGAATGACACCCAGCGGCCGCACGACCATGTGCGACATCTGGGGGAGTTTTTCAGACACCATCAGCACGGTGGCCAGACCCATCCACAGCAGGTTCATCGTGCCACCCACGAAAGCCAGCAACATCAACGCCCAGCAACAACCCAGGCAGATCGCTCCGAGGCGCAGGCCCATCAGCGCTGCGTTCCAGCGCGAGTCGTTCCAGTGGGTCATGAAGAACGCCATTGGAGACAGGCATTTGGACAGACATCCTGCTTTGGTGGACGAGAATTGGTAGACCCCTGCACCGATCAAAAGACCACCGGTCAGCAGAGGCGATAGGCTGGCACCGCCCGCCGCGATCCAGCCGGTGGCGGCCAGAGACGTTTGCAGGGCAGCGGCAAGTGCCGAAAACCCCAGCCAGATTATCAAGTAGCCCGCACAAAATTCCAGGAAAACCTGCGCCCTGCCCTGCGAAAGGTCATCCAGCACCGCCAGCGCCGGGATCAATGTCGGGGCCATCATTGCAGCGCTCATCAAGACCCACATCGCGAAGGTCGCGCCGAAGCCGGCGTCGAGGCTGTCCGCCCTGCAAATCGCCGCCAGACGGGCAAGGAAGCCGTCCGATGTCGTACCCTGCATCCCCATCAGAACCGCCCATGCAGTCAGGATCACAGCGAAGAAAACCAGCCAGTGGAGACTGGTCAAACGGACGCGTACAAATGCGATCATCCTGCGCCCCTCTCTCCCAAATGGCCGCCGCAAAATCGGCGTGACGTTTCGCAACTTAACAGGAAAAGTCAAACACTCGTTCGGCGGTATTGGTGAGGGGCAGCATTACTTAGCGGAAAGGTCCTGCGCACGGACGAATTTTTCTTGTTGCATACGCCGCTGCGCCCTAGGTTCCCAGTCCAGAAAAACCAGGGAGGGTTTCATGAAAAAACTGACAAAAATGCTGAGCGTCAGCGCCATCGCGCTGGCTGCTGGAGCTGCCGATGCCGACGACGCTGAGCTGCTGGTCTTTGACTGGTCGGGCTTTGAGGAAGAAGGCTTCTGGGCCCCTTACGCTGCAATTCACGGCGACAATCCGACCTATTCCTTTTTCGGCGAGGAAGAAGAAGCGTTCCAAAAGCTGCGCTCTGGCTTCAAGGCCGACGTTGCGCACCCGTGTTCGCAGTCGGTCGACAAATGGCGTCAGGCTGGTCTGATCGAACCATGGGATCTGTCGAAAATTCCGAACTATGACACCGTCGCCGACGTCTTCAAAACCGCGCCAATCTTTACAGATGGTGATGACGTCTATTTCATCCCGACCGACAACGGCACTACCGCCATTGCCTACAATATGGACGAAGTCCCGGAAGAGGATCTGGCCAGTCTGCAGATCTTTGTTGATCCGAAATACGCCGGACGCACCTCGATCGCCGATAACGTCGATGACGCCTATGCGCTTGCCTATCTGGCGACTGGAACGACCGACTGGACTAAGGCGACAATGGAGGATTTCGAGCGCGCGAGCGAGTGGATGCGCAAAGCCCACCAGAATGTGCGCGCCTATTGGGCCGACGGCGCCGAGCTGAGCCAGCTGATGGCGACGGGCGAAGTCTTGATCTCCTGGGCGTGGTCCGAAGTTCCTGTACAGATGCGCGACGAAGGTCACCCAATCGGCTTTGCACGTGAAACGGCCGAAGGCTCGTCCGCGTGGGGTTGTGGTTACGTCAATCTGGTGGACGGACCCGGTTCCGAAGACAAGGCGCATGATTTCATCAATGGTTTCCTCGATGAAAGCGTGACCCAATACATCGTGAACGAGTGGGGCTATGGCCATTCCAACACGGTGGCGATGCAGAACATCGAATTGGAGACCTTGGTTGATGTTGGCCTTGGCCCGGTCACTGTTCCGGTCCTCGATCAATTACCCATGAGCCTGAAGTTGCGCGAAGCGCAAGTCGCCGAGTTCGAGAAGATCAAGGCGGGTTTCTGATTGAAATCAAGGCTGGGGGGCCAGCCCCCCAGACCCCCGGAATATTCCAGAACCAATGATCGGTATCGTGTTGGTTCTTGATGTGCCGGGGCACGCACCCTATATTCGAACTGTCCCCGGCAACGGGAACTATGGACATAAACGCGCTCGTAATAAGCGGATCGGACCCGGGGGCGGTACCCGGCGTCTCCACCAAATATCCTTCATTTGGGGATCATGGGGACGAAATAGGATCGACGGACGTCTAAAGGGGTTTGCTTTGTTTCGGTGAGGTACCACCGTTATCGGTCCGAAAAAGCTAGTTGCAAATGACAACAAAGCTCCGATGGCCCTCGCTGCGTAAGCAGTGCGGAATATCGAAATCTAAGTCCTTTCGCCTAGCAGCGTAAGGCGGGGCCCGCCGGAGCCTGGCAACAGAATCCGGCACCTTTTCCTGAAATCCCTGAGTCCGAAAGTCAGCCCGTTCAGTTCAAGGACGAGCAAGCGCTTGTTACTAGAACGGGATCAGAAAAGCGCGGGCCATTCTGAGGATGCCGCCTGAGGCGCTGACACGGCGGGTCTGACTGGTGTCGTAGATCACCATGTGTTGGCGGCGATCTGCCTTGCGGATGGAATAGCCGCTGAGGAAGGTATCCCCCACGGTCAGGGAACTCACGACATTGAATTCGGTATCGCGTCGCCAAGCCACCAGGCTCGAGGCCTGCATGATGTTGTTCGTCCCGGGCTTTCCGGCCGCCAACGGCGCCGAGCGTGTCTTGATATACAAGCGGCCCGGTCCCTGTATCGAGTGGTAGAACACGCGCCCAAAAATCAGCGCTCCGAGTGACAGGGAGATACAACCGCGCAGCTGGCAACTGTCGGAAAAGCCGATGACGGCCCCCATGTCGACGAAGACCTCGTCATTTTTCTTTAGATCCCATTGCACGATCTCGGCAGGTGGGTCGACGATCAGATCGCAGGATTTTATGGCTTTGTCCGCTTTGAAATCGACCAGACACATCATGTAATTGCGCGACCACAAGCGCTTCAGAACTAACGCCATTGATTGCGGGATGCGGCGTCGGTCCACCACGTTGTTCCCGCAGGCCTTGAAGCTGATGAAATAGCGCCAATAACCATCGCCGGGTGCCAGTTTGTGTTGGCTTCCCAGCGTTGCCATTCGTCCGGGTTGGGCCCTCGATCTTGGAGCTGCGTCGTCAGGGCGCGCAGGCGTTGTGGAAACTTTCGCGTAAAACACGCGGGCGAAAACGATCATGAAACTTTTGGCCAGGATCAGGATCGAATAGGCCAGCGTTGCCCAACCGGCATAGCGCAATCCGGTCGCGGTATCGCGGATGCGACGATGGGACTGGCGCTCAAGCTCGGCTGCACGCGTCAGCACCTCGGCCTTTGCATTGGCCTGTATGTCTTCGCCATTTTTCTTCTGCTGCTGAAGTTCGGCCTTCAGGTCGGCCAACATGTTGGCCCGTGCGCTGGCGTAAGCGCTGTTAATCATCGATTTGATGCCGTTTTCGATATAGCAAATGATGTCGAGAAATCCGCAGCGGCGCGTATGCGTTCCTGGAAACCGGTGCGGTAAGCTGGTGTCAGCTGCGCCCATAATGCTGTCGATGGTGTTCTGAGACCCGTCCATTGTCGCGTCGATCCTGGCATTAATGGCCTCGGTCTGTTTCGCGATCATTCGGGTGGTCAGTGCGGTTGACGTCGCCTCGACCGTTTCTGACTGCGGTGCCGTTGCGCTAAGTGGAGCCCCCCCCTCGAACACCACCGGGGGCGGATCGGTGCGGGCTTCGAAATTATCGAGGTGCTCGATCAGCGGTCGATTTATTAACCGGTCGTTCAAGTAGCCATATCCCAGAAGGCACACCGCAAAAATTGCCAGCATCGGCCACCAGAGTCGAAATGATGTCCACCAGACACTGCGCATGAAGACAGGATCGACTTCGGACATGCGTTTTTTGGTTTCGGCATTCTCGGTGATGAATTTGACGACCATCCGCACCAGCATCAGCGTCATCAGACCAATTAACACGCCGAACTGTGACGGAAAATAAGCCAGGAATAGGGGATGCAGCACGCTCCACCCAGAGAACAGAACGGACAAGATCACGTCGAGGATCAGCAACAGTGCGATGGCGCGAAACAGCCAGGTTGACATGGTCGGACCGCGCGCAATCTGGATCACGCTGAGGCAGACGGTGACGAAATATATCCCGTAAAGATAGCTCCAGCCGACGTTCGCGAACCAATTGATCTTGATCCGGTCAAGCAGGTCGGCCTGTTTCAGAGCCATCGCCAACAACGTCACCGCGGCCATCAATGGTCCGACAAAGTGGATCGTTCGTTGCTTGAGCAATAGTGTTCCCGTCAAGACGGTCAGCGCCAGTGCAGCGGTCGGTTTGAATATCTGGGGCGTGCTACCCTCGAAACTTGCCGAAAGTTCTCCGTTCAGCATGGCGAAAAAGGTGCCGGAAATCAGGAATGGAACAAGCGTCAGGAGGACGATGCCATTGCGTTGCTGATCGAATATGTCCGATCCAAGCCGGCACAAATTCCAAGTGCGGTTCAGCAGCGCTTTCACCGGGAAATCCTTTGATCGAAATCAGCTGAAACTTAGACAGCACTTACCCTTGCGTCAACATGGTGGTCTTGACCAGTGGCAGAACATTCGCCATGCATACGCCATGGGGCGCGCGACAGCCTCGTGAGGCCACGGCCCGACGTTCGCATCCTTGACATATACGGCTGAAAGGATGCCCCCATGGCTGGCCCAAATGAAATTTCTGTTGCCCAACTTCTACGTTTGATCGGAACGCCGGATTGCCCGGTGATCGTCGATGTGTGCATTGATCCCGACTTCACTGACGACCCCTATCTGATCCCCGGCTCAGTGCGGCATTCGCACACTGACCTACCCGGAATGCTTACGATGCTCGCCGGGCGGCCCTCCGTCATCACCTGCCAGAAAGGGTTGAAGCTGAGTCAGGGGGTCTGTGCCTGGCTGCGCGCTGAGGGACTGCAGAGCGAGTTTGTGACCGGCGGCATGTATGGCTGGCGCGACCACGATAGAGCACCGCGCATTCCGCTGGCCGCCCTGCCCGCCCCGGTCGATGGCGCGACACTCTGGGTCACCCGGCACCGCCCGAAGATCGATCGCATTGCCTGTCCTTGGTTGATCCGCCGCTTCGTTGACCGGGATGCACGGTTCCTGTTCGTCGCTCCGGATCAGGTTGAAGGCGTGGCCGACCGACTGAACGCCACCCCTTTCGACGTCGAAGGCGCGCATTTCAGTCATCGCGGTGACCTCTGCACATTTGACGCCATGCTGGATGATTTCGGCCTGCGGACCGAGACTCTGGATCGCCTCAGCACCGTGGTACGCGGCGCGGATACCAACAACCATGACCTGCACCCGGCCGCCGCCGGTTTGCTGGCCGTGTCCGTTGGTCTGTCGCGGCAATTCAAGGACGATCAGGCGCAGCTGGACGCTGGCATGGGCCTCTACGATGCGCTCTATCGCTGGGCGCGCGACGGTCACGAGGAAGTGGACGAATGGCCCGGCGGGCGCAGCTGAGATGGTCTCGATTGCTGACCTGACACGGGTCTCATCGCGGATTGGTCTGCTGAGTTTCGGCGGCCCGGCGGCGCAAATCGCCCTGATGCACCGAGAGTTTGTTGAGGACCGTAAGTGGTTATCCGAACAGGAGTATCTGAACGCCCTGTCGTTCTGCATGCTGCTGCCGGGGCCGGAAGCGATGCAACTGGCCACCTACGCCGGGTGGAAGTTGCGCGGGGTGGCCGGCGGGCTGATCGCCGGCGGGCTGTTCGTCATCCCCGGCGCTATCGTGATCGCCGCCCTCGCCGCGATTTATGCCTGGTTCGGGCAAGTGCCGTTCGTTGCCGCCCTGTTTCTGGGCGTGCA
Source organism: uncultured Paracoccaceae bacterium (assembly GCA_943787785.1). Taxonomy (GTDB): domain Bacteria; phylum Pseudomonadota; class Alphaproteobacteria; order Rhodobacterales; family Rhodobacteraceae; genus WLWX01. Next base: position 84,683 of record CALSNT010000009.1, on the reverse strand, counting down.
GGCCACGGTCGTAATAATCGTGATTGAGGCGCTGCTGCGCGTCTCCAGAAAGGCGTTGAAGGGAACCGACCATTGGGTGATCGCCGGGTTGGCGTTTATGGGCATTTTTGTTTTCCACCTGCCCTACCCTGTGATCGTCATTGCCGCCGGGATTTGGGGTTTGGCAACCGCGCGCGGCACAGCGACCGAGGCCCCGCCGCGCGCCAAGGCGAACACCCTCGCAACGGTCGCAATCTGGGCCGTTATCTTGGCGGCGCCGCTGGCGCTGTTATGGGCGCTGGACGCGACGCTGCTGGTCGAAATCGGAGTGTTTTTCTCTAAACTCGCGGTGGTGACTTTCGGCGGGGCCTACGCGGTCCTCGCCTACATGACGCAAGCCGTAGTCGGCGACTTCGGCTGGCTGACTTTACCCGAGATGATGGACGGGCTTGGCTTGGCCGAGACGACGCCAGGACCACTGATCCTGGTGGCCGAGTTCGTAGGCTTCCTGGCTGGATACCGCGAAGGCGGCATCGGGCTGGCGTTACTGGCCGCACTGGTAACGATTTGGATGACCTTCACGCCCTGCTTCCTGTGGATTTTCGCAGGCGCGCCCTACATCGACTGGATCGCTACCCGCCCACGACTGTCGGGAGCGCTGCGGGCAATTACTGCCGCCGTCGTGGGCGTCATCCTGAACCTGTCGATCTGGTTTGCCGTCCATGTGTTCTTTGAGCGTGTCGGCGAGGAGCGGCTTGGTCCGGCGACTCTGCTGACCCCCGACCTGACGAGCATCAATATCGTCGCCATCGGGCTGGCAATCCTCGCAGGCTATCTGATCCTGCTTCGCCACTGGGGATTACCTGCCGTTCTGGGTCTGGCGGCGCTGCTTGGGGCAGGATCCGGCGCATTCGGGATCGCATAAGCCGTCACAGGCGACCGTCTCTTTTCATCGCCTGCGAATCCAGTATGGTTTGCCCGACCCTAACAGAAGCCTGCCCATGACCCGCCGGATCGACTATGGAAACCTGATGCACCGCGCAATGCGCGGCCTCATCCAAGAGGTTCTGACGGATATCGAGGCCAATGGCCTTCCCGGAGAGCATCATTTTTTCATCACTTTCGACACGCTGCATCCAGATGTCGAAATCGCTGACTGGCTAAGTGATCGGTTCCCCGAAGAAATGACTGTCGTGATGCAGCATTGGTATGACAATCTGAAAGTCACGGACGATGGCTTCGGCGTGACCCTGAATTTCGGCGACCAACCGGAACCGCTCTATATCCCCTATGACGCGATCCGCACTTTTGTGGACCCGTCGGTTGAATTTGGCCTGCGGTTCGAGACGACCGAGGACGACGGCGATAACGATGATCCCGGCAGCGATGAGAACGACACTGACGCGGCCCCTGGCGAAGTCGTCAGCCTGGACAGTTTTCGCAAGTAATTCAGGATCTTCTGCAAAAGCACGATGCGCGGATCGGCACATCTGCGCGTGCTGCGACAATGTCGAGGCGCGGCTTAATCAGCGCCGCTTCGGTCGCGTTGCCGCTGCGAACGAGACATTCGTGCAGTCCGTGAAGTGACCAGACATTCTCTGGATGCTGATGTGGTCGCGCCAACGTGTCGTCGTAGCCCAGATCAGCGCGATACACGGCCTCGGCCTCGTCCACATGACCCTGCTCCATGAGCAATGCGCCAAGTGCGTGGCGCGCAGGCTGCATCCAGCCCCATGGCTCGTCATAGGCCAAATTGTCCGACAGGTGGACCGAGCGGCGCAGATGATCGTAGGCGCCGTCATAATCTGCCTTGCGGTAGGCCAGTTCGCCTTCAAGCATCGCTTCGGCAACGCCTAATAAATCATTGCATTTATTGTTAAAAAACATCCATTCATCAGGCATGCTTGCCTTCGCATTCAGAAAGGCTTCACGCTCGGCCTCGGCCTCGGCGATTTCATCTGTTGCAGAATGGGCAACCGATTTGGCGTAGTGGGTCAGCGCGGTGGACATCCGGTAGAGTTCCGGTTCCTCCGGCAGTTTCTGGGCCTTGATCGCATCCCAGTCGCCGAAACGGATCAGGACATGCTGTTTCATCGGCACGAAGGCTTCTGCGAACTCTGGCATCATCTCGACTACGTCACGGGACATGAACCCGGCCAGCTCATCCGCTGCCCTCAGCGCAACCGCTTTTTGCCCAAGGAACATAGCACCATAGATGGTGAAGTGGATGTTATGCGCCGCGTAAAGCGTATAAAAATGTTCCTTGCCCTCGCGGCTGAAATACTGAGCGTCGGCCACGGTTGCGGCCTGATTGCGGCTGATGGTGTTCAGGTAATCGCCGCAGAGAACGTCGATATGTGTCGCCATGTGCATCAGGTGGCCCGACGCGGGGACCAGCCCAACCAATGCATCTCCAGAAGGCAATGCGGCTTCGGGCGTCGGTGACATTTCCATCAGGTGAATGTGCAGATGAAGCAACCCCGGATGTCGCCGCGCACCGGGCAAGTTGGCGAATGCGGTGTCCAGCGCCGCAATCGCCTCGGCCGTATCTGCACCTTCCGCAGGCTGTCGGGTCTTCAAGTCCCACAACTGCCATGGTGTGCGATTCATCAGCGCCTCAACAAAAAGCGATATTATGTCGAGGTCATTTGGATTTGCCTTATGAACCTAACGCATCGCATTCGCATAGGAATCGTTGAAAGGCCCGAAGTCGTCTACGCCCGGAATCCCGTCCTCTGCATATCGCGCACGCAATGCGTCGATCAGCTGTGCCTCGGCCCCTGACGCCTCTGCCGCTGCCAACGCTGTGCGGCCACGCTCCATGCAAATTGCTCGTTCCTCATCCGAGAAATCAGCCCATTGCAGGTTGTAGTTCGGCCCGATTGCATAGGCGACGCCCCAATGGGCCATCGCGCAGTCCGGATCTGCAGTCAGCGCCTTTTCGAAACAGGCAATCGCCTCTTCATGATGAAATCCATAGGTCCAGTTGAGGCCCCGATCGAACCAGATCTGCGCGTCGGCGCTCGATGTTTGGACTTCGCGGCTATAGCCGCCCAGGTCATAATAGTCGTCCATAACTGCTCCTCAGAATCTGTCCCCTGTTTTCCATAGCACATTGGAATCCGAGTCGATCAAGGGTAACTCATCCGCAACCCCATCTGGACGAGGTATTTCATGACCAGCACCCGCACCGAGACCGACAGCTTTGGCCCGCTGAAGGTTCCCAGTGACAAATACTGGGGCGCCCAGACACAGCGCAGCTTGATGAACTTCCCCATCGGCTGGGAGCGTCAGCCAATCGCCATTGTCCGTGCATTAGGCGTCATCAAGCAAGCCTGCGCCGAGGCGAACCGCGACGCAGGTGCCCTGGACGGGACACTGGCTGACGCGATGATCGAGGCAGCTTCCGAGGTCGTGACAGGCAAGCTGGACGACCACTTCCCACTTGTGGTCTGGCAAACGGGTTCGGGCACTCAGTCCAACATGAACGCCAATGAGGTGATCGCGAATCGGGCGATTGAATTGCTGGGAGGCGAGATCGGATCGAAGAAGCCGGTACATCCGAATGATCACTGCAACATGGGGCAATCGTCGAACGATACCTTCCCGACCGCGATGCATATCGCCACCGCGATGACAGCGCGCGATGTACTGCTGCCCGGGCTGCAAAAACTTCATGCCGTGCTTGAAGAAAAGGTCACAGAGTTTGATGGCATCATCAAAATTGGCCGCACCCATACGATGGACGCCACCCCAATGACGCTGGCGCAGGAGTTTTCCGGCTATGCGCATCAGGTCGCAATGGGGATCGCGCGGGTGGAAGGCGCTCTGCCACGGATTTACGAGTTGGCGCAGGGTGGCACGGCAGTCGGTACAGGGCTGAACACGCGGCCCGGATGGGCCGAGACGGTTGCAGCGAACATGGCCGCGATTACGGGCCTGCCCTTCGTAACCGCTCCGAACAAGTTTGAGGCACTGGCCGCCCATGATGCGATGGTCGAGATGTCCGGGGCCTGCCGAACGGTCGCTTCCAGCCTGTTTAAGATAGCCAACGATATTCGCCTGCTTGGCTCTGGCCCGCGGTGCGGCCTCTATGAACTGCTGCTGCCCGAGAACGAGCCCGGAAGCTCGATCATGCCGGGCAAGGTCAACCCGACCCAGTGCGAGGCGCTGACGCAGGTTTGTGCCCATGTGATGGGCAATGATGCGGCCGTGGGGTTTGCCGGGTCGCAGGGGCACTTCGAGCTGAACGTCTATAAACCAATGATGGCCTACAACCTGCTGCAATCCATGCAGCTTCTGGGAGACGCGGCGAGTGCATTCACCGACAACTGTGCCGTCGGCATTCGCGCCAACACTGACAGGATCGACAAGCTGATGCGGGAATCGCTGATGCTGGTCACCGCATTGGCGCCCGAGATTGGTTATGACAATGCCACGGCGGTCGCCAAGACCGCGCATAAGCACGGCACGACGCTGCGCGAAGAGGCGGTGAACCTGGGGTTCGTCGACGAAGACACATTTGACCGCGTGGTCCGACCTGAAGCGATGATCGGGCCAAAGGGGTGAGCCAGCCGATCAACCTCAACAAGGTTCGCAAGGCGCGGGCGAAAACGGCAGCACGCAGGACCTCAGACGAGAATGCAGTGAAGTTTGGGCGCAGCGCCGAGGATAAGAAACGCGAACAGGCGCAAGCGTTGAAGCAATCGCGCGACCTGGATGGAAAACGTCAGGAATGAGCGGGCGGCCCACCAAGCGCTCGCTGACTCTCGCGGGACACCGCACAAGCGTTACACTTGAGGATGAATTCTGGGACGCCCTGCGCGCGATCGCGGCGGCGTCCGGCAAACCGGTGAACACACTGGCCGCAGAAGTGGACAGGGACCGCACGGCAGAACAGGGCCTTGCATCGGCCCTGCGCGTTTTTGTGCTTGAGTATTATCGCCAAGCTGTCGCGCCGGATTAACCGACGCGAGTTCTTCTTGGCTCAGGCGCTGCGCAACGTCCGCAGGGCACTGGTGCCTGCGAGAAGATCGTCCGCAAACAACGCACTCATTTGACGTTTGCTGAGCTTTTCAACCTTCGGCTCTTCGTCTGAAGGTTTTGGACACCAGAATGATGGAAGCGCCAACCGAACATACGAACGCGCGGATTTTGCAGGTTTAAGATTCACGATTTTGGTATTTGTAGACACGGGCACACACCCCCCAACTGATTAACAACGAAGCTGGTATAACAAATGACGTAGCTGGCCCAAACGGGTTTGAGCCCGATCCGGCCCGCAGATGTTGCAAATCAGAAACAGCTATTTTGAGGGAGTGAACTTAAACGTTTGTTAACAATCATGAATCCCGGAGCCCGCTTTTTCCCGCAAGCTTACCTTAACGTCACGTCAGTCGGCTCCAAGAGCAATTTAGGTAAGTCTTAAGCTGCACCGAAATCCGAAACAATCGCCGGAATCTCGACATTTTGTTGCGCGATTCACATACCGCGAAGCGCTTTCTTCGAATCGGATGGGGCGCGAACGGCGCGGCGGAGTTTGGACATCAAAGGCTTCTGCTGCAGGTCGTCAGCAAACAGCGCCCTGACGTGGCTCTCACTCAGTTGTTCTGACATCGTACTGCGCTTGGTAATTCGAGCTTCTTTCAGCGCCGGAAAAGCAAGCCTCAGGAAGGGCCGTTTTTTTGTGGCCGGCTGTGCAATCTGAGTCCGCGTTTCATTTGTCATGAGCATCCCACCAGAAAAATTATGCAACCTCTAGTTGTTAGCGAAGTTTTGCCTATCTACGAATAGTTGCGCGACCAATCTGTTCAGCCCTGTGGTAAAGATGATACAAATCGAACCTGTTAACTTTTATTAACCATCTATTAAGAAACGAATTTGTTTGAAAATGGGCAAAATTCTGCACCATTCCTGACGTAGGGTAAGGATGCGCTTTCTTCCGCCGATTGGTGACTGGATAGATATGGATGAACGTACCAAATCGGTAGAATTTACGAATTCTTACCGGGGATTACGTGGTTGGGACTCGTTTTTCGAATCGGACATGAATCCCGTTCTGGGCCCGCACGGTCAGATGGGCGACAGGTATGGGCGAGTCCACGGCAGCCTGCGAAAGCCGGTATGCAGAAACCAGATGCGCCAAAAGAAGCGGACCTTCGAGCATCGCAAACCCCGCACCGGGGCAGACCCGCGCGCCTGACGAAAATGGCAGAAAGGCATCGCGGGCGCATTTTCGGCCTGCTTCGGTGGTCCAGCGTCCCGGATCAAATCCATCTGGATTCTCCCACAGGCGCTCGTGGCGATGCAGATGCCAGGGCGACAACACGATCTGTGCCCCCTTCCTCACGGTCCGGTCTCTGAACGTCTGGGGGCATTTCGCCGTACGGACCATCATCGGCACCGGCGGGTAAAGGCGCAGCGCCTCACGGAAGACATCGCGAGTGAAAGTCAGTGCGGAAAGATTAGCGAAGGTGGGGTCAGCTAAGAATGCCGTTGCTTCGGCAACGACCCTTGTTTGCACTTCGGGGTGTGTCGCCAAAAGATAGACCGACCATGCCAGCGCGGAGGCCGACGTCTCGTGTCCGGCAAGAAAGAAAATCGCCACTTGATCGACCATTTCCTGGGTCGAGAACTTCTTGCCCGTTTCTGGATCCGCCGTCGTCATGATCTTTGTGGCCAGATCGTCCGGCGCATTGCCTGCTTCTATCAACCCGGCACGATCAGCAGTGAGCCGTCCGATCAGAGACCGGATGCGTCGGGCATTCGCCTTCGTATCGCGGCGGTGAAACCGCGGCAGCCAGCGGGGCAAAGGCAGGAATGCGGCAAGGTTCAGGATCGGCTGGCTGCGTTGGTAGGCGCGGAATGCCTCATATACCTGGGCGGCCAGTTCGTCCTCGATAGGCATCGTAAACAGAGTTCGGAAAATGACGTCTGCGGCGGCGTGGCTGGCAAGGGCTTCAAATTCAACCTCTCCGACGGGTTGGCGTGAGGCAGCCGCGCGGGCGGCAGCGAGCATCGCCGGGAACGCCTCGCGTAGACGCCCACCCTCAAACGCTGGATCGATGATCCGGCGCTGGTGTTGCCAGGTCGCGCCGTTGGTCAGGAATACCGAGCTTCCAAGCAACGGGCGCAGCCCTTCCGCGACGCGACCCGACTTCGGGAAGTCCATCGGGCGTTCGTTCAGGACTTCTCGGATAACAGCGGGATCATTGACCAGAAAGCTGTGGAAAAAGGGCGTGCGGAACTCGGCCATCCAGGCGCGGTAAAGATGCGCGGGCTGAGCCGACAGGATGTCGCGTCGAAACAGGCGCATGTAGCGCCAAAGTGAGACCCGACGATCGCGCGGGATCGGTTTTGGCGGGATCTGGTCAGGCGAACTCATGAGGCCATTTTTGTGTGTGGAGATAGCGGCGTTTCAATCCGGCTTGCGGAGGGCTTGCGATGCCCGAAACGCGCCGCCAAGGTTTTTGGGCCGGCAGTGATGCGGAAATAGTCGTACTCGCCAGGATTGTCGAAGGCGCAGAGGTATTGCGCATGTCTGCGAAAGAACCGCCAGCGCGTCGCAGCAAGGGTTTCAGGCGCAAGCGTCTGGCTAAAGGCCGCCGAGATGACCAGTGGCCAACGCTTGTTTGGCGGCGCGACGCCGCTGACAGAAACGGGATCGCACAGGGCGAAAGAAGCCCCGTCGCCCGGTGCACTAACGTCGACCCAGACGACCCGGTCTTGTGCCGCCATCAAGTGCAGATCCGTCCGCAACTGTGTTGCCTCGGGCAGAAACGAGGTCATCGGAATTACCTGGCCGAGGGTTAGAAGTGAGACAGCAGGGCCGTCTGCGTCCAGTCGACCATTCCGCAACAAGTCTGCAAACACCATTACAGCAATATCTGCGCCAGACGAATGGCCGACGACCAGAACCTCATCAACGTCTTTGGTCAGGGCAGCGGCAATACTTTCGCCGAATTCTTTCAGACGCGGTGCCATCGCAGGTGCAAGCGCGCCATTGTGATCGGCGCTGAATGCATAATCATGCATCAGGTAGTAAGCGTAGAGTCTGCGGTCATTGCGCTTGAACCACTGTAGGACTGCGACCGACACCACGACGGCGGCTAGCCAAAACAGAGGCGGCCACACGAACCAACTCAAAAGCGTGCCGACGGAAATCGCCAGCGTTAGTGCCGCCAATAGCTGCACAAGCAACATCGCAACCGGATAGAGGGCCGCGAACATTGGCCCCGGCCTCAGCCGCATCAAGCCTCGCAATGCACCGGTCCGGATGTAGATCCAGGCCGTGCGCACCATCAGCCAATAGGTTGCCGCGACACCTCGATCCATTGAGGCCTGTACGATGTCAGACCAGATCATCACCTGCATTTGGGTTTCGACCTGCACGCCCTCAATGTCCGTCTGAACGTCCCAGCGCGTGCCGCCCTGTTTCGGGTCGCCCTTCATAGCAATCTGATACCCGGAAATCGCCGCCTGCTTTGCGCCTTCGGTGCGGTACAGCTCACGATAGCGGCGGGGCGGGAACGGGTCATAGCCGGGGATATAGATCACCTGACGGCGGCGCACGGGAAGTGTAGCATCGGCAGGATCGCTCATGCGGCGCACCCTAGCGAAGTGGCTGCCACCCGGAAACGCAAAATGCGCTTGGAGACACGGTGAAGGCAGGCCCGAAATTTCCAGCTCGGACAGCCGAGAACTTGAAACAACGCCATAAGGTCTTTTTGTCCCGGGTATCCCCGCCCGAGGCATCCGAACCTCGTCAAAGGCGCCGTCAGCCGAGGTAACTAAGCGCCGGAAACACCTCTAGCAGCCACCAGCTGAAACGGGTGAAGGCTCCGGTCAGCAGCGCGAGGCCGACGAGGACCAGCAATCCGCCCATGGCTTTTTCGATGGTGCCCATATGGCGCTTCAGGCGGTTCATTACGCCCATCGCGCGCTGGATGAATATTGCCGCCAACAGAAATGGGATGCCAAGGCCAAGCGCGTAGACTGCCAGCAGCGCCGTGCCGCGCGTAACGTTCTGCTCGCTGGCGGCCAGTGAAAGGATTGCGCCCAGTTGCGGGCCGATGCAGGGCGTCCAACCGAAGGCGAAAGCGAGGCCGAGCACGTATGCTCCGAACGAGGACCCCCCCTGATTTCCTGCGTCCAGTCGCGCCTCGCGGTCCAGAAACGGAATACGAAAGATTGAAAGGAAATGCAGACCGAAGATGATTATGACGACGCCGGATGCGCGCGAAAACCACAGCTGGTTCTGCAAGAAGAACGCGCCGAAGGCCGAGGCGGTGAATCCGAGCAACAAAAACACCGTCGATAGACCAAGGACGAAGAATAAGGCTGATGTGACAGCCTTGCGCCTTCCGGACCCTTCAGTCTGCATCTCGTTCAGGCTGATGCCCCCCATATAGGCAAGATACGGCGGCACGATGGGCAGGACACAGGGGCTGAGGAAGCTCAGCAAGCCGGCCACAAGTGCCACCAGCATGGCAGGCAGCAAGGATGCGTCGATGATTTCAATGCCGAACATGGCCGCGTCCCCGGAGTGGTCTTGGTGACACATATGCGAGGTTGCACGCGGCGTCACTCAACGGTTTGTCACGATGCGGTGGCGAGGCTGTAACATCTGCGGCTGATTTCGATTCACCTTCCAAGTCGAACAGGGTAGCCAATGGATATGGACTTCGATGAAGATTGTGATGCGTTGGGCCTTTTGTGCCCCTTGCCCGTGCTTCGAGCGCGCAAACGGCTCGGGGCGATGGCGGCTGGCGCCGTGCTACGACTGCAATCAGATGATCCGGCGGCGGTAATAGATGTGCCGCATTTCTGTGCCGAGGCGGGGCATGAACTGGTTGGGACCGCCCCGAAAGGGACGGCCCACAATTTTTTCATTCGCAAGGTGGGTTGAGGCGCGTTCAGCGCCCGATGGACCACCAGCCTTTGCGCTTTGGCTTGGCTTCTGCCGCAGGCGCAGCTTCGGCAACAGCCACGTCCACCTCAGGTGCGGCCTCGGCTGGCTTTTTCGCGCGGCTGCGGCGCTTTGGTGCCGGCTTTTCCTCGGCGACGGGCTCGGGTGTTTCTTCGGCCACAACAGGCTCCGCCGGGGCCTCCTCTGCCTTCGGCTTGGCCCGGCTTCGTTTTTTGCGCTTTGGCTTCTCGGCGGGCTCCGGGTCAGCTGCAGGTTCGGCTGTAACCGCTGCTGATTCCGACGTGTCTGCGACCTCGGCGGCGGCGGGGGCCTCAGTGGTCTTGGACCTAGATGAGCGGGATCGGGACCGCGTTGCCGTTTTCTTTTTGGGCGCATCAGACGCCGGTGCTTCTTCACCTGTCGCCGCTGTCGCCTCTGCCTTGGCGTCAGAATTTTCTGAATCTGCTGCCGCTACAGTATCACCGTTTTCCGTCTGGCGATTGTCGCCATTGCGGTTGTCACCATCACGACCTTCGCCGGAGTTACCGCGCCCACGACCGCGACGCCGACGACGCCGGCGCTTTTTCGGCTGACCATCCTCGCCATTCTCTCGGTTGTCTCGCTGCTGCTGAGTCCCCTGCGCAGCGGGTGCTTCGCTTTCGTCCACCTCAACCGCGTCGTCGAAATCGTCCATCAGCGAGGCATCGACCGAGACCACCGCCGCGCTGACCGCTTTGACGTTCCGCGTCGCCGTCTTGAATTTCTCGACCGAGAAATCCGGGCTGACCAGCACGGGATCGCCTTCGATCCGAACCGACAGACCATAGCGGGCTTCAATTTGCGCAACATGCTCGCGTTTCTGGTTCATCAGATAATTGGCAATTGCGACGGGTGCTTTGACCAGAACCTCGCGCGAGCGGCGGCGCACGCCCTCTTCCTCAAGCTGGCGCAGGATGGCCAATGCTAGGCTGTCGTCCGAGCGCAGCAGTCCGGTGCCGTGGCAGTGCGGGCAGGGCTGCGTCGTCGCCTCGATCACGCCGGGGCGCAGGCGCTGGCGGCGACATTTCCATCAGGCCGAACGCGCTGATCCGGCCCACCTGAATGCGGGCGCGGTCAGTCTTGAGCTTATCCTTGCAACGCTTTTCGAACGGCGGCGTTGTTCTTGCGTTCCTCCATGTCGATGAAGTCGATGACGACCAGCCCGGCGAGGTCGCGCAGCCGCAGCTGGCGGGCGACTTCGTCGGACGCCTCCAGATTGGTCTTCGGTCGCGGTCTGTTCGATCGACCCTTCTTTGGTCGCGCGGCCCGAGTTCACGTCGATGGCCACCAGCGCCTCGGTTACGCCGATCACGATGTAACCGCCCGACGGCAGCTGAACCGTCGGATTGAACATCCCGCCCAGATAGGTTTCGACCTGATAGCGTGCGAACAGCGGCGAGGGTCAGTGTAGAGCTTCACGTTCTTGGCGTGGGACGGCATGATCATCTTCATGAAGTCCTTGGCCATGCGTATGGCCATCCGCGCCTTCGACCAGAACCTCGTCAATCTCACGATTGTAGAGGTCGCGGATCGAGCGCTTGATCAGGTCGCCTTCCTCATAAATCTGCGCCGGCGCGGTGGATTTGAGCGTCAGCTCGCGGATCTGCTCCCACAGGCGTTGCAGGTATTCATAATCGCGCTTGATCTCGGTCCGGGTGCGTTGCGAACCCGCCGTGCGAATGATCAGACCAGCGCCCTTCGGGACGTCGATCTCGGCAGCGATTTCTTTCAGCTTCTTGCGATCCGGCGCGTTGGTGATCTTGCGGGAAATGCCGCCACCGCGTGCGGTATTGGGCATCAGAACGCAATAGCGGCCGGCCAGCGACAGGTAGGTCGTCAGCGCCGCGCCCTTGTTGCCGCGCTCTTCCTTGACGACCTGAACCAGCAGAATTTGGCGAACCTTGATGACTTCCTGAATCTTGTATTTCCGGGCCCGTTGGCGGCGCGGCGCGCGGACCTCTTCCGTCACATCGTCGCCGACGCTTTCGACGTTCTCGTCACGTTCTGCGGCATGCTCGGCGGCGTTGAAGCCGTCTTCCGCTTCATCATCACCGATGGCGTCTTCCGCCGTCGCATCGTCCTGCGGCGCCGGGTCACCTTCTAGATCAACCACATCCATACCAGGGATCCCTGCGATAACTTCGGCTGTCTGAGCCTTTGCCATCTCGTCGGCATCTGCCTGCGCTTCGGCTGCCGGTTCGACCGTGTCCGAAACCTCAGCCACCTCGGCGGTGACGACGGCATCGTCGGTCTTGGCCTCAGCCGCCTTGCCACGCCCCCTGCCACGACGCGAACGTGTTGCCTTTTTGGGCTTTTCATCTTCTTCAGCTTGCGCCTGGGCAAGCTCCATTTCCTCGGCCAGCAGGGCTTCGCGGTCGGCTACCGGGATCTGATAGTAGTCCGGGTGGATTTCCGAAAAGGCCAGAAAGCCGTGGCGGTTGCCGCCATAATCAACAAAAGCCGCCTGAAGCGACGGTTCCACGCGTGTTACTTTTGCCAGATAGATATTGCCAGCTAGCTGGCGTTTGTTTTCCGATTCAAAGTCAAATTCCTCGACCTTGTTTCCGTCAACCACCACGACGCGGGTTTCTTCCGCGTGGGTGGCATCGATAAGCATTTTCTTTGCCATGATTTTCCAATGCACCAAAGCCGTCGGGCACCCCCGGGAGGGGCGATCGAGCGGGTAAGGTGTCTGTTTCGGGCAATGCACAGGGACGTCGTGCGGGGCCGGACGGCGTCATTGGCCATCCCCCACTCCATGATCGTCGCATTCAGTGTCACTGCGTTTCTCTCCCGACGCTTACCGGCATGGTGGAGCGTCGATTTTCAATCCCGATACAGGTCAGACCTGCACGCGGGCGTTCGTGGTTGGCCAATTGGCCGATCTGTCCGTTTTGGTCCGGCGGGGCGCTGTGCCCGGCGCGCGAACGCAATTCAGCGAAATCATTACCCAGCCGAGGCCGGATGCGCGGACCATAAAGGGGCCGCGTGTCAAATGACAATGGGGAAAGCGACCAGCCGCGCGATTGCTATTTGGAACGCGCGACTGTTCAGTCGGTAATCAATCGGATCAGAGGTAATCCGACCGTGTCAGCCCGTACTTCGCCATCTTCTCGTTCAATGTCCGGCGCGGCAGGCACAATTCTTCCATCACACCCACGATCAGGCCTTTGTGACGCCGCATTGTGTTATCGATCAACATCCGCTCGAACGCTTCCACGTACTCTTTCAATGGCTTGCCCTCGGTCGTCATCGCCGGTTCGCTATCGTCGCTCTCGGCCATCAGCAGGCTGGCGATGGTACCACTGCCGCGACGGTTCTGCAGCACAGCGCGTTCGGCGACATTGACCAGCTGGCGGATGTTGCCTGGCCACGGGGCCTGCAACAACTGCGCTGCTTCCTGCGCCGAGACCTCGGGCGCGTCGCAACCGTATTCTTCACTGAATTGCTCGGAAAACCGGGTGAACAGCGTCAGAACGTCTTCGCCGCGTGAACGCAGCGGCGGCAGCACGATCTTCATTGCGGCGAGGCGGTAGTAAAGGTCTGGACGCAGCACGTCCTCGCTGCTTTTGCCCTGCTCCTGAAGGTTGCTAATGCCAACAATGCGAGTTTCGGCCGGCGTGCCCTGATCGTTGATCCAGGTCAGCAAACGCGCCTGAAGCGCCTTGGGCAGCGCGTCGATATCTTCCAGCACAAGCGTCCCACCACGGGCTTCTTCCAGCAGCGGCTGCGCCTCGCCGTTTTCCATCGGGCCGAACAGGCGGGCGGACAGGTCCGCCTCGTCCATCGACGCGCAGGAGAAAATCACGAATTTCTTGCCGGACTTCGCCCCGACTGCATGCAACGCATGGGCCACCAGCGTTTTGCCGGTGCCCGTCTCGCCCTCAATCAGCACATGGCCATCGGCCTGTCCGAGATCGAGGATATCTTCACGCAAACGCTCCATCACCGGGGACGAGCCGACAAGTTTCTTCATCAGCCCCGTGCCGTCCGACAGCTCTCGCCGCAGGGCGCGGTTGTCGAGTGTCAGGCGACGGTTGCTGGTCGCCTTCTTGGCCAGTTCGGTCATCCGATCCGGGTTGAATGGCTTTTCGAGGAAATCATACGCGCCAACGCGCATCGCCTCCACCGCCATCGGCACGTCGCCGTGGCCGGTAATCATGATGACGGGCAGCGCGCTGTCGACGCTCATCAGGCGTTTCAGGAAGGCCATGCCGTCCATGCCGGGCATCCGGATGTCGCTGACCACGACGCCGGGCCAGTCCTGCCCGACGTTCTTCAATGCATCCTCGGCGCTGGCATAGGTCACCGTGTCGAACCCGCTGAGGGCTAGCCACTGGCTGATCGACTGACGCATGTCCTGTTCGTCATCGACGATGGCGATTTTCATGGCTTGACCCATTGGTCCCTCCGTTAAGAATTCTACTCGGCCGCTACCTGAACCTGATCGAGAAGTGGCAATCTGACCTCGAACACTGCCCCACCGTCGCGACCGTTTCTTGCTGTCAGCCGTCCACCCAAGTCGTTTACGATCGACGACGAGATGGCAAGCCCAAGACCGACCCCGTCACCGGGGGCCTTGGTGGTGTAAAACGGCTCGAAAAGGTTATCCAAATCCTCGATCCCGGCACCATTGTCGCGGACCGTCAAAACGGCGTCTTCGCCCGCACTGAGCAGCACCCGTATTTCCGGCGTGTCTATGGATTTGGTGGCGTCCAACGCGTTACGCAAGAGGTTGATGAGGACCTGTTCGAGGCGAATGCGATCAGCCATCACCATGACCGCCTCACGGGGCAAAGTGGTGGTGATGGCAATGTCACGTTTCCTCAGCTGTGGCTCCATCAGCGCGACCGCGGTGGACACCGAAGCCCTTGCATCCAAAGGCTCTACGGCCTCCTCGCCCTTGCGCGCATAGCTCTTCAACTGCTTGGTGATCGCGCCCATCCGCTCGATCAGATCGTCAACCCGGTGGAACGACGACATCGCTTCATCCGGCCGCTTGCGGTTCAGCAACAGCTTGGCCCCCGCAATGTAGGTTTTCATCGCCGCCAGCGGCTGGTTCAACTCGTGGCTGACGGCGGCCGACATCTCGCCCAAAGCGGCCAGTTTCGAGGTCTGAGCAACCGTCTGTTCGGCAACCTCGAGGTGCTTTTCTGCCCGTTGGCGCTCGGCGACTTCCCGCTGTAGGTCTTGGTTCAACTGGCGAAGCTCTGCCGACTCTCGCTGGAAGAATCGCGACCGCAGCACTGCTTTGCGGGTCGTCAGGTACAGCGCCAGCGCAAGCAGAATGGCAAAACCCATGATTTCGAGTGCTATGACACCGTTCACCCTCTCGCGCACGCCCGCATAGGTGGTGAAGCTGGCCATCCGCCAGCCCTGGAACGGAATCCGTGCCTCCTGCCGCATGACCGCCTCGCCCTGAAGATAGGCCCCGATGGGGAGTGCTGCCCAGTCCGCAGTGACCTGAATGGCGCGCTGAATTGCCGAAGGGGCCGAGCGGACTTCCAGCGCTTCCTCTTCGGTCAACCCACGCCAACGGCTTTCCGTGGCCAGGATAATTTCACCCTCGCTGTCGGTGACGAGAACCGCGTCCGAGAACCCCGCCCAGGAGGATTCAAATTTCTTGAGGTCGACCCCGACGACAATCACACCGGCCGTTTCACCACCGGTTTCAATTTTGCGCGTGTAGCTGAATTCACGCACCCCGGCATCCAGGGTCGAGGTCGTGAACACCGTCCCCGACGCACGCAAAGCCTCGACAAAATAGGACGCATTGCGGTGGGTCGAACCGATCAACGTGCGATCCGTCGCCGCCACAACCCGCCCTGACGTATCCAGAAGCATCAGCGAGGCAGCCTCGATCTCTTCGCGGTACGAAATCAAACGCTGCGTCGATTGGGAGAAGTCCGACGAGTTCAGCGCGCCGATCAGCGCCGGGTCGCGCGACAGCAGTAGTGGCACGATCGAGGCGCGCTGAAGTTCACTCAGCATGTTGCCGGAATAGAGCGCCAGACGCACTTGCGCGCGGGTCCGTGTGTTCTCGGTAAAGCGTTCGGTCAGCAGCGAATTTGTGAACCAGACCACAGTCATCGCCATCGTGACAACGATCAGAAACGCGAGCCGTGCACGCCAACTCAGCCCCTTGCGGAGAGACTTGCGATCAGCCGCGCGTTTGGGCGCAGCCGCCGGAACAGGGGCGCTGGTGTCAGCCATGTCGATGCAAGATAGGGCCTGCGCCCGATTCACTCAAGCGGTGCGGACCTAAGCCAGCGCCATGGCCCCTGTCAGGCTAGTGAACATTGCCTTGCCGTCCGTATTGCCCTGAGCGGCGTCAATCGCGCGTTCCGGGTGCGGCATCAGGCCCAGAACCCGGCGGTTTTCGCTGAGAACACCTGCAATATTGTCGACCGAGCCGTTCACCGCTTCGGTGTACCGCAGAGCAATCCGATCCTCTCCGGTTAAGCGTGACAGAGCATCTGGATCGGCGACATAGTTGCCATCATGGTGCGCTACTGGCAGGCGGATTTCAGCCCCCTTGCCATAGCCATGTGTGAACGCGCTATCGTCAGTTTCGACCCGCAAATCAACGGTTCGGCACACAAATTTCAGCCCCGCATTGCGCATCAACGCACCGGGCAACAGGCCCGTTTCAGTCAGAACTTGAAACCCGTTACAGATGCCGAGAACAAAGCCGCCACGCTTAGCATGTGCAACAAGCGCGCGGGTGATCGGGGACTGGGCTGCGATTGCGCCACAGCGCAGGTAGTCGCCGAACGAAAACCCTCCCGGAACGCCAACTATATCTGTGCCTTCTGGCAGCACCGTATCCTTGTGCCAGACCATCGAGACGTCGGCCCCGATGCTGCGGAACCCCTCGGCCAGATCGCGGTCACAGTTGGACCCCGGAAAGACCAGAACCGCCGCTTTCATGTCAGAATTTCCACGTCGTAGCGTTCGATCACGGTATTGGCGAGCAGCTTCTGGCACATCGCATCGACCTGCGCTTCGGCACCAGCCTTGTCCGATGCGTCCAGATCCAGCTCGATCACCTTGCCCTGGCGAACACCGTTCACACCATCGAACCCGAGTGTGCCAAGCGCATGGCGTACCGCCTCGCCCTGCGGGTCGAGCACACCGTCCTTCAACATCACATGCACCCGTGCTTTCATGCCCGAACCTCTGCTGTCTTCGTTTCACATATACTCAATTTCCAACCCCTGCCCTGCGCGCCGCGCCGTTAGTTTATCAACGTCGGCTTCACTGCGTGGGTGACATTCGACGGCAGAACGCCAAGCCGCTTGGCCACTTCACGATAGGCATCTGCCAGATCGCCGAGGTCGCGGCGGAACACGTCCTTGTCCAGCTTATCTCCGGTCTCGATGTCCCAGAGGCGACACGAATCCGGGCTGATCTCGTCGGCAAGGATCAGCCGCTGGAAATCACCGTCCCATACGCGGCCAATCTCGATCTTGAAGTCGATCAGCTTGATGCCGATGCCCAGCATAAGACCGGACATGAAATCGTTGATACGCAGTGCCATCGAGACCATGTCGTCCAGATCTGCCTGGCTGGCCCAGCCAAAGGCGCTGATGTGTTCTTCGGTGACCAGCGGGTCGCCCAGCTTGTCGTCTTTTAGGCAAAACTCGACAATTGGACGGGGCAGTGGTGTGCCTTCTTCCATCGCCAGGCGTTCGGCCAGCGTTCCGGCGGCAAAATTGCGCACGATGACCTCCAGCGGAATGATCTCTACCTGGCGGATCAACTGCTCGCGCATGTTCAGGCGGCGGATGAAATGGGTCGGTATGCCGATCTGGGTGAGGCCGGTCATGAAGTATTCGCTAAGCCGATTATTCAGAACGCCCTTGCCGTCGATCACGGCCTTCTTCTGCGCGTTGAAAGCGGTGGCATCATCCTTGAAATACTGCACGAGCGTGCCCGGTTCCGGGCCTTCGTACATGATTTTCGCTTTGCCTTCGTAGACCTTCTTGCGTCGCGCCATGCTGACCTGCCCTCTTGGCGGCAGATTCCTTGCCGCGGTTGCCTTCCCCATAGGGCAAAGGGGCTGGGGCGGCAAGAACGCCCTCTTGGCAATCGGGCGCGGCATGGGCATATGGAAGGGGAACCTGAGAGCAAACAGAGGCCAGCCAAATGTCCACATTCGACGACCGCGAAAACGCATTCGAGGCGAAATTCGCCCATGACGCAGATATGCAGTTCAAAGCCGAGGCGCGACGCAACAAGCTATTGGGGCTTTGGGCTGCCGGATTGCTGGGCAAGTCCGGGGATGATGCCGAAAGCTATGCACGCGAAGTTGTGAAGGCGGATTTTGAGGAAGCCGGTGACGAAGACGTGTATCGCAAGCTGGCCGGTGACCTCGGCGACAAGGTCAGCGAGGCGGACATCCGCGCCCAGATGGTTGCGATGATGGCCGAGGCAAAAGCCATGTTGGTAGACGAAGCCTAAGACCTCCCCTTTCCCGATGACAGTGCCGCGCGATGCAAAGTCGCGCGGTTCGTAACCGCGGGCGGCAGCTGTGGGCCAGCCCCCAAGACTCCCCTGGATTTCTATGACCCAAAGTTGACATGAGTATTTCCGTTTGGAAATCGAGCCGGGTTTCATCGATAAGATTTTCGTGTTGGCGTGACCTGCCCGCCCCGCTACGGTGCCTCCATCAACGGGACTGAAACCCGTAAACTTTGGGAGAATACCATGAATACATTCGTTTCCCCGGCTGGCCCTTGCCGCCGTCGCCACAGCCTTCGCAGGCGAAGCCATCGCCATTGAATGGAATGTCAGCGTCTGGGGCAAGCGGCGCGCGTTTACTGAGCACATCGAGAAGATGGCTGAGCTTGTCAGCGAAAAGACCGGTGGCGAATTTACGATGAACGTCAGCTACGGCGGTCTGTCGAAGAACCGCGAGAATCTGGACGGGATCTCGATTGGCGCGTTCGAAATGGCACAATTCTGCGCTGGCTATCATCGCGACAAGAACCGCGCGATCACTGTGCTGGAACTGCCGTTCCTGGGTGTTGCGAACCTCGATGAGGAAGTCGCTGTCAGCGCAGCCGTCTATGCGCACCCTGCCGTGCAGGACGAGATGAAACAATGGAATGCCAAGCTGCTGATGACCTCGCCCATGCCGCAGTACAACCTGGTTGGCACCGGCGACCCACGCGACGAATTGACCGAATTCAATGGCATGCGCGTGCGCGCAACCGGCGGTCTGGGTCAGGCGTTTGAGGCCGTTGGCGGCGTTCCAACGTCGGTCACCGCGACTGAAGCCTACAACGCCATGGAAAGCGGCGTCGTCGACACGGTGGCATTCGCGCAGCACGCCCACCTGTCGTTCCGCACTATCGACATTGCCGACTGGTGGACGGAAAACCTGAACCCCGGCACCGTGAACTGCCCCGTGGTCGTCAACACCGACGCTTATGAAGCGTTGAGCGACGAGCATCGCGCCGCGCTGGACGAAGCGGTCGGTGAAAGCATCGAGCACTACCTGACAAACTACGGTGAGCTACTGGCCAAGTGGGAAGGCATCCTGGCCGAGAAGAATGTTACCAAGGTTACGGTCAGCGAGGACGAGATTGCCAAATTTCGCGAGGCATCTTTGCCGATCCACCAGCAGTGGATTGACGACATGACCGCGCAGGGTCTGCCCGGTCAGGAGTTGTATGACCTTGTCATATCGACTCTCGAAAAGAAGCGGATGTCGAACTAAGGCCTTTTGGGCAATGCTGGTCCCGGTGGTCCGGGGCCAGCGAATTGACGCTGCGCGCGCGTGACAACATCCTCGGTTCAAAGTGACGACACCGCCCTCAGCCGGGCGGATCGTGGCTGGTTGAAGCTGGAAAGCAGGCTGAACCTTCTTTCCGGTGTGATTATCTTCATGCTGGTGCTGCTGGCGATCACCAACGTTCTGGGGCGCAAACTCCTGAACATTCCGGTCCCCGGTTATGTCGATTGGACCGAACAATTCATGGCCGCCTTCGCCTTCCTGGGCCTGGCATTTTGTCAGCGCGAGGGCGGGCATATCCGCATGGACATTGTCGTCGGACGGCTACGTCGCCGTCCACTGTGGCTGGCCGAGTGGTTGTCGATCCTGTTCATGCTGATCCTGACAACGGCGCTGATTTACGGAACATTCTTTCATTTTCTGCGCTCGTTCGATTGGGGCGCGCCGAACTGGTCCACGGACAGCTCCATCGATATCGCGCTGCCGCTCTGGCCCGCCAAGTTGATCGTGCCGTTCTCACTGGCCGTTCTGTGGGTTCGCCTTGCGCTACAACTCTGGGGATTTGGCCGGGCCATTCGTGAAAATGCCGAATATCCGGTCGCAGTACCGCTGATCGAAACCGCGTTCGAACAAGCTCAGGCCGAAGCCCATACTGTCGAGGGCGCGGATGGATAGCCTGATCGACATGAAGGCGCTGCTGGAGGGGATGGACATCTTCACAGTCTCGCTGTGGCTGACGGGCGCAATGCTTGTGCTGGTCATCATCGGCGTACGGGTGGCATTCGCGACGGCCTTCATCGGGTTTCTGGGCCTGTGCCTGTTCTTCATGCAAAAGCAGGGGTTCGACAAAGGACTGATCACGGCGATGAAACTAACCGGGCAGGTGCCGCATTCCAAATCAACGACCTATGCGCTGAGCCTGATTCCGACGTTTATACTGATCGGGTATCTGGCCTATTACGCGGGGCTGACGGGCTATCTGTTCGAGGCCGCAAGGCGGTGGGTAGGCTGGCTACCGGGTGGACTGGGGGTGGCGACTGTTTTTGCCACCGCGGGGTTCGCCGCAGTGTCCGGAGCATCAGTGGCAACGTCCGCCGTATTCGCGCGGATCGCCATCCCCGAGATGTTGAAAGTCGGATACGACAAGCGTTTCGCGGCGGGGGTTGTGGCCGCTGGAGGAACGCTTGCCTCGCTGATCCCGCCGTCGGCGATCCTGGTGATCTATGCGATTATTGTCGAGGAAAGCGTCGGCAAGTTGCTGCTTGCGGGGTTCATTCCGGGCGTCGTCTCGGCGTTGATCTATGCCGCGCTGATCATCGGGATGGCTCGGATGCGGCCCTCACTCGGCCCGCCGGTCGGCGGGTTCACATGGAAACAGCGGTTCACCGCCCTGCCCGGTGCGATGCCGATCCTGTTGGTCGTTTTCATCATCGTCTATTCAATCTATTTCGGCTGGGCGACGCCGACCGAGGCCGGGGCGCTTGGTGCTGGTGTCGTGCTTGCAATGGCACTTTGGCGCGGCATGCGTTGGGGCCAATTGCGCGGCGCGCTGATGGAGGCCGCCAAGCTGACGGTGATGATCTTCACGATGATCTGGGGTGTGCTGATCTATGTGCGCTTCCTTGGTTTCGCCAAGCTGCCAAACGCCTTCGCCGACTTTATCGGCGGGCTGGAACAACCCGCCATCATCACCCTGCTGCTGATCCTTGGAGCTTACGTCATCCTCGGCATGTTCATGGACGCAATTGGTATGCTGATCCTGACGCTGCCGATCACGTTCCCAGCAGTTATTGCCTTGAACGGAGGTGAGGGCGTGGCGCGCGCAGATTCGGCGTTGGGCATGACAAGCGAGGAATGCGCGATCTGGTTTGGGATAATTGTGGTCAAGATGGCGGAGCTGTGTCTGATCACGCCCCCCATAGGCTTGAATTGCTTTGTCGTAGCGGGCGTCAGTCAGGACGCAAAGATGGATATTTCAGTGCAGGACGTGTTTCGCGGCGCCTCACCGTTCTTCATCGCCGATGTGGTGACGGTGGGCGTGCTCATTGCGTTTCCGGCGATTGTGCTGTGGTTGCCGGGGCTGCTCTAGCACCGCCCCAAATCCCAAACTCTCGCTGCATGTAGCTGACGCAGTCGGGATGTGTCCGCTGACGATCATCGGCGCCGCTCAGGTCTTTCAGCCCGTGAATATCACTGGCCGATGCTTCTGAGCATGCTTCTTCCCCATCCCCCAAAACGTTCTGCCAGATAGGCACGGAATTCAGGGCCATTTGGCCCGAAAGCCAGATGTCGTCCGCCTTCATAGCAATCTGTGGGATATCAAATGCCGAATCCGGCAACAGCGCAGGTCGTACCAGCACGCCACCAAATCCCTCTGCAATATCAATGAACCCGCTCAGCGGCGGATTGGCTGGCTTCCAGATTCCGAGTGAGGCAATCCGCGCCGCACGGTATGTCCAGCCCTTTTGGCGCCCTCCGACCTTGGGAAGATATTGGCTACGCCAGTTAACCCCGTAATTTTTTGAGACCTCAAATCCGCGTTCGGCGATGCAACAGTCTGGTCGGGCCTGGGCGGCACGCGACAGTCTCTTCAAGAAGTCTGAGGTATAAAGAATGTCGTCGTCACAGTAGACCAATTGGACGTCTCGATCACGGTACCGGCGCACAGCGGGAAGGATCTTGGTTGCGGGTCCGTAGTCTTTGTTCGACCGCCTCAGCGTGACTCCTTCGGGCAGATCGAGGTGCGGCACCTCGCCGGGGAATCGCTCGTAATGTGTCGGCAGCCACAGTTCGACGCTGTCGGGAGTTATGCCCGAAAGTTGGTGATGGCCTGAAGTAGGCGGCATATCATGGCGGTGTTGAAGCGCCGTCATTCTCAAAGAGAAAGGATATGCCACCATGGCCAAATCTACTGTTGTCCCGTTCGAACTGCCATCGGAAATTTCGCCTGATCCGTTGACCGCGGTGATCCAGGCCGGGGCGAAGGAGTTGCTGCGCACGGCGGTTCAAGCCGAGGTTTCCGCCTTTATCGCCGAACACGCACATCTTCTGGACGAGGACGGTCGCCAGCGTTTGGTGCGCCACGGATTTCTGCCCGAGCGAGAAATGATGACCGGGATCGGGACGGTACCAGTGCAGGTTCCGCGTGTTCGAGACCGCGGCGGCAACGCTGATGGGAGCAAGATCAAGTTCCGCTCTTCGCTGGTGCCGCCGTATCTGCGCAAGACGAAGTCGGTGGAGGAACTTCTGCCCTGGCTTTATCTGAAAGGCATCTCGACCGGCGACTTCAGCGAGGCGCTGTCCGCGCTTCTGGGGCCGGATGCCGAGGGGCTGTCGTCCTCAACTATCACGCGCCTGAAGGCCAACTGGTGGGAAGAATATGAGACCTGGCGCAAACGCGACCTCACGGGCAAGCGCTATGTCTACATCTGGGCGGATGGGGTTTACTTCACGCCCCGGTTGGGCGGCGACCGTCAATGTATGCTGGTGATTATCGGTGCAGACGAATACGGCGAGAAGGACGTTCTCGCCATCATGGACGGGTTCCGCGAGAACGCCGATAGCTGGCGCGACCTGCTGAAAGGGCTGAAAAAGCGCGGACTGACTGTTCCGCCCGAACTGGCCACCGGCGATGGTGCACTCGGCTTCTGGACCGCCCTGAGAGATGTCTATCCCGAGACCCGTGAGCAGCGGTGTTGGGTTCACAAGACGTCAAACGTGTTGGGCGCGATGCCCAAATCCCTGCACGAAAAAGCCAAGGCTGATCTGCAGGACATCTGGATGGCCGAGACGAAAAAGGAGGCAAACGCCGCCTTCGATCTCTTCGTGGACACCTACGGCGTGAAATACGAGAAGGCCGTGGCCAAACTGGTCAAGGATCGTGATGAGCTCCTGGCCTTCTATGACTTCCCGGCCGAGCATTGGAAACACATCCGGACCACGAACCCGATCGAAAGCGTCTTCGCCACGGTCCGGAACCGCACCCGGAAGACCAAGGGCTGCCTCAACCGCAAGACCGCCCTCGCCATGGTCTTCAGGCTGATGATGTCAGCCAAGAAGAAGTGGCGGAAGATCTCCGGGCCAAACCGTCTGCCCGAGATCATTCAGGGGGTTGAGTTCAAAGACGGCATCAAGCAACTTCAAACCGCCGCCTGATGACGGCCGTCACCAACTTTTGGGCATAGCTCGCTGTCGGCTGGCATGATTTGTGCCAGCAGAGTTTTCAAAGTCGGGCCTAGGTGCGGAAACCTGGGTGGAATGCTGGTAAGTGTTACGATCATTCATCAGGCCGCCGCGAAAATGCTCGAACGCAGTTAAGCGGCCAGCAGGTTGGCGGTTATCGAAACGGGGTGATGACATGGAGTCAAGTATTCAGCCGCCGTAGACCTCGCCCAGATCCCCAACGTAATTATCCCAGGCGAACCAATAGGCGATGTGACCCGCGACGCGCGGCAGGATGCGCCCGTCTGGAGCGATAAGGCCATCTTCAGAACGCTGCCACTGCACGCCGCCCGCATTCAGCCCTGCATCAAATTCCAGATCACCACGTTCATAGGCCCGCACGGTACGCCCATCAGGATCGCCGACAAGGACGATATTCACCGCCCCTGCCTTGTCGTTGATCACCGGGGTTTGCTTGAAGGCGTCCAGCGGCCAAGCCTTGGCGGCCCCAAACTGGCGGATACCGAAGACGTAATCCTTTTGCGCCCGCTTGGTGGTGTCCACTGCCGCCGGAAACATCAGATCCGCGCTGGCAAAGTAGTCCTTGTAGACGTGGCCCGAGCTGTAGTTGCGCTGATGCCCGGTCTCCAACGACAGCACCTGCGTGGTCGGGTTATCGCGCTTCCAGTCGCCCCAGGCGGCAATCACCACCGGCCGTTGTTTCAGCGCAATACCCGATTGCGCCAATTTGCCAATTACCGGCTCTCCGGTGAACTGGTTCCACAGCGTGCTGGTCTGGCGATCAAACATCAGCTTGTTTGAGCGATAGAGGAAGCCGGACGAGCCGAATACGAACGGCTTGCCGCGCCCCTCCACGCTGGTCTCGAACAGAATGCCGGACCCGCAGAGCGTGCAGTAGGCCAGCGCGACGTGTACGCCGCCGATGACTTCATTGAACATCTCGTGCCAGCCCATGATCCGCAGCGGGTAGGCGCGGGTGTCACCGTTGATCGACACTCCGAACACAAGGTCGTCGTCGCGCAGGTACGACGCCTCGGACGCGGCAATCAGGGGCGGGTTGTCCAGCGACGGGATACCGTCCTTGACGACTCCGCCCCATGTTACCTCCTCAAAGCGGATGCGGGCCGCGTCGGGCGTGATGTATTTCTTCGAGATGAACGGGTCAAAATTCGGGTCGATCTGGATCAGAATCTCGCGCTTGAAATCATAATATGC
This sequence comes from uncultured Paracoccaceae bacterium, assembly GCA_943787785.1. Classification (GTDB taxonomy): domain Bacteria; phylum Pseudomonadota; class Alphaproteobacteria; order Rhodobacterales; family Rhodobacteraceae; genus WLWX01. The sequence goes on along the minus strand of CALSNT010000009.1, from coordinate 59,622 downwards.
TGGATTTGACACAACTTCGGGGTGCGCCTCTTGCCAGAGCATCCACTGGAACCAACCGCTGCGCTTTTCACGAGTCAGGGCCTGCAGGGCGATGTCGAATTTTTCCCGCGGACCATAGGTGAACGGCATCAGAAAAATGAGCGATGAGATCAGGTCGGTCCCACCGCGCGCGGCGACGGAGGCGATCGCGCGGTCGAACCTCGGCTGATCGAAACCAAGGAGGTCGGTCAGAACCTGGCTGATGGGCTCGGACTCCTGCGCGCTCGCCGGAAGCGCAGCGGCGGCGAAGGCGGTGGCAAGGATCTGGCGGCGGGTCAGCGTCATGGTACACCTCGGGATTTGCGATTTGCGGCACCCTGCCCCGGTTCACCGGCATGCGGGAGTCACGAGGTGGTGAGGGCACGCGGGTGTGAGCCGCCGTGTGGACGGACCTGTTCGGCTAACGCAGAAAAAAGGGGCGCCCGAAGGTACCCCCAAGGTTTAGCTAATCTGGCTCATTCTCTCGTACTGCCCGGTTTCTGCCGACAATTCGCGACCGTCAATCCGGCAAAAACACCTCGCGTACGTAAACAGGCACGTCGATGATCGCCAGAACCTCCTCTGACCCATCGATGACATCTGCAAGCTCTGGAATCGTACTGGAAAAGAAGAAGTCTCCTGAATTCGGCTTGCCGATCGGTACACTCATCACAACATCGACCAACTGATCATAATGAAACACGCGTGAATGGTTCACATCGGTACTCGAATACACCTGGGCCTTGCTGGTGATCCAACTCCGCTTCCCGGATAGGAAATTCAGCGACAAACTCAACTCGCCGCCACTTTCCAGAGCGACGTTCCATTGTTCTTCGCGTTGCCGTCCTTCGTTTGCAGCTCCGTCTGTCGAAGTCCTTCGTGAAATCTCAGCCCTTTGGGCGCCCGGAAACGTTTCATAGTTAGAATTCGTGGTGAACACCTTAAGCACAAACAGCCGCACGGCATCGCCGCCATCCTGCTTGCCTAGGCCGAGCACTGCCAGCCCACGACTGTTCGGCGGGCTCGTCGGCTTGCCTTCGGCGTCGCGACCCAAGGCACGGTCCTCCAGAACGATCAACATATTGGCGCCCTTTAACGCCCCGCCTGGGAACGGGATCGACGTCCATCCCGCTGGCATCATGGCCTGCAGGCCGCCTGTGTTAGCGTTGAACCCAATCTGCACACGGCTGTCCATATTCGATCCGACAAGCGTTTCCGCATGCACAACGCCAAACGAGAATGTCGCCAGACAGAGCAACATCAGAAACTTCATACCTCGGATTGGTTTGCTCATCGTCTGGCTCCTATTTTTATTACGCAGGGGGTCTTGTTGTGACATCGACCGAACCGCGTCTGGAATGCTATTCAGGTCAACGACGGAACCAATGACATGGATCAATGCGGGCATGGACGTCGGGCCACACGCTGTGAGGAGTTCTGCTGCAAGAAAAAAGGGGCGCCCGAAGGCACCCCCAAGGTTTCGCTGATCAGGCTCATTCTCTCGTACCGCCCGGTTTCTGCCTGCGGCCCGATCCGCGTCAGGGGCGAGCGCACCCACCCCGTGTACGTTGAAGCGCCCGGAGGCGCTTCAACGAGCAAGACAGAGCGGGTTCTTGAAGAAAACCTGCAGAGTCCTGCCCTGTTTGATAGGCACGAACGAAGCCGCGCCAATCCAAGTTCTGTTACTCAACCCTTCGGCGGGAAGGGATCTTTTCCGTAAGTATTCCTTTCGCGAATCTTGCCTTCTGAGTTCTTTAGGAAGGCTTCGCCACCATCGTTGCGGGCGAGTTCTTTTCCGCGCTCCCAAGCCTGAGCCTGCGTTCGGTGAACACTCGACGCTCGTTGGCTCCCCTCACGCTTTGTTTCCCACCGGCCATCTGGCCGTTGCTGGGTCCATGTATTTTTCTTGTCAGCCATTGTATTGGCTCCTTTTACACAGGCAGCCCGATTTTTCTGGGGGCGAACCTGTGGGTAACTCAGCACGCTATTGATCTGCTTGCTCGTCCGTGTCCTTCGTTGTCCATCGACCCTGAGGGGCCGAACATGCTTGCCTCGCGCTGTGCTGAAACCACGCGAAGTGAGCGGGGCGCGGGGTTACAGCTCCGCGTCCCACTCTCAAATTCTTCTCAGCTACACCCGCTCGTCCCGCCACAGGTGTTGCACTTCATACAGGTCCCGTTGCGGACCAGTGTGTAATTCCCGCACTCACCGCATGGATCGCCCTCGTACCCCTGCATCTTCGCCTTGGTGCGGTTGTCGATCTGTACTGCTCCGGTCGCCAGAGCGGTCTCACCCGCTTCCGGCACCAGCGCCTGCAGTGCGGTGACCGGATCCGCGGCCCCGTCCAGCGCCACTGCGCCCGCCTGCCCACCTTGCAGCACCACTAGACCTTGCGGCGCGCGGCCACGCAGATACCCGGTCGAGACGACCTTCTTCAACACGTCGATTTGGCTTTCGCCCTCGGCGCCGGGCACTTCGGTGAAGTTGCGCTTACCCTCTTCGTCGCCGCGCCCCAGCTCATCAAAGCTGGTGCCTTCGGGCTGGACGTGGGCCAGATCGGTGCGGTCAAGGTAGCTGACGGCCAGTTCCCGGAAGATATAGTCGAGGATCGAGGTTGCGTTCTTGATCGTCTCGTTACCTTGCACCTGACCGGCCGGTTCGAAGCGCGTGAAGGTGAAGGCATCGACGAATTCTTCAAGCGGAACACCGTATTGCAGGCCGACGCTGACCGCGATTGCGAAGTTGTTCATCATCGCCCGGAAGCCCGCGCCTTCCTTGTGCATGTCGATGAAAATTTCACCGATCTTGCCATCTTGGTATTCGCCAGTGCGCAGGTAGACCTTGTGACCCCCGACAACCGCTTTCTGGGTGTACCCTCTGCGGCGTTCCGGCATCCGGTCGCGTTTACGGCTGAGGACCTCCTTATAAATGATCTTCTCGACCATCTTCTCGGCTAGAACGGCCGCCTTTTCCTGCGAGCTGCCGGTCTCAAGCACCTCGGCGGCCTCGTCATCATCCTCCACCAGCGCAGCCGCCAGCGGTTGGGACAGTTTCGAACCATCGCGGTACAGCGCATTGGCCTTGATCCCCAGCGACCAGCTGAGCTCATAGGCCTTCTGACAATCCTCGATCGTCGCATCGTTGGGCATGTTGATCGTTTTGGAGATCGCGCCCGAGATGAAGGACTGCGCGGCGGCCATCATATAGATGTGGCTGTCGACGGAGAGGAATCGCTTGCCCTTCTTGCCGCAGGGGTTGGCGCAATCGAAGATCGCGTAGTGCTCTTCCTTCAGATGCGGAGCGCCTTCCAGGGTCATGGTCCCACAGACGTGATCGTTGGCCGCCTCAATCTCTTTGCGTTTGAAGCCAAGGTGAGCCAGCAGATCGAACCCCGGATCGGTCATTTTCGCCGCCGGAATACCCAGCACATCGGTGCAAAACTCCGCGCCCAGCGTCCACTGGTTGAACACGAAACGGATGTCGAATGCCGAGGGCAGCGCTGCCTCGATCTTCTCGATCTCTTCAGGGCCGAACCCGTGACCGATCAGGCTGGTGTGGTTGATCCCCGGCGCATTCCCAAGGGAACCATGCCCCACGGCATATGAGATGATCTCTTCAATCTCCGATGAGGAATATCCAATTCCCTCAAGCGCTTGCGGGACAGAGCGGTTAATGATCTTGAAGTAACCGCCCCCGGCCAGCTTTTTGAATTTCACCAGCGCAAAGTCCGGCTCAATCCCGGTGGTGTCGCAATCCATCACCAGTCCGATGGTTCCAGTCGGCGCGATTACAGTGGTCTGCGCGTTCCGGTATCCATGTTTCTTGCCCAGCTTCAATGCCAGATCCCATGCCTTGGTGGCATGTTTGACCAATCGCTTGTCGGGACAGCCGGCCTGATCCAACGCAACAGGATTGGTTGCCAAGTCCTCGTAATCACTGCTATTTCCATGCGCAGCGTTACGGTGGTTCCGCATTACCCGCAGCATATGCTCGGCATTGCGCTTGTGACCGGGGAACGGCCCCAATTCCGAGGCCATCTCGGCACTTGTCGCGTAGGCCACGCCGGTCATGATCGCGGTCAATGCGCCGCAAAGCGCGCGCCCCTCTACAGAGTCATAGCTGTGCCCCATGTTCATCAGCAGCCCGCCGATGTTGGCATAGCCAAGGCCCAGCGTGCGGAAGTCGTAGGACAGCTGCGCAATTTCCTTGGACGGGAACTGCGCCATCGTCACGCTGATCTCCAGCGTTACGGTCCACAGGCGCGTCGCATGTTCATAATCGTCGACCTGAAACTCACCGTCTTTCAGGAAGGTCAGCAGGTTCATCGAGGCCAGGTTGCAGGCCGTGTCGTCCAGAAACATGTATTCCGAACAAGGGTTTGAGCCGCGAATCTCACCGTCTGCTTTACATGTGTGCCAGTCGTTTACCGTGTCGTGATACTGGATGCCGGGATCGGCGCAGGCCCAGGCGGCGTGGCCGACCTGCTCCCACAGATCCCGCGCCTTTATGGTCTTGGCGGTCTTGCCGTCCTTGCGGTTGATCAGGTTCCAATCGTCGTCATTCTCAACCGCTTTCAGGAACGCATCGGTGACGCGGATCGAGTTGTTGGAGTTCTGCCCCGAAACAGACGAATAAGCCTCGGAATCCCAATCCGTGTCGTAGGTCGGGAATTCGATACTGGTGTGGCCCTGTTTGGTATAATCCAGGACGCGCTTAACATAAGTTTCCGGGATCGCCACTTTCTTGGCGTCGCGAATGACCGCTTTCAGGCTTTCGTTGACCTTCGGGTCATAAGCATCTTCTTCGCGCCCGTCCCAGGCCTTGATTGCGGCGAAGATCGCGTTCAGTTTTTCTTCGTGCATCTTGGAACCGGCGACGATGCTGGCGACCTTCTGTTCCTCGATCACCTTCCAATTGATGAACTGTTCGATATCCGGGTGATCCGCGTCGCAGATGACCATTTTGGCGGCGCGGCGCGTGGTGCCGCCCGATTTGATCGCGCCCGCCGCACGGTCGCCGATCCTGAGGAACCCCATCAGGCCCGACGATTTGCCGCCGCCTGACAAATGCTCACCCTCAGCTCGCAGCGAGCTGAAGTTAGTTCCGGTACCGGACCCGTACTTGAACAGCCGTGCCTCACGCACCCAAAGGTCCATGATGCCGCCTTCGTTCACCAGATCGTCGCTGACCGACTGGATGAAACATGCGTGCGGCTGTGGGTGCTCGTAGGACGACTTGGATTTCGTCAGCTTGCCGGATTTGAAATCGACGTAATAGTGACCCTGCGACGGACCATCGATCCCGTATGCCCAATGCAGGCCGGTGTTGAACCACTGCGGGCTGTTTGGAGCGGCGCGCTGGGTCGCAAGCATATAACGCATCTCGTCATAGTAAGTGCGCGCGTCCGCCTCAGTCGTGAAATAGCCGCCCTTCCAGCCCCAATAGGCCCAGGCTCCGGCCAAGCGATCGAACACCTGCTTGGCGCTTGCTTCACCGCCGAACCGCTGATCCTCGGGCAGTTCGCCAATGCGGCCTCGTCGGGAATTGACCGCCACAGGAATTCCGGAACACCCTTTTCCTTGACCGTCTTTAGACGCGCCGGAACGCCGGCTTTGCGGAAATACTTCTGCGCAATCACATCCGATGCGACCTGGCTCCAGCCTGCCGGCACCTCGACGGAATCCAGTTTGAACACGATGGTGCCATCAGGATTGCGAATCTCTGAACTGGTCTCGGTGAATTCGATGGTGCCATAGGCCCCGGTCTTCGCTGCCGTGAAATTGCGATCGATTTTCATTCCATGCCCCTTACGGTGCTCTCCCGTCTGATGCGGGCGTCACCTTATTTTGCCATACGGCGCCGACGTTAATCCCAACACCACTGGTGCAAGGTCTTCGTGCCAACCGGCCAGAGGTCGGGGCGTGATAAAACGCGGCGACTCACCCAGGCACCCCCGGACGTCGGCAAAACCCAGGGGCCTGTGCCTGATAAGTCGTTTGTGTTTCCCGTCCCGCTGCTCCGCCACTACATCTAGTGGTCTGCCGGTCAGCGCGCACAAACTGCATGATGCGGCCCTACGCCGTCAACGGAGATTCATGGCCGAGGAAAAGATTTTGCGTCTGAAAAGTGAAACCGCTGGAGCGCGGCACGCAACGCCTGATTCCGATAAGCAATTTTTTGCCGGGATTCCGAAACCTTGGCCCCGGAACGTCAGGTAGAAGCGCAAGCAAAGGCCCTGTTGCAAGGCTACAACGGCCAACGAAATTCCTGTGGATAACTTTCAAAAACACTGGTTCGCAGAGTGCTCGGAATCCGTGCGGACGTGATGAATTGAACGGCAATATCTGTTGTTAACTTGCTTCCGGTGCAGAGCCGATCAACGACGATATACCCGTACAATCACAGTGCAATTTCCCCGCAGGGTCGGTGCGCAACGCAATGCACCGTAGCCCCCGTAAGCGACAAAGATGTTAGAATGGTCAATTCCGGCCCTTCTTGATGCACCACGGAGCGTTCGCCCGAATCCTTGCACATAATCGGGCGCCTGAACAAAGCGCGTTCGCACTCCGGTGCCTCAGCCGCGATGGCCCGCGCCCTTGTCCGTGAATTTTTGATGTGGTCGGGGCGAGAGGATTCGAACCTCCGACCCTCTGTTCCCAAAACAGATGCGCTACCAAGCTGCGCCACGCCCCGACTGCGCCCCCTTTACAAAGACTAATCGGTAAGGGGAAGCCTTAGTCGCAGGTTTGTTTCGCGAAATGTCGACGAACCCCGGTTATGGGCACGGCCAGGCGGCCAACTCCGGGTCCAGAGACGGATGACGGATCTGGCTGCCTTCGACAATGCCGATGGCTCCGGCCATGCCGCCATTCACCTCAAGCACCAACAGCACATTGTCGCCACCCGGAATCGGCGTTTCATCCAGCGGCACGGCGTTTTCATGGACCTTGATAACGGTTCCGGTCTGATCGGCGAAAATCATATCCAACGGGATCAGCGTATTGCGCATCCAGAACGAGGCCGGCTGCGGGAATTCATAGACAAACAACATGCCCTTGCCTGGCGCCATCTCAGCCACATTCATCAAACCTTGCGCGCGCTCGTCCGGGTCGTCGGCAACGTCTACAGTGAACCGCGCCGTACCCCAATCGCCGCGCAACTCGACGCGCGTGTCCCGGCAACCGCCTGCAAACGCGGGGGCGCCCAGCGCTGCAGCCAGACCGGCCAATACCGTGTATTGAATGAGGCGACTGAAATAGAAACTGAGTGGGGCGATCATTCGTCCTGTTTAAGTGCCGCTTCCCAGCTTGTCACCAGCGTCGCCATGCGGCCACGCTCACCGTCGGTCACTTGTAGGGCAACAGCCTCACCGGGTTGTAGGTCCGCCAAACCGGAGCGGCGCAAAACTTCGACGTGTAAAAACACATCCGCATCACTGCCAAAGATATTGGCGAAGCCAAATCCCTTGGCCTTGTCGAACCATTTCACGCGCGCGGGCTCCAGGGGCGTGCCGGGATCGGGCTGCAAGAAATGCGTTGCGTCCTCCGACTCATCCTCTTCGTCCATTGGCGGTTCAATATGATGGACCAGAACGGCCTGCAGTCCGCGCGCCGTTTCCTGCACGTCGACATCAACCAATGCCGCATCCGCGACCGAGCTTTGACCATAATTCCTCAGGACATTCGCATGCAGCAGAATGTCTGACCCGCCGTCATCGGCCAAAATAAAACCGAATCCCTTTGCAGGATCGAACCACTTCACCCGACCATTTACGCGCCGAGACACGACAACTTGATCATCCATCATACGCACATCTCCGCGCAACCTCCCCAGATTGCGCCTCGCAATAGTTGACAGGTTTTGGACAATTTGGAAATAGACCCGCCTGCCAATTGCGCAAAATAGTTACGTTAAACAACGTAGCGGAGGAATGTCAGGGATGCAATCTCTGCACATCCCACTGGGCACCGGGACCAGCACGCCGCCAGCGAAAGCGGTCGTGAAGGCGAAATTGCCCGTCCGCCCAAAACTCGATCTCGACCGGAGTTATGCGATAACCACCCCAAAACGGAGGCCGCGGAGGGTTTGTGCCCTTGGTCGCCGTGACTTTGGCGACCTTGGCCAAAAGTGCAGCACGCGACGACAGTGGCTGCGATTGATCCGATGCCCACGCCCCCAGCCGACTCTGCAATGCACGGCTGTTGTAGTAGGCGTCCGCCTGTTCGCCACCCACTCGTTCGACGGTGCCACGCGCTCGCACCTGACGACGCAATGATTTCCAGTGCATCACGAACGCCGCGGTTCCCGAGCTGTCAATCTCGGAAGCTTTCGCACTGCCATAGTTGGTGTAAAAAACGAAGCCGTCATCCTCGATCTCTTTGAGCAGCACCATGCGGGCGTTGGGCAATCCGTCGGCATCGACAGTCGACAACGCCATTGCCGTCGGATCGTTGACCTCAGTTGTCGCTGCCTCGGCCAGCCAATCTCGTGCCAGTTGAAATGGGTCGTCACCGGCAAAAATCCCATCACGTTCGGGCATTTATCCACCTCTGGTTGCGGGCGAAGGCCTTGATGACCTTTGGTCAATGGCCTAAACGCCAAGAACCGACAACTAGCCGGGGTGCAACGAATGTCAACGGGATCGACGGGACCATCGACGGGCGGGCTGATGGCCGGAAAGCGGGGCCTGATCATGGGCCTTGCCAACGACAAGTCCATCGCGTGGGGCGTGGCCAGGCAGTTCTCGGATGCGGGTGCCGAGCTATGTTTCTCGCATCAAGGCGGACCGTTGGAAAAGCGCGTGCGCCCATTGGCCGAGTCGCTGGGCAGCGATTTTCTGGTCGAATGCGATGTTGGCGATGCCGCGTCGCTCGACCGGCTGTTCGCTGAGATCAAGGACCGCTGGGGCAACCTCGACTTCGTGGTCCACGCCATCGGCTTTTCCGACAAGAACGAGCTGCGCGGGCGCTACGTCGATACGTCACCCGAAAACTTCCGCTCGACCATGGATATCTCGGTATTCTCCTTCACCGCCGTCTGCCAGCGCGCTGCGGCGATGATGCCGAACGGAGGGTCGCTGCTGACGCTCACCTACCTCGGGGCCGAGCGGGTGATGCCGCATTACAACGTCATGGGCGTCGCCAAGGCCGCACTTGAGACCAGTGTGCGCTACATGGCCGAGGATCTGGGCAAGGATAACATCCGCGTCAATGCGATCAGCGCCGGAACGATCAAGACGCTGGCTGCGTCCGGCATCGGCGATTTCCGCTATATCCTGAAATGGAACGAGTTGAACTCACCCCTGCGCCGAAACGTTACTCAGGACGAGGTCGGCAAATCCGCCCTCTACTTCTGTTCGGACCTCTCCAGCGCCGTTACCGGTGAAATCCACCATGTCGATTCGGGCTACCATGTCATCGGTATGAAAAACCCGGACGCGCCCGATATGACCAAGGAACTGGCAAAGGACTGACCCGGATGACCGACCGCCTACCCCACGAAAAGGGTTTTCACGTCAGCTGGGATCAGATCCACCGCGACTCCCGCGCCTTGGCGTGGCGGCTGGATGGACACGGGCCCGATGGCGGTGATTGGAAAGCCGTGGTAGCAATTACGCGTGGTGGCATGGCACCGGCGATGATCGTGGCGCGCGAGTTGGACGTGAGAACGGTCGACACTATCAGCGTCAAATCCTACGACCATCAGGATCAGGCCGAGGCATCGGTGTTGAAAATGCCCGACGCCAAGATGATGGGCGATGGCACCGGCATTTTGATCGTCGACGATCTGGTCGATTCAGGGAAAACGCTGGAAGTCGTCCGCGCGCTTTATCCCAAGGCGCATTTCGCCACGGTTTATGCGAAACCGGCAGGCAATTCGCAGGTCGACACATTCATCACCGAGGTCAGCCAGGACACCTGGATTTTCTTCCCTTGGGACATGGCGATGCAATATGTGCCGCCCTATCGCGGGACGGATTGACGCGCAATTTGGCCGAGCGCTTCCTTGGCCGACCAGTATGGAAGCCGGGCTGATTTGGACGGGCGATTGTGGGACGCAATACAATGCAGCCGCGCACCCCAGCCCAGTGATCAAAAACGAACTTGCAGGCGCGCACGCCCTGTCTGTCGCGGTCGCAGTAAACGAGGAGCAGTGGCGCGCCTGTCGCTGTTCAGGCTAGATTCCGTGCCACAGTCGGGGGCTTGATCGCGGTCATTTCAAGTGAATTCCAGTTGCGACCTGCCTCAGAAAAACGCCTGCAGCCCGGTCTGCGCGCGCCCCAGAATCAACGCGTGGACGTCATGCGTCCCCTCATAGGTATTCACCGTTTCAAGGTTCATCATGTGGCGGATTACCTGAAATTCCTCAGAGATTCCGTTGCCCCCGTGCATGTCCCGCGCCAGTCGCGCGATTTCCAGCGCCTTGCCGCAGTTGTTGCGTTTGATGATACTGATCATCTCCGGCGCCGCCTTGGCCTCATCCATCAGCCGCCCGACCCGCAGCGCCGCCTGTAGGCCCAATGAAATCTCGGTCTGCATGTTCGCCAGCTTCAACTGAAACAACTGGTTCTGCGCGATTGGTTTGCCAAACTGTTTGCGGTCCAGCCCGTACTGCCTTGCCGCGTGCCAGCAGAATTCGGCTGCACCCAACACACCCCATGCGATGCCATAGCGCGCCCGGTTGAGACAGCCGAACGGGCCCTTCAGCCCCTCGACACCCGGCAGCAATGCATCCTCGCCTACCTCAACATCCTTCAACACAATCTCACCCGTCACGCTCGCCCGCAGGCTTTGCTTGCCTGCAATCTTCGGCGCACTCAGCCCCTTCGCGCCTTTCTCAAGCACGAAACCCTTGATTGCCCCATCATGAGCATCCGACTTTGCCCAGATCACGAAGACGTCGGCGATCGGGCTGTTCGAGATCCACATTTTCGACCCGTTCAGTAGATACCCACCCTGAACTGCCTTTGCAGTCGTCTTCATACCCGCCGGGTCCGAGCCCGCGTCCGGTTCCGTCAGCCCGAAACAGCCGATCGACTCTCCCGCCGCCAGTTTCGGCAGGTACTTTTCGCGCTGCTCATCGGTTCCATAGGCATAGATCGGATACATCACGAGGGATGACTGAACCGACATCATCGACCTGTACCCGCTGTCCACCCGCTCAATCTCGCGCGCGACCAACCCGTAGGTCACGTAGGACGCGCCGAGACCGCCGTATTCTTCCGGGACAGTCAGGCCCAGCAGGCCCATTTCACCCATTTCAGCGAATATGCCGGGATCCACGGATTCCTCTGCATATGCCTTGATCACTTTGGGCGCGAGTCTCTCTGCCGCAAAGTTCTTCGCCGCATCGCGCATCATGCGTTCGTCTTCGCTGAGTTGATCTTCCAGCAGAAAGGCATCCTCCCACGAAAACGATGACAGGTTCGGTCGGCTATGAGCGGGTAAGTCTTTGGGCATCGGGGTGGCTCCGGCAGGGAAAGGGTTGGCCGATGGTGTCCGGGAATTGCCCGGTGGCGTCAACCGGCTGAGGCAGTGTCTTGCGTGCTTTAACGCTATCAGGCAGGAATTGCGCATGGGGCAGGACTTCGAATTCGACGTGATAATCTGTGGTGGCGGGCCGGTCGGAATGGGGCTGGCCATTGACCTTGGACAGCGCGGAATTCGGGTCGTCGTCGTCGAGCGCTATCCAGATCCGCAACCCGTCCCAAAGGGCCAAAATTTGACGCAACGAACGGCGGAGCACTTCCGTGCCTGGCACTGCGAAGAGGCCGTACGTTCTGCCCATCCCCTGCCCGAAGGCGCCGGAACCGGGGGGATGTATTGCTACGGCACTTTGCTGGGTGATTATAGCTATGAGTGGCTGAACCGCTCTGCCGTTAAGAAGTTTTATGCCGCCGGCAACGTCCGGCTTCCACAATACGACACCGAAAAGGTGCTGCGCGCCCGCGTCGCCGAATTGCCTACCGTCGAGGTGATTTACGGTTGGTCCGGTCTGTCGGTCGACCAGACAGACGCCGACGTGACGCTAACCATCGGCAAGCATCGCGGAGAAGAGAGGCGCAGTTTGCGCGCCCGCTATCTGGTCGGCTGCGACGGAAGCAAATCCGTGGTGCGCGAAAGCGTCGGCATTACTCAGACCCGAAGCGACCACGACCGCCAGATGGCGCTGGTCGTGTTCCGCTCGACCGACCTGCATGATCTTATGGAGCGCTATCCCGGCAAGGCCTTCTTCAACGCCCTGCACCCGGATTTTGAGGGCTACTGGCAGTTCTTTGGTCGTGTCGACGTCGGCCACAGCTGGTTTTTTCATGCACCTGTGCCGGTCGGAACAACACAGGACGGCTTCGACTTTGCAGGCATGATTCACCGTGCCGTTGGCACAGAATTCGCGCTCGACATCGACTACATCGGCTTCTGGGATTTGCGGTTCGCCATCGCCAACTGCTACCGTGACGGCCGGGTCTTTGTCGCCGGAGACGCCGCCCACAGCCACCCGCCCTATGGTGGCTTTGGCATCAACCTCGGGCTGGAAGATGCGCGCAATCTGGGCTGGAAGCTGGCAGCGGCCGTCGAAGGCAAAGCCGACACACTTCTGGACAGCTATGACGGCGAGCGCCGCCCGGTTTTTGCCTCGACCGCGCAACATTTTATCGCCGGGTACATCGACGCCGACCGCGATTTTCTTGCCACCTACACACCCGAACGCGACCGTGCCGCATTCGAGGCTGCCTGGGCCAAGCGCGCCGAAGGCGATCCAAGCGTATTCAGGTTTGAACCGAACTATGAAGGCTCACCTGTCGTTTCGGACGGCAACGGAGGCAAGCCGAGCGCCGTCGGCGACCACCTTGTCGCAGCACGTCCGGGCCACCATCTGGCCCCGCTACCCATGTCGGGCGACGAAACGACATTCGATCTTCTTGGCGCCGGTTTCACGTTGCTTGCCCCTGCCGATGCGGACGAAGCCACGATCCGCAAGATCGCCGACTTTCAGTCTGCGTCGGACGTGCTGAGGTTGCCCTTCGACGTCCACGCGAAACTGCCTCCACAGGCGATCACCGATTATGGCGCTCCGTTGATACTGGTGCGCCCGGATCACTTTGTCGCCTGGGCTGGAACGCATGCGATTGCGGAGAAGGTGCTCAGCGTCGTCGCCGGTCGCTAGACCGCACAAGTTGCACCACGCCGCAATCCGCCACATCATTCAAGCGAAGTACATTGAGGATGCGACCCGTGGAAACCCAAACCTCCGATACGGTCCTGGCAAGCAAACAGACGGGGCATGTGGTCACGTTGACGCTCAATCGCCCGCAGGCGCGCAACAGCCTGTCATTGGAATTGCTGAGGCAGTTGAAGGCTGCCGTCGTTTCGTGTTCCGAAGATCCGTCGGTTCACGTCCTCACTCTGGCGGCAAACGGCCCGGCATTCTGCGCTGGTCACGACCTGAAAGAACTAACCGCAGCGCGTGCCGAGGCGGATGGCGGCGCGGCCTTCTTTGACCAGACGATGAGCGCCTGCGCCGAAGTGATGATGGCGATCATCCGCTGTCCGAAACCGGTGATCGCCTCGGTTCACGCCACTGCGACGGCTGCAGGATGCCAACTGGTCGCGACATGCGATCTGGCCCTTGCGGCAGACACTGCGAAATTTGCAACACCCGGGGTGAATATCGGGCTGTTCTGTTCGACCCCGATGGTCGCCCTGTCGCGCAACGTCGGGCGCAAGCAGTCGATGAAGATGCTCCTGACCGGTGATCTGATCGACGCCGAGGAGGCACGGAGCATCGGCTTGATCAACGACCTCGTTCCGCCGGAAGAACTGACTAAAGCGACCCAGAAACTGGCCCAGCAGATCGCCGCAAAATCCCCGGTAACTGTGAAGATCGGCAAAGAGGCGTTTTATCGCCAGATCGAAATGGCGCTTCCCGACGCCTACGAGTTCACGCGCGAGGTGATGGTGGCCAACATGCTGCAAGCCGATGCGGAGGAAGGGATCAAGGCGTTCCTCGAAAAACGACCGCCGGAATGGAGCAAGAGTGGCAGGTCAGACGCCGACTAGGTAATGATCTCCAGCAGGAATCGGATGCTGACGATTGCCAGAAAGCAGCCGAAAAATCGCCCTAGAATCTTCTGTGGCAATGCATGCGCAAGTCCGACGCCGAACCGTGTCATCAACAGCGCCGTTGGCAGTGTCAGCAGCAATGCCAAAACCGATACGAATCCCAGCGCATCCGGCGGCAACCCTTCGCGCCCCCAGCCGACTACCATATAGCCCAACGCCCCTGGCACCGCGATGATGACCCCCACCCCGGCCGAGGTCGACACCGCCTCGCGTACGTCCTTGCCGTTCAGAGTGAGGATCAGGTTCGAGACGGCCCCTCCACCGATCCCCATCAGGGTCGAGATCAGGCCGACAACTATGCCGTAGAGGCTGGTTCCGACACGTCCCGGCATCGTGTCACGCAACTTCCAGTTGGTTGAGCCAAGTAACATCTTGACCGACAATGTCCCGGCGACGACAACGAAGACCGCCTGAAAGACCACCGGCGCGGCCCCTTTGGCAATCAGACTGCCGAGGATCACACCTGCCAGGACCGGCAGTATCCATGCGCGGATCACAGCCATATCCACCGTGCCCTTGGCTGCATGTTGGCGCGCCGACAGGATTGCGGTCGGCGCGATCATCGCCAGCGAAGTACCAACTCCCATCGGCATGGCGATTTCGTCGGTGATACCCATGATGCGAAAGGCCTCAAAGAACACCGGCACGCTGATCGCTCCACCGCCGACCCCAAACAACCCCGCCAAAACACCGATGGCGGCCCCCGCCAGCACGAAGGCCAGGACAATCTGCGGTGTCAGGCCCGCAGTTAGTGTAGCGATCAATTCCACGTTGCAGGCTCCGGCTCTGGAAGGGCGACACCCAACCCGCTCAACGAAACATCTTTTCCGGCGCGAGGTCCAGAACGGGAATCGCCGGGCCATCACCGTCCGGCACCTCGAATGCGTTGATCGTCATCGAAATCAACGTGTAATAGCCGCAGATCGCCACCAGATCGACAAGGCCCTGCGCACCCAGTGACGCCTCGGCTCGTTGATAGACCGGGTCCGAAATCACCCTGTCGCGGTGCAATTCCACTGCGGCCTCGAAAACGGCCTGCATATCCGTTTCCGGAAGCACCGGGCGCTGCCCCTGACCGATGGCGGCAACGGCTTCTTCAGAGATGCCAGCCGCCAGCGCAATTGGCACATGATGAGCCCATTCAAACCCCGACGACCAGATCCGCGCCGTAACGAGGATCGCCAGTTCGGACAGGTGTGGGGCGAGGCTGCTGTCATAGCGAGCAAACTGCCCAAGCGCTTGCGCGCGATCCGCCATCGCGGGCGAACCCAGCCAGACTTTTAGCGGACCAACCACATCGCCGCGCGGCCCAGCCGCAATCCGCTCAAAAACCTTGCTCTGATCCGTTGAGAATTCGGCCTTTTCCGGGCCGCGATAGCGGCGCGACGGTTCTTCATTCATTGTGAAACTGTCGCCATTGCGCCGCGATAGAACACCAGCGGATCGCCGCGCCCCTCTTCAAAATGGTCAATCCGACCCACGACAATGATGTGATCGCCGCCGTCATAGGTCTCCCAATGCGCGCATTCAAAGTGGCACAGGTTGTCCGCGATCACCGGCAACCCGTTACGCCCTTCGTACCACGCCACACCGTCAAATTTATCCTCGGACGGTTTGGCGAACTGCCATGCCGCCCCCTGCTGATCATCGCGCAGAATATTGACGTTGAACCCGTTCCCAGCCTCGATCCAGCGGCAACTGACCTGGTTTTTACCCAGAGAGAACAGACAAAGCGGCGGCTCAAGGCTGAGTGAGGAAAACGAGCTGATCGTGACACCCGTCGCCTGACCGTCTGCGTCAGTCAGCGACACCACCGCGACCCCCGTTGCGAAGCGCCCAAAGGCATTGCGCAAGGCGCGGAGATCAAACTGCTTGGTATCCGAAACGGCATCCAACACTGGGTTTTCCTTCACTTATTCTGCGAGTTTGGTTTACGGCACTAGACAAATCACCAGAAATGATACTTCCTCATAGCGAATATTCCAGAAACCGATAGGGAACCCGTTGCCGATCCCGAAAATCAGTATCAACGGCCTGCGTGCGTTCCTCGCCGTTTACGAGGCACAGTCCTTTTCCAAGGCCGCCGAGCGGGAAAACGCGACCCAGTCGGGCATGTCCACGCAGGTTAAGAACCTCGAACTGAAGCTTGGCACACCGCTGCTGAACCGGACCCGCAAGGACTACAGCCTGACGCCCGCCGGGCAGATTGTATATCGCGAAGGTCAGGCCATCGTCAGTGCGTTGCTGGCACTGGAGACCGACCTGGCCGAGATGAACGACGACATCACCGGGCTGGTCCGGTTCGGGTTGATCCCGTCGCTGACCCGTTCGGTCCTGACCCCGGCGCTGGAGCAATATAAAAGCGGTTTTCCAAAGGTCGAACTCAGCTTGCTCGAAGAGTATAGCGGTGCGTTGCTGCGACGTGTTCTGGACGGTGAACTCGATTTCGCCATTGTCCCGTCCGGCGACATGCCGACCGGATTGACCGCGCGTTTCGTTGGCCGCGACCGCGAGATGATCGTCGCGCGCCCCGGCGCGCTGCCGGATCACGCGCACCTTGGTTCGGCTCCGCTCTCAGTCCTGTCAGGCGCACGGTTGATCGTGCCAAGCAAGTCCAACATTCGGCGCAGTCGGATCGACACGTTACTGAGCGCCCACGGCGTCCATTGCGCAGAAATAATGGAGATGGACGGCATGTTGGGCACTTTGGAGATGGTCGGCAAAACGGATTGGATGGCAATTCTGCCCTCGGCAATATGCCATGCAGACAAGGACGGGCAGATGCGCAAGCTGAACCTGTTAAGCGATCCGCCGATGAATTTCGACTACGTGCTGGTGCAGAAAACCGAAAGCCCGCTGCCCCGTGCGGCCCAGCTTCTGGCGGACGCCCTCACCACTCATGTAAACCGGATTCTTGCCGACTGGACCGACCTCGATACGAGGTCTATCGCGCAGGACGAAGCCGTGCATCAGAAATGATTATGCGCTTGCGCCACTCGTTTCCGGCAAACTTGGCGCAGGGAACTTTCGACAGCGAAGGCAGGAGATCAGCATGGACGTAGCAATCATAGGAATCGGAAAAATGGGCCGCGCGATTGCGGAGCGTCTGGCCAGCGAAGGGCATAATCTGACCCTCTGGAACCGCACCGCTGCCCGCGCCAAGGGCGTCGAGAACACTGAGGTAGCCACGACGCCCGCTCGGGCAACCGAAGCTGCGACGGTAATCCTGTCCGTCCTTGCCAATGATACCGCAATCGAGGCCGCCTATTTCGGCGACAACGGTGTTTGTTCTGCTGACCTGAGCGGCAAGGTCGTGGTCGAGATGTGTACGACCTCTCCGGAACAGGTTCAGCGGTTGGAAGCCGCGGTGAACGCGCAAGGTGGCTTGTTCCTGGAATGCCCCGTTGGCGGAACGATCGGCCCGGCCCGCGCGGGTCAACTGCTTGGTTTGGCGGGCGGCAGTGGCGCAGCCTTCACAGCCGCCGAGCCGGTTCTGCGCCAGATTACCCGGCGGCTGGAACACCTCGGCCCCGTCGGCACCGGAGCGGCGATGAAATTGGCGATCAACCTGCCGCTGATGGTCTATTGGGGCGCGGTAGGCGAAGCGCTGGGGCTGGCGCAAGGCCAGGGCATCGACGCTGATATGGCTGTATCGCTGCTGATCGATAGCTCGGGCGCGATTGGAGCTGCGAAGAACCGGGTGCCACCTGTTGCGGCTATGCGTAATTCCGGTGATCCCGGTGGTGTCTCGCTGGCGTTGAACAATGGCGTCAAGGACATGGGGTTGATGCAGGCACTGGCGGCGCAGCATGGCGTGCCGTCCGAGGTGGTAAGCGCCGCCCTCGCAAAAGCCCTGAAGGCGCAGGAGGCTGGCTGGGGCGACCATGACACCTCGCTTTACGGCGTGTTTGGGCAAGGTTCATCCGCATGACCCTGTCAGTTGCTCTGGTCGGGTTCGGGTGGTGGGGCCAGCACATCGCACGCCGCCTGAAGAATCACCCCGGCTTTGACCTGCGCATGGTCGTGGAACCGGCAACCGGAAACCACGCGGTGATCCGGGAAATGGGGCTGGTGCCTGTACCACGTTTTGAAGAAGCGTTGGTCGATGGGGTTACCGCAGTCATCCTGACCTCGCCCAACGACCAACATGACACGCAGGTCGCGCAGGCGGCAGCCGCTGGCAAACATGTGTTCTGCGAAAAGCCCCTGTCGCTTACTGCCGCCGGCGCGCGCGCGAGTGTTGCCGCCTGCCATGACCGTGGGCTGGTGCTGGGCGTCGGTCACGAACGTCGCTTTGAACCGGCGATACTAGCCTTGCGCGATCTGCTGGATCAGGGTGCTTTGGGAACGATCATGCATTCCGAGCTTGCCTTCAGCCACGACAAGCTGATCGACCTGCCTGCTGGGTCCTGGCGGACCTCCAAAGCGATGGCTCCGGCGGCGGGGATGACGCAGATGGGCATTCACCTGACCGATATGCTGATCTCGTTCTTCGGGCGGGTTGAGAGTGTTGCAGCCGTCACCGCTGACCGCTCGCTGGGGTGGGAGACCGGCGACGTGGTCAGCGTCCAGTTGCAATTCGAGGAAGGCATGACGGCCACCCTGCAGGCGATCCTGCATACGCCGCATTTCCTGCGCACCCATGTGTTCGGCAGCGACATGTGGGTCGAGGTGCGTAACGCGACGCACCCGGACACGCCGGGCGGAAAGGTGACGATGCAGAAGTATCGCTCGATCGACGACGATGTGACCGAGGAATTTGCCTGGAGCGACAGCGTCACCGCCAACCTGGGGGCCTTCGCAGACGCCATCGCGGGCCGCGCGCCCTACCCCTATTCGGCGTTCGAACTGGTACATAACATCGAGGTGCTGGAGGCGATTGTGCGGTCCGCGGAGAACGGGACGGTGGAGCGGCCTTAGAAGCGGGGGCCAAGCCCGTGCGCTTGCCAGCCCGGGGGTTGGCGATGCGACGTTGGTTTGGGGCACTTGGATGGTGGCGTATGCCCGTCAAATCTGTGGGAGGAGCGGACCTCTCCAAGTCGCCAACCCGCCCGGACGGGCTGGCGAGTGCATGGCGGCTTCGCCTTGTTCCGTGCACAAAGAAGCCTCAACCGCTGGGCATTTTGAAAGGTAATCGACTGTAGCCCGGTCAGAGTGCGACTTGCACCGCCCTACCCTGCCTTCCCGCTCCGATAAACCTCGAACACCGCCGCCGTATCGTGAGTCTCCGGCAGGTCCGCCATTGCGGTCTCATACAGGCGGTCCACAACATCCAGCATCGGGGCCTGCACCCCCAGCCGCTTGATGTCGGCAGTGATCAGACTCAGATCCTTCTCGAACATCTTCAGGCTGGCGGTTGGTGGGTCGTAGTCGCCCGAAATCATCAGGGGCATCCGCAGGTCGAGCATTTTCGACTGCCCGGCCCCGCTACTCAAAAGGCCATAGACCACATTTCGGTCCAGCCCCAGCGCGTCGGCGTAATTCAGGACCTCTCCGGCGGCCGCGTTGTGCAGTGCGACCGCATGGTTGGCGACGAATTTCAACTGAATGCCCGCGCCGAAATCGCCCGCCTCGATCACCGCCTTAGTGAAATGCGCCATGAAGGTTTTGGCCTTGGCCACTGCCTCTGCAGGTCCAGAAGCCATCATCACCAGATCGCCGACCGCTGCCTGCGCACCAGTGCCACTGACCGGGCAGTCGAGCAGGATCACGCCCGCGCCCTCCAGCCGCTGCTGCGCTGCCTGCTTGTCGGCGAGCGCAAACGTCCCGGTTTCCAGGACGATTTGCCCCGGAGCCAACATCCCGGCCATTTCGTCAACAACCGCAGCCAGCACCTTGGGCGAGGCCAACGACAGGATCACCAGATCGCAGTCGCGCAACCAGTCGCCGGGCGTTGCCTCGGCCCGACCACCGGCCTCGATCAATCGGTCACGTCCGGCTGCCACCGGATCAACTCCGATGACGTCGACCCCGGCTTTCAGCAAGTTGGCCGCATAGGCGCTACCCATGATGCCCAGACCGATGATCCCGACGGTCATTGCGTCAGAGGCCTAAAAGCGCGGCAGCACTCAGCCCTGCGACCTTGGCCTTGTCGCCATCCGACAAGGCGCTGCTGACCACGTGTTCGACCGGATCGTAGTCGGCCATGTCATAAGGGTAGTCCGTCCCCATCACGATCTTTTCGGCTCCATAGGTGCTGACCAAATACTCCAGTTGGTGATCCGAGAAGACCACCGAGTCGAACCACATCTTGCGCAGGTAATGGGTGGGCGGATGTGGCAACCCGGCGTTGCTGTCCTTACGCGCACCCCAGGCGTGATCCATCCGCGCCGAATAGGCGGGCAAAAAGCCTCCGCCATGCACCGCCAGAACCTTCAGATCCGGGCAACGCTCCATCGTGCCCGAGAAGATCAGGTGCGCGACTGCCATCGAGGTTTCCAGCGGGTTACCCATGACGTTGGCGAAATAATAGTCGTGAAAGCGATCCCCGTGGGTGAAGCCATTCGGATGGATCATCACCAGTGCGCCCAGTTCTTCGGCCTTTTTCCAGACCGGCTCGAACCGTTTCGAGGCCAGTTCTTCCCCGTCGATGTTGGTCAGAATCTCGACGCCCTTCATCCCCAGCTCGCCCATGCAGCGTTCCAACTCGGTCACGGCGGCGGCCGGGTCGGTCATTGGAAGCGTCCCCATCGCCGCGAAACGGTCGGGTCGGCGACCGACCCATTCGGCCAGACCATCGTTCACGATTTCGCTGCCCTTGATGCAATGTTCATCGGGCGACTGATACCAGCATTGGAACGGCGGCGGGGCGACGACCTGCATGTCGATCCCCTGCGCGTCCAGCACCCGCATCCGATCATCCTGATCGGTCATCGCGACGGTGCGGTCCTTGTCCTGCTGCATGTTGATGTCGCGGGTTTCCTGGTTGGAATGTTTGACCATCGCGATCTTGGTGACATCCATATGCGGACCCATATACTCGAACCCTGCCGGGATCATCACGTGGGCGTGGATGTCGATTGTCTTGCTATCCAGCCGGTGTGTGCCGGTCGGTGTCGCGCGCCCGGAGGTCGGGCCGTAGCGGTTGATGGAGTCGCCCAGATCGGCGGTGTCGATGGTTGCATGTGTCATGGGCGAAACCCTGTCGTTTCAGAAAATTGTAAATGGCGCTGCCGGGCAAAAATGGTCGCCCGGCAGCCGTTCAATTTGGCCGGTCTGAGGGACCGCTTACATGTTGTCGTCCATCCAGGCTTTCGCCTCGGCCTCGACCTCATCGCGGTCAAACTCATTGGCCGCGTCAATGTAGGTGTCATTGAGGAAGGTCGACACATCGACTTCATTCTCGATCGCTCCGGATGAGACCATGCGCGGCTGGATGCCTGTCCATACGTCGGACTGAAGGTCGCCCAGACGCTCGGTTGTCGAGATGTTCATCGGCAGCACGCCTTGGAACAGTCCCATGCCGGCAGCTTCGACTTCCCATTCTTCCGGAACCGCCTTGCGCAGCATCTGCTCGACCGCATCAGGATTGACCTTTCCGACGTACATGCCCTTTGACCAGGCGCGGAAGAAACCTTCCATCGTAGCGCGCTTGTCGTCGATCATTTCGGCATTGATCGCCAGCGTGTTCGCCGGGCTTGCCAGCAATTCATCCGGGGTCACGGTGTCAATCTCGATCCCATTGGCCACCAGGGCGGCCCAGTCGAAAACCGATCCTGAGATCGCCGAGACGGTTCCGTCACGAATTGCAGCGGCCAGGGTCGGGCCACTTTCACCCAAAACCACGGTGTCGACATCATCGATCGAGTGGCCTGCGACGTCCATTGCCGCCTGCAGGAACGCCCGGTCACGGTCAGAGACCAGACCGACGGTCGTTCCGACAAGATCGCTCATTGAGGTATAGTCGCCGCCTTTCAGAACCGCGATTCCTTCGGGCGCATTCTGCATGACCTCGTAAACCGTGTTGATATTGGCGCCGGCGATGACCGCGTTAATGGTCTCGTTCGGGTCCAGCATCGCCAGGTCCGCCTGGCCGTTCTGGACGAACGCCACATAGGGGATCGACGTGTCCGATGGCAGCAGATTGACGCTGACACCCTCTTCTTCAAAGTACCCGAGCGCTTCGCCCACCACGAGCGGGAAGAACACCGCCGAGCGTGGCGTCGGTTTGATTACCGTTACGGTCTCCTGCGCCATCACGGCGGCCGGGATTGATGTCACGGCGAGCGCCGTGGACAGCATCATTGCCTTGAACATAGTCATTTCACTTTCCTCCCAAGGAAGTTGTCCGTTCGCTATTCACCCATTTGCGCCTTCCAGCGCCGGGTCTTCGCGCGGGACTTTGCGGCCCTGCGCGTTTCACGACGCCAGAACACGATCCGGTCATCGAGAAATTCCATCGAGTAAAACAGTATCAATCCGATCAGCGTCATGCTGAGCAACGTCGCCAAACTGGCCGCCATGTTAAGTTGGAACGAAAACCGGCTCATCAGCACACCGACGCCGTCCGTGGCCTGCGCGAACTCGGCGACCACGGCCCCGATCAGCGCCGTCGTGAGGCCGATCTTGAGGCCCGCAAACAGCAGTGGCAGGGCCGCCGGCAGGCGCAGCTTGGCGAATATCTGACGCTCCGATCCACCGAGAGAACGGAATAACTCTTCGCGGTCCTCATCGCGCTGGATCAGCCCGGTTAGCGTGTTCACGAAAATCGGGAAGAACGAGATGACGGCGGCCAGCGCAATTTTCGAGCCCATCCCGAACCCGAACCACGCGATGATGATCGGGGTCAGCGCGATGCCCGGCGTCACGTTCAAGACGATCGCATAGGGCGCGACATAGCGTTTGAAGGTTTCCGATAGCGCTGAAAAAACGGCGAGGCTGATCGCGACTGCTGCTCCGATCGCGAAGCCGACAACCGCCTCGGTCAACGTTATGAAGAAGTGCTTATAAATCGTGCCCTTGGCGACATAAAGCTCCCAGATCGCCGCGCCGATTTTGCTGGGCATCGGTACGATGATCGAGGTGATCAGGCCAGTGCGCACCGCCGCTTCCCAGATAATCAAAATTGCTGCGAACAGGACCAGATGCGGGATCAACCGGGCGGTGCGGAAACTGCGTCCTCCTGCGGCGTCAGGTGCGTCGGGGATATCAGCCATGTGCCCCCCTGAACGCCAGCGCGCGCTTTGTCCCCACCCGTGCCATCCCGGCTTCCGTGTTCCAGAACGCGATGCGGTTATCGATCCACTCCATGCCCCGGAAAATCAGGAAACCGATGATCGTCAGCGTGAAGATGCAGGCGAAGGCCGAGGCCATGTTGAGGTTGCGCGTGTAGATCAGGATCAGCGATCCAATGCCTTGATCACGCTGGATGAACTCGGCCACCAGCGCACCGGACAAGGCGGCGGTAAGCGCGAGGCGTTCGCCCGCCATGATGACGGGCAATGCCTCGGGCAGGACCAGCTTGCGCAGCACCTGCATCTTGCCTGCGCCGAGTGAGTTGAACAGTTCCAGCCGATCTTCGGAGACGTTCACCACGCCCGACAGCGTGTTGATGAAGGGCGCAAAAAAGCAGACCAGCATGATGATCGCAATTTTGGAGGGCGCGCCGAAGCCGAGCGCGGCAATCAGGAGAGGCGCTACGGCGATGCGTGGCGTTGCCTCCAGCACGATCACGTAGGGTTTAATAAAGCGCCGCACCAGCGGCTGAAATCCGACCAGTGCGCCGAGGCCGACACCGAGAATCGAACCTGCCACGAAGCCCGCAAATACCAGCCCAAGCGTGGCATAGAGGTGGAACCAGACGTTACCGTTCTGGACGTAGATCAGCCAGAAGGATCGCAGAATATTGGACGGGCGTGGATAGAAAAGCGGGTCGAGCCACCCTGCCCGGCTGCCAATCTCCCACAGGCCCACAAGCACCAGGAAGATCACAGCATGGGTCAGCAATCGGCGGCGCGGCATGGTCAGACCGATCCGGCGGGGCGGAGATATGCCGTCGCTGACCGCCATCAGTGATCGTCCCCCAGCACGTCGCGCACTTCGGCCACCAGCGTGTTGAATTCGGGTGAGGTTTGCAGCGACAGCGGGCGCGGGCGCTCGAACGGCACGTCGATTGTGGCGGCAATCCGCCCCGGACGCGGTGTCATTACGAAGACCTGATCGGCCAGAAAAATAGCCTCGGCAATGTTGTGGGTCACGAACAGGGTCGTGGCTTTCACCTCGCCAACGATGCGCATCAATTCGACGTTCAGGCGTTCGCGGGTGAATTCGTCCAACGCCCCGAAAGGTTCGTCCAGCAACAGCACGTCGGCCCCCGTTTGCAACAGCCGCGCCAGCGCCACTCGTTGTTGCATCCCGCCCGACAGTTGCGATGGGAAGGCGAACAGGAATTCCTCCAACCCAACCAACTTCAGCAATTCGGCGGCGTGTTTCTGATCATCCTTCGTGACGGAGCGTGCCATTTCAGTCGGCAAAAGGACGTTCTCAATCGCCGTGCGCCAATCCAGCAGCGTGGCCTTCTGGAACATCATCGCCACGTCCGTGCGTGGCCCGGAAACATCAGTTCCGTGAACCGAAACCTGCCCGGACGTTCGCTCGATCAGCCCCGCAATCAGGCGCAGCAATGTTGACTTGCCGCAGCCCGACGGCCCGACCAGTGACACGAAAGAGCCGGGACGAATGTCGAAGGTAGCACCCTCCAACGCCACAACCGAGCCGTTTGCGAAGGTTTTGCCAAGGCTGCGCGCGCCAAGAACGCTGTTGCTCATCTGCTGTGCATCCCCGGTTCCATCCATTTTGTCCTTCGCGAAGGCCCACGCCGATGCCGTCAATCGACGATCGGTCGGTTCCCCAGCCCTTTCATGATGTGCCCGCGCGAAGTGCGGACATGGCGTCTGACGATTTTTGCAGCCGCCCGCCCGTCGCGGGCCTGCAGTGCTGTGATCAGATCACAGTGATCGCGCAGCGCCGTGTTCATGTCGCCGTGATCCGCGCTCATCCGTTCGAGTGAGACGATGCACAGCCGTTCATAGGCATCCAGCAGGCGGCGCATTTCTTCGGCCAGGCGCCGGTTGCCGCTAAGCTGTGCCAACGAGATATGGAAGTTTCGGTTGTAGTTCGCAAAGGCGCGAATGTCGGTCACGTCGGCCGTGCGCCAGCGATCCAGATCAGCCAATTTGGCGTCCGAGGCATCGCGGATCATCCGCTTGGCAGCGGCTACTTCCAGCGTCTCGCGCATTTCCAGGATATCCCGCGCGTCCGAAACCGAAATCGGCGTGACCCGGTGGCCGCGCCGTGGTTCAGTTTCGACCAGGCCTTCGAATTGCAGCCTTTGAAGCGCGTCACGCACCGGGGATTTTGAAACGTCGTACTGCTCGGCCAGCTCAGCCTCGCGCAGTTCTGCACCCGGCGGCAAGCCGCAGGACAGGATGTCCTGTCGGATCTGGTCCAGCACTTTGTGACGTATCAAGTTCAAGCCAGCTTACCCCCCAGTGAAACATCACCAACGCTAATCTGAGCCGATTGCTCGCGTCAATGGACTTGGATCGCACTCAGCAAGTCACAACGGCGGGGCGCTTATCTTTCTGTTATTTGCGTTTCAGTTCCGAATTTTCCTGTTAAATCACGGGATTTTGTCAGGAATCGCAGCCCTATCACCTCGACCTTGGATCAACTTCCCTTTGGCGAGAAAGTCGGCGACCACGCCAAATTCGGAAACTCTGATACTGAGTATCAGAAAATATCACGCCAATACTTCAGAGCCACAACTGATAGCTTGCTGGCACCCAAGCGAAGCTGTCGCCATCCCGGCGCACGTACCCAACGCCTGGAAATGGCATGTGGTGACCGACCACCATCGTGCCTGCATCCGCGACCTGACCCAGCACCCGGTTCCTTGTGGCAATCGCCTGCGGCTTGTCGTCGTCGAACCCCACTGGGCTGTCAGGATGGGGCAGCGAGAACGCATAATGGTTCGTCAGATCGCCCCAGATCAACACCTGCGCGTCACCACTGCTCACGCGATACGTCATATGGCCCAGCGAGTGTCCAAACGCCTCTTCGGCCACGACGCCCGGCGCAATTTCCTCGCCACCGTCGATCAGGGTCAGCTGTGCCTCCAACGGCGCAAAAATCTTCAGAAACATCTCGCGGTTACCGGCACGGTTGTCCGGGATGCCTTCGCCGCTGGTCCAGGCCTGATGCTCGACCCGCCCCATTACCAGGCGCGCATTGGGATAGGCCAGCGCGTCGCCTTCCATCACCCCGCCAATGTGATCCGGGTGGCAGTGGGTGAAGGCGACGACCGAGATATCTTCGGGCTGATACCCGACCTCGGCAAGCCGTTCCCGCAGCATCCCGGCCCCGTTATCGCGGCCATTCGGCCCAAATCCGGTGTCGAACAGAACGACCATATCGCCGACTTCGACGACCGTGGGCGTATAGCTGTTCTCGAACCGGTCCCACGGCAGCCGATGCGTGGCGGCGATAGCCTGCAACTCGGCATCGTCTTTATCGAGCATGAACGGCGGTCGCAGCGGTTCGCGCACCTGCGCACCGTCCAGAATCGTTGTCACCCAAGCGTCGCCCAGGGCGAACCGGTGCGTCACCGGGCGAATGTTGGTTTTTGTCTTGCTCATTTGGTCCCCCAGGATGTTTTTCCGGACGCCCCAGCGCCCCACTCGGCCTGAGCCTAACGCGTTTTTTGCCAATCCGATACGCCGAGATTGCCTGAGCGGACCGACTGGCCGCACATTATAGTCATGTGTTAGGCACACTGCGGTAGATTGGCCACCGCGTGATCTGAGGAGCCGTACCATGACCAAAGCCCGCCGTGGCATCTATGCCGCCGCTGTGTCTCCGTTCACCGAAAGCGGCGCGCTCGATTCGCCGAAACTGATTTCCTATTGCGAACACCTGATGTCTCCCGCAGGCGGCTGCGATGGCGTCGCCCCGACGGGCACGACTGGCGAGGGCACCTCGATTGCAATGTCAGACCGACTGGCCCTGCCCGGCCACTTTGCTGAAGCCGGAATCGCGCCGGACAAGGTGATTTTCGGCACCGGCGCTCCAGCCTCTGGCGACTGCGTGGCGCTGACGAAAGCCGCAGCCGATGCTGGTTTCACAAACGTGCTGGTCCTGCCGCCCTACTACTACAAGGATCCGTCCGACGAAGGGTTGTTCCGTTATTACGCCAATCTGGTCGAGACGGTCGGGCGCGATGATCTGCGCGTCTACCTCTATCATTTCCCGCAGATGTCGGCGGTGCCGCTGTCGCCCGATCTGGTGGTGCGCCTGCGCACCGAGTTCGGGCCGGTGATCGCGGGTTTGAAGGACTCGAGCGGCGATTTCGAACAATCCCGCGCGATTATCGAGGCGACTGGTGGCGTGGGGCAGGATTTCGACGTCTACCCCTCGTCCGAGGCGATGCTGTGGGACGGCAAGGATATCGGTGCGGCAGGCATTATTTCCGGTTCGACCAATGCGTTCGGGGCGAAAGCTCAAGCGGCCCTGCAAGCGCCCGCCGGTGCCGCCCGTGATGCAGCGATGGTGGCGGTAAAGGCCGCGCGCGCGATTGCCGGGAAGTACCCGCTGATGCCTGCGATGAAGCAGGTCGAGGCCTGGCGCAGTGGCGACGACAGCTGGACCCGCATGGCCCCGCCACTGGTGGAACTGACCGCCGCGCAGGCCGCCGACTTGCGGGCTGATCTTGACGCGCTGGCCACTCAGGTGGCTGCCGAATGACGAAAGGAGCGACCATGCCCGAGCCAGAAACTATGCACGGACCAGACCACATCGAAACCAACTCCGATCCGGCGGCGTTCACCCATTGGCCGGACGGGTTGTATGAAGAAATGCTGGCGGGCCATTCCAACGGCTGCGTCGGATCAATCCTGGTGTCGGAGACCGACCGCGTTCGCGTCTGGCATCTGCACATCCCGGCCGGAACGCGCTGCGCGTTTCACCGCCACGTGAACCCCTATTTCTGGTCGGCGCTGAGCGCCGGGAAGGCGCGTGGATACTTCTCGTCCGGAGAGATTCGCGACACCGAACACTTCGTCGGAGAAACCAAGCATTTCCACTATGGCCCGGGCGACCACATGGTACATTCCGTCGAGAACATTGGCGATACGGACCTGTCGTTTGCCACCGTCGAATTCCTCGACGGCACCAACCCACCGCTGCCGATTCCCGCTGAAATGCGCCTTGAACCAGCAGCTTGAACACTAAACCTCTCAAAATGAGAATTCGAGGATAGGCCCATGAAAACCACGCGCGTCATCGTCACCGAACAGGGTGATCCCGATGTCATGAAACTTGAAACCGTTGATCTCCCTCCACCGGGCGCGGGCGAGGTTCAGTTGGAGCAAACCGCGATCGGTCTGAATTACATGGATGTCTACCAGCGCTCTGGCCATTATCCACTGTCCTTGCCCAGCCCGATGGGTCTGGAAGCTGCCGGGCGGGTTATCGCAGTGGGCGACGGGGTGAATAGTCTGAGCGTCGGAGACCGCGTCGCCTATGCTGGTGTGCTTGGCGCCTATGCCAGCCATCGCAACGCGCCAGCCGCGCGGATGGTGAAACTGCCAGATGGCGTCAGCGATGAAATCGGCGCCGCCGTGATGCTGAAAGGTATGACGGTCGAATACCTGATGCAGCGCACCTACAAGGTACAGCCTGGCGACGACGTGCTGTTCTGGGCGGCTTCCGGAGGGGTCGGACAAATGGCGGGGCAATGGGGCGCAAACCTTGGCGCGCGGATGATCGGGGTGACGGCGGGCGCGGAAAACTGCGCCTCCGCTTTGAAGATGGGCTATGCTGACGTGATCGACCGAAAATCCGAGAATGTGGCCGAACGTGTGCGTGAGTTGACCGGCGGCAAGGGCGTGCGGGTCGTGTATGATTCCGTCGGCGCCGCCAGCTATCAGGTGTCACTCGACAGCCTCGCGACCCGCGGTATGTTCGTCTCGTTCGGCGCAACAACCGGCCCTGCACCGCACGTGAATCCGCATGAATTGCAGGTGAAAGGCTCGTTGTATTTCACCCGACCCACTTTGGCGAATTACGTTGCCGAGCGCGGTGACCTGGAAGCCTCGGCCGCAGAAGTGTTCCGGCTGATTGAAAGCGGTGTGCTCAGCATCAACATCAACCAGCGCCCGCCCCTGTCCGAGATTGTCGGCGCACACCGGGCGCTGGAAGCCGCCACGACAACCGGGGCGACTGTCCTGACCCCCTGAATTATCCCGGCGAAGGCCCCCAGATCAAAACGGTCAGCCCGGCACGGATCAGGCTGACCGAGATCACGAACAGCGCGATCTCGATAATTACAAAGAAAACGCGTTCGGGAATGAGTTGGGTCAGCCGATACCCGAGCCATGTGCCGAATAACGCAACCGGAGCCAGAGCGGCGACGATGTTCATGTCGCCCCACCGCAGCAAATCCAGCGACAGATAGGGCGGCACCTTCATTAGGTTGATGACGGCGAATGTGATGGTCGACGTGCCGGCAAACATCATCTTGGGCATTTGCTGGGGCAAGACATAGACCTGAAACGCGGGGCCACCCGCATGCGACACAAAACTGGTGAACCCCGAGATACTGCCCCAGATCAACCCACGCGGAACGTCCGCCGGTCTTGGGTCAGGCGCGCCAAAAAATCGAGACCGCATCCGCAGCGCCAGAAATCCCAAACCGACGCAGCCTATGATCAGGCGGACCACATGCTCATCCGTGCGATCAGCAAGCAACCAGCCGATGATAACGCCAATCGCGCCTGCCGGTATCAGTATCGCCAGATTGCGCGGCGAGAAGGAGTGTCGGTAGATCACGATGCCGTACACATCGCTGATCAGGTATACAGGCAACAACAGAGCTGCCCCATGCATCGGCGACATAACCAGCGACAGGATTGGCACGCTCAGCGATGCCACCATCGGCAAGCCGCCCTTGCCCGCCCCAACGAACAGAGAGGCCAAGAGCGCCCCGATCCAGAATAATGTAGGGTCGCTCATCTTCTCTAAATGGTCTCCAAATCGCGCTCAAGCGGCCAGAGAAATTGCATGGTTAGGCGCGGAACCTCACGTGGCGGCAAACCCGCGCAGAACCACAAACGGGCAATGTTCCGACATCGGGTAGTCGCCACTGGAATGCAGATCCATCTGGCCAAATTGGCGCAGCGCGACGCCGGAAAGTTCATCGACTGTAGGAAAACTGATCATCATCTCCGAGCCACGATAAAGTTCTAAGACTGAGAACGATCCCTCTTCCCAGCCATTGGCCCGCAACAACTCCTCCGGCTTTGGAAAAAGTCTGCGAAATTCCAGCCATACGTCGTTTGCCAAAACATTCGGCGTCGGTGCGCAATTGGCCGTGTGCATCGCAATGCGCCACCGAAATGCATCCTGCGATTTCCCTTTTAGCGAATAGGCAAATCGAATCAGATCGTCGTCGCTGGGCGGAGTCTGGGGCGCAACGAACACGCGGAACACAGCGAGTCCATCCGGGCGCAGCACGCGGCGCACCTGGGCGACAACCTGCTCCAGTCCATCCGGGTACGATAGAAACGCCAGGCAGTTGTCGCCGATAACCGCATCATACCCGGCCGCTGCGAACGGCATCGTCCGCCAATCACCAAGGACGGCGCGCTTTGCGCCTTCGTCCCCAGGCCAGACACGCGCGATCATGTCCTTGGACCGGTCCAGCGCCGTAATTTATAGATCCAGCGCGGCGTATTCCGGTGTAACTCCCAGAATAAGCGCGTGTTTCACGGACTCCGGCAACAAAGCCTTCAGCCGGGTCGGAACAGGTTCATGCGGTTTTAGCGGCAACTGAAAGTCGTGCCAAACGGATGTAAGTGTAGAGAAATGAGGGGACTTTTCTGTTGTCATCGCCAAATTGGATCCGGTAGTGAAACGGTCATGACGAAACGACATATTCGTCGGAGTTTGGATTTTGGCCCAAATCGTGCTCCTGCGCCATACCTACGATCGGTTTTTCAGCCGCGGATCGGTTTTTTTGTCAAACTGACACGTCTCACCATCAAAGCGGCCCTTGATGAAATGCGCCGCAGCGACCATTGCATCCGCTATTGCGCGAATCTCGCGTACTTCGACCGCGTTGACCTGCGAAACCTACATCATGACCCGCCATTCACGCCCGACACGTTCCTGGTCACCGCCATCGAGTATCCATTCACAGTCCGGTTGAACATGAACTTTCACGACGTCTCGAACGTCAGGCGCATCAAGCAGCCTCGCGAGCCGGGTAGCACCGGACCTTTTCCAAAGGGTCGTACGGTGATGAGTTATGCCGCTCTATGCCAACCCGCATTGGCGGCGTGGAGACTGGGATGGAAATAGCAGGTTTATTATGGCGTTGGCCCCGTCGTTGCGAAGACCTTGTTATTCGACAGAATTTGACGAACACTCAGTCAGCAACGCAACAAATAGGGAAATCAAATGAGCATCGCTGTCAAAGTATTGCTGACCTCACTAATCGCCACGACCGCCTTGCCCGTCAGCGCCGAAACGCTGCGTTGGGCGCGCGCGGGCGATGCGCTGACGCTTGATCCGCATTCCCAGAATGAGGGGCCAAGCCACACAATCCGTCACCAGATGTACGAGCCACTGATCATCCGAGACACAACAGGCGCTTTCGAGGCTGCACTGGCCACCGACTGGGCGCCTAGTGCAGATGATCCGAATGTCTGGGTGTTCAACCTGCGCGAAGGCGTCAAATTCCATGACGGCGCGGACTTCACTGCCGAAGACGTCGTGTTCAGTTTTGAACGTGCCAAGCAGCCGAACTCGGACATGAAAGAGCTGATTGGCTCAATCACCGAAGTGCGCGCAGTGGATGCCAGCACGGTCGAGATCGTGACTGACGGGCCGAACCCGATCCTGCCCAGCAACCTCACCAACCTGTTCATTATGGATAAGGGTTGGACAGAAGCGAACAACACCGTCAACGTGCAGGATTTCGAGGGTGGAGAGATCACCTTCGCGACCACCAACACCAACGGCACTGGGCCCTACAAGCTGGTCAGCCGCGAACCGGACGTGAAAACCGTCATGGCGCGCAACGATGACTATTGGGGCCGCGATCAGTTCCCGATGGAAGTGTCCGAAATCGTCTACACCCCGATCCAGAACGCCGCAACGCGGGTTGCCGCCATGCTGTCGGGAGAGGTGAATTTCCTCCAGGACATGCCAGTTCAGGACCTTGAGCGTGTAGATGCCGCCGATGGGTTGGTCGTCAAGCAGGCCCCGCAGAACCGGGTCATCTTCTTCGGGATGAACCAGGGTGCCGACGATTTGGAAGCGGACAATGTTGACGGCAAGAACCCGTTGGCCGACGTGCGTGTCAGGAAGGCGATGTCGATGGCGATCAACCGCGTTGCGGTTCGCCAGGTCGTCATGCGCGGCCAATCGCAGCCGGCTGGCATGATCGCACCGCCCTTCGTCAACGGCTGGACGGCCGAGATGGACGCGGAGAGCTCGACCGATGTGGAAGGGGCAAATGCCCTGATGGCCGAGGCCGGGTATGGCGACGGGTTCTCGATCCGTCTGGATTGCCCGAACGATCGCTACATCAACGACGAGGGTATCTGTCAGGCTGCCGTCGGGATGCTGGGTCAGATCGGCATCACGGTGAACCTCGACGCGATCCCGAAGGCGCAGCACTTCCCCAAGATCACCGATGGGAAGACCGACTTCTACATGCTGGGCTGGGGTGTTCCGACCTATGATTCCGAGTACATCTTCAACTTCCTAGTCCATGGCCGCGAAGATGACATCGGTACGTGGAACGGCACTGGGTTCGACAATGATGAGCTTGACGCCAAGATCAAGTCGTTGGCCTCGAACACCGATCTCGACGCACGCAACGCCGACATCGCCGCCATCTGGCGCGTGGTTCAGGACGAGGTTTTGTACATTCCGATTCACCATCAGGTTCTGAACTGGGGCATGGCTGATGGCGTCGGAATCGAGGTCGATCCGGAAGATCAACCCAAGGTGAAATACATCACCATGAACTAAACACGAGCCGCGCCACATGGGCGCGGCCACGATTGCCCGGAAGCAACCCTTCCGGGCAATCCCTGAAATGTGACTTGAGCGCCCACGCCGGGGCTAGCATTGCGCGACAATACCGCTAGCCTCACCTGCAATACATTCAACATTCAACAGCCTATGGGGGGCTTTTCCATGCTGCGACTTACCTCCACACTTCTGGTCTCAACGGCCCTGGCCCTGCCAGCGATGGCTGAAGATTTCACATGGGCGGTCACCACCGATCCCCAGACAATGGACCCCCATGCGGTCAACTCAGCACCGGTTCTTGGCTTTCTGAATAACGTCTACGAAGGCCTCGTGCGGCGCGGCAAGGACATGAGCGTAGAACCCGCACTTGCAACATCGTGGGAGCCGATTGGCAACGGTGATGGCTGGCGGTTCACCCTGCGAGAAGGCGTGACCTTCCACGACGGCGCGGCTTTCAACGCCGATGACGTCATTTTCTCATACCAGCGCGCATCCGACGAAGCCTCTGACACCCGCAGCTGGTTCGCACCGGTTAGCGAGGTTGTGAAAGTCGATGATGTCACGGTCGACTTCATGACATCGGCCCCGAACCCGCTGTTCCCAAGCAGCATCGCCAACTGGATGATCGTGGACAGCGGCTGGGCCGAAGCCAACAACGCCGCCCTTCCCGACAAGGAAGCAGGGAACTACGCTACAATCAACACCAACGGCACCGGCGCGTTCATGGTCACCGCGCGCGAGCCGGGCCTGCGCACGGTGCTGGAACCACACGCCGGATGGTGGGGCGAGGTTGAGCACAACATCACCCGTGCCGAACTGACCCCGATCCAGAACCCCGCGACGGCGCTGGCCGCCCTGCTGTCAGGCGATGTAGATTTCATTAATCCGGTACCGATCCAGGACGTTGCGCGACTGCAGAGCAATGACGACGTCAAGGTGATCCAGGGCATCGAAGCACGGGTCATTATGCTGGGGTTCCCGCATGAGGCCGAGGCGCTGAAGTATTCCGCCGAAACCACTGACGCGAACCCGTTCGCCGACGCCCGGGTCCGTCAGGCCGTGGCCCATGCGGTCAACGTCCCCGCAATCCTTCAGACCATCATGCGCGGCAATGCGGAAGAGGTCAGCCAACTCGTTTCACCGGCGATGAACGGCTATTCGACCGGGCTTGACGCGCGCCCCGCTTATGACCCCGATGCCGCCCGCGCTTTGCTGGCCGAGGCTGGGTACGCCGATGGGTTCTCCTTCGGCCTGAAATGCCCGAACAACCGCTATCTGAACGATGAAGCCGTCTGTCAGGCCATCACCGGCATGCTGGCGCAGGTCGGGATCAATGCGACGCTGGATGCAATGCCGGTGCAAAACTACTGGCCGGAACTTCGCGCCGACAACTTCGATATGTACCTGCTGGGCTGGTCGCCCGGCACGTTCGACGCCGAACACCCGATCCGCTTTCTCGCCTCAACTCCGAACGAGGAAAAGAAGCTGGGGTCATGGAATTTCGGCGGCTATTCGAACGCGCGCGTTGATGAACTGCTGCCAATGATCCAGTCCGAGATTGACCCGGGAAAACGGCAAGCCATGGTCGACGAGTCCCACAAGATCCTGCAGGATGAGATTGCCTATGTACCGCTCTACGTGCAGCCTCTGGTCTGGGGTGCGCGCAGCAATATCGAGCTGACACAGCGCCCGGACAACTTCTTCATCCTGCGCTGGGTAACAGTGAACTGATCTAAGAAACAAATCGGCGCGGCCACGGCGGTAAGCCGAGGTCGCGCCGTTTCATAAGAACGATTTCTGGGAACCACCCGGATCAAAGGGACACCAGCGACACATGGCGGCCTTCATCATCCGGCGCATCGGGCAATCGCTCCTCGTCCTGCTCATCGTGGGGCTGGTCGCGTTCTCGATGTTCCGGTTTGTCGGCGACCCCATCGACAACATGCTGGGACAAGAGCGGACAATTGAAGATGTCGAACGGTTGCGCACGCAGCTTGGCCTCGATCAGCCGTTCCCGGTGCAATATTTCAAATTTCTCGAAAACGCCGTGCAGGGAAATTTCGGCGTCAGCTATCGGCAGGGCCGCCCGGTCGCCGAAATCCTGCTTGAGCGCGCACCGGCAACGTTGGAACTGGCAGCGGTTTCCGGCATTCTGGCGATCCTGTTCGGCATCGCTCTGGGCGTGTTCACGGCGATCCGACGACAAGGCGCTGCGGCGAACATCATCATGGCGACATCCCTGATCGGAGTGTCTCTGCCAACCTTTCTGATCGGCATACTTCTGATCTACCTGTTCTCGGTCGAACTCGGCTGGCTACCCTCATTCGGGCGGGGGTGACACGGTCAAACTGGGCGATTGGTGGAGCACCGGGTTCCTGACGAGCAGCGGGCTGAAAGCCCTGATCCTACCAGCCATCACGCTTGGTCTTTACCAGATGACCCTCATTATGCGTCTGGTGCGATCCGAGATGCTGGAGGTGCTACGGCAGGATTACATCCGTTTCGCCCGCGCGCGCGGGTTGAAGGATCGCGCCGTCAACTTCCGCCATGCGCTGAAAAATACAATGGTGCCGGTCGTAACCGTGATCGGTCTGCAACTGGGCGCGATCATCGCCTTTGCGATCATCACCGAGACGGTGTTCCAGTGGCCGGGCGTCGGCCTGCTGTTCATCAACGCCATTCAGTTCGTCGACATACCCGTAATGGCCGCCTATCTGATGCTGATCTCGGTGATGTTCGTCGGCATAAACCTGATCGTCGACATCCTCTATGTCTTCATAGACCCGCGGCTGCGCGCCGACAGAAGCGGAGCGCATTGATGACCGACACCCCCGCCCCGATGCCAACGAATTCGCGCGACAAAAGCCGATGGAAACGCTTCCGCGAGAGCGATTTCTTCTACGCCTTCAAACGCTCTCCGGTTGCGATCATTTCGTTCACGGTTGTCAGCATCCTAGTGCTTTCCGCTGTTTGCGCACCGCTCATCGCTACGACGAACCCGTTCGACCCTGCCACCCTGAACCTGATGGACGGCTTCACCCCGCCGATGGAGCCGAACGCCTTCACCGGCAACACATTCATCCTCGGGACCGACGATCAGGGGCGCGACCTGTACTCAACCATCCTCTATGGGATGCGTATTTCCCTGTTCGTCGGCGCGGCGGCGGTGCTGCTGGCGATGGTGATCGGGATCACGCTAGGCCTGATCTCGGGCTATTTCGGAGGCTGGACCGAGACGATCATCATGCGGGTTGCCGACGTGCAGCTGACCTTCCCGTCGATCCTCGTCGCGATGCTGATCTTCGGCGTCGCCAAGGGCATCACGCCCGTCGAATATCGCGACCAGATGGCGATCTGGGTACTGATCCTGGCCATCGGCCTGTCCGACTGGGTGCAATTCGCTCGCGTGGTGCGCGGCGCGACCCTGGTCGAGCGCAACAAGGACTATGTCGCCGCCGCCCGCCTGATCGGGCGCAGCCCCTGGGCGATTATGATAAAACACATCCTGCCCAACGCCCTGTCGCCGGTGCTGGTGATCGCCACCATATCACTCGCCCTGGCGATCATCGCCGAGGCGACCCTGTCTTTCCTTGGCGTCGGCGCACCGCCAACGCAACCATCGCTCGGGACGCTAATCCGGATCGGCCAAGGGTTCCTGTTCTCGGGAGAATGGTGGATCCTGTTCTTCCCCGCAGGCACCTTGCTGGCTCTCGCGCTTAGCGTGAATCTGTTGGGCGACTGGCTGCGGGATGCGCTAAATCCGAGGTTGCGGTGATGTACGCGACTTTGCCAAGTCTTCCCAAACGCTATCGAAAAACGTTTCTGGATCTGATTTTGACGTGGGGCTCAATAGACGTTTCACTCGGGTACTTCGCCATAGTCTTTGTTGATGAAGAGAGTTTTTTCGACGCCGTCGACTTTCTGGACAAGAAAAGCGCATCCTCCAAACTTCATGAAGTTGTAAAGTTGCTAAAGTCTGTGCGCGAAACTCCTGCGATATTAGACACAATAAGAAACCTCAAAAAGAGCAAAAAAAGTCTTAAAAAACATTCGGTTGTCAGAAACCATATAGCGCACTCAAAGTGCATTGGCCTAGACCCGAACGACAAAACTATCGTATGTTTCTTGAAGTTCGAGAGGATAGGAAAAGAAGAGCTTGCGCATTATTCAGTGCCGTTTGAAGAAATCGAGCGCGCATTGGCTTGGGGCAAGAAATTTGATGCGTACTTAGCTGCGAGTGTCTTCGCAACAAAGAAAGGCGGACCGGGGGCCGCACAATTATGACCACCCCCGTCCTATCTGTCCGCGATCTGTCGGTCGAAATCCCCACCCGTGCCGGGATCGTGAAACCTGTCGACGGGGTCAGCTACGACATCGGCAAGGGCGAGATCCTGGGCGTGGTCGGGGAAAGCGGCGCGGGCAAGTCGATGGCCGGGAACGCGGTGATCGGGCTGCTGAGCCCGCCCGCGCATATCTCCGGCGGCGAAATCTGGCTGAACGGCAACCGGATCGACCACCTTGCAGGGCGAGGCGATGCGCCGGTTGCGCGGCAAGGACATCGGGATGGTGTTTCAGGACCCGCTGACCTCGCTCAACCCTTTGCTGACCATCGGCGACCAGCTGGCCGAGACGATGCAGACCCACCTGCCCATCGGGCGGCGCGAGGCCGAGAAACGGCGCGCTATCGCCGCGCTGGAGGAGGTCGGCATTCCCGGTGCGCGGCCGAGCGGATCGACAGCTATCCGCATGAATTCTCGGGCGGGATGCGCCAGCGCGTGGTCATCGCCCTGGCGCTTTGCGCCGAGCCGAGCCTGATTATCGCCGACGAGCCGACCACGGCGCTGGACGTGTCGGTGCAGGCGCAGATCATCGCGCTGTTGCGCCGGCTCTGCCGCGAACGCGGCACGGCGGTGATGCTGATCACCCACGACATGGGCGTGATTGCCGAGGCGGCGGACCGGGTCGCGGTGATGTACGCGGGGCGCCTGGCCGAACTTGGCACGGTGCGCGACGTGCTGACCCGTCCTGCAGCACCCCTATACCGACGGGCTGATGGCCTCGACCCCGCTGGCCGCCGCCGGGCCAGACCCGGCTGCACCAGATCCCCGGCGCCATGCCGCGCCTGACGCAGATGCCCGACGGCTGCGCCTTCCACCCCCGCTGCCCCTACGCGCAGGACAAATGCCGCAGCGCCCCACATCCGACCATCGAAGGCGGGCGCGCCGCCTGCTGGTTTCCCCTGCTGCAAGAGGCCGCGGTTTGAGTGCCTACGTAAAAATCAAAGGCCTGACGCGCATCTTCGACGTCTCCAAACCCTGGTTGAACCGACTTCTCGAGCGGCGCAGCAAGGCCTTCCTGACCGCCGTTTCCGAGGTTGATCTGGAGATCGAGGAACGCACCACCTACGCGCTGGTCGGCGAAAGCGGGTCGGGCAAATCCACCATCGGACGAATGCTGGTCGGACTGCTACGCCCGACTGCCGGAGAGGTCGAGATTGAGGGCGTGAACCTCGCCACGGAAACCGACGCCGACAAGATCGCCTCGGTGCGCTCGAACATCCAGATGATCTTCCAGGACCCGTTCGCCTCGCTCAACCCGCGCTGGCGGGTCCGCGACATCATCGTCGAGCCGGTCGCCTCGAAGGGTGAGGACACCGTTGGTCTGGCCGAGAAACTGCTGGAGCAGGTCGGCCTCCACCCCAGCGATGCCGGAAAATTTCCGCACGAGTTCTCGGGCGGTCAACGACAACGAATTTGCATCGCGCGCGCGCTCGCGTCTAACCCACGCCTGATCGTTTGCGACGAGCCGACCTCGGCGCTGGACGTATCCGTGCAGGCGCAGGTCTTGAACCTGATGAGCGATCTTAAAGACGACCTGGGGCTGACTTATCTTCTGATCACCCATGATCTGACGGTAGTGCGCCACATGGCCGACCGGATCGGGGTGCTGTACCTAGGCCGGTTGGTCGAAGAGGCGGATCCGAAATCCCTGTTTGAGACCCCCAAGCATCCCTACACCCAGATGCTACTAGAAGCAGCGCCACGCATGGATGGCTTCGGGCGCGAGGTGGACCCGCCTCAAGGCGAAATCCCCGATCCCATCGACCCGCCAAAGGGCTGCGCCTTCCATCCCCGCTGCCCGATCGCAGGCGATATCTGCCGCCAAGAGCGCCCCCTTAGCCGCCAGATTGGAAACGGAACCGTCGCCTGTCACTTCGCCGAGTGAAGTTCAAAGCCCAGTGCACAACAGGTATGCATTTTTCGGACCGAGCGATGCAAACTCTTGGCGTCTCCGGTTCATCCGACTACAAGTTGACCCAGGGGCAACAGCTGGGCTTTGGTCGAAATTTTGGCCTCGCAAAAATTTGAACCACAACGCGCAAACATTAGAGAGTTATGCCCGAAAGTTGGTGATGGCCTGAAGTAGGCGGCATATCATGGCGGTGTTGAAGCGCCGTCATTCTCAAAGAGAAAGGATATGCCACCATGGCCAAATCTACTGTTGTCCCGTTCGAACTGCCATCGGAAATTTCGCCTGATCCGTTGACCGCGGTGATCCAGGCCGGGGCGAAGGAGTTGCTGCGCACGGCGGTTCAAGCCGAGGTTTCCGCCTTTATCGCCGAACACGCACATCTTCTGGACGAGGACGGTCGCCAGCGTTTGGTGCGCCACGGATTTCTGCCCGAGCGAGAAATGATGACCGGGATCGGGACGGTACCAGTGCAGGTTCCGCGTGTTCGAGACCGCGGCGGCAACGCTGATGGGAGCAAGATCAAGTTCCGCTCTTCGCTGGTGCCGCCGTATCTGCGCAAGACGAAGTCGGTGGAGGAACTTCTGCCCTGGCTTTATCTGAAAGGCATCTCGACCGGCGACTTCAGCGAGGCGCTGTCCGCGCTTCTGGGGCCGGATGCCGAGGGGCTGTCGTCCTCAACTATCACGCGCCTGAAGGCCAACTGGTGGGAAGAATATGAGACCTGGCGCAAACGCGACCTCACGGGCAAGCGCTATGTCTACATCTGGGCGGATGGGGTTTACTTCACGCCCCGGTTGGGCGGCGACCGTCAATGTATGCTGGTGATTATCGGTGCAGACGAATACGGCGAGAAGGACGTTCTCGCCATCATGGACGGGTTCCGCGAGAACGCCGATAGCTGGCGCGACCTGCTGAAAGGGCTGAAAAAGCGCGGACTGACTGTTCCGCCCGAACTGGCCACCGGCGATGGTGCACTCGGCTTCTGGACCGCCCTGAGAGATGTCTATCCCGAGACCCGTGAGCAGCGGTGTTGGGTTCACAAGACGTCAAACGTGTTGGGCGCGATGCCCAAATCCCTGCACGAAAAAGCCAAGGCTGATCTGCAGGACATCTGGATGGCCGAGACGAAAAAGGAGGCAAACGCCGCCTTCGATCTCTTCGTGGACACCTACGGCGTGAAATACGAGAAGGCCGTGGCCAAACTGGTCAAGGATCGTGATGAGCTCCTGGCCTTCTATGACTTCCCGGCCGAGCATTGGAAACACATCCGGACCACGAACCCGATCGAAAGCGTCTTCGCCACGGTCCGGAACCGCACCCGGAAGACCAAGGGCTGCCTCAACCGCAAGACCGCCCTCGCCATGGTCTTCAGGCTGATGATGTCAGCCAAGAAGAAGTGGCGGAAGATCTCCGGGCCAAACCGTCTGCCCGAGATCATTCAGGGGGTTGAGTTCAAAGACGGCATCAAGCAACTTCAAACCGCCGCCTGATGACGGCCGTCACCAACTTTTGGGCATAGCTCACATTAGACCTATGCATGTTGAATGCTGAACATCATTGAAGGGTGCCTCTTATTCCTTTTCCAAAACGACATCTTGGAAGGCTCATGCGCATCATTTGCGCAATGCCGCGCTGATCGCTGGGTTTTCCAGTGCAGGCGCCCACGCTCAACCCCTGACAATCACTCCCGACCTGCAGGCCCGCCAGTTGGATCAATATGCGGCGGTCGAAAACAAATCGGTCTTCGCTCTCCAGCCATTCCGAACCACTCAAAAGCGGCAAACGCCGGATGGCATCGGGCTGGAGCTTGTTTCCATGCATCCCGCCGCCAACTCCTGGTTCGTTCTGACCGTGACCAACACCCGGGGCGAGCGCCACGGTTATCACCTCGAAAGCGCAAACCCGCACGAACTCCAGATGTCCCTGACCGAGGAAGCAGATCCGCGATTGGCGGTGATCAGCGGGACAGTTGGCGGTTTTCATTGCCGTCCGTGGGCCGGTGACCAGCCCGAACTTGAAAAAGCAACTAACACAGGGCTGCCCTTTTCGCCGATCTGCGGCAGCCGGGTGTTTCTTCGCAATGAGGTAGCCGGGTCGCGCACCAACCGCGAGGCTGTCACCGAGTTCTTGCGCGACAATGTCTGGTTCGGCGAAAGCATCATCGGCTTCATCAAAAGCACCTTCTATCAGGACGCCTATCTTTCGACGGGCGAGACTTTCAGCGAACTGGACGCCGGTGAGGTGGTGGCCGCGCTCGGCACAGCCGATCTGGAAAAACGGCCCGTCATGGCGGCCTACATGGGGTTTGATCTTGCAGGTGTGAACGGCGGTCGGATGGAGGCCGGAAGCTGGTATGCGGTGAACGACGTGCCCGATATTTACGCCAGTGTCCTGCAACCCGGGATGATTAACCGGGAGATTTTGCGCGCCAAGGACGGTGCGAGCGCGCTGGACGGGATTGAGCGGCGCGCCGACACCTATCTTGTGGCCTTCGACCTTGAACGCTTCGAAATGGGATATGAACTCGGGACCGAGCATCCAAGAGTGGATTGGTCACCCCGCCCGCGCGGCGACGGGCGTAACTGGGATCTGGTCGGCCCGGACGGGATTGACCGAATTGACCCGCTTGCCCGCGTCGGCATGCTCAGCCCGGCACTCGGAGGGAGCATCGCCGCCACGTTCACCGGCGGGTTCAAACGCCACCACGGTGCGTTCAAATTCGGGGAATTCGCGACATTCAACAACGGTCACCACTACGGCTTCATCTCCAACGGTGTTGTGCTCAGCAAATTACAGCCAAGCCTGGGGACGTTGTTTGTCCTGATGGACGGGACCATCGGAATGAAAAACTGGGGTGATACGGACGATCCCCCGCTGCATAGCATTCGACATGCGCGCCAGAACGGATTTCCCCTTCTGCATCCCGATCCGGAATCCGGTCAGATCGTACCGCATTCCCATATCCGGCAGTTTGGTCGGGGGAATTGGTCGGGGTCTGCCGATGCAGAGTTCCGCACCCTGCGATCCGGGGCATGCTTGCGCACTGTCCAGGGCCGCGAATTCCTGATCTATGGCTACTTCTCGGCGGCAACACCATCCACCCTTGTCCGCGTATTCCAGGCCTACGGGTGCCACATCGCCATGCAGCTGGACATCAACTCGCAAGAGCACACCTACATGGCGCTTTACGCCAAAACCGAAGACGGCACGGGGATCGAACCGCAGCATCTCGTCCAGGGAATGAAGCTCATCGATACCAAGCTGCATGACGGAACGCGGATACCAAGGTTCGTGGGGTTCTCTGACAATCGAGATTTCTTCTATCTTTTCCGAAAAGGGGCCGAATGATGCGATACCACTTTCTTTGGTCAGCTTTGGTCGGGCTGGCGCTGTCGGGCCCCGCACTTTCGCAGACGCTGGCCGAAAACAACGCGGCAATGTTTGAACAGATGCAACAGGCGCGCGGGCTCAGCAGTGCAACGATATCGCGGATAAAGGAGATCTTCGCCGGTTCATCTGTCATCGGTCAGGGTAACCCCTCGGTCACGCGCCATCCGCTTACACCCCAACAGGCTGCCAAAAAGATCGGCGGATCGGGCGAGAGCGTTTATCGGAATGGCGATTTCCAGGAAATATGCGGCGCGCCCTATATGGCCCCGCTCTATGATCCTGCAACTCAATCCGCATCTGATGCCAAAACGTGCATCGATATGTTCGAATATCCCAACGTCCCGCTCGCCTACCCCGTCGTTTGGGTGCGCGCCGATGAGGCCGCCAGGATTTGCGCGGCCGAGGGCAAGCGAATGGCCGACGCGCATGAATGGGAAGGCGCCTCCGCAGGTGCCCTTCTGCCGCCAGAGTACCGGTTTGATCTGGCGCGTGGTCTGGGGCTTTCAGCAGCAGCCGGTCGCCTTCGAAAAGCCCACAACGCGAAATGGGCCGCAACGTCGGATCAGTTCTCGATCGGCAAGTGGCGCGCAGGCATCTGTGCAACCGGCAGCTCCAAGTCGCCCGGATGCAATGGCGGCAGTTTCAGCGGCTGCGGTTCCAATACCTATCCAACGGGCAGTTTTCCGGCCTGCAAAAGCCCGCTTGGCGTCTATGATCTGGACGGCAACGCCGCCGAGCACATGAACCTGCCGCTGGCCGAGGACCAGATGGCCAGCCGGGGCAGCACGAAACTGGGTGTGACCGAAATGAAGGGCAGCTGGTTCATCTGGGATACCATCCGCGCACACAAACACTGGTCGCGCTGGCGCGCCCCGTTCTGGCACGGGACGCGGGTCATGGCGACCAACAGCCACCACAATTATCACCTTGGATTTCGCTGCGTAAAAGACGTCCGCTGACTAGTTCGACAGCGACGCAATCAGGCGAACCGGAAACCGAATTGGCCCCTCATCACTGATCAGCGCTGCATAGCGCGCATCGGACAGCAGATCACTCAATTCAACCGATCGCCCATTTACGTACGCCGTCCGGCTGACCAGTCGTACCCCGTGCGAATAATCCGCATAATACTGACCGTGAACCGTGCTGAGAGGCTGGATTGGCCGGCCGTTGATCCGATGCCACCCATAGATCGCCACCCGCCCTGGTTTAGTGCGCAGGCGGTTTGACAGCACCAGGTCTTTGCGGTGCCCGGCCGTAAGCGTTCCGGTTACGGCATCGGCGGCGACCAGTTGACGCTCGATCGTTGCATTATGCCGACGGATATAATTGTTCGAGGTCATCTGCGAATTCGGCGTCATTGGTTGTGGCGTCAACTGAACCCCAGCATCGGCATAGATCGCATCGACCATCCGCGTCGTTGGCAGCATGAACCCCAAGCCGTCAGCGATCTGCGCAGCGGCGGGCAGGCCCATCGGCACCCGCACATGGTCAGTGTCGTTGCCAATTGCCACGTAGTCGGGCGTGACACAGATCGTTACCGTCGTGTCAGCTGATTTCAGCGTCACTGGCGTCAGATTTCGCATGAAATCTGGAATATTCCCGGCAAGAACCTCTGCCGTAATACGACGGTCCCGCTTGGTACCACCAAGGCC
The DNA here is from genome assembly GCA_943787785.1 of uncultured Paracoccaceae bacterium. Taxonomy (GTDB): domain Bacteria; phylum Pseudomonadota; class Alphaproteobacteria; order Rhodobacterales; family Rhodobacteraceae; genus WLWX01. The sequence continues at coordinate 15,149 of CALSNT010000009.1, read as the reverse complement.
GGAAAGCGCGGCCATAAATTCGCTGCCCGAAGACGCACCTGCGCGCCGCGCGGGGATTTCTGATCCATCCGGATCGGAGCATTTCTGCGCTGTCGCTACAGCCAAAGCGCTATCCTGACCATGCTCTGCGAAGTCCTCAGGCTTGGCCCGTGGATCCAAATTCCGGCTCGGGACGTCGGGTCGTGGTTTTGGTCGGGGCGACGTCATCACCGCACCCGGACTAACCTGCGCCAAGGTCTCAGCCTGATCCGTTACTGCGGCCGCAGGCGCCTTTCGGCGATTTGTGGAACGTGACTCGGATGGCACGAAGACCACCATTTCAACACCAGAGGCTTCAGACGTCGGTGTCCCCGCGCTCTTGGGGACCAATTCACTAACCAACAGACCGGCACCCACGATCGTCAATACGATCAGCAATCCAAGTGTCGCCACAGCCCAATCCTGCGCTGTGCGTCCTGAACCTGCCCGCGCTGCTATTCCTGCAGTGTTGTTTCTCAACCAGCCCAACATACCACCTCAATACCAAAGAAGGCGGCTCTCGATCACCATGTTTGTCGCATGTCAACGGTCGATGAGTGAAATCCGGCGGAAACGCGCCGTCATTTGCAGGATTTGTCGCGGATTCAGGGCTATCCGCCGTGTTTAGTTGGCGTTGCTATTCACGCAGAGGAAGAACCCGCCACGTCCAGAACGGCTTCCGAACACGTAATTCGGTCGCAGCAATGGCGTTCTAGCTGACGGTTTGGGGCTCCAGAACAGCCTTCCGCTCCGGTGATTTCTGCCAAATTGTGCGTCGTCAGAGTTTTTGGAACCAAGAACGGCCTAAACTAAGAGAGAGTCTGGCTCATCTGATTTCTGTGATTATGCGGCGCGTTGTCTGTGATGCAAGCGCCGCGTTTCGAGCGTCTTTCGTTTGATCCTTTCTCTTTGTTTTAGAATGGCTTTGTCACGGCCGAAGTAGACGTCGGATGGCGTGACGTTGTTGAGGCTCTCGTGGTACCGCTGATGATTGTAGTGTTCGACGAAGGCTTCGATCTGGGCTTCGAGATCGCCCGGCAAGAAGTAGTTTTCGAGCAAGATGCGGTTCTTCAGGGTTTGATGCCATCGCTCGATCTTGCCCTGAGTCTGCGGATGATACGGCGCACCGCGAGAATGCTTCATGCCTTTGTCCTGCAGCCATTCAGCAAGGTCGCCTGAGACGTAGCTGGAGCCATTATCGCTGAGCAGGCGTGGCTTGTGAACGACGTGGACCTGATCACAGCCGGATGCCTGCAGGGCCAGATCGAGCGTATCTGTCACATCCTCAGCCCGCATGTTCGTGCACAACTTCCACGAGATGATGTACCGGCTGTAATCGTCGAGGATCGTGCTGAGATAAAACCAACCCCAGCCGAGAACTTTGAGGTAGGTGAAGTCGGTTTGCCAAAGCTGATTGATGGCGGTGGTCTTGTCGGTGAACTCGCTCGCTGCCTTGATAACAATGAAGGCGGGGCTGGTGATCAGATCGTGGGCTTTCAGCACTCGGTAGACCGAAGATTCTGAGACAAAGTAGCGGTTCCGATCCGTGAAGGTCACCGCCAGTTCGCGCGGCGACAGCTCCGTTTCCTTCAACGCCAGCTTGACGACCTTGCGGCGCACCGTGTCAGGAATGCGGTTCCAGACGTTTTTTGGCTTGGGGGATTGATCCTGCAGCCCAGCCTCGCCACGCTGCAGATACCGATCATACCAACGGTAAAATGTGGTGCGGGGCAGGCCCATTTTTGCCAACGTCTGACGTGCTGACAGGTGCGATCCCTCGACCAGCCGGATGATCTCCAGCTTCTCGGATGGGTGATACCTCATTCTTGGTCGCCCCCATCCCCTGTCATGCTTTTTTTGAGCAAACGGAGGTCAAGCGTCTGCTCCGCAACGACCTCCTTCAGGTCCCGAGCTTCGCGCCGCAGATCCTTGACCTCGTCGGTCGTCGCAGCACGCGCTGTATCGCCCGCCAGGCGTCTCTTCCCGGCCTCCATGAAGTCCTTCGACCATTTGTAATAGATGCCCTGTGAGATGCCCTCACGGCGACACAGCTCGGCAATACTGTCCTCGCCGCGCAGGCCGTCCAGTACGATGCGGATCTTCTCTTCCGATGAATATTGCCTGCGGGTCGCCCGCTTGATGTCTTTGACGATCTTCTCGCCGGCGCTCTTCGTTGTCTGTCTCATGCCCCACTCCTCAGTGGTTACGATGCGCCAACAACTCTCTCTTATCAAATCGCCCTATTTGGACCCATAAGCGCTGACGTCAGACATCTAGCAGGTTTATGCCGGCAGGTCGCGATCCAGTGCTTCCAACGACCCCATGCGAGCTGAACCGTCCGCCATTTCCGGCAGCTCGATTTCGGCGCAGGTGCCAGCGGGAACCAGCGTCCATGCATTGCCCTGATAGTCGACTTTCGAAGTACCCGCGCAGGTCGTGCCCGGTCCGGCGGCGCAGTCGTTTTCGCCGGCCAGCGAAACACCGAAGCACTTTTCCTGGGATTGGGCAGCGGCGGTGGTGGCGATGCCTGCAGCAGCCGAAGCAACGGCGGAAGCGACGATGATTGTTTTCGTTACGTAGGACATGGAATTACCTCTGGTTTCTGTCAGTTTGCACACACGCCGAACTGGCGAGGTGCGGCAGATTTGCGGGTTTTTTGCGAACCATTCCACTCACACAGCCGTGTATCCCCGGATTGTGAACCTGCGTGACTGATCCGACGAAACCGGTATCCTTGCTGGGTCTTGAATCTCTAGAGTTTCTGATTTGAAGCTTTGACCTTCGAGCTGGAAATCTTACGAAGTGCAGCGGAATTGTTACACTCCATCCGCCGACTTCACAGCGCAATTGAGCTGTGAAGTCAGCAGATCAGTTCGACAGGTTATGCGGAGCCGGGCACGACCTTTGCGACTCAACAGCCGTCAGAAATACTGACTAATGCGAATTAGTTTCCACAAGGACAGTAAGACTGACTAATTCTATCGCAGTGAGGCCTCTTTTCCCTTTCAAAAATCAGCATTCAAGCTAGTTCTTGACTTAGATTGTATGACAATCCTACAAATCGTCAGCGGACATTGCATCGGGAAGGAAGCAACGCATGAGCAACGGCAAGATTAAAGTCGGCATTGTGGGATTAGGTCGTTGGGCACGCGTGTTGACCAGGGGGTCAAAGCAGTCGGACAAAATCGAGATCATTCAGGGCTTTAGCCGTAGCGCGGAGAAGCGTGACGCATTTGCATCCGAGTACGGCGTGCCTTCGGCAAGCAGCCTCGAAGAAATGCTGGCGAATCCCGAAATTCAGGGGGTCATTCTGACGGTCCCCAATGAGCAACACCTGCCAGTTGCAACCGCCGTGGCAAAGGCTGGCAAGCACATCTACACTGAAAAACCCATCGCCAATACGCTTGAAAACGGCATTCGGCTGGAGGCCTTGCAGGGCGAATACGGTGTTCAGGCCATGGTCGGCCATTCCGCCCGGCTTTTGCGCGGCGCACGGATGATGAAAGAGGCCATCGACAACGGAGAGTTGGGCACTTTGTCCTTCATGGAATCGAATTTCTCAAATGAACGCGCTCTGGAACTGACACCGGATACATGGCGCTGGTACCGCGACAAAGCGCCGGGTGGCCCCCTTTCACAGCTCGCCACTCATCTGTTTGACAGTCTCTACATGCTGGGCGGCCCGATTGAAGAGGTTTCCTCGATCGCTTCAAAATTGTCGCCGGTTGGGGCAGAGGTTGACGACCAGTCGATGACAACGCTGCGCTTTAAAAGTGGGGCTTTGGGATATGTCGGCTCTTGCTGGACCTCTCCGGGCATTTATTTCATTCGCGTCTATGGTCAGAAAGGCCTGATGCACTTTGAACTCGACTTCGGAAGTTGGGACGATCCTGATCGCGTCCACGAAACCTCGACGCTGTACATTCAACGCGGCAAGGACGGTTACGGCAAGCGCGAAGTCCTGGAAATGGGTGCATCCAACATGTTCACGGATGAACTCGATATGTTCGCTGACATGTGCCGCACTGGCGAAAAGGTTGAACTAGAAGCGGCCAACGGCCTTGTCGCTTTGGGGGTCGTGAACGCAGCCCTTGCGTCAGTTGAACGCGACGGCCAATCCGTAAAATTGGCCGAAGTTCTGCACGCCGCGCGCGCGCGTGTTGCTGCCGAAGATCAGGCGTCATCTTGACCAGAGGGGCCGCTATGTCGCGCTATTTCATCGAACTGACTCAGCCAGAGATCAAGGCACAATTTGAACGCCATCCCCTTGTCATCCTGCCCTGTGGCAGCGTTGAACAACACGGGGCGCATTTGCCCACCGGTACGGATATTTTTGCGGCCAACAGTGTCAGCCACGCCGTGGCCGAACAGATGGACGGCGTTGTTCTTCCCGGTGGTCCGCTTGGCGTGACTCCGATGCATATGCCTTATGAGGCGACAATCTCGCTTAGCCCGGAAACCTATCAGCAGGTGGTGATCGAAACCTGCTTATCCACGGCCCAGCACGGTGCAAAAAAGTTGTTGATCGTGAATTGGCACGAGGGGAATTCGCATTCGTTGGGACTGGCAGCGGAAAAACTGCACCGGACCCACGGGATGAGCGTCGTTATCGCGCAGGCGTGCTATGTCGCCGAGGATTTGTGGGGGGACGAGTGCAATGGGTTGACCCACGCGGGCGAGATTGAGGCGCTTGCGGTGCTGCCGGACTATGGACGCCTTGTGCATCTGGACCGCGCCGAAAAGTCCTCGGGCAAGCGCCAGGGAGAGCATATGGACAAGCTACGCCGCACCCGCAGTTTTGTGCCGGTCTTAACGGACATCCGCTCAATCGCGCCAACCGGCTGGTACGGAGATCCCACACCTGCCACAGTCGAGCGTGGACGAAAGATGATTGCCGATGTCGCGCATGCCATCACGTCCGAGGCGACTGCCATTTTCGCCCAGCTAGATAAAATCCAGGGCTCGCAGGCAGCGGAATAGAACATGGCTGCTAGGATCACATTGAGTGACGCAACAGACCTGGATCTTCCCGGAAGGCGGTCGCGTGAGATTTTGTCAGGCGCCATCGGTGCGAACAGCACATTACGTCTGGTCGATATCGCCGTTGCACAGACGGGCGATGTGCCACGCCCACCGCATTGGCATCCCGACGGTGAAGAGTGCATTCATGTGTTGTCCGGGCACGGGATCACTTGGGTCGACGGCACAGAATTCGCCATGCAGCCCGGCGATACGATCCTGGTTCACGCGAACGAGCGGCACGTCACCCGTAACACCGGAGATACTCAGCTGACTCTACTGTGCTTCTTCCCGCGCCCTGAAATACAGGTTCTGACTGAGGCGCCCGATGCCTGATGTAGTCTGTCTGCGCCCAAGGGCCGACTTCGATGCGGTCGGAGTCACGCCGACCGAGGGTCTCGATATCGTGTATCGGGCACCGTTGGATGCCGATGTTGGGGACCTGTTGGCAACGGCGCGCGCGGTCGTGATCCCTGCCGTGGGCCCTGCCCTAGCGGCAGAGCTGTTTCGCGGCACCACTTTGCAGCTAGTGCAGATCACCGGGGCCGGGCTGGACCGGGTTGATCAGTCGGTTCTGGCTGCCGAAGGCATTGCGCTGGCCAATGTGCCCGGTGGATCAAACACCGCGCTGGCCGAATATGTCACGACGAACGCGCTGGCCCTGTCCCGCGGTTTCTTTGGCGCAAGCGGACCATTGCGCGACGGGGACTACATCACCCATCGCGCGGCAATGGTCGCTGCCTCTCTGAGGGGGCTGGGCGGGCTGACCGTCGGGCTTGTCGGTCTGGGGACTATTGGGCTGGCGGTCGCCGAGCGCTGCCACGCAATGGGTGCGCGGATCGCCTATCACGATCCGCAGCCCCCGCGCGACAACGCCGGTTTGGACCGGATCAATGCTCAGCCGCTCTCACTGGACGCGCTTCTGACGACCTCCGATATCGTCAGCTTGCACCTGCCGCTGATCGACAGCACCCGCAATCTTATGGACCGCGATAGGCTTGCCCAGATGAAGCCCGGAGCGATCCTGATAAATGCAGCGCGGGGTGGCATCGTGGATGAGGACGCGCTTGCCGACGGACTGCGAGAGGGGCGGATCGGCGGCGCAGCTGTGGATGTCTATGAAAGTGAACCTCCGCCCGCAGACAACCCGCTATTCACGCTTGATGCGGCGACATCCGCGCGCCTGATTCTGACGCCGCATATCGCGGGCGTCAGCAGGCAAGCTTCGCAAAATCTGTTTGTGCAAGCGTGGGAAAACGTTACGCGCGTGCTGATTGACGACCTGCCGCCACGCAACGCCGTCCGGTTTATCGAGCCTGAAGAAACAGCATCCCCCGGAGACAGGGGCCAGCCCTGATCTCCGCGTTGGAAAGCCTTGTCACTGAATTCGGTATTGAAACACTGGTCGTAATCGCAATTGCGGCTTTCCTGACCTCAAGCATTCACGGGGCCGTCGGTGTCGCCGGTGGCCTGTTGATGACCGGCGCGCTGGCCCTGCTGATCGACGTGCGGGCGTCCGTTCCGATAATGACCATTGCACTGATCCTCAGCCACGCGTCGCGCAGTCTGATGAACCTGCCGCATATTAACTACAAAGCATACGGCGCCGTGATGTTGGCCGCATTGCCTTTCATTATCCTGACTGGATGGATCTACGTTATTCTTCCCATCAAACTGCTGGCATCAACACTGGCGGTAATCATCTTTACGTCGATACCGATGCGGCATTGGGCGCAATCTCGCAACGTTAGTGCGGGGATTAAATCACTTGCGGCAATAGGCGCGGTATATGGGTTCTTCGCAGGTGCCTCGATTGGGGCCGCGACGATCCTCAGCCCGTTTCTGCTGGGTTTTGGGCTTTTTACCGAAGCATTTGTTGCAACAATGGCAATTATTTCGCTATCGACAAACATCGTCCGGATCGGGGTGTTCAGTGGCGCCGAGATTGTCACCTCGGACTATGCCATGCTTGGATTTCTGGTTGGCTTGATCATGATTCCGGGCAATTGGATCGGGCGGGCGATGTTGCGACGGATCACCATCAAGGCCCATAGCCGCCTTGTCGATGTCCTTGCCGTGATCGGCGGGCTAAATTTTGTCTATCTTGCAATCACAAACTGATCGACCGCCGAAGGAGACTGACCACATGACCGACATTTCTCTGGAAGAGCTTGGCAGTGCCCTGATCCACGCCGTGGACGGGTTGGAACAGGTTGGGCTTGCGCCGCCGCCGGACCGGCATGGCCAATCAATTCGCGCTTGGGTCAGATCTCTGAACGGTATTCAGAAGGAGGGGGTCACCCTTTCGGGCCTCACCGGATTGGCTTGGCGGTTTGCGTCCGACGAAGGCGCCCATTTAGGCGGGCACGACTACGCGCCGAACCCGCTGAGCTATGTCGGTGTCGGCATGGCCGGATCGTTTATGACCGAGTTGCGCGCATTGGCATCTGCACGCGAGATCGCTTTGGAAGATCCGGTTCTTGTGGTCGAGAACTTCTATTTCCGGGATGGGTCGTTCCCCAAGGGCACAATGGTTTCCGGCGCCCTGTCGCCCGAGGTTTCGCTCGATTGCACAAGCAGTGCCAACCCTGCCGAAACCCAGCGACTACTGCTGGATGCTGTCGCCGCCGCGCCGGTCAACGGTCTTGTGCGAGATGAAAAGATCAGCCTGTTCACTCTAACCTGCAATGGCCAACAGGTTGACCCTGTCGAAGTTGCAGCCCTTTCCGGTGACGCGCTTCCCGATCCGGGTGATCCGATTGGGGCACTCAAACAGGTGGCGCGGGGCGATCAGACTGACCCGCTGGCGCAAAAGACGATGTCCGAAGAAGACATGGCCAAGCGGGTTGCCGATGCACCGCCGCGCGCGCCGCTTGTTGATGGTACCAAGAAGCTGCTGCATCTGCGAACAACCTGCCGGGTGCGTGCGGACGGAACCTATGACTGCCTACGTGAACAATTCGCGCAATCCTCGTCTTCCTGGTCGTTTATTGTGGATGACACGGCTGACCCGGCTCGCAGCACCGCGCCGGACTCAGGCAGTTATTTCGCAATCGGGCTGGCGTTTTGCTTCATGACCCAGATCGGGCGCTATTCACATATGGCCAAGCTGCCGCTCGAGGCTTACCGCGTGGTTCAGGATCTGCATTTTACGCTGGGTGGAGCGTCGGGAGGGAGCGGAGAAGGTGGCACTGCTGATCCCGTTGAAACGCATGTTTTCGTTGATGCCGATATCAGCACCGATGCAATCCGGGATGTTGTTCGGGTGGCTGAAAAGACCTGTTTTCTGCACGCCCTGTGTCGTGATCGCGCCAAGGTGAAAATCCGCCGTGATCCGATTTCGCGATAGGCAAAGCACCTTACCGCCAATGCGTCTGTCAGGCGCTTAGTCCGACGCGGATCAGATTGATCGAAATAAGGAAAAGCGCGATCTCGACGATGATGTAAAACGCACGTTCCGGAATGATCCGGGTGATGCGATAGCCTAGCCAGGCACCGCAGATTGCGATCGGGAACAACAGGGCGATGGTCCCAAGTTCGCTGAATTCAATCAGGCCGAGTGCCAGATAGGGCGGCACTTTCATCACGTTGATAATCGCAAACAGGATTGTCGATGTGCCCGCAAACATCATTTTCGGCAATTGCTGCGGAATGACATACAACTGATACGCAGGTCCACCCGCGTGTGACACGAAGCTGGTGAACCCGGATATACTGCCCAGGATCAATCCACGCGGAACATCTGCAGGTTTTGGCTTGGATTTGCCCATCAGGCGCATCCGCATGCGCATCGCCAGAAAGGTCAGGCCGATACAGCCGATGATCACGCGGACCATGTTCTCGTCGGTGCGGCCCGCAAGGATATAGCCCGCCACGACTCCGATCGCGGCGGCAGGGACCAGGATCGCCAGGTTCCGTTTGGAATAGGAGTGTCGGTAAATCCAGATCCCATAGACGTCGCTGACCAGATAGACCGGAAGCAGCAGCGCAGCGCCTTGCATCGGCGACATGACAAGCGACATCGTTGGCACGCTGAGAAGCGCGATCATCGGCAGACCGCCCTTGCTGCCGCCAACAAAAAATGCCGCTACGATTGCCGCAATCCAGAACAACACGGGATCAGACGTCATACCGTTGTGCACCGCTCAGCCCCGATGCCAGCAGTCGTGGTCGACCGTCACGCCGTCCAGAGCTTGGCAATCGTCTCAAAAGCCCCGGCTCCATGTTCGGTTCGTTTGGCGGACGTGATGTCGCCCCATTCCTCGACCGCCCTGTGATAAGCGGGGCGGTTGGCGATCCGCTGGTACCAATCATTGAGATGGTCCAAATGCGCCCAAAGCGGAGCCATCATGAACGACTCCATGCGCCGCAGATAGACGACAAGCGCGATATCGGCCAAAGAATACGCATCGCCTGCAAGCCAGTCATGATTTTCAAGCCGGGCATTCATATCTTCGAACAACCAACGGAAGACCTTGAGAGCATCGGGCAGAAGTGGTGACTCGAGGCCCATCGAGATGTTGACCTGATCATTGTCACGTCGAACCAGATCCCGCATGTGCGCATGGTATTTTTTGATCTGGTCCTCGCCCCGTTCAAGATAAATGAATCGGTTGACGATACACACGCCAATGGTTCGGCTGGCAACGTGAACGCCATCGTCAATCCGCTTCATCCATTGCCGCATCCGCGCCCGATCTTCGGCCGAGGGCGGTCGGAACGACGTTTCGGGAAAGGCATCGTCCAGGTACTCCAAAATCACATTCGACTCGGCGATCCCGGTGCCATTGTTTTCGACGACCGGCACCAGACCCTTCGGATTGAGCTCGTGATAGTTGTCAGGAAGCTGTGCAACGTCCCCCCTGGCAGTATCCACAATCACGCTTTTCCAGGGCAGTTGCTTTTCCTCGATCAGCAGGCGCACCCGCTGGGCCGCCGTTGATCGGTCGTAATGGTAGAGAGTCAGCAATGTGGGATCCCTTTCATTGAGCGCACCAATCCGGACCTTCAAGGTCCACGTTTGCGCCGGCGGGGATCAACCCATGGGGGTTAATCCGCCTGTGCGCCAGGTAGTAATGGGTGTTTATATGGTCGAGGTGCACAGTCTTGCGCACATCTCCGGTGTTGAGCACGTCGCGTGTGTGCCGCTTGAGATTTGGGTAACTTGCCAGAGGGCGCACGTTGCATTTGAAGTGGAAGTAATAAACCGGCTCGAAACGGATCATCGTTGTGAACAGGCGCAAGTCCGATTCCAGAATGCGATCACCATGCAGAAACCGGTTGTTGGCCAACCGGGCGTCAAGCTGTCCGAACGCATCGAACATCGCGCCCACCCCGGTTTCGTAAGCCGCCTGGGTTTCGGCAAATCCGGTGCGGTAAACCCCGTTGTTGATGGTCCGGTAGATGAATTCGTTTATCTCATCGATCTCGTCGCGTTTCTCGGCAGGCAGGAGATCCTGCCATGTTGATGCGAATGATTTGAAACCGTCAGCGATCGTTCGAATGATGTCTGCGGACTCGTTGCTGACAATTCTGCCAGTCTCGCGGTCCCACAGGACCGGAACCGTGACCTTGCCCGAATAGTCCGGTTCGGAGTGGGTATAGACTTGGTACATGTACCGCGCGTTATTGATCGCATCGGGCGTCGCGCCGGGAAAGTCGGCAAACTCCCAGCCGTTTTCCATGTTGACCGGATGCACGACCGAAATATCGATCACATCTTCCAGACCAAGAATGTTGCGATAGATCAGCGCGCGATGCGCCCATGGGCAGGCATATGAGACATAGAGGTGATAGCGCCCAACCTCGGCTTTGAACCCGCCGGTTCCTGTCGGGCCGGGTGATCCGTCAACCGTAACCCAATTGCGAAAGGCGGAGGGTTTGCGGACGAATTGACCGTCTTGTTTAACCTCTTTGGTACTGGTCGTTTCCCATTTTCCGTTGACCAAATGCCCCAATTTGCCGTGTTCCCTGATGTCGTCGTGTTCTTGAGATCATGGCGCCTGGCGCCCGGTATGTTGGCCTTGGAACCGGCGGCTGTTTTCAGCCGCCGGTCGTGTTCAAATCGTTACAGCGATGGCGGACGACGGGTGATATCCAAGGCATCCTGCGCGGCCCATAGGTACGTAAGGTCGAAGTACTTCCGCCAATCAAGGCCTTCAGGCAAGTTGCCCGTCTCGACCAGTGTGCCGACGAATTCATCCATCGCTTCGGCGCTATCAAAGCCGCCATCGACGCTCAACTGTGCCAGTTCTACGTCGTAAAGCGCCTTGAACGAATCCGGGATGTCATAACCCAGATCCAGCATGATCTGATACGCCTGCTCCTTATTCGCAGGATCATGCAGCCACTTGCGGGCTTTCAGGTCAGCCAGAATCCAAGCCTGAGCGGTGTCGGCGTTGTCTTCAAGCCAATCGCCCATGACGGCGAAACCTTCCTGCGGCGCGTTTACCAGCTCTTGGAAGAGGAATTTACCACCCGCTTCCGTCAGTGTCGCCTGATGGCGCGGGAACAGGCTGGCAGCATCGATCGAGCCGTTGACCACAGCACCCAGCCGCGAATCCGAACCGCCAGAGGACGGCACGAAACTCACGTCGTTGTCAGGGTCCAGACCCATCTTGATCAACACCTGACGCATGATCCAGGTGTTACGCCCGGAAAGACCGCCACCGGTGATCGTTTTGCCTTTCAGATCTTCAGGGTTTTCGATGCCTGCGGCAACGCCCATGATCCACCACTCGAAATCACGGTGCATCGAAATCATGGTGATCGGCAGACCGCTGGAGTTGCCTGCGGCAAGAAACTCGCTGGTGTCGCCGTGGGCGATGTCGAGGCTGCCACCGACCAGTCCGGCCATGTATTCGTCCGACAGGATGATCTCCATGTCGTCGATTCCACCGGCTTCGAGGAAGCCTAGCGATTGGGCCAGTCGGAACGTCCACTGGTTGGCGTAGTTCGGGTTGAAATCGCCCATCTTGATCGATTTCATGTTCGCCATCACCGTATCGGCACTCGGTGTTTGCGCACCGGCAATGTTCGCAGTCGAAGCCGCGATCATTGTCCCTAGCACACCCGCACCACCCTTCATCAGCACATCGCGTCGCGCGAGCCTGATTGGTCCATTCGAGGTGAATTTGGTCATTTTAGTTCCTCCTGGGTTGCGATCTGGTTCGTATGTATTGACGTAGTCGCTTACATCACGACCTGCTGGCGCCACGGCGCGATGTAGATTTCGATCATTCTGGTGATTTTGATGAACGACAGCGAGATGATCACCAGCAGCAGCAGCACCGCGTACATTAACTCGGAGTTGAAGGTGTCTGCAGCGCGTGTGATCAGGAAGCCAAGCCCGTTCGAGCCGCCGAAAATCTCGGCAATAATGACCGCGACCATGCCCCGGCCAATCCCCTGTTGGATGCCCGCAATGATGAATGGCAGCGTGTAGGGCAGCACCACGTGGACATAGATGTTAGTCCGGCTGGCACCAAAAACCTTGGCCGCCGCGATCAGAGATTTCTCGGTCGTTTTGACGCCTGCCCAGGCATTGATGACAATTGGAAACAGGGCCGACAGCGTCACGATTGTTATCTGCATCTTCACTGTGAAGCCCATGAACAGGATGAACAGTGGAACAAGGGCAATGCGGGGAAGCGACGCCATGCCCCAGACATATGGGCTGAGGATTTTCTCAACATATCTGTTGCCACCCATCAACAATCCCGCCGGGACGCCCAAAAGGCATGCCAGCGTCACCCCGATACTGAGTGTGCGCAGGGTATAAAGAAGGTGGTCGATAATCTGGCCCGAGATGATTGCATCCGGCGGGGCCGAGCGGGTGAGGCCCTCCCAAAGAGTGCCGAACATCCCCGATGCGGTCGGAAAGAACACCTTGTTGACGACGCCCGAGCGGGCGAACACCTCCCATAGAATAAAGAAGCAGATTAGGTTCACCACTGTGACGACGTGGGACCCGTACTGGTCCCATAGGCCGCCTACCGAAAAGCCAGCAGTGCGAATTCTGTCTTTGTCCTCAAACGACTTGGGATCCGTCGGCGTATTGGTTTCCGTATCAGCCACTATTCTTCCCCATGCGCCCCTGACAGAGCTTCGTCCTTTACCAAGCTCCATATTCGTTCCCGCAGTTCCGAGTATGCCGGGAGTGATTTTACATCCTGGTCGAAGCGCGGCCGCGGCAGGTTTACGTCCAGCACTTCCTTGATCCTGCCCGGTCGCCGCGAAATCACAACGATCCGGTCGCCCAGGGTTATTGCCTCGTCGATCGAGTGGGTGATGAAAACGACGGTTTGCCGCGTCTTGGTCACGAACCGCTCAAGCTCGCTTTGCATCGCCTCGCGGGTCATCGCGTCAATCGCTGCGAAGGGTTCATCCGCCAGAAGAATCGTCGGTTCGGTCGCCAACGCACGGGCAATTCCAACGCGCTGCCGCATACCGCCCGAAAGTTCATAGGGGTACGATTTTTCGAACCCTTTGAGTTCCACCAAGTCGAGGTAGCGTTCTACCCGCTCGTCGATCTGCTGTTTCGACATTCCAAGTTTTTGAAACTCGAATGGCATTCGGATGTTCGATTCGACTGTCCGCCAGGGCATCAGAGCGTAGTCCTGAAACACCATGGCACGATCCGGGCCAGGACCAGTCACTGGGGCTCCGTCAACCTCAATTGTTCCCTCCCACGGAAGAACAATGCCTGAGATGGCGTTGATAAATGTGGTTTTGCCGCAACCAGATGGGCCAAGCAGGCAAACGAATTCACCCCGATTTACGGTGAGGGTAATATCACGCAGCGCGGTAAGAAGTTTTCGTTCGCGGTGCAGCTTGTAGCCAACCGTCATGTTCTTCGCGACAATCAAAGGTTGCTGCGCACCTCGGTGATCACCTGAATTGGTGCTGGCGTCATCCCTGCCGGTCACATCCAAAAACATTCCCCCCCTCCGTAAACCGCTCGGATGTTAGCACAACTTCTAGGCAATCGATTGCATAGATTGCCGAATTGCTCTGCACAGTTACTTCCTTGCTGACTTAGATTGTCGTACAATCAGACAAGAGTCTAGTATTTAGTGACCGTTAGGCAGATGTTCGTGAAAATCTTGCGACACATTACGCATGCGCGGTGTGGCCAAATTGTGTTGAGCATTGGGTTGGGGGTGATCTTGGCGGGCCAGTATTCCAGCACTCGACAGGCACTCCGGATCCGCCTTGGAAAGGGCATTCAGCGGTGTACAAAATTCCAAAGCACGATATCATTCCCCCATGAAAAGCAGGCTAATTCTGAAACGTTCGGCTGCTCCTGTTCGTGAACAGGTTCAGGAAATCTTGCGGACGGAAATCATCGAAGGGCGCCTTGCGCCCGGGCAAAGACTGACCGAACGCGAGCTGACGGGCATGTTGGGCGTATCGCGGACTGTCTTGCGGGAAAGCCTTCGACAGTTGGAATCAGAAGGCCTCGTCAGCCTCATTCCCAACAAAGGCCTGGTCGTTCGTCGGTTGACGGTGGCGGAAGCGCGCGAGCTGTACCGGATTCGGGAATCCCTTGAGGGGCTTGCGGCGCGCCTGTTCGCCGAACAACCGGACCCTGAACAAATCGCCCGACTTGAAGAAGCCTTCGACAAGGTCGAGCGCGGCTACAAGAACGGGGAGCCAAGTAGCATACTCACCGCCAAGAACGCTTTCTACGATGCGATGCATTCGGGCGGTGGCAGCAAGGCTTTATCAAAGATGTTGGCAACCGTGCTGGCACAGATCTGGCGCTGGCGTGCGGTCGGGCTTGCGCACCCTCGCCGCTCAGCCGGTCGATCTGCAGAAAGTATTTCTATGCTCCGGGATGTCGTCGACGCCATCAAGTCCGGCGACAGCGACCGCGCCGAGATGGCAGCGCGGAAAGAAGCGCGCCTTGCGGCAGCTGAAGTGCTTCGAATTCTCGTGGATATCGACGGTGATCAAGGCGACGGCGCACTAAGACAACTTGAGATGAACACCTGATCGGGTGCTGTCAGTCCAATGCAAACGGGTCTCAGCAAGGCCAGTGAGGCTGTCCCTTATGTAGCGCCGAGGCCGCACCACTAAGCGAGGGCGGCTGCTCGGTTGGTTTTGAATTT
>CALSNT010000008.1 GCA_943787785.1 uncultured Paracoccaceae bacterium | reverse complement strand
GCAGGCGCTTCTCCTAAGGGAGACTGCAGAGCGGGTGTACCGGATATGACTTGTTCAATGATTGCAATGGTTGAGGCGTGCGCGTGATGGAGCAAATCGCTTTTACTATGCAGATAGATCCAAAGTTTCGCGATGAATACATGAAGCGGCATGATGCGATTTGGCCGGAACTTGTCGAAAGGCTGCGCTCTGCCGGTTTATCTGATTATTCCATTTTCGTTGATGAAGCTACAGGACGCTTATTTGCAGTTTTGCGGTTAACCGAAGATCACGGAATGGACAAGCTGGCCGAGGCAAAGATTGTTAAAAAATGGTGGGCTCATATGGCTGACATTATGGAGACCAACGACGACGAGTCGCCAGTTGTAGGTTCATTAGAGCGCGTATTTCACATGCCCTGAATTGAACGACCTATCGCAGACAAAAACAAAGCCACATGCATCTACTTTATAGCCAAAAAAGCTGCAAATTAGAATCTGGAACGCAGATAAAGCACTGCGCACATTTCGCCAGAATCGTTGATAGGAAAGACTAATTCAATGGCAAATCTATTACATCCCGGTATTTACCCAATGCTTTACTCCTTTTTTGGCTCTGACGGTAAACTCCGGCTCGATCCGTTCTCGCTGCAGGTGGACGCGGCCATCTCAGCTGGGGCGAAAGGCATTGCAGTCTTGGGACTCGGGACAGAAGCAGCCAAATTGGATGAAGATGAGTGCGCGGCCGTGATAACTTCGATTGCAAAACGTCTGAACAACCACCTTCCGATGATTGTAACTATCCGTGGAGAAACACCCGACAATCAGCTGAAAGCGGCTAGACGAGCACTTGATCTGGGTGCTACTGCGCTGCTCCTGCAACCTCCGTCTGAAACGATCAGCGAAGCCGCACTCCTTAGTTTCTTCTCTGAAGTTATAAATGCGCTCGATTGTCCGGTGGGCATTCAGAACGCGCCCGAATTCCTTGGCTATGGTCTCAATGACAACAACCTTATTTCGTTGGCGCAAGATCACACCAATTTTTCGATCGCAAAGTTGGAATGCTCGGCGTTGGCTCTTGAACCGTCCGCGAAAGCGCTCACTGGTAAGACAATGGTCTTCAATGGTCGCTGCGGGCTCGAATTGACGGATAATTTGCGGGCCGGAGCTCAAGGGCTGATCCCTGGAATCGAGACGATTGACCGAACGGCGGCAATTCATGCTGCTTTTATCGCTGGCGACTATGAATATGCGGATGAGCTTTATGCAGAATTGCTGCCGGTCCTTACATTCGTAATGCAGGGCATCCCGCAGTTTCTGACGTATGGAAAGACGTTGCTCGCCTATCGCCTCGGGATCGAAATCGGGTCTGCACGAGAACCCTGGCTTCAACCTACTGATTTCGGACTCGAATGTATCACACGGTATGCCGCCCAGCTTGGACCGCTTCCGACAGGGGCCTAATGGTCAACCACGATTATGGCTTCAGGCACGTGCCTATGCCGACTTCAAAGGGAAATTAAACATGCAAATACAGATTACCACTCAACACAAATTCAACAACCAATACGCAGTTGTTACCGGTGGCGCACATCGTGCCGTCGCGGTTGGGCCAATACATAAAGGAAATCAAAGTGAAGCTTCTTAGATTTGGCGAAACTGGCGCTGAAAAACCTGGCATTATCGACACCGATGGCAACATCCGTGATCTGTCCGGCATAGTTGACGATATTGCTGGCGAAACCCTGTCGGATAAAGGGTTGAAAGCCATCCGCTCGACGGATTCAATCAGCCTACCTTTGGTCAGCGCTGACACCCGGCTGGGCACCTGCGTTGCTGGAACCGGCAAATTCATCTGCATCGGTCTGAACTATGCAGACCACGCGGAAGAAAGCGGTATGGATGTGCCGCCGGAACCGGTGATATTCATGAAAGCTACAAGCGCAATCTGCGGCCCCAATGACCCGATCATCATCCCGCGCGGTTCGGAAAAAACCGATTGGGAAGTGGAACTGGCCGTCGTGATCGGCAAGCGCGCGAAATACGTGTCTGAGGCAGATGCACTGGATTACGTAGCAGGTTATGCAGTGACCAACGATGTGTCTGAACGCGCCTTTCAACTGGAAAGAGCGGGCAATTGGACCAAGGGCAAATCCTGTGACAATTACGGCCAGATCGGTCCGTGGCTGGTCACAAAGGACGAAGTTTCCGATCCGCAGAACCTGCCAATGTGGCTGACGGTGAACGGCAAGACCATGCAAAATGGGTCGACCAAAACCATGGTCTACGGCGTGGCGCATGTGGTGTCCTACCTCAGCCAGTTAATGAGCCTTCACCCCGGCGACGTTATTTCCACCGGTACTCCTCCCGGCGTTGGAATGGGGCAAAAACCGCAGCAATACCTGCGCCCCGGTGATGTGGTTGAACTGGGTATCGAAGGCTTGGGCAGGCAACGCCAGGACGTCATAGCCGACCCAGAATGATATTTGAAAGGAACCACCATGACCGCACCTTTGGACACGAATCAACACATGATCTACCCGGATGTTGCCCGTTCCCTATGTGGCTCGCAGAAATTGTTGCCGCGGTTGGAGACAAAATCGACGTGATTGTGGATAGCGGCATACAGCGTGGAACCCATGTTCTAAGGGCACTATCGTTAGGTGCAAAAGCTGTTGGAGTTGGGCATTAATATTTATATCCGTTGGCCGCCGCTGGACAACGCGGTGTTGGCAGGGCTTTGGGTTTGATGCGTGAGGAACTTGAGCGTGACATGAGACTGATGGGTTGCGCATCAATTGACCAACTTACCCGTGAGAACATCCGGTTTTGAGATTAGGCGAATTGAGATTATTTTTTGCAACGAAGGAGCACGATATGTCACAATATGCTTGGATTTTGGAACTACGCCCCGGATATGAGGACGAATACACGAAACGCCATGATGAGATCTGGCCTGAACTCGTCGCAGAAGTGAAAGATGCTGGTGTTCGCAATTATTCAATTTTCCGCCATGGTCTTACGCTGATCGGCTATTTTGAAACCGATGATCTGGAACTTGCAATTAAGCGGATGAACGAAGGCGAAGCCAACCGTCGCTGGGACAAATTCATGGCGCCGATTATGAAAGTGGAAATCGACGAGGCGACGAATTTTCCATTCCTGCTGCCAATGGTCTGGCGGATGCAGGACTGATCTGGTCAGACCGTCGCGCAGAGAAATTTCGTTTCCGTATCAGCGAATTAGAGCGTGTCTCTGCCTTTCAGATTCAGGATTCCCAGATTGGCTGTGATGTGATTCCTTGCCCTTGAGGCAGATATGGGGGTTACAGATGGGCAAGCCACATCCAATAGAGCTGCGAACGCGTGTTGTCGCGTTTGTCGATGAGGGCCATGGACACCGCGAGGCGGCGCGGCATTTCCGGGTGTCACCGAAATTCGTGAACGACCTGATCAAACTGCGGTGCGAAACGGGATCACTTTTGCCGCGGCCTCAGGGCAATGGCGGCGGACATGGAAAGCTGGCCGGGGTGACCGGTTGGATAGATGCGCGCGTCACCGCCAAAGGCGAGATCACGCTCGATGAGTTGGTTGCTGAACTGGCCGAGACCCACGGTATCGACGTTCATCGCGGCACCGTCTGGCGGGTTCTGCGTGGCCTTGGATTGACGCATAAAAAAAGACCTGCAGGCGCTTGAGCAGAAGCGCAAGGATGTTGCTGACCTGCGCCGCATCTGGATCACGAAACGTCAACCCTTCATGGCCAACCATCTGGAAAGGCTGGCCTTCATCGACGAAACCTCAGCCAAGACCAACATGGCCAAGACGACCGGCTGGGCACCGCGCGGGCAGCGTTTGGTCGACCATGCGCCGTTCGGGCACTGGCGCACCCAAACTTTTATCGGTGCCCTCCGTCATGACCGGCTGGATGCACCCTGGGTGATCGACGGAGCAATGAACGGCGAAATGTTTGATCGCTATGTCGAGACTCAACTGGCCCCGACATTACGTGCAGGCGATGTCGTCATCCTCGACAACCTGTCCAGCCACAAAAACCCCAGTGCGGCCCGAACCCTGCGCGAGATCGGCGCATGGTTCCTTTTTTTGCCGCCCTACAGTCCCGATCTGAACCCAATTGAAATGGCGTTCTCGAAACTTAAGGCACTCATCAGAAAGGCTGCGGCCCGAACATACGAAGACCTCTGGCAAGCGGTCGGCCGGGTTTGCGACCTGTTCTCAGACGAGGAATGCTATAACTTCTTCAAAGCAGCAGGCTATGAGGCCAATTAACTGCAACCCGCTCTAGTTTGAAACCACAGGGAAGCGATACCGGGCCTGATCTTTGCGGCATGGTGGATGAATTGCCCGAAGATCCTGAAGCCGACATTCGAGTACTTTGCAGCAATCGGTAATATGGGCTCTTCTGTAGCCTTCGCTGCGCTATATACGAACGGCTGGTTTCGTTTCCCGGGGTCACGGCCTGCTGCTGGTTCTACCCCGGTTTCGGGCCGCGCGTGCGCGGTCCGGTTAGTTTCCCGGCGCCCGCCAGAAGTTCCTCGTACTCCGCCAGCCGCACTAGTCCGTCGCTGCGCCGGCGCTTAGCGCCGAGGGTTTCCTGCCCATGTTTGTACTTGGGGTGGTCTGGGCCGGTCCGGACCGTCTGGCGGCGTCGAGCCCCGTGATAACGACATGTGGCCATGCCGAACGCGGCTGGGTTCCAACAACGCTCCTTGGTCGCACGACACTGCGCCGCGCAGCGAGCGGCTTTACCTGAGACGATGCCGGGGAGGGGCATGGTGATCCTATGTTGCCGGGGAAAGGAATCTAGGCGGCTAAAATTGCGCGCTGACGCACGGAGAATTCATACAAACAAGCCGTCTAGGCCCTTGGCGTGCCCACTTTGGGGACGGTATTTTTCGCGCCGCTCGTGGAACTCCTGCACAGCCTGCGCGTCGCGCACGAGGTCTAGGGCGTCAGTCAGCAAGCCGTATAGCTCTGAGTAGCCCGCCTTCATGTTTTCATACTCGGCCTTGATACCTTTCTTTAGGCTGGCGTGCTGCACGTCGCACTCGTCGAGTAGGTATTCGACCCTGCGCTGGATTTGGCCCAGTGCCTGCCGAACATTGTGCTGTGGGACCCCGTCACCGGTGAGCGTAGCGATGGCGGGTAGAACGTCGTAGCCAAACATCTTCGCCAATGTTGTCGGGATGCGCTTCAAATAAATGGCCTTGTCGTCGGTGGTACAGCCGCCGAGGCCCATAGGCCCACGGTGCTGGGGACGGCGTCGCAGATAGTCGCCGACAGCGTCCAGCGTGGCGATCATGCGATTAAGGTTTTGCTGCGTCTCGCGCAGCTTGTAGGCGCCGCGGTTAGCGGGTGTTTGCGACGGCTGGCTTGGCCTTGGTCGAACGCACGTCGGCAGTGGGTTGATGGTCATATCGGGTCTCCAATCGTATGTTATAATATTACAAAAATTGCGTGATGTGAATCCCTGATCGCGAGGGGGGCTAAAATACGACCCAAGTGCCTCACATAGCCTCAGCTAGATCACACTAAGTGAGGCACGAAAAATACCGTAAAAACAACATGATAAGCCCTATTTTCTCAGAGCCTCACTAAATAACCAAACTTAGAAAAAAAGGTAGAATCAGAGGGGCGACCTGACGACGGCTCCACACTATCGGTATCTTTTTGCCCCAACTGAAATCAGGTGAGGCAGTGAGGCAGTGAGGTCAGTATGTAGTTTTCCACCTTCGCCAATTCGCTACGCCACTCTGGTTCGGGGCGTTCTTCCCAAGCGTCGTGGTCGGCCAAGGACCAGACCCGTACCTTTTCGCCTTTTTCGTTTCGTATCTGCGACACGCGTCTGCGTGCGCCCGCCTTCTTGGCGGCCTTCTCAACGGCCTTCGATGTGCTGCGCTTGTCCCCCGACCTAAATTGGTAGACGCTGCTAAGCGCCTTGATTGAGATGACTTCGCCGCCGAGCGTGGTAGTAGGTTCTTGTAAGGTGTCGACCATCCACTGTTCCAAAGAGCTTCGCCCGGCCGCGATCATTTCGCGCTTGGCGCTCGTCATCGGAGCAGGGGCCATGGGATTGAAGTCGGTAAGCGTTACTTCGTTGGCCAAATAGTGGTGCAGGGCCGCAAGGCCACCGGCATCCCTCCATCGCGCGTACTCATCATAGAACTCCTTCGGCTTCGCATCCCCTGCAACCTCGACGACATAGTACCTGCGGTCTTCCATCGCCATGGGAATTGCATCTTCATGATTCGAAAGAAATACAAACCCGATATGGTTATCGATGTCGTACTCGGGCTGGTTCTTCTCGTTGATGCGAAGCTTCGTCCCCGTGATAAGCGTCTTAAACTTGTCCGCTTCGTGGCGATTTCCACTGCCGAGAACCTCATCACCGATTACGAAAAGTTTGTTTTTCGCCCACGAGTTGAAGTCCCCTGTGAGGTCCTTCTTAGTGACGACGCAATAGTGTTTATCGCCAACAATTTCGCCACAGGTTTCGAATAGTAGGTTTTTCCCCACCCCATTTTTTACGCCCCACACCACGAGCGCGGTGTTCAATTTTTTGCCGGGATTCTGAAGCTTGTGCGCTAGCCACTGTTCGACGTAGCGGCGCTCCTTGGGGTCCGGGATTAGGTGGTCGCGTAGGGCCAAGTAGGGACCGATGTCGCCCTCCTCCGGCGGGACCGCGAAGCCAGTCCACGTGTTGATATCATTCTGGCGCGTAATAGGCCCCTCGCCCGGAGAGAATACGAGCCCGCGATGCTGCCGCCGCTTTGAATCGCTTAACCACGACGTCACCCTGCAAACGCGCTCAACCTTGCCGTTTCTGGATATCTCCAGTTTCGCGTTCTGATACTCCGTCTTCAACTCGACGGGCTTGGCGAAATCGTCGAACTCAAACCGGTAGATGCTTTTCTGCGCCTCCACATATGCGTACTTCCCGTTCATATTGGCGACCCAATTGGGGACATTCTCTGGAGCGTCGCCAGTTTCATCGGCAATGGCGTCACCTATGTCAGGGGCGCCATTAAGTCGGGCATGGTGGATGAGGGTCCCAACGGTGATGCCCTTGGTAGGATCAAACCGTGAGAATAGGGTTTCAATCGCCGCTTGCGCCCTAGCCCCGCCGTCGTCCGCATCCTTCCAGTGCTTCGGGCTGCCCTGGCTCCACCTCGTGAAGATCTTCTGGCCGCATTCCCAGTTCAATGATGCAATTGACCAACCCACGTTACGCCATTCCGCCATTTCGCAGTCGGGCGGGATGTGCCCCAGCATGTCATTGACCTTGGCGATGTTCTCTTGGGACTCGTCCCAGGTGTCTGGGGAGAGGCTGCTGAGCAGCTTAGCGTCCTCCTGCATCTCCTTATGGACGCGTGTTGACGTACCGTTGCCCTCCCGAACCATGGAAGAAGCCAATAAACGCTCGTCCGCCGCAGCGTTGATGAGCATCAAGCAGAGATGCGAATTCCCACGGCCCCTTGTCGCACAGAAGCCTGACAGGACGCGGAGGGTCGTACTTCTTGTTGTGCGTGCCGACGGGGCGTAGAATCCGCGCGGCGTCCGCCGTGACACTCGGGTCCGCCTTCAGCCCACATGCACTGCACAGCGCCTTCAGACGCTCCGCCACCGGCTTCCACTCCCCTGCAGACACCGGCGTCTTCGAACGGCCAGTACGCGTGTATACCGCCACCGCTATCGACGATCAGGGGGCGCGGCAGGCCACACTTCTCGCAGAAGTCGCGCAGGGCCTCCAAGGCGTCCAACTGCGTCGCGTATCCACTGCCAGTGCTTGCCTTGCCCTCTCCACAGTCGAGGTCGAGATACAGCGCTTTGAGGGAATTCACATTGTCGGCCCGGCGGCTTTTGTCGTCGTGGAACGACGCACACGCGTGATAAACAGTTGACGCTCGGTCTTATCCAAGCGCTCAAGCTGGTCTACCATGTCCGTCAGGTCGCTACAGGCGATATTGCGGGCCGTATCCCCGATCTTGGTGATCTGCATGACACCGTCGCCGGGGATGATCTTCTGTAGAAAACCGACATCAATTTCGGAAGCTGCATCGTCGTCATCACCATTCCAGCATCGCGGAGCTATCACATTCATCGCCCCGTCCTTACCGGTTTGCAGTTTGTTTTGAGGTCTGACCGGTGAGATACTGTCGCGCATCTGCGACGGTCCAACGGATCGAGTTCGGGCCCAGCTGCACCGGGTCCGCCAGCCGACCATCGCGCACATCGCGCCACATACTGACGCGGCTACGTTGTGCCAGTGCTTGAAGCTGCCGGGGACTAATCAGCGCGCCGTCAGGCAAACTATCTAGATCGACGATATCGTTTTCATTGTTAGCAGCCATTGGGCGTCTCCATCTTGTCTCACACAACTCGACCGCTAGCGGCCGTCACATGCCCGAGGCGGTTTTGCACCAGTTTTCAGGCTGTTGCATGAGATTATGGGGATCGACCCCCTGATTTCAAGAAGGTCTACGGCGCAGGAAACGCGCACGCCATCATCTTCAGTTTGTTGGCTACGCACACTCCCGCACAACGGGTCACGGTGGGTCCCAATGGGTCACATGATGCTATATTCCAAGAAGCGGCTACCTGCGACATTCTGTCTCAAATATTTTTTTCGCGGCTGCTCGCTTTCAGCCCGAAATCACCAGTTTTCCCCACGCCTCCATCATCGGACGTCGCTGATCGAGGAGGTCGGTGCGGTGATAGGCAGCTTCGGCTTGATTCTTAATTGTGTGCGCTAGGGCGCGCTCGGCATGGTCGCGGGGATACCCATTTTCTGATGCCCAGTCGCGAAAACTCGCTCGAAAGCCGTGCGCTGTCGCCGTGCGCCCCGCTGTGTCACTGGGCACTTTATGGTAGCGCAGGAACTTCGTCAGAGCCATGTCGGTCAGTACCCCACCTTGAGGCGCCGGAAAGACGAGATCGTTGCGTTTCCGCTGCAACACTTCCCGGAGTAACGCCACAGCGGGCGAACTTAGCGGCACACGATGTTCAACACCGGCCTTCATACGGTCCGCAGGAACAGTCCATATAGCGGCATTAATGTCGATCTCGTCCCACGTCGCGGCGCGCGCCTCGCCAGACCGAGCAGCCGTTAGAATGACAAACGTCATCAGTGCGTGCGTTGATTTTTGACCACCCGCCAGCTTAGCGCTGTAGAAATCCGACACCTGACGCCATGGCATGGCGGGATGGTGCTGGACCCGTTTTGACTTCGGCGGCTGTTTCGGAAGCAGTCGGGCAACGGACAGGACCGGGTTTCCCGCGGTCATGTCTTGCGAATACGCCCAGTCCATCACTTCGTGGCACCGCTGCTTTACGCGCTGTGCAGTCTCCGGCTTCTTTAGCCAGATCGGGCGCAGCGCCTCCGCGAAGTCGGCAACCTTGAGATCGGCTAACGGGGTGCTCCCGATATACGGGAACATATAAGTGGTGAGTGTGTTGATCCACTGCTGCCTGTGCTTCGCGTTGGCGAAGCCGGGGCTCAACTCCTCGAACCGCTTTCGTGCCGCGACTTCAAACGTCAGGGTCTCCACAACTGCCGCGCTGGCGGCGATCTTGCGCTCGTCTATTGGGTCTTTACCGGTCGCAACCAGCCTTTGTGCCGCGCTAGCGGCGTCCCGCGCGTCGGCGATACCGACATCGGGGAAAATGCCCAGCCCTAGGTCACGACGCTTTTTCGTCACCGGCGACGTGAAACGTAGCTTCCACGCCCCACGCCCGTTCTGAGACCTGTGCGGGTGCAACCGCAGACCTTTGACACTGCCGTCCGATATCGCCGGGTCGCCCGACTTCATCGCCTTTGCTTTTGTAATGTTTAACATCTTGAGTCCACATCTGAGTCCACATTATTATGAACCAATATGGCGTCAGACGAAACAGCCTGAAACAGATTTACGCAAATAACCATATATATTATAGATACTTAGTAAGGTATGCATGGCATTTCAGTGGGTTGGTCCCGATAGTTATGGCGGACTTCGTCTCCGCCATATGCCATTGTTTTTAAAAGATCTTATTAGATAATGGAAGATTGTTCCCATAATGGCTCCCCGATACGCGTGTCGCTGTGCGGGCCATTCGCAACGCCGATCTAAGCAGCAGCCCCCCCTTCAACGAACCCTGCCGCCGTTTCGTGACCCCCACCCGGGGGGTACCCCTTTTTTTCGGGCGTGGTCGCTCTGATCACCCTTACATAGTATTCAGCGCGTTCGATCAGATGCCGAAATGCAAAACCGAAAAAATTTCTAGAAAATTTTGGTCAGCGGTCGTCAAGGATAGGCTGGCGGGTGGCCCGTGACCGATGCCGTTGCCGCTCAGGCATATCTGGCGGCTGTTTCCAGCCTGACCAGAATTGGTCAGGCTGAAATGACCCCAAATAATTACGCCAAGTTCCTCAAAGAAGGGCCGGGTCGTGATGCGATCCTTGAGCGGCCTGCGCGATCCGAGCGGGCTGAAGGATTACCTGATTGCGAAACATCACGTTCAGTCAGCCCTTCAAACCCTCAGGACCACGGGCAAAATGGCTGAAATCATGGCCAAGGCGTTCGACGCTGCCGTTACAATTGAATGATTTCAATTATTTAAAGAGTTCTCGATGTCTCATTTTAAGCAGGAACCGCTCTAACAAGAAGCTCCCACGCGTCGGAGTGCGAAAGTTGTGGCCGGATTAATATTTACTGCATCTCCTGCGCTTGCCGCTGTGCCCGTTTGAAATAATGCCGGGTCGCCTGTTCGCGTGCGTCCTTGTCGGTCATAACGATGTTCCGCATCTCGTTGTCGCCCTGAAACATCTTGACCATGCCTTGGAAGAACGCTTGCGAAAATGCATTGTAGACAACATCCGCCGGGTTGTTGCGGATCATTTCTTTCATTTCGTCGTCCATAATCTCTCGGTTCACTCGCTCAAAGCGCAGAAAATCTTCCCGAGAGAACGTCGTGCCGTGTCTTTCGTTGAACGAGTCGATAATCTCCGACAATGATTTTTCTTCTTCCTCGGTGTAGGCGTTTGCACCAAATTCAGTGATCGGTTCCTGCGTGGCCGTTTCCCCCGGTGATAGCGATGCGCTACCCTCAACACCTTTTTGCAATTTAAATGCCGATAGTTTGAGCATATCGTCTGTGATCATGATCTCGGCAGGCACATTCCTCGACGGCAATAGCCGCGACAGCCAAGACGTGTAGGCATACAGCTTTTCTAGCCATGGGTCATTGAGTGACACGACCTGTGCGACGAAGGCATAGAACCTCTGGTAGCTACGCAACAGCTGCCGAAACTCTTCTTTTTGCGCGTCGTCTTCATCGAGAACGAAGCGTCCCACTGCAAGACGGACAGTACCTTCGAGTGCGATGCGGTCTTGGTTTGTAAGGTCGCCTTTGAAGAACTGATCGGCAAAACTGCTTACCTCGCCTTTGTCGATATAGGTCGCGTTGGAAATGCCTCGTTCGAGGTCGTAGATTTGGTTTAAATCCGTGCGTTCTTCGAGTGCTGTCGTTTCGAAGAAGGGCGCAAACGCCTCTTTGATCTCCTCCATCGTATTTTGGAAGTCGAGAACGAAGGTGCGGGTCTTGCCCGGATGTGTGCGGTTTAGTCGAGCGAGTGTTTGCACTGCCTGCAATCCGGCCAGTTTCTTGTCAACATACATCGCAGCCAGTTTCGGCTGGTCAAACCCTGTCTGATATTTCTCTGCCACAACTAGGACCTGATAGGCATCTGTGTCGAATTTCTTAGGTAATTCCGTCTCCGAAAATCCGTTCGCAGTTGCCTCTGTCCAGACATTGCCATCGACCTCCAGATCACCTGAAAATGCCACTAGCGCCTTCAGGCCATTGTATCCCTTGTCTTCAATGTAGCGGTTAAGCTGTTGCCAATAGCGCAGGGCGTGCTCCCTACTTTGCGTAACGATCATCGCTTTTGCCTTGCCCCCAAGGTCTTTAACGACGTGGCGACGGAAGTGTTCGACGATTACCGCGACTTTCTGATCGATGGCTGTCGGATGCAGAGAGGCATAGCGGGCGACACGAGATTGGGCCTTCCTGCCCTCAAGGGCAGGATCATCTTCGGTAGTCTTTTCGAGTTTATAGTACGCGTTGTAGGGCCAGAGGATGCGGCCTTCGTCGGTCACGCGCAGGTCGAGATTGACGGTGCCAAGGCATTGGGAATGACAACGATACGGTTCAACCCGGATGCAGACTGCACAACGTCTGACTATTTTGTCGAAGAATTCAGCGGCCTTTTGGCGCTGCCAACAAGCCAAATCGCGTCATCTCGGCTGGCGACCAGATAGAAGTCGCATACGGAGGGCGGCTGTTGCCCCTTTCCGGCGCATGTTCCGCAATGTCAGTTCAATCCGATTGCAAAAGCACGGGTGCAAAATACAACGACTTTTTCAACGGAATCCTCCGGCGCTGACGACCATTGGAAACCCCAACGGATGGTGCATGATTGCCAACGATCCGCCCTCTAGCGGCGCGAGTGACGATAGCCTGACAGACCCCCAGGTCTGGCCCGGGTCGCCGGACGTGACACGCAGGATCGCATAGTCTGGCGCACCCTCGGCCCCGGGCATTCCGATTTCAACCGGCGCGCCGACATCGACTTCAAACTGTTCGGTCTCCTCCGTGATGCCGGATGTCAGATATCCCATCGACAGCACGCCCGACCGGACGACGTTGCGCCCGGTGGCGTCCAGCAGGCAATGCGCGTTGCTCAGAATGAGATCGTCCGAGATGATGGCGGCCGTGCAATAGGCCGACTTACCGCTCTTCAGTTCCACCGACAGCCGCCCCACCGGTCGTGCCAACTGACGATAAAGGTCCTGCGGATTGAACTGGTTCAATGGCGTTGTGTCATCGCCGCCGACAACTTGCTCCAGACCGGAACTTTCCAAAGTCGGCGGGTCCAATGCGCGGATCGAGCCCACAAACTCAGCACTGTCTGCCGCCCCGCCCTGGAAACCTCATCATTGCTGCTGACGGCGATCCGCCGGGGCGTGAGGCGGCGAATGCTCTTGGAGTAGCCCCCTGAAAGTGGTCCACCAACTGGGATAGATTTGTCCCGTATATTGGAGGAACAGAGATGGCTGGGAAACGAGAGAAGCCGGAAGAGATTGTATCGAAGCTACGGCAAGTTGAAGTGCTGCAGGGACAGGGCGCGACGATAGCGGAGGCGGTGCGTCAGATCGGCGTGACGCAGCAGACGTTTTATCGATGGCGAAAGTTGTACGGCGGGATGGGGCGCGTTCAGCTCAAGAGGCTTAAGGAGCTTGAGAAGGAGAACCAGCGGCTCAGGCGTGCAGTATCAGACCTGACGCTGGACAAGCTGATCTTGACTGAGGCCGCACGGGGAAACTTCTAAGCCCTTCGCGTCGTCGCAAATGCATCGACCGTGTGCGGCAGGAGCTTGGCGTTTCCGAGCGCCGGGCCTGCCGCACACTTGGGCAGCATCGATCCACACAGCGCAAAGCTCCGCAAGGACGTGTCGACGAAAACCGGCTGACCGACGATATCATCGAGCTGGCAGATCAATATGGCCGCTACGGATATCGGATGGTCACAGGTTTGCTCAACAATGCGGGCTGGCACGTGAACCACAAGCGGGTCGAACGTATCTGGCGGCGCGAAGGGCTGAAGGTTCCTCAGAAGCAGAAGAAAAAGGGGCGGCTCTGGCTGAACGATGGGTCGTGCGTGCGTCTCAGACCAGAGCGCCCCAACCATGTCTGGTCCTATGACTTCGTCCAGGATCGCACCGCAGATGGGCAAGTCTATCGGACGCTCAACATCATTGATGAATACACCAGGGAGGCGTTGATGATCCGCGTTGATCGCAAGCTCAACTCGACGGACGTGCTGGACGCACTGACGGACCAGTTCATCCTGCGTGGCCCGCCGAAATACATAAGGTCGGACAATGGCCCGGAATTTATTGCTCAGAAAGTGCGGGACTGGATCGCCGCCGTGGGCGCGAAGACCGCTTACATTGAGCCAGGGTCACCTTGGGAAAACGGATACTGCGAAAGCTTCAACGCCAGGTTCCGCGATGAGTTGTTGAATGGCGAGCTATTTTACAGCCTCCGCGAAGCTCAAATCCTGATCGAACAATGGCGCGTTCACTACAACACCGTTAGGCCGCACAGCGCCTTGGGCTATCGGCCACCAGCACCAGAAAGTATCGTTCCAATGGACCAAAGGCCCACGATGCACTAACAATCAAACCGGACCACACGATGGGGGCACGCCACTCTGGCTGGCAGCGCACACGCGCTGGGCTGGGCTGGGACGTGTCACTCATGACCGCACCGGATGGCCAGGATTGGAACGATGTCCTGCAAGGCGGGGTGGCGGCATGAGCAGCGCAACCGCACAGATCACCCCGTTCAATCCGTTGGCCGACTGGTCGGAACCAGACACTTCGATCATCCGCCCTGATCGCCCACCTGCGCCGGTGATGGCCGACCAGGAGTTTGACACAGTGTTCGGCCCTTGGGCCGACTGGCTGCGCACCGCCGCCGAGGTGAAGGGCGCGCCTGTGGACTTCGTGGCTCTGGCCCTGCTGTCCACCGCGAGCGCAATCATCGGCAAACCTCACCTGACAGCCTGACAAAACCCGACAAAACACCCGAAGGGGGAACTGCGAATGAGTTTTGTCAGGTTTTGTCTAATTGTCAGGTGGCCACTGAGAAAAGGGTGGTCGCGCTGAAACCTGCCGACTTCCGCCACGGCACATCGGTCGTCGGGAACCCGCTGACATGGACCGGCAAGGTGGTGTCGCTGGAAGCTTGGCGCGACCTAACCGAGTGGGAAAAGCATGGCCCGGACGGCAGGCACTGGAACGGGATCAATCGAAAGTGGGAGGCGACGTCATGATCGTGGCAGCGCCAGAAAGAGAAAGGCCCCGGCGGTCTGCCGAGGCCATCAAGAACGGAAAGTTACGCCACAGATCACTTTGGCTGGCAATTCGAAAGGCACTGACCATTGGCAGCGATTGTTGCAAGGTTAGTTTTCTTTGCAACTTCGGGTTTCGCGTAGGTCTTCTTCATTTTTTCACCCATTGGAACTTGAGTAGCTCTGGAAAGATAAGCCCTGAATTAAGGCGGGCAGTTCGAACACTTGGGAAGAGCTGCAACTTCCGCCAAGTTCGCCTTCTTGGCGGTGACGGGCTTCACGTAAGTCTTCATCATATTGCGAACCCTCCTGCGGCCTCTCGCCAGACAACATGAGAACGGCGGAGCAATACTCGGCCACGGTAGCGGCGGCACAGTGCTGTCGCGGGCGGCGTAAAAGTCGGCCACTTTTGCCCTTTCATTTGATGGGAGGGCTTGGGGATTTTCACCGTGGATTTGTATTTGAAGGTTCGCCACGCTCACTTTGAGGAAGGGTTGAGCGGGCGCCGGATTGCCCGGGATTTTGGGCTTAGCCGGGACAGTGTTTCGAAGATGTTGGCGTATTCTGAGCCGCCCGGATATCGGCGAACGGCGCCGATCAGGCGTCCCAGGCTTGATCCTTATACGGGTCAGATCGACCAATGGCTTGCGGAAGACAAGACCCGTCCCCGCAAGCAGCGCCATACGGCCAAGCGGATCTTTGAACGGCTACGTGACGAATGTGGGTTCGGTGGCGGTTACACGATTGTCAAAGACTACGTCCGATCCAGGAAGCGCTCCGGCAAGGAGATGTTTGTTCCGCTGAGCCATCCGCCTGGACACGCCCAGGCCGACTTTGGCGAAGCGCTGGTTGTGATCGGCGGTGTCGAGCAAAAGGCGTTCTTCTTTGCGCTTGATTTGCCCCACAGTGATGCCTGCTACATCCGCGCGTATCCTGCGGCGAACACCGAAGCCTGGCTGGACGGGCACGTACATGCCTTTGGCTTTTTTGGCGCGGTGCCGCGCTCTGTCCTTTACGACAATGATCGCTGCCTTGTGGCGAAGATCATGCCGGATGACACCCGCCAGAGAACCCAGCGGTTCAGCGCGATGCTCTCTCATTATGTGATCGGTGACCGTTATGGCCGTCCCGGCAAGGGCAATGATAAGGGCAAAGTCGAAGGCCTTGTTGGGTACGGGCGGCGCAACTTCATGGTACCGATCCCGCGCTTTGCCCATTGGGATGCGTTCAACGACTACCTTGAAGAACAATGCCGCAAACGGCAGGCCGACATGCTGCGCGGTCACAAGGTCAGTATCGGCGAACGGCTGGAGGCTGATCTGGCGGCCATGCGTCCTTTGCCCGCCGCGCCCTTTGAAGCCTGTGATCTCCAAAGTGGCCAAGTCACATCAACATCCCAGGTGCGCTACCGGGGCAACGATTACTCAGTCCCCGTTGCCTATGGCCATCGAGAGGTTTGGATCAAAGGCTTCGTTGACCGCGTCGTGATTGGCTGCGCGGCAGAGATCATCGCAGACCATCCCCGCTCCTATGACTCAGGCGATATGGTGTTTGACCCGGTGCATTACCTGCGCCTGATCGAGCGCAAGATCATGTCCTTTGATCAGGCAGCGCCCTTGCAGGGCTGGGAGCTGCCAGAAGCCTTCGCCACGCTCCAGCGGCTCTTGGAGGCCCGGCAAGGCAAGACCGGGAAGCGGGAGTATGTGCAGGTTCTTCGCCTGTTGGAACGCTTTGATCTGGCGGTGCTGCATCTGGCGATCAAAGACGCACTGCTGATGAGAGCGGTCAGCTTCGACGCGATCAAGCATCTGCTTCTCTGCCGTGTTGAGCGCCGACCGCCGCGGCTGGATCTGGATGTCTATCCCTTTCTGCCCAGAACCAATGTCGCCACAACGTCTGCAGCCACCTACATGAGCCTGCTGACAGGCGGTGGCGCATGACCGAGGCTCCTGAACTGCTTCTGGCCCATCACCTCAAAACCCTGCGGTTGCCCACATTCCTGCGTGAGCACGACAAGCAAGCGCGTATCTGCGCCGCAGAGGGCGTGGACCATGTCCGCTATCTGGCCCGGCTGACCGAGTTGGAACTGATCGACCGCGAACGACGCATGGTCGAACGCAGGATCAAGTCGGCGAAGTTCCCGGCGGTCAAAAGCCTGGACAGCTTCGACTTCAAGGCGATCCCATCGCTGAACAAGATGATGGTTCTGGAATTGGCGCGCTGTGATTGGATCGAGCGCCAGGAGAACGTCATCGCGCTCGGCCCGTCCGGCACCGGCAAAACCCATGTCGCGCTCGGGCTGGGCCTTGCAGCGTGTCAAAAAGGGCTGCCGGTGGCGTTTGTAACAGCAGCGGCGTTGGTCAATGAACTGATGGAATCCAGAGACGAGAAGCGCTTGCTGCGCCTGCAGCGACAACTGGCCAAAGTCAAACTGCTGATCATCGACGAGTTGGGCTTCGTGCCCCTCAGCAAAACCGGCGCTGAACTATTGTTCGAGCTGATCTCACAGCGTTACGAACGCGGCTCCACGCTAATCACCAGCAACCTGCCATTCGAAGAATGGACTGACACATTCGGCACCGAACGCCTGACTGGCGCCCTTCTGGATCGCCTGACCCATCATGTGAACATTCTGGAAATGAACGGCGAAAGCTACCGCCTCAACCAGAGCAAATCACGACGCGCCAAAAACTAATCACCATCAGGTTGGCCTGACGGCCAATGCGCCTTGGAACGTGCTTGCTACCTGAGGGCCTCACGCTCCAAGGCGCACACCACAAACTGGCCGGCTTTTGCTCCGCCCTAGTGGCAGGATATTACGCCGCCGTTGACAGGGATCAGTTTGCGGGTCGGCGCCGCGATAGATCGAATTGGCTGCTGAAGGGTGCAGGAACGGCGCCTGATCAACCCTCAGGACATAGGTGCCGGTGACATCGAGCGCAGGGGCGACGTCGTGTGCGGTATTCCGCATCAATAGTTGACTTTTTGTAACCCACTTGAAACCCAAGCGGTTGGACGGCCTTGCGGCCAAAAACCTATCTACCTGATAACGTTGCTATTTAATGGCGCGCTGGGGAGGATTCGAACCCCCGACCCCTTGATTCGTAGTCAAGTACTCTATCCAACTGAGCTACCAGCGCGCGAGTGGGCCTGATCTAGCGATGGCGCGGCATGGTTGCAAGACCGATTAATTAGACTTCGTTACTCTGCAGCGGCGTCCAGCATGACGACGGATTTCGGCAGGCGAATGCGGAAGACCGTGCCATCAGGACCAGTGCGTTCCAGTTCAAGCGCGCCACCGTGGCCGCGCACCAGTTCGGCTGCGATAGCAAGGCCCAATCCGCTGCCGCCTTTGCGGGCGTTGCCCTGAAAGGCTGTAAACAGGTGCTCTTGAGCTTTGGGGGGCAAGCCGGGGCCGGTGTCGGCGATAGTCAGGGTCCATTCGGTTTCAGACTCAGCGCCCGCGATGCTGATCTCGCCGGCATTTCCACCTGCCACGATTGCCTGACGTGCATTGCGCACTAGGTTCGAAATCACGCGATAGAGCTGTTCGGCGTCGGCCCGCACGCTCATCCCGGCCGGGAGGTCGTGGCGGAAGGTCACATCCGCTTCGCTAGCAGAAAGACGTTCACTGTCGAAAACGTCTGACACGATGCCGTCCACGGGGACGATATCAAGGCGCGGTGCGGGCTCCTCAGCGCGCCCGAATGCCAAAGTGCTTTCACACAGGTTCACCGCCCGGCTGATCGAGCCCAGCAGCTTGGGCACCGTTTTGGCCACCGCCGGATCCTGCGACAGCTCCATCCGGTCAGCGAACAGCTGCGCGGTGGTCAGAATGTTGCGCAGATCATGGCTGACCTTGGCGACGGCCGAGCCCAGCGAGGCCAACCGTTCCTTCTGTTTCAGCGCACCGGTTAGTTGGGTCTGCATGGATTGCAGGGCGATTTCCGCGTCCAGCAGTTCGCGCACTCCGGCCGACGGCTGGATGATCCGGCGCGCGTCCTCGGGCGCGGACGCATAGGAAGACATTGCGTTCACCACGCCCTTGATCGGTTTCACGAGAAAACGGCGCACGGCCAGAAACAGCAAGAGCGCGGTGATGATGGAAATCACCGCCGATAGCAGCAGGATGTTGATACCATATTCGATGATGGCGACGCGCATCGGGCCATTCGCCATGGTCACTTCAATGAGTTGCCCGGCCTCCTGCACCGGGCTACCGACGACGCGGATCACTCGATCTCCGGGCGACATCAGGCAGACGATTGCGTCGCGGATCAGCTCCCACGCGCCAGGGTTTCGCAGGTCATAGGTCGCCGTCACTGGCGAGGGGATGTCTGAAGACAGCATCAGCTGGCGAACTTCGTCACGTCGCAGCACGACGTTGTAAACGCCTGCGTTCTGCAGCAACTCGGCTTCTAGCGTTTCCTCGATCATGTCGTTGGCCAGCAACGCGAGCGAGGCGATCTGCGCCCGTTCCAGCCGTAGCAGCAGATAATCTTCGCGGAATCGCGCGACCGAGGGCACAAAGATCAGCACCTCGGCCAACATCACGAAGACCGTGGTGAGGATCAGGAAGCGACCAGAGAGCGAATTCAGCATCATGCCCCCTGATATAGGTTACGGTAGATATTTTTGCACGAACCGAACGACCCATTTGACCTTGGGGTTGTCAAACAGCCGGGGTGAGAAATAGGCCCCCGCGGCGCGTTTGTTGATCTCGCCCAGTGTCGGATAGGGCGCGACCATGGCAGCTACGGCGGACATACTCATCTTGTTGGCGATGGCGAGCGCCCAGACGCCGATCAATTCCCCGGCGTGAGCGCCAGCGATTGAGGCCCCGACAGGTCGGCCTTTGAGCACCATGACCTTGATGAGACCGGTGGTTTTGCCTTCGGCAATGGCCCGATCATTCTCGTCGTAAGGGAAGCGCACAACCTCCAGCGCGTCGCCGTGCTTGTCGGTCGCTTCCGCCTCGGTCAGGCCAACCTGCGCCAGTTCGGGGTCGGTGTAAGTGACCCAGGGGATGTGATCGGTGCGCTGTTTGCTAGGCAATCCGAACAGCGCCGAGCGGATGACCACACCCGCGTGATAGCCCGCAACATGAGTGAATTGCAGCCCGCCTGCTGCGTCGCCGACGGCATAGACTTTGCGATTGGAAGTTGAGCGCAACGAGGCATCCACTTTCACCGCCCTGTCGTGATCCACGTTTGCTTTGCCTAGATCCAACCGGTCGATATTCACCTTGCGCCCGACCGCCATCAGCAGATGCGAACCCGTGAAAACGCTTCCGTCATCGGTTTCGACAGTGATATCGCCTTCGGACCCGCTAACCTTCGCCGCTTGCTGGCCCTCGTGAATCTCCATCCCTTCGGCGCGCATCTTATCCAGGATGATCGCGGCCAGTTCCGGGTCGTCCTTGCCCATCGCTTTCATGCCTTCGATCACGGTGACCTTACTGCCAAGTCGCAGATGCGCCTGTGCCATCTCGATCCCGATGGGGCCACCGCCGATAATCAGAAGCTGATCCGGTCGCTCGCGGAGGCCGAAGATGGTCTCGTTGGTGTAATGTGGTGTCGCCTCAATACCGGGAATTGGCGGAACGAAGGGGCCGGATCCGGTGGCGATGACAAAGCGGCGGGCCTCGATGATGTTCTCACCTGCTTGCACTTGGGTCGGCGAGATGAAGCGCCCGTATTCGCGGACGACGCGGACGCCGAGGCCTTCAAACCGTTCCTGGCTGTCGACCGGAGCGATGGTTTCGATCACCTTGTGGACGTGGTCCTTAGCGGCGGCATAGCTAACTTCGGGCATCACCGGTGTCACGCCGAAGGGCTTGCCGGTCTGCATGGCGTGGGCGTGTTTTCCGGCGGCGATCAGCGCTTTGGAGGGGACGCAGCCGTAGTTCAGGCAATCGCCACCCATCTTGTGGCCCTCGATCAGGACCACCTTCGCGCCCATCTGCACCGCGCCAGCGGCGATGGACAGGCCACCGGACCCGGCACCGATGATGCAGATGTCGGTCTTGATCGTCGTCATGTTCAGAGGTCCTTCTTGCCGCGCACGGCTTTCAGGATAACTGGTAGCAGCGCCAGCGCAGCAAGCCCGAGGATTGGTCCCAGAATGTGCGGCTCGGCAATAACACCCAAGTTGGGGGTCTCACCGCGCGCGATAACGTCACCAAGACCGGAACCTACCGAAGTATAGACAACCGCGCCCGGAATGATCCCCAGAAACGTAGAGATCACAAATCGACGTAGCGGCACCTCCAGGAACGATGGGATCAGGTTTGCCAAGAAGAACGGCACAACGGGGACCAGGCGGATGACGAACAGCATCGACCACTGATTCTCGTCGATGCCGTCCTTGATTTTCTTCACTGCGCCTTCCGAACCCTCCAGCCTCTCACCCAACTTTTCTCCAAAACCCCAGCGCGCTGCCTGAAATATTGCAACCGCGCCAATGGTTGCAGCCGTTACGTTGAACAGAGATCCCGGGAACACGCCAAACAAGAAACCACCGGTTAATGTCGCAGGTGTCGCACCGGGAAGTGAGAAAGCGACAATTGCGATATATGCGAGAATGAAGACCAGCGCAGTCGCGACGTAATTACTGTCCCGAAATGCGATCAATGCCTCTCTGTTCTCCGCAAGCGTTTGAAAAGACAAATACTCTCGCAGAGTAAAATACCCGATCACGGCGACAACCGCGATCAACATCAGCGGCAGTTTTCGGGTCCATCCATTGGCGGGCGGGGTCTCGGCCATTTCGCTCATCGCTTTCGTTCCTTGGTCCGCAGTCGTAAAGCTGAGGCGAACATGCGGTTAAACCGGGGCTGCCGATAGGCCGATCACGCCGCGTTGATCTGAGGTGACCGCTGGGCGGAATGTCGTGACCCGAAGTGGGAAACCTGAAACATTGGGGCTGGGTTTGTTGCAGACTTGCAGGTCGGGAATTCGCCGCCGATTTTGCCTTGGGCGCGTTGACAGCATCCGCACCTGCCACTAGAGAGCGGGCTTGGAATTAAGTCCGGCGCGCCTGAGACCTTTCACAGGCCCCAACACTAGTACGGAGACGATGCGATGAAGCGCACATTTCAGCCCTCGAACCTGGTCCGCTCGCGCCGCCACGGGTTCCGCGCCCGCATGGCGACCAAAGCCGGCCGCAAGATCCTGAACGCGCGCCGCGCCAAGGGCCGCAAGAAGCTGAGCGCGTAAAGCGCTAACCTACAGATATGACCGAGGCACCGACGGCCCCGCCCAGCGATCCCGCAGGCGGGGTTGTCTACGTTGTGGAGGTGCTGAGCAAGCGCGCGGATTTCCTGAAGGCCGCACGGGCACGGCGCGCAGGCACGACCGCCTATACGCTGCAAGCACGCAAGCGCCACCCCGACGACGCTGATCCAGCCCTGATTCGTGTCGGCTTCACCTGCTCCAAGAAGGTCGGCAACGCCGTGGCCCGTAACCGCGCAAAGCGCAGGTTGCGTGAGATTGCCCGGCTGGTGCTTCCGACCGGGGGGCGGCCCGGTTGGGACTACGTTCTGATTGGGCGACCGGTCGTGACCGCGACACATTCGTTCGAGGCGATGCTGACGGATATGCGCGCTGCACTGGCTAAGGTTCACGGATGAGCCCGCTTGCCCATGTCCTCAGCTGGCTTGTGAAAGGGTATCGCCTGACGCTCTCGCCCTGGCTGGGGAATTCCTGCCGGTATGACCCGACGTGTTCGGCCTATGCTCTGGAGGCACTGCAGCGGCACGGTGGTATCAAGGGCGGTTGGCTGGCGGCGAAACGGATTGGGCGCTGCCACCCCTGGGGCGGGTCGGGCGTCGATGATGTGCCGGAGTGAGGTTGCGTAGCCTCGACGCAGCAGCGGTCACCCATTCTTGCCCGGAATCAAGCCTGAAAGGAGCCGGGCGAGCGCCGGACCGTCCCGCGGTGTGGCGCTTCGGCAAGGTCACGTACCCCACTCAGATCAGAGCCAAAGCGGCGCAATAAAAATGCCCCAACAACCGTTGTTGCGCCAGCCCCCGCTCCGACGCGCGCCCGAATATCCACACCGCCAGATGGATCGCCCAGACCGCGAAGCCACCGACCTTTGCCTGACGCATCGCCGCGCGCATTCGGTCGTCGGCCCGGCGGCACAACGATCTCTCGTCACTCACCAGTAGTCGCGGCGTCTTCGCTAGCGCGCAGTCGGACCGCGTCCTTCAGCCGCAACAGCGTCAGCGCGCCTTCATAGCGAAACCCTGCAACCGCGTCGGGCCTGTGCGGATAGGGGTTGGTCGGACGAGCGGGATGGTAGAAACGCCGCATCTGTGATTTCACTTGATAAGAGGGTCTTTGATCAATGGGGCAATCGTAATGCTCGACGACGCTGAAATCCACGCTCTGTTCCAGGGTGCTCCGAAAACCACCGCGTTCCGCAAGCTTCGCAAACGGCTGGTTCGGCACGTTCGCGAAGCAATCGAGGCCTATGGGATGGTCGATCCCGATGCTCCGAGAGCGCGCTGGCTGGTCTGCCTGTCGGGCGGCAAGGACAGCTATACTTTGCTGGCGGTGCTGCACGAGTTGCAGTGGCGCGGCCTGCTGCCTGTCGACCTGCTGGCCTGCAATCTGGATCAGGGGCAGCCCGGATTTCCGGCGACGGTTCTGCCAAAATTTCTTGAACGCATGGGGGTGCCGCACCGGATCGAGTATCAGGACACCTACTCCATCGTCGTCGACAAGGTGCCAGCCGGGCGGACCTATTGCGCGCTGTGTTCGCGGCTGAGGCGCGGTAACCTGTACCGAATCGCACGTGAAGAAGGGTGTTCGGCGGTGGTACTGGGCCATCACCGCGATGACATCCTGGAAACCTTCTTCATGAACCTGTTTCACGGCGGGCGGTTGGCGACCATGCCACCCAAGCTGGTCAATGAAGAGGGCGACCTGTTCCTATATCGCCCATTGGCGCATGTCTCCGAGGCGGACTGCGATGCCTTTTCCCGCGCGATGAACTATCCGATCATTCCCTGCGACCTCTGCGGCAGTCAGGACGGGCTTCAACGCCAGCAGGTCAAGGCAATCCTTGATGGCTGGGAGGCGCGCTCTCCCGGTCGTCGTCAGATCATGTTCCGCGCTTTAACAAATGCGCGCCCGTCGCACCTGCTGGATTCCAAACTGTTCGATTTCGCCGGGTTAGAAATCGGCACGAAACCCGCAGAATTTGAGTAAAAATTGATCAAAACGATACCGCTTGATTAACCTGTTGAGCGCTTCACCACCCTAGCGTTCGTCCCAACCCCGGCATTCTGCCTTGGGGCGAGAGGATGGACGAGTATGCGCTTATACGGCCGACGCTTTCAGGAAGTCGTTCGATCTGTCATTCGAACGATGTTGCTTGGTCCACAGGCGCTGGCATTCGTACCTGCATTGACGCTGGCAGGGTTTTGGCTGGGTGGCGAAGGGTTACTGGTGCTGTTGGCGCTGGTCCTCCCAGCCTGCTTTGCAGCGGCGGGTTTCGCGCGCCCTCCTGTGAGCCTTGATGACATGCCGCGTGATGGCTTGACGGGTTTGCCGCTCCGCCAATCTGCCGTCGACCGACTGGATCGGTTCCTTCGCAAAGGCGCGCAACTGGAGCAATCGACGGCGTGCCTTGCACTTCGCCTGGATGGGTTTGAAGATCTTGGTGGCAAGCATGCCCAGGCATTCCGCGACACGGTTCTGATGCGCGTCGGGGAACGGCTGACGGCCGCGATTCGCAACAAGGATTTGCTGACGCGGCTTGAGGGGCCGAATTTTGCGGTTGTATTGGACCCGATTCCCGGTGCCGATCTGGAAACCCTCATCCAACTGGCCGCTCGTATTCAGGGCGAAATCGCAAATCCAATCGTTGTTGAAGGGGTGCGGGTCTACGCAACTGTTTCAATTGGCTTTTGCCAGTTGCGCAACGCACCGGAGCAGACCGGTGAGGCGGTGTTGATGGCGGCTGGTCATGCGCTGGGCGACGCTGCAATCAGCGGTCCGGGCGCGATTCGCGCGTATACAAAAGAGGTTCATCGCGCCGCCGTCGAACGGACCAGCCTGACCGGCGAGGTTGAGCGCGCCCTGGCCAATGGTGAAATCCGCGCCTGGTTTCAGCCGCAAGTGTCTACGGACACCGGCCAACTGACTGGCTTTGAGGCGCTGGCCCGCTGGAACCACCCGGACCGCGGCATTGTCCCGCCTGCGGAGTTCCTGAGCATTATCGAAGATGGCGGTCTGAGCGAACGTCTGGGTGAAGTGATCTTGTACAATGCCTGCGCGGCGCTGCGCGAATGGGATCAGGCCGGACTCACTGTTCCGCGTATTGGAGTCAATTTTTCGCCCTCGGAACTGCGGAATCCACGACTGGTGGACAAAATCAAATGGGAACTCGATCGCTTTGATCTCGACCCATCTCGCCTTGCGATTGAAATCCTTGAAACGGTCATGTCACAGGAGTCAATTGATGCCATTTCCCGCAATATCTGGGCCTTGCAGGAACTCGGATGCTCAATTGAGCTGGATGATTTTGGCACTGGAAGCGCATCGATTGCCAATATTCGGCGTTTCGCAGTGGGACGGATCAAGATTGACCGGTCGTTCATCACGCATCTGGACACTGATCGAGAGCAGCAGACCATGGTAGCCGCAATCCTGACCATGGCAGAACGGTTGGATCTTGAGACCTTGGGTGAGGGCGTGGAAACAGCTGGCGAACACGCCATGCTTGCACAGCTCGGCTGTGGGTATGTGCAAGGATTCTCCATTGGTCGACCGATGCCGATGGCCGAAACGTTTACCTGGTATGAAAGACACAAGGCCAAGGTGGTGCAGACATCGCGTCTTGCCGTCACTCCCAGGCACGCTATCCCGGAAAAGGCTGCAAACCGCGCCGTGGCGTCAAAGGCCAATCAACCACCGGGCAAACCCGGTAAAACGGCTTGACCTTTAGGCCGCTGACAGGTTGAACCTGCCTGATCCGAAAAGGCGACAGGCGGCGGCCCCATGGACGACCAGAACAAGAACCTGATTATGGCGACGGCGCTAAGCTTTGCCGTTATCTTGATATGGTTCGTGCTGTTCCCACCACCGGAACCCACGGCTGTTCCGGAAGGGTCGGATGCAACCCAATCGGCCACCGCCACGCCGACACCAAGCGCTACACCAGCGGTACCTGGCACAGCCCCGGCAGTGGATAGCGCCGTCTCGGTCGCGGCCGAAGCCGAAGGCACCCGTCTGCCAATCGCTACGGGGCGACTGGCAGGGTCGATCCTGACCACAGGCGGACGGATCGATGATCTGACGCTCAGCGGTTACCGCGAAGAGTTGGAGCCGGACTCCGAGACTGTGCGCCTTTTCTCGCCTGTTGGTGATCCCAACGCCTATTACGCGCTCCACGGCTGGTCGCCCGCGGGTGAGCTGCCGTTTGAAGCTGTGCCTGGGGCCGACACGCCCTGGACAGTGGTCGACGGTGCCTCTCTTGGCGTCGACGCGCCGGTCACATTGGCTTGGGACAACGGCCAGGGTCAGCAGTTCACAAAGCAAATCGCCGTTGACGAAAACTATATGTTCACCGTGACCCAGTCCGTCACAAACTCTGGCGATGCGCCGGTTCGCATGGCCCCTTACGGCGTGCTTGCGCGCCACGGGGAACCGCAGAACCTTTCCGGGTTCTTCATCATCCACGAAGGCCTCATCCAGATGTCGGATGGAGAACTGAACGAAACCGACTATGATAACATGCCCGATTTCGATTATGTCGAACGTGAGGGTGCACGGGCCGAAGTTCTCCAGGTGGCCGAGAACGGCTGGATCGGCTTCACCGATCATTACTGGATGTCGACGCTGATCCCGACGCCCGGAACCCCGTTCAAGTCGGTTGCCAAATACGACAACCGCTCGGATGTCTATCAGACAGAAACCGTCGCTCCGACCGTGACCGTCGCCCCCGGAGAAACCGCGCAGGTCGTCACGCAATTATTTGCTGGTGCGAAAGAATGGGACACGATCCGCAACTACGAACGTGGCGGTATCGACGGGTTCCTCGACAGTATCGACTGGGGTTGGTTCTTCTTCCTGACCAAGCCGATCTTCGCAATGCTACACTGGATCAACGGCATCATCGGTAACATGGGCTGGTCGATCATCGTGCTGACGCTGGTGATCAAAGCGATCCTGTTCCCACTGGCATACAAATCCTACGTCTCGATGGCGAAGATGAAGGAACTTCAGCCCGAAATGGAGAAGCTGAAGGAAAGCGCCGGGGACGATCGCCAGAAAATGCAAAAGGGGATGATGGAGCTGTACAAGAAGAACAAGGTGAACCCCGCATCAGGCTGCTTGCCGATCCTGATGCAGATTCCGATCTTCTTTTCGCTCTACAAAGTGATTTTTGTCACGCTGGAACTGCGCCACGCCCCCTGGTTTGGCTGGATCCGCGACCTGTCTGCGCCGGACCCAAGCTCGATCATGAACCTGTTCGGCCTGCTCCCCTGGAACACGCCCGAGGTCGGGTCGATCTTCTTCATCTTCTCGCTGGGTGTGCTGCCGATCCTTTTGGGTATCTCGATGTGGCTACAGCAAAAACTGAACCCGTCGCCTACCGACCCGACGCAGAAGATGATCTTCGCCTGGATGCCCTGGGTTTTCATGTTCATGCTTGGGTCATTCGCCAGCGGGCTGGTGATCTACTGGATTGCCAACAACACGATCACATTCATTCAGCAATACGCGATCATGCGTTCTCAGGGTTACAAACCGGACCTGTGGGGCAATATTGCCGGGGGCTTCAAACGTAAGCCGAAAGAAGAATCCTGATGGCGACCGTCGCCCACCTCTGGCGGCACCCGATCAAGGCCCACGGGCGCGAGGCATTGGAGATGGTGGCCTTGAGCGAGGGCGAAACCTTGCCGTGGGACCGGCACTGGGCCGTCGCGCACGAAGCGGCAAAGACGACGGGCAGCGAATGGGCGCATTGTGCAAATTTTTCACGTGGCTCCAAAGCGCCGGGGCTGATGGAAATTTCGGCCAAGCTCGATGAGGCGACGGCCCGCGTGACCCTTTCCCACGCTGATCGTGAACCGTTGGAGTTTGCGCCAAACGACAGCCCGGTCGAGTTCTTCGACTGGGTGCGCCCGCTGATGCCGGAAGGTCGCGCCGCCTCGGCGAGGATTGTCAAAGGCCCGCGCGGAATGACTGACAGCGATTTCCCCTCGATCAGCGTGATGAACATCGCGACGCATCGCGCTGTTGAGGCTCAGGTTGGCACGACGCTTGCCAAACGCCGCTGGCGCGGCAACATCTGGCTCGACGGCCCAACAGCCTGGGAAGAATTTGACTGGATCGGCCGCACCTTGCGGATCGGCACCGCCGAACTGGAAGTGCGCGAACGAATTACCCGCTGCATGGCCACGACCGCCAATCCCGATACAGGGGTGCGCGACGCCGACATCCTTGGTGCGCTTGACCGTGGCTGGGGCCATCAGGACTTCGGAATCTACGCCGTCGTAACGCACAGCGGCAACGTCAAAATTGGCGACAGCGCAGACCTGCTATGAGCACTCTGCCCTTCCCTATTGCTGAACCGTCCGCGGACGCGCTGGCTGCCGGAGATCGCCTGTTTCGCCAGCCGACCGATTTCGTCAAAGGCGTCGTCGCGATGGACGGCTTGCCGCCCGATGATCGGATCGAGGTCTGCTTTGCGGGCCGATCCAATGTTGGGAAATCGACACTGATCAACGCATTGACCGGCCGACGCGCCTTGGCGCGCACCTCGAACACGCCAGGACGTACACAAGAGATCAATTTCTTCACCGCCGCCGACAGCCATTATCTGGTCGATCTGCCCGGCTATGGCTTCGCCAAAGCCCCTCTGAAAGAGGTCGAGCGCTGGCAGCGGCTGCTGAAGAATTACCTGTCGGGCCGCGCGAGCCTGCGCCGCGCATTCGTACTGATCGACGCGCGCCACGGGGTGAAATCCGTCGATGCAGACATCCTGAAATTGCTCGACACATCTGCCGTGGCTTTCCAGACCGTGCTGACCAAAGTGGACAAGCTGAAAGTGGGTGAATTGGACAAGGTCCTCGCCCAGGTCCGCGCCGCCCTGCAAAAACATCCCGCCGCTTTTCCGGAAATAATCGTCACTTCTTCGGATAAGGGTACCGGCATCGACACATTGCGCGCGATCATCGCAACTCTGGACTGACCTGCCCATCATCCTTTCAATAATTCTCCCGCCGGGGGCGAGTTTATTGGCAGAATAATCTCCACCCTTGCTTGCCGCTTGAGCGACCGGCTCCATCGGCGTACCAAAGGCGGGAACAGGACCCTGAAATGAAACCACAAGACGCCATGAAACGCGATTGGATCGCCACCGCCAGCACGCTCAGCCAGGCGCTGCCCTATCTGCAGCGCTATGACGGCGCGACGGTGGTGATCAAACTTGGCGGTCACGCGATGGGCGACACTGCTGCGATGGAGGCCTTCGCGCGCGATGTCGTCCTGATGAGCCAGGTCGGGGTCAAACCGGTCATCGTTCACGGTGGCGGGCCGATGATCAACGAGATGCTGGCCAAACTGGGCGTCGAAAGCACTTTCGTTGATGGCAAACGTATCACCGACGAAGCAACGGTCGAAGTGGTCGAGATGGTGCTTTCA
Organism: uncultured Paracoccaceae bacterium; assembly: GCA_943787785.1. GTDB lineage: Bacteria > Pseudomonadota > Alphaproteobacteria > Rhodobacterales > Rhodobacteraceae > WLWX01. Next base: position 63,903 of record CALSNT010000008.1, on the reverse strand, counting down.
GGCCGCGTCAACAAGGGACTGGTCCAAGCGATCAACAATCAGGGTGGGCGCGCGATTGGCCTGTCCGGCAAGGACGCCAATCTGATGGTCTGTGATCCGGCCGACGAAGCACTCGGTTATGTCGGCAATCCCGTCGAGGTTGATGCGTCGGTTCTGCACCAAATCGCCGATCAAGGCATGATTCCAGTGATTGCGCCAATCGGCGCGGGCCGTTCGGGTGAAACATTCAACGTCAACGGTGACACCGCCGCCGGGGCAATCGCTGCGGCGCTGCAAGCCGATCGTCTATTGTTGCTGACCGATGTGGCCGGCGTGAAGAATAGCAACGGCGAAGTTTTGACCGAGATGACGCCGGATCAGATCACGTCGATGACCGCCGAAGGCACCATTGCAGGCGGCATGATCCCAAAGACCGAAACCGCGCTGGCGGCCATCGCGGGCGGCGTGCGGGCGGTGGTGATCCTCGACGGACGCGCGCCCAACGCTTGCCTGTTGGAGCTGTTCACCGACCACGGCGCAGGATCGCTGATCCGCGCCGAGGGCTAATGCTTGCGCGCCTGAAGCAAGCGGCGGCGGCACATTTCCTCGGCATTTTCGGCATTTGCGAGACTGTCCCCGGTGACGGGCTAAAAGGCGCGCGGTCTCTGGTCTTGCTGGGACCGTCTGAACCGGGGTTTTGGCAGCACGTGACAGCTGAACCCGAATTCCTGGACGGCGCGCCCGATCCGCTGGACCGTTGGTCGGCTCGGGTGATCGGTGCGCTGGCGACCGAAGTTGGCGGGCAGGCGATCATGCCGTTTGGCGGACCGCCGTGGCATCCGTTCATTCAATGGGCCAGGCGCAGCGGGCGGGCCTGGCAATCACCCGTCACCCTTCTGGTGCATGATCGTGCCGGATTGATGGTGTCTTATCGCGGAGCAGTCGCACTGCCGCAGGCCATACCGGATGCGCCCTCAGTTGATCCGCCATGTGCCACCTGCGCAAGCCAACCCTGCCGCTCTACCTGCCCGGTCAATGCATTATCGGCTGAGGGCTATGATGTTGCCACCTGTCATGCTTATCTCGACACTGAAGCAGGCCAGGACTGCATGATGCGCGGTTGCGCCGCGCGGCGCGGCTGTCCGGTCAGTCAAGGCTATGGTCGCAACGAAACTCAATCCGCCTGGCATATGAGGATATTTCATCCATGACCCGCACCCTGATCCTGACCCGCCATACGAAATCTGCCTGGGACGACCCCGGCCTGGATGATCACGACCGCCCGCTGAACGACCGGGGACGGCGCGCAGCGGCAGCGATAGGTGATTGGCTGAAAAGCCGTGGCTATGTGCCCGATACGGTGCTTTCGTCGACAGCCCAACGCACGCGGGAAACGTGGGAAGGTATTGCGCCAGCCTTCGCCAAGCCGCCCGAACCAACCTGGCTGGCTGCGCTCTATCACGCGGACGCACAAGCCATGCTGGAAGTCTTGCGGCAAGCCGAAGGCGGCACCGTACTAATGCTAGGCCACAATCCCAGCATCGCCGATTTCGCTACCCGGTTGCTGGATCAGGCTCCGAACCTACCGGGGTTTCTACGCTATCCGAGCGGAGCGACCACCGTAATCCGGTTTCAGAACGACGCTTGGTCCGGCACCAATTTCGGCGCCGGCCAGTTCGTCGATTTCGTGAAACCGCGCGATTTAGAGTAGAGTCGTGTTCGAGCCTCAGTGCCCCAGAATCTGACTCAGGAATAGCTGAGTCCGCTCGGACTTGGGGTTGTTGAAGAACTCTTCGGGTTCGTTCTGTTCAACAATCTGGCCCTGATCCATGAAGATCACCCGGTTTGCTACCTGACGGGCAAAGCCCATCTCGTGGGTGACGCAGATCATCGTCATGCCTTCCTCGGCCAACTCGATCATCGTATCCAGGACTTCCTTGATCATCTCGGGGTCAAGGGCCGAGGTTGGTTCGTCGAACAGCATGATCCGGGGCTTCATGCAAAGCGAACGTGCGATGGCGACCCTCTGCTGCTGACCGCCCGACAGCTGACCGGGGAACTTGCCCGCCTGTTCCGGGATTTTCACCTTCTCGAGGAAATGCATCGCCGTTTCCTCGGCTTCCTTCTTGGGCGTTTTGCGAACCCAGATCGGGGCCAAGGTACAATTCTCCAGGATCGTCAGATGCGGGAACAGGTTGAAGTGCTGGAAGCACATGCCAACCTCGGAGCGGACCTTGTCGATGTTCTTGAGGTCGCTTGTCAGCTCGGTTCCGTCAACGATGATCTGACCCTGCTGGTGTTCCTCCAGCCGGTTGATGCAGCGGATCAGGGTTGATTTGCCGGACCCCGAAGGGCCACAGACCACGATCCGCTCACCCCGGTTCACCGTCAGATCAATGTCGCGCAGCACGTGAAACGTGCCGTACCACTTGTTCATATTGGTGATCTGGATCGCGATTTCGTCGCTGACCTGCATCTTCGAACGGTCGATGGTTTCAGCGGTTGCTGTGTCGGCCATGGGGTGACCTCCTTATCAGTTGGTGGTCTTGAGCTTGCGCTCAAGATACATGGAATAGCGGGACATCGAGAAGCAGAAGACGAAGAAGAGCAGGGCGATAAAGCCGTAAAGCTCCCACACGATGCCGTTCCAGTTGGTGTCCGCCCGAATGCCATTTGACAGGCCCAGAGGGTCCAGCAAGCCGATGATCGACACCAGCGTCGTGTCCTTGAACACGCCGATGAAAGTCGAGACGATGCCAGGGATCGAGATCTTCAGCGCCTGCGGCATGATGATCAGCCGCTGCGACTGCCAGTAGTCGAGGCCAAGACTGTCGGCCCCCTCGTACTGGCCCCTCGGAAGTGCTGCGAGGCCACCCCGGATCACCTCGGCCATATAGGCCGCGGCGAACAGGGTGACCATGATCAGCACCCGCAGGATGATGTCAAAATTCGTTCCCGGCGGCAGGAAGATATTCAGCAATGTCGAGGCGACGAACAGCAGTGTGATAAGCGGCACGCCGCGAATGAACTCGATAAAGCCGACGCAGATGGCTTTGACGATCAGCAAATCCGATTGCCGCCCAAGGGCCAGCACGATGCCCAGCGGCAGCGACAGTCCGATGGCGACGAGGCCGATGGTGATCGACAGCATGAAGCCACCGAAGTCCCGGCTGGCGACGGGTTCGATGCCGATGGGAATGATCCCGGACAAGACATCGGCAACCGATCCGCTGAGGAACAACCACCAGATCAACGCCAAGGCTACGCCAGCAATGATCCCGCCCAGCGAGCCGAAAACGTCACTGAGGTAGCGATTGGCGAAAAATCCGATCACGAAACCGACGGCAATGCTGATCGGCCCCCAGATCGTGCCACCCCACAGCAGCCAGGGCATCACGAAAGGGATCGCGGCGGTCACGTAGAACAGCTTGCGCGACGCCCCGCTGAACAAGACGGGTGCAAGGGCCGCACCGGTCAGCAAGAAGGCCAGGATGGGCCGCCAGTATAGCTCGGACGGGTAGAAGCCGAATAGTAATTGCAGCCAGCGTTCCCGGATAACACCCCAGCAAGCGCCGCTGGCTCCATGCTCGCCCACGCTCCCGGCAGCCACCAGTATCTCGCGGCACTCGGTCAGTGAACCTGCATTCCATGTGGGCGAGATCACCCAAGGCAGGATTGCTGCGAGGACCATGTAGATCAACACCAGTGAGATGATGGTCAGCGCGCTGTTGAACCAACCGTCGAACAGGTTCGCCCTTGCCCAACCCACCGGACCTGCGGCCGTGATCGGCGGAGCCTGTTCGGTTAGCATCGTCTCTCGAACGAAACGGACAGTATCGGAATGTGTGTTGCTCATCCTACCGCTCCACCAGTTTGACGCTGTTGTTGTACCAGTTCATCACCGCTGAAATGCTGAGTGAAATGATCAGATAGACCAGCATCAGCAGCAGCAAGGTCTCAAGCTCGCGGCCCGTCTGGTTCAGCGTGATGCCACCCAGCGTGCCGGTGATGTCCATGTAGCCGACCGCAATCGCCAGCGACGAGTTCTTGGTCAGGTTCAGGTAGTTCGAGATCAGCGGCGGAATGATGACCCGCAGCGCTTGCGGCAAGATGACCAGGTTCATCGTCCGGTTCGGTCGCAGGCCAAGGGCGAATGCCGCTTCGGACTGACCCTTCGAAATCGCCATAATCCCGGCGCGCACGATCTCGGCGATGAATGCGGCGGTATAGAGGCTGAGCGCCAGCCAGAGCGCAATCAACGAATTGCGCATATGCGTGCCGCCGGCGAAGTTGAAGCCCTTCAGTTCCGGGTAGCCCAGATGGAAGCCCAGCGCGACGAGCAAAAAGAGCACAGGGCCGAACATCAGCGCCAGACGCATGTGCCATGTCGTCGGACGCACACCGGTCGCTTCCTGTGTGGCATCGGCATTGAGTTTCACGCGCCGCGCAGCCCAGAAACCCGCGACCAGCACGGCGATGATCGCCAACAGGTCCCAGGATACCTCGAATGCGCCGAAGACCGAGAAGTCGCCGAGCCCGCGTGAAAAAAGTGGTTCCGGGATGTAAACTCCGCGGTTAGTGACGGCGACAGTATCGAACAGCTTCATCGTCGCTTCGGGATCGTCACCTCGGAAGGCCCTTGGGGCCGGTAAGGTTTCGATCAAGATCGCCATGATAAACACGATCCAAAGCAGGACAGGGACGTTGCGGAACATCTCGACATAGACGGTCATGATCCGCGCGACCAACCAGTTCGAAGACAGGCGCAGCACACCGATTATCACGCCAAGAACCGTGGCGGTAATGCAGCCCAGCACCGCCACGACCAGCGTGTTGAGCAAACCAACGAAGGCTGCGCGCAAGTGCGTACTTTGCGAGGTATACTCGATCAGGCGTTGGTTGATGTCATAGCCAGCAGGTTCGCTCAGGAAGCCAAAGTCCGGCTCTTTGCCCAGATTGGCCAGGTTCTGAATGGTGTTGTTGATTATGAACGCAGCCAGCAACATAAACCCGATCAGGGCAATCACCTGGATCGTCATCGAGCGGTAGCGTGTATCGTAAATCAACATCGACAGCCGGAAGGCCGCTTTTGGCGGGTCGGTCACAGTTGTCATGTCATGTATCCCCTTGGGTCCGGTGCGTCCCAAGCCCGCGTGTTCGTCACGCGATGCAGCCCCGGATTTTCGTTCGGTCGTGGCAGATACGAAAAGGGCGCGGGATCAACCCGCGCCCATTCCTGTTCGTCTCTTACCGGAACGGCGGAGCGTAAAGCAGCCCGCCTTCGGTCCACTGCGCGTTCAGACCGCGCGCCAAACCGATCGGTGTATTCTCTCCGATGTTCTTCTCGAAGATTTCACCGTAGTTTCCAGCAACACCGATGGCTTTCTGCGCCCAATCGGCGTCCAAACCCAGCATTTCGCCCAGGGTACCTTCGGTGCCCAGCATACGGTTGATTTCCGGGTTGTCACCAGGGGCCGAAGCCAGGTCGGCCATATTCGCCGAAGTCACGCCCAGCTCTTCAGCGGCGATCAGCGCGTTCAGCGTCCAACGCACAACATCACCCCATTCGCTGTCGCCGTGGCGAACCAGCGGTCCAAGCGGCTCTTTCGAGATGATCTCTGGCAAAATGACCCAATCGGCCGAATTTTCGAAGGTTGCACGGCTTGCGGCCAGACCGGACGCATCCGTGGTGTAGCTGTCACAAGCACCGGCACCAAGTTGCTGAAGGGCTTCCGCGTTGGTTTCGATCGGAACCGGCTCATAGGCGATGTTGTTCACACGGAAATAGTCCGCAAGGTTCAACTCGGTCGTGGTGCCGGTCTGGATGCAGATGGTCGCGCCATCCAGATCCTTGGCCGAGGTCACGCCCAGCTCTTTCGGGGCCAGGAAGCCCTGACCGTCGTAGTAGTTCACGCCGACAAATTCGAACTTCAGGTCGACATCGCGGCTGAAGGTCCAGGTGGTGTTGCGGGCCAGCATGTCGATCTCGCCCGAAGCAAGTGCTGTGAAGCGGGTCTTGCCGGTGGTCGGAACGAATTCGATTGCGGTTGCGTCACCAAGAACGGCAGCTGCAACGGCGCGACATACCGCCACGTCGAAACCCTGCCATTCACCGTTGGCGTCAGGCTGTGCGAACCCGGCAACGCCGGTTGACACACCGCAGTTCAGCTTGCCGCGCGCTTTCACGTCGTCAAGTGTGCCGGCAGCAGCTGCACCAGCGGCCAGCCCAGCAATGGTTAGCGCGCCAAAAAATATTGCGTTTTTCATTTTTACCTCTTCCTGATGGTTCGTCGCATCAAGGCGACGTTTTTTTGGCCAAAAAGCAGCCCGTGGTTAAACGAACAGATTTTGATCTATTCGTGTCGCGCAACATGCAAGATGAGGTTGGATTAGGTCAAGAGGACAAGGGCCACTTCGGATCTAAACTACTTCACTTAAACGGGATTTCTTTAACGACGTAACGTCAGATCCCACAGTGCAAACGCTTGCATAAACCCGGCGCGCTTCAATTCGGCGTCCGAGTCGGCCTGATCGTCGCGCCCCCACTGTTCGATCTGCCACTCCTCATCGATTCGCGAGGCCACCCAAAGCGCTTCAGGCGGTTGCACTTTATGGATCGTGGCAAGGCCAATAATCAGCGAACCGCTGAGGCTGACGAGGTCGTGGAGCGCTGTCAGGCGGAACGGGTCATAAGCCGCGACCTCACCAGCCAGCCGTTCCAGCGCCTCGGGTGGGTGGTCCAGCGGCATAATCCCCGTGCCGACCATTAGACGGGCATCATACGTGTCCGCCGCCCAATCCAAGAGCGGGTCCCAGGCTTCTGCCTGGCGCGCGATGAGTTCCATTGGCTCCTCGGCGCGGTGGCTCAGCAGGTCGGTCGCGCCATAACCCGCGATCATCGCGGCAACCTCGGCGCGCTGCGGTGTCACCTTGTCGATGGCGGCGTTGGCCGCGCGGGTCAGCGGCATGGACAGCGGCTGTATCAGACCATCCTGCGCGTCCCATTCTGCAGCCACGCCGTGAGCCATCGCCTCGGTCGGCAGGATCAGCGTCGCCTTGGCCGGTGTGCGGACCGGGCGATCATCCAGATGTATCGTCCAGCCGTCTTCGACTACGACGACCGATGCAGCTTTCCAGAAGCGTTTCGCGGCCCAATCGCTCATGCCGCACCGCGCGCCAGCAAGTTGTCCATAAGGGCGGCAAAATCATCGACGATTTCATTAGCGCCGCAGTCCTCAAGATCGCGAACCGGGTGATAGCCCCAGCTGACGCCAATGGTCGCGACCCCGGCGGAGCGGCCCATCTGAATATCAAACGTCGTGTCGCCGATCATCACGGTGCCGGCCGGTGCGACACCGGCGTCTTCCATTGCCGTCAGAACCATCGATGGGTGCGGTTTGGACGGATGGTCGTCAGCGCATTGCAACGTCGCGAAATGCGCCTCAAGCCCGTGATGGGCAATCATGTGATCCAGCCCACGCCGGGATTTCCCCGTGGCGGTGCCCAGAATGAACCCATCGGCGTGCAACTGGTCCAACGCCGCGCGTGCGCCGGGATAGAGCGGTGCGGGATCTGCAGCCTTCGCGCGCGAACTGGCGAAGGAAGCTTTGTAGGCGTCGCTCAGAGCCTCGGTATCAGCGCCGGGCGCCAGCTGCTGCATGGCCTGCGGCAAAGACAGGCCGACGATTGACAGGACTTTAGCCCGATCCGGGACAACCAGCCCTTGATCTGCGAAAGCAACCTCCATCGCCGCCATGATATGCGCCTGACTGTCGACCAGCGTGCCGTCAACGTCGAACAGAATCAGCTTGGCCATGCGGCCTCCGCAAACGGATCAGGTGGTACGTCCGCGGCGTTCCAGTCCAACATTTCAAAGGTTCTCGCCATGTGGTCGGGCAGCGGGGCGGTGATTGTCAGATCGGCCTTGGTGAACGGGTGTCGGAACGACAGGCTGCGGGCGTGCAAATGTAACTTTTTGGACAGCGCACCGCCCAGCCCAGCGCCCCAGCCATCACCCAGGTTCTCTTGCCCGCTGCCGCCGTATTTACCATCCCCCGCAATCGGATGCCCGATCTCGGCCATGTGCGCGCGCAACTGATGGGTGCGCCCGGTGATCGGAGCAAGCGCCACCCATGCGGCACGCTGACCGAGGTTGGCCAGAACCGCGTAATCTGTCGTGGCGCGTTTGGCGTCAGGGGTCGCAGCGATGTCATCGGGATGAACGCAGAGCATCCGCTCGCCCCTTGCCCCCGGCGCTTTCACCAGCCCGTATTTGATCGTTCCCATCCGGGGGTGCGGCACACCAGCGACAGCCGCCCAGTAGATCTTGCGGGTATTGCGATGGCGAAACGCCTCGGAAAGCGCCTTGGCCGACGCCCGCGTTCGCGCCAGAAGCAAAACGCCCGAGGTATCCTTATCCAGCCGATGCACCAGTTTCGGCGCATCCTCTAAGCCAAATGTCAGCGCCTCGGCCATACCGTCGATATGTCGTGTCTGACCACTGCCGCCCTGGGTCGCCAGTCCGGCAGGTTTGTTCAGCGCGATCAGATGCTCATCGCGGTAGAGGACGCAATTGCGGATCATCTGCGCATCTTCGTCCGAGACAGTGAACGTCCGGCGCGGTTTCGGTGCGGCTGTGTCCGGCAGGGGCGGTACTCGTACAACCTGCCCGGCTTCGACGCGGGTCGCAGCTTTGACCCGACCGCCATCCACCCGGATTTCACCCTTGCGGCACAGTTTTTCGATCCGCCCTTGCCCGACTTGCGGGAACTGGCGACGAAACCAGCGGTCGAGACGTTGGTCGCCTTCGTCCGGACCTATTGTAAGGGTCTGAACGCCGCTCATAGCGCGCCCCGTGCAATCCAAAGACCAAGGAACAGCGCGGTGATCGACAGGATGACCGAGGCGGCCACATAGCCCGCCGCAGCGCTGACCTGCCCGCGCTCAAACAGTGTGACCGCATCCAGTGAAAAGGCCGAGAAGGTGGTGAAGCCGCCGAGGATACCGACGGTTAGGAACGGCGCGAACCGCATTCCGCCGCGTTCGGCCAGTGCGACGATTAAGACGCCCATCAGGAACGAGCCGACAACGTTGACGGTCAACGTCCCCCAGGGAAAACCGAGGCCAAGTAGCCGTACAGCCCCGACACCGGTCAGATAGCGGGCAGAGGCCCCCAACGCGCCACCGGCGGCCACTTGGATCAAGGTTGCAAACATGGGCCCATGTCCCCTGCCCCGGCGCGGCTGTCAACCGCGGGCCTTCTTTTCGCGCTGCTGGACGAACCAGTCGAGGCGCTTTTTCAGTTCACGCTCAAAGCCACGTTCGACAGGTTGATAGTAGACGCCGCGCTTCATCCCGTCAGGGAAATAATTCTGGCCCGAAAACGCGCCCTCGGCATCGTGGTCGTATTCATACCCGTCGCCATAACCCTGTTCCTTCATCAGCCCGGTCGGCGCATTCAGGATATGTTTGGGCGGCGGTTCCGAGCCGGTGCTGGCCGCCGCCCGCCGTGCGTTCTTGTAGGCCGCGTAGGCAGCGTTCGATTTCGGAGCCAGAGCCAGGTAAATTACCGCCTGCGCCAGCGCCAACTCCCCCTCTGGACTGCCAAGGCGCTCATATGTTTGCCAGCCATCCAGGCAGACCTGCTGCGCGTGGCTGTCCGCCAGACCGATATCCTCGACCGCCATCCGGGTGATCCTTCGCGCCAGATAGCGGGGGTCTTCGCCGCCTTCCAGCATTCGCGCAAACCAGTAGAGCGCCGCGTCCGGGTCCGAGCCGCGAACTGATTTGTGCAGGGCGGATATCAGGTTGTAATGCGAGTCGCCTGACTTGTCATATTGCGCCGCGCGTCTCTGCAGCCGCTTGGTCAGGGCGGTCACGTCCAGCTTGTCTTGCGCCTTCCATGCCGCGACCTGTTCAATCAGGTTCAACAACGCGCGCCCGTCGCCGTCGGCCATCTCCAACAACGCCTCGCGCGCCGGACCGTCCAGCGGCAGGGACACACCCATTTCCTTTTCGGCGCGCTGCGCCAGCAATTCCAGATGCGCCAAGGTTAGGCGTTCCAGAACCAACACGGTTGCGCGGCTCATCAATGCGGCGTTCAACTCGAAACTGGGGTTCTCGGTAGTCGCTCCGACCAGAAGGATCGTGCCGTCTTCCATGTGCGGCAAGAAACCGTCCTGTTGCGCCTTGTTGAAGCGATGGATCTCATCAACGAACAGCAACGTGCCCTGCCCATTGGTGCGCCGCATCCGGGCCGCTTCGAACACTTTACGAAGTTCCGGCACGCCGGTGAAGATCGCGCTGATCTGGACGAATGCCAGATCGGTCTCATCCGCCAGCAGCCGCGCAATGGTTGTCTTGCCGACTCCGGGCGGCCCCCAGAAGATCAGCGACGACAGGCTACCCGCCGCCAGCATTGCGCCAAGCGGAGCCTCGGGTCCTAAAACATGGTCCTGCCCGACAACCTCGGCCAGAGACTTCGGTCTGAGCCTGTCAGCCAACGGGCGGGGTGCACCTGCGGGGGTGTCGCCTGCTGTGTCGAATAAATCCGCCATGCAAATGACATAGGTGCGGGCCGCGCCCGTTGGAAGCAGGAATTATGGGACCCTGAGAGCGGGGGAACTGCCCCAGGGCCCCGTCTTGGGGTTAGTGGAGCTTGGTCGCCAGGTTGATATTCACCACAACGCTACGCGATCCCTCGATCTCCATCACCGGGCCACAGGGGCGGCAATCGATACCGGTCCGCCGCGCCAAGCGCGGCGAGTTCTCAGGGATCATACCAAGCACAGTTGACGCACCCAGTTTACGCGCCGAGGCGACCATTTCGCCGATCAGCGCCATCTGAACGCGCAGTCGCAGCTTGCTCGGGACGTCCTGGGTGACGAACACGCGGCTGCTTTCCCAGACGTGGGACGCCACCGGGGCGGTTTCCCACATCAGATCTTTGGGAATCGTATCCAGCAATCCGCGCTGAGCGTCGCGGATCATATATGTGTAGATACCGACCCGATTGGTTGTCGGGGTCAGACGGACACCGGCCAGCACACGACCAAATTCGTGCACGGCGATCCAGCGGCTTGCCGGGGTGTCATACTGATCGAATTCCATACCATCGGCTTCTGGGAGATCCCAGTTCTTCCTGCCGATAAAGGTGTTATGGCGTGCCCGAAGCATGTTCGGAAACAGCTCGCCATGTTTATGCATATTGTTGAACGATAGAGTTGTGGTTTGCATATTAGCCCCCGCTAGTTTGCATTGGTTACAAAAAACGGAGGGGATGGTGCAAGCTACTGTTTTACAAGAGGCGGAACTCCCGTGCCTTCCGCAGAGCCTCAGCAGTGGTGCGCGCTCCCAAACGCGTCCGTGCCGAACTTAACCTTGCTTTCAGCGCACTTTCGGAAATTCCTAGCTTTGCCGCGGCCGCTGTGTGCCGGTCCCCCTCGGCGAGCAGACGCAAAGCTTCGACCTGAGCGCCCGTCAATTCTGACGGAGGCTCGGCGGCGACATGGAGTCGTGTCACCAGATCAGCTGCCTTGGCAATCTCCTCGTCACTGAACTCCCGGTCATCGCGCGCAATGCCGACGATGGTACGTGATGTGATCGGCCCGAAGGAGAACACTGCACCATACTCCAGCCCGTGTTTGCGAGCCTGACCAATGATATTGAAAGGGTCAGGAAGCTTGATCGCACTCCACCGAGTAGCGCCTTTGACCCCTAGACCCCAGAACACTAGGGGATCGCGCAAGGCATATGCATTTTCGGTGTAGAGCTTGATCCATTCCGAACAGTAGGTCTGAACAAAGACCAACGGTGCGGCAAAACGAATGTGAAGCCCGGCCGAGAACCCTTTCGGGGACATCGCGCCCAACTCCTCGAAAAGAGCATTAAGCTCCCTCGATTTTGTCATGCCATCATTAGACCCCCCGCCGTCGGCGGATGTCGTCTTGAACTGGCTTTCATCGTAATGCCACATATCTGTTCAACGATACGAAGACGTTCAGCCTAGCGCAGCAACCACCGCGTATTGGCCATTTCGAACATCACCGTTTCGCTACCGTACCCTTTCGTTTACGTCGACGTAACCACCCAGTTGGCCGCCGACGTGCCCATTTAGACAGGTTGCGTTTGTGTGTTTCAACCTTAAATTGCGAATAGTGGGTTGGGCGTACGGGGGCTGACGTGACGGAAACTAAAGGAAAAAACACGCTTTTGCCGGAGTCGCTTGCATCGCAGGCTTGTGCCGATCTCCTTAGTTTTATGGAGTTAAGCAGCCGAGAGGGCGAAAACGAGGCGGAAACGACGCAATCGCTGTTGGTTTCTCTCACGCTGAAAAATATTGATTCCGAGCAGCGCGCTAACTGAATTTTCATAGACAAACGGCCGGCAACTCGCCGACCGTTTCCAAAATCACATATAATCAGGTGGGATTCGGTGGCCTCAAGCCTCTGATTCGGCCTCGGCTTCAACCCTAGCGCGATCAGCGGCGCCTTTGGCATCCAGGTCGCGATCCACAAACTCGACGATCGCCATTGGAGCCATGTCTCCATAGCGGAAACCAGCCTTCAGAACGCGAACGTAGCCGCCCGAACGTTCCTTGTAGCGCGGTCCCAAAACCTCGAACAGTTTTGCGACGTGCATGTCCTGTTTCAGGCGCGAGGCGGCCTGACGGCGGGCGTGCAGGTCGCCGCGTTTGCCCAGCGTGACCAGCTTGTCAGCGATCCGCTTGAGCTCTTTGGCTTTTGGCAGCGTCGTCTTGATCTGTTCGTGTTCGATCAGCGATCCGGCCATGTTCGCGAACAGCGCTTTGCGGTGTTCGTGGGTGCGGTTCAGGCGGCGATAGCCCCGTGCGTGACGCATGTGTCTTACTCCAATTTTGTGCCCTCTACGGGCTGTTTTACTTTGTCCGGCAGCCGATGCGTGTCAGCTGCTCTCCTTGGGGCGGGATGCCCGGGGTTGGATGTGCCGGGGTGAAACCCGGCCTACCCTTCATTCTTAATGCCGTAGGCCGGGCCTCAGCCCGGCACCACGTCAAAACTGGTCTTCGAACTTCTTGGCCAGATCCTCGATGTTCTCTGGCGGCCATTCCTCGACGTCCATGCCAAGGTGCAGCCCCATGCCCGACAAAACCTCTTTGATCTCGTTCAGGGATTTGCGGCCGAAGTTCGGGGTGCGCAGCATCTCGGCTTCGGTCTTCTGGATCAGATCGCCGATATAAACAATGTTGTCGTTCTTCAGGCAGTTGGCTGAACGGACGCTCAGTTCCAGCTCATCAACCTTCTTCAGCAGAAGCGGGTTGAATTCCAGACCGTCGTCGTCGCTTTCAGTGCGCGCGCTTTCCGGTTCGTCGAAGTTCACGAAGATGCTCAGCTGATCCTGCAGGATGCGGGCGGCGTAGGCGACCGCATCATCGGGCGTCAGAGAGCCATCCGTTTCCAGCTTCAGCGTCAGTTTGTCGTAGTCCAGAACCTGACCTTCGCGGGTCGGCTGAACGTCATAGCTGACCTTGCGCACGGGCGAGAAGATTGCGTCGATCGGCATCAGGCCGATGGGCGCATCTTCCGGGCGGTTGCGGTCGGCGGCGACATAGCCCTTGCCGGTGTTGACGGTCAGTTCCATGAACAGGTCGGCACCATCGTCGAGGTGACAGATCACGTGATCCTTGTTCAGGATCTTCGATGCCCGCGCTTTCCGAGATATCACTGGCTTTGACGACCGCCGGACCCTTAGCGGATATCGACAGGCGCTTAGGCCCTTCGACTTCCATGCGGATCGCAACGCCTTTGAGGTTCAGCACGATGTCGGTGACGTCTTCGCGCACCCCCGCGACCGAGGAAAACTCGTGCAGGACATTATCGATCTGAACGGAGGTAATGGCCGCACCCTGAAGGCTGCTCATCAGGACCCGGCGCAGGGCGTTGCCCAGCGTAAGGCCAAAGCCGCGCTCCAGCGGTTCGGCAATCACGGTTGCCTGACGCATCGCGTCGTTGCCCGGTTTCACGTCAAGCTGTGTCGGCTTGATCAGTTCGGCCCAATTTTTGTGGATCATGTGTGTCTCCTCAATCCTTGCCTGCTGCCCATGTCCGAGGCTGGCAGACGCCCGAGGTTCAAATGACGAAGCCGAGCCGCCGGACAATCTCCGCGACCCGGCCAAGATTCAGTTCGTATCAGACGCGGCGGCGCTTTGGCGGGCGGCAGCCGTTGTGCGCCATCGGGGTGACATCACGGATCGATGTGATGTTGAACCCGGCAGCGGCCAGCGCGCGGAGCGCCGATTCACGACCCGACCCCGGGCCCTGCACTTCGACTTCCAGCGTTTTGACGCCGTGTTCCGCGGCTTTGCGGCCCACATCCTCAGCCGCCATCTGTGCGGCATAAGGTGTAGATTTGCGCGAGCCTTTGAAGCCCATGGTCCCGGCCGACGACCAGGCAATAGCATTGCCCTGCACGTCCGAGATCAGGATCTTGGTGTTGTTGAACGAAGAGTTCACGTGAGCAACGCCAGCGGCGATGTTCTTGGAGACCTTCTTCTTAACGCGCTTGGTTTCGCGTGCCATCAGTCAGCCCCCCTATTTCTTTTTGCCGGCAATGGCCTTTGCGGGGCCTTTGCGGGTGCGAGCGTTGGTGTGGGTGCGCTGGCCACGAACCGGAAGGCTCCGACGATGGCGCAGGCCGCGGTACGAGCCAAGGTCCATCAGGCGCTTGATGTTCATCTGCACTTCACGGCGCAGGTCACCTTCGACAGTCAGGTTGGCGTCGATATGTTCGCGGATCGACAGAACCTCGGCATCCGACAGTTCGTTCACGCGGCGGGTCAGGTCGATGCCCACGGCCTCGCAAATCGATTTGGCCGATGAGGGGCCGATTCCGGTGATATAGGTCAGCGCGATAGGAACGCGCTTTCCAGTGGGGATATTAACCCCGGCAATACGTGCCACGTTTGGACTTCCTTCTTCGTTGCGGATCCGTGGTTCCAGACCCTTTTTTCACAACGCAAGCCCGAGGCGTGAAATGCCATCGGGCTGCTGGTTCGTTTCGTGCTGTAACGCGGCGGGGTGCGACCCCAAATGCGCCGATTCCCTTGCGGGATGTGGTAATTTAGGGGGGTTTGACTAGGGCGTCAAGGGTCAATGGTGTTAGAAACTGACAACTGCGTCAAGCGAGAATATTCGGTGGGAAATCTGGGCTCCACCATCAGCCCAGCGCCCCCGCAATAGACGCCTCGACCACATCCATCGCGGCCAGCCCGTCCACCGATCTCAGATCACCCTTGGCATAGTAGTACCCGATCAGCGGAGAGGTCTTCTTGTAGTATTCCATAAGCCGGTTGCGCAGGCTTTCCTCGTTATCGTCGGCGCGGCGCTTCATCTGGCTTTCCCCGCAGTTGTCGCAGACATCTTCGACCTTCGGGCGCTTGGTGACGTCATGATATACTTCACCACAGTTGCCGCAGGTAAAACGGCCGGTGATGCGGGCGACCAGCGCGTCGTCGTCGACCTGCATTTCGATCACGGCGTCCAGCGCCTGACCGTGTTTGGCAAGCAGATCGCCCAACGCGTCAGCTTGGGCCAGCGTGCGAGGGAAGCCGTCGAAAATGAAACCGCCCTTGGCGTCGCCTTCCAGCTGTTCTTCGATCAGGCCGATCACGATCTCGTCCGTGACCAGATCGCCCCGGTCCATCACATCGGCGACCATCTTGCCCATGGCGGTGCCGCTGGTGCGGGCCGCGCGCAGCATGTCGCCGGTGGAAAGCTGGATCATGTCGCGTTTCTCAACCAGCCGCATGGCTTGCGTGCCCTTTCCCGCACCCGGCGGGCCAAGTAGAATGATGTTCATGTCCCTGTCCCTCTTTCTTCCGCTGCGCGCTGGCCTTTGGCCTTAGCGACGCGCGGGGGCTTTCTTGCCGGTCTTGCCGGACTTACCGCGCCGTTTGCCACGCAGCTGAGATTTCTCGATCAGACCTTCGTATTGATGTGCCAGAAGGTGGCTTTGCACCTGCTGGATTGTATCCATCGTCACGCTGACGATGATTAGTACCGAGGTACCACCGAAGTAGAACGGAATCGCCAGCTGACTTCGCAGGATTTCAGGCAACAAACACACTAGAGCCAGATACGCCGAGCCGAGCACAAGGACGCGGTTCACCACGTAGTCGAGGTATTCCTTCGTCTTGGCGCCGGGACGGATGCCGGGCACAAAACCGTTCTGGTTCTTCAGGTTGTCGGCCACATC
This sequence comes from uncultured Paracoccaceae bacterium, assembly GCA_943787785.1. GTDB lineage: Bacteria > Pseudomonadota > Alphaproteobacteria > Rhodobacterales > Rhodobacteraceae > WLWX01. The sequence goes on along the minus strand of CALSNT010000008.1, from coordinate 47,694 downwards.
CTCGGTCTTGAACGAAACGTTGAAGGTGTAGAAGTACGTGAAGAAAATGATCATGCCGCCAAAGAACAACAGATAGAGCGGCTGTCCGGGTCCAAAGTACGCCAGAATAACCGACATCACCGGACCCGTCTGCGCGCCAGAAAAAGTGCTGATCGTGGTCGGCAGCAGTAGAAGCGAACTGGCGAAGATCGCCGGAATCACGCCTGCGGGGTTCACCTTGATCGGCAGGTGAGACGAGCCACCGTCATAGACCTTCATGCCCACCTGACGGCGCGGATACTGAATGTGGATCTTGCGCAAAGACCGCTCCATGAAGACCACGAAGCCGATCACCACGACCACCATCAGGATCACGCCAACGATGATGGCCGGGCTGATTGCACCACTGCGGCCCTGGCTGAAGAATTGCGCGAGTGCTGCGGGAACCTCGGCAATGATGCCGACGAAAATGATCAGCGAGATACCGTTGCCGATGCCGCGTGCGGTGATCTGCTCACCCAGCCACATCAGGAACATCGTGCCGCCGACCAGCGTGATCACCGTCGCGGCGCGGAAATACCAGCCGGGATCAGTGACGAGGTCACCCGCTTCCAGACTGACAGCTAGGCCATAGGCTTGGAACGTCGCCAAGAATACCGTGCCATAGCGGGTCCACTGGTTGATTTTCTTGCGGCCCTGTTCGCCCTCTTTCTTCAACTGTTCCAGCTTTGGTACCATCGCCGTCATCAACTGAATGATGATCGAGGCCGAGATGTAGGGCATGATCCCAAGGGCGAAGATGCCCATGCGAGAGATCGCGCCGCCAGTGAACATGTTGAGGATGCCGCCGATGCCGGCCCCTGCGTCTTCCATGAAGCTCCTCAGCGCCGAACCGTCGATGCCCGGAACCGGCAGGTAGGTGCCGAGGCGATAGACGATCAGAAGACCAAGGGTGAAGATAATACGCTGGCGCAGTTCGGTGGCTTTGCCGAACGCGCTCCAGCTCATGTTTGCGGCCATTTGTTCTGCGGCTGATGCCATGGAAAGCGCCTTTTTTCATGTCAGCGCCGCCAGACCGGGTCCCGGTCGGCGGCGCCAGAAAACCTCAAGGAGATGTAAGCAGCGCGGAGGCTGCAAACAACCTTTTAGTCGGCCTTTGCCGCCGTTGTGACCGTAAGAGAGCCACCGGCCTTCTCAACCGCGTCAATCGCGGACTTGGATGCACCGGTAACGGCCAGCTTCACCTTCGCGGAAAACTCGCCCTTGGCGAGGATGCGCACACCGTCCAGCTTGCGCCGCACCAGACCGCTTTCGATCAGCGCGTCCTCGGTGATCTCACCCTTGGCATCCAGCTTCTTGGCGTCGATCAACTTCTGGATCAGGCCCAGGTTCACGACAGCATATTTCTTGCGGGTGCGCATGTTGAAGCCACGCTTCGGCAGACGCTGGTAGAGCGGCATCTGGCCGCCTTCATACCCTTTGATCGCCACGCCCGAGCGCGATTTCTGGCCCTTGATACCCCGGCCACCGGTCTTACCCGTGCCCGAGCCGACACCGCGGCCAATGCGTTTGCGGGACTTGGTTGCCCCCGGATTGTCGGAAAGTTCGTTCAATTTCATGTCGCTTCTCCTTGCCGGATGCGGCCCCCAGCGACGGGAGCGGCCGACCACGGCGTTTTCAGATGTGAGCGGCCCGGAATGGGCCACCGGCGGCGTATAGACGGGGGGAACGCAGGGATCAAGGGGGATTGGCGCATCGCGGCATCGTAGCGCAAGCCGGGCAAGCGTCTGACCGGGGGACGGCGTTTCAACGGTGATTGAATGCGGTTAATTTTTTGGCTTGCCCGTCTACGATGAAGGACGTGCGACATTGCCCAAGCGCCAGGCCGCGGGACGGTCGGGCGCTCGCTCGGCGCCCTGCGGGCTCGATACCGGGCGGAGCGGACATTTCGCCGACGTCTGGCTGCGCGCGCCGAATAAAAAACGCGCCAGTACTGGATGCACCGGCGCGTTCCTGATCTCAGCATTGAAGAAAGTGGCGTTCAGCCCTTTTCTTCAATGATCTCCACCATATGGGGAATGCTGTTCACCATGCCGCGCACGCTCGGAGTATCCTCCAGCTCGCGCGTGCGGTGCATTTTGTTCAGGCCCAGGCCGACCAGCGTGGCACGCTGTTTGGCGGGGCGGCGGATCGGGCTGCCGATCTGCTTGACGACGATGGTTTTTGCCATATTCCCGCTCCCTTACGCGTCTGCCGCTTCGGCGGCGTCTTCGGTTTTCTCTTCCGGCTTGGCACCAAGAATGTCAGCCACCTTCTTGCCGCGACGCTGCGCGACCGAGCGGGGGCTGGCCTCTTTGTTCAAGCCGTCAATCGTGGCCCGGATCATGTTGTAGGGGTTCTGCGAACCAATCGACTTGGCAACGACATCCTGAATGCCCAGCATCTCGAACACGGCGCGCATCGGACCACCGGCGATGATGCCGGTACCTTGCGGAGCTGTGCGCATCACAACGCGCCCTGCCCCGTGACGGCCTTCCATGTCGTGGTGCAGCGTGCGGCCTTCACGCAGCGGCACGCGGATCATCTGCGCGCTTGGCGGCTTCACCGTTGCTTTGCGGATGGCCTCGGGCACTTCCTTCGCCTTACCCTTGCCGAAAGCCGACGCGACCCTTCTGGTCACCGACGACGACGAGGGCGGCAAAGCCGAAGCGCTTACCACCCTTCACGGTCTTGGAGACGCGGTTGATCGCCACCAGGCGGTCGGCGAATTCCGGTGTTTCCTCACGGCCACGGCCACGGCCACCGCCGCGCTGTCCGCCGCCTCGTTGATTAGGTTCACGAGCCATTTTTGGCATCCTTTCGATCGCGCGTCCCCGCGCTGGTTATCTCAATCGCAGTGGACCCAAGGCCCCCCGATCATCGAGGCGACAAATGCTCGCCTGCGTCTTAGAACTTCAGACCGCCTTCGCGGGCTGCATCGGCCAATGCTTTGACCTTGCCGTGGAACAGGAAACCGCCACGATCGAAGACGACGTCTTCGACGCCAGCCTTCTTGGCCCGTTCGGCAATCGCCGTGCCAACCTTGGCAGCAGCGTCCTTGTTGTTCTTACCAACAACACCCAGCGCCTTTTCCAGCGTCGAGGCACTGGCCAGCGTTTTGCCAGCCAGATCGTCGATCAGCTGGACATGGATGTTCTTGTTCGAGCGATGGATGCTCAGGCGCGGACGCCCGGTTCCCATCTTGCGAAGTTTGTTCCGGACGCGCATGCGGCGCTTGAGGAACAGCTGTCGTTTGGTGTTCGCCATGATCTCGCGTCCTTACTTCTTCTTGCCTTCCTTGCGGAAGATGAACTCGCCCTTATAGCGGATGCCCTTGCCCTTGTAGGGCTCGGGCTTGCGCCATTCGCGGATGTTGGCCGCAACCTGACCGACGAGCTGCTGATCTATGCCCTCGACGATGATCTCGGTCGGCTTGGGGGCCGGTGACCGTGACCCCGTCGGGAACCTCGAAGATTCACGTCGTGGCTGAGGCCCAGCGCCAGCTTCAGGGTGTTGCCCTGCATCTGTGCGCGGATAGCCAACGCCGGTGATCTCCAGCTCTTTCTTGAAGCCTTCGGTCACACCGGTCACCAGATTGGCCACCTGGGTGCGGCGACATGCCCCACTGCTGACGCGCGCGCTTGGATTTGCCGCGCGGGCACTGACGGTGATCTCATCGCCGTCCAGCTTGATGGTAACGTCATCACGAGCGGTGAAGCTACGGGTGCCCTTTGGGGCCCTTGACCTCGACCGTCTGGCCCGAAACCTGGGCGCGACACGCCCGAAGGCAGCGCGACCGGTTTTTTACCAATACGTGACATCGCCGTTCCCCTCAGAAGACCGTGCAGAGCACTTCGCCGCCGACATTGGCCGAGCGAGCCGGAAGTGTCTGACATGACGCCCTTGCGGCGTCGAGACGATTGCGACGCCAAGACCCTGACGCACCTGCGGAATGTCACGAGTGCCCATGTAAACCCGGCGGCCGGGCTTGGAGACGCGCTTCAATTCGCGGATGACGGGGGTGCCGTCGTAGTATTTCAGGCTGATTTCGATGGCCGGGTGGCCATCTTTGCCGGTCGTCGCTTCGTGGCCACGGATGTAGCCTTCGTCGGCCAGCACATCCAAAACCCAGCCGCGCAGCTTGGACGCTGGTGTTTCCACCGTCGACTTGCCACGCAATTGCGCGTTGCGGATGCGGGTCAGCATATCGCCGATAGGATCGTTCATACCTCGCCTCCCCCTTACCAGCTTGACTTGACACAGGCCGGGTATCTGGCCTTGCGAACCCAGGTCGCGCAGCTGCGATCCGGCGCATTTTCAAGTTTGCGATAGTAGGCGTGCGGACGACCGGTCAGCTGGCAGCGGTTGTGCAACCGGGTTGCCGACGAGTTGCGCGGCAGTTTCGCCAGTTTCAGCGAAGCGCGCGAAACGCTCTTCCATCGGCTGCTTCTCGTCGTTGACGAATCGCTTTCAGCGCAGCGCGCTTCTCGGCGTATTGCGCGACCAGCTTCTGGCGCTTCTTCTCGCGCTCGATCATGGATTTCTTGGCCATGTTACTTGTCTCCCCCGGCTGCGTCGGTGAATGGCATGTTGAAATGCGTCAGCAAAGCCTTCGCCTCGGCGTCAGTCGCCGCGTTGGTGCAAATGATGATGTCCATGCCCCAGGTCTCGTCGATTTTATCAAAGTCGATTTCCGGGAACACGATGTGTTCTTTCAGACCCATGGCGTAATTGCCGCGCCCGTCGAACGAGGTTGGCTTTACACCGCGAAAGTCACGAACCCGCGGCAGAGCCACGGTGATCAGACGGTCGAGGAATTCATACATCCGGTCACCGCGCAGGGTTACCTTGGCTCCCAGCGGCATTTCTTCGCGAACCCGGAACCCAGCGATGGACTTCTTCGCCGTGGTGACCAGTGCCTTCTGGCCGGCAATCGTCGTCAGGTCTTCCTGCGCCGATTTGGCCTTCTTGCTGTCACGCACAGCCTCGGCACCGCAACCGATGTTCAGCACGATCTTTTCCAGACGCGGGATCTGCATCCCGTTCTTGTAACCGAACTCTTCCTTGAGCGCGGCACGAGCGGCCCCGAAATAATGCGCCTTCAGGCGCGGGGTGTAGTCGGCATTATCCAACATCAGATTGCATCCCCCGTGGTCTTGGCAAAACGCACTTTCTTGTCGCCGTCCATGCGGAAGCCGACGCGGGTGGGTTTGCCCTTGGCATCAATCAGCGCCAGATTGCTCAGGTCGATGGGCGTGGCTTGCGGCACACGGCCCCCCTGGCTTGTCTGGCTTTGACGCGTGTGACGGATGGCAATGTTGATGCCTTCCACGACGGCCTTGTTTTTCGCGGGCATGACGGCGGAAATCTCGCCCTCTTTGCCTTTGTCTTTACCGGCCAGCACGACGACCTTGTCGCCCTTTTTCAGTTTCGCAGCCATTCAGAGAACCTCCGGCGCCAGCGAGATGATTTTCATGAAGTTCTTGCCGCGCAACTCACGCACCACCGGCCCGAAGATGCGGGTGCCGATCGGCTCGTTGTTGTTGTTGAGGATGACGGCGGCGTTGCCGTCAAAGCGGATGGCGGTGCCATCTTCGCGGCGGACTTCCTTGGCGGTGCGCACGACGACGGCCTTGCGGACATCGCCTTTCTTGACGCGACCGCGCGGGATCGCCTCTTTTACGCTTACCACGATGACATCGCCAACGGACGCATAGCGCCGTTTCGACCCACCGAGGACTTTGATGCACTGTACCCGGCGCGCGCCGGAGTTGTCAGCGACATCCAGATTGGTTTGCATCTGGATCATTTAGGTTCTCCCGACCTTTGGGGACTTTCATCGCCCCAGGGTTTCGTCGAACCGGAAGGTTAAGGCTTACTGGGCCAAAACCTCCCAGCGTTTGGTTTTCGAGATCGGCGCGCATTCCTGGATGCGGACTTTGTCACCGGTCTTGAAGGTGTTTTTCGGGTCGTGGGCGCGATACTTCTTCGACGCACGCACGGTCTTGTGCAGCAGCGGGTGGGCATAGCGACGTTCGACCAGAACCGTCACGGTCTGCTCGTTCTTGTCGCTGGTCACGGTGCCGTTCAGGATACGCTTGGGCATTCTTCAGGACTCCGTCTTGGCTGCTGCGGCAGCTTTTTCGTTAATGATCGTCAGAACCCGGGCCGCATCACGACGCGCCGAGCGCATACGCGCGGTGCTTTCCATCGCGCCGGTGGCTTGCTGGAAGCGCAGGTTGAACGATTCTTTCTTCAGATTGGCCAGTTCGTCTTTGAGCTGGTCCGGCGTTTTCTCACGCAACTCATTGGCATTCATGCCGTTTCGTCCTTTCAACATCACCGGAGGGCCCGCGACGGGTTACCCTGATTCCAGTGGAGTGGGTAGTGAAGTGGCGCGTATAGGGGGTGGTCGTTCACAAGACAAGCACAAAACTAGTGACGATATGTGATGCTCCAGCGTCCAATACTTAGTCGTAGGGTAGTTTGTAAACAAACCGGTAGAGGATTGACGCCAAGCTGAAGACTAAAGCCAGAAAAACTGCAACCGAAACCAGCGACCAGATAATGAAATACCCAATGATTAAAAGCAGTTACCACATCACGTAAAAACTCAAAATACCCGCTTAACGGACCCAATGTGCAATTGACACCGGAACCTACTGCTCCATGGCGAAGACCAAGAACGTGCATTGCGATCATTGAAAGCGGAATGCCAATTGGAGAAATCAAAAGCCATGATGAATGGAACAATTGACGCAGAGGCCCCTTTCTGAATCAAGTTTTTACCATACCTACGCCATTTCTACGGTTATTCCTGACGAGTTGCGCAGCTAATGGCCTCTTCGCGGAAGCGCCTGCCCCGGGGGGCAGACAGGCGCTTGCCCGGCGCTCTTCGGGCTTGATTCCATGCGGTTTTCATGTGCCATCGACCGCTATGGCGATGCAGCCATTTCCCTGCAACCAATGATATCGCTTGTCACTCGCCCGGAATGATCACCGTTCCGACGATGTGCGATTGACGCATGGGCCTCGCCCGGTACACGACTTCTATTCCGGTGGTTGCGATGCCGTCTCCGGTCATGCCCTTGAACCGACCCGTTCCGTCAATGATTTCCCAAGTATTGGCCGCACCCTTCTCGCCCGCTTTCCATGACATTGTGAAGGTGTTGTCGCCTTCGGTGAAAATGCAGATGCCGTTGATGGTGCTGGCGCCGTCCCGGAAGCCAAAGCCCGAGCCGATGCAACGCGCAGTGCCGTCCTCCAGCGGGCCTTCGACAACGTCGTAATAACCCTGGTTGTCCTGCGTGAAGAACATTCGGTCGGACAGCTGAATCATTTCCTGCGTGATCGGATAGATGTTGTTGATCTCGAGTCGTTCCTGTGCGCAGAGCGGCCCGGAGATTGCCAGCCCTGCTGCCATCGCAACAATTATTGTTTTGAGCATTTCGGTTCCAATCTGTCACACATCGGTAGGCTCGCTGGCGTTCAGAGTGGCGCATTTGGACCGATCTGTGAAGAACCGGGTGTTTAAGTGTCCGGATTGCTAATGGGCGTGGCCCGCAGGAAATCTTTGATTTCCCGCTACACCCCGGTCGGTCTGTCGACTTAGTCAGACAGGCCGTAGTTGAAGCTCACCGAAATCCGATCATCTTCGACCATATTCATCGGCACCTCGTGCCTCAGCCAGCTTTCCCATAGCAAGACGTCTCCGATCGCTGGGGCGACATAACTGAACGTCCGCAACTCCTCAGGCGCGTCCTTCGCCCGCGTCGGAGCGGCCATCATCATCGGTAGGCGCGGGTCCTCGAACCGGATCGCGCTGGTTCCGCCCGGCATCGCGACATACGTCGTACCGGAAATCACCGAGTGCGGGTGCAGATGCCCGGTGTGGATACCGCCTTCGGGCAGGATGTTGATCCACAGGCTGTCAAGCTTCAACTTCTTGCCATCCAGATCAAACGCCAGATCCTTCGCGAAGGCCTTCACGTGTTTATCCAGCGCCTTCTTCAGGTCCTTGAAGATCGGGAAGCGCCACGGCAGGTCGGTCAGGCTGGCATAGCTGGTGTAGCCGGGAAAGTCGTTCTCGGCGCACCACGCCTGCCCGGCTTCATCATCCTCAGCAATCGCCAGGCAAGATTTATGGAGTTCATCGGCATCTACCGGCTTTCCCAGCTCGGACAGCGTGGCGTGATAAAGACGAGTGACAAACAGGGATCGGATATCGGACATGGGGCCAGTTAACTGAGCGCGCGCCGATTGGGAAGTGCCGCTACCGCGCCGGACACCAGCCGTGGCGCAGGCAGCCCATCGACAGCGCCTTGTCGTAATCCGCGATGCCCAGGTCGAACTCACCCATTTTCCCGTAGACAATACCGCGGTGGTAGTAGGCAGAGGAAAACTCCGGATCGAGCTCGATCGCTTTCGTCAGATCGTCAATGGCTGCGTGGAACTCCCGAAGGTTGGCAAGCGCAAACCCGCGGGCGTCATAGGCATCCGCATCCGTGGGGTCGATTTCGATGGCGCTGGTGAAATCCGCGATGGCCTGATCCAGCAGCCCAAGGTCTGAATGCGCGATGCCGCGATTGTAAAAGGCGATGGAGTAGTCGGGATTGGCAACGATGGCAGCATCGAAGTCTTTGATCGCGCGCCGCGTTTCGTTCTTCACGTCCAGTGCAATGCCTCGGTTGACCAAGGCTATTGCCAGGTTCCTGCCGCTCACCCCGGTGTGGATAAATCCGGTGCAGCCCTGAATGCGCAGGTCCGCATCAGCGCTTTGATTACAGTTGGCGATATCGTTGGCGAACACTGGCGTTGCCACTGCGAGCGCCAGAACTGCGGCGCTGATCGCCACTCGATATTCCAGCAACATGAGCCACTCCCCACGGTCAATCGACGCCATGGTAGCGTCAACGCCGGATTGAGCGGAGCGTTGAGGGTGGAAATCGGGCCGTCAGTCCGTCACTTCTGTGTGAGGTTTCGCCCCGAAGCCCAAGATCGTCCCGTGCTCGAACCGCAGCAAACTTAAGCCACACCTTCCAGCTTGCGATTTGCCTGTACCGAGGGGCGCGTCAGCATCCGCTGATAATGCGCCTCGACGTTGGGCGGCAGGTCCCAACCCGCGACATCCCTGGCCCAGTATTCGCAGTAATAGAGGGCTGTGTCCGCGACGGTGAAGTCGCCCATCATGTAATCTTTGCCGGCGATCTGCTCGTCAACAACCGCAAAGGCATCCAGCATCGCCGCCTTACCGCGCACTTTCAGCTTTTCCTGCTCGGCCGGGTCGTCGGTATAGGCGTCTGGGCGGCGGAACATCCGCCAGGACAGCATGTGCACCGTGCCGACAACGAAATCCATCGCTTCCAACGTGCGCGCAAACCCTTCCGGATCGGTCGGCATCAGGTTCTTCTCCGGGTGCGTCATCGCCAGCCAGATCGCGATGGCGGCATATTCAGTCAGAACCGAGCCATCGTCGCGCACCAGAGCGGCGACCTTGCCCTTCGGGTTCAGCGCCAGATACTCTGGCGTTTTCTGTTCCTTCTTCGAGAAATCCACCACGCGGACTTCAAAGGGCTCTCCGACCTCTTCCATCAGGACATGAATGCCGACAGAGCAGGTTTTCTTGGCGTAGCAGAGTGTGGTCATAGAGTGTCCTTACAACGATGAGATCATGTGCAATCGGCCCGTGACGACTGTGGGGCCGCTATTGTCAGTATCTCTACCCGAGGCGCGCAGAAAAGGGAAAGCCCCGCCATGTGCCCGCCCTCCATCCCTCATCGCCAGCCCGTTTTCAAAGTCCGCGTCTTATCCAGGCCGGGCCAGGTTGACGCTATCGTTATTCAAAGTGCTCGGCTAGGCTGGCTCGATTCACAATAAAGGGGACAGGAATGTTTGGTAGAATTACGAAGTTCCAGGGGGATCCGGCACGGCTGGACGAAATGGTTGGTCGCATTCCGGATATTCGGGCCGGCGTCAATCAGATTGCCGGTGGTGTTGCAAACTGGGCGATGTGGAATGACGACGGGTCGGGCGTCGCAATCGCGGTTTACGAAGATGAAGCAGCAGCCATTGCCGCCGGGCCACAGATTCAGGCGATCTGGGGCGGGTTGGCTGATCTTCTGACCGCGCCACCGGAAGTCACGTCCTATTCGCACGCGGAAAAAACACGCGACTGATCCGTGCAGCACCAACTGACGCCAGACTAGGCCGCTCAAGCCGGCCAAAGCGTTGGATCGGAAAGACGTTGGCACGTCGGTAACGGGGACCAACATTGGCCCAGAGGTACGTACTCTTGACCGCAAGCGGGGAGTGTCAGTTGCGCCACTGCACAAATACCCGTCAGACAACGGTTGTCTTCGGTGGTGCGCGATTGGCGTGGATCAGACGTTGGTCTGACTGGGCGCAAGTCGGGCAAGCGCCATCGCCTCGGCTGGTGCCGCGCGGGTCATTCGTCTGACTTCGTTGCGCGCGTCACTTCCACTTCGCGGAGTTGCGCGACGCATCAAATGCGCCCGGTTTCGGGACGGTCAGGCGCTCGGCCGGCGCATTTCAGGCTCGTCCCGGGCGAAGTTCCAAGATCGACGCCCAGTCAGCGATGACATTCACGGCGCAGACCGGTTTTCAAACACAATCTGGCACATGACGAAAAGACCCCGACGCTTTCGCGACGGGGCCCCTGAAGATCACCAAGACGCGCTGACGCACGCGCAGGTTTTACCAGTCCTCACGCTGAATCGTCCGTGTCTTGACCGGCAATTTCATTGCGGCAAGGCGCAGGGCCTCACGCGCAACAACATCGTCGACACCGTCGATCTCGAACATCACGCGACCAGGCTTGATCTTGGCGACCCAACGGTCAACCGAGCCCTTACCCTTACCCATTCGCACTTCGATGGGCTTGGCCGTGACCGGCGTGTCCGGGAAGATACGGATCCAGACGCGGCCCTGACGCTTCATGTGGCGCGTCATGGCACGACGGGCGGCTTCGATTTGCCGCGCGGTGATCCGCTCGGGCTCGATCGCCTTCAAGCCATAGGTGCCGAAGTTCAGGTCGGAACCACCTTTGGCCTGACCGCTGATGCGGCCCTTGTGCATCTTGCGGAATTTGGTGCGTTTTGGCTGTAGCATATCCTAGTTCCTCCGACCGCCACCGGCACCACGGGGTGCGGGACCGTCTTGCAGTTCCTGCTGGCGGCGATCACGGGCTGCGGGATCGTGCTCCATGATCTCACCTTTGAAGATCCAGACCTTGATACCGATGATGCCATACGCGGTTTTCGCGTCATACGCGGCATAATCGATGTCGGCGCGCAGCGTGTGCAGCGGCACCCGGCCTTCACGATACCATTCGGTCCTCGCAATCTCGGCACCGCCAAGGCGGCCCGCGACGTTGACCTTGATACCCAGCGCGCCCATCCGCATGGCGTTCTGAACCGCGCGCTTCATCGCACGACGGAACGAGACGCGACGCTCTAGCTGCTGCGCAATGCTTTCAGCCACCAGGGCGGCGTCCAGCTCGGGTTTGCGAACCTCAACGATGTTCAGGTGCAGCTCACTTTCGGTCATCGCGGCCAGCTTCTTGCGCAGGGTTTCGATGTCTGCGCCTTTCTTGCCGATCACGACACCGGGGCGAGCGGCATGAACCGTTACCCGGCACTTGCGGTGCGGGCGCTCGATGATGATCTTTGACACACCGGCCTGCTTGCACTCTTCCTTGATGAATTCGCGCATCTTGATGTCTTCCATCAAGAGGTCACCATAATCCTTGGTGTCGGCATACCACCGACTGTCCCAGGTGCGATTGACCTGCAGGCGCATGCCGATCGGGTTAACTTTATGTCCCATTACGCTTGCTCCTCAACTTGACGGACCTTGATGGTAAGCTCGGCAAAGGGCTTCATGATCTTGCCGAACCGGCCACGAGCCCGCGGACGTCCGCGCTTCATGGTCATGTTCTTGCCAACCCAGGCCTCGGCGACGACAAGCTCGTCGACGTCCAGGTTATGGTTGTTCTCGGCGTTCGCGATGGCCGACTGAAGGCACTTCTTCACGTCGATGGCGATGCGCTTCTTCGAAAAGGTCAGATCGGACAGAGCCTTCTCGACCTTCTTGCCACGGATCATCTGGGCGACCAGGTTCAGCTTCTGAGGGCTGGTGCGCAGCATCCGGGTCTTCGCCAGCGCTTCGTTGTCTTCCACGCGGCGGGGATTTTTATCCTTGCTCATGGCTTACTTCCGCTTCGCTTTTTTGTCGGCGGCATGACCGTAATAGGTCCGTGTCGGCGAATACTCACCGAACTTCTGGCCAATCATGTCTTCGCTGACGTTGACGGGGATGTGCTTCTTGCCGTTGTAGACCCCGAAGGTCAGGCCAACGAACTGAGGCAGAATGGTTGAGCGGCGCGACCAGATCTTGATGACCTCGTTGCGACCCGACTCGCGGGATTTCTCGGCCTTTTTGAGGACATAGCTGTCCACAAACGGGCCTTTCCAGACGGAACGTGCCATATTTTAACGGCCCTTCTTCTTGGCGTGACGCGAACGCAGGATCAGCTTCGACGACGCCTTGTTCTTGTTGCGGGTGCGCGCACCCTTGGTCGGCTTGCCCCAGGGGCTGACAGGGTGGCGACCACCCGATGTCCGCCCTTCGCCACCACCGTGCGGGTGATCGACCGGGTTCATGACAACACCGCGAACACTTGGGCGAATGCCCTTGTGCCGGTTGCGGCCTGCCTTGCCGAAGTTCTGGTTCGAGTTATCCGGGTTCGACACCGCACCAACCGTTGCCATGCATTCCTGGCGAACCAAACGAAGCTCTCCCGAGCTCAACCGGATCTGCGCATAGCCACCGTCACGACCCACGAACTGAGCGTAGGTTCCGGCGGAACGCGCAATCTGCCCGCCCTTGCCCGGCTTCAACTCGATGTTGTGGATGATAGTGCCGATCGGCATGCCCTGGAACGGCATCGCGTTGCCGGGCTTGATGTCGACCTTCTGACCCGAGATCACCTGGTCACCGACCGTAATCCGCTGGGGCGCGAGGATGTAGTTCTGGGTGCCGTCTTCGTAACGGATCAGCGCGATGAATGCGGTGCGGTTGGGATCGTACTCGATCCTCTCAACCGTCGCAGCCATATCGTGCTTGGTGCGTTTGAAATCGACGATACGGTAAAGGCGCTTGGCACCCCCACCTTTGCGACGCATCGTGATCCGTCCGGTGTTGTTCCGTCCGCCATTCTTGGTCAAACCCTCGGTAAGGGATTTGACCGGGCGGCCTTTCCAAAGCTCCGAACGGTCGATCAGAACCAGCCCACGCTGGCCCGGCGTCGTCGGTTTGTACGACTTGAGTGCCATGTTTAACTGTCTTCCGTTTGCTTTGCGGACCTTGAGGCCCACTATGTTTGGGCCGCACGCAGCGACCGCAGGTGTATAGGGCCCCGAAGGTCCCCGGCTTGGGTATCCCCAAAAGTAAGCCACCCCGGACGAATCCGAGGTGGTGAAGATGGGGGTGTTTAGCGAAGGGTTGGGAGGGTGGCAAGGGGGAGCGTACTGATGCACGACGAAGTACGATGAGCCGAAATGCCGGGCTGAAGCCCGGCCTACAGAAAACCGCGAGCCGCGTAGGCCGGGCTTCAGCCCGGCACCCACTTACCCCTCCACATATGTCTCCGTCAGATAAGCCATGATCTGGCTCAACTCCTCCTCCGCCGCCGTCAGCCCGTTGCCAACCATGCGTTTCACCAGTGCCACAGCATCGTCGCGGCTGGTCAGCGTCGTCCCCAGAACCAGTTGGGGAGAGTGGCATTGCGAGCATTTCGCCTCGAATACCGCCATCGCCTGTTCGGTATCGTAGCTCTCTGGCTGCCCGATGTCGGGCTGGCGAGCCGCCGTTCGGGCGTCCTCGGTCGTCTGATCAGTTCGGCGGCGCTCACTGACGCTTTCGCGCAACGTGGGCGAGATTGCGATGAGATAGGCTGTGACATGCCATTGGTCGCTTTCGCTGATCGGGTTTAACGCGGTCGCGCGGTTGGCCATTCGGACGACCGTGTTGTGCCAGTCCGCAGGTTCGCGCGGCTTCACCAATATCGTCCGCAGGTCATGGCATTGGGTGCAACTGCGGGTCAGCACAGTACGACCCGCCGCAAGTCCTTCACTGGATGCGAGTTGCTCCAGCCCCGCCTCATCCTCGAATCCGATCATCGGCAGAAACCTAGTCACCCGGTCGATGCGGTCCTGCGCGAAATTCTCGCCGTCCTGCGCCGTCGCGCGCAGATACGCCTCGCGTGCAGCATAGGGAAGTGCCAGTCCGGTCAACAATAAGGTGCAGATCAGGAGTGACGTTCCCAGAAGTGGTGCCAACGTCGATTCCATGTGCTTGAAGAACCGCACAACCATGATCTTTATTATCAGGATCGCCCCGACCGCTATGCCCAACGTAAGGTGGATCACGGTGCGGGCTGGCAACTCGATCTGATAGGACCAGAGGCGTGGCACCATATCCCACATCAGCACAATGTAGATCGCCACGAACACCCAGCCGAAAACCCGGTGCAGGTTCATCAGCGATCTTGGCGCGGCGCTCCGGTTTTCCTTCTTATTGAAGGGAAACCCCCAGAGGTAATACATCAGGAACGTCAGAAACAGCGCGAGCAGCAGGAAAGCGCCCCCGAAAATTGCGTTAACCGATGCACCCATGCTTTGCCCCATCCGTTGCCGTTGACCGGCAAACAGAAGGCTGCCGACATGAAACAGACTGATGGGGATTGCAAAACCGATCAAGTATCGGGTTGCGGTAATCTGACAAAGAAAAAGCCCCGCCGGATCGGGCGGGGCTTTCAGATCAAGTTTTGCCGAGGTGCCGGGTTCACCCCGGCACCCGGTTACAACCCAGTCGTCACGTCGATCGTGTTACCCTCTTCCAGGGTCACATAGGCCTTCTTGACGTCCTTGCGCTTACCGGGTTTGCCCCGGAACCGCTTGGTTTTGCCCTTGGTGATCGAGGTATTCACAGCCTTCACCTTCACACCAAACAGGCCTTCAATCGCCTCTTTGATCTGCGGTTTGGCCGCGTCAATTGCCACTTCGAAAACAACTGCATTCGCCTCAGAGGCCATGGTCGCTTTTTCGGTGATGATCGGTTTTCGGATCACATCGTAGTGCTTGGCTTCAACGCTCATTTCAGGCGTGCCTCCAATGCTTCGACACCGGCTTTGGTGATGACCAGAGTGTCGCGCTTCAGGATGTCGTAGACGTTCGCGCCCATCGAGGGCAGGACGTCCACGCCGTCGATGTTCGCCGCCGCCTTCGCAAAGTTCTCGTTCACATCGGCGCCGTCGATGACCAGCACGCGCTTCCAGCCGAGATCTTTGACCGCCTTGGCCAGCGAACCGGTCTTGGCGTCCTTCATCTCGATATTGTCCAGCACCACGAGGCTGCCGTCGGCGGCCTTCGAGGACAGGGCGTGTTTCAGGCCCAACGCACGGAACTTCTTTGTCAGCTCGTGACCGTGGCTGCGAACGACGGGACCCTTGTAGATACCACCACCGCGGAAGATCGGCGCCGAACGCGCGCCGTGGCGTGCGCCGCCGGTGCCTTTCTGGCGATAGATCTTCTTGGTCGAGTACTTCACCTCGGACCGGGTCTTGACCTTGTGGGTGCCGGCCTGCGCCTTGTTGCGCTGCCAGCGGACCACGCGGTGCAGGATGTCGGCACGCGGCTCCAGCCCGAAGATGGCGTCATCCAGATCAACCGATCCGGCCTTTTTGCCATCGAGTTTGATCGCATCAGCTTTCATCGGACTTGTCTCCTTCACCGGCATCGCCTTCAGCGGCAATCTCAGCCTCGGCCTCTTTCAGTGCAGCGGCTTCCTGCTCTGCAGCCTCGGCTGCCAGACGCTCGGCCTCGGCGGCTTCGGCGGCGGCGGCTTCATCGGCAGCAGCTTGTGCCAGCTTTTCGGCTTCGGCGGCAGCGGATTTCAGTGCGGCGGGGTAAATCACGTTCTCGGGCGTCGGCTTCTTCACCGCGTCCTTGATTGTAACCCATCCACCCTTGGAACCCGGAACCGCACCCTTGACCATGATCAAGCCACGGTCTGCGTCCGTACGCACCACTTGCAGGTTCTGAGTAGTGATCCGCGCAGCCCCCATGTGGCCAGCCATTTTCTTGCCTTTGAACACCTTGCCGGGGTCCTGACACTGGCCGGTGGACCCGTGCGAGCGGTGCGAGATCGACACACCGTGGGTGGCCCGCAGGCCACCGAAGTTGTGCCGCTTCATCGCGCCCTGAAAACCCTTACCGATCGAGGTGCCGCTGACATCAACGAATTGACCCTCGAAGTAGTGGTTCGCGGTGATTTCCTCACCCACGCCGATCAGGTTTTCCGGGGCAACCCGGAATTCCGCGATTTTGCGCTTGGGGGCAACCTTGGCCGCCGCATAGTGGCCGCGCATAGCTTTGCTGACCCGCTTTACACGGGCAGTGCCCGCACCAAGCTGAACAGCAGAATAGCCATCCTTATCGGCCGTGCGCGTGGCAACGACCTGCAGCTCATCCAGTTGCAGAACGGTGACCGGCACTTGCCGTCCATCGTCCATGAATAGCCGGGTCATCCCGACTTTTTTTGCGATTACGCCTGAGCGTAGCATCGGCTCGCCCTCCCTCAGACTTTGATTTCGACGTCAACACCGGCAGCCAGGTCGAGCTTCATCAGCGCGTCCACGGTCTGCGGCGTCGGGTCCACGATATCGAGCAGGCGCTTGTGCGTCCGGATCTCGAACTGGTCGCGCGACTTTTTGTCGACGTGCGGACCGCGCAGAACGGTGAATTTCTCGATCTTGTTGGGCAGCGGGATCGGCCCGCGAACGGTGGCCCCTGTCCGCTTGGCGGTCGAGACGATTTCCTGCGTGCTGGCATCCAGTACGCGGTAATCGAACGCCTTCAGGCGGATGCGGATGTTCTGGCTGGCGATTGCCATTGTTAAAGCCTTTCGCGTTGAGAGGTGGAGGCGAACAATCCGCCTCCACGTCGAACTTGTTGGTGTGTGCCGGATCGAAATCCGACCGACGAGTTTTGGTAGGCCGGGCTTCAGCCCGGCGCACCATCACTCGATGATTTTGGAAACCACGCCGGCGCCGACCGTGCGGCCACCCTCGCGGATAGCGAAACGCAACTTTTCTTCCATCGCGATCGGGGCAATCAGATCAACCGTGAACGACACGTTGTCGCCCGGCATCACCATCTCGGTGCCCGAAGCCAGCGTAACCGTACCGGTCACGTCGGTGGTGCGGAAATAGAACTGCGGACGATAGTTCGCGAAGAACGGCGTGTGACGGCCACCCTCTTCCTTGGTCAGGATATAGGCTTCGGCTTCGAACTTGGTGTGCGGGTTAACCGACTTGGGCTGACACAGCACCTGACCACGCTCAACTCCTTCGCGGTCGATACCACGCAGCAGAACGCCAACGTTGTCACCAGCTTCACCACGATCCAGAAGCTTGCGGAACATTTCCACGCCCGTGCAGGTGGTTTTCTTGGTGTCGCGGATGCCGACGATTTCAATCTCGTCGCCAACGTTGATCACGCCGCGCTCAATACGACCGGTTACAACCGTACCACGACCGGAAATCGAGAAAACATCCTCGATCGGCAGCAGGAACGGCTGATCGACGGGACGCTCAGGCGTCGGGATGTAGCTGTCGACTGCCTCCATCAGCTTGCGGATCGAGTCTTCGCCGATCGCATTATCGCGGCCTTCCATAGCGGCCAGGGCCGAACCCGGAATGATCGGAATGTCGTCGCCCGGGTAATCGTAGCTGCTCAGCAGCTCACGGATTTCCATTTCGACCAGTTCCAACAGCTCTTCGTCGTCAACCTGATCGACCTTGTTCATGTAGACGACCATGTGCGGAATACCCACCTGGCGACCCAGAAGAATGTGCTCGCGCGTTTGCGGCATCGGGCCATCGGCAGCGTTCACAACCAGGATCGCGCCGTCCATCTGGGCGGCACCGGTGATCATGTTCTTGACGTAGTCGGCGTGGCCGGGGCAGTCGACGTGGGCGTAGTGGCGGTTCTCGGTCTCATACTCGACGTGTGCGGTCGAGATGGTGATGCCGCGGGCCTTTTCTTCGGGCGCTGCGTCGATCGCGTCATAGGCCTGGAAATCACCGAAATACTTGGTGATCGCCGCTGTCAGCGTGGTTTTACCATGGTCAACGTGGCCGATGGTGCCGATGTTCACGTGCGGTTTCGTGCGTTCAAACTTTGCCTTTGCCATGATGGCCTCCTTAGTGGTCTTTGGTCGGACGGCGGGGTCAACCCCGCCCTACGGATGGTGGGTAGGGCGGGGATTTCCCCGCCACCCGGTTAAGCGTATTTCGCCTGGATCTCGTCACTGATGTTGTTCGGAACCGGCTCGTAGTGATCGAACTGCATCGAGAAGTTCGCCCGGCCCGAGCTCATCGAGCGCAGGTTGTTGATGTAGCCGAACATGTTGGCCAGCGGCACAAAGGCGTTGATGACGACCGCGTTGCCACGGCTATCCTGCCCCTGAACCTGACCGCGACGGCTGGTGAGGTCACCGATGATGCCACCGGTGTATTCGTCCGGGGTCACCACTTCGACCTTCATGATCGGTTCCAGCAGTTTGGCACCAGCCAGCTTCATCGCTTCGCGCATCCACTGACGGGCGGCGATTTCAAATGCCAGAACACTCGAGTCAACATCGTGGAACTTGCCGTCCACCAATGCGACTTTGAAGTCGATAACCGGGAAGCCAGCCAGCGGACCGGAGTCCATAACCGATTTCACACCCTTTTCGACGCCTGGAATGTATTCCTTCGGGATCGCACCGCCAACGATGCGGCTTTCGAACGAATAGCCTTCTCCAGGCTCGGTCGGGGTGATGATCATCTTCACCTCGGCGAATTGACCCGAACCACCCGACTGTTTCTTGTGGGTGTATGTGTGCTCGGTCTCACGGCTGATCGTCTCACGATACGCAACCTGCGGCGCACCGATGTTGGCTTCGACCTTGAATTCGCGCTTCAGGCGATCGACGAGGATATCGAGGTGAAGTTCCCCCATCCCCTTCATGATCGTCTGACCCGATTCCAGATCGGTTTCAACGCGGAACGACGGATCTTCTGCCGCCAGACGCTGCAGGCCTTGCGACATTTTTTCCTGGTCGGCTTTGGTCTTCGGCTCGACCGCAATCTCGATTACCGGGTCGGGGAAGGTCATGGTTTCCAGAACGACCTGCTTTTGAGCATCAGACAGCGTGTCGCCCGTGGTCGTATCCTTCAGACCGGCAAGCGCGATGATGTCCCCGGCGAATGCCTCGTCGATTTCCTCGCGGTTGATCGAGTGCATCATCATCATCCGGCCAATCCGCTCTTTGCGGCCTTTGGTCGTGTTCAGGATGCCGTCGCCCTTTTTGATCGTGCCCGAGTAGATCCGGGTGAACGTCAGGGAGCCGACAAAGGGGTCGTTCATGATTTTGAACGCCAGTGCCGAGAACGGCTCGGTGTCGTCGGCATGACGCGGGATGTTGCGCTCTTCGGTCTCATCATCGGGGCTGAAGCCCATGTAGGCGGGAACGTCCAGCGGACCCGGCAGATAGTCGATGACAGCGTTCAGCAGCGGCTGGACGCCTTTGTTCTTGAACGCGGACCCAGCCAGAACCGGCACAAACGACATCGAAAGAGTACCCTTGCGGATCATCTCACGCAGCTTTTCCTCGGTCGGCTCGGTGCCTTCGAGGTAAGCTTCCATGGCGTCGTCGTCCATGTCGACGGCGATCTCGATCAGGTTGGCGCGCATTTCATTGGCACGGTCCTGCAGTTCCGGGCGGATGTCCTGAACCACCCAGGACGCCCCAAGGTCTTCGCCCTTCCAGACCCACTCCTTCATGGTGACCAGATCGACGATACCTTCCAGCTCGTCCTCGGCCCCGATCGGGAATTGGATCGGCGCTGGCGTTGCGCCAGTGCGGTCTTTGATCATGAAGACGCAGTTGTCGAAATCAGCGCCGATCTTGTCCATCTTGTTGACGAAGACAATGCGCGGAACTTTGTAGCGGTCAGCCTGACGCCAAACGGTCTCAGTCTGCGGTTCGACACCGGCGTTTGCGTCCAGCACGGCAACTGCGCCGTCCAGAACGGCCAGCGAGCGTTCGACTTCAATGGTGAAGTCCACGTGGCCGGGGGTGTCTATGATGTTGAAGCGGTGCTTCGGCGTCAGCGCATCGGTGCCGTTGACAGTGCGCTCCCAGAAGGTCGTGGTCGCAGCCGAGGTGATGGTGATCCCGCGTTCCTGCTCCTGCTCCATCCAGTCCATCGTCGCAGCGCCATCATGCACTTCGCCGATTTTGTGGCTTTTGCCGGTGTAAAACAGAATGCGTTCCGTGCAGGTGGTTTTCCCGGCATCAATGTGGGCCATGATGCCGAAGTTGCGGTAACGCTCGAGGGGATAGTCGCGTGCCATCGGGGCTGCTCCTGAAAATCTTTAACTGTTGCCGGGTTACCAGCGGTAGTGGCTGAACGCCTTGTTTGCGTCTGCCATTTTGTGGGTGTCTTCGCGCTTCTTCACAGCTGAGCCACGGCCCTGAACGGAATCAACCAGTTCCCCGGCCAGACGTTCTTCCATCGTGTGCTCGTTGCGCTTCTTGGACGCTTCGATCAGCCAGCGGATCGCCAGTGCCTCACGGCGCTCTGGGCGGACTTCGACCGGTACCTGGTAGGTTGCACCACCAACCCGGCGCGAGCGAACCTCGACCGACGGTTTGATGTTGTCGAGGCTCTCGTGAAAGACCTCAACGGGCGACTTCTTCAGCTTTTCCTCAACCCGGTCGAAGGCATTGTAGACAATGCGTTCGGCGACCGACTTCTTGCCGTCGATCATCAGGTTGTTCATGAACTTCGTCAGAACCTTGTCGCCAAATTTGGCGTCGGGCAGGATCTCGCGTTTTTCAGCGGCGTGGCGGCGGGACATATCGTCTTCCTCTTACTTCGGACGCTTGGCGCCGTATTTCGAACGGCGCTGCTTGCGGTCTTTGACGCCCTGAGTATCCAGAACACCGCGCAGGATGTGATAGCGAACACCGGGAAGGTCTTTCACACGACCACCACGGATCAGAACCACCGAGTGCTCCTGAAGGTTGTGCGACTCACCCGGGATATAGCTGATAACCTCGAAACCATTGGTCAGGCGCACCTTGGCAACCTTCCGCATGGCCGAGTTCGGCTTCTTCGGCGTCGTGGTATAGACGCGCGTGCAGACGCCGCGCTTCTGCGGGCATCCTTCCAAGTGCAGCGACTTGGAGCGTTTGACTTTGGGCTGCCGCGGTTTGCGGATCAGCTGCTGGATCGTTGGCATTGGGCGGTAAACCCCCTCGTTTCAACATGTTGTCGGGGACGGCCCCCAGTCTTTAATTCATCACTCCCGCCTTGCGCGTCCGCAAAACGAAAACACCGCAACGGCCCCCTTTTGGGATCGCAACGGTGGGCATTCAGAGGATCGGGGCGGTAAGGCCCGGATCGTGGCCGCTTCGGTTATGTGGCATGGGCACAACGATCAACTCATCGGTCCAAGTGGGCGCGATATAGGCGGAGTCGCTGAGGCTGTCAACAGGGGGTAAACGGCGCGTTCGGGCGGTTCTGCCGCGCCACAGCAATACGCTAAACTTACCCTGAACGGCGCATCGCAACTTCACTCGCACTTCGCCGACGCAAAGCCTGTTCACGGGCCAACGTAAATATGCCGGTGGCGACAACAATCCCTGCCCCAAGCAAGGTCAACGGTTGAGGCCATTCGCCAAAGAAAACCAGCCCCAGCACCAATGCCCAGAGCAAACTGGTATAGCGAAATGGGGTGACAAACCCGATCTCGCCCACGCGCATGGTCATGACCGAGCAGACATAGGCCACGAGGATAAACACGCCCGCCGCTGTCAGCAGCAGGACGTCACCGGTGCCAAATGCAACCCAAGTCTCGCTCAGGCTACCGATGCCCGCGAAAATAGTCACACCGACGGCCCCGACAATTGCGGCAAAAATCGAGCGGACGTCATTGCCCAACCGTCGCGCCGTCAGATCACGCGCGACGACAAACACAACTGCGACCACCACATAGATCGAGTAGATCGTGAACCCCTCGGCGCCAGGCCGGATGATCAGCAGAACTCCTGCCATGCCAACGCAAATTGCCGCCAGTCGCCGCCAACCGACCGGCTCTCCCAAGAAAAGCGCTCCGGCCAATGTGACAGCCAGCGGTAGTATGGCCAGAATCGCAGTCGCATTTGCAATCGGCATGTTGAACAGGGCGTTCAGGAAAAAATACACCGCGCCGATCTCGGCGCCGGTGCGGGCAAGCAACAGGCGGCGGTCGCGCGCGTTCTGAGGTAATCTGATTGCGCGCATCGACCACCCCAGTGCAAGGAACATGGGGAGAGTGATGAGGCCCCTTAGGAACACGATCTGAAAGAACGGTGCCGTACCAGACAAGGCTTTTATGCAGGCGTCATTCAGGGTGAACGCCGCCATCGACGCCATCATCAGCAGCGCGCCCCTCATATTATCGCTCAGGCGGGTCATCGCATTGCGCTATCAGGGCGTGGAGCGCGATGACCAGATGGGGTGAAACCTTGCGGAGGTGAGGGTCGGGCATTAATGCAATGCGCTCATTCCGCAGCCATTCATTCTGTGTCACATTGGATCAAGGTCGGGACAACCGACACGACGGACGAGGCAACGATGTGAAATTCGAAGATCGGGCGAATCCAAGCGCAGACCATCGGGCAGTATTGCCTGTTGGCCGCCATTGCGGGCGATGATCGGCTGGACCTTGTTTTCCGCTCGCGACTTGAAGCTGTCCCGGAGATCACCGGGTCGGATTTCGATCCCGAGCCGGTACGTACCCTCGGCGGTGGTGCCAGAATTTCGGGGCGGTGGAGCGGACCAGCGCGGATGGCCGAACTGACTGTCGATGGGGCACCATGCAAGATTTCCACCGTGGCCGCCGAACTTGACCTGTTTGCAGGGCTGAACAGCGCCATCGTCATGCGCAATGGCGAAGGGTGCTGTAATCGTAGCGGAATGGCTGCGGTATCATGCGCGTCTGCACGGGCTGCAAGGCGCTGTCATCATTGATCGCGCCGGGCCAGATGTGGACGACACGTTCAGTCGCCGGTTGAGGCGGACGCTCGAAAAGACGCCGGCAGAAGGGGCTTGCAACCCTTGTCGTTCTCAGCTGTGATGAGCCCCTTGGCCGAGAGGGACGTGGCCCCCGAAGCGCATCCCTTCAACGCCCCGGACGCGCCTGGCAAGGATCGCATGGCGCCGCCTGATCCGGACCCATGGGCCGCGCCGTTCGCAGAGCCGGTGATATTCGAGCTGATCCGTTTGCCTGGTTCCTTGGACACGCCCGCGCGGTGCTCAATATCGAGGCGCACGATCTGCTGCGCCCCCCTGTCCCCGCGAACGTTTTTTGACCTGGCCGTCACTTCGGACGTCGGTATGATCCCCTTGATCGGAGAGCGGATTTATCCTTGGGGGACTGCGCAAGGGCAAGCGCGCCGCCTTCGGCGATCACATCTGCCGCCGGTTCGATGGCATACCCGCCAACCCGCGCTGGTGCCTTGCGCCGGCCAAAGTAGACCCGGCCGCAAACTGGGCAACATATTCGCGTGGGCGGCGTTACCCCCAACCAGCAAACCCATCGTCTATGACCGCTGCATGGCTCTGCGCCATCCCGGACGCAAAGTCTCGAAAATCGTACCCAAAGCCAGCCTGATCGAAAACGAAGCGCTGATCGCGCGCGCCAAACGCGATTTCGGGGCGTCGCCCCTGCGAGCACCTAGCGTCGAGACAAGCGCGGACGACGCAGGCCAACACACCGTGATCGTCACGACAATGAAGAACGAAGGCCCCT
The DNA here is from genome assembly GCA_943787785.1 of uncultured Paracoccaceae bacterium. Taxonomy (GTDB): domain Bacteria; phylum Pseudomonadota; class Alphaproteobacteria; order Rhodobacterales; family Rhodobacteraceae; genus WLWX01. Next base: position 23,752 of record CALSNT010000008.1, on the reverse strand, counting down.
TCATTCTGGAATGGATCGCTTATCACCGTGCAATCGGGGTCGACGATTTTCTGGTCTACACTAACGACTGCACCGACGGCACCGACGACATGTTGAAACTTCTGGATCAACACGGCATTGTGCAGCACCGCGAAAACCCGTTCCGTTCCACGACCCAGAAACCACAACACGCAGCGCTCGCCGCCGCAGACGATGAGGTGCTGGTGACCTCAGCCAACTGGGGTCGCCTGCATCGACGTCGACGAGTTCATCAACATTCACGTCGGGAACGGGACGCTGCGGGATCTGTTCGCAGCGATCGACGGCGCCAATCTTATTTCAATGACTTGGCGGTTGTTCGGAAATTCAGACCGGCACGCCTTCGAAGACAGCCCGATCATAGGCCAATTCGACCGTTGCGCACCGCAGGTTATCCGCAAGCCGCATCAGGCCTGGGGCTTCAAAACCCTGTTCCGCAATATCGGCGCTGTTCAAGAAACTCGGCGTACATCGCCCCAAGGGGCTAAAGCCGCAATTGGTGGATGAGATCGCTTGGGTCAACGGATCAGGTGTACCGGCTTCCCAAATCGATGTACCGCAACGCTTGGCGGTCGAATTCGGCGACCTATGGCTATGATCTTGTAACGCTGAACCACTACGCCGTTCGCTCGGCCGAAAGCTTTTTGGTCAAGCGTGACCGGGGGCCGGGTGAACCATGTGGACCGGGATCAGGGCTCGAACTACTGGTTTCGGATGAACAACAACTTTGAGGAGGAGCGCTCGATTCAACGGATGATCCCGGCCATGCCAGGCCCGAATTGGATCGTCTGTTTGCACTTGATGGCATGGCCGAGGCGCACGAATACTCGGTCGCCTGCCACCGTTCAAAGATCGAGGAATTGAAGGCGCGTGACGACTATGCCGCGTTCTATGCCGAACTAACCAGCGAACGCATGGAGACACTCTCGCGCCTGCACTACATCTTTGGTCGCGCGACCTACACCGCGGGGTCCGGAGGTGATCCCGGACGAAGTTGTCCGATTGGATCATCCGAAAGGTTACTTCTTTCAACCCACCAATACACCAGCCCAACCCGGGTGATCGCTGTTGAACGCAGTTGATCGGAGCCACCATTTGCGCCAAAGACTTGGGCTTATGTCAGGTCGCCGCCTGACGCGAGACAGACCGCGGGAAAGGCACGGTCGTGTCGGGAAGTTGGTGGAAATTTGAAGGTGGGCGTAATCTCCGGGTGAATCAAACCCACCCAATCGGCGGCTGGTACCGCCTTAGGAGATCACGCCATGACCAAGACTACAGACACGAGCCCCATTTCGCTACTTGCATGTGAAGAAGGCTTTGATCCGATCGAAGATCGGCTGCGCGCCAACATCCGCGGCACGATCGAGGCGTTTTCAAGGAAGAACTGGGACGGCTTTCTTGGCCGTTTGCGGTATGGCCGGGACGCCGAGGCGGTGAAAGGCTATCGCCACGGCACCGGGTCCGTCAGATCACCGGGACATTTGGCACCGAGACGATCAGCGTACCCCGCGCCCGGGTTGAAGATGAAGTCGGTAAGGCTAGTGAATGGCGCTCAAAAGCGTTGCCGCGCTACCAGCGCCTGACCAAGACGGCCGAAGCGTTGATTGCGTCGGTTTATCTCTCGGGCACCAACACGCGGCGTGTGAAGCGCGCGCTGTTTGCGCTGTTCAAGGGGGGCTGTCGGCAAAGGACGCTGTCAGCCGCGCTTGGCGCAAGGTGAAGACCGACTGGGGACGCCTGGTGCGCCCGCACGCTTGCTGATGAGGACATCGTTCGGCTCATCCTTGACGGCACCGTCATCACGACGCGTCTTGATCGGAAAAGCGCAGAACATCTCGGTTCTGGCTGCCATTGGCGTGCGTCCGTGATGGGCAGAAAGTATTGCTTTCCATCATGAATATGGGGCGGGGAGAGCACAGCCGCCTGGCGTCAGTTCATTGACGACCTCGATGCGCGGGGCCTCAAGCGGCCCGAGTTCGTGATGGTTGATGGCGCGCCGGGATTGGAGGCCGCGCTGGGTCCGGTTGTGGGGCCAAGACTTGCCGATCAACGCTGCACTGTTCACAAGCATCGCAACCTGCTGGCCCACCGCCCAAAACATATGCACGAGGAGCTGGGCGACGATTATCGCGCCTGATCTACGCTGAAACCGCCGATGAAGTTGAGAAGCAGCGCAAATCCTTTCTACGCAAATGGCAGCTCAAGTGTCGAGCGGTCGCAGACAGCCTTGAAGAGGCCGGGGATCGGCTGTTCACCTTCACCCGCCCTCGATCCGTGCGCAGTGGAAGTCAGCTCGCACAACCAACGCTATCGAGCGCCTGAAGCGGAGTTTCGCCGCCGGATCAAAACACAGACCGTGCTGCCTGCGCTGCAACCGTGCCGATGCTGCTTTGGGCGCTCCTCGCCTCAGGCCAAATCCAGATGCGCAAGGTCGACGGGCTGGGAAACGCTCGCGCAACCAATTGAACCAATGACACTTGACCTCGTCGCCTGATCAGGCGCAAATCAAAACGCTCGGAGAACGCCGCCGGAGAATTTCCACCACTTTCGAGACACAACCAAAGGCACAGGATGAAACCACTCGACGAAGCGTCGTTCACCGTCATCAGCACGATGAAGAATGAAGGTCCTTACGCTCTCGACTGGATCGCCCACTGTCTGACGTCAGCGCCTATGGGACCAAATAGCGTTATTTGATAAGAGAGAGTTCTTGGCTCATCAGTAACCACTGAGGAGTGGAAGATGAGACAGGCAACTGGAAAACGCAAAAGCCCTGGCGAGAAGATCGTCAAAGACATCAAGCGAGCGACCCGCAAGCATTATTCATCTGAAGAGAAGATCAGGATCGTGTTGGACGGGCTGCGGGGCGAGGATAGCATCGCTGAACTGTGCCGCCGTGAGGGCATCTCTCAGGGCATTTACTACAAATGGTCTAAGGACTTCATGGAAGCAGGAAAGCGGCGCCTTGCTGGCGACACAGCCCGTGCCGCAAACACCGACGAGGTGAAGGACCTGCGCCGTGAAGCGCGTGATCTGAAGGAAGTTGTGGCGGAACAAACGCTCGAACTCCGTTTGCTCAAAAAAAGCATGCTGGGCGATGGGGGCGACCACGAATGAGGTATGCCGCATCTGAGAAGCTGGAGATCATCCGTTTGGTCGAAGAAGGCCACCTGTCGGCGCGCCAAACACTGGCCAAACTAGGCATCCCCCGCACCACATTCTATCGCTGGTATGATCGCTATCTCCAGCGTGGCGAGGCCGGCCTGCAGGATCAATCTCCCAAACCAAAACACGTCTGGAACCGCATTCCCGACGAGGTGCGGCGCAAGGTCGTTAAGCTAGCGTTGAAAGAGACCGAGCTGTCGCCGAGAGAGTTGGCGGTCACATTCACAGATCAAGAAAGCTATTTTGTATCAGAAGCTTCGACGTATCGGATATTGAAGGCACACGATCTGATCACCAGCCCTGCCTTCATCGTTATAAAGGCGGCGAGCGAGTTCAAAGACAAAACCACAGCCATCAACCAGTTGTGGCAGACAGACTTCACTTATCTCAAAGTTCTGGGCTGGGGGTGGTTCTATCTCAGCACGATCCTCGACGACTACAGCCGCTACATTATCTCGTGGAAACTTTGCACCAACATGAGGACTCAAGATGTTACTGACACGCTTGATCTGGCCTTGCAGACATCCGGTTGCGATCAGGTTCATGTCGTCCACAAACCGCGCCTACTCAGCGACAACGGCTCCAGCTACGTCTCTGGTGAGTTGGCGGAATGGTTGCAGCACAAAGGCATGAAGCACTCACGCGGCGCGCCGTATCACCCGCAAACCCAAGGCAAGATCGAGCGCTGGCACCAAACCCTCAAGAACCGCATCTTGCTGGAAAACTACTTCCTGCCCGGCGATCTCGAAGCCCAGATCGAAGCCTTCGTCGATCATTACAACCATCAGCGCTACCACGAGAGCCTGAGCAACGTCACACCCGCCGACGTCTACTTCGGTCGCGACAAAGCCATTCTACAGCAAAGGGAAAGGATCAAACGAAAGACGCTCGAAACCCGACGCTTGCATCACAGACAACCCGCCGCATAATGCAACCAACCAGATGAGCCGAACTCTCTCTTAGTTTAGGCCGCCTTCGGTGCCAAAAACCCTGACGACGGACAAGGAAAGCGGACGAAGCGGATATATGTTCTTAAGGCCCTAATGTCCGCTATGTGCGCTGCGCGACAGCCGTAAAAGCACCATGGGCGGATAGCGGAAGTCCGCTGTGATCGCAAATGAATGCAGCACGGCGGAAAAGCTGACTTCCCAATCCGAGGCTCTCTTTCTTGTGGAACGAAGCTCCACCAAGAAACAGTCACTTTGGCAAGCTAGAAGAATTTGTGTCGACGGCAACGCATGGCACTGACACTTATTGGCGCAATAGAATTTAGCGTATAGAGGAATTCCATGCCGGAAACCCTGATGGATTGGGCGACTCTAATAGGAACGGTTTGTGCTTTGATTGGACTGGTTTTCCCTGTTTATTCGCAGGTCAAGTGGGTCCAAAGACTAAGAACACTATCGTAGGTGGCTCGCGAAACGTTCAGCGCGGTGGCGACAATGATGTTGAGAACAGGCATCTCCAGTGGTGATGACAACCAGCAGAGTGGTTGAGTGTTCTTTCCGTCGTGCGAATAATCAAGTCAAAAATGGTGATGGCAACGTTCAGATTGCAGGGGATGTAGGTACTCTTGAGATTGGCATTCCCCATGCTGAACATTTCAAGAGACTTGAGGGAAGCTGTAAATCAAGCGACAACATCCCAACAGGAGATTCAAGCGCAGTTGGAGCGGCTTCATAGTGCCGAGAAGGAATTGCTTTCCGAGCGATTGGAAGCTGCAAAGCTGGAACTGAAAAAATTAAAGGAGCTGCGCCAGAATCCGGGCCTGTATTTTGAATTGGCCTCGGATGCGACCGCAACGCTATCGTCTGCGCTTACGGGTGAGTTAGCAGAGAAGTTTCACGAAGAAGTAACGCAGATTAAATCCGAAATAAATTCAGGGAAGCTAGCAGCTGCGGAAGCGAAAATCGACTTTGTATTTGAACGTTTTGAGCTTAGTTCGAAAATGGAGGCAGAGCTTCTAGATGCGCAATCATCTCTTGCTTTTCTTAGACTTCGCTTGGGTGAAGCAGAGAGCCGTGCAAAGCGAGCCTTTTATCTTGACCCAACCATTGATCGACTCAACGGTCTTTTGGATCATTTGGAGATAGGCGACAGGACGCTCACAGACTTTGTCTGAATTTCAGGAAGGAAAACTTCAAATCAATGCCCCTGACGGCTCTGATGAATGGGTTAGATTGATTGCCACTGAAATCGTGGTAGAGGCAGAATTTGGCGAAATGAAGCTTGCAAAGAACTTGATGCGCGACCTCGAAAAATTTGTGGAACGTTCAGGGGAGATAGGGGAGTGCATGCTCGATCGCGGTCTCAGCCACTCAGGCTTCTTTGGCAGCGATGGAGCACAAGCATCACGATGTGTGTTTCGTATGGCAAGAAAACCATTAGTCTAGTAGAGGAAATTGGATGATCAGGACCTCGTTTTTATTCTTCGAATAAAGGGGAACGTGGCGTCGGCATTGGGTGAGTTGGGTCCAGCTCGAAAAAGCGATACCTCTAATGACTGAATGCGTTGAAGGGCTAGCAGAGTTAGGTGAGCTCGCTCGATACCACTATGGAATCAGACTAAACAATCTTGGTGATTTCTTAACGCGGCAAAACCAGCCGGAACAGGCAGAACCGTTACTACGATATTCTATTCAACTAGCTCAGGAATACCTGCCAGAATGGCACCCTTCATTAATACGCAGACGCGGCAATCTTGCAACTGCCTACTACGAAATGGATCTTACCTCAAAGGCCATCGCAACCCTCAAAGAAATCGTTATCGACACCAGTCAATTGAATGACCATGACAAAGAGTCCACAGTCAAGGTTATGATGACGCTATTCAACCATTCATGTGAGGCGAAAATTGGTTCGAAGCTTTGAACCGACATTCCCCAAGTGGCGTGCCGACTGACGTGAAGATCGCCTGAATCCGACCTCTGGACAAGCGTTTTCCGCCCCGAGCGGCGTCTGGGGTCGCGCAGGCTGCTGAACAGTGGCGGATCAGACCGGGAAGCCGCAGTGTCCTGGCCCAGGCGGCGGTGTTTTTCAGCGCAGTGGATAGACCTGTCCTGCCGCTTTCGTTCAGTTTGGGTCCGGATCGCGGTCATGCGCATAGCGGTGGCGCTCGCAATCGGCGGATAGCGGCGAGGATGGCGCGCACCATCGGGCCGGTGACGGCCACCTCGGCCAACTGGAAGGTAATGGCGCGGGCGTGGCGCACGACGCGTGCCCCGATCTTGATCAGCTTGAGCTGCAGGCTGGTTAGCGACCAGTCGGCCATCGCCTCGGGTAGCTCGATGCAGCGCAGGAAGGTGGCCAGGTTGTAGGCCAGTGCGTGCAACTGCAGCCGCACCTCGTTGTCGCGGAACTTCCGGCATGACAGCCGCGTCCAGTGAAAGGCATGCTTGCCTTCCTTGATATGCTGCTCGGCGGTGCCGCGGCGATTGTAAAAGCGGGTGATCTCGTCCGGCTCCATCGGCAGGTTGGTGACGATGAAGCCGACCTTGGGGAACAGTTCGCCCGGATGCCATTCGATCTTGGCGATCACGCGGCGTGGCTTGTCCCAACTCTGAGCCTGATACTGGAAGTCCTCGTAGAACCGCTTCACCTTGGTCTTTGACGGCCGCCCAACGGGGCGGGTTAACCGATGAGCGATGCAGCCTTCGAGAACGGCGTTCTTCTTCATCCGGATGGCGTAGAAATAGCCTGCCCCTTCCAGTCGCTCATAGAGTGCCGGGATCGCATAGGCGGCATCGGCCCGGAAGAAGCGGCCACCAAGGTTGCGACCAGCGTAGCGGGTGATCACCGGATCAAGGACGTTCCGCCAGCCGTCGGCGCTGTGGACGTTGCCATTGCGCAGGGCGCAGCGTTCCAGCATGCCGAACTGGTTGAACAAGAAGTTGGGATGATAGCAGTTGCAGTCGAAATGCCCGTTCCACGCCGCTCCTTCCTGATCGCCATGCGTCGGGCTGACCGAGCTGTCCATGTCCAGCACGATATACTTGAGCCCGTTGCGGTCATGAAACCGGTCAATCCATCGGCCATTCAGGTCGGCCAGCGCCGCCCGGTTCTCAGGCAAGGCCAGTGTCTCGGTCTCGAACCGCCCCATCTGCGATGCTGAAGCTGCTTGCGCATCGACGGCCCTGCCGCCGACAACCTGACGCATCACCGGGTCGAGCGCGAGACGGTCAGCATCGTTCACATCCCCATATCCGGCCAGCCGCCCGAACACCGATTGCCGGAACAGCCCGTCAAGACGATGGACCGTGTTCCTTCCGATACGATTGTCGCGCAGCGAAGCTGATGCCAGATTGGACAGCCCAAGCGCATCGTCAAGCTCGCGCATCACCAGCAGGCCGCCGTCCGAACTGATCTGCGTGCCACGAAATTCCAGCCGAGCTATTGTCGAGTCTGGTGTTTGAGGCTTGTCGGTCATGCGGCGATCTGGTCGGGTTTTGTGGCTTCAATTCCGTCTTTGAACGTGACGCCTGTGATGACTTTGGCAAGGTAATCAAAGCCGCGTAATTTTCTCCAGTTTTGCTCAGCGCATTGGCCCAGCTTGAACATCATGTGCAGCATGCCATCGCGTGATCAGACAGCCCTTTGAGCGCTTGGTGCGGTGCCGGATCGTTGCGAAGGCGGATTCAATCGGATTGCTGGTGCGGATGCTTTGCCAATGCTGGGCTGGAAAGTCGAAGAATGCCATGAGCTCCTCACGGTCCTTTTGTAGGCACAGAGTCGCCTTGGGGTACTTTGCCTCATAGGTTTTGATGAACAAATCAAAGGCCTTGATTGCATCATCCTTGGTCTCGGCCTGCCAGATATCGTGGATCGCGGCCTTTGCTTTCGGCTGCGACAGCTTGGGCAGGCAGTTGAGCACGTTCATCGTTTTGTGCTGCCAGCAGCGTTGCTGGCGGGTAGTGGGGTAGATCTCATCCATCGCGGCCCAGAACCCCATAGCACCGTCTCCGATGGCCAGTTTGGGAGCATTCATGCCACGGCTTTTGAGGCTGAGCAGAACCTCACGCCAGCTCTGTGTGGACTCGCGCACCCCGTCCTCAATTGCCAAGAACAGCTTCTTACCACGGGCTGTGACGCCAACAATGACAAGGGCGCAGAGCTTGTCATCCTCGCCCCGAAGGCCGCTGTGGACGCCGTCGGCCCAGATGTAGACCAAAGGTTCATCGTCCAACTCCGCTTCTCTCCAGCCGTCGTATTCTTTGGCCCAATCACGTTTAAGCCGCGAGACCGTATTCGCCGACAGTCCCGCCGCATCAGGGCCCAGAAGAACCTTGAGGGCCGGGCCCATTTCGCCACTGGAAATCCCTTTGAGGTATAGCCAGGGCAAAGCTGCTTCCAACGTCTTGGTTCTGCGCACGTAGGGTGGCACCAAGGCAGACCGGAATGTCACCGGTGTGCCGTCCATGGATCGAACCTTCGGAATCCGTACGCTCACAGGGCCAATGCCCGTTTGGAGGGGCCGGGCCGGATGATGCCCGTTGCGCACGACAGCCGCGTGACCTGCTTCAGTGCGCAAGTCGGAAAATTGAGCCAGGTAACCGGCAAGTTCAGCTTCAACGGCTGATGCGATCAATTGCTGCGCCCCCGTTCTCAGCAAATCCGTCAGCGCGTCCGTGATCCCGTCTCGACGCGAAAAATCAACAATGTTAGTCGTTTCCATGGTGGTGTATCTCCTTCGGTTGGGCTGCTGTCTCGCAACAACAAATCAACCAGATACGCCGCCAACCTTCAAACCGCCAAAACACCAGATTCAGTCATAGCTCACTCCAGCCGCACCCGACGGTCAAAATCAACCCGATCACCCCGATCCAAACTTGCACCCTCCGGGTGATCCATAGAACACGCCCATAACAGCCAACAACACTATGATTTATATAGAAAATAACGAGATCAGGACAGCGAAATCAAAGATTTACTTGGGGAATGCGGGTTGAATGCTCTTTTGTGCGTCCAAAATATCGGAGTGAAGCATCTCAAAGATGAAGAGCTCGCATCAGAATTGCCTACTGTTGTTTCAAGCCTTAGAAATCGATTGCTTAGATCTTCAACGGCGTTGATCGGTAGTTCTTTGGACTAGGTGGGTAAGGCCGGCCTGTGTAAACTTTAAGACCGCCTCGAATGGCCGCTTTGACGGACCGAACAACGACAAATCGAACAGAGACGAAAGTTCGGTTTGGGTCGCCCTTTTGTTTATAAATGTCAGCTTTCGGCGCTTCACGTCGCAATGTGTTCGTGCAGCATTCAAGCGGTCTGGGCTTAAAGCCGTCATTCTGCCTGCAAGATACAAGGCCCCGCTTCGCAGCGAGGCCCTTCTTGAATCAGCTAGTGCAGAGGCCTTACTCCGCACCGCCCTCCGGCGTTTCAACCAGCACGTCTTCTTCTTCGCCACCGAAGACCTCGTTGGCCATCTCGTCTTCCGACGGAGCCGCCAGACGGGCGGCCTCTTCGGCCGCCGCGCGGGCTTCGGCGATGACTTTCTGATCGCGATCGTTGGCAATCTTGCGCACCTGCTGCGTCGCGCCACCGGTGCCTGCCGGGATCAACCGGCCGACGATGACGTTTTCCTTCAGGCCAACCAGTTTGTCGCGCTTGCCCTGAACCGAAGCCTCGGTCAGCACCCGCGTGGTTTCCTGGAACGAAGCCGCCGAGATGAAGCTGCGAGTTTGCAACGACGCCTTGGTGATCCCCAACAAGATCGGCTCACCCTGAGCGGGACGTCCGCCGCGGGCAATCGACTTTTCGTTGGCCTCGTCAAACTCGGCCTTGTCGACATTCTCGCCCTTCAGCAGCGTCGTGTCGCCGCTGTCCTGGATCTCCCACTTCTGGAGCATCTGGCGAACGATCACCTCGATGTGCTTGTCGTTGATTTTCACGCCCTGCAGTCGATAGACGTCCTGCACTTCGTCAATCATGTAATCGGCCAGCGCTTCGACACCCATAATTGACAGGATGTCGTGGGGCGCCGGATTGCCATCCATGATGTATTCGCCCTTCTGGACGAAATCGCCTTCGGCAACCGGGATGTGCTTGCCTTTTGGCACCATGTATTCGACCGGATCCATCGTCTCATCCGCAGGCTGAATGCTGATCCGGCGCTTGTTCTTGTAGTCGCGCCCGAACTTCACATAGCCATCGGCCTCGGCGATGATCGCGTGATCCTTGGGACGACGCGCTTCGAACAATTCCGCCACGCGGGGAAGACCCCCGGTGATGTCCTTGGTCTTGGCACCCTCGCGCGGGATACGCGCCACAACGTCGCCTGCCTTGATCTCGGACCCTTCTTCAATCGACAGAACAGCGTCGACCGACATCGGGTAGGTCAAAGGATTGCCAGCATCGTTGCGCACCGGCTCTCCGTCCTTCCCGACGAGGATAACCTCTGGCTTGAGATCACTGCCCTTGGGTGCAGACCGCCAATCGGTGACAATTTTCTGGGTCATGCCAGTGGCATCATCCGTATCGTCACGCACCGAAAGACCACTGACCAGATCGACGAATTTCGTCGTACCGGCAGCTTCGGCGATGATCGGCAGGGTGTAGGGATCCCATTCATAGAGTTTGTCGCCCCGTGCCACCTTGGCCTTGTCCTTGACGTGAACCTTGGTGCCGTAGCTCAGCTTATGGGTCGAGCGTTCCACGCCATGCTCATCAATAATCGCGATGACCATGTTGCGGCCCATGACGATCATCTCGCCATCAGCGTTCTTCAACAGGTTGGCGTTGCGGAATTCCACCTTGCCGTCCTGGCTGGCTTCCTGGAACGACTGCTGACCACCCTGGGCAATGCCGCCGATGTGGAACGTCCGCATCGTCAGCTGGGTGCCGGGTTCGCCGATCGACTGCGCGGCGATGATGCCGACAGCCTCACCTTGATTGACCAGAGTACCGCGTGCCAGGTCACGACCGTAGCACATCGCACAAACGCCCTCTTCGGCCTCACAGGTCAACGGGCTACGGATGCGGAACTTGGCCACGCCTGCTGCTTCGATGCTATCCGCCATACGCTCGTCGATGAGGGTTCCGGCGGTTGCCAGAACTTCTCCGTCAGCGGGCGCAATCACGTCTTCGGCACAAACACGGCCCAGAATCCGCTCGGACAGCGAGGCGACAACCTCACCATCGTTCACAGCGGCTTCGGCGGTGATCGCCATCTCGGTTCCGCAATCGTGCATCCGCACGATGCAGTCCTGAGCAACGTCCACCAGGCGACGGGTCAGATACCCCGAGTTTGCCGTCTTCAGTGCCGTATCGGCCAGACCCTTACGGGCACCGTGGGTAGAGTTGAAGTACTCCAGCACGGTCAGACCTTCTTTAAAGTTCGAGATGATCGGCGTTTCGATGATCTCACCCGACGGCTTGGCCATCAGACCACGCATCCCGCCCAACTGCTTCATCTGCGCAGGCGAGCCACGCGCACCGGAGTGCGACATCATGTAGACTGAGTTCGGCTCCATCTCGGCACCGGCATCATCTTTGTGCATGGAAGAGATTTCCGACATCATCGCGTCGGCAACTTCATCCGAGCATTTCGACCAGGCATCGACAACTTTGTTGTACTTTTCGCCCTGCGTAATCAGGCCGTCCATGTACTGCTGTTCGAATTCCTTGACCTGCGCACGGACGCCATCGACGATGGTCCACTTGCTGTCCGGAATGACCATGTCATCCTTACCGAACGAAATGCCCGCCTTGAAGGCTTCGCGGAAACCCATAGTCATGATCTGGTCACAGAAGATGACCGATTCCTTCTGGCCGCAGTAGCGGTAGACGGTGTCGATGACCTGCTGCACCTCTTTCTTGCGCAGCAACCGGTTGACCAGATCGAACGGAGCCTTCGCGTTCAGCGGCAACAGCGCGCCCAGACGGATGCGGCCCGGCGTCGTTTCAAAGCGCGTCAACACCTCGTTGCCTTCTTCGTCGATCTGAGGAATCCGCGCAGTGATCTTGGCGTGCAGATGCACTTCGCCTGCGTCCAACGCATGCTGAACTTCATCGACATTGGCGAAGACCATGCCTTCGCCCTTCATCCCCTCACGCTCCATCGAGATGTAGTAGAGGCCGAGGATCATGTCCTGCGACGGCACGATAATCGGCGCACCGTTGGCGGGGCTGAGGACGTTGTTGGTCGACATCATCAAGACCCGCGCTTCCAACTGAGCTTCCAGGCTCAGCGGGACGTGTACCGCCATCTGGTCGCCGTCAAAGTCGGCGTTGAAGGCCGAGCAGACCAGCGGGTGCAACTGGATCGCCTTACCTTCAATCAACACCGGCTCGAACGCCTGAATGCCAAGACGGTGCAGCGTCGGCGCACGGTTCAGCATGACGGGGTGTTCGCGGATAACCTCATCGAGGATGTCCCAGACTTCAGGACGCTCCTTTTCGACCAGCTTCTTGGCTTGCTTGACCGTGGAGCTGAGACCTTTGGCCTCAAGCCGCGAATAGATGAACGGCTTGAACAGTTCGAGCGCCATTTTCTTCGGCAGACCGCACTGGTGCAACTTCAGCTCCGGCCCCGTCACGATGACCGAACGGCCCGAGAAGTCGACCCGCTTGCCGAGAAGGTTCTGACGGAACCGACCCTGCTTGCCCTTCAGCATGTCGGACAGCGATTTCAGCGGGCGCTTGTTGGCACCCGTGATAACCCGGCCACGACGGCCGTTGTCGAACAGCGCATCGACGGATTCCTGCAGCATCCGCTTTTCGTTGCGAACAATGATGTCCGGCGCGCGCAGCTCGATCAGCCGCTTCAAACGGTTGTTCCGGTTGATCACCCGGCGGTAGAGGTCGTTGAGGTCGGATGTGGCGAACCGGCCACCGTCCAGCGGCACCAACGGGCGCAGCTCGGGCGGGATGACCGGAACGACGGTCAGAACCATCCACTCCGGGCGGTTGCCGGATTCAAGGAAGCTCTCGACGATTTTCAGACGCTTGATGATCTTCTTGGGCTTCAGCTCACCGGTGGCCACAGCGAGGTCTTCGCGCAGCTGGTTGGCTTCGGCTTCCAGATCAATCTGGGACAGCATTTCGCGGATCGCTTCGGCGCCGATGTTGGCCTGGAACGCGTCCATTCCATAGGCGTCCTGGGCGTCCATGAACTCTTCTTCGTTCATCAACTGGCCATAGGTCAGGTCGGTGAGGCCAGGCTCGATGACGACGTAGTTTTCGAAATACAGGATCCGTTCCAGATCGCGCAGCGTCATGTCCAGCATCAGGCCGATGCGGCTGGGCAGCGATTTCAGGAACCAGATGTGCGCAACGGGCGCGGCCAGTTCGATATGGCCCATACGCTCACGGCGCACTTTCTGCAGCGTGACTTCGACACCGCATTTCTCGCAGACGACGCCGCGATATTTCATCCGCTTGTATTTGCCGCACAGGCATTCGTAGTCCTTGATCGGGCCAAAAATGCGCGCGCAGAACAACCCGTCACGCTCCGGCTTGAACGTGCGATAGTTGATGGTCTCAGGCTTTTTGATTTCGCCGTAAGACCAGCTAAGAATCCGCTCAGGGCTTGCCAGCGAGATTTTGATCTCGTCAAACGTCTGCGGCGGGGCCAGCGGGTTGAACGGGTTGGTTGTCAGTTCCTGGTTCATTTTATGTTCCTTGCATTTCGCGGAAGGGGGCGGCGTGGCGGGGTGAAACCCGCCCTACCGAAGGGGCGTAGGCCGGGCTTCAGCCCGGCACCTGTTCCCTCACTCCGTCTCCTCCGCATCCAGCAGTTCCATGTTGAGGCCCAAGCCGCGGACCTCTTTCACGAGCACGTTGAACGATTCCGGTACGCCGGCCTCGAAGTTGTCCTCGCCCTTGACGATGCTTTCGTAGACCTTCGTCCGTCCGGCCACGTCATCCGACTTGACCGTCAGCATTTCCTGCAAGGTGTAGGCGGCGCCGTAAGCTTCCAGCGCCCAGACCTCCATCTCACCGAAGCGCTGACCGCCGAACTGCGCTTTACCGCCCAGCGGCTGCTGGGTGACGAGGGAGTACGGACCCGTCGAACGGGCGTGGATCTTGTCGTCCACAAGGTGGTGCAGTTTCAGCAGGTACTTGATGCCGACCGTCACGGGGCGGGCAAATTGCTCACCCGTGCGACCGTCGAACAGCACCGACTGACCGCTTTCGCTGAAACCTGCGCGGACCAGCGCGTCGTTCACGTCGGCCTCTTTCGCGCCATCAAACACCGGAGTTGCGATCGGAACGCCTTTGGTAACGTTGCCCGCCGCTTCCAGCAGTTGATCGTCGCTCATCCCCTTGATGCCGTCGTTCCAGACGTCATCGCCATAGGCGATTTTCATGGCATCTTTCACCGGAGTCAGATCACCCTTGCGCTGGTACTCGCCCAGCGCGTCGGAAATCTGTTCCCCCAGACCGCGCGCGGCCCAACCCATGTGAGTCTCAAGGATCTGCCCGACGTTCATGCGCGACGGCACGCCCAGCGGGTTCAGAACGAAGTCGACCGGCGTTCCGTCGCCTAGGAACGGCATGTCTTCCATCGGCACGACCTTCGAGATCACGCCCTTGTTGCCATGCCGTCCGGCCATCTTGTCGCCCGGCTGCAGCTTGCGCTTCACCGCGACGAAGACCTTAACCATCTTCATGACACCCGGCGGCAGATCGTCGCCACGGCGGACCTTCTCGACCTTGTCCTCGAACCGCGCGTCAAGCGCGCGTTTCTGCAGCTCATACTGCTCATTCAGGGCCTCGACCTGCTTGGCCTCATCCTCTTCGGCAATCGCCAACTGCCACCACTGGCCGCGCGACAGGCTGTCGAGCAGTTCTTCGGTGATCTTCGACTTCGGCTTAACGCCTTTCGGGCCTTTTACTGCCGTCTTGCCAAGGATCATGCCGGACAGGCGCGCGTAGATGTTGCGCTCAAGAATGCCAAGCTCATCGTCCCGGTCACGGGCCAGACGCTCAACCTCTTCACGTTCGATCTGAAGCGCGCGTTCGTCTTTTTCCACCCCGTGGCGGTTAAAGACGCGCACTTCGACGACCGTACCGAAATCACCCGGCGGCAGACGCAGCGACGTGTCGCGCACATCGCTCGCTTTCTCGCCAAAGATGGCGCGGAGCAGTTTCTCCTCCGGCGTCATCGGGCTTTCGCCCTTGGGGGTGATCTTGCCGACCAGAATATCCGCCGGGCCAACTTCCGCACCGATATAGACGATCCCGGCCTCATCCAGATTGCGCAGGGCCTCTTCGCCTACATTCGGGATGTCGCGCGTGATTTCTTCCGGGCCAAGCTTGGTGTCGCGGGCGGCGACTTCAAACTCATCAATGTGGATCGAGGTGAAGACGTCGTCGCGGGTGATCCGCTCGGAAATCAGGATCGAGTCCTCATAGTTGTAGCCATTCCACGGCATGAAGGCGACGACCACGTTCTTGCCCAGCGCCAGTTCACCCAGATCGGTCGAGGGGCCATCGGCGATGACCTCGGCCTTGGAAACCGTGTCGCCAACTTTCACCAGCGGGCGCTGGTTGATGCAGGTGTTCTGATTGGAACGCTGGAACTTGCGAAGCGAGTAGATATCGACGCCCGGATCGCCGGGTTCCAGATCAGCCGTCGCGCGCACAACGATGCGCTGCGCGTCGACCTGGTCGATGACCCCTGCCCGTTTCGCGGTGATCGCAGCGCCGGAATCCCGTGCCACGACTTCCTCGATCCCGGTGCCCACAAACGGAGCCTCGGCCTGCAACAGCGGAACCGCCTGACGTTGCATGTTCGAGCCCATGAGCGCCCGGTTCGCGTCGTCGTTCTCAAGGAACGGGATCAGCGATGCCGCGACCGAGACCAGCTGTTTCGGCGAGACGTCGATCAGATCGACATTCTCGTTCGGCTGCAGCGTGTACTCGCCCGACTTCCGGGTCGAGACCAGATCGTTGACGAACTTGCCCTTGCCATCAAGGTTCGCGTTCGCCTGCGCCACGGTGTGGCGCATTTCTTCGGTCGCGGACATGTAGTGGACTTCGTCCGTGACCTGACCTTCTTTGACGATCCGGTACGGGGTTTCAATGAAGCCGTATTTGTTCACGCGCGCGAAGGTCGCCAGCGAGTTAATCAGGCCGATGTTCGGGCCTTCCGGCGTCTCAATCGGACACATACGGCCATAGTGGGTCGGGTGTACGTCGCGGACCTCAAAACCGGCCCGCTCACGTGTCAGACCGCCCGGTCCAAGGGCCGACAGGCGGCGCTTGTGAGTGACTTCCGACAGCGGGTTGGTCTGGTCCATGAACTGGGACAGTTGGCTGGAGCCGAAGAATTCACGCACAGCGGCTGCCGCCGGCTTGGCGTTGATCAGGTCCTGCGGCATCACCGTGTCAATCTCGACCGATGACATGCGTTCCTTGATCGCACGCTCCATCCGAAGCAGACCAACGCGGTACTGGTTTTCCATCAGCTCACCGACCGAGCGCACCCGGCGGTTGCCAAGGTGGTCAATGTCGTCGATGTCGCCACGCCCGTCGCGCAGGTCGACCAGCGCTTTGATGCAAGCGACGATGTCTTCTTTGCGAAGTGTGCGCTGAGTATCCTCAGCGTCCAGATCCAGACGCATGTTCATCTTGACCCGACCAACGGCGGACAGATCATAACGCTCACTGTCAAAGAATAGCGTGTCGAACAGCGCCGAGGCCGCATCAACGGTGGGCGGCTCGCCCGGGCGCATAACACGGTAGATGTCCATCAGCGCGGTTTCGCGGCCCATATTCTTGTCGGCCGCCAAAGTGTTGCGCATATAGGGGCCAACCGTGACATTATCGATGTCAAGCACAGGGATGTCGGTGACACCGGCATCCATCAGCTCTTTCAGGGTGCCACCAATGACGGTTTCGTCCTTGTCCAGCTCCCAGGTCAACTCATCACCGGCTTCGACATAGATCGCACCGGTATCTTCGTTGATGATGTCCTTGGCAGCGTAGCGCCCGATGATCTGGTCGAAAGGAACCAGCAGGTCGGTGACCTTGCCTTCGTCGATCAGTTTCTTGACCGCGCGCGGCGTGACCTTCTTGCCCGCCTCGGCAATCACTTTGCCGGACTTGGCGGCCACCAGATCGGCGACCGGACGGGTGCCCCGCACACGTTCCGGGAAGAACGGTGTGACCCAGCCCTTGTTCTTCTTCAGCTTAAAGGAAACCGTATTGTAATAGGCATCCATGATGCCTTCCTGATCCAGCCCCAGCGCATACAGCAACGTGGTAACAGGCAGTTTCCGGCGACGGTCGATGCGCGCAAAGACCAGATCCTTGGCGTCGAACTCAAAGTCCAGCCAAGATCCGCGATAGGGAATGATCCGGCAAGCGAACAGCAACTTGCCCGAGGAATGCGTCTTGCCCTTGTCGTGGTCGAAGAACACACCCGGTGAGCGGTGCATCTGAGACACGATTACGCGCTCGGTCCCGTTCACGATGAACGTGCCATTCGGGGTCATCAGGGGCATGTCACCCATGAAGACGTCCTGTTCCTTGATGTCCTTGACAGACTTCGCACCGGTATCTTCGTCGATATCGAACACGATCAGCCGCAGGGTGACTTTCAGCGGTGCGCTATAGGTCATGTCGCGCTGCTGGCATTCCTCAACATCGTATTTCGGATGCTCAAGCTCGTATTTCACGAACTCCAGAATGGCGGTCTCGTTGAAGTCCTTGATAGGAAAGACCGACTGGAAGACGCCGTTTATGCCTTCGCCGTCCATCGGCGCGGGCTGGTCGCCCGAGTTCAGGAACAGGTCATAGCTGGATTTCTGAACCTCGATAAGGTTCGGCATTTCCAGCACTTCGCGGATTTTGCCATAATATTTGCGGATGCGTTTCTGGCCGAGGAAGGTCGATGCCATAGGGGACATAACTCCGTTTCAATCACGGACCGAAGCGGCTGGGGCGAACCGCTGTCGGACCAGATTTGGATCATCCCGTTTCAATGCCTGAGGCGTCGCCCGAACGCCCCTCCCGAAACAGAAAACAACCCTGTCAAAGCGGGACGCATCCCGCTTTGAGAGAGTAGTTTTTGCCAGTGTTTATATTGCCAAGTTGCCTGCGCGCCGAATCACGAGGGCGTATGTAACCGCGATAGGGACAGGTTTCAAGGCGTTGAACCCGGCGTTCGGCCCGAGAATGATGTCCCGAAGAACGAAGTCCAAGACCAAAGACCGCCAGGAGCCGATGCGCACTCAGTAGCATACGAGCACCAATTTCAGCTGTGCGTCAGTCTTGACAGACAGTACCGAGACGACCACCCTTACTGAATGTTGTCGATGTGAATCCACCCAGGCCGAAGGCAGCTCTGCGGCAATAGTTGCGCGACACAAATCGCCGTAAAACAGGATGCAGACCGCGCGTTCGGTCCACTTGGGCACGATGCGCACTGGCACACGTCGCCATGACCGACCTGCGTTTGACCGGGATTGATAAGTATTTTGGAGCCAATCACGTCTTGCGTGACGTCAGCATGACGGTCCCGGGGGGGGAATTCGTCGTCATAGTAGGGCCGTCGGGTTGCGGAAAGACGACGATGCTGCGGGTCATTGCCGGCCTCGAACGGATAGATGCCGGCACCATTGAGATGGATGGGGTCGTCGTAAACGACATGCCACCTGCCAGCCGCGAGGTGGCGATGGTCTTTCAAAGTTATGCGCTCTATCCGCACATGACGGTGACAGACAATCTGGCCTTCTCGCTACGTCTGGAAGACATCTCCAAGGATGAGATCGATGCCCGCATCGACGAGGTCTTCAAGATGTTGTCGTTGGAGCAATATGGCGATCGAAAACCGTCCGAATTGTCGGGGGGCCAGCGCCAAAGGGTGGCTCTTGGCCGAGCCCTGGTCCGGAAACCAAAGATTTTCCTTTTTGACGAGCCGCTGTCCAATCTGGACGCTGCGCTCAGGATGAACACTCGCGTCGAGATCGCGAACATTCATCGGACGCTCGGAACCAGCATTATCTATGTCACCCATGATCAAACCGAAGCGATGACGCTGGCCGACAAGATCGTCGTGATGCGCGAGGGTAGGATCGAACAGGTGGGACCTTCGCTGGAGCTTTATAACGACCCGGTCAACCGGTTTGTGGCCGGTTTCCTCGGCACTCCGGCGATGAATTTTATTAAGCCCGATGTTCTATCTATTTCGAATGCAACGTTGGTCGGGCTTCGGCCGCAGCATTTGCGATTGGCCACATCTGGCCGATTGAACGGCACGGTCGTTCATTTTGAACGGCTCGGCAGTGATACGCACCTGATTGCGGATATCGGACAGGACACAACACTGGTTGCGCGGCTCGTCGGACAGCAAGAATTTACACTCGGCTCTCCAGTCGTATTGGATTTCGACGACGAGGACGCGCTGATGTTTGACGATCATGGCGAACGTATCCGGGTACGGACCTCGCCTTGAACGAAGACCGGTGAAACGCGACCAGAAGTTGCTGGCGCGCCTCGACCGGCCATTTGATCCGGTGTCGCCAACGTCCGCATTGTCCGTAGACTGGACATTCTGAATCAAAAAAAAAGGCCAGGCATCGCTGCCCGGCCTTTCCATCCGAGGATAACCCCGGTGATTACTTGAGTTCCACCT
This sequence comes from uncultured Paracoccaceae bacterium, assembly GCA_943787785.1. Classification (GTDB taxonomy): domain Bacteria; phylum Pseudomonadota; class Alphaproteobacteria; order Rhodobacterales; family Rhodobacteraceae; genus WLWX01. Next base: position 3,993 of record CALSNT010000008.1, on the reverse strand, counting down.
CGGCGCCAGCTGCTTCCAGCTTGCCCTTGATGTCTTCGGCTTCGGCTTTGTCGACGCCTTCTTTGACGGCTTTGCCGCCGGCTTCGACCAGGTCCTTGGCTTCTTTCAGGCCAAGACCGGTGATCGCGCGGACCTCTTTGATGACGTTGATTTTCTGAGCGCCAGCGGCCTTCAGGATCACGTCAAATTCGGTCTGCTCTTCAGCGGCACCACCGGCGTCGCCGCCAGCAGGACCAGCCATCATCACAGCGCCGCCAGCGGCGGGCTCGATGCCGTACTCGTCTTTCAGGATGGTTTTCAGCTCCTGGGCTTCCAGCAGGGTCAGACCCACGATGCTTTCAGCCAGTTTTTTCAGATCAGCCATTGTTTCGTTTCCGTTCCTAGATGTGTTCCAACGATGAAGTCATTGACCCCACGCGAATTTTCCAATTGCCTCACGCCGCTTCGGCGCGCTCCTCGATCGTCGAGAGAATGCTGGCAATGTTGCTTGCAGGCGCGCCAATGGCCCCGGCGATGTTTGCGGCTGGTGCCCCGATGCAACCCACGATGGAAGCGATAAGCTCCTCGCGGCTTGGCATCCCGGCAACGGCTTTCACACCGGCGACGTCCAACGCATTCTCGCCCATGGCGCCGCCCAGGATCTCGAACTTCGAGTTGTCCTTGGCGAACCCATCCGCAACCTTGGCCGCAGCCACAGGATCTTCGGAATAGGCGAGAACGGTCATGCCCGTCAGGTAGTCGGCAATAGACGCAACCGGTTTACCTTCAAGGGCGATCTTGGCGAGCTTGTTTTTGGCAACACGCACAGATCCACCCGCTTCACGCATGCGCGCGCGCAGATCCTGCATTTCGGCAACTGTCAGACCCGCGTAGTGGGCAACCACTACAACGCCAGAGCTTTCAAAGATCTGGCCGAGTTCTTCGACCACTTTCTCTTTCTGGGCTCTATCCACAGTTTCACTCCAAATTTGGAGGGGTCTCCCCCTCCGGCTCAGTTCAGGGCCGAGGCCCTACGAGTCCTTACGGGGTCAGTGGATGCGCCCTCAGGATTAGTGGCCCGAGCGCGAATGTCTCTGTTCCCGTCTCGGGCAGGATTTATGACCTTGAGGTCACCCACCGTCTCGGACGAATGCACGAGGTGCGACGAATCGCGCCCGGATGTGCAGGGGTGCGTTTAGAGGGGTTGTTGGCGTTTGTGAAGGGGGAGGTGCAATGTGCGCGAATGGCAGAATTGAGCCCATTGTGACTGATGCTGCACCATGTCCGAATGACACGTATAGAGATCACAACCTTGGATCGACGGGTTCGCTTTCTAACGCAAGCACCGCCAAAGCACTGAACCGCCCCGGTTTTACCGGAGACTGTTTAGTTCGTCTCAAGCGACTTTATCGAATGCGTTCATGTTTGCATAGTATGCCTCCTCTGCCTCAGTTGGTGTAATGTATCCGATTGGTTCAAGCAGACGACGATTGTTGAACCAGTCGACCCATTTGAGGGTTTCCCATTCAACGGCGTCTGCGGATTTCCACGGTCCCAATCTGTGGATGACTTCGGCTTTGAACAGGCCGATCATGGTCTCAGCCAGCGCGTTATCATAACTGTCGCCGACGGTTCCAACGCTGGGTTCCAAGCCCGCATCAGCCAGCCGTTCTGTGTATTTGATCGACAGATATTGACTGCCCCGGTCGCTGTGGTGGATCAGACTATCCGCAGGTCGCCGTTCATAGAGCGCCTGTTCTAACGCATCCAAAACAAACTGTGTTTGCTGAGATCTGGAGGTGCGCCAACCGACGATCTTGTTGGCAAAGGTGTCGATGACAAAGGCAACATAGACGAACCCTTGCCAGGTTGAGACATAGGTGAAGTCTGACACCCAGAGTTGGTTGGGCATCGTTGCGCGGAACTGCCTGTTCACTCGGTCCATCGGGCATGGCAGGGCTTTGTCCGGCCAAGTTGTTTTGACCTTCTTGCCGCGACGGACACCTTCGATACCGATGTCTCGCATCAGTCGTTCAACGGTGCAGCGTGCGATGTCAAACTTCTCTCGTTTCATCGCGTGCCACAGCTTGCGTGCACCATAGACAGACCTGTTATCGTCCCAAACACGCTTCATTTCAGGGCGCAATTCGGCATCCCGCTTGGCGCGATCCGATGCTTTATCCGGATCATTCTCCACGGCCAGGTGCGCGTAGAATGTCGACGGGGCAATCTGCAAAACGGAGAGTGTCCGATCTTCTGTGTATCTGTGATCTGGTTCATGCTTCCTGAGAGGAGCAAGGACGATGACGATTTCCAAGGAATTACTGGACGAACTGCTGAAGGGCTGCGAGCGGCCTGAGGATTTGCTTGGCGAAGCCGGGCTGATGAAAGAGCTCAGGATCAAGCTGATGGAGCGAATGCTGGGTGCGGAACTGACCGCGCATCTTGGCTATGACGAAGGCAAGGACGCGCCGCCAAGTCAGACCAACCGGCGCAATGGCACGTCCAGCAAGCACCTGAAGGGTCAGGACGGCGAAGTGCCGATTTCGGTTCCCCGTGACCGTGACGGTAGCTTCGAGCCTGAACTGATCAAGAAGGGCCAGACCCGGATTGACGGCATGGATGACAAGATTATCGGGCTCTACGCCGCCGGTCTGACAGTGCGGGATATTCGCGCCCATTTAGAGGATGTTTACGGCCTGCAGGTCTCGCCTGATTTAATCAGCCGTGTCACCGACGCCGTGCTGGACGAGGTGCGCGAGTGGCAATCCCGGGCGCTGGAGCGGATGTATCCGATCGTGATCTTCGACGCGCTCCGGGTCAAAATCCGGGACGCGGACAGTCGCATGGTGAAGAACAAGGCCGTCTATGTAGCCCTCGGCGTCAGCAAAGACGGCGTCCGTGAGGTTCTCGGCCTCTGGATCGCCGATAACGAGGGCGCAAAGTTCTGGCTATCAGTGATGAATGAGCTGAAGAACCGTGGGGTTCAGGATGTGCTGATCGCCGTCGTGGACGGTCTCAAGGGCTTTCCTGACGCCATCACAGCGGCCTTCCCGGAAGCAGCGGTGCAGACCTGCATCGTCCACCTGGTGCGCCATTCTCTGAACTTCTGCGCCTGGAAGGACCGCAAGGCCGTGGCCACCGATCTACGGCTGATTTACGGGGCCCCGACCGCCGATCAGGCCGCCGCTGAACTGGATGCGTTCGAGAAAAAGTGGGCCGGAAAATATGCCTCGATTGCCCCGGCCTGGCGGCGGGCATGGCAGGAGGTGATCCCGTTCTTCGCCTTCGATCCGGCGATCCGCAAGATCATCTACACCACTAACGCGATTGAGAGCCTCAATCGGGTGATCCGAAAATCGATCAAGACCAGAGGATCATTCCCGACCGAAGAAGCCGCAACAAAGCTGATCTATCTGGCCATCCGCAACTTCGAGAAAGGAGGACGGAATGTCCGCGAATGGTTTGCCGCCCGCAATCAATTCGCTATCATGTTCGACGAGCGCTTCAATGCGTGAACGTATCTGAAACCCACATGGGCCGGACCAGATACACAGAGTTCAGGACACTCCCGCAAAACGCGGCAAATTGGCTCGACCCCACACACCCCACGATGTTCTTTGATAAAAGCAATCATTTCCGAAACGGGCGGTCGAGCTCCGCCTGCGCAAAATACGCAGATGCTTTCTTCAGGATCTCATTGGCTTGCCGAAGCTGGCGGTTCTCGCGCTCCAAGGCTTTGATCCGATCCCGTTCAGCGGTCGTCACACCATCACGTCGACCGCTGTCCGTCTCAGCACGCCGAACCCACGCCCGAAGCGTATCAGGCCCACAACCAATCTTGGGCGCAATCGATTTGATCGCAGCTGACTGGCTGTCAAATTCGCCCTGATGCTCGAACACCATCCGCACAGCACGTTCGCGCACCTCAGGTGAATATCTGTTTCCACATTTGTTCTTTTCCATAACCCAGTATCCTTACTTCTGGGTCTCCGGCAAACAAGGGGCGGTTCA
>CALSNT010000007.1 GCA_943787785.1 uncultured Paracoccaceae bacterium | reverse complement strand
AGGAAAGCGCCATCGAAGCGCTGCCAGCGCCCCCAGGGCTTGGCCCGCACGCCGTAGCCGAACTGCCGTGGTCTGAAGTGAGACAGGCCGAGATAATCGCCACGCGCCTCGATCGTGTAGGTCAGGTTTGAGAACGACGACCGGATCGAGCGCGTCTCGCGGTTGATCAGGGACGCCTTGGCACCGGTCTGCTGTCGCAGTGCGCGGCGCACCCTGGTGCGGATCTTGTCACCTTCCCGGTTCAGTGCCCGGTTGAACGCGCGCGTTGCCGCCTGCTCGCCGAGCCTTGCAACGGCTGCCTCGAAGTGAATGCGGGTCTTGTCCAGATCGCGGATGATGACGTTCATTGGGACACCTCCGGCGGTTGGCTGGGAAGGCGGCAGGCCTGTTCCCAAGCCCACCAAGCACCCAGGCAAACCCGTTTCAGAAACGAGAAACGCCCGGAGGGGTTATCTCCGGGCGGATTTTCCAGCATCCAATATCGGAACTTTTAGCTGCATTATCGGCAATCGTCAAGTATTTTTATCGTTTCAAATCAACATGATAAGTCCTTCGCACTGGCGCGAAACGCTGCGTGGTCCTGTCGCATGGATAAGCCTCACCTGATCCGGAACACCCGCACCAGTGCATTGAGCGCCACGCGCAGGTTGCCGATGTCCTCCTCCAGCCAGCCGATGGTGTCCTCATCCACGCAGATCACCCGGTAGATGAGCAGCGCAGGCCTGCGCCCCGGTGACAGCCGGTGCTCCCGGTCGCACTGGTCCAGCGCCGCCGTCGCCTCCTCGAACCGACGGTGTAACGTGGCAACCGTGGTCTTGTCGGCGGGTGTTGAGCTGCCGGCGAAGATCCCCTCGTTGATCAGCAGACCGGCAACGGACGACGGGTTCGGCCTTGGCAGCCCCATTACCGCGTGGTGATGCTGGTACAGATCGGCGAACTGCACACCCGCCTGGTACTGCATATCAGAGATCATCGCCTTGAATGACAACCGGCCCAGGGAGGTGCCAAGCCGCTGGTCACGCGCCTGGCGGGCAGTCACCGCGAACTGGCGCTGGCGTGCTTCCAGCGCCACCGACATCGCCTCGCGCTCGGTTTCGCTCACGGTGCCGCCTGCCACAAGGGTAGCGATTGCCGGGTTTGCGTTTGCGTCCACGTGGCATGGTTCAGACCCTCCCCGACTGGCGCTTGCCGTAGAGCCTGTTGCCAAGCTGGCGGACCAGCTCACGCTCGGACCAGGTAAGGCGAGGGTCTTCCATCGACACCGCCAGCAGGCCCTGTTCACGCCAGCCTTCGCGTTTGACGTCGTCAGGGCAGCGGCGTTCGCCGCCATAGCCTCTCGGGAACCACTTCATGGGCACACCTCCCTGAGCAGCGCGGCGTAGCCGGCCACATCGATGGCCGAGTCCGCATGGGCCGGATCATGGGCAAGGCGGGCCAGCTTCACATCGATCATGCACAGGGCCACCTGCGCCGGTGTGATCTGAACGCCCAGTGTCATCGACCAGCGTGCGGCGATGATGGCCATGACGTCAGCTGGATGACCGTACATCTGCTGGCGTTGCGCCAGAGTATCTGACAGCTGTTGAACGAAGCTTTGCCGGGTCATGACGCCACCGCCGTTTCCGCCTGCAAAAACTGCATTTTTTCTGTCGGCACTGTGCTGTCAGGTAGGGGGGTACCGGGGACATGCGCTTCGGTCGGATTACCCCCTGTTTTGCCGGGGGTCGTGAGCGTAGCGGGCATGTCTGTGGCCGAGGCAGGGTCTACTCCATCGCTGTTGCCGCTGGATTTGGTCCGCCACGGGTTCTTGCCCATCCGGAACGGCCAGGCCGGACAGCTGCAGACAACGCACAGCCGTACCTCCTGCGCCGAGCCTGCCGAGCACTCGAGGCATTTGAGCCGCAGCGCTTTCAACGGTGACATTCGTGCATGGCCAAGCTGCTCGAGTTCTGCCGAACTCATGCAGCGCGGGTCACGGCCAACATCGTGGCCGTCACGGCGTTCAAGATCGGTTGTCTGTCTCATGCCACACCCCCTTTCGTCTCCAGCGCCCACATCAGCACGGCGATGGCATCGGCCTCGTTGTCATCGACCGGGCTGAAGCCGCGAGCGCGAGCTGCCACGATCATCGCCTGCTTCGGCGCATTGCCCTTGCCGGTGGCGTGGCGCTTGATGGTGCCCACGGGCACGCCCTCGTAAGGCACGCCGCGCAGTTCGGCCCATGATGTCAGCACACCCAGCAGACCGCCGTAGACGTGTGAGGCGTCGACGCCCTTATGATTTCTGACTTCTTCGAACCAAATCGCCTCAATCGGCCCAGACAGCCGATCAATCTCGGTGAGCCAGTTGGTCAGCCGCAGGTAGCGCATGCCGCCGCCGTCATAGCGGCCGGGCCTGAAGCTGACGGTGCCGCTGGTGATCAAACCGTCAGGCGCACGCAGCGCCCAGCCGGTGGTGGTGCCAAGGTCGAGGGCGAGGATGGTTTGCCCTGGTTTTGGAGATTGGGTCATGACGACCTCCTCTTCGCTGTGATGAGCGAGGCGAGAGGGCTGGCCGGTGAAGGCTGCAGTCTCGCCAGGCCCCGAAGGGTGGTCAAGTTTGGTCAAAGCGTCAAAGTACGAAATTGACGGAAGTTTGACGGATTTTTAACTACTATAGTATTGTTTTTATTATATATAAATACTTATGTCATATAGTCATCTCTCTCTAGAGGGAAATTCTGGTTTGCCTTACCCCCTTTGATTGGAGGGGGAATAAGGTTTCTTCTAGATGACGGAATGACGTAAGTTTATTGTTCAATTATTTCATGATCTTAACCCCTATCTTCCGTACTTTGACGCTACATTTGACGTTGTCGTAAGTCCTACCCAATACGGAATACATCAGCGCTGCGCCCTTTGGTCTGGGTGCTCACGCTGGTGATTTGTTCGCTTTCAATCAGGGTCTGCAAAACCTCCTGGCGTACCCGCAGATCCAGAAACTGGGTTTTGCGTGTCAGATCGCGGCGCCTTATCCCTTTTGCGCCAGCGGCCCGAATGATTTCCAGCACCTTCTTGTGATGCTTTTCGGTGCGGGTATCCGCAAGATGCCGCTCTGACTGCAGCAAGAGCGTGCCAATGCAGTGCCCAACCAGCGCCCGCGCCCAAAGCGCATCCGGCTCGCGAATGACTGGCGCATAAGGATCTGCGCTGACCGCCTTGATCAACGCAACCTTGGCCGTGTTTTCCCAGACGCGTGCCAGCACTGCACCTTGCTCCGTGCCGACCGCCGCGCGCTGACGTCCCGTCATCTCAAGATCGAGATCATCAAAAACTGCCAAAGCGGAAGGATCCATTTTCACCAGTATAGGTGCGGGCACAATGGTCGCGCTTCCTGTCTGAGCAAGGTTGCCGCGATTACTGCCGCCAGCGTTGGCAATCGCCTTGAGCGCATCGAGAAGCGGTTGCGGCACATCTCTGAGCGAGCGCGGCGTCCGATTCCGGTCAGGAATGTCGTCTTCGCTTCTAAACACAAGGAATCGCGCGAGGCTTCCATCCTGCAAGGAGCCAGTGGAGAGCGATTCCCAGAACGGACCCGGCGCGGTCACCCCATGCACACAGGCACAGGGCTGGATGATGTCCTGGCGTGGTCGTTCCTTCTGATCCGCATACTCCGCGCCCATAAAGGTCGTTGCCGCGCTGGTTGCAAGTTCGGTAAACAGATCCCAGATCTCGGATAGATGCTTTGGCGCACGATGCTTGTCGACGACATTCGCCATGAACCTGCCAAACTCATCGATCTGAAACAGTGACGCTGGCTGTCGGGTGAGCGCGGAGATCAGCCCTGCGCCGGAGGCTATGCGCTCCCCACCAAGATGCGACGCAAATCCAGCCTGTGAGAACATCTCCTTGATCGCCTTGCGGGCGTGATCCTTTCCGCCCCCACTTTCCGCAAGGCCGATCACGTATAGATTTGAGCGCAGATCGCTATCGGTACGCACTTTGCGCCCCATCAATGTGCCAAGCGCGGTGAGGGAGGCACCGACCGCCAGCCAGGGTTGGGGCCGGATAGCACTGGCCAGAATATGCTCTATCATCATCGCCAGAGCCCCATCAAGCTGTGAGAGGGGTGGGGGCGGCGGCACGCTGACAGGCAGATTATCCTGATGCTGATCCATTGGGCCGTCTTGGCGTATGAGCCTCGACAACAGCCCCGCCGCCGGATGCGCGCCATCGCAGGCTAGGGATCCATCAAGGCGCAAATCGCTATCGGGCTGCCATCCGCGTTCCATCGCGAGGTGGTAGATCGTACCTGCGCCAATGCGGTCGGGTTTGAAGCTGGCCCAGGCCTTGGCGGTGATGGCCGGCACATCCTTTGCAGCCTGCGCTGACCAGCCGGCGAAGACATCGGCCCCGGCTTCGCCAAGCGCCCCCTTCATCGCCATACCGACCCGCATCCAACTGTCATAATCCAGCTCGGCATTGGGCAGCCACGCGAGGGCCGCTCGGATAGCGGGCAATGTGCCGATCTGACTGTAAGATCGGAGATGCTCAGCTGCGGTCGATACGGCTGCAAGCCCACGCTGCCGTAAGGCTTCGGGCAGCAGCGCATAGGCCTCGTCCAGAAACGCCGCCGCAGCCTCGGCCGTGATTTCCGGCAGATCAGTGATGTCGAGATCCGCCAGCCCCTCTTCGGGCCAGGCATATGGCGCGCCAGTGTCGGGGTGGGTCGCGTAGGCCAAGAACTGCTGGCCGAGGCAGAGTACTTCCAGCGGATGGTGCTTGATGCCGCGGAAGGGTTCAGCCGTGCGATAGATCAGCATGCGTTTTGGGGCTTTACCGATCCGCAACGCGGGGGTGTCGCCCAGCTTGTCACGTGCCAGTCGCTCGATCTGGAGCGCCAATTCGGCATCCTCAACGATGTCGATATCGACCGCTGCAACCGCACCGCCGACAATCCCGATGCCGCAATCGGGCCATGCCGACCAAGTCGCAATCTCGACCTCTGTCGTTGGGCGTTCTGCATGCCGGTTCCACTCAGGGTAATCCACCCAAGCGCCGCGCTTGAACTGTCCGGGCTTCTTGGTGCCCGGGCCGATCGGCAGGATGGCATAGCCATTGGTGACAAGCCGCGCGCCGAAACGCGCCATGAAGGATGTCTCGGTCATCAGAAGGGCACCTCGGGGGTCATGGCGTCGAGACGTTTGCGGTCCTGGGCCGCACGCTCGCGCAGGTGGTCGCAATATCCGGTGACGACCGCATCGATGAAGCGGTCCCACTCGGTCTCTGTCAGCGTGGCAAGATCGGATTTGGCGATACTCTCAAGGTATTCGCCGCCTTGCTGGCCACCGACACTCATCGCCTCACTCTCATTGGGGGTCGCATCAATCATGCCCTTCCTCCCATGGCAGATGTCCTGACACTTGCGGCTGCAGAGGAACTTGCGGCTTGCGTCCCGCCGCGGGTCCGAGATGCGGAGAATTGGGTTGAACCAGCCAAAGCCGCGAGTTCCCGGTGGCAGACGGCGCAGAGGCCGGGGTGGGTGTGGCGCATGGATCGAACCTGTAACCGGAGATTTCGAAAATAGCGGCCCGATGGGCGGACCGAGATTGCGTTGGGACGCGCCAGACGGTCTGCCTGCGCAATGGCATCGTCGACGCTAGCGGCACGGGCAGCCGGGTGCACGCTTGCGCCACCACTCGGTCGCCTTCTGGCGCGCATAGCCCTGATGCTCGAAGCAGACCCATTCGCTGTAGGACTTGAGCCCGCAGCTATAGGTGACCTTCAGCGAGGGCAGCCCGCCCGGCTTGTCGTGACGGCTATAGGAGACGCCATGGACCAGCAGCCACTGAACCTTGGGCGACAGAACCGGCAGCGTGGCAGCGGTGGGCGCGATCTTCACCTCACGGGCCGGGAAGACGTAGCCGCAGTCCGGGCATTCCGTCGCCGAAAGCGCGATGATGCTGTCACATTCCGGGCAGACCTTGGTCGGTGCCTCGCCCCCGCCACCCTCACCGGGTCGTTTGGGGCGTACCAGATCGATCGGCCCGTGGCGGCGCACATTGCCTGCGAAGTCGAGCACCAGGCAGTTTTCTTGACCGGGCGCAAGGCGCGTGCCACGTCCGACCATCTGCACATAAAGCCCTGCCGATTTGCGTGGGACGCAGGAGCGCGATGAGATCGACCGCCGGGGCGTTGAAGCCCGGTGGTCAACACGCCCATTGAGGCCAGCGCCCGGATCTCGCCGCGCTTGAAGGCCGCGATGATCGCATCGCGCTCGTCCTTGGGCGTATCGCCGAAGATCGTGCGGCAGGTGATGCCCCGGCGCTGGAACTCCTCGGCCACATGGCGGGAATGTTCGACGCCCGAACAGAAGGCCAGCCAGGATTTGCGGTCTTTCCCGTGTTCGATGATCTCGCTGACAGCGGCCCGCGTGATGGCCTCCTGGTCGACGGCGGCCGCCAGATCACGCGCAATGAAGTCACCGGCGCGGCTGCCGACCTTCGACACATCCAGCCGGGTGGCAGGTTGTTTCGAGACCAGAGGGCTGAGATAGCCCTGCATCAATCAGATCGCGCACAGGCGCTTCATAGGCAATGTCGGTGAAGAGCGCCGACTTGCCTTCATGCAGCATGCCGCAATCAACACGGAATGGCGTGGCCGTGAGCCCAATCACCTTCAGCGCCGGGTTGATCCGGGTCAGCCCATCGAGGAAACGCCGGTACATGGTGCTGGAATTGCCCGGGATGAGATGCGCCTCGTCGATCAACACCAGATCGGTATGGCCGATTTCCTGCGCGCGGCGGTGAATCGACTGGATGCCTGCGAAAGAGAATACGGGCCTGCGCCTCGCGCTTGCCCAAGCCCGCCGAGTAGATGCCCGCGGGTGCCTCAGGCCAAAGTCCGATCATCTCGGCATGGTTCTGAGCGATCAGCTCGCGCACATGGGTCACGATCAGAATGCGCTGATCGGGCCATGCTTTCAGCACGCCCTCGATGAAGGCGGCAGCCACCAAAGATTTTCCGGCCGCTGTTGGCAGAATCACCAAGGGATTGCCTTTGTGGGTCTGGAAATAGCTCGTAGATCGAAGCGATCGCGGCCTGTTGATATGGGCGCAGGGTCAGCATGGCGTGGCCTCCGTGGTACGGGCGTCATTTGACCAGGTGGAGCCATCGGCCATGCGGTAGGTGACGATGTCGTCGCCCGCATCGATGACCTCACCCGGAACGAGATCGGGATGAAGAGATGTTTGCCGCAGGCCGCGCGCTGCTCGGCGGGCGCAGCATCCGGTCGTGGCGGGCGCAGTGCCACCCGCCATCGACGGCGTGCGATGCAGACAGGACCGGCAGGTCACAGCGGCCGCGCCACCCTCATGGCAGGCAGCATGGTGATCGCAGAACCGGCATTCGAACCACGCGGGGTCCTCGCTGATCCGCGCGGTGGGTGCTGGGCGAAGATGACCCGGCCAGCCTTGTCCAGAAGGCGCTCGGCCATGCGCAGGTCAGCCTCAACCCGCTCGATATGCAGCGCGTCGGTGTTCTTGCAGACCGCCATGTAGAGCGCGCGGGTGATGCCGGTCAGGTGCATGTAGATCTGCATCTGCGCGGCATGCTGGGGCTTCGACAGCACCACGCCTTTCGCGGTCAGATCGGCAAAGCTCTTTGTGCCGTGCGTCTTGAACTCCAGCACATGCCAGGTTTTCGGGGCCTCGAGCAGGCCGAGGCGACGCCATCCAGCGAGCCGCCGAAATGACCGCCATGGGCCTCCACGCGGATTTGGCGTCCTGTTTCCGGATCCAGCTCCAAGAACCGTCGCCCCGGTGGCGCGCAGGTTGCGGACCATCCGGTCCTCTTCCAGCTGGCCGGTCTCAAACAGGCGCAGCAGGCGGCCGGAAAAGCGTGACGGCGTCACCCAGCGGAAATCATACCAGAGCGCGCGTGCGCAGGATTTGCCGATGATGGACGCGCCGAGGTGATCGCGGAAGCCATCACCCTGGCGGGCCTCATAATCGGCATAGATCGCCGTCAGCGTGTCGGCGTGGGTGGTGCGGGAAGATCAGCCATCACAAGCCCTCCCGTTCGCTGCGGGCCTGGGCCTCGGCCAGAATGCCGGCCCAGGTCTCCGGGTCATGGCGGTCACGCAGAACGCCGATCAGCGCGTCTTTCAGCTTTTCGCGGCGACGGCGGCCGGTGCCTTTGGCCAGCAGTTCGGACCGTTCGCGGCACAGATGGCGCAGCGCGGTGCGCGCGCGGTGGAACCAGTCAGGGTCGATGGGCTTTTGCCCCCGCTGGCGTGCCAGATCAGCAGTCGCGATCTGCGTGCGGATCTTGGCAGATATCGTCGTCGAGTTCGATCAACCGGCGCTGGTCTTCAGGCAAGCCGGGGCTGATCACAGCCACAGGGGCCGCGTTATGCAGGTCAGTCATGGGAATATCCTCAGATGGGTTTGGGCGCTGCCCCGTCAGTCAGGGAGCGGAGCAGCGCGATGATCAGCCCTTCTTGTTCCAGGGCGCAGAGGCCATCTTGGGCGGGGCGGAAGCGGCGGCGTTGCGGCGGGCTGCAGGGGTTGCAGCAGGCTTTGCGCAGCGAGCCGCGCCCCGCCTTCAGGCGGCAGATAGGCGATGGCATTGCTCTCGCCGTAGCCGTTCTTCGGCGGCTTGATCTTCACCTGGATCGTCATCGGGATCAGGTGCAGCTCCTCGCTGTCGCTCACATGCATCCGGCCCGTCGCATGGCAGATGGCCGACAGCGTCCGCTGTGCAATCTCGACCGTGGTCGGGTTCGGGTTCACCAGGTTCAGCTGATCGAAGATCTTCCGGCCTTTATGCGGGCCATCCAGAATATCCAGCATCAGCCAGAGAAACTGGCCCATGCCATTGCGGGTCACGCGCATCTCGCTCTCGACGATCTGAGCGCTGTATTTGCCAGCAGGCAGCAGCTCGTAGGGCGGTGGTGGGCTCAACGCTAGTGGCGTCAAAGGACGTATCAAAACGTGCCATGGTCGTATCCTTTCAGGTCAATTATTCGGGTTGGGGCATGGCTGCGAGGAACTCTGACCACGCAAGTGGCAGGTGTCCGGCAGGCCGTAACGGTTCTTGGCGAGGAAGGCGGGACGCTCTTCGGTGTGCATGACGCGCGCACCGGACCCGAGCGCCCGGGTCACCTTTCTTGTTGAAGCCGACATCGGATTTGGCGACCGAGATCTGTAGTTGGCAAACAGCACCACATCGGAATGCTCCTGCAGCAGCGCCGAGGCGCGGGTCTGCAGCTTGATCACATACCGGTCGTAGGGTTCGTGCTCGGGGCTGTCGAAGCGCTTGATGTCGGTATGGGCGATCTGGATGACCACCATGCCCTTCCGGTCGCGCAGCGCGTTCAGCTTATCGAGATATTCACGCCAGATGGTCAGCGCCTCGGCGATAGCCCTTGCCAAAGCCCGGGGTTTCGATCGACTGCCAACCGTTGCGGTTGCACGCTTCAGCCCAGATCAGCGGCTCCAGCCAGTCGACGCTGTCAACGACGACCGTGCCATAGTCGTGATCCTCATCCAGCAAGCGCTCGAGCGCTTCCGCCACTTCGGCATAACTGGTCGCCAACGGAAAATGCGGGACCTGCAATTTGCCGAGACCATCCTCGGTCATGATGAACACCGGCGCGTCAGCGTCAGCCGCGAAGGTGGATTTGCCGACCCCGGCAACGCCGTGGATCAGGATGCGCGGCGGCTGGAGCACCGATTTTTTGCGCAGAGATGCAAGGGAAATGGCCATCAGCGCACCTCCTCGCTGCCTGAAACCAGCGGAAGCCTTGGGCTTGCCGGTCCGGACCGTCGCGCAGGCTCGAAACCCTTTGCGCCAGGCTTCCGGCAGCGCCGAGTACTTGCGCTCAGACACCTTCAACGTGGTGTCGATGAACTCGGCCGGGGTCTTCGCCAACCGAGGCGATGTTTTCTGCGATCTGGGCGAGTTGCGCCTGATCCCAATCGATCCGTTTGGTCAGGTCCGAAATCACTGTGACGCCACCATCTTCGAAGCGGATCGTGCCGGTGTCCCTTGCCTGCCTTAGAGCGGCGTTCGGCAGCACGCTCGGCGTATTTCAGGGCGATTGCACCATCGAGCCAATCCGAGACTGTTTTGGCCTGGGTGAGCTGCTGATCAGCCTCCTCCTTCAGCATTGCCAGCTGATCAGCGGGCAGTGCCGCGATTTGGCCAACCGGCATGTGGTGGATATCGGCCAGTGTGATTGTGGTTAGAAATTGTCATATTCGTCCCCCTTATGCCGACATTGGGCGGTGGGGCTCGTGGTCCGAGCCGCGGGATTTGCTTGACCTCGAAAGCCTCGACGTCTTCGAGTCGGTAAATGACCCGACCACCGAGTTTGATGAATTTAGGGCCTTCGCCCGTCCACCGCCAACGCTCCAGCGTGCGATGAGAAATGTTCCAGCGAGCCGCCAGCTCGATCTGGGGAAAGGTGTCTTAGCGCCATGTGAAACCTCCTTGTGGTTTTTGCGAACACTTGCGGGATCACCATGACCGAGGGGCTGGGAGGCACCGTGGAGGCAACCGGGAGGCAAACTGGGAGGCAGCGAAGTTAGATGCCTGAAAATGAAAAAAGCCGCCCCAAAGGACGGCCTTTTCATAGAAGCACGAGGGGCAGGATCAGGGATCGATCCAGCAGTTTTCCGTTCTCGACCTTGACGAAACGCCATTTGTCAATGCCGCGGGCCAAAAGCCTTTTTCAGGGTGTTAACCTGACCACCATAGCCAGCCTCTTCCAAAACAGTGGCAAGACGCAGAACTTGTGACTTTGACCAATAGGCCGAAAACAGAATTTCCAAGAACCGACGCTGCTTGTCCCCGCGAAACGTGAGAGTTTCACCCCGGTACCAAACGATCCCGCAATCTTCAGAATGATCGATCGGGAACCGATGCTGCGCCTCGCCCGGGAAGGACCCCTTGCGCCAACGGCCTGCGGTGAGATGGCCAGCTTTCCAGGTGCTTTGGCCACATCGGTCACACTGATGATGATGTCCTTCTTACTCGCGGCAACAGGAAGACGATCGCCCGGTGTGGACGTCAGGATGACACGGACCTCGCCAGGCGGCCTGCGTTCCAGGAGAGCACCAACCTTTCTCCACACCGCAGGATCTGAAAGCCGACGCGCAAACCAGACCGGTACGGGGGATTTCGCCCCCTTGAGCTGGATGGTGCCAATGTCCCAAGCGACACTATCAATCAACGAGATCAGGCGCTCGGAAGCGATGCGGTCGAAGTCAAAAAGCATCTTATTGAAAATAGACTGATAATTAACTGTTAGGGCCGCGATCTCTTCGACATCGACCGCAACCCACCGACCGATGCTGTTGTTGTATCCATACTGCCTGCGGTCGGCGCACCACTCTGCAGGGATGGGCTCGTCTTCGTAGTCATCCATCGCGGTGACGACCGGGATATGTCCGGACGCGACCATTAGCTTGGCCTCGAGCAACTGATCCGTTGCCCGAGGTGAAACTTGCCGCAGGACCGATGCCTGCACCTTGGCCGCGCGGGTCTCCATGACCTGCAGCAGCATATCGACCGCCCGCTTAGTCAATGAGGTCACCGATGTCGGAGCTGTCGGTCAGAATGCCCCAACGGCGCAGATACTTGTCGCCAATCAGGCGCTCATGCGGGGTCATGTCCTTCAAGTTGCAGCCGTGTGGCATGGTCACCGTCAGCGTCAACGATTTGCCCCGCCCGCCGCTCGGGCCGGGCTGAAACTTGATTGTGAACCGCGCGCGCGTGACGATCCATTCAGGCGCTTCAGATGCAACGGACAGGACATGCCCCGAACTGCCAATGTCGAGCCCAATTCTTTCTTCTGCCATTTCCCACACCGTGCGGTCGGCGCCCGACATGGATTCGAGGACGATCCGTTCGTTAGGCTGGCCAACCTCCATAAGACGCAATTCTTTTACGGTGACGTCCGCGATGCCGTCATCAACGTCAGTCGGGAAGTCAAAGGGCTTCAACAGCATCCCAAGATCGTATTCCCGCAGCGGTATATGCTTTTCTTCGAAGTCGATCCCAAGCAGGTCCCGCGCCATGTAGGCAGTGAGATCCCTCCGGTCTGCAACTGTATTGGCCACCACCTCTATGACGCCGGTATCCGCCTCGTAAGTCAGCGCAGCCTCAAAAACCGGCTTCACGATCCGGCGAGACAATGTGCTGTTTGCGTCGAACCCCAGCATGTCCTCAGGCCGCCCTTCGCGATAGACAGCGACCTGAACGAGATCGCATTCCTGATCATCGAGGATGACGCGGTGCCGGTCGAAAACATCGACATGGACATGCGGCGTGTCGAAACGCTCGCGGATTGCCTTGGTGAAGTCAGCTACCGATGCAGCATCCCGGCGGACCACGCGGTCCTTTTCTACTTCAAAGCCACTCCATGACCGGCCACGGCGCCGTTCATCATTGTAGCGGACCTCTTCAGCCTTACGAAACTGGTCTGGTTCATTCAGAAACACCCACAGCGAACGATTATTAGCCCCCTCCAGCGTGTCGAACACCTGCCGGTTGATGACGACATTCTGCAGGGCATTCTGGCCCGGTTCGTCCGCGAGAGCAGCGACCTGACCGGCATTCATGACAACGCGTTGTTTTTCACGGTCGTCCATGTCGTCGACAGCTTTGATTAGCGGCTCGACGAGCTCCGCCTCGGTCTTGGTCCAATCAACCGGTGGAAGGGATGTGAACCCAGCAGTGGTGAAATAGTCATGCAACCGTGTGACGGGGGTCTTGCGAAGGAAGGAGGCGATAGCAGTCATGGGAGCCCTTTCTGGCCAGGAGGAGGAGGGAATCGGCGTAAAGCGATACGATAATGTTCGATATATACCGAACAAGCCACCAAGTCTACTTGCGCGGCACGATTTTGTTCGGCATACCGAACAAGCTTCCTGCAACCAAGGAAAATAAGGATGATACTATGACCACGTCCCTCGGCGCCAAGATGAAGCGCCACCGCCAGGAGAAGGGATACTCCCTCGACAAGCTCGCGGAATTGACCGACTCGAGCAAGAGCTACATTTGGGAATTGGAAAACCGCGACGCCCGTAAGCCTTCCGGCGAAAAGCTGACCCGCATTGCTCAGGCTCTAGAGGTCACCACAGATTACCTACTCGACGAAAGCGCAGAACCCGGTGATGAGGTTTTAAAGGAGGCCTTCTTTCGCAAGTTCAGCAAGCTCGCCCCGGATGATCAGGTAAAGATCAATCAGATGATTGATGCGTGGGGAAAGAAGGATTGAGTCTGCCCACGACGCCGAAGGGTTGGGCAATCCGCCTGACGCAAATCCTGTCGCTGCATCAGGCAGCGCATGGGCTACCGCGGTTTCCAATTGATGTGGCTGCGCTGGCACTGGATGTCTCACGACAGGTTTTTCCAGATGCCCCGATAACTATGGTCGGCGGCCTTGACCTCTCCAAGGGCGTCGAAGGCATGTTGATGCCGAACCCTGATGGTTCCGGAGAGTGGGGCATCATTTACAACGATACGATCCGTTCGCCAGGACGGCAAAACTTCACGTTGGCCCATGAACTGGGTCACTACCTGCTGCATCGGCAGACTTATCCGAACGGCCTCAAATGCACCGACCGCAATATGGCTGATTGGGATGATGTCCGGAACGGTATCGAGGCGGAGGCCAATACCTTCGCCTCCTACCTGTTGATGCCGCTCGACGATTTCCGTGAGCAGATCAAGGGACGCGCCATCGATATCGACGTGATGACCGACTTGGCCGACCGTTATGCCGTATCGCTTACCGCCGCTATCCTGAAATGGATGACCATCACCGACAAGCGGGCCATGATCGTGGTTGGTAAGGAGGGTTTCATCGACTGGGCATGGTCCAGTGAGCCGTTGCTGAAATCCGGCGTCTTCTACCGAGCGCGTCAAACCGTGACGGAACTGCCCGCCGCCTCCCTGGCCGCGCAGGGGGTGGACTGGGATACCGGTCGCCATGGTCACCTCCATCCGTCAGGTGTCTGGTTGGGGTCTGAGCCCGTCCATGAAATGACGGTGTTCTCCCCCAGCAACGACCAAATGACGATCTCGCTGCTGCTATATCCTGACCGCGCACCATCCCGCTGGGAGATGGCCGAGCTGGAAGAAGAGCAGACCGTCGATACGTTCGACAAATTCATGGATGGTCGGACAGGGTGATTCGCCCCAGCAACGACGATCAGCGTTCCGCGTACTCGGATATTCACTACGCAGAAATACTTGGCTCTACGCGCAGGTCGACTCTGTCCGTAAAATATTGATTTACTTGTGTTTTTGATATTTTGAGATACCTTTTGGGCATCATCTCAATCGCGAAAAGTCGCCATGCCCAAAAACACATCAGGCCCGATATCGGGTCCCAATCCCCTTTGTCCTGAGCGCATGTCAGCAGACGCGCGCCTCGAAGAAATTGGCCGCATCCTCGCTGCAGCTGTGGTTCGGCTGAACGCCGAACAGTCCAGCGATTTATCTTCTGAGAACGGAGACAGTTTCGTGGACTTCTCGCCCCGAAAGAGCGGTGGTCGTCGTGCAAAACGTATCCGCATCGGAGGAATTGATGAAGCATCACAATAAGATAACGCCACCACAGCTACGGGGAGACCCAGGGGTAGAGCCAACCGTCCTGGCCCGTTTGGCGACTTTGAAAGCCATGTCGGTCAGGGACCTCAAAGCTGAATGGGAAAAACTCATCGGCACCTCGGCGCCGAACAACAGCCGGGCATTTCTTGAACTTCGCATCGCATATCGGATTCAGGAGCTGACCTACGGCGGTCCAGATCGAGAGACCCGCCGCATGCTGGATCTGCTGGCAGACGAGGTTGAAGGCCATGCCCGCCGCAAACATCAGATCGCCGATCCCCGAAATCCTGTGGCCGGAACGAAACTCCTGCGCGAATGGGACGGCGCCGAGCACACGGTCACAGTGCTGAAGGACGGCTTTGACTGGCAGGGCCGCAAATACAAATCACTCTCGGCCGTGGCCCGCGCCATCACCGGAACCCGCTGGAATGGGTATCGCTTTTTCGGGCTGCGTGAACGCAAGCAGGAGGAAGCATGATAGACATTAACACCCGCCCCAACCGTCGTCTGCGCTGCGCCATCTACACGCGTAAGTCGACCGAAGAAGGGCTCGACATGGAGTTCAACACCCTCGACGCGCAGCGAGAGGCCTGCGAGGCCTATATCGCCAGTCAGAAGTCCGAGGGATGGGTGGCCACCCGCGACCGCTATGACGATGGTGGATTTTCTGGTGGCAACCTCGAACGCCCCGGCCTGAAGCAATTGCTTGCCGACATTGACGATGGTCTGATCGATGTCGTGGTCGTTCTACAAGATCGACCGGCTGTCGCGCTCGCTGATGGATTTCTCCAAGCTGGTCGAGGTCTTCGACCGCAACGGCGTAACCTTTGTGTCTGTCACGCAGTCGTTCAACACCACAACCTCGATGGGGCGGCTGACGCTGAACATCCTGCTCAGTTTCGCCCAGTTCGAACGTGAGGTCATCGGCGAGCGCATCCGCGACAAGGTGGCAGCATCGCGCAAGAAGGGGATATGGATGGGGGGCTACGTGCCCCTCGGCTACGATGTGCAGGACCGCAAGCTGGTGGTGAACCGCCGAGGCCGCACGGTCCGTACGTGGATCTTCGAGCGGTTTGTCGAACTCGGCTCCGCCACGGTTCTTGGCGCGCGAACTGCGCCGCGACGGCTTCCGCAACAAGCAGGGAACGCTGATCGACAAAGGCTACCTCTACCGGCTCCTGAACAACCGCGTTTATCGCGGCGAGGCCGTCCACAAGGGCAAGGCCTACCCCGGCGAGCATGACGCCATCATCGACGCGACACTCTGGGATCAAGGTCCACGCATCCTGAAGGAAAGCCCCCGGAAGCGGGCCAACAACAGCCGATCGCGGACACCCGCGCTCCTGAAAGGGCTGATCTTCAGCGACACCGGCGCAGCCATGACGCCTACCAGCACGAAAAAAGGCGCGAAGCTTTATCGATACTATGTGTCAATGGACGTCATCCGGAACCGTGAGACCGGCGAAGAGACTGCCCCGATGCGGCTAGCGGCTGGAATGGTCGAGGATGCTGTCGTGACCGAGGTTCGGCGCATTTTACAGACGCCAGAGGTCGTGACGAAGGTGATCACGGCCCTGAAACAACAGGATAGCGCAGTTTCGGAGGCGGACGCCATCGCGGCATTGCATGAATTCAGCGCGCTCTGGGCGCAATTGTTCCCGGCCGAGCAGGCAAGGATCATCCAGCTTCTTGTCCGGCGCGTCACAGTCACCGCCGCGGGGCTTGAGGTCGACATCAGGCGCGAGGGGATCGCAGGTGTCATTCGCGAGATGGTCGCACCTCGCAATCTGGAGGCCGCCGAATGACCCATGCCAATGACACGATCCGCATCGTAATCCCGTTGAAGGTTCGCAAGAAGAACGGTCGGCCAAAAATCCTGCCGCCCGCCAACTATCTGCCCAGCGAGGACCAGACGCAGGACCCGCATGTCCTGCGCGCCATCGGCCGGGCATGGGGCTGGCGGCGACGCATGGAGGCAGGCGAGTTTGCCACAATCCAGGAACTGGCCGAGGCCGTTGGTTTGGCCGAGCGTCATGTCAGCCGTCAGTTGCGGTTGGCTTATCTCGCGCCGGAGGTGCTGAAACGCCTGACCTGCGGCCGCGAGGCGTCGGCGGTCAGCCTTTATGATCTATGCTTTCTGGCGGGGGAGGTCTGGGCGGAGCAGGTGGAACGCGTGTTCGATTAGCGGCTGGCGTTTGGCCTCAAACGAGGCAGGCAAGGTGCAATTCTAGATAGAGCGGACGTTAGTGCCTCCTGCAGCTAATGGCTGTTCCGAGCCC
>CALSNT010000006.1 GCA_943787785.1 uncultured Paracoccaceae bacterium | reverse complement strand
GGCGCGGTGAACTCCAAGACCATCACCGTGAACAAGGACTATTGGGACGGCCTGCCAGAAGAGGTTCAGGGCGTGCTGAAAGACGTCGCCATCGCCTACCGCGACCACGTCGCGGGGATCGCAATGGACCGCGCCGCTGCCAGCCGCGACGCCTATGTCGCAGCCGGTGGCACCATCGTCGAACTAGATCCGGCCGAGCGTGCCGCCTGGGCCGCCGCCATTCCGAATATCGCCGGTGAATGGGCCGCCGATCTGGATGGCAAGGGTGAGCCGGGGACCGAGATGCTGAACGCCTACCTCGGCAAGTTGAAGGACGCCGGGTACGAGGGCGTCCGCGACTGGTCCGCGGTCACCAACTGACGTCAGGGCGGCTGACATGAAATCAATCCTGTCGGCCGCATCCGGCCTTCTTAAAATCAGTGGCGGGGTGGCCATCGCAGCGAACGCGCTAGGCACCCTTGTCGTTCTGGCGCTTGTCGGTGTCGTCAGCTTCGATATCGTTGCGCGCGGCGTCTTCAATGCCCCGTTCCTCGGCGCGGTCGAGGTCGTACAATTTTCAATTGTGCTGATCGTTTTTCTGCAGCTGCCGGACGTCGTGCGGGTTGACCGATTAACTTGTTCCGACGGCTTCCTGATTCTGGTCAGCAAGCGCTGGCCAAAAATCGGCCTGCTGATGCGGCGCATGATCTACTGCCTGTCCGCTGCCTTCATGCTGCTGGTTGCCATCGCTATTTTTCCTGAGTTTATCGAGATGTGGCACACAAAAGACTATTTTGGTGTGCCCGGTGTGTTCACGGCACCTTGGTGGCCAATCAAACTGGTGATCCTTTTTGGCGCAGCGCTGAGCGCCCTGATATTTGCCTTGAAGATTCTATTGCCGCCGCAAAAGTCGCGGCCCGTGTTGTTGCCCGAATCTGACGAGGCTTCGCAATGACTCCACTTGAAATTGGCTTTGCCTCGGTCGTGGCCATCGTGGTGCTGATCTATTCGGGCGTCTACATCCCGGTGGCGCTGGGCGCTGGTTTCAGCTTCGTGTCGATCTGGCTGATGCGGGACAACTTCGACCCTGGCGCATGAACCTGCTGAAGATCGCCGTCGGGGATTCAGCGCGATGGAATACAGCTTTCGCGACGATCCCGCTGTTCACCTTCATGGGGCTGATCGTGTCCAAAGGCCGGACTGGGCCGCGACATGTCTACGAGGTGATGACCACCGCGCTTCCGCCGCGTCAAGGGCGGGATCGGCATGGCCACGGTGGGGGCCAACGCCGTCTTTGCCGCCGTCACCGGGTCGTCCATCGCCTCGGCCTCGGTCTTCTACCAAGGTGTCGGTGCCGCAGATGCTGGGCCAGGATTACAACCCGCGCTTCGCGGTGGGCGTCGTGGCCGGGTCGAGCGGTCCTGGGCATGATCATCCCGCCCTCGGCCATGCTGATCATCTATTCCTTCGTCGCCGAGCAATCGGTGGGCGAGATGTTTCTGGCCGGCGTCGTCCCCGGCATCCTGCTGGCCGTCGCCTATGTCGGATCGCCATCTGGCTGATGGGCGCGCCTAGACGCCCGGTTTCGTGGGCGGCCGCGCCGTCGAGCGATAACCGAACGGATGCCCTGGCGCGCGAGGTCGCCTCGAAAACCCTGCCGACCCTGGGGCTGATCACTCGTCGTCCTGGGCGGGATCTACACCGGCTGGCTGACCGCGGTCGAGGCCGGGTGCGGCGGGCGCGCTGGTGGCGCACGCCGATCGCCATTGGTCCGCCGGTCGATGACTTGGCGCGGGCCTTCTGGCACGCGCTGCTGGAAACCGGCCATATCACCGCTTTCGCGATGCTGTTCCTGATCACCGCCGCCTCGATCTATTCAGCCGGATGCTGGGGCTGGCCGGAGCTGCCCAACCAGCTGCAGCGACCTGCTGGCGGGCAACGCAGAGCAGCGTTCTGGACGATCATGGCGCTGTACGTGCTGCTGATGCTGTTCCTGGGCACGTTGCTGGACACCGCCTCGATCATCCTGATCGTGGTGCCGCTGTTCCTGCCGCTGGCCGAGGCGATGGGCCTGTCAGCCTGGTCTGGTTCGGGATCATCACCGTGGTGGGCGCCGAGATCGGATCTGCTGACGCCGCCGCTGGGGATTTCCTGCTTCGTCATCAAGTCAACGCATGGACGATGCTCGCGCATCAGCGCTGAAGGATGTGTTCCTGGGGGCGCTGCCGTTCGCATTCGGGGTCATGCTGATCTGGTGCTGATCGTCCTGATCCGGTTCCCGATCGCTCAGCCTGGCCCTTTTGAACTGATAAGGAGAGTCGCAGATGCGCAACGTCACCAAGGACAACATCACCGAGGTCTTCCTGGGCTACATGTCGGCGAAGACACCGAACCGCGCGCTAATGCGCGAGGTGCATGGGGGCGCTGGTCAACGACACCTGCACGCCTTTGTCCCGCGAGACGCGGCCTGACCCACGCCGAATGGCGACAAGGGCATCGCAGCTATCTGGAATGGCTGCGCGGCGAGATTTCCGACAAGCGAAGACCGGCATGAGTTCGTGCTGGCTGTCGGATGTGCTGGGCGTGTCGTCCCTGGTCGATATGGTGCAATCACGGAGCCGGGAGGCCACGTCGTCAGCTCGGTGCTGGGGCCGTTCCACGTGACCGGACGCGCCGGCGCTGCCCGATGGGCGGTGACATGAAGCGGGACTATCGAGCGGCGCGGTGCTGATGGCCGACCGGCCTGTCGTGCAGCGACACGGACGGCAATCCCGATCCCGAAGGCGCCAGCGCTCGACATCTGGCAAACCGCGCCGAACGGGCTCTATGCCAGCCAGGACGACCGAGCAGGACACCTATTCCTTTCCACGGGATGCAGACCACCGTGCATGCCGACGGGCGGTATGCCTTCACCACCGTGAAGCCGGTGGAGCTACACGGTGCCGACCGATGGGCCGGTCGGAGCGATATCCTGAACGTGCCAGCGGGCGGCACCCCTGGCGGCCGTCAGCCACCTGCATTACATCGCCGAGGCCGAGGGTTTTCGTACCGGACATTGGTGACCGAAGTCTTCGCCGACGACGATCCCTACCTGGATCAGGATACGGTGTTCGGCGTCCGCGACGGATCTGGTGATGCGCTATGTTGAACAACCCGCCGGTAGCTTCCCGGCAGAGGGCTTCGATCTGTCCGGCAAGGTTGACGGCACATGGTTGAAAGTTGACTTCGATCTGATCCTGACGCCCGCCTAAGTCCAATCAGTCAGGTGCCATACATTTTGCATACGGTTCGCCGACCCTATGCAGACACCATTTTTACCGATCTAAGAGATGATCAATTCGGCCAGAAACGCTCCGGTCTTTCGATAGTGATCCAACAGGTGGGCACAAACCGAATCCACATCGCGCGAGACCGCCGCATCCAGAATGGCGCGATGCTCGGCCTCGACATCGCGACGTCCATAAGAGGCAGACCGCGCAGCCAGATACCGATAGCGGACATTGAGGTCATAAAGCTGGCTGCAGAACCGCAAAAGGATCGGAGACGGGCAAGCGGACAGCAGCGCCATATGAAAGCTTTTATGCAGGTTTTCATAGGCTTCTGCGTCGCCCCGACTGGCCTGCCCCATATGATGATGCGCCAGAACCAACTGATCTTCCCACGCCGGGTCCGCGTTGGCCAGTGAGTCCCGAACCGCCAGTTCCTCAAGGTTGCATCGCAGCTCCAAGATCTCCTGAAATTGCGCCCGGCTGGTCTTGGCGACGCGGAATCCGCGTTGGTCCAATCGCTCAACCAACTGGTCCGAAGTCAACAGACTGAGAGCCTCACGAACCGGCGAAGCGCCTGTATCCAAAGCGTTTTTCAGGGTATCGATCTTTAATCGTTCGCCCGGCTCTAACCGCCCGGTGATGATATCATCGCGCAGTTTCAAGTATGCACGCTGAGTCGAAGACTGCGTTGGGGTCGGGTCATTTACAGTTTGATCCATACCGGAAAACTGCCAGCAACGGCGCTAAAAAACAAATACAATCGAATCTGCGAAAAAGTAGTTTTTTTGTTGAGAACCGGCGGAATATAGACGAAAATTCAGACTTAGAAACCAAGTCGGAGGCACCCTCATGCGCGAATCCCATTTCGAAGACGGTAAATGGTGGGTCAGCCCCTACAACTTCGTTCCTGAAGTCCGCAAGTCACTGAATTTGCCACCAAAAGTGGAGATCCACGATGCCACGCTGCGCGATGGTGAACAGACACCGGGTGTGGTGTTCTCGATCGACGACAAAATCAAGATCGCCAGCAAACTGGATGAGCTTGGGATCGAGCGGATCGAAGCCGGGATGCCCGCAGTGTCACCCATGGACGCAGAGGCAATCAAGGAAATCTCGAAACTGGGCTTGAAATCAAAGATTTACACATTTGCGAGGGCCCTAAAGGCCGACATTGACATGGCGCTGGAATGTGGCGCGCAGGGTGTGATTATCGAAGTCCCCATCGGCTATCCGAAGCTTGTCACCCAATTTGGGTGGACCTGGGAGGACGTCTTCAAAAAGTCACGCGATGTCATCAATTACGCCCGCGAAAGCGGCCTCCATGCGGTCTATTTTCCCTATGATACGACCCGTGGCGCGACCGGATGATCTGACCAACCTCTGCAAAGCGATCATGGCTGAGTCTCCGCCAGATGCCATTGGCATCGTTGGACACAATGGGCTGTGCGACGCCAGAAGCGATCAAGTATATGGTGCGCTGGGTGAAAGACATGACCGGCTTGCCGATCGAGATTCATACCCACAATGATTTCGGTATGGGCGTCGCCACCGAGCTTGCCGCTGTGACGGCAGGCGCGGAATGCGTCCACTCATGCGGTAATGGATTGGGAGAGCGGACCGGCAACGCCGCCCTGGAAGAGCTGATGCTGGGTCCTGGACCTGCTCTATGGCTACGATACCGGCTATCCCCTCGACAAAATTCCTGAGCTTGGAGAGCTGCTGTCGAGCCTCTCTAACATCCCGATTTCACGCAACAAACCAGTGCTGGGCGACGGAAACTTCATTCGTGAATCCGGCATTGGCATCCAATACGTCATGCACGACCCACTGGTGATGTTCGGCACCCATCCTGCACTCACCGGGCGCACGGGAGAGGTGGTTTCTGGGTAAGAAAAGTGGCAAGGCCTCGGTCATTTACAAGATGGAAGCGCTTGGATTGGGAGAGCTGGACGATGAGCAATCTGCAGAAGTTCTGGCTGCCGTGAAGTCCAAAGGTATTGAAAAGCGTGACATCCTAAGTGATGACGAGTTTCGCGATATTGTCGCCGCAGTACGCGCGCAGACTGCCGCCTGAAGGATAACCTCGATCAATTCCTGAACGCATCGCGCGCGCTCCTCACGTCCAGGAACGCGTAATGATAACGGCTGCCCAAGCGGAAAATCCGGTCAAAACGCCGCCCCCAGATTGTATCGACGGCCACCTGCTCAAATGACCAGTCACGCAATGTGGCGTAGTTTGAGAATTCATAGGTACCGTAGGCCCAAAAGTCCGAGTGCCACGCCTCCAAGCAATGCGGAAACCGGATCGTTCGCGCGCATTGCCGGAACAGAGACAAACCACAACACACCGGCAACGTAGCCCAAATAAAAGATTGCCGCTGGGACGACCCGAAACGGGTCGGCAAACAAATGGCTGATATGGCGCTCAAAAACAGGTTTGATCAGCAGTCGCAGTCCAATTGCATCCGATGCAAAAAAGA
This sequence comes from uncultured Paracoccaceae bacterium, assembly GCA_943787785.1. GTDB lineage: Bacteria > Pseudomonadota > Alphaproteobacteria > Rhodobacterales > Rhodobacteraceae > WLWX01. The sequence goes on along the minus strand of CALSNT010000006.1, from coordinate 236,235 downwards.
TCAGCACTGTGACTAGGTACAAGATGACAATTTTCATTTGCGATAAACCTCGATGACATGTGTGGGCGGATCCGATCCATCGCAGTGCAAGTGGCAATGCAGAAAAACGGAATCCGCAAGCTGACGGTTTATTTTTGTGATGAGCCTGCTCATTGAACCAAGCGTCGCGTTAGTCGCAAAGATATCCAATATGGAATTAATTGCAGAAACTTAATTCCCATAGTGAACCGCCAAGGAAAATGTATCTCGAATCGTTTCCCAGCAAGACCGTCTATAATTGCAACTGCAGCTTTCTCAGGTGTCAGTATTCCGGGCATCTCAAAATTATTGCGCCGTGTAAGACGCGTGTCGACGAAGCCGGGACTAATTAAACGGACATCTACCTTATCCTTCAATTCAGAACGCAGTGACTCGGCCAAATTGATGACACCGGCCTTGGTCGCCGAATAGATCTGACCCTGAGGCAATCCAAAATAACCCGCAACCGAACCGCAGAGCGCCAACTGCCCTCCCTCTCGGAGTAAAGAGGGTGCAACCTGCGCAATATGAAAACTACCGGTCAGGTTTATCGACACAATCTGCGCGGCCTTGACCGGATCAATTTCTACGATCTTTCCAGGATCATAGGCGGCCGCCAGATGGACCACGCGATCAATTGGACCTAACTCGGTAATCCGGCGCGCCGCGGCGTCCAGACTTTCGCGATCAGCGACGTCCAACAAAACGGCGACGTGCTCAGGCCCAAGGCCAACCGCCAGAGACTTAAGCTTTTCCTCGGAGCGTGCGGACAGAATAACGCGAGCGCCTCGCGCCGCCCACTCTCTGGCCAGCGCTTCGCCAATCCCATCCGATGCACCGATAATCCATACTGTTTCGTCGTTAGCCATGGCTCACCTCGTGCGTCGGCGGCTTGGGGCGAGGCCGGTATCGTGCCCCCTTAAGTTTCAAACGCAGAGCTTGCCAGTGAATGAGGAAAACTGTGCGCGCACCACCCAGCGGACGGCGAAAAAAAGCATAAAGAATTGCGGTGTTGTTGAGTTTTTGCCGCGGGCCAGAAAGTGTGGCCACGACGCCTTCGCTCCCATTGCGATGAATAATGCGAATAGCGATACGATCACGTCGTAGATCAAATCTAAATTCATAGTCACCCTCGATGTCCTGAAATGGGGACACATGTAGTGCTTTTGTCGCAGTGAGTTGGGACGTTGCCTCGATCGGACTGAAATCCGGTAAATTGCAAAGATAGGAATGCCGGTCGCCGAAGGGCGTCGAAACCTCGGCGATAACCGCAATGAGCTCATCGTCTCTAAATGCCAGCCAGAAACTGACCGGGTTAAAAACGCGACCGAACATCCGGGGCTGGGTCAAAAGCAGCAAACGCGTGCCTGCGTTCTTAAACCCGTTTTTGGTCAGAATGTCGCGTGCCCACGATGCGCCACGCCCATTCTTCAAATTACCGCCATGGTCAATATCGTGCACGGACGCTAGGTTAAATCTATTGCGCGAAAATAACGCAGGTCCTGACCGGTCCTCCTCCGGGTCGATCAAAACAAAATCGACACGATAGCTGAAGCGGTGGTTTATGTTGCCGCGGCGCCGGTGTGTGGTGACGCCCGAAATATATTCAGCAGCTTCAATCATGCCGTCTGCGATTCCATGAGGCTTGCGATCCGTGCTCCACTTGCAAACCCATCTTCGTGGAAGCCGTGCCGCGTATAGGCACCCGCGAACCAAGTGTTGTTCTGGCCCTGAATTTCAGACAAATGGCGCTGCGCCGAAATAGCCGCGGTGTCGAAAACAGGATGGCGAAACGTTTTCTGGTCATAGATCAGGTGATCAGGGATCTCACGCGTCGGGTTCAACGACACAAATAGCGGATCGCGCTCCGGGATATTCTGCAGCCGGTTCATCCAGTATGTCACGCCAATTGAAGGCTCGGGGCGCGTCGTGTCGGCCTTGTAAACCCAGCTGGACCAAACTGCGCGGCGTTGCGGCATCTGCGTTGTATCACAATGCAAAATGGCCTCGTTGTCCTGGAACCGGATGCTCGACAATGACGCCTGTTCTGCAGGTGTCGGTCGTCCCAGAAGCCGCAAGGCCTGATCCGCATGGCATGCAAATATCACCTGATCGAACGGCTGATGCGTGGCACCCGGATAATGGATCGTACTCGTGCGTCCGGTGCGATTGACCCGATCTACCGAAGTTCCTTTCAGGATCGCCACTCCGTGCCCGCGCAAATGAGCTTCAAGACGTCGCACGTATTCGACGCTGCCGCCATCGACGGTCCACCACTGATGTTGCCCCCAGATGTTCAGCAACGCGTGGTTGCGAAAAAACTGGATGAGCGTCTTGGCAGGAAAGTTGCGGATTTCGGATGGAGGCGTTGACCAGATCGCACCGCAGAATGGCATCAGGTAAAAGCGACGGAACCATTCGCCCAGTTTAAGGATGTCCATCAACTCGCCAATCGTTGTGGAATCGTCGAGGTCGACTTTTTCGACCTTGCGATTAAACCTCATGATATCGCGCAGCATCCGGGCATATTCCGGTCTGACAAGATTACGCCGTTGCGCGGTGAGCGCCTTGAGCGTCAGTCCGTATTCAAACTGTCCGTCGTTGATCGAGGTGCCGAAGCTCATGTCACTCTTAGTAACGGGAACGTCGAGTTCACCGAACATTCGCGTCAGATGCGGGTAGTTCGGGTAATTGAAAACAATAAAGCCAGTGTCCACGGGCTGATCGCCGTTCTGTCCGGCCATCACGGTTCGAGCGTGACCGCCAAGCGTCGATGCCGCCTCGAAAAGCGTAACCGCATGATGCGGCGCCAGCATATACGCCGCAGCAAGGCCGGAAACGCCGCCGCCGATAATTGCAACGCGCTGGGGACGGATCGGAAGGGCATCAAAGGACATAGGGGCTCCGGTGTGTGTGTGCTGATACTTACGGCATCGAACCCCAAATGGATCATTTTTTGATCCATCTATCGAAGTGCAGCGTAATCGGGATATGTTAGCCGAATGCATCGACACCAGATCAGCCGTTGGACGCCCGATCACTCGCCCTATCACCAGGGCGCAGATGACGCTTAAGCGTCCAACGCAAAGTGCCGCTCAGGTTTCCCCCCAGACGATCTGGATGCTGGCCGTCCGCGATCAGCGGGACAAGGCCGCCTTTGCTGCGCTGTTCGATTATTTCGCTCCACGTCTCAAAGGGTTTGTGATGCGTTCTGGCGCTCGGTCGGCAATGGCTGAAGACATTGTTCAGGACGTGATGCTGACAGTTTGGCGAAAAGCGGCCCAATTCGACCCGGCCCGCGCGCAGGTCTCAGCGTGGATTTATCAGATTGCGCGGAACCGGCAGATCGATGTGATCCGCAAGGAAAGCCGCCCGATGCCCGAGCTACTTGAGGTAGAGCCAGACGCGGAGTGCGACGCAAGCGTCATTGTCGAGGTCGAACAGGAAGCCGCTGTCCTGAAGCAGGCACTCGCACAACTCAAACCCGGTCAGCGCGACATTGTCGAGCGGGCCTACCTCGGTGAATTCAGCCATCAGGAAATCAGCGCGCAGACCGGCCTGCCACTCGGCACTATCAAGTCCCGCATCCGTCTGGGTCTTGAACGACTTCGCCACGAATTGAAGGAATTGCGATAGATGTCCGCGATACATCATCACACACCCGATGCATTGCTTGCAGCTTATGCCACCGGCAGTTTGCCACTGCCGTTCGCGGTCGTGGTTGCTGCGCATACCTCGCTGTGTACGCGGTGTCGTTCGGTTTATGAGGCGCATCAGGTTGCAGGGGGCGTGGTGCTGGAGACCGGTTCTCGTACAGATGTGTCAGGTGATTTGAAGACGCGGACGTTGGACCTTTTGGATGCGCCGATGGTCACAGAGGCAAGTTACGAGCGCGCAGGAATTCTTCCCGGGCCCGTCATGCAGGCGCTGAAAGGCAAGCCGCCACGCTGGAAACCTATCGGAATGGGCGTGCGTCAAAGCATTATCTCATCTGGTAACGCCGGGTCGGTTCGACTGCTGTCTATTCCTCCCGGTCAAGCCGTCCCCGATCACAGCCATCACGGGCTGGAATTGACGCTGGTCCTGCAGGGCAGCTTCAGTGATGAAACAGGGCGCTATGGTGTCGGTGATCTGGAAGTCGCTGATGACACCTTGGAGCATACGCCCATCGCGGGCGAGGGTGAGCCTTGTATCTGCCTTGCCGCAACGGACGCACCCCTTCGGTTTACGTCGTTGGTTCCACGACTGCTTCAGCGGGTCTTTCGCATCTGACATCCAAAATCATCGGCCCGGACAGCTATTTAGGGCTGACACGGTGGAATGGGCACCTCGTGAACTGTTTTGTTGCGCCACACCAAAAGCTGACTACTGCGGCATTCCGCCCTTGGTTGCGCTAACAGGTAAACAGCGCCTTTTCTTGCGAGAATTAACCGCTATGACTCGGTCCAGATAATGGAAACCGGGGACGAACAACATGGATCATGGGCGCGTAAATCCGGAGTTTCGGCTGGAGGATCAGGGCATTTCAGGCCTTGCCGCCGTCCATTATAATCTTACCGAACCTGACCTTGTCGCTCATGCGCTGAAGCGCGGTGAGGGCGATCTGGGCATCGGTGGCGCGCTGCTGGTGAACACCGGCAAGTTCACCGGCCGCTCACCGAAGGACAAACATGTTGTCGTATCGGCCACGACCGAAGGTGTAATATGGTGGGATGCCAATGCGCGCATGGACGCAGCTGCGTTCGACGTTTTGCGCACCGACATGTACGCCCATATGGCAGGCAAGGACTATTATGTTCAGGACCTCTATGGCGGGGCGGACCCGGTATACCGGATCGGTGTGCGGGTGGTCTCGGAGCTTGCCTGGCATAACCTGTTCATCCGACACATGCTGCTGAGGCCCGAGCGGGACCAGCTGGATGATTTCACCGCAGATTTCACCATCGTCAACTGCCCCAGCTTCTTCGCCGATCCCGAACGTCACGGGTGTCGCAGCGAAACGGTCGTGGCGATCAACTTCGACGAAAAACTCATCCTGATCGGTGGCAGCGAATATGCCGGCGAAAATAAGAAGTCGGTCTTTACGATCCTGAATTATCTGCTGCCTGAAAAGGGCGTGATGCCGATGCATTGCTCGGCCAACCATGCGGCAGGCAACCCGGTCGACACGGCGATCTTCTTTGGCCTGTCGGGCACTGGGAAAACCACCCTCTCGGCAGATCTGGAGCGCATCCTGATCGGTGACGACGAACACGGCTGGTCGGATCGCGGCACCTTCAATTTTGAAGGCGGTTGTTATGCCAAGACGATCAACCTGTCGCCCGAAGCCGAGCCGGAAATATTCGCCACCACATCCATGTTTTCGACGGTGATCGAGAACATGGTTTATGACGAGCAGACCAAGCAACTCGACTATACTGACGACAGCCTGACCGCGAACATGCGCGCCGCCTATCCGATGCATTACATCAGTAATTCATCACCCAGCGGACTGGCGGGGCATCCCAAGAATGTCATCATGCTGACTTGCGACGCTTTCGGTGTTCTACCCCCGATCGCGCGGCTGACCCCGGCGCAGGCGATGTATCATTTCCTGTCCGGTTTCACCTCGAAAGTTGCCGGTACCGAACGCGGCGTGACCGAGCCTGAGCCGACGTTTTCAACCTGTTTCGGTGCGCCTTTCCTGCCTCGCCGACCAGAAGTATACGGCGAGCTTTTGCAGGCCAAAATTGCCGAACACGGAGCGACCTGCTGGCTGGTGAATACCGGTTGGACCGGCGGTGCCTACGGCACCGGAGAGCGTATGCCTATCAAAGCGACCCGCGCCCTGCTGGCCTCGGCGCTTGATGGCTCTCTGGAAGGGTGCAGTTTCCTCCACGACCCCAACTTCGGATTCGAAGTGCCGACCACCGTGCCTGGAGTCGACACCGCATTGCTGGACCCACGTGCGACCTGGGATGATCCGGCCGCCTATGACGCGGCGGCGGCCAAACTGGTCGGCATGTTCTCGGCCAATTTCGAGAAGTATCTGCACCACATCGACGAAGACGTGCGCGCCGTCACCATCGGCTGAAGCGTTACATCATCGCCGTGATGATCTTGTCGCGGGTGAAAGGCATGTCCGTCACCCGCGCGCCGACGGCGTTATGGATCGCCGAGGAAACTGCTGCCACGACCGGCCCCTGAACCGCCTCAGCACATCCCAAAGGCGGATCGTCGGGGCGCTCGATCAGTTGCACTGCAATGTCCGGCACTTCCGAGAACGTCAGGATCGGGTAATCGAGCCATGTCTCCGTTGCCACATTGGCCCCCTCAAAGTTCAACTGTTCCTTCAGCGCCCAGCTGATTGACTGGATGATCCCGCCTTCGGTCTGGTTGATCGCGCCGTCCGGGTTGATCACCTCGCCCGCGTCGATAGCGGCTGAGACCTTGGTAACGCGCACCTCCTCGTCCACCAAGACGCTGGCCACAATCGCGGCATATCCGGCACTGTTCTTATAGCGCGCGAAGGCCAGGCCCCATCCGGTACCTTCATCAGTTACGCGGTGGTTTTCAGACATCTCCATCACCGCGCGGATGACATCCTGCGCACGTGTATCATTCAGATGCGCGAGACGTAACTCGGCGGGGTCTTGGCCGGTCTCGCAGGCAATCTGGTCCATCAGAGCCTCGATCGCGACCACATTCACCGTTGCACCCAATCCACGTAGAGACGAGCTGCGATAGGGCAGGTCATGCACCAGCCTTTTCGTTACAGCGACGGACGGAATGGAATAGTAGGGAACGCTGTTGCGGTCCGCCCCACCACCACGTTCGGGCCCGAGATCCTGCGAGACCGGAAACGGAATCGGCGTTGCAAGCTGGGTACCGGCCAGCACGTTGGGCGCGCCGTGGGTACCCGGTCGATTGGCATGGGGAACGCTATTCACACTTACGTCGACCGATTGGATGCGACCGAAATCATCCACGCCAGCGCTTGCCTTGGTCGCCATCACCGGTCCAAGTGGCGCATTGCAGAATTCTTCGGCGCGACTCCAGACGACAAGGACAGGCCGGCCTGGCACATGGCGCGCCAAGATCGCCGCATCCATCGCCGCATCGTCTGCACCGTTGTGGCCATAACAACCCGCGCCGGGCGTGTGGGTGATGGTAATCTTGTCCGCGTCTATGCCCAGAACCGTCGCCATCGCACCACGCAATTGGAACACGCCCTGCGAATGGGATTTTACGCTGAGCCGATCATCCTCCCAAATCGCCAGTCCTGCCGACGGACCAATTGAGCCGTGCGAAATAAAGGGCCGCGTCGCGGTCACCTCGAATGATTTTGCGGTGGCGGGCCTTTCTCCGTCTCGCGTGTGGATGTCCTGCACGGGGCCATCGGCCTGCTGAACAACTTCCAACGGGGTCACGTCCGGCCCCGGTGGCGCGCCCCATTCGGTATTGCGCTGCGCCCATTCCTGCGCGCGCACCGCCTGCCAACTTGTCATAGCCAGAAGGCCCAGGAACGAGCCATCGCGCACAACCTCAACAACCCCGGGCCGCGCGCGCAAACCGTCCAGATCGACCGACTTCAACGTTGCACCCAGCGCTGACGAACGCACCATGCGCCCGTGCAACACACCTTCCGGGCGCAGATCATGAACAAAGGGCGTGCCGAGAACCCGTGCCGCCATATCAATCCGAGGCGCCGAGGTGCCAGAGAATTTGCGCGCCTCTCGAGGAAGCGGGTCGGCGTGATCCGCAACCGGAATATCAAGTTCCAGATCGCACCCGATGACGCGTAGGTCCTCTCCGGTCGCCTCGCCCGATTTCATGATCGTACCGGCATTGACCGAGAGCGCCGTAACCGCGGCATTCAAACGCCGCGCAGCTTCGGCCAAAACCAGCACCCGCGCTGCCGAGGTCGCCCGGCGCAGCGCCATACCACCCACCGAGATTGACATGCTGCCCGCCGTATAACCTTCGTCCGGGGTGCGGGCGGTGTCGGCAGGCACCAGCGTAATATCTTCCGGGTCTAGGCACAGCTCATCCGCCGCCATCTGCAGCAGCGCTGTCAGATTGCCCTGACCCAGCTCCACTCGACCAGTGAAGACAGTAACAACCCGATCGCTATCAAAGCGCACCCAGTCCGAGACCAGCTGATCCGACCCCTCCGGCGCGGTCATGTCGTGCCCTCAGCCGCGGCAACAACGATGGCGCGCAAAATCCTCACGTGTGATCCGCACCGGCACAGGTTGCCATTCAGCGCCGCGCGAATATCAGCCTCAGTTGGTGCCGGATTTTCGTCCAACAATGCTTTCGCACTCATCAGGATGCCTGGAAGACAATAGCTACACTGCGCGGCCTGCTCATCCAGCACAGCCCGCGCAAGCCTGTGTTTCGGTTCACTCTCAGGCCCCAGCGATTCCACCGTTTCAACCCGGCAACCATCCGCCGCTTCGACTGCCATGTCGCACGAGGTCACAGCCTTGCCGTCAACAATAACCATGCAAGCCCCGCAAGTCCCCTGCCCGCAGCCAAAGCGTGTTCCCAAAAGACCGAGCTGGTCGCGTAGGACGTAAAGAAGTGGCGTCTCAGGCGAGGCGTCGATGTGATGCCTTTCGCCGTTTACGGATAATTCTATGTGCCGCGATTCTGCCATTCGTCGAAGCCTAGGGTATTTTCAGGGGTCGGTACAACCCATTGAGGGATATGGCTTTCGTTCTGGGTGGTTGGGTCATGTGATGAATGACCGCCTGTCACAGAGTTATTGTGGTTTTTGGAAATTTGGGCGCCGAATTTTGGACGCCGGCGAAGGCGCCAGCCGTTCAGAAATTGTTCTGTGGAAAATAATCGAATGCATATTTGGCACACGAGCTCTATTGGAAGACCCCCCTCATTCGAGCGCTGCGTCGGGGCAGAAGTCGTTCTGGATGTCGATGATGGCGAGGGTATGGGGTGGGTGCTTAGGGTGTGTCCTTCCTGCTCTGCATTCCCTCAATTTCATCTAATAGGCATCTTTGTTCAGCGTCACCAAGATTTGCTTTCAGCAAATTTTCTCTTAGTTTTTGGAGTGTCTCTGCGACGGGAAACGCAGCTGCCAGATTTGCGAATTATCGACTGAGTTAATTTTTTTCCGGGAATTTTCGGCTTGTATGTTGTCGACGATCGTCTGAGCGGAAGCGAGTGGCGCATCGCTTCTTCGGTCTTCCACCAATCTACTCCCACCGACCATTTACAGGGCCGAATATTGGTTACGAAGACCGCCCAGTCGCCTCAAACATCCAAATGCGCCACACTCAACGCATTGGTCTGAATGAACTCGCGCCTCGGTTCCACGACGTCGCCCATCAGTTTGGTGAAGATGTCGTCGGCCTCGGCCACATCCTCGACCTTCACCTGCAATAGTGTCCGCGCTTCGGGGTCCAGCGTGGTTTCCCAGAGTTGGTCCGGGTTCATCTCTCCCAAGCCCTTATAGCGTTGCAGGGAAAGGCCCTTTTCGCCCTCGGTCAGGATCGCGTCCAGAAGGCTTTGCGGGCCCATGATCGGCACGTCGCGGTCCTTGCGGGCCAGCGTGGCGGGCTTGGCGTAGACCTCTTGCAGGGTCTCGGTAAAGCTGCCAAGGCGTTTGGCTTCGCCGCTGCGCAGCGCAATACCGTCTAGGGTACGCACCTCCTCAACCCCGCGCACGGCGCGGGTCAGGCGGATGCCTTTGTCTTGCGTCTGGCGACCTTGCCAGCCGCGTTCGTATTCCTCGGACACCAGGTCCAATCGCGCCGCAACATCCGCTGCCGCGCCGATCAGGTCGGCGTCCACGCGGCCCGGCACGAAGGCCCCGGCGATGGCGGCCTGTTCCAAGATCGGACGGGGATAATGGGTGGCGAAGGCGTTCAACGTACGGCGGACCTGGCGCGCCTCCTCAACGACGCGGGCCAGATCGGTGCCGACGATCTCCTCGCCAGAGCTGAGGCGCAGGATCGCGCCTTCAACGCCCTGGGCGATCAGGTGATCCTCCAGCGCGGTCTGGTCTTTGAGGTAGACCTCGGACTTGCCGCGGGCCACTTTGAACAGCGGAGGCTGCGCGATGTAGAGGTAGCCGCCGTCGATCAGTTCCGGCATCTGGCGGAAGAAAAAGGTCAGCAGCAGAGTACGGATGTGCGCACCATCAACGTCAGCGTCGGTCATGATGATGACCTTGTGATAGCGCAGTTTCTCGATGTCGAACTCATCGCGACCGATTCCGGTGCCCAGCGCTGTGATCAGGGTGCCGATTTCCTGTGAGCCGAGCATCCGGTCGAAACGGGCGCGTTCGACGTTGAGGATTTTGCCGCGCAACGGAAGGACCGCCTGATTAGAACGGGACCGGCCCTGTTTGGCCGAGCCTCCGGCACTGTCGCCCTCGACAAGGAAAATTTCGCGCTGGGCAGGGTCCTTGACCTGACAGTCGGCGAGTTTGCCGGGCAGCGAAGCGATGTCGAGCGAGGATTTCTTGCGCGTCATTTCGCGCGCTTTGCGGGCAGCTTCGCGGGCCAGCGCGGCTTCGACGATCTTGCCGACGATCATCCGGGCCTCAACCGGGTTTTCCTCGAACCACTCGGCGAGTTTTTCGTTAATCAACCCCTCGACAGCGGGGCGGACTTCGGAACTGACGAGTTTGTCTTTGGTCTGGCTGGAGAATTTCGGGTCTGGCACTTTGACGCTGAGGACGCAGGTCAACCCCTCACGCGCGTCGTCACCGGTGAAGTTCACCTTCTCTTTCTTGGCGATGCCACTGGACCCGGCGTAGAGGTTCATCGTGCGCGTCAGCGCCCCTCGAAAGCCCGCCAGATGGGTACCACCGTCGCGCTGCGGGATGTTGTTGGTGAACGGCAGAACCGTCTCGTGATAGCTATCGTTCCACCACATGGCGACCTCGACGGTGATGCCGTCTTTTTCGCCCTCGATGAAGATCGGTTCGGCCAGCAGACCGGTTTTGGATCGGTCGAGATAGCGGACGAATTCGCGCACCCCGCCCTCGTAGTGCAGGTCGGAGGTCAGCACCGGGCTGACCCGTTCGTCGGTCAGCAGGATCCGCACGCCGGAGTTCAGGAACGCCAGTTCGCGCAGGCGGTTTTCAAGCGTCTTGAAGCTGTATTCGAGGTTCGAAAATGTCTCGGTCGAGGCCATGAAACGCACCTCGGTCCCTTTCTTGCCGTCGGCGTCGCCCACGACCTTCAGCGGTTCCTTGGTGAAGCCGCCCTCGAACCGGGCGACGTGTTCCTTGCCATCGCGCCAGATGCGCAGTTCCAGCCAGTCGCTGAGTGCGTTGACGACCGAGACGCCGACGCCGTGCAATCCGCCCGAGACCTTGTAGGAGTTCTGGTCGAATTTGCCGCCTGCATGCAGCTGGGTCATGATGACTTCGGCCGCCGAAACACCCTCCTCTTCGTGGATTCCCACCGGAATTCCGCGCCCGTTGTCGCTGACTGAAACGCTGTGATCGGCGTGGATCGTGACAGTCACGCGGTCGGCGTGACCGGCCAAAGCCTCATCAATGCCATTGTCCACGACCTCATACACCATATGGTGCAGGCCTGAACCATCGTCCGTGTCGCCGATATACATACCGGGACGCTTGCGAACAGCCTCTAACCCTTTGAGGACTTTGATAGAATCGGCACCATACTCTTCCGGCACCTTGGGGGCGTCAGCCATAACGGGATCTTTCCTATTTCAGGCACAAATTCTACTGTTTTTGCGGGGGATTGTCACGGGTTTGGCACAATATTTAGTGTCAGGTGAGAGGGATCACCAGACCCACCGCGATCAGCAACCAACCGGCGATTATATTGAGCCGTCCTAACGCGGCGGGCGAGGTCAGCAACCGGCGGGCGCGGTCGATGAACAGCGCCATGATGACGTTGCCGAAAAGTGGTACGGCAATTGACAGCGCAACGATGGCTGCGACGTCAGGCCAGGTGATCGTCGTCAGGTCGAAGAACCCCGGCAGCACGCCCATGTAGAACAGGATCGCCTTGGGGTTGCCCAGTATCACCAGCACACCAGCGACGAACCCAGCCCACATGCCGGGGCGGGTCAGGCGGCTGTCCTTGGCGATTGTTTTGCCCGCGTTGCGGATCAACAGGATACCCATAACCAGGAAGATCAGGCTCGCACCCCAGCGCAGGACGGTCATGAAGCCGTCAAATTGCTCGACGATCCAGGTGACGCCGATGATCGCCAGCAGCGGCCAGAGCGCGTCGCCGATGACGACGCCCAAAGCCAGTGGCCAAGCGGCGTGGAAACCACCCGACAAGCCCCGCGCAATCAAGGCCACCCAAACCGGTCCCGGCGTCAGGAACAAGATCAGCAGCGCGCCCGCGTAAAGTAGAAGGTCAAACGGTGTGGCGGTCATCTGGCAGCTAGGGAGGGCGTCATGGGGTCTGGCACCAACTGACAGCCTCGGCCGCGGCGGCGCGCAGCCATAGCACATCGGCGCTGGCAATCACCCGGTGACCGCGCGCAAACAACGCGTCAGCCGCTGCCTGGTTGAGGGCGATGCTGCCCATCGGCAGGCCTACTTTGGTGATGGCCGCTTCGAGCGTCGCCATGGCTTCGACAAAGGCCGGCGCTTCGAAATTGCCGGGATCGCCCAGCGCGGTAGACAGATCGAAGGGCGCAGGGACGACCAGATCAACACCGGGTACGGCGCAGATTTCTTCTATGTTATCAATGGCCTCGACCGTCTCAGCCAGCAGGCAGCAGATCGCGCGTTCAGCGATGACGGCGGGATAGCCGGGCATCGTAGTGGCAAAATGCTGTGCTGCGATGAAGGGGCCGAAACTACGGTGTCCGTGGGGTGGATAACGCAGCGAGCTGACCGCCCAGGCGGCCTCCTCCGCGTCGCGGATCAGGGGGAACATGATCCCCTCGGCACCAAGGTCCATGGCTCGTTTGACCTGCGCGTCGGTATTCTCGGCAATGCGCACCAGCGGCGCGCAATCGGTCCCGGCGGTGGCGGCGATCATTGCCTTGGCGGTGCCATAATCAATCGCGCCATGTTCCAGATCGACAATCACCGAGGCACAGCCTGCCGCCGCCAGCGTCTGCACCACAATGGGCGAGGGGATGGTACAGATCGGCATGACGATGCGCGACGTTCCGTCGGCGAGTTTTTCCTTAAGTGTCGGCATTTGCGTTCCCCTTCTGCTGGCGCGACCGTCCTGCCTGCCGCACACGGCGTCAAGGGGTCAGCGAGGCCGCCAGATCGCGGATCGCCAGCACGCTGCGCCAGTTGCGCGCCGTGGTCTGGGTCCCCAGTATCCGGTCGATCCGGTCGGCGATTTTTGATGCTGACAGCCCGCCCGGCGTGTGGAGGTAGACGACGCCCGCACCGATCTGCGCAGCCTCGGTCGGGGTGGCGTGCTGGTTCAGATCAGCTTCGGTCGCGTTGGTCGGGCCAGCGAGTACGAACAGGTGCAGCGCCTTGGGATCATCGCTTGGGTAGGGTGCGGCGGCGATACGCGCCTGCCAGAAGGACAGATCGCGGACCATCACCTGTGGGCGAAAACCATGCGCCTTTTCAATGGCTTCGGATATCATCTCCGCATCAAGGTCGCCGCGATAGACGGCGTTGCCGCTTTGAATATAGGTTTTGCAGTCCTGCGCGCCAAGCGTCGCCAGAAGGTCGCGCAGGTCGGCCATCGGCAGCTTGTTATGGCCACCGACATTGATGCCGCGCAGGAGGGCGATTTGAACCGTCATACGGGTGTGACCACCGAGGTTCCGTCGCTGTCCGCAACCGACAGGCAGGTCGCGCGGTCGCCGAGGTCGTCGAATAGCTCCGCCCCGGTGCCGGTCATCCATGCCTGCGCACCGAGGGCAACAATCTCATCGTAAAGCGTGGCGCGGCGGTTGGCATCCAGATGCGCGGCAACCTCGTCCAGCAGCAGCAAGGGAGGGGCGCCGACTTCGTCCGTCAGCGCGCGGGCATTGGCGAGGATAAGCGAGATCAGCAGCGCCTTTTGTTCGCCGGTGGAGCATTGCGCCGCAGCGATGCGCTTGTCGGCATAAATCGCGCCCAGATCGGCGCGGTGCGGGCCGGTCAGGGTGCGACCGGCGACCATGTCGCGGGGGCGGCCTTCAGACAGGGTGTCGGTCAGGGTCGCTACGTCGAAAGGATCGGCGGCACCCTCAGGGCCTAAAAGAGTCAGCGTGGCCACCGGGAAACTGCCGCCACCTTCAGCTGCGGCCACACGATCCAGCGCATCCCGACGGGCGCTGTCGATCCGCGCGCCTGCGTTGGCCATCCGTGCCTCCAGAGCGTCGTACCAGCGCCCATCGTTCACCTGATCCTTCAGCAAACGATTACGGTCACGCATGGCTTTTTCGTAGTCCAGCACAGCCTCTCCATGACGCGGATCAAAGCTGAGGGTCATCCGGTCCAGAAATCGCCGCCGTCCCTCGGCCCCTTCGATCCACAGACGGTCCATTGCAGGGACCAGCCAAAGCACCCGCGCGATCCGACCCAGCGCGGTCTGAGTGGCAGCCTTGCCGTCGATGCGCACGGTTCTCGGGCCACCCTCCGAGACGGTTTCAACCTCATGAACCTGTCCCAGTGAGGCGACGACAGCAGTGACCTTCCAGCCGATCCCGCCCGGCTGGCGCGCCAGATCGCCAACAGCCGCCCTGCGCAGCCCGCGCCCTGGCGACAGCATCGAGACGGCTTCAAGAATGTTGGTCTTACCCGCGCCGTTAGGCCCGAAAATCGCTACCGGGCGCGCGTCCACTACCAGTTCAGTCCGCGAATGGGACCGAAACTGCGATAGCGTCAGGGAGGTCAGCGCAGCCAGTCCTTGCCCTTCTTCTTTTCAGAAATTCTCCCGACTGAGGCTCTACACCCGCATCGGCATGACAACATAGACCGCCGACTGGTCATTGCCTTCGCGCATCAGTGTCGGATCACCGGCTGTATTGAACATGAACACGGCGTTTTCGCGATCCACCTGGCTGGCGATTTCCAGCAGGTATTTGGCGTTGAAACCGATTTCCAGCTTTTCGTCGCCATAGGCCACGGCCAGTTCTTCTTCGGCAGCGCCGCTGTCGGGCGCATTCACTGACAGAATCAGCCGGTCTTCGTCGATCTGCATCTTCACGGCGCGGGAACGTTCGCTGCTGACGGTTGCCACCCGGTCAACCGCGCGGGCAAAATCAGCGGCGTCAACTTCCATCCGGCGGGTGTTGCCGGTGGGGATGACGCGGCCATAGTCAGGGAACGTACCGTCGATCACTTTTGAGGTCAGTGTAATCTCCGGGGTCGCAAAACGCACCTTGGTTTCGCTGACCGAGACGGCAATCGACGCCTCGTCGTCGTCCAGCAGCTTCCTCAACTCGTTGACGGTTTTGCGCGGGACAATCACGCCCGCCATGCCTTCGGCCCCGGCAGGCAGATCGGCGTCAATCCGGGCCAGTCTGTGGCCATCGGTGGCGACACAGCGCAGGACCTTGCCGCCATCGCCATCGGCGACATGCATGTAAACGCCGTTCAGGTAATAGCGTGTTTCCTCGGTCGAGATCGCGAATTTCGATTTATCGAACAGGCGCCGCAGAACCGGCGCGGGGGCTGCGAAATTTGCCGCGTATTCAGATGAAGCCATCTGCGGGAAATCTTCTTTTGGCAATGTGGCCAATGCGAAGTTCGACCGGCCCGCTTCTACCGTCAGGCGACCTGTCGCGCCATCGTCGGCCAGATTGACCAGTGCACCATCGGGCAGTTTGCGCACAATCTCGTGCAGAGTGACGGCGTTGACCGTGGTGGAACCGGCGCGTTCGACCGTGGCGTTCACCTTGTCGACCACCTCGATATCCAGATCGGTGGCGCGAAAGCTAACCTGATCACCCTCTGCCTCGATCAGCACGTTGGCGAGGATCGGAATTGTATTGCGCCGCTCGACTACCGATTGTGCCTGACTGACGGCCCTGAGCAGGACTGCGCGTTCGATCGAGATTTTCATTGCTCTGGCTCCATCCCCATTGCCACCCAACCAATTCCGCTTGGCCGGGCGAGCACCCTAGCCATTGGGCCGGGGCGCGCAAGTTTTTTTGACTGTGAGTCAGCGACTACGGGGCGTCAACCCTCGAGGCTGCGGCGCAGCAATTCCAGATCGTCAGCGATCTGGCTGTCAGTTTCCTTCAACTGCTCGATCCGCTTGACGCCGTGCATGACCGTGGTGTGATCACGACCCCCAAAGCGACGCCCAATCTCAGGAAGGGAGCGCGAGGTGAGCTGCTTGGCCAGATACATCGCCATCTGGCGGGGGCGGGCATAGACGCGCATGCGTTTCGGACCGATCATGTCCGACAAGCGGATGTTGTAATGGTCAGAGACCTTGCGCTGAATTTCCTCGACCGTGATCTTGCGATCCGACGCGCGCAGCACATCGGCCAGACAATCCTGGGTAAGTTCCATCGTTATTTCGCGGCCAACAAGCTCTCCAAACGCAAACAGACGCATCAGCGCGCCTTCCAGCACCCGGACGTTGGTCGAAATGCGATGGGCAAGGAATTCCAGTACCCCGTCTGCAATTCCGATGTTGTTAAATTTGCTGCTGAATTGTTCGACTTTGGATTGAAGAATGCCCAGGCGCAGCTCGTAATTCGTGGGATGCAGATCGACGACCAGCCCGGATTGCAGGCGTGATTTGATGCGGTCTTCGATGCCCTCCATCTCTCCTGGGGCGCGGTCGCCAGAGATGATGATCTGTTTGTTTTGATCCACAAGTGCGTTGAAAGTGTGGAAGAATTCTTCTTGGGTTGAATCCTTGCCGGTGATGAACTGAACGTCGTCGATCATCAGGATATCGACCGAGCGGAACAGCTGCTTGAATTCCATCATGGCGCGCTCGCGCAGGGCCTGCACGAAGCGGTACATGAACTGCTCGGCGGACAGGTAGACGACGCGCGCTTCCGGATTGCGGCGCGCCAATTCCCAAGCGATGGCGTGCATCAGGTGCGTTTTGCCAAGGCCAACGCCGCCGTAAAGGAACAGCGGGTTGAAAGAGACCGGACCGCCTTCGGCCACGCGACGGGCGGCGGCATGGGCCAGCTCGTTTGGTTTGCCGACAACGAAACTGTCAAAGGTGTGGCGCGCATCCAGCGTCGCGCCGGTCACGAAATCCTCAGGCAGTTTCGCAACGGCCGGTTTTTCGGCAACATTCGGGCGGATTACCCGCGCAGCTCCAGCCGCAACCTCGAATACCACCCGGCTGACGGATTCGCCTGCCGAAACCAACGCCTGCAAGATCATGTCGGCGAAGTTGCGCGATACCCAATCGCCGATGAATTGTGTTGGCACGTGAAACGTTGCCACGCCATCGGCCAGACCGGCAAATTCCAGCGGTTCGATCCAGTTGGTGTAGTTATTCTTGCCCACTGTCTTTTGCAGCGTTTGGCGGATCTGTCCCCAAGTGTCTTCCGTCATGGTCCCTCGACGTCAATAGATTGTTTCAGGTCTGGCGCCAGGCCAGCCCGCGGGCTTTCCACCCGTTTACGTTTCCGCGATGTCCGTTTTCGTCCATATCGCCTTCAAAGCCTTCGGCGATATTCAGGCATTCCACCTCGTCCCCAAATTGGCGGAAATAACGCATCACTGCTTCAGCAGCGAGTTTCGAGCGCACACCCGAACGGCACAGAAACAGCAGCGTCGAGGCGTTACGCCCGTCCAGCTGCTTTTTGGCGGCCGAGGCAAAGTGCGGGTTAACTGCCATGTCCGGGAAACGCGCCCATTCGACCATTACAGATGTGCTTCCTAGGGACCGGAGGTCCGGCATGCCGACGAATCCCCATTCCGCGCGTGTCCTGACATCAACCAGGAGCGCGTTAGGGTCGTCTTCCAGAATCCGCCACGCATCATCGGGATTCACATCACCGACCCGCGCGCCAAAACCTGAATTCATCCGCTGTCCCCCCAGACAAAGTGAATCGTTTTTCTTCGTTACCCTGTCTTCGTATCAACGTCGCGCGGCGTGCTGCAACAGAACTTCACGCTTGACTCGGAGGTTGGTTGAAAGAATCCCCTTTGCCCGCCGAAAAAGATTCAAATGTGTTCGATATGGTCAATAAAAAAAGGCGCGCCCGGAGGGGTGCGCCTTGGATGCCGGCGGCCAATTCTGGCCTGCCGGTGCGTCAGCTAGCTGTGTCAGCCGATGGCTTTGACCCGGCTGCTGAGGCGCGACATTTTGCGCGCTACGGTATTCTTGTGGAAGATGCCTTTGGTCACACCGCGCATCAATTCAGGCTGACATGCGCGAAGCGCAGTCGCAGCGGCATCCTTGTCG
Organism: uncultured Paracoccaceae bacterium; assembly: GCA_943787785.1. GTDB lineage: Bacteria > Pseudomonadota > Alphaproteobacteria > Rhodobacterales > Rhodobacteraceae > WLWX01. Next base: position 217,924 of record CALSNT010000006.1, on the reverse strand, counting down.
CCCGAGGCGATCGCCTCTTCGACCTTGCGCAGATAGGTGCGCACGCGCGAACGGCGGGCTTTATTGATGGCAAAACGACGCTCATTCTGGCGGGCGCGCTTCTTGGACTGGGGCGTATTGGCCATGTGTCTTTGTTCCCAAGGCTTGGGGTGAATTCTGAAGTGGCGTCTCTAGTCCTGAGTCGGAGGCCTGTCAACAGTGTCAGGGCAGGGATTTCGCCGCGTCCAAATGCACGCCGGGCGAAGAGGGTATCCCTACTTATCCCGGAACTGAGCTTCTCGCTTTTCTACAAAGGCGGCCATGCCCTCGCTTTTGTCCTCGGTCGCAAACAATGAATGGAACAGGCGGCGTTCGAACAGCAGGCCTTCGGCCAGTGTGGTTTCGTAGGCGCGATTCACCGCTTCTTTCACGGCCATGGTGGCCAGCGTCGATTTCTCGACGATCTTCTCGGCGGCCGCCATCGCCTCGTCCATCAGCTTTTTCGCTGGAACGACGCGGCTGACGAGACCTGCGCGCTCGGCCTCTTCCGCATCCATAAATCGGCCCGTCAGATGCATTTCCATCGCCTTCGATTTGCCAACGAAATGGGTCAGGCGCTGAGTGCCGCCGAGGCCGGCGATGACGCCGAGGTTGATCTCAGGCTGGCCGAACTTGGCTGTGTCGGCGGCAATGATGAAGTCGCACATCATTGCCAGCTCGCACCCGCCGCCCAACGCATAGCCGGCGACAGCTGCGATGATCGGTTTGCGAGGGCGCGCTATTTGCGCGACCTCATCAGCGAACATGTCGGACTTATATACGTCGATAAAGGATTTCTCGGCCATTTCGGTCACATCCGCCCCGGCGGCGAATGCTTTCTCTGAGCCCGTCAGGATGATGCAGCGGACTTTGTCGTTATCCTCGGCCTCAGTGAGGGCCTGCCCCAATTCCCCAAGCAGCTTGGCGTTTAGCGCGTTCAGGGCATCGGGCCGGTTCAGCCGGATCACTGCGACATGTTCGGTGATATCAACGACGATGGTCGTGAAGGCCATGCGGAAGCTCCGGTTGGGGCGATCAGGTCTATCTTGGTAGCAGCCCGTGCGGCGCTTTCAAGTTATCTCTGACAGCGCGGGCAATAGAAGCTCGATCGCCCCGCCTGTGTGATCCGGGCGATTGTGCCGGGGCAGTCCGGTGTCGGGCAGGGGTGGTTTTCGCGGTCATAGACCCTAAAATTGTGCTGAAAATAGCCGAGTTCGCCGTCGGTTTGGCGATGGTCGCGCAGGCTGCTTCCGCCTGCTTCGATGGCTTCCTCCAGAACGTCCCGGATAATGGGGACCAGCGAAGCAATGCGTGGTTTGCTAAGTTGTCCGGCGAGTCGCTTGGGAGAGATTCGGGCGCGGGAAAGAACCTCGCAGACATAGATATTGCCCAGCCCCGCGACAATGCGCTGGTCAAGCAGGGCGGATTTCACCGGAGTACGCCGCCCTTTGAACGTCGTGATCAGGTGGTCGGCATGGAAGTCGTTGCCAAGCGGTTCGGGGCCGAGTTTGTCGAGCAGCCAGTGGGAGGCCACATTTTCGGTCGCAATCATGTCCATGGCTCCGAATCGGCGCGCGTCGTTGAAGGTAACCCGCGCGCCACCCTCCATATGCAGCACAACGTGGTCGTGTTTGGCTGGCGCAGGGTGGTCATAGTGAAAATCGCCGATGGTCAGCCCGCTGACCTGCATCCGCCCTGACATGCCCAGATGCACAATCAACGTTTCGCCTGTGCTGAGGTCGGCCAGCAGGTATTTCGAGCGTCGCCCCAACCGCACCACTCGCGCGCCGGACAGGCGCTGGGCCATACCTGCTGGGAACGGCCAGCGCAGGTTGGGGCGGTTTACGTCAGCCTGCGCGATTACCTGCCCCTCCATCGCCGGGATCAGGCCTCGGCGTACGGTTTCAACCTCGGGCAGTTCGGGCATGGGGACTCCGGTCAGGACGCCGCATTGCAGCGGCGCGGGGGCTATCTATAAGAAGGGTGAGTTTCGAAGGGACCGCAAGGGCGATGGCCGAGCAGAAGACGACTCATTTCGGAAGCCAGACCGTGGCCGAGGTCGACAAGGCCGGACTGGTGCATGGCGTTTTCACCAATGTCGCGTCGAAATATGACGTGATGAATGATGTAATGAGCCTTGGGATTCACCGGCTTTGGAAAGACGCGATGATGGACTGGTTGGCGCCGCGTCCGGGTCAGCGGCTGCTGGATGTGGCGGGCGGGACAGGAGACATCGCGTTTCGGTTTCTGAAACGCGCCCGGGACGCCGAAGCCGTCGTGCTGGACATGACCGAATCGATGCTGGTGGAAGGTCGCAAGCGGGCCGAGGCGGAAGCACAGGCTGACCGGCTGGACTGGATCGTCGGCGACGCGATGGCGCTGCCGTTCGAGGATGACAGTTTCGACCGCTATACAATCAGCTTTGGCATCCGCAATGTGACACGAATCGAGGATGCTTTGTCCGAGGCTTTCCGCGTGTTGCGACCCGGTGGGCGGCTGGTCGTGCTGGAGTTCTCACAACTGCCAAACGAGGGTCTGCAAAAGGCCTATGACGCGTATTCCTTTAACGTGATACCCTGGATGGGGCAGTTGGTGGCCGGGGATCGCGACAGCTATCAATACCTCGTCGAAAGCATTCGCGAATTCCCCGATCAGGAGGCGTTCGCGGCCATGATCCGCGACGCGGGATTTGAGAACGTCAGCTATCGCAACCTGTCGATGGGGATCGCGGCACTGCATTCCGGCTGGAAGATCTGAGCCGTGCGTGGGCCGCATAATATCTGGCGGCTTATCCGCACCGGGGCGACGTTTCAGCGCACTGGCGCGATGGGTGTGGTGCTGGATGCGATGGAGGCCCCCGCACCGATCAGGCTGGCGGCGCGGGTGATGGGGCTACCGTTTGCATGGCTGGGACTGAAGGGCGATCCCTCGCAACCGCCGGTCACGCGAGCGCTGACCGCTCTTGGCCCGGCATACATCAAGTTTGGCCAGATCCTGTCGACCCGTCCCGATGTGGTCGGCGACGACCTGGCGCTGCAATTGCAGGTTCTCCAAGACAAGCTGGCCCCGTTTTCCACTGCTGAGGCGCGGGCTGAGATGGAGCGTGAATTGGGTGAACCGGTTGAGGCGCTGTTCTCGGATTTCTCGGATTCGGTCGCTGCGGCGTCTATCGCGCAGGTGCATCAGGCGCATCGGGTCGATACCGGGCAAAAGGTCGCCGTAAAAGTTCTGCGCCCGGGAATCGAAAAGGCATTCCGCAAGGATATCGATGCTTTCTATTTCGTGGCGCGTGTGGTCGAGGTTCTGTCGCCCTCCTCCCGCCGCCTGCATCCAACCGACGTGATCGCGCACTTCGAGGGCGTCGTGATGGGAGAGCTGGATTTGCGGCTGGAAAGCGCCAGTGCCTCGGAATTTGCGGACAACACCGAGGGAGACGATCATTTCGTGGTGCCCCGTGTGATCTGGGACTTGTCGGCGCGCCGGGTGATGACGCTGGACTGGGCCGAAGGGATACCGGCGCATGATCTGGCTGCCATTAACGCCGCTGGACATGACCGCGCGGTTCTGGCCGAGCGCATCCTGCGGATGTTTCTGCAACACGCCCTGCGGGACGGATTTTTTCACGCGGACATGCATCAGGGGAATCTGAAGATCGCTCCGAACGGTGACGTGATCGCGCTCGATTTCGGGATCATGGGACGGATCGACGATTACACCCGCCGAGTTTATGCCGAGATTCTGTTCGGCTTCATCCGCCGTGACTACCGCCGCGTCGCCGAGGTCCATTTTGAAGCCGGATATGTCCCCGCCGACCGGGATATCGACGACTTCGCACGTGCTCTGCGGGCTGTGGGCGAGCCGATCTTCGGTATGGACGCAACGCGGATCTCGATGGCGCACCTGCTGACCTATCTCTTTGAAGTGACAGAGAGATTTGGAATGGAAACACGAACCGAGCTGATCCTGCTGCAACGCACAATGGTGGTCGTGGAAGGTGTCGCCCGGTCGCTCGATCCACATATCAACATCTGGGATGTCGCGAGGCCGGTGGTCGAGGGGTATATCGCCGACAATATTGGGCCCAAGGCGGCGATCCGCGATCTGGGAAAGACGCTGCAAGTGCTGGCGCGATTCGGACCGAGGCTGCCTCAGGTCGTCGAGGCTGCACTGATCCGTCAAACAAAGGATGCGGCGGAACCGATGCGGCCTTCACGATGGCGGGCCGTCGGTTGGGTGGCGCTGGGAGCGATGATCGCGCTCGGTGCAGTCTGGATGGCGGCGACGGTTTAGACTGAGACGAAAGCGCGACTTCCATCCATCGACAATCGCGCTCCAGTTGTTGGGTGCATGACGCCGCAAAAAATTCTAACGAATTTTACGGCTGACTTCTCCGATTGAAACGCAATTGCGTTTCAACCGTTTTCCATCGGCCCTCCGGCCTCCTTCCAGTCGCCGATGCCACCGACATTGAAGACATTCTGATAGCCCATCTGCTGCAACGTCTGTCCGGCAAGTGCGGCCTGACCGCCTGCTCCGCAGACCAGGCAAATGCGCGCGTCTTTCTGCATTGCGGGGTTGTGGAATTTCTCCATCGCCGGGTCCGCGGCGAATTCAATGAAGCCCCGGGGAATACGATGCGCGCCTTGAATTGTGCCAGACTGCACAATTTCGGAACTGTCACGGACATCGACGAATACCGTGCCGCTGGCCTGATGATGCTCGATGCCCTGCTGGGCCGAGATCTTCTGAACGTCGGTATTTGCACTCTGAAGAAAGTCTTGTGCGGATTTCATGTTTTTCCTCCTGTTGATTAACTCTATTTGTGCCGGCTTTCTCGGCAGGCAAGGACGGCCGTCAGGTCTTTTTCGCGTCGTCGATGATTGTCATTTGCGCCAACCCGCTTTCGCCGATGTCCACCTTTGCGAACGGACCACCGTGGTACATCTGGCCCGGATCCTGCGGATCAGCAGGAGGTTCGGCGGCAAGGGTTTCTGCAGCAAACTGCTCGGCATTGTCCCGCGGACGATATCCAAGGAAAGCCGCCCCAGAATTGTCGACCGGGCTGCGGTCGTTGTCGGACACTCCGTATACTATTGCAAACCCCGTGGTTGGCGTGTCGATCGCGCGGGTGACCAATTGGATCAGATCGTCGTAGGACAGCCACGAGCCCAAGGCGCGCGCGCTGGTGACCTGGGCGCAGGACAGAATGCGCAGACAGACTGCCTCAAGACCGCGTTTGTCCCAGTACATTCGGCCAAGATCTTCAGCGAAACATTTGGCGAGGCCGTAGAATGTGTCGGGGCGATGGGGAGCGTCTATTCCGATGGCATCGGACTTCAGGTGCATTCCGACGGCGTGAATGGAGCTGGCATAGATTACGCGGCGGACGTTATTCTGATGTGCTGCCTCCCAGACATTATAAGCGCCGATGAAATTTGGCCCGAGGAGTTTTTCGAATGGGCCTTCATCCACGAAAGCTCCAAAATGGACGACCATATCGGCTCCTTTGAGGAGGGTCTTCATTGCGGCGAAATCAGCGAGATCCGCCTGCACATAGGACTCGCCTGGATATAGCTTGCCGATTTCACCGGCTATATCGGTAGACACCAATTCAGTGGCCATTTTTGTAAGTGGCTCTCTCAAGTACGATCCCAAGCGGCCAGCAGCTCCTGTCAAAACGATCTTTTTCATATTACAGCCTTTTCGATGAATGGTTGGTTTTCGGCGATCCGATCATAACCGAATGGTGTCAGGTCTAGGGTGCGGAATTCCCCGTAGGTTATCAATTCCGACATCCCACGCCCCATGGCTGGAGATTGCTGGAAGCCATGGCCGGAGAATCCGTTGATAAACATGAAGTTTGTTATTTCGTTGTGTGGGCCGAGGATTGCGTTTTGATCGAGCGTATTGAATGCATAGTGGCCGGCCCAGGAATTGACCAGTTTAATCGCCTCGAACTGTGGAATGCGATTGGCAATGGCGGGCCATGCTTTTTGTTCCCAGATGCCAAAATCCTGTTCAAAATCATCTGGTGAAACCGCAAAGTCCACGTCCGGAGCGCACCCTGCCAGATAAAACTGCCCATCACTTCGGGCGTGCACGCCCGAGGGATCAATCGTCAGTGGCAAATCGCGGTCGAGGGGTTTTTCTGCGTCGAATATAAAAGTATACCGTTTACGCGGCTCCACCGGAATTTCAATTCCGGCCATTCGTGCAGACAGTGCGGCGCGTGGACCGGATGCATTGACCAATGTTTCACATGAAACATTCTCTCCGGACTTCAGGGTAACGCTCTGGACACGAGCTCCGGATCTATTTTTGGTAATTGCGACGACCTCATTCGCAATATACTCCACACCATTCTCACGGGCTGTTCGCTTCCACCAGTCGAACAGGGTATTGCCGTCAAAGTACCCTTCGTCGATGAGGTTATGATTCGCGCCGAGAATGCCGTCAAGATTGTAGAATGGATAGTCGCGCGCGATGTCTTCAGGAGTCAGAAATTTCGTACCCGCGCCCAGCGCGCCCTGCACTTTCTGCGCCTCGCGCAGGCTTTCAACAAAACCCGGATTGTCGGCAAGATACATATATCCATAACTTTGCAATACGACATCCGGAACACGCGGATCGTCGTTCATATAGCGGCGAAAGTTTTTGACATAGTCGGCGGCAAATTGAGAAATACGGACATTAATCTCGTTGCTGAATTGCTGGCGCATACAGCTGTTGGTGTGGGCGGTCGAAGAATTCTCGTAAGTCGGATCACGCTCGACCACCAGAATGCGACCGTCAAAATCCGCACTGCTCGACAGGAAATGCGCCACGGACGATCCCAGCATCGCACCGCCCACAATAACCACGTCGTAGGTCGCGTGTTTCGGAGTTTCCAATAAGGTCATTTGTCGTCCCCACCGCCCGGATCATTGCCATATATATTCCGCGCCGTCGCCTCGGAAGTATAGCCCCACTTCAGACGGCGGCGCACAAGCGACGGGTCGCGATCCGTTGCAGTGCCGTAACCTCGAGCACCCGCGCAGTTTTCAGTGTCGTATCGCGCCCCCGGCAGGGGCCGCTTTCAACCAGTCGGACTGGGAAGTCGGCCGCACTTTCTATCGAGATGATGCCGCCATCCGAATGCATCAGGAACACCGGGCAGGTCGCACCGGTCTCGGCCAGCCGCCGGCTAGAACCTCGGCGAGCTGGTCGGCGAGCACCTCGATATCGCGATGTTCAATCGGGATCAGAACTTCGCCCGAAGCTCCGATCCGCCCGGATAGGGTGTAGCGGCGCTGACGCCCTAGCAAAGGTTCGGGCAGCATCAGGTACAGGTCGTATTGCTCGAACCGGGACTCCGTGCGCATTTCGATTACGTCACGAAAACCCTAGGTGATGATCCGCGCGGTCGTCGCACCATTCCGCTCAATCAGGGCATTGGTCGCCAGCGTGGTGCCGTGGATGATCTGGCCGATCTCTTCCGGCGCAATCCCAGCCGCGTGGTGCAGACCTGCACAACCCCGTCAAGGATCGCCGCTTCGGACGCGGCATGGGTGGTAAGTACCTTGGCCGAAGTTACGTGATCGCGAACCTCCAGCACCACATCAACGAACGTGCCACCAATATCCACACCCATGCGATTGGCCGCTGTCATATACGCGCATCCCCATGATCGATCCGAAGTCAGGCCAGATGCCACGAGGTTTGGAGAGCCTCAGTTTTAGCGCCTTGCAGTGGGCGGTGCATGGCGTAGACCTACGGGCACCCCGACGCTCGAAAAGGACACCGCGCGATGATTGATCTATACACTTGGACGACCCCAAACGGTCGCAAAGTCTCGATTCTGCTGGAAGAGCTTGGAGTGCCGTACACAGTGCATTCCATCGACATTTCCAAAGACGAGCAGCACGCGCCTGATTTCCTGAAAATCGCACCGAACAATCGAATACCGGCGATTGTCGATACCGAAACCGGTCAGACGCTGATGGAATCGGGCGCGATCATGCTGTACCTGGCTGACAAATATCAGAAATTCCAATGCGCGGGTGCCGAATACTGGCGCATGATGGAATGGTTGATGTGGCAGATGGGCGGGCTGGGTCCAATGCTGGGACAGACCCATCACTTTGTGAAGTACAACAAAGGCAAATCAGAATATGCCGAAGAACGATACTCCACCGAAGCCAAGCGGCTGTATCGGGTGCTGAATGGCCGCCTTGAGGGCCGCGACTTCATCGCCGGCGACGGGCGTGGCGAATACACGATTGCCGACATGGCTTGCTGGCCCTGGGTGTCGCGGTTCGAATGGCAGGAGGTTAATTTGAACGAGTTTCCAGACGTCCGCGACTGGTACGTCCGGATTGCCGAACGGCCGGCGGTACAAAAGGGCTATCAAGTGCCGAAATTCACCACAGATGTGCCTATGCCCTGAGGTTCAGAAAAGACCCTATTGCGGCGTTGAATTGATCCGGGGCGTTGATATTGGCGACATGCGCCGCGCCCGGAATTTCGACGTACCGCGCACCGGGCGTCGCGTCCGCCATGGCCTGCATCACCTCGGGTGCCGCGCCTTTGTCTTCGGCCCCCCCCAAATACATTGTCGGGATCGTGATGCCGGCAAGCTGGCGCCGATAGTCGAGGGTCTTCAGTGCCTCGCAACAAGCGACGTACCCATTCGCTGGTGTCGCGATCACCATGTCGCGGATCGAAGCAGCTTCTTGCGGGTGCGCGCCCAGCCAGTCGGTGGTGAACCATGTCGACAGCGTCATATCGGCAATCGCCTCAACCCCGCCAGCCTGAACCTTGGCGATCCGGTCATCCCACATCGCGCGGAACGGATCTGGCGCGTCGGCGCGTGCATCGGCGCAGATAATGCGTTCGAACCGATCCGGGTGCCTTAACGCCAGGCCGAGGCCAGTCATCCCGCCCAGTGAAAGACCCATGAAGCTGGCGCGCTCAATGGTCATCGCGTCCATCAGTCCGATAACGTCGCCCGTTAGTTGGTCAAAGGAATACGGGCCGGGCGGAGCCGAGCTATGCCCGTGCCCCCGCGTGTCGTAGCGCAAGACACGGCAGCTATTAGCCAGCATCGCAATCTGCGGATCCCACATCGCCAGCGATGCACCAAGGCTGTTGGACAACACGATCCAGGGCGCGCCCTCCGGACCATCAACCCGGGTGCTGATAGTCACTTCGCCAAGATCAACAAGGCTCATTCCGCCGCATCCGCGCGGCTCTCCGCCGCGTTCACAGCCGGCGCAACCTGCTCGGCCAGCAGAACCATCGACCGGCGGGCCAGTTCCGGATCGGCCCAGTCCTTCCCTGCATACAGCAGCGTCCCGAAGTCTCCGGTTTCTTCGCGGAAGGCAAGCAATTCGTCGGCAACCTTGTCGGGCGTCCCCCAGATAATCAGCCGCTCGCAGACGTGATCCAGCGTCACCTCATCATCGGGTTGATCGCGGTACTCCTTGAACAGGTTGGCGCGCCCATGTTTGACCAGCTTTGTGAACAACTGGCTGTAGTAGAATCGATACGGGCTGTCAGGATCAGTGGCATAGCGCTTGGCTGTCTCCAGATCGTCGGCCACGAACACCGATTTCGCGACGCGCCAATTCGCCGGGTCCGCAGGTCGGCCCACGCGCTCACACCCCTCCACATACTTCGGCCAGTGACTGGCCACCCATTGCGGCATCAGGAAATTCGCGCTGATCGGGTCCCAGCCCCGCGCTGCCGCCTCGGTCACACCCTTCGAAAACGGTGCCACAGCGGTCACAACAATCGGCGGATGCGGGCGCTGCAGCGGTTTCGGCAGAATGCCCTGTCCGATCTCTGTCATCGAGGTCTTCTCGGTCGAGACCGTCCAGTATTTGCCCTCGATATTATACGGCGGCTCGGACTCCCAGATTTTCAGAACCGTATTGATGCATTCAAGAAACATCTCGCCACGGTCGGCATCCAGATTGCCGAAAACCTCGGCGTCAGAGGCGAGGCCACCGGGCGATATCCCGAAGTTGAACCGCCCGTCCAGCATGTGGTCGAGCATCGCCACCTGCGCCGCAACCGTGGCCGGATGTGTGTTGGGCATATTCACCGTTCCGGTGCCCAGCCGCATGTTTTTTACCGCGTCCGCAAGCGAAGCAAGGAACATCGTGCAGCTGGTGACCTGCTCAGCTTCGTCGGTTACATGTTCGCCAACGTAGGCTTCAGTGAACCCCAGTTCGTCAGCAAGCAGAAATGCTTCGCGATCTTCCGCCAGAGAATTGCGCCAGTCCTTCCCCAAGGGGTGGATCGGCATGGTAAAGAAACCCAGGTCCATTGTTCGCTCCGATTTTACGTTTCCTGCCAAGCTATCAACCTGTGACAATCAAACATAATCATAAATCACGCGGTCAAACATCCGATTTCCTGATTTCATATCCACGCGGACTCGATCAAAATATCGGGCTGACAACTTTGAGCCAATACCGCTATGAATGGCCCTGAAGGCCCCGTGGCTCAACTGGATAGAGCAGCCCCCTCCTAAGGGGCAGGTTGCAGGTTCGAATCCTGCCGGGGTCGCCAAAACCACCTGAAAAATATGACATATTTACAGGGCATTGCGCGGAAGCGTGTAGAAAGTCCCGCGAGTTATCGCGCCGAACTCGCCTGAAAAGAGCGAAATCTCGTACAAAACCTGTACAAAATTCGCACGTCCGTGCGCATTTCGGAGGTCAATCATGAGCCGCCATAGCTTTGATCCCGAAATTGCCGGACGTGTTGGCCTGAACGCGGCGGTGATTTTCCAGAACATCACCTTCTGGATCGAGAAGAACCGAGCCAATCGCCGGAACATTCGCGACGGGCGGTATTGAACCTACAATTCGATCTCGGCCTTTGGCGAGTTGTTCCCCTATCTGAGCGAGAAGCAGATCCGAACAGCGCTCGAAAAGCTGGTCAGCGCAGAGCTGATCATCAAGGGCAATTTCAGCGACGATCGCTATGACCGGACCTGTTGGTATGCCCTGGGCAACTCCATTTGCCAAAATGGGCAAATCGATCCGACCGAAAGGGAAAATGATACATTTGCCCCTGAGGGCAAGCCATCTGCCCCAGAGGGCAAATCCTATAAGAACAGATATAAACCATATCAAAAACCAAATCCTTCGCACGCGAAGGCGGCGGTGGAGGATGAATTTTCTGAAAAGATATTGTCCGCCTATCCGGAGGATCGCATTCGCGGCAAAGCGGTTTGCCTCTCACAAATCCGCCAAGCGTTGGCCGACGGAGTGGACGCTAAATACCTCGAGGAAGCAGTGCGGGCTTACGCGATCGAGAGCGAAGGCTTCACCCGCTCCAAGGTGTGCTTCTCCGACAATTGGTTCACGTCTGGCCGAGTATTGCTCCGCCGATTACAGTCGTCCCTACACCACTCTTGGCGCAGAGTGCGACACCCGCTGGTGTGTTGATTGGGGGGGGTATTTGGCCTGGCGCTTTTGGTCGTGGTCGGAGCTCTTGTTGGCTGGCTGGCGAGCTTGATCGTCAAAGGTGGTGGTACTGGCTTCCGCGATAACTTCTGGGGAAATGTGTTAATCGGGATTGGTGGGTCACTGCTCGGCGGGTGGCTCTTGCCTATGATAGGCATAAACTTCAGCGGACTTGTTGGCCATTTAATCGGTGCGGTCGCTGGCGCAGTCATTCTGATTTTTATTATCCGCAAGATCCGCACGGCCACAAACTAGGTTTTGAGTTGCGCTGATCCTTCAAGCCCAAGCGCCGCATGTGACATCTCTATTTCAATTTTTGAAGTAGAGATGCCTTGCGTATCACTCCAAATCAGCGCGCGTTGATCGCCAGATTTCTTCTTCGCGATCCCAGATTCCTGCAGTTACACATGGCGATGGGTTGATCCCCCCGCATTGCGAGCCGTGCACATCTGCCAGAAGCACGCGGAACGAACCGATGTTCGTCATGCGCCATCCTTGGTTGAGAAGCGAGAACATACGATCCTCGATCAGGAAGTGAGACATGCAACCACCTGTGCCACAATAGAGCGATACGGCTGAAGAGCAGGCGAACCCTGCCTCGTCCAGAACCCAGTCGCGATCGGTGTCTCCGTCTAGATCGACGCGGTGCACGGCTCCAAATTCCAGGGAAAACTGACCATTTTCGAGTTCGGAACATGCCTGTTGGGCGACCTGGATTTTTTCAAGCAATTGCGCGGGCAGGCCAGACAGATCTTGGGCATTCGCCGTAGCGGCACAGAATATCGCAGAGATCGCGCCGAGTGCGACTGTCCACTTTCGGGCCCCCGCGCTTTTGGATTTTGTGGCTAAATGGTTGCACATGTCATTACTCGCATTTTGTTCATGCGGTTCAATTGCACTGGTTGTAGGTGTAGTCGCCGAACTCGATCCAGTTCCGCGCCCCATCGCTGAAGACAAGGTACTCGGACCGGTCTTCGCCCAGGAGCGCGACTTGGAAGCCCGCTGGCGGTTGGGAGTTTCCGAAGTAGCTGTACGACGTCATCGCACGAACGGTATCGCCATTGATGGTCACGATGGCATCCCACTGGTCGCCCGACTGCCCCACAATGGCATATTCAATCACCCTCTGCACGGCACCGCCGCCGCAATAAACTACGCCTTCTGGTGCTTCTATGGGGGTGGTCGCCTGCTGGCCTGAGCCTGAACAGACCGCTCTGAGCGACTTGATCGCTGCGCCCGAGCCCTTGAGATCAAAGATGCCATAGGTCACATCCCGGTCGATCATCGACAGGTCCACGCTTGCATTGCGGGCGAGTTGATCCAGAACAAAGTCATAGTCTGAGGATTCAAAGAAAAGCAGTTCGACAGGGTAGTCATCCACCAGCGAAATCTGAGCGTTGCTTGATCCAACCTGGAAAGCTCCCGCTTCGGTAGCGCCGTCCCGCATGAAGCGGATTGACAAGCCCTGCTTGGACACGATGTCCTGGCTGTCCTCATAACCTGCAGGGGAGAATCGGATCCGGTCGCACTGCAACTCTAGCGTCATGTTATTTCCCTGATTGAAGGCATTTGGACTCGATCCACCGCTAAAGCTCCATTCAGCCTGCGCGGGCAACGATGAAAAACTAAGAACCACAGTCGCAGTTAGTGCAAATCTAATCATCCGTTTTCCCTCATCTTTAGCTCCGAACGTTGGGCCATCTGCGGCCGTCAAACGTCCATACTTCAGTTATTTTATACGACTTTACCAGGTGGCTGTCAGATTGAAGCCGACACCGTGTTCATCGCCGTGGGTGTGTTTCGAGTATTCATATCCGACGCCCAACTGCATGTTGTCAGTCAAAGAAATGGCGCCATTAAACCCTGCCTTAATCGTGTGTGGCCCACGGTTCTGTCCAACCTGATTAAAGGTTCCAAAGAGCGGGCTTGTCACCTGGATTTCGTGGGCTGATCTGTTTTGGGCCAAAGCGTCGTATTCATAGTGCAGGCTTAAGTTGACGGCCGAAGGCAACCCGTTGAAATTGAAAGAGCGGCCAAAGTCTATCCCTGGTGAAACCACAAAAGATTCTGCTGTCGCCGGCGCTATTTCGTAGTTGAAATCACCGCCACCATTTTCCGTGATCCGCTCGGTACGTGTGTGCGCATAGGTCATGCCCAGCGATGGGTATAGTGTCCAGCCGCCGCTATTTCCCTCGAGTTCATATGCACGATGCACGCGAGCACTGGCATAGAAGCTTTGAGTATCAAATTCTGATCGGGCGGTTCCACCGGTAAAAGAACCGATCGTCGCGGGCATGTATCGAACGGACTCGGCGTTTCCGAAACTTACCCCGGTAGCCCCGGTCAGTTGCCAGCCGCTTCCGAAAGCCTTGTGCCCGTAGATGCCGAAACCCACATCCTCTGAGCTCAGTTCCTGATTCACGATATCATGTTCATCCATCGAGCTTGAACCCGCACTGAGATAAAAACCGAGATTTTCATCCGCGTCTCCCACGACATCCATTCCGATAGTGAACTGGCCCAGTTGATAGCCAAAGCTGCCAAGATCGTTCCGGCCCTGCACCTGACCATTTGCGCCTGTTACCTGTCCCCAAAACCGACCGTTGCGAACCTCGTTGCCGCGCAGATGAGAGAAACCGGAAAACTCACCGGCCCCAACGGCATGATCCATCACCCCCCCCCGCGAGATGGTGAATCCGTTCCAATCCGACGGTAAGGAAAGAGGAATACGGTTCAGCGTGAATGGAATTCACTTGAGCCAACTGTCCGTTGGTCAGGTTGGTCAATGCCGTGGAAATTGTCGACCCACCGGTCAACATGCCACCGCCAGTTACAGGTGAAGTTACTACCGTATCCGTGATCGCCTGAACCAACCTTCCGGCATTTTCCGTCCTGACCGCCCTGTGATCCGTAAGGGAACTGACATCTTGCTTAAGCGCGATCAGCGTCACGTCTTCATGCCCATTGGTGTTCAGATCGCGAATGAAAAAATCTATCAGCGCAGGAACGCTCGCGTCTTCAATCAAATTTTCGTTGAGTACGCTGATTTCACCCGCGCCGGTGACGCCTGCAGTATCTGCTTGAATGATTGTGAAGGTTTTGCCTTCAAGCTCATCGGCATTGGGACTGCCTTTGGCATAAATGACGATGTCAGGCCTTCCAATAGCGACCAGTTCCCCATAGGCCAGTACGTCATTGAGAGCAGTGCCTGTCAGCGGATCAACTCCGATATCAACCTTATACGTGCTGAATGTGGGAAGCGCGAGTGTGCCGTCAAAAGCGATCCGACCATAGGCACTATCCAAGCTTGTAGGATCAACTATTCCACCAAAAGAGAATACGGTTGAGCCAAGGCCGGTGATCCGACCGCTGCCAAGCATCCTGCCACCTTCGATGTTGAGTTCGGATTCCAGATCGCTCAGGTTGAATTCGGTATTGAAATTCAAATCGACTTCAGCGCTGGGTCCAAGCTTCAGAAATGAGGCGCCCGATAGATCGAATTGAAGCAGCGGTGCTCCGGTTGGCCCTCCGGCTTCGGATGAAGATATCAGTTGGTTCACATTCACCACAGATCCATTGGTAAGCGTAAATTGGTTGGGTGAGGCTGAAGACGCGGACAGGATGACATCAACATCCATGCGCGAGTCGTCGAGGGACATGCTGGTGTTATCAGCGAAATTCAATACGCCGAGATCGAACTGAATTCCGTTCTCAACCGACAGTGCCGAGCCACTGCTGAGCGTCAGGTCGCCTGTGGGAGCGTTAATATGACCATGGCGCGAACTGCCTTCCCCGATCATCTGGTTCGCCGTACCGAAAACCACGATGCGTCCGGCATCGGCCACGCCGCCCTGCCCAACTGTCATGGTGGAATCTCTCAGTTCAAGAAGCGAGCTTTTCAGTTCTGATTCACGCTGTACGGTCAGGCTGGCATTGTCGATAGCAATCCGACTAAGTTGTACGGTATATTGCGGTCCGGAAATATCCAGATGACCACCGTTCTGAACCGTGGTTTGACCATTCGTGAAAAAAGCCTGAGTGTCTTCAAAGGCCAGCGTGCTATTGTCGACCAGTATATTATGCACACCGGATCTGAGACGAAGTGCTTCACCAGATGACAAGGTCGCAGAATTCTCTCCGGTGTCGCGAATTGTCAGCGCAGTACCGGGAATAACCTGCAGGTTTAGATCTCCGCCAAAAACCGCCCCCGAGAAATTGATCAGCTCATTCTGTCCGGCGCGTGTCGTGATAAGCGCTGGCGTGGCATCCAGCTGGAAGCCGAAGTCGCGCCCGCCCAGTTGGAGCGAGGCATTGGCCAGCTCCAACGTCTGGTTGGGTCCGGAAAAGTTTGTGCGGATGCTGCCATCCAGCTCAAGATTAACGTCCCGCAACCGCAGGGCATTCAGACCAACGATACTGCGATTAGCGCCAAATATCACAACATCATCGTTGCTGAAATCAACACCCTGAATTTGCAAATTCAGCCGCTGATCGGGCGTCGTGATCTTGTTGTTGTCCAGAATATCATCAATCTGATTTGCCCCGTTGGGAATAGGCACTCTCATAATTGTCAGATCCTGATAGGCTTCGTAAGTAGCCTCGCTAGCATCCAAATCCCTAAAGGAAAGATAAAGCGTGTCGTCGACCTGCGACCAGAGAACCACATTGCCATAGGGCGGATTCGGAGCCGGATCCAAGAATTCGGTCAAATGACCTCCGAAAACGTCGCGGAGTGTTTCGGATGAAGTTACGCCCTGCGCCGCCGCGCCACTGACCCAGCCCACCAGGCACAGCGCGCTTACACCTGCAAGAAGCAGTGGTTTCCTTGTCCACATGTGGTCACCTATCTTTTCGCAATTGCCAGAAGGCAAGGTTCTGAAGTCGCTCCGCTGTTATCTCGACGAACATGAGTGAATGCATATTTTAACTCACATGCCTCGGTTGGCCCTTGGACGAAGTAGAATACTTTTGGTCAAATATGTCCACTTCGCATTCATTCGCAACTTGACACTGATAGTGCTTCGGGGTGCTTAGATGTCCAGCAGGATCACCGTGCCCATAAAGGCTTATGATGACTGGCGTATAGAAGTTGATGATGCCTTTACCCCGTGGAATGCCCTAGTTTCCAAAATTGGCGAAGCGAATGTAGATACGGTTGTTGTCTGGGCAGGAGACAACGTATCTGAGGAAACGTTCCTTTGCATGGCCTGTTGGTGGTTACGCGAACAGCCCGTTCGGCTGCTTCGTCCATTCGCTCGATCCAAGCCCGACCGCAACTATGTTGCTGTCCAGGCACCGGCCGATCTTGTTGAGATGTTTCCCACGGCGGGCGAACTAACCGATGCGGTTCATGGGGAAAAAGTATCCTCTTTCAGAAGGCTATGCGACGACCACGGGGTTCTGCGGCATTGGAACGAGGGCCGGGTCGAAACGGTTTCGGCTGACTTTTACGACCATCTACTGCGTGTCTGCCTGCCCGATGACTGGCAGGTTGCTGCCCGTGTCGTCGGTGCGGCCATGGGCCAATGTGATAATCATAACGCAATGAGCGATCTGTTCTTCTCAAGTCGCCTTCGCAGGATGATCGAAAATGGTATTGTTGACGTCAAAGGCAAATCCGAACAGTTGCGAGATTATTACGTTCGAATATCGGACAATTGACAGCTGAGCGTGCAGCAACTGTCTACAAAAAGCGCTAGACGAGCCAATCGATGATCTGGAATTAGGTGCCGACGTTCAAACGGTTTTCGAGCTTCAAACAAAAAAGGAAGAAAATGTGATGCTTAAAATACTTTTGACAGCAGTAACGGCACTCAGTGCGACCACCGCAGCTACAGTTTCTCTGGCAGATGCGGATGGCCCGGACTTTTTTAGCGTTACCGGTGTGGCATCAAACGACGTACTCAATATTCGCGAAACCTCTAGTGCACATGCCCGAAAAATCGGTGCCATTCCCTCAAATGTGGGTGGGATCCGGAATCTCGGATGCGAGAATGGGCTAAGCTTTGCCGAGTGGGAGAAGGCGACCGAAGAAGAACGTCAAGCGGTCGCGAAACGAAGGTGGTGCAAGATAGACTATCAAGGTACGGTCGGCTGGGTTTCGGGCCGCTACCTGACTGAAGACGTTATGCTCGACGACGCAATCGAAGAACCTGGCTTTGCGTGGCAACTTATCAGCGTTGGCGATAAAAATGCGGTTGGTGAGAGCGAGATTAGCTTTACGCCCGACGGCTCCATCTTTGGGTCAACCGGCTGCAACAGTATTAATGGCACCGTATTGACAGACGGAGACAAAATAACGTTTCAAATGCCCCTGGCGACAACGCGCATGGCGTGCCCGGGCGATCTTGGCATACAAGAGGAAGCCTTCCTCAATGCGCTCTCTGGCGAGGTGCGCTTTAGCTACGATCCAGTTGTTGACCAGATTACATTTATGTCTGCCGATGGCTCCTCTGCCTTAACAGGCTGCTGAAAAAGTCTTTCTCGACGCGAATTTGAGAACGTGATTCACTCTGTGCATAGCATTTGGGGGTGATGATGCGCGGAACGGACGATGCGAGCGGGACGCTTTTCAGCTATGTTGATCTTGAGAAGCGTGTTCCGAGCAAACATCCATTGCGCCTAATCCGCCGGATCGTGAACGACGCGCTGGCAAGCCTCGATGCCGAATTTGACACGCGCTACACCGACTTCGGCCGCCCTTCCATCGCACCGGAACGCCTGATCCGGGCGAGCCTAATTCAGATCCTGTTCTCGATCCGGTCCGAGCGGCAGCTGGTGGAGCAGATGAACTATAACCTGCTGTTACCGCCGTCACCAGGATCAGCTTGCCATCCTCCCGGTCACCCAACGACTTGATGAACGTATCGCTCACCTTCGCCTTGTCGTGCCCAAAGGGAAGCAAATCAGCCTCAGGAATCCCAAGCTTCAACCCAATCTCCTGGATCGGCTTCTTAACAGCAGCGCGGGCGATTTCTATGTCGGACATGGTCGTGACTCCCAGAGTTTCAGGCGCGATGGTATCGTCCACTTGCGCGGTATTTCTTGCGGTTTTAGAGACGGAAATGGGCGCACCGCTTGCACGGATACGCCCTTGTCGGACACGCAAGCGACGCGGGCTGGATCAGCCTTCGGCGCGGTTGGCCTCCAGCCGCGCGTTGACGATTTTCACCGTCTCATCCACCGAGTCGTTCTGCATGCCCAGCCCGTTGGCGATGATCTGGACCACCTTGTCGACCCGCTCGATATCCTTCGCACCGGCGGCAATCGCGCGGGCGGCGGAGGATGGGTTCAGCAGGCTTTTGGCAGCGTTGGCGTATTTCTCGAACGGCACCTGATCGGCAGGATCAGCACCCAGTTTGCGAGCCAGTTCGTTAACGAATTCATAGATCGCGGCGCTTTTGTCGATGTCGCCATGTACCGCATCCTTGATCGAACGCACGCCGTCAGCCGTGACTGCACGATAATTGCCGGTCAGCAGCATCGACCATTTTGCCAGCGGGACGAACAGCGACTGGTGGACGCGCAGTTTCACCGGCACGTCTTTGCCATCAAGGCGCACAGCGGCAATGTCGGCCTCTAGCTGTTCCAAAATCGCGGTGTGCGCCGGGTCGTCGAATGCGGCCGCCTTGAAGTTGGTGGGCAGGCCAACGTGGAGGAAATTCAGACCCTCTTCCGGCGGACGGAAGGCTTGCGGGTCGGGTGAACAGAGGGTGAAGCGGGCGGGATCGAAGCCGTCCCAGACCGAGGCGTCGGTGAAACAATCCTTGAGCGCTCCGGCGTCCAGCCCCGGAATGCGCAGAAGATAGGGCAGCGGCGGCATGTTCATGATTGACATAACCGGCACGCCGGATATCGCGATGCGGCCCAATAGATCGCGCACTTCAGCCGCGCGGTACTGCGGTTCCTGCATGGCCAGCGCGACCAGATCGTAGTCGCTGGGCAACGCGTCGTGCGGGATGACGGCGTTCAGCGTTCCGGGCTGGGACTTGGAGCGGATCAGGCGGGGTTCGTCCTCGCCACGCAGCGTGATGCGGATCGTCGTGCCCTCGGCGTTGATCAGCTCCGCCTCTTCCGGCAGGCAGACGAGGCTGACGTCGTGGCCCGCCATCAGCAGCTTGGTGGACAGAAGCGAGCCGTATGAGGCTCCGAGGATGAGGATGCGCATGTGTTTTCCCTGTGTGGCGTTCAGATCTCAGGTTACCTGCTGCATCGTCAGAGGTGCAAGGGAGGGTTCGGGGGTGTTCCGTACGCGTAGGACGAGAACAACCTGTCTGGCTTGTCGTGGGCTTACATCAATTCATACGCAAGTCGGGCACGCCTGTTTGGGGGTAGGCTCCACGACACTGGTAAGTGCCACTTTATTATGCCCGTTATCTCTGAATTCGTTAGATTGGGCTGTATTGCGTAAACGCCTACCCGCCGGGCAGACAGGCGCGCGCACTGCGCCCTTCGGGCTCGATTCCGGGCAACGGGAGAAGGTCCGCTCAAAACCAAGAAGGTTGGCGTAAAAACTACGACCTACTCTGCTGCCAGCACTGCGGCCGGTTCCACACGGCAGGCCGAGAACTTGAACTCTGGGATTTTACCGTATGGGTCCAGTGCGGCATTGGTCAGCAGGTTCGCCGCCGCTTCGACATACGCGAAGGGCAGGAAGACGTTGTTTTCCGAAACGGCCCGGTCGGCGCGTGCCATCAGGGTGACCGTGCCTCGGCGCGTGGTCAGAGTGATCATATCGCCCGGTTCCACGCCCATTTTGCGCAGGGTGCGCGGATGGAGCGAGCAATTGGCCTCAGGCTCCAACCCGTCCAGCACGGTCGCACGGCGAGT
The DNA here is from genome assembly GCA_943787785.1 of uncultured Paracoccaceae bacterium. Taxonomy (GTDB): domain Bacteria; phylum Pseudomonadota; class Alphaproteobacteria; order Rhodobacterales; family Rhodobacteraceae; genus WLWX01. The sequence continues at coordinate 197,621 of CALSNT010000006.1, read as the reverse complement.
CATGGACCCGGTGTGCCAGTGTTCCAGCTGCCGCCCGGTGATCAGCACGAAGGGATAATCGGCGTCCGGCACCTCATCAGGCGGAATGACATTGGCGGGGGTGAATTTCGCGCGGCCTTCGGGGCGCGGGAAACCATCACCGAAGACGATCGGCTGCCCGGGGTCTTCAGGAGACAGGCTGGGATAGGTGACGGCGGCGGATTCGAGCCGTTCCCAGGTGATGTTGTCCAGCGAGCCCATGTTCTGTTTCATCTCGGCAAAAACCTCACGCGGATGCGTGTAGGTCCAGTTCAGACCCAGACGCTTGGCGAGTTCCACCTCGATCCACCAATCCTCTTTCGCGTCCCCCGGCGGGGCAATCGCCGGGCGGCCCATTTGAACCTGTCGGTTGGTGTTGGTGACGGTGCCGGTCTTCTCGGCCCAAGCCGAAGCCGGCAGGATCACGTCGGCGTAGTTGGCCGTTTCGGTCAGGAAGATGTCCTGCACAACCAAATGTTCGAGCTTGGCCAGCGCGTGGCGGGCGTGGTCGACATCCGGGTCGGACATTGCTGGGTTTTCGCCCAGTATATACATGCCGCGAATGTCGCCAGCGTGGACCGCGTCCATGATTTCCACCACGGTCAGACCCTTTTCCGCCGAAAAGTCGCTCGAACCCCAGACATCGGTGAAGGCAGACCGCACTCCGTCATCCATGACCGACTGGTAGTCCGGCAGGAACATCGGGATCAGGCCCGCATCAGAAGCGCCTTGTACGTTGTTCTGGCCGCGCAGGGGATGCAACCCAGCGCCGGGACGACCGACCTGACCGGTCATCAGCGCAAGACTAATCAGGCAGCGCGAGTTATCTGTGCCGTGGATGTGCTGGGAAATCCCCATGCCCCAGAAGATCATACCTGCCTTGGCCCCGGCGAAGGTGCGGGCGACGTCGCGCAGTACGTCCGCCTCGATCCCGCAGATCGCGGCCATTTTTTCGGGCGGGAAGCCTTTCAGATGCTCTTTCATCGCTGGCCAGTTTTCGGTGTAGGCCTCGATATATTGCTGGTCGTAGAGCTCCTCTTCCACGATCACATGCATGATCGCATTCAGCATCGACACATCCGCGCCGGGCTTGAATTGCAGCATGTGGCTGGCAAACCGGCGCAGCCCGACGCCGCGCGGGTCCATCACGATCAGCTTGCCGCCGCGTTTGGTGAACTGCTTGAAAAAGGTCGCGGCGACCGGGTGGTTTTCGACGGGATTGGCCCCGATGACGATGGCAACATCCGCGTTTTCGATCTCGTTAAACGTGGCCGTCACCGCCGCCGAGCCGACGTTTTCCATCAGCGCCGCAACCGAACTCGCATGACACAACCGCGTACAGTGGTCGACGTTGTTGTGGCCAAAGCCCTGCCGGATCATCTTCTGGAACAGGTAGGCTTCCTCGTTCGAGCACTTGGCTGAGCCGAAGCCTGCGACCCGCGTTCCGGCCACGTCGCGTTGCGCGGCGAGGCCGCTTGCAGCAGCGTCGAGCGCCTCGTCCCAGGTTGCTTCGCGAAAGTGGGTTAGCGGGTTGGCGGGATCGACGTTCAGGCCCTTCGCGGGCGCGTCCTCGCGGCGGATCAGAGGCTTGGTCAGCCGGTGCTTGTGATCGACATAGTCGAAACCGAAGCGCCCCTTGACGCAAAGACGGCCTTCGTTGGCCGGGCCGTTGATCCCCTCGACATACTTGATCTTGTCGTCCTTGATCTTGAAGGACAGCTGGCAGCCGACGCCGCAATAGGGGCAGACGCTGTCAACCTCGCGGTCGTAATCCATGCTGTCACCCTTTTGGGCGTCGTCGACCACAGTTGCGGGCATCAGCGCGCCGGTCGGGCAGGCCTGAACGCATTCGCCGCAGGCCACGCAGGTGCTGTCGCCCATGGGGTCGTTGAGGTCGAAGACAATCTCAGCATCGCGACCCCGGAAGCCCATGCCGATCACGTCGTTGACCTGAACCTCGCGACAGGCGCGGACACAGAGGTTGCAGTGAATACAGGCGTCGAGATTGACGTTCATCGCAACGTGGCTGTTGTCGAGCAGCGGCACCTTGGTCGGTTCGACCTTCGGGAAGCGGCTGGTGACGACGCCCTGTTCGTCGGCCATGTCCCAGAAATGCGATGACGCATCATGCGCGTCCGAGCGCGGCGGCTGATCGGCGGCCAGCATTTCGATAACCATCTTGCGCGCACTGGTGGCGCGGGTGGAATCCGTTGTGACGACCATCCCCTCGGCCACGGGGCGAATGCAGGAAGCAATCAGCGTCCGCTCTCCCTCAACTTCAACCATGCAGGCGCGGCAGTTGCCGTCGGGGCGATAGCCGGGATCAGGCTTGTGACACAGGTGCGGGATCGTCAGGCCACGGCCATTCGCGGCCTCCCAGATTGTCCAGCCTTCAGGGACGGTGACGTCTTTGCCGTTGAGGGTAAAGGTGACTTGCGCGATCTGGTTTCCGTCGGGCATCTTAGGACTCCTTACCTTCAAGGCTTTGGGCGGTGCCGTATCCGTTCGTGGGTGGGACTGCGGCGGAACCGCCGCCAAGCTCATCCCCAAAATGCTTCATCGTCAGACGGATCGGGTTCGGTGCCGCTTGCCCCAGACCGCAGATGCTGGCGTCGCCCATGGCTTGGCACAGCTCCTCCAGCAGCGGTTGATCCCAAGTCTCCGCTTCCATCAGCTTCACCGCTTTTTCGCAGCCGACCCGGCAGGGCGTGCATTGGCCGCAGCTTTCATCCTCGAAGAATTTCAACATGTTCAGGGCTGCACCCCGCGCCGAGTCCTTGTCGGACAGGACCACTACAGCGGCGGACCCGATGAACGAGCCATGCGGTTGCAGCGTGTCGAAATCCAGCGGGATGTCGTCCATGCTGGCGGGCAGCAGGCCGGAGGATGGGCCACCGGGCTGATAGGCTTTGAAGCTGTGGCCGTCGAGCATCCCACCCGACGCCTCGATCACGTCCAGAATGGTCGATCCGGCAGGCAGCAGATGGACACCGGGGTTTTTGACCCGGCCCGAGACGGAATAGGATCGCAAACCGACGCGACCGTTCTTTTCGGTCGAGTTCAAACATTCCGGGCCTTCGCGGCAGGTTTTGGCGACCCAATGCAGAGTTTCGACGTTGTGGACCAGTGTGGGCCGGTCGAAGACGCCGACCTGAGCCACGAACGGCGGGCGATGGCGTGGCAGCCCGCGTTTGCCCTCGATGCTTTCGATCATCGCGCTTTCTTCGCCGCAGATGTAGGCGCCGGCGCCGCGACGCAGATCGATATAGCCAGGGGCGGTGATTCCGGCAGCTTCCAGTGCCGCAATCTCTCGCCGCAGGATTTCCAGCACGGCGGGGTATTCGTCGCGCATGTAGATGAAGCAGGTTTCCGCCTCGACCGCCCAGGCGGCAATCAGCATTCCTTCAAGGAACAGATGCGGAGTGCGTTCGAGATAGTAGCGATCCTTGAAAGTGCCCGGCTCGCCCTCGTCCCCGTTCACGGCAAGATAGCGGGGGCCGGGGTTGGCGCGCACGAAGCCCCATTTCTTGCCCGACGGGAAGCCAGCACCGCCCAGACCGCGTAAGCCGGAGGCCAACACGGTTTCCTGCACCTCTTCCCAGTTTCCGCTTGTTTTGAGGCGGGATAGAGCCTCATACCCGCCCTCAGCCTGATATTTGGCGAGGGTTTCATAGTCGGGCACATGCGCATGCGTGTCACCCGCCGCGATGGCTTCGTTCACCAGATCCGGCGTGGCGTGATCAATGTGGTTATGGCCAATCTCCAGCACCGGAGCCGTATCGCAGCGACCCATGCAGGGCGCGCGCAGCACGCGGACTTCTGACGCATCGAGGCCGTCTTCCAGTGCTTTCTGCAGCGCCTGAGCCCCGGCGAGCTCGCAGGACAGAGAGTCACACACCCGGATGGTCAGAACGGGCGGCGGAGTTTCACCCTCTTTGACCACGTCAAAGTGGGCATAGAAAGTCGCGACTTCGAACACTTCGGCCTGAGACATCCGCATGTCCATAGCCAGCGCAGACATATGATCGGCCGACAGATGGCCGTGCTTGTCCTGCACCAAATGCAGGAATTCAATCAGCAGATCGCGGCGGCGGGGGCGGTCACCCAGCAGGGACTGAATCTCGGCCAGCGCCTCGTCACTTGGCTGGCGGCCCTTCGGGGTCCGGCGACCCTTGCCCTTGCCTGATTTCCAGACGCCTTTTTGATCATCCAGCGGTGCCATGCGAACCCTCCCGTAAGCGCACTCTACCTGTCATCACGCTGATGTATCGTCAAATCCAAATCGCAACATGCGTGATAATCTGTGACTATTGCCCAACGACCTGCTTCAGGGCTTCCACCGTGGCCGACGCAGGCGCGCGCGAGGCCGTCACGAGGCAGATCGATTTCCCGACACGCGGTTCGGTCAGCGGCAGGACGCAGGTACCGGGAAAATCGCCCAGCGCATCCAGCAAAACTTCGGGCAGGATCGTCGCGGCCCGCCCTTCATTTGCGAGGATGATTGAGGGCGTAAAGACGTTCGTCTCGGCGATAACATCAGGACGCAACCCGGCGTCGTCAAAAGTCCGGTCCAGAATCCGGCGATTCTGCATTTGAGGTTCCAGCAGGCTGAGAGGCAGGGCTGCCGCCTCGGCCCAGGTGACGGTGCCGGTTGTTCGCGGCGCCAAGGCCACTGGGGCCAGCAAAGCGTAGTGTTCTTCGTAGAGCGGAATGGCGGCGTGCAGATCGGACGAAACGCCATCTCCATAGGTGATCCCGGCAGCGTAGGAGCCATCTTCGATGCCCTGTTGGATCGCCAGCGACGATGCACTTTCAATCCGCATTATGATCTCAGGGAAGGCATCGCGCATTCTCAGGCTCAGGCGCGCCGCCCAGGCCAGCGCGGTCGGCACGACGCCAATCACCAGAAGCCCGCTAACGACGCCTTTGGTGGCACGTGCTTCGTCCTCCATCGCCTTTGCGTCGGCAAGAATACTCCGCGCGCAGCGAACCAGTGCCTCGCCTTCTTCCGAAAACCCCTCAAAACGGTTGCCCCGCCGGACGATGGCAACGCCGAGGTTCTCTTCCAGTTTGCGAATGCGCATGGAAAACGCCGGTTGCGAGATGCCGACGTCCCGTGCCGCCCGCGCAAAGTGCCGATGCCGCGCCAAGGCGACCAGTAACTGCATATCGCGCAGCTCGATCATCAGCTTGGGGTGACGCGCAGCGCGTTAAACCATGCGAATGACATCTTTGTCGATCGACAGCATGTAGCCCCGCCGCGCAATATTCTTGATCAGCAATTCGCTGACCATCTGGTTGCCCAGCACATCGCGCAGCCGTTTGATCCGGGTTGCACCTGCCGCCTCGTCACAATCAGCAGCCAGTCGACCAGATATCATCGCCTCAATCTCAGCGCCCGACAGGACGTCTTCATCCATCCGCGCCTCGGCTAAGATGGCAAGTGTCTCAATTGCGGCCTGGGTCAGTTTGAATTCCATATTGTTGAGATAAACCGTCCGTTCCTCGCGGCTGATCAAAAGCGACGAGACCTGGATGCCCTGCCTTTCGATTTCACCCATGCGCTTCAGCAGACCCACCATTGTGACCAACAGAACGAAAGCAGTGACCAGCAGCCCGGTTGCAAACACCAGCAAAACGAAAATCACGATGCGATAAGACGCCAGCGTGTCCGAAAACGCGGTGCCGGATTCGGCAAGAATTTCGAGAAATTTGATGTCGGATTGCTCGCTGAGATTATCGTTCTCAACAAAAATCTGTTCAACCCGGTTGTTGAAGGCGTTGGCGTCGGGAAGATTCCAGAACAGGAAACCGGCGGCCAAGGCAAGAATCAGCACAATCGCCGCTATCCCGGCAATAACCACCCGGTTGCCCTGAAGTCGGGCGCTGGGTTCGGTAACATTCGATTCGTCGCTGATGGCCGTAGCCTCCGTACTGCGTCCGCCCATTTAGCAGGGCCTTGCCAGCAGGCTCAAGACACCTTCGAAACCAGCGCCGCACAACCGTTATCCGATAGCGTCCGGGCGATATTGCCTGACAACACGCCCGGTGGCCAGATTGAACCATAAAAGGCCCTGCCGCGACCCAGAGTTAAGAGTTCACAACGTTGCCCAAGGAGATTTGCCCAATGACCTTCAACCTGACCCCCCGCCTGATCCGGGCCACCGTTATTCTGGCCTTTGCACTGGGTGGTGGAATGGCTGCCACGGTCGCCGCTGCCGAGGCGATCCAATGCCCCTATGCCAAGGTCACCCGACAGATTACAACGCCGATTCCCAGCGGCTGGTGGACGACACCAGTTCAGCAGAACCTGCAGGAAACCAAAATCGCCGTGATTGGCGGCAAAAAGACCCTTGTCTGCAACTATGGCCACGCCGGGTCTATCATGCGCCTGCCGCCCGCGGGCCACGACTGCCAAGCCATTCACACCGGGTTTAACTGTCAGGCAGCATATGTCGCGCCGCAGACCTATTCCACCAAAGCGCTGGAAATCCCTCAGACCTGGACTGCTGATCTGGATCAGGGCCATGTGGGCGGCGACGGAGCCGACATCTGGTTTCAGGCTAAAACCGCCAGCGACTTGTGGATCACGCCGCGCAATGGGGACTGGCTAAGTGTCGGCGGCACCCGCAATCGTGGCTATGACGGGTGCCGCGGGGCCAGCTGGACCAAGCACGCCATCAACCTGTGGGATATCCCGGTCGGCACCTACGTTTGCGTCAAGACCAACCAGGGCCGTATCAGTGAGTTCCGCATGAACGCCATCTCGGGCGGAAGCCCGAAGAAACTGACAATCGGATACACCACCTGGCAGTAATCTGCTGTCCCCGGATACGCTGCCGAGTGTACGCCCGCCTGTTTCAGGCGGGCGTTTTGTTGTGGAGGCAGGATGTATTGGCCAGTTATGCTGAAACGATGAGTACGACAGCGCCCTCAGCCTTCCGGAAATGGTATCCTGTCACATACGACTTTGGACTGATCGAAGCGCCAGTCGACGTGGTAGCTGCCGCTTACAAAACTTGGTGGGTAAATCTGGACAAACCCGTCGAAGAAGCACGCCTTAACGGGTCACTCGACGAGATGTTTAGCCAGCTGGAACCACTCAGCATGGCAATGAACCGGGCGATGTTCTTGCCGACAGCTGCGGGTTGGACCGCGTTCTTCAGAAACGGCATCCTCGGATCCGATCCGAGCTCTGCAATGCCGGTGCTGGCAAAACAGCTTGATGTACGCGCCATGCGGATCTGCGATTCGGGGCCGCGCAAAAAATATCCTGCTGTGATCTGGGAATTCTATGATCCGTCCGAAACCCGCGATCAGGTCCATGTGTCCCGACGATCCATTGCCGCCGCGAACGACGGCGGGCGTTGGGTGTTTGAGGTCTCTGGCACCGCCTTTCCGTTTGAAAATATCGCGCGCTACAATGCACGGCGAAAGCGCGACAGGTTCGACCGTGACTTGTTGCTGACGTATCTGGCGAACTTTGGCATCGATTCGCTGGATGACAGGTTGCTGGCTCCGGCGCTGGATCAGGGTGGTGTGCTGATATCGCAGCCCTATTGGGATCACGTCAAATCATTCTCACTGGACCAAGTGACGGCCGGTGTTCCATGGCAAAGATGATACGAATCACCGGACGCGCTTGCTAAACAAGAAAACGCCCGCCTGAATTCAGGCGGGCGTTTCATTTGAACACTCAGAGAACTCGTTCAGTACTTCAGGTAATTCGCCCCGGCTTTGGCCTTACGCGAAGCCAGCCCAGAATCGTCGAACGTCGACAGAACCTTTAAAAGCTTCCAGCCCCGCGCGGCCAGTCGCTGCTTTACAATCGATGCGGCCCGCCCGTTGGAGCAGGCCGAGTCGGCAACTTTCATCACGCCATAATGCAGGCGCAACGGGTCTTCCTGCTTTGCCTTGTAGTCAGCGAAGCAGCCCGCCGTGGCGGGGGCAGCGGCTACAAGGGAAAGTCCCAGTACAAGGGAGATGATCGTCTTCTTAAACATGGGATGAATGTGCCGATTACGGCCCGGTTATTCAATAACAGACGCGCTGAATCGCTGTGTTATCGCATAACCAAACCCCCGATATTCAATAACTTGGCGGCGATATTGTCTAACTTCGCCGCTCAGCCCAAATCTACTCCCATCGAAGGCCAGCGCGTATCGAGTGTTTGTTTCTGCTGGCCCCCCTCGAAGGAGTACCAGTAATGTTTCGCCCCGTTCTGTCTATAGTCCTTGCAGGCGCTGTGGCTGTCACCAGCCTGTCTGCCACGGCCACGCCGGCACGTGCTGGAAGTAACAACGACGTTGCCACGGTCATCCTTGGTGCCGCCGCTCTGTACCTTCTGTTTAATGATCACAACAACGGGTCGACTCAAGTTCACTACAACCACGGTCTGCGCAAAGTGGTGCCTTACAAGTGTCGTTCAGTAATTCGTACGCACCATGGACCGCGCCGTGTTTACGCGCGTCATTGTTTGAAGCGCAAACTAAACAACAAGGTTTTCCGCAAGCTGCCGCGGGCCTGCAAATCTTCCATTCGCACCCACCACGGATGGCGCACGGTCTACAAAGCAATGTGCCTGCGTCGCCACGGTTGGCGCACGAGCTGAGGTCGAATCTGTCCCCAAACAACCTTCGACCCAGAACACCGGCGCGGGCTTCCGCACATCTCCACCGCGTCGGAATAGGTGAGGGGGTTTCCCCCAGGAGCCCCCTCACCACCCTTTACGAGTACCGGCATGTACCGCCGGACCAATGTTACCGAGTACGGCGAGTGTTTCGTCGAAAGGAGATTGACGAGTTCGGCGAAGAGTAACGCCAACGTCATAGTAACGAGTACCAGGGCGGGTCTTCGGATCCGCCCTTTTTTCTTGCGATCTGTCTGATGCGGTGATTCCCTAAAATGATGGTTTCCTTGCCCGACTTTCGCTTCGAAACTGCTGCGCTTCACTCAGGATCGCGGCGCGCCGCAGGTGTGGACGAAGCCGGACGTGGTCCGCTTGCCGGGCCAGTCGTGGCGGCGGCTGTGGTGCTGGATGTGCGGCATTTGCCAGGCGGCCTAAACGATTCAAAGAAGCTCTCGGCTGCAAAGCGCGATCTGCTCGCCGACCTGATACGGACTCAGGCCGATGTCGGCGTCGGCATCGCCTCCGTTAGCGAAATCGACGAACTGAACATCCTGCGCGCCAGCCATCTGGCAATGCAAAGAGCGCTCGATGCGCTGAAGACAGCAGCAGACCACGCCCTGATCGACGGCAATCTGATTCCGCGCGATCTGACGATACCGGCCACGGCAATCATCAAAGGCGACGCCCTCAGCCTGTCGATTGCCGCCGCATCTATCGTTGCAAAAGTGCAACGCGACGCGATCATGGTGGATTTGGCGCAACAGTTTCCCGGCTATGGCTGGGATCAGAACATGGGTTACCCGACAAAAGCCCATCGCCAAGCGCTTCAAGACCTTGGCGTGACCCCTCACCATAGACGCAGCTTCAAACCCGTCCACAATATATTGTATCAAGATAAAAACGTAAGCCGCTGATTTAAAGAAAGAATTTGACGGCGAATCGCTGATGACTCATTTTTATCCACAGACGCTGGCAAACGGCGCAGGGACAGAGGCAGCGATGACAACACCACAAACGAAGGAAGCAGCGGCGCTTCCGCTCAATCAGATTCTGGACGGCGATTGCGTCGAGGCGATGCGGGGCTTGCCCGATGCGTCGGTCGACCTGATCTTTGCCGATCCACCTTATAACCTTCAACTGAAGGGCGATCTTCACCGCCCCGACAACAGCCGAGTGGACGCTGTCGACGATGAATGGGATCGCTTTGCGAGCTTTTCGTCTTATGACGCCTTTACGAAGGCCTGGCTGTACGAAGCCAAACGAATTCTGAAACCGAATGGCGCAATCTGGGTGATCGGCAGCTATCACAACATTTTCCGCGTCGGCACAGCGATTCAGGACGCTGGGTTCTGGATGCTGAACGACGTGATCTGGCGCAAGTCGAACCCGATGCCAAACTTCCGCGGCAAGCGCTTCACCAACGCGCATGAGACCCTGATCTGGGCCTCGCGCAGTGAAGACGCCCGCCCGACATTCAATTATGAGGCTCTGAAGGCTCTGAATGAGGGAATACAGATGCGCAGCGACTGGATGCTGCCGATCTGCACCGGGCATGAGCGCCTGAAGGATGCCAACGGCGACAAGGCGCATCCGACGCAAAAACCGGAATCGCTATTGCACCGCATCCTGTTGGGCTCCACGAACCCCGGCGATGTGGTACTGGATCCGTTCTTCGGAACCGGTACCACGGGAGCTGTTGCAAAGATGCTGGGTCGCGACTTCATTGGCATCGAACGCGAAGCCGCCTATCGCGAGGTCGCCGAACGCCGCCTTAGCAAGATCCGCAAATTCGACAAAACTGCACTGGAAGTCAGCGTCAGCAAGCGCGCCGAGCCGCGTGTTCCATTCGGGCAACTGGTCGAGCGTGGCATGCTGCGCCCCGGCGAGGTTTTGACAAGCCCACGTGGAAACACGGCTCGGGTGCGGGCCGACGGCTCGCTGATATCGGGCGAGGCAAAGGGCTCAATCCATCAAGTTGGTGCCGCGCTGGAAGGTGCGCCGTCTTGCAACGGCTGGACCTACTGGAGCTTTAAGCGCGACGGCAAGGCGATCCCCATCGACCTGTTGCGACAGCAGATCCGCGCCGAACTCAGCTAAACGATCTACCGCCTGTGCCTGTGGCCCTACCACGGCACAACCTTGGGCCCTGTCCGCATGGACGGGGCCCCTTTTTGTCTCAGCTTGCCCGGGCAGGCATCGGGTTGGTGGCCGAATTGTAGGCGCTCCAATCCGTAGTCTCTGGATAGTGATGCCGCCGCCAATCACGCACGCGTGGATTCATGTATCGCCGCCACAAAGGCGGGATCATCGCAATGGCCGTCATCACTGGATAGCCATAGGGCAGGGTCGGCACGTCATTTTCCGAGTATGTCTGGAGTAGAGGGTAGCGCCGATCCGGTTTCATATGATGATCGGCGTGGCGCTGCAGATTGATCAGCAGCCAGTTCGAGGCTCGAAAGTCCGCGTTCCAGGAATGGTGTGGTTTGACACGCTCATAGCGCCCATGGCCCAGATGTTCGCGGGTCAGCCCGTAGTGTTCAACGTAATTCACCAATTCCAGCTGCCAGATTGCAATGAAGGCCTGATAGACGAACAGGCAAACGCCGATCCAGCCGCCAATGGCAAACGCCAATGCAAGAAATGCAAGTTGCAGCCCCCAGTAGCGCCAGAAGGGGTTCGAGGCGTGCCAGGGAGAATGCCCCCGCCGCATTTGCATCGCCACTTCGGCGCGCCAGGAAGAACGGATCCCCTCCCGCAATACACGGGGAAAGAACCGGTGAAACCCTTCATTATAGCGCGCCGTCACCGCATCGCGTGGCGTGCCCACGTAGGTGTGATGCACCAGCAAGTGCTCGCTGCGGTAATGACCATAGAGTGTCATCCCCAACAGGATATCACCCAGCCAGCGCTCCTCACGGTTACGTTGATGCATCAGCTCATGCGAGTAGACGATGCCGATGGTACCCGAAACGACGCCGACACCGAAGAAAAGGCCGATCTTCTCCCACGCCCCGAGATGCGTTGTTTGAGTTGCATATGCGAGCGTTCCGAAGATCAGGACGGCTTGAAGGGCGGGCCAGATCAGGGTGATGAATCGATGCCAGAACAGCTCGGCGTCGGCTGTCTCTGGGTCAAGGCTTTCACGGTCGATGCCAATAATCAGATCCAGAATCGAGAACAGCCACCAGCTGGTCAACGGCACCAGCAACAGCGCCCAGCCTCCATAGATGGCCGCCAGTGCCACCATCGGCAGCATGATCAGCGAGGCCCAGAATGGCAGCGCGGCGCGTAGGCTGGCCGTAAATGGGCGCGCAGATATTGGGGTGTCGGTCATTACCCGTCCAGATCGTTACAACGGATGCTTCATAGCGCAGCGGGTGGGCTGGCTCAATTCGCGCCCAGGGTGTCGGACGCAACGGAATAGGCCTTGCGCATCAGCGTGGGCAGGTGGCTGGGGTTGAAATCAGCCGCCGGAGTGAAATCGGCGGGCGCGAATTGATCGACCGACGCGGCGAAAATCCGCAGGCGCAGGTGAAAATGGGTGAAGGTGTGACGTACCTCTCCCAATTCGGTCCAGTCGGCGTCCAGCGGTGGCGACGGCGTAGGATCGTCGCCCCACTCCGACCCCGGCCAGCCGAGCGTGCCGCCCAACAGGCCCTTTGCCGGACGGCGCTCCAACAGCCACGCACCATCGGCGCGGCGAACGACATAGGCAAAGCCGTGGCGGACCGGCTTGGCTTTCTTCTTGATCTTCGCAGGCAGGTCTGCGGCCATTCCGGCGGCGTGCGCCTGACAATGCGCAATTACGGGGCAGATGCCACAAGCCGGACTGCGCGGTGTGCAGATCGTCGCGCCGAGGTCCATCATCGCTTGCGCGTGGTCCCCGGAGCGCAGATCTGGCGTCAGCGACTTCGCCAGTCGTGTAAGCTCAGGCTTAGCTACTGGCAGGGGTGTTTCGACCCTGAACAGGCGTGAAATGATCCGTTCGACGTTCCCATCCACCACAGTTTCACGTCGATCAAACGCAATCGACGCAATCGCGGCGGCGGTATAGGGGCCGATCCCCGGCAGGCGCCGCAGTGCTTCGGCATCGTCCGGGAACGTCCCGCTGTGATCGGCGGCGACAGCCCGCGCACAAGCCAAAAGATTGCGCGCACGGGCGTAATATCCGAGACCCGCCCATTCAGCCATCACCGCGCCGTCTTCAGCGGCGGCCAGCGCCGCGACATCGGGCCAAAGGGACGTGAACCGCTCATAATATCCCTTCACTGCCGCAACGGTGGTTTGCTGCAGCATCACCTCGGATAGCCAGACGCGGTACGGATCGGGCAAAACCCCCGCAACACGATCCGCCGGGCCAACGCGCCAGGGCAGAATGCGGGCGTGAGCATCGTACCACTTCAGCAATTCGTCGCTAATCGCCGCGCCATTCGTCCCCTCGTCACGCAATCTTTATGCTCCGATGCTTGCTTGCAGAGGCCCTGCGAACAGATACTGCGTAGAATAGGTCGCGAAGTTGAAATAAACAGGGCCAACAGCCGATTGGGAGTCCGAATGCCGCCGCCCGCCACCACATCGCCAAACGACCGCCGGATGCGGGGATTCGAGCGGACCTCGGGCCTCGTCCAGGCGCGTATTCGTCAGGCGGGCGAGGGTCGTGGCTTTGCGGTGACCCGACTGCTGACCCACTGGGCCGAAATAGCAGGCGCTGATATTGCCGCCGCGACGCGCCCCGTCAACATCAGCTATGGCCGTGGCGGGTTGGGCGCGACGCTGACCCTGCTAACCACCGGTGCGCAAGCGCCAATGATCGAAATGGCAAGCGAGTCACTGAAAGAGCGAGTAAATGCCTGCTATGGCTACGCCGCGATTTCCCGCATTCGCGTGACGCAAACTGCTCCGCAGGGGTTCGCCGATGGCAAGGTCAGCTTTGACCACGCCCCCGCGAAAGCTACCGCGCCGACCCCCGACCCGAAACTGCAAGCCAAAGCACATGAGGTCGCAAAGGGCGTGTCCGACGACACCCTGCGCGCCGCACTTGAAGCGCTGGGCACCAATGTCCTGACCAAATCCAACCGTTAAAAGGGTATCTCCGTAATGAACCGTCTTCTTTCTATTGTCGTCGTTGCTGCTGTTGCAGCCGCGGGCCTTTGGTACCTCAATTCCGGTCGCGCTGTTGATCGGGCGCAGACGATCCTCGGTGCTCAAGCGCAGTCTGCCGAAGATGTGGACACATCCATCGTACCCGAGATTTCGATTGGAAACCCGAATTCGCCTGTAACAGTGACTGAATATGCCAGTTTCACCTGCCCTCACTGCCGCTCGTTCCATGAAGGCGCGTTCAAGGATCTGAAGGCGGACTACATCGACAACGGCAAAATCAACTTTGTCTACCGCGAGGTTTATTTCGACCGTTTCGGCCTATGGGCAGCAATGGTGGCACGCTGCGACGGCGCCCAGAAATACTTCCCGATTGCCCAGATGATCTATGAAAAGCAGTCCAATTGGACGCAAGGCGAACCCGCCGAGATCGCCGGCAACCTGCGCCGTATCGGTCTGGCGGCCGGTTTGGACGGCGACAAGCTGGAAGCCTGCCTGACCGACGCCACGATGGCACAGGCGATGTTTGCAAAATTTCAGGAGGACTCCGAGGCGGACGATGTGTCTGGCACGCCGACGTTCTTGGTTGACGGCCAAAAGGTCGACAACACCGAGTTTCAGACCAACTTCCGCAGCATCCTGGACGCGAAGATCGACGGATGACGCCGCTAGATGGCCTGAAGGTCGTCGAACTGGCACGTATTTTGGCCGGTCCCTGGGCCGGTCAGACGCTGGCCGATCTGGGTGCGGATGTCATCAAGGTCGAATCCCCCAAGGGCGACGATACCCGCCAGTGGGGGCCGCCTTTTGTCCAAAAGGGTGATGACCGCTCGGCGAGTTATTTTCACAGCTGCAATCGGGGGAAAACGCTCCATCTCGCTGGATTTTTCCACCGATGAAGGGCGCGAGACGCTGATCGCATTGATCCGCGACGCTGACGTACTGATCGAGAACTTCAAGGTTGGCGGGTTGGCGAAATACGGACTGGATTGGGAGGCCGTGCGCAAACTCAACCCGCGCCTGATATACTGCTCGATAACCGGCTTCGGGCAGAACGGTCCCTAAGCCCATCGCGCCGGTTACGACTACATTATTCAGGGCATGTCCGGCCTGATGTCGATCACCGGCGCACCCGTGGGTCAGCCTCAGAAAGTCGGCGTCGCGGTAACGGATATTTTCACCGGCATGTATGCAGCGACGGCGATTCTGGCCGCGTTAAGAATGCGCGATCAGACGGGTGAGGGGCAGCATATCGACCTGGGCCTTCTGGATGTTGCGGTGGCGATCACCGCCAATCAGGCGATGAACTATCTGACAACCGGGGAAGCGCCGCAGCGGATTGGCAACGCACATCAGAACCTGACGCCATATCAGGTATTTGATTGTGCTGATGGCTGGATCATCATCGCCACAGGCAACGATGCACAGTACCAACGACTATGCGCGTTGCTCGGGGATGCTGAGATGGCGACCGATCCCGATTACCTGACCAACGCCGATCGGATTGCCCATCGTGAGGCAATGACCGCGCGTTTGACCAAAGCAACCCTGACATTCTCCAAGGCGGATCTGCTGGCGGCCTGTGAGGGAGCCGGTGTCCCAGCGGGTCCGATAAACGACTTCGCCGACGTCTTCGCCGATCCGCAGGTGGCAGCGCGCGGTGCGCATCAGGTGGCCGAGGGAATTCCGACAGTGCGGCCGCCTTTTCGGTTCTCCGGGGCAGAACTTGCAGAAGGCCGTGCGGCACCGGGGTTGGACGAGCATGGGGACGAGGTACGGACAGGGCTAAGGTCCAGCCGGAAAGTGTGACGGGCCAGGTGCAGTGGTTTCTTCACATTTGAGTGGCCGCTTGGAGCCAACCCGGATATTGGCACTGCAGCATCCGATAGGCTTTGTTGCGTACCGAACCCGAAATAAATGCGTCGCAAGCCTCAGCCGGACCAGTTTTTCCGGCATTTCTTGTCAGGGGCATTTGCGAGTTCGCATTCTTCAGATAGGGGGGCGGCACAACTAGTAAATAAAGTAGGCATATGTTCGATCACCCTGACACAACTCAAGAAGAGCAAAAACCCCGTGCGCCAAGTGACTGGGTCAGGGTTCTCTCGAAATATCGAGAGCCCAACTCGATGCGCAGTGCCTTCGAACTGGGTGTAACTGTCGGTCCCTTTCTCCTTTTGTGGGTTCTGGCCTGGTGGTCTCTGTCCGTAAGTTATTGGCTGACATTGGCGATCTCGATGATCAATGCCGCCTTTTTGTTGCGCCTTTTTGCAATCCAGCATGATTGTGGACATGGGGCCTTTTTCAACAATCGGACGCTAAGTGATTGGCTTGGGCGCGTGATCGGGGTGCTGACTCTGACACCCTACGACGTTTGGCGGCGCACGCATTCCATTCATCACAGCTCGTCAGGAAATCTTGCGCGGCGCGGCATTGGTGAAGTCTACACCATGACGGTTGTTGAGTATTACGAAATTACATTGCTTAACCGCCTGAAATACAGGCTCTATCGAAATCCTGTAGTGATGTTCGGCCTGGGGCCCAGCTATCTCTTTTTTCTGCAGAACAGATTGCCCTTGGGTCTGATGGCCAGCGCCAAATACTGGGTAAGTGCGATGTGCACGAACGCCGCGCTTCTGGCCTGTTTGGCGCTGGTCCTGCATTTTGGGGGCTTGATGCCAATCCTGCTGATTTTCCTGCCCACGACGCTACTGGCGGCGACAGCTGGGGTGTGGCTGTTTTATGTACAGCATCAGTTTGAGGACGCGCATTGGGACTCCGAGGAGGACTGGCAATTGCACGACTCGGCCTTGAAAGGTAGCTCGCACTATGTGTTGCCATCTGTGTTGCAGTGGCTGAGTGCGAACATCGGCATACACCACGTGCATCACCTTTACAGCCGCATACCGTTCTATCGCCTCCCTGAAGTGCTGCGCGATCACATCGAGCTTGCTGACGGCAACCGAATGACGATCCGGCAAAGCGTCGGAAACGTGCGGCTGCATTTGTGGGACGAAAAGTCCAAGCGGTTGTTATCGTTCTCTCAAGCCCGCGCAAGTTGCCGATAGGCCGGATAGTCAGCACTTTGAACAGCGACTTCGTCCCGCTACGTGGCAATCGGCATCAAGAATGCTGGCTAGCGGGCTCGCTACCTTAACCAAACCTCCACGCGGCGGTTAATCTTCCTCCCCCAGTCCACTTCATCACACGCCAGCGGCATCGCCTCACCGAACCCGTCGGCGATCAATTTCAGGTCAGCCGCGGCGGCTTTGGTGGTCGCGGCGCGAACCGCATTGCGCACTTTTCGGGCGCGATCCAGTGACAGCTTTCGATTGTCCTCGGCAGGACCGGTGCCATCTGAGAACCCAGAGAACAGCAGCGTCCGGCCCACAAATTCACCCCGGTTCAACGCGCCCGCCAGAAGCGCGATGTTAGACTGCGATATTGCGTCCAGTTCGGTCGAGCCATCCTCAAACCGGAACGTCAGTGTCAGACGGGCTGCCCCTTCGACACGCTCGACCACGCGGCGCAGGTCGGCCTGTGCGCCCGGTTCACGAGCGGCTTCGATGGCGTGGGCTAGGCGCTCTCCCTGTGCTTCGATTGGGATGGTTCCGAGGAATTGATCGACAAACCCGGCCTGTTGCACCGCCAGACGCGCCTCGGGGGTGCGGGTGAATGCCAGAAACTCGCGGGCAACTTTCGGCAGGCGTCGGGCGGGCGGATAAAGATACAGTGGTAGGGTCAGCGGATAATCGACGGTGCGCAATGCGTCCTCGGTCGCCACGGACGCAAACGCACAAGGCCCCGCCAACACCAGCGGGACGGCGGCCCCGATATCCGAATAGGTCGAAATGCCCAGAGCGTTGGGATCACTGGCGACAGAATCGGTGAGTTTGATCGCCTCGCGGTGGCGGGTCACCGGCATACCGAGGGTCAGACCTTCCGGCAAAATGACCCGGCGGCGAAACTCAGCCATCAAACCGGATTGCTGTACCGGGACGTGCAAGCGCAGGGGTTTCTCGCCCTCCCAAAGGTCCGCGCTGGTTAATTTGCGAGCGAAAGCCTGCGCCAGTCGCGTTCGGGAGATTGCAGTAAGCGGATTCTCGGCGGCAACTACAGGGACGATGGCGTCCAGGCCCAGAACTCGTGGCACCCCGGCCCGGCTCCTGCTGCGCTCGGATTGGGGGGGGCGCAAAGCCAACACAATATCGGCGCGGTCAGCGACAAGATCATCAAACCCCTCGCCAGAGGTAGATGCCGAAAATGAAAACTGCGCCACTAATCTCGCCGGAGAAACCTCACGCAGATCATAACGGAAACGCCGGTCGCTCTGGACAACTTTCAATGTCGTGTAACCCTGCGTGCGGCCGAATGCCTCGACAAGTGCCGGCATCAGGCGGCGCACAACCGTGGCATCGCCTGCGAAACTGACACCGGCCACGAAGGGGCCGTTATCCGGGCAGGCACGGCCATGGCAGATCATTTTCGAGCCATCGACCGTGACCCGTCCGAAGTTGCCTTCCAGCTGATAAAACTCGCCGTCGAAATGGAGCAGCCGCCCGCTGAGCTCCAACGAGCCGTCGCGCGCCGTCAATGTGACGGTCTGGGCAATGGCTGAAAAAGCCGAAGCGCAAAGGAAAAGCGCGGCGAAGACCGCCGCGCGTACTACTGTCATGGATCGTTCCGGTCCGACGTGGTCAGTTCGCCGCGATCTTTATGGTTCCGATGGATTTTTTCAACACCGGAATGCCGCCTTCCGCATCGCATTGCGGCATTTCCAGCCTGAGATCGCTAACGACAGGAATTCCTTCGATCTGTGTCTGAATCGCCCGCCCTTCGATGAGGCGTCCGCAGGTCCTGTCATTTACATCGGCCTGGACACTGACGTCGACATCACCGTTACGTTCAGTTGCATTGGCAGGAAAGCTATAGACCTCGGCCAGCGCCAGGTCGGCTCGCCCCAGCCGCATCAGTGTGCCACCTCCAGCCCAGAGCCGTCCGGGAGCTTGACCCCAAACATGGCCCGGCCCGCCCTCAACCGCTCCGAATTCCAGCGCGTGCAAGCCTAGCCCGGCGTCGCCTTGCCACTGAACGGCAACCCGACGCATATTGGCGGCATCCGGCGCAGCAATCGTCACTTGGGCATGCTGAGTTCCAACAAAGGCCTCGAATGTCGCCAGTATCGTCAAGGCTGGAACAGCCGTACTGTATCGACCATCCGCATCGGTGCGACCTGAAAATTCCAGCCCGCTGTGGCGAATGTCGACCCGCGCGCCCGGATTGCAGGGTGCCTCCAGCGCCAGCAATGCAATTGCTCCGTCAATCAAAACAGCATCCAGCGCCGGACCACAGGCCCGGCCTGTGTTATCCGTCTCGCCCAGAACGGTTAAACTAGCGTGCGAGGCGACAGGCAGTGCCCGCACGACAAGCGGGCGATTGGCCGGCTGCAGGGGTGGGCGCATGTCCCTTGGTGGTCGCGGCAAAGACCCAGCCTGCGCAGACTCGCCCGCAGTGTAGGCCACACTGCCAAACTGAGCATCAAGCCCAGCGTTCTGATATCCCAGCACTGACGCCAGTGCGGGTTGTTTTTGAATTGCGTAACCTGCCCCCAGGATGGCCGATGCAATCAGCCCGATAGTTACAGCGCGCTTTTTGTTGTTCATCGCTGCCTCCGTCGTAAAAACCCGATATGTTCGATAATGGAAACAATAGCAATGGATTAGGCCAAACCTAAGGCCCGGCCTGTTGCAGTTCGGTGTCAGGCAAATCGCAGATGTGGTAGCCCTTCCAGCCGTCGCGCCGCAGGAGTTGTGGCGGCCCCATAGACCGCCTTGATTCCGTCACAATCTCGCCCGGTTTTGGCCGTTATGCGAGCCGCCCGTGGCAATGCTTGAATTTTTTGCCTGATCCACAAGGGCAAACATCATTGCGGCCCGGATTTCCCCAGGTCGTCGGATCAGCTTCGTCAAACCCGGGCGCGGCGCCTTCCAGCGTCGGCTCTGGCGAGGCAGCCTCGGTCTGCGCCTGCTGTTGTGCAGTCATCTGGCGCATCATCTCGGCCTGTTCTTCCTGGCTCAAAGGTCGGATTTGTCCAAGTTTCTGCGTTACATCAGCGCGCAGGCTGTCGAGCATTGATTCAAACAGCTGGAAGCTTTCGTTCTTGTACTCATTCAATGGATCGCGCTGGGCGTAACCGCGGAATCCCACGACCGAGCGCAGGTGCTCCAGCGTCAGCAAATGCTCACGCCATTTCGCGTCGATAGTTTGCAGCAGAATCTGCTTTTCGATCGAGCGCATATTTTCAGGGCCGAACTGAGCAGCCTTCGCGGCCATCATTTCGTCAGAGGCTTTGCACAGGCGTTCGCGGATTTCCTCGTCATCGACGCCGTCTTCCTCCATCCACGTGGCGACGTCGGTGTCGATATTTACCCGCTCGACCATTGCCGAATGCAATCCGGCGGCATCCCATTGATCGGCATAGGTTTTTGCGGGAATAAATTCGTCCACTGCATCGTCGATGACCTGATGGCGCATATCTTCGGCAATCTCGGCAATCTCTTCCGCTTCCATGATGTCGCGCCGCTGAGTGAAGATAACCTTGCGTTGTTCGTTCATCACGTCGTCGAATTTCAGCAGTTGCTTGCGAATATCGAAGTTGCGCCCTTCAACCTTGGCCTGCGCCTTCTCCAGCGATTTATTCACCCAAGGATGAATGATTGCCTCACCCTCTTTCATCCCCAGGGTCGACAGAACTTTGTCGAGTCGCTCGGATCCGAAAATCCGCATCAGATCGTCCTCAAGGCTAAGGAAGAACGAGGATTTTCCAGGGTCACCCTGCCGTCCCGACCGGCCGCGCAGCTGGTTGTCGATGCGGCGGCTTTCGTGGCGTTCCGATGCCAAAACGAACAACCCGCCAGCCGCAAGAACCTTGGCTTTTTCGTCGGCATGTTCGGCCTCGATTTTGGCGCGAACCTCTTCCGGGTCAGCCTCAGGGTCAGCGGTCAGCGCCTCCAGCACTTTCATTTCGACATTGCCGCCTAGCTGGATATCGGTGCCGCGCCCGGCCATGTTGGTGGCGATGGTCACCGCGCCGAACTTGCCCGCATCGGCAATGATCTGCGCTTCCTTCTCGTGCTGCCGCGCGTTCAAAACATTGTGGGGAATATTCTCGCCGGTCAGAATACGGCTAATTTCCTCAGATTTCTCAATCGAGGTGGTGCCGACCAGAACCGGCTGTCCCTTTTCGTGCGCTTTCTTGGTTTCTTCGATAATGGCGGCGTATTTTTCGGCCGCGGTGCGATAAACCGCGTCATGTTCATCCACCCGTGCAACATCCTGGTTAGTCGGAATCTCGACCACACCCAGACCATAGATTTCCTTGAATTCCTCGGCCTCGGTCGCAGCGGTGCCGGTCATGCCCGCCAGCTTGTCATAAAGCCGGAAGTAGTTCTGAAATGTCACACTGGCCAAGGTGACGTTTTCCGGTTGAATCGAGACGTTCTCCTTGGCCTCAATCGCCTGATGCAGCCCGTCGGAAAGACGGCGCCCGGTCATCATCCGGCCAGTGAATTCGTCGATCAGAACAACTTCACCGTCGCGGACGATGTAATCCTTGTCCTTGGTGAACAGCTTGTGGGCGCGCAAACCCTGATTGACGTGATGCACGATGGTCGTGCTTTCGGGATCATAGAGGCTCTGCCCTTCCGGCAGGATGCCGGAAGCCGCCAGGTGTTCTTCCAGAAACTCATTGCCCTCGTCGGTGAAGGTTACGTTGCGAGTTTTCTCGTCCAGGCTGAAGTGTTCATCCGTCAGATCGGGGATCACCTTGTCGATGGTGATGTAGAGCTCACTGCGGTCTTGCGCCGGCCCTGAAATAACCAGTGGGGTCCGCGCCTCGTCGATCAGGATGCTGTCGACTTCGTCCACAATCGCGAAGTTGTGGAAACGTTGATGCATGTCCTTCAATTCAGATTTCATGTTGTCGCGCAAATAGTCGAAGCCCAGCTCGTTATTCGTGGCATAAGTCACGTCGGCAGCGTAGGCCTGCGCTTTCTCAGCGTCAGGCTGTTGCGGGTAAACCGCGCCAGTGGTCAAGCCAAGCGCCCCGAAGACTTTGCCCATCCACTCGGCGTCGCGCCGTACCAGATAGTCGTTCACCGTGACGATATGCACGCCCTTGCCCGTCAACGCGTTCAGATATGCAGGGAAGGTCGCGACAAGGGTTTTGCCCTCACCTGTCTTCATCTCGGCGATGTTGCCGCGATGAAGGAAAATGCCGCCCATCAGCTGTACGTCAAACGCCCGCAGGCCGAGCGCCCGGCGCGCTGCTTCGCGGCAATTGGCGAAGGCCTCCACCAGAAGGTCGTCAAGGCTATCGCCGCCCATGGCCCGTTTAGCCAACTCCTCGGTCTTGGCCTTGATCTGGTCGTCGCTAAACGCCTCATACTCCGCCTCAAGCGCGTTGATCTGGTCGATGATCGGCGCCACCGTCTTGATCAGGCGGTCGTTTGGGGTGCCAAACACCTTTTTGGTAATCGTTCCAATACCCAGCATGTTCTCTCCGACGGTCTTGCGCGCTTGACAGGAAGTTGTTGGGGATGCGCTTGCCCGTAACGGGGGCGCGCCATAAGTAGTGGCGCTAGGGCGGCCCCATAACCGGCCTCGGGCCGATGTAAGGTTCCGCAAGTAACGTGTCAACGCCACCTGCCAGATGGCAGTGCCAGGAAGGAAATATCCCATGATCCATTATCGTCTCGCCGGCCCTGCGCTCGCGCTTCTGATCGCGATTTCTGCGCCCGCTGCGCTGGCACAAACCGAAGGGACGCATGCCGACACCGTTGTTGCGACAGTGAACGGCGAGGCGATCACGCTGGGTCACATGATCGTACTGCGTTCGCGCTTGCCCGCAGACTATGCAAATGCCCCGGCCGAAGTTCTATTCGACGGCATTCTCGAGCAGCTCATTCAGCAACAGGCTCTTGCTTCTCAGGCGGGTGACATGTCCCGCACCTCGGAGCTCGTCATGGAGAATGAAAGGCGCGCCCTCATGGCAAACGAGGCTTTGCTGACTGCCGGGAAGGACGCTGTGACGGAAGAGATGATACAGGACCTGTACAACGACACGATTGCAAATGCCGCACCGGTACCAGAGTTCAACGCGTCCCACATTCTGGTCGAAACCGAGGAAGAAGCGCAGGCCATAGTTGCAACACTGGAAGGAGGCGCCGATTTCGCCGAGACAGCACGTGCGAAGTCCACAGGACCAAGCGGCCCGAACGGTGGCAATCTGGGCTGGTTCGGGTTGGGTGCAATGGTGCCTGAATTTGAAGTGGCTGTTACGGAACTGGAAGACGGCGCCATTTCTGGTCCGGTGAAGACTCAGTTTGGCTGGCATGTCCTCAAGCGCAACGACAGTCGAGATCAGCCAAAGCCGGGTTTGGAGGAGGTGCGCGGGTCCCTGACCAACGACCTGCGTGGCCTGGCAATCGAGGCAGCTGTTGAGGCAGCAGTTGAAGCGGCCGAAATCATCCGCACCGACAAGACCACTCTGGACCCTGCCGCACTGGGCGATACAACGCTTTTGGAGTGATTTTTCGGGGCGTTGAACAAGCATGGGAAAAAAGAAAGCTAAGATCGCTGAGCTGAAAGCCAAAATAAGGCTATTAAAGGCGGACCTGGCAGCGGCGCAGACCCACACCGGCGGAGTGTCGCCGCTTGCCCCGTCGGTGTTCCCGGACCTGCCAAGGATCGGCGGCGTGCGCTTTGCAACCGTTGCGGCGGGTGTGAAATACGCCGACCGCGACGACGTAATGCTGGCCGAGCTGACATCCGGCAGCGCGATTGCCGGGGTGTTCACCCGGTCCGCCACACGGTCAGCTCCGGTGTTGGATTGTCAGGCCAAGATCGGTGGATCATCTGACGAAGGCGCAGCGATCATTGTGAATTCTGGCAACGCCAATGCCTTCACCGGTCGCAATGGGACCGAGGCGACGGCAATCGTGACCAAAGCAGTCGCAAAGGCTCTATCCCTGCCAGAAATGCGCATTTTCTCGGCCTCCACCGGCGTGATCGGAGAGCCTCTGCCGCATGGGCGGATGACCGCGAAGATCGCTGAACTGCAGGACAAGCTGAGCGCTGACGACATCGCCAGTGCTGCAAAGGCGATCATGACGACGGACACGTTTCCAAAAGGCGCCGGGGCAGAGGTTTCGATTGGCGGCAAGACCGTGCGGATAGCGGGGTTCGCCAAAGGGTCGGGCATGATCGCGCCCGATATGGCGACGATGCTATCCTATGTGTTCACCGATGCAGTCCTGGATCAGGTTGAGCTTCAGGCGATGCTGGAATCCCTCGCGGACACCACATTTAACGCGATCACGGTAGACAGCGATACCTCAACTTCCGACACGTTGATGGTGGCTGCCACAGGTGCTTCCGGCGTCGATGTGACTGGGTCCGAGGCGTTTCGCGATGCGATGCACGGTATCCTGCGCGATCTGGCACATCAGGTGGTGCGCGACGGAGAGGGGGCGACAAAATTTGTCGCTGTTCAAGTGTCGGGCGCTGCTGACAATGCTGACGCCAAACGGGCCGCCCGCGCGATCGCGGACTCACCGCTGGTGAAAACGGCGGTGGCGGGCGAGGATCCGAACTGGGGCCGCGTTGTCATGGCGCTGGGCAAATCCGGGGCCAAGGCGGATCGGGACCGCGTCGCGATCCGCTTCGGCCCGCATCCTGTGGCCGAAAACGGCTGGGTCTCGCCCGACTATTCCGAAGGCGCCGCTGCCGCCTATATGAAAAACGCCGAGCTGGAAATCACCGTCGACCTGGGCCTCGGCACCGGTGAGGCAACGATTTGGACTTGCGATTTGACCCACGGATATATCTCGATCAACGCCGACTACCGCTCGTGAAAACCCTATTGGTGTCCGCCGTCGCGCTGATCGACGTCGATGGCCGAGTGCTTCTGGCCCAGCGCCCAGAAGGCAAATCGATGGCTGGCCTCTGGGAGTTTCCGGGTGGCAAGGTCGAACCTGGCGAGAGACCCGAAGCAGCGCTGATCCGGGAGTTGCACGAAGAGCTGGCCATCGACACCTGGGAAAGCTGTCTGGCTCCGCTGACATTCGCCAGCCACACTTACGAGGATTTCCACCTGCTGATGCCGCTGTTCGCCTGCCGCAAATGGCAGGGCCAGCCAGTCGCGCAGGAAGGGCAAACGCTGGCGTGGGTGCGCCCGAAGGATATGCGGGACTATCCGATGCCGCCCGCTGATCTTCCTTTGATCCCGATTTTGCGCGATTGGCTCTAGGGTTCAGTCCTCGAACAGGCCTGTGGGAAATCCATCGATAGTTTCGACATTCTTGCGTCGCCAATAATCCTTGACGCCATCGGGACCCATGTCGGCATAAAACGGCGTCAGTTCCTCGTGCAGACGTTGGTGGTCAAGTTCCATCACCGGAACGCCGGTACCGCAGGACGTTTGTACGCCGTCGATTATCATATCAAACACCTGCCGCGATCCGGCAAGGTCCGGAAAAGCGGCCAAGGCATCAGCCCAACCATCGTCGCGCGGATGGATCACGCTTGCCTGCCCGTACACCCGCAGGATCAGCGCATCACCCGTGAAGGCACAGAACATCAAGGTCATGCGATTGCACGCGCGTATATGACCCGCCGTTTCATTGCCGCTGCCCGACAGATTCAGCCACATGATCCGATTGTCATCAAGGATGCGCAGGGTGTCTGCGCCCTTTGGCGACAAATTGACCCGCCCGGTTTCTGCAGCAGTCGCCACGAAGAAGACCGGCTGGCGTTCGATGAACGACCGCAGGGTGCCGTTTAGTTTCTTGCCGAGTGGCATGGCAGCCCCCAGTTGTTCTCGGAACATAGTGCGAACATGTGCAGCTGGTGTCAAGCGATCACCCGGCGCTGGTTCAATCTCCGCGCAATGCGTCAGCAGGGCCTTGAACCGAGGCGCGTTGGCCGCGAATGAACAGATCGGTCGCGTTCTTCGGATTGTGAATGTCCTTGATGAACCCGCCCAGCTTGTTGCCCTTAACGCAGGTTTTGTAGCCGTTGGCGCGGATTTTGTTGAACCTTTTTCCGGCTTTCATGCTGCGCGGGCACAGTCCGCCCATGCGCATCACCGTGCACTCCGCACCGGGATTGTCGGCAACAAAGCGTTCGCACCACGCATCGGCCTTGGCACGGTTTTCGGCAGATCGTTCGGCGCGTCCGGCAAGGGCCGGGCTGGTCATTGCGCTGGAGGCAACGGCGAGCATTAGCGCGACGGCAATGAAACGGCTCATGGGGCATCCTTTCCTGACTGGGGTCTCAGGAGTGGGTCGCTGGCTTGGGTCGGTCAGTTCAATCTCATTGATTGGAAAAAAAGAGGCCGCCCAAACGGACTGCCTCTTCTAAGAATAGTTTTTGGAACGGTGTCTACGACAGCGACCGCTCAACCTCTTCACGCTCGAAGATCTCGATGACGTCGCCTTCGCGGATGTCTTCGTACTTTTCGAACGCCATGCCGCATTCCTGGCCCGACTGCACTTCGGGAACTTCGTCCTTGAAGCGTTTCAGCGTTTTCAGCGTGCCTTCGTGGATCACCACATCGTCGCGCAGCAGGCGCACACCTGCGGACCGGCGGGCGACGCCTTCTGTGACCAGACAGCCCGCGACCATGCCGACGCCGGAAACCTTGAAGACCTCCTTGATTGTGGCATAGCCGATGAACTTCTCACGCACTTCGGCGCTCAGCAGGCCACTCGCGGCGGCTTTAACGTCATCCACAAGGTCATAGATCACCGAGTAGTAGCGGATCTCGACACCCTTCTGGTTGGCGGTATTGCGAGCCGACGCATTGGCGCGGACATTGAAGCCGATCACCGGCGCGCCGCTGGCTTCGGCCAGACCGACGTCACTTTCAGTGATCGCGCCGACGCCGGAATGCAGCACCCGCACCCGAACCTCGTCGTTGCCGATCTTTTCCATCGCCTGAACGATGGCCTCGGCCGAACCCTGCACGTCGGCTTTCACCAGGATCGGAAGTTCCGAGACATCTTCATCCGCCTTGGCGTTTGCCATCAGCTGTTCCAGCGAGGTCGCGGCACCAGCGGCGGCGCGTTTGTCCTTGGCTGCTGCTTCACGGTACTCGGCAATCTCGCGGGCCTGGGCTTCTGTATCGACCACGTTCAGAACGTCGCCCGCTTCAGGCGTGCCATTCAGGCCGAGCACTTCGACGGGAACCGATGGCCCCGCCTCTTTCACCCGGTCGCCCTTGTCGTCGATTAGCGCGCGGACTTTGCCCCACTGTTCGCCCACGACAAAGATATCGCCGGTGCGCAGCGTGCCATTCTGCACCAGAACAGTCGCCACCGGGCCACGGCCCACATCAAGCTGCGCTTCGATCACGGCGCCGCTGGCAGCCCGGTCCGGGTTTGCCTTCAGCTCCAGAATCTCAGATTGCAGTGAAATCGCTTCCAACAGCTGGTCCAGCCCGGTGCCCTTCAGTGCCGAAACCTCGACGTCCTGCACGTCACCGGACATCTTCTCGACAATCACTTCGTATTGCAGAAGGTCCGTGCGCACCTTGTCTGGGTTCGCTTCCGGGTGATCCATCTTGTTGATCGCGATGATCATCGGGACCTCGGCGGCCTGCGCATGGCGGATCGCCTCAACCGTTTGCGGCATGACCGCATCGTCCGCGGCCACAACCAGCACCACGATATCCGTCACCTGCGCGCCACGTGCCCGCATCGACGTGAAGGCCGCGTGGCCCGGTGTATCGAGGAAGGTCATCTTCATGCCGCCCTGATCGACCTGATAGGCACCGATATGCTGGGTGATGCCACCGGCCTCTCCTGAGACGACCTTGGCTTTACGGATCGCGTCCAACAGCGACGTTTTGCCGTGGTCGACGTGGCCCATAACGGTGATGACGGGTGGGCGATCCTGGAGGTCTTTGTCGTCGTCCTCGACAGCCTGAATCACGTCTTCCACATCGGCGTCCGAAACACGGACGACCTTGTGGCCGAATTCTTCGATAATCAGTTCGGCAGTATCGGCGTCAATCGACTGGTTCTGAGTCGCCATGATGCCGTTGGTCATGAGTGATTTGACCACGTCGGCAACACGTTCCGCCATCCGGTTGGCCAGTTCCTGCACGGTAATCAGCTCGGGCAGGTTGACGTTGCGCACGACCTTTTCACGCTCGACCGGGCCGCCCATCGCCTTCTGGCGTGCACGTTCCTGCTTGCGCTTCATCGCAGCCATCGAGCGTTGCCGCCCACCTTCGCCACCGCGTAGCGCCTGATTCAGCGTCAGCTTGCCCGTGCGACGCGAATCGTCGCGGCCAGCAGTTTTCGGCTTTTCACGATCTTCGCGTTCACGATCCTTGCGAGTCGGCGCAGGCTTAGGCGCGCCTCCACGCGGCGCGGCTGCGGCGGCAGGATCTGCAGGTGCAGCCGGGGCGGCATTGACCTTGGCAACCTCGGCCTCGCGCTGTTTGCGCTCATCTTCTTCGGCTTTGGCCTTGGCGCGCTCTTCGCGCTCCTGCTCTTCGCGCTCCTTGGCCTCGATCTCGGCCTTGCGCTTTTCACGGTCCTCGGCACGGGCTTTTTCTTCGGCCTCACGCGTTTCGGCCTCTTCGGCCTCGCGCGCCTTGGCGCTGGCCAATGCTTTCATGCGGCGTTCGAGTTCCGCATCCGAAATTCCAGCGGGGCGTTTGGACGGATCGGCCTTGGGCGTAGCTGCAACCGCAGCGGCGCCCGCCGTTGCTCCGGCAGCAGCCTTGGGCATAACCACGCGCTTGCGCTTGGTTTCGACCACGACATTCTTGGTGCGTCCGTGGCTGAAGCTCTGCTTCACTTGCCCGGAACGCGGCCCGCCACGCAGGCCCAATGTCTTTTTGCCGTCAGTATCGCTCATATATTCTTCGTACCCTTTCCGGTGGACGCTCCACCGAGATCTTCGCGCAGGCCAGATAGTCGCGCGGCGTCCTCAACAATAGACTTTGTGAGTCCCCCCGGCGCGAGCGCCGCATGTATCACATGTTCTCGCCCGAATGCCAAACCCAATTCTGAGGCGGTCAAAACCCCGATAAACGCACCTTTTCCGGGCGGCGAACTGAGCTTGTTTTTGCCCCGGCCCGACCCGTCGCTGGCCTGAACCAGCACTTGCGCATCTTCATTGACCAGCCAGTTCTTCACCTTTTCAAACCCGGCCACCGCCTTGCCCGCCTTACGCGCCAATCCGATCAGCGATGCAACACGTGCCACCAACTGCGCCTCGACATCCGCGACCAGCGTTTCGGGAACCTTTACGGGTCGTTTCGCGGCACGGCTGAACAGGTTTTTCTTGACCGCCTTATCCAGCAGAGACCGATTGGCAGCAACATACATGCCGCGCCCCGGCAGTTTCCCTGCGATATCCGGCACAACCTGATCATCGGGTCCGATAACAAAGCGGATCAACCCCGATTTAGAGCCTGTTTCACGCGAAACAAGGCACGTCCGTTCCGGCGCGCCCCGTTCCTTGTTTTGACCTCCGCGAGTCATGTTCGAAGCCCCAGGGCCTGAGATCAGGCCCCGGCCTCCTCGGTTGCTTCAGTGACGGCTTCACCGTCTTCGCCTTCGGCTTGGGCCTCTTCATCAGTTTCAAGATCAGCCGGATCGACCCAGCCGAGCTGAATCCGCGCAGTCATCACCATGGCTTGGGCCTCTTCGAGACCCACCTCGAATTTCTCGAGCACGCCGTCGTCCTTGTGGCGTTCGCCGTCCACCGTGGTCCAGCCGCCGGCGATCTCCCAGTCGGCCAGCGTTGCGAAATCTTCCAGCGACTTCACATCGTCCTCGGCCAATGCCTCGATCATCTGCGGGGTCAGCCCTTCGAAGGCGATCAGGCTGTCCTGGACGCCCAACTCACGGGCTTTCTCCAACGCTTTGCGATTCTGTTCTTCCAGGTGATCGCGCGCACGAGCCTGCAATTCGCCTGCCGTATCCTCGTCTACCCCGTCGATCACCAACAATTCGTCGGCTTCGACATAGGCAACCTCCTCCAGGCTGGTGAAGCCCTCCGAAACCAGAAGCTGTGCAAAGAATTCGTCCAGATCGAGTGTGTCCATGAACAGCTTGGTGCGCAGTTCAAATTCGGCCTGACGACGCTGGCTCTCCTCCTCCTCGGTCATGATGTCGATGTCCAGATGCGTCAGCTGGCTGGCCAGACGCACGTTCTGACCGCGACGTCCAATGGCGAGGCTCAGCTGTTCCTCCGGCACCACAACTTCAATCCGCTCGGCGTCCTCGTCCAGAACCACCTTGGAGACTTCCGCAGGCTGAAGCGCGTTCACAAGGAAAGTCGGGCTATCCTCGTTCCACGGAATGATGTCGATCTTTTCGCCCTGAAGTTCGTTCACCACGGCCTGCACCCGGCTGCCGCGCATACCGACACAGGCCCCGACCGGGTCGATCGAGTTGTCATAGCTGATGACGGCGATCTTGGCGCGGCTGCCCGGGTCACGGGCGACGGCCTTGATCTCGATGATACCGTCGTAAATCTCCGGCACTTCCATCTTGAACAGTTCAGCCATGAATTCGGGTGCAGTGCGGGACAGGAAGATCTGCGGCCCGCGAACCTCACGCCGCACGTCCTTGATGTAGCAACGGATGCGGTCGTTGGGGCGATAGCTTTCACGCCCGATCTTGTCGTTGCGGCGCAGGATGCCCTCACCGGTGCCGACATCGACGATGACGTTGCCGTATTCTTCGCGTTTGACGACGCCGTTGATGATCTGGCCGGCGCGGTCCTTGAATTCTTCGAACTGACGATCCCGTTCAGCCTCACGGACTTTCTGCAGGATTACCTGCTTGGCCGATTGCGCAGCGATCCGGCCCATTTCAACCGGCGGCACTTCCTCGA
Organism: uncultured Paracoccaceae bacterium; assembly: GCA_943787785.1. Classification (GTDB taxonomy): domain Bacteria; phylum Pseudomonadota; class Alphaproteobacteria; order Rhodobacterales; family Rhodobacteraceae; genus WLWX01. The sequence continues at coordinate 166,960 of CALSNT010000006.1, read as the reverse complement.
TCAGCTGCTGGCCGACTTCGGGATTTTCCATGTACTGCTTGGCCTGCTCAACGGTGAATTCGGCCTGGTAATTCTCCAACTCTTCATCTTCGACCACCGTGCGCACACGGGTGAAGGTCGCCTTGCCGGTCTTGCGGTCAATCGCCACGCGAATGTCCATTTCCGCGCCGTAGCGGGACTTGGCGGCCCGCGCGAGGCTTTCTTCCATCGCTTCGATGACCAGTGCAGGGTCGATCATTTTCTCGCGCGCTACCGCCTCGGCGGTTTGCAACAGTTCCAGCTGGTTTGCGGATGTAATGGCCATGGTCAGGTTTCCTCGTCGCCGTCTATGATGGTTTCGATCTGGTCGAATTGGGTTTCGTCAATCTCGCCCGCGTCCTTGCGGGCGCGCAGCACGTCACGGATCAGATCGTCGGTCAGCACCAGTTTCGCGTCGGACAGCCAATCAAATTGCAGCCCGATAGTGCCTTCCTCGATCTCGATAAGAACTTCGTTGCCTTCGGTTCCGACCAGCGCCCCTTTGAAGCGGCGGCGGCCGTCAATCATCTCGGTCGTCTCAATCTTGACCTCATAACCCGACCAGGCGTCGAAATCCTTCAACCGGGTCAGGGGGCGGTCGACTCCCGGGCTGGAGACCTCAAGCCGATAGGCATCCTCGATCGGGTCTTCCACATCCAGCGTCGCCGACACGGCGGTCGAGATCTTGGCGCAATCGTCCACCTCGATCCCGCCATTCGGCTTGTCGGCCATAATCTGCAGACTGGCGGACTTTCCGCTCATCAACCGCAAACGCACCAGTTCATACCCCATGCCTTCGATCACCGGCGTGACGATGTCGGCAATCCGGCGATCCATCGCGGTTTTTGCGATCAGGTCAGACATCAGATTGACTGCCTTTCAATGGTTGGCGTTCAGGCACAAAAAAACGGGCGCGCGGCCCGTCAGAAGATCCGGTGGAGGTTCGGGGGTGGAAGCCGAAACGCCGCTGTTGAGAGGGGATATAGAGGCGAGAAGGATAAGGTGCAAGAGGAGTCTTGCGGCGCGGTCTTGATGCGAAGGATCAGACAGATGATGCATCATCTAGATTTCCGGTGCAAGAGATGCTAGATATCTTTCATGTGAAAGGTTTCGCCGTGCAGCTTCAAACCAAATCCCTCGCCCCGCCCGACCCGCAATTCGTGCTGGCCAAGGCGGTTTTGCGCAGTGGTGACCTCTTAGGACTGTCTCAGCAGGACATCGCCCAAGTGATCGGGGTCAGCCCGGCAAGTATTTCTCGGATGAAGTCCAGTGCAATGCCGCTAACTGGCAAACCCTTTGAACTAGCCGCCCATCTGGTGCGGGTATTCCGCTCGCTCGACGCGATTGTCGGTGGTGACGAAGCGGCGATGCGCGGGTGGATGCGGGCCGACAATCTGGCGCTGGGCGGTGTACCGGCGCAGATGGTGCTGCAAGTCGGCGGGTTGATCGACGTTGTGAACTACCTCGATGCCCGCCGCGCTCCCATCTAGTCCTTATCGCGGACAGGTCTGGCGACTTGTCGAGGCGCAGCATATCGTCTCGACCACGCGCTTGGTCGACAGCTTGGACGAGCAACGGGTTCTTGAAGAAATCCTCGAATCCACCAAGCCCCCGGTCCCGCCCGACTGCGCCCATCTGGACTATCTGCTGGCCGCACCGTTCCGGTACGGCTGCTATCCCTCCGACAGTCGGTTTCGGCGCCGCGGGCGCACTCCAGGGGTTTATTATGCATCGGAACGCCCGGAAACGGCGGTGGCCGAGACGGTCTGGTATCGTTTGCGGTTTTATCAGGAGTCACCCAGCACACCCCTGCCAACAAATGCGGCGGAATATACGGCGTTTGCAGTTCGCGTGGCCACCGCGTCCGCCTTGGACCTGAACGCAACACCACTGAGTAAGCGCAACGCCGATTGGACCCACCCGGATGATTATTCCGCCTGCCTGGACCTAGCGGATCAAGCGCGCGGCGATGGTATCGAGATCATACGATATGCCTCAGCGCGCCACCCGGATGCCTGGCCCAATGTTGCCCTGCTGACCTGCGCTGCATTTGCCGACGCAAAGCCGCGCCTGCGTCGTTCGATCCGCATCCATCTGCGCCGGGACTCAGCGCAAGTTTTTGCCGAGCTTCCTCGGTCACGGTACGAGTTCTTTCTGGGCGAAACCCGGCTGAGGTGGATGCCGCGATCCGTCACAAACTGAGCTAGCATGACTGTCTAGAACGTAACGGCCCCCTGCTGGCCTGTGTCGGGTTTGTCATCCGTCAAGTTGGCCTTGGCCATCTCGTACAGGAACTTGATGCCACTTATTGGAGTCACCGACAGCTCACCCGTAACAGGCGTAAATTTCAAAAGCCGCACATCAGGGTCGTGCTGCCCACCCTCGAACCACGCGTCGGCGACGAAACTCCAGACGTCGTCCAGCGCGTCGCGATCTGTCGATCGGCAAATCGTTCCTTGCGCGGCAGCATGTGCGACAAACAGTGACACATGACAAAAAAATGCCCCGCCGGTCAGGCGGGGCATTCGGTGTCTCAGTCCGTGTCCTGTGCGTTTACGCGAACCACCAACGCTCCATCAGGCGGCTGCTGTCCATCTGGAAGACGTTGCCGATAGTGCCCGAGTTGGTCAGCTTCGACGATGCCGCATCAACATAATTGGCGTACATCGGGATCACCGTTCCACCTTCGGCCGACATAAGCGCCTGCATCTCAGTGTATTGCTCACGCCGCTTGTCGGAATCCAGCTCCGCACGGGCACTCAGCAACAACTCCTGAAAGCGGGCGTTGTCCCAGCTGGTGTCATTCCACGGCACACCCAGCTCGTATGCGGTCGAGAACATCCAGTCCTCGGTTGCACGACCCGACCAATAGCAGGCACACCACGGCTTCTTCAGCCAGACGTTCGACCAGTAGCCATCCGCCGGCTCCTGAACCACGTTGATGTTGATGCCTGCTGCCTTGGCCGAGGCCTGGTACAGCTGGCTGGCATCCACCGCGCCCGAGAAAGCCGCGTCCGAGGCTGACAGGTCGATCGTCAGACCCTCCATCCCGGCTTCCTTCAGCAGCGATTTGGCCAGGTCCGGGTCATAATCGTTCTGCGGCAGATCAGCGGCGTAATACTGGTTCGCCGGACCGATCGGGTGGTCGTTGCCAATCGCGCCGTGACCCAGAAGCACTTTGTCGACCATCTCCTGACGGTTGATCGCGTGCTTAAGCGCCTTGCGAACTTTGACGTTTGTATAGGGGTCGACATTGGTCAACATCGGGAACGTGTAGTGTTGGTTGCCCGTCACTTCGAAGATGTTGACGTTCGGGTTGGCGTTCAGAAGCGCCTCAATCTTGGTGTCGACGCGGTTTACGGCATCCACCTGACCCGTCATCAGCGCGTTCATCCGTGCCGAACTGTCGTTGATCGCGATCACTTCGATCGAGTCGAACCAACCGGCACTGCCGTCCTTATAGTGACTGTCGACGCGGCTCATCACCGTACGGACACCCGGATCGAATGCATCAACTTTATACATGCCGGTGCCAATGCCTTGGGCAATCGCCTCTTCGGTCATACCAGCCGGGTACATCAGGATGTGATAGTCGCTAAGCAGGAACGGAAAGTCAGCGTTGCCTGCTGCCAGAGTGAACTCGATCTGATGATCGCTCAACTTCTTCATTTCGGTTATCGAACCGACAATCGGTTTGGCTGCAGATTTCGCGCCCTCAGCCGTGTGCATGTTCAGCGATTCAATCACATCATCAGCGCCAAAGGCTTTGCCGTTGTGGAAAGTCACGCCCTGGCGCAGATTAAACGTCCAAGTCTTTGCATCAGCGCTGGCTTCCCAGCTTTCGGCCAACTCACCCTTCAGGGCGCCGTCTGCGCCTACTTCGGTCAGGCAGTCGAACACCGCGCCATGAGCACACATGATCATGTAGCTGTCCGAATGGGTGCGCCCATCCCAGCTGTCCGACGTATTGGCCCCGGCCAGACCGAGGCGCAGTGTACCACCGCGTTTGGCCTGAGCGGCAACCGGCAGGCCCGTAGCCGCCAGAACACCCATTGCGGCACCCGATTTGAGCAATCCGCGTCTGCTAAAGTTCGTCATTTCGTTCTCCCGTTGTCGTAAATACGGCGGGGTACCCCCCGCTCGCCACTCCACCCCTGTTACAGGGCGATTCGATTACATCTTATCAACTGCAGCGTCGCCTATGTTATCAACTCCGCGCGCATCCAACAAATTGGTCAGCCAATCAGGGTCCATTTCCGGGACCGAGGACAACAGCAGGTCGGTATAGGCGTGGTGCGGCGGCATGAACATTTCAGCCTTCGGCCCCTGTTCGACGACACGCCCATCTTTCATCACCACCACTTCGTCCGCGATGGCGCGTACTGTGGCCAGATCGTGAGTAATAAACATATACGACAGACCCAGCTCATCCTGCAGTTTTGCAAGCAAACGCAGGATTCCCTCTGCCACCAGCTGGTCCAGCGCGCTGGTCACTTCGTCGCAAATAATGAACCGGGGTTCGGCGGCCAGTGCACGTGCGATACCGATACGCTGCTTCTGCCCGCCCGACAGCTCAGAGGGCAGCCGGTCGATATATTGCGACGGTTCCATCTCTATTTCATGCAGCAGCTCTTCTACCCGCGCGCGTTTCTTCTGACCCTTCAGGCCGCCGTAGAATTCCACAGGGCGGCCAATAATCTCGCCAATCGTTTTGCGCGGATTCAGCGCAGTATCGGCCATCTGATAAATCATCTGCGCCTGACGCAGCTGGTCTTTTGTCCGCTTCCGATAGTCGAGCGGCATTTCCACGCCCTCAAACTCTATCACGCCCTTTGTAGGCGGTAGTAGACCCGTAATGCACCGCGCAGCAGTCGATTTGCCCGACCCGCTCTCGCCCACCACAGCCACGGTTCGGCCGGCGTGGATGTCAAAACTGACGTCGAACAATACCGGCACCGTACCATAGGCGGCGTCGATGTTCTTAACCCGCACAATCGGCACGGCATCCGCTGCCGGGGCAGCTTTCTTAGGTCGCTCAAACGAGCGCACCGCCCAAAGCGATTTGGTATAGTCTTCCTTCGGCGCGCTGAGCATCGTAGCGGTGTCCGCCTCTTCAACCTCATCGCCTTTCAGCAGCACTTTGATCCGGTCGGCCATCTGCGCCACCACCGCCAAATCATGTGTGATGTAGATCGCCGCCGTATCGAATTGCTCAACGATATCGCGGATCGCGGCCAGAACCTCGATCTGCGTCGTCACGTCCAGCGCGGTCGTTGGTTCGTCGAAGATAATCAGGTCGGGGCGGCAGGACATCGCCATCGCCGTCATCGCCCGCTGCAATTGACCGCCCGAAACCTGATGCGGATAGCGAAAGCCGATCTCCTCAGGGTTTGGCAGGCGCAGGCGCCGGTACAGCTCAATCGCATCCGACTCGCTGTCCTTGCGGCCCTGAACGCCATGCTGCACGGGTGCTTCGGTGTGCTGGTCGATGATCTTATGCGCCGGGTTGAAACTGGCCGCCGCCGATTGCGCGACATAGGCGATGCGCTTGCCCAACAATGCGCGCTTCTGCGCGGCCGAGGCAGTGACCAGATTGATGCCGTCAAACTCTACCGACCCGCCCGAGATACGCACCCCGTCGCGCGTAAACCCCATTGCCGCAAGGCCAATGGTGGACTTGCCAGCGCCGGATTCACCGATCAGTCCCAAAACCTCACCTTTGTGCAGATCAAAGCTGGCCCCATTGATGATCGGCATCCATGTTTCGTCACTGCGTCCCTCGATCTCAAGGTCGCGAATTTTCAGCAGAAGGTCTTTGCTCTTGGTCATTCTTTCAGCCCCGACGTGCGGTGCAGCATCCAGTCGACAACGAAGTTGACCGCAACGGTCAGCAACGCGATGGCCCCGGCAGCAAGCAATGGCGCGGCAGCAATGTTGGGCGCGAACTGAGCGAAGTTGATGAATTGGCTCAGGTCTTTCACCATCGTGCCCCAGTCCGCCAACGGCGGCTGGATGCCCAGACCCAGGAACGATAGTGAGGCGATGGTCAGGAACACGAAGCAGAACCGCAGGCCAAACTCGGCCAGCAGCGGCGCTGTGGCGTTGGGCAGGATCTCGCGGAAGATCAGGTACGGCAGCCCCTCACCGCGCAGCTTGGCCGCTTCGATATAGTCCATCACCACAATCTGCGTTCCAACCGCACGCGCCAGACGAAACACGCGGGTCGAGTCGATCACCGCGATGATGATCACCATGAAGAAGGTGAGCGGGATGCCAAGACGAGGGGCCCAGACGCTGGCGATGGTCATCAACAACAGCGCAAAGATCAACGCTGGAATTGCCATCAGCACATCAACGGAGCGGCTGAGGATCTGGTCCAGCCAGCCGCCCAGCGTCGCCGCCAGGAACCCGAAGGTGCCGCCCAGAAAGAAAGCCAGGCAGGTCGTCGCGAATGCGATGCCAACCGTGTTTTGCGCGCCGTAGATCAGGCGAGACAGGATATCGCGCCCAATCTGATCGGTGCCCAACGGAAACTCCGGGTCGCCGCCAAGCGCCACATCACCTCCGGGAACGATATTGGCACGGGGGAAGACCTCTTCCTGCCCATGCGGTGCCAGAGGTCCGACAAAAAACATAATGATGAACAGCGCCATGGTCAGCAGCGCAATCATGACCACAACCTGATGCCCCTCGGTCGTACTGGAGCGGCGCGAGATCTCCACCAGAACAACCGCCGCAATGCCCAGCCCGGCAATAAATAACGGAGAGATTGGCCCGGCAAATATCGACAGGATGGCATAAATGATGATGACGAGTATTCCGAATGACGCCGTCAACGGCATCTGGCGGAACAGCTTGCGCATAGCTTCGGGGCCAACCGATTGGCCTAACAGGCGGAACAGATAGGCGGCGACCGAGAAACCGATCAGCCCCTGAACGGCCCAACGGAAGAACACTGCGCCCTCCTGCAGATATAACCACACACTGCCCAGTATCGCCGCCACTGCCAGCACATAGCCGAAGGCGACGCCATACGGCATGTCGCGATAAAATGGCGCGTTGCCGGTGACACTCTGACCGACAGCGCGGAACACCCACCCCAACGCGGCAATGGCGACAAGCGCTAAAAGAAGGAACTGCCAGGTCGTCATTTCGGATGCCTCAGACGCGGGTTTGACAGGATCGACAGAATGTCCGCCGTCAGGTTCAGCAGGATATATGCGGCAGCGAAGATCAGGCAGCAGGCCTGCACCACCGGGATGTCACGAATTTTCACCGAGTCGACAAACAGCTGGCCAATTCCAGGATAGACAAACACCACCTCGACCACGACCACGCCGGTGATCAGGTAAGCCAGGTTCAGCGCCACAACATTGATAATCGGTGCCAGCGCGTTCGGCAGCGCATGGCGCACGATGACCCGCATCGGACCAATGCCCTTCAGGCGCGCCATTTCGATGTAAGGGCTGGCCAGCAGGTTGATAATCGCCGCCCGCGTCATCCGCATCATATGCGCCATGACGATCAGCGTCAGGGTCAGGGCGGGCAGGACAGTGCGCTCCAGTCGTTCGGAAAAACTCATCCCGTCAAAGATGTTTGAAAGCGATGGCAGGATCGGATTCAGCACTGCCAGAAACAGGATCAGGATATAGGCGAGAAAGAACTCTGGGCTAGAGATCGAGCTGAGCGTAAAAATGTTCGTTGCCCGGTCGAATGCCGAATTTCTGTACAGCGCCGCCAAGACCCCGAGGATCAGGGAGATCGGCACGGCGATCGCTGCCGTAACCATCGCAAGGAACATGGTATTCGCGAACCGCGGCGCGATCTGAGTGGCAACAGAACCCAGCCCGGACCCCGTTTCCGTTCCAGCAAATGATGCGAAATTCGCTTGCGCAAAGCTGTTGCCCAGATCGCCGGTGACGGCCCCACCCAGCCATTGGAAGTAGCGCGTAATCGGCGATTGATCGAGGCCCAGGTCTCTCCGGATCGACGCGACAGCTTCCGGTGTCGCACCCTGTCCCAGGATCGCCTCGGCAAAATCGCCGGGCAGCAGGTTCACGGCCACGAATATCACAATGGAGACAACGAAGAGTGTCAGCAGGCCCAGCGCCAAGCGCTGTAGAATAATGCCTCCGACAGATTTCATGTCAGTACGATCCCCATTACAGGGCAGGTTAGCGTCACTTCACCACAAGTAAAGGGCCGAGCGGGATTACCTGACGCTATTCAACCAATGCGTCGGTGGAGCGCACCAATTCCGCGCTGATACCGGGTTCTGACAGGGCGTGGCCAGCGCGTGGCACGATGGTCAGCGCCGACCCCGGCCATAAACTATGCAGACTCTTTGCAGACACCGGCGGACAGATCATATCATAGCGCCCCTGAACGATGACGCCCGGAATATGTGCGATCTTGTCCATGTTCCGAAGGATGTGGTCATCCTCGGGCAAAAAGCCCCGATTGACGAAATAGTGGTTTTCGAGCCGCGCAAACGCGCGGGCATATTCCGCCGGGCTGTCGCCACCGGGCCCGCTATTGGCCATGGACGCAAGTGTGTTCTCCCACTTCGCCCACATCCGCGCAAAGCGGACCTCCGTGGCGTGATCGCCCGAGAATAGCCGTCTGGAATAAGCCGCAATCAGATTGTCCTGTTCGCCAGCAGGAACCAGATCGGTGAATTGCGCCCAGAGATCCGGCCAGAACTGTCCGGCACCGCCTCCGTAAAACCAATCCAATTCGGATTTCGTCATCAGGAAAACGCCACGCAGGATCAGGTTTGTCACCCGCTTGGCATGACGTTGTGCATAAAGCAGCGACAGCGTCGCCCCCCAACTGCCGCCGAACAAGGCCCAGGTGTCGATGCCGAGTGTCTGACGGATAAACTCGATATCCTGAATAAGATGCCAGGTTGTATTGGCTTCGACCGAGGCATGGGGCCGCGAGCGCCCGCAGCCTCGCTGGTCGAAAAGCACAACGCGCCATTTCTCAGGGTTGAAGTATCGCCGCATCGCCGGACTGCAACCGCCGCCGGGGCCGCCGTGCAGTATGACCACCGCGCGGCCTTCGGGATTGCCACATTGCTCGACATAAACTTTGTGGCCATCGCCCACATCCAGCATCTGATGCGCGAATGGCTCCAGATGCGGATAGAGGTGTTGTGCCGCAGTGTGCGATTGTGTCGATTTGTCCATAAGGGCCTATATAACCCATCGGTCCCGACAGGCACGGGGGTTACAGAGATATTTTTTCCGGAGGCGCAGATGCAGAGCACGGTCGATGACGCCGAAGTCGCCAAATTTGAGGCTATGGCCGCCGAGTGGTGGGACGTTGAGGGAAAATTCAAGCCCCTGCACATGATGAACCCGGTGCGGCTGGATTACATCACAAGCCAGATCGCCGCTGAGTTTGACCGCGACCTGACGACTGACCGCCCATTCGCTGGCCTGCGAATCCTCGACATTGGGTGCGGTGGCGGATTGCTGAGCGAACCCATGGCGCGGCTGGGGGCAGACGTTGTCGGCGCCGATGCCGCCGAGCGCAACATCCCGGTCGCCCGGATCCACGCAGAACAATCCGACCTGACCATAGACTATCGTCACACCACCGCCGAGGCGGTGGCCGGGGCGGGCGAACAGTTCGACGCTGTGCTGAACATGGAGGTGGTCGAACACGTTGCCGACCCGCTGGCTTACCTGACCGCCTGCCACGATCTGCTGAAACCAGGCGGCCTGATGATCTGCTCGACCATCAACCGCAACGCCAAGAGTTTCGCGGTGGCGATCCTGGGGGCGGAGTGGGTGATGCGCTGGCTGCCCAAAGGCACCCACGACTGGTCGAAGTTCATCACGCCCGACGAACTTTACGATTTGCTGTCCCGCGCCGGATTGGAGCCGGTCGATAAACGCGGCTTTGTGTTCAACCCGGTCAGTTGGTCCTGGCGGATGTCGGATCGGGACCTTTCGGTCAACTACGTCACTGCCAGCCTGCGCTCGCATTGAGGGCGCAGCCTCGGTCCGTGGCCGCGCGCGATGGCTGAGGGCCAGCCAGTCGTCCATCGGATCGAACCGATAGCGCCTCGCTGGACAACCCCCGAGGTATTTTCAGGCTGATGATCCACAGGGTCAGTCGTTTTTGTCGAGGTCTTCTCGCAGTTCGCGTAGGATCGGCAGAGCGGTGCGGACGCGGTCCATACCAACCCGTTCAGCCACATCCCGGATCAGCGGCACCACAGCGGCGATGGCGGCATCCCGCGCGGAGCGGCCCGCGGGGCTGATGGCGACCCGCTTTTTGCGTGCATCATTCCAATCAGGGCGAATGTGAACATAACCTGCGCGTTCCAGTTTGGTCAGCGTGTTGGTCATCGCACCTTTGGTGACGTGAAACGCACGAGCGAGTTGGGCAGGTGTGCGTTCTTCGCCTGCGTGCGAAAGGTGATTCAGGGTCGAGAACTGGCTAAGCTCCATACCCTTGGGCAGCGCGCGGCTGATCCGGGTACGTGCGAGTTGCTCGGTCATCAGAATCTCGCTGAACAGAGCAACGGCGAGGGTGTCGTCGGCATCGCTCATGGGGCACCATAGGGGCGGTCATGGGTCAACGAGGGGATGCGCCCGCGAGTGCTTTGGACAGCGGCCATGTCGAGGGCCACCATGGTGATACCGGGCTCAACCCCGCCATCGGCCAAAACCGCTCCCCAGGGGTCGACAGCCAACGAATGGCCGTAAGTCTGGCGCGGCTTCCCCTTTGTCGCAGCATGGGTGCCACATTGCGCCGGGGCCAGCACGAAACACCCGGTTTCAATTGCACGGGCACGCAGCAATACGTCCCAATGAGCTGCTCCGGTTACTGGGGAAAAGGCCGAGGGGTACGCAAGCATCCCGGCACCGGCTTTGGCGAGATCACGAGACAGACCCGGAAAGCGCAGGTCATAACAGATCGTCATCCCCAGCTTACCCCAGGGCGTATCGGCCAGAACCGCACGATCCCCCGGCGCGTAGCCGTCGGATTCGCGGAAGGTCTCGGTCGGGGTGACGGCAACATCGAACATATGAATCTTATCATAGCGCGCGGCGACCGCACCGTCGCCTGTTATCAGGAACGCGCGATTGACGAAGCGCCCGTCGGCACCGCCCGTCAGCGCCAAAGACCCGAGTAGAAGCCACACACCCCGGTCTTTCGCAAAGGCACGGCAGGCGGCCAGCGTGATATCATCGGCTTCGACCTGAAGCACGTCCGCCTGATGCGATCGGCTGAGGGATACGCAGTTCGTCACCTCCGGCGTGACAATCAATTCAGCCCCGCGATCAGCGGCCTGTTCCAGCAATCCAAGTGTAACCGGCAGATTGCGTGCCGGATCGTCGCTGGAATTCAGCTGGACCAGCGCGGCCTGCATCAGGCTGCCAACAACGGGTCCAACTTCCCGGCCCGGTCCAGTGCGTTAATGTCGTCGAACCCGCCCATGTGGGTGCCGTTGATGAAAATCTGCGGCACTGTACGCCGCCCGTTGGCGCGCTGCATCATCTCGGCCCGCTTGTCAGGCGCGGCTGAGACATCCGTCTCGGCGAAACTCTGGCCCTTGGCCTGCAACAGTCGCTTGGCCGCGTGGCAATAGCCGCAGAACGGGGTCGTGTAGATTTCAATCGTGGCCATCGAGGCGGGGTCCTAGTTTACTCGGTCCGGCACAACCTATGCATCCTTGGCCACCCGCGCCAGAGTCAGAATGGACACGGATACGGCATTGGCGGCGCGGCAGGCCTCGGTCGCCGCAGCCAGTGTTGCGCCCGAGGTCATGACGTCGTCGACCAGCACAACCTTGCGCCCGGAAAGTTGCCCGCCGCGTTTCGGATGCGGACGAATGGCGTCCTGCATGTTCGAAAAGCGCGCCGGAACGCTCATACCGTCCTGCACCTTGGTTTGCCGAGTGCGGCTCCGCGCGTCCGGCAGGCAAGTGGAACCGCTGATGCGGGCAAGCTGTTGCGCCAACAGGGCTGCCTGATTGTAGCGCCGTTTTAGCAGTCGCATCCAATGGATCGGGATCGGCACGATGACTGTGTCCGGTGCAAGTATTTCCCCCGCCGCCCGACGCATCCACTGCGCCCCAGCTCGGGCCAATTCCGTGCGATCTCCATGTTTTAGCGCCAGAACCAACTTGCGGCCGGTGTCGGCATAGACCAGCGCGGCTCGTCCCTTGTCCCAGGGTCGGGAGGATGCGATGCAATCATCGCATAAAACGTCGCCATCCTCTTCGCCCGGAAGTGGCGCTCCGCAAGCGTCGCAGATCAGGCCCGAGACAAATCGCGTCGTCCCCCAGCATTCACCGCAGAGCGCGTCGCGCTGCTCTACCATCGCGGCACAGGCGATGCATTGGTGAGGATAGAGCAGGGTCAGTGCGCCTTGCATTTCGGGACAGCCTTCGCCACATCGACGCCCATGTCGACGCCACGCCCAACCCTGACCGATCCGCTCGCGCTTGGCCACCACCGTCACCGGGCGCAGGATGAGGCTTTGTTCTTCCACCGGACGGTTCGCGAGGATGTCGAGGATCGCCTGGCCGATGTCTCGCGCGCGTTTTCGGACGTGACCGTGATCTCTCCGTTCCCGCAGGTCTGGGCAGGGTTCGGCGCTGCACTTGTTCCCGACGGCGACATTCTGGAGTTTGAGCCAAACAGCCAGGACCTGATTGTCCACGCTCTCTGCCTGCATTGGGCCGATGATCCGGTGGGTCAGCTTGTGCAGTGTCGCCGTGCACTGCGGCCCGACGGGCTGTTTATTGGAGCGCTTTTTGGCGGGCAGACCCTGCACGAGCTTCGCGCAGCACTGGCCGAGGCTGAGGTCGCGACCACCGGAGGCCTCTCGCCCCGTATTCTGCCGATGGGTGAAATTCGCGACCTCGGCGCGCTGTTGGCACGGGCCGGGTTTGCCCTGCCTGTGGCGGATTCCGCGACTTCGACGGTCAGCTATGCTGACGCAACGGCCCTAATGTACGATCTGCGCGCCATGGGAGAGGCGAACGCGCTGGCGGAGCGGAACCGGAAAACACCACCTCGCAACCTGTTTTCGAGGCTGAACAGTGTCTATTCGGGCGCGCAAGGCGGCAAGAACGGGCGAATTCCAGCGACGTTTGAGGTCATCACCCTGACGGGCTGGGCACCTTCTGCCGATCAGCCCAAGCCCCTACGGCCCGGCAGCGCGCAAACCAGGCTGGCCGATGCGCTTGGGGCAAAGGAATTTTTCGCCAAGGATTGACCAAACGACCAAGCCCGTTAGATGGCATTGCACCCGATTAAGGAGGGCCCGATGGCCACCAGACCTGACCATGCCCCTGCCGACCATCCGACCATCGCGCCCGAGAAGATCGGCGTTCTGGTTGCCAACCTCGGCACGCCGGACGGCACCGATTATTGGTCGATGCGCCGCTATTTGAACGAGTTCCTGTCAGACCGCCGCGTCATCGACTATCCAGCGTGGAAATGGCAGCCGCTGTTGCAGACTGTCATCCTTGCAAAGCGACCCTTCACGTCGGGCGCCGCCTATCGATCGATTTGGAACACGGACGCTGATGAAAGCCCGTTGATGACAATCACCAAGGCGCAGACCGAGGCTCTACGTGACCGGCTGGCTCAGGATTTTGGTGAGCGCGTGCAAGTCGAATTCTGCATGCGCTACGGCAACCCCTCGACCTCATCGGTGGTGCGTCGCATGGTAGAGGATGGGTGTCGTAAGATCCTGTTCTTCCCGCTCTACCCGCATTACGCCGGTGCCACGACCGCCACCGCAAACGACCAGTTCTTCCGCGCTCTGATGGCTGAAACCTGGCAACCCCCGGCCCGCACCGTGGCAGCTTATTTCGAACACCCCGCCTATATCGACGCGCTGGCGAAATCCGTCGAAACCGCCTGGGGCGCGATGGAGACCAAACCGGACGTCCTTGTCGCCTCCTACCACGGGATGCCGCAGAGGTACCTCATGCAAGGGGACCCATATCATTGCCAGTGCCAGAAGACGACGCGGCTACTGCGAGAGCGGTTGGGCTGGGACGCCGACCAGATCATCACGACCTTCCAATCGAAATTTGGTCCCGAGGAATGGTTGCAGCCCTACACCGTTGAAGAGGTTGCGCGACTGGCCGAGGCAGGCAAGACCAATATCGCCGTCATAGCGCCGGCATTCTCGGCCGACTGCATAGAAACGCTGGAGGAAATCAACGAGGAGATCCGGGAGAGTTTCGAACACGCAGGCGGCAAAGACTTCACCTACATTCCCTGCCTTAACGATTCAGCCCCGCATATCGACGCGCTGGCGCAGATCGTTTCGGAAAACCTGGGCGGTTGGATCGAAAAGGGGCGGTAGGTTTCCCTACCGCCCCTAAAATGTCGGATGTCGCGGACGTTAGACCAGCAAAACCTGAGTCTTGACCTTGGTCAGCTGAAACAGTTCGGCGATATGCTCGTTATACAGCCCTATGCAGCCGTTCGACGAGCGCCGCCCGATCTTGCGCGTGTCTTGCGTCCCGTGGATGCGGTAGTATTTCCAGCTGAGGTACAACGCATGAGTGCCAAGCGGATTTTCCGGGCCCGCAGGCACGAAATCGGGCCACTCAGGGTTGCGCTGTTTCATCGCCGGGGTCGGGGACCAAGTCGGCCCGTCGACTTTGCGCGTGATTTCGGTCCGACCGCGGCGTGTCAGGTCGTCGGTCATCGGCACTGAAGTCGGATACAGGCGGTATTCTTCCCGTTCGTTCCAGAAGTGCAGAGCGCGTGAGTTGATGTCGACAAGGATCGCGCCATTGTCGAGATTTTCGAAATAGGGACGCCAGTCGAGCATCCGGAAGCTCGACGCATTGCGCTTCACACTGCGCGAAATCTGGTTACGAAATTCGGTCGTCGGGCCCTGCGTCGTCTGCGCCAGCGCTGGTGCGCCGAACAGGCTGCTGGCAGCCGCTCCGGCGAGAAACAGGCGGCGCGATTGGGTCGCGTTCTTCGCATTGGTCATTTGATCTCTCCGTCCTCAATTCTCGTTTTGAGACTGCTCTTAATGTGGTTACGCGCACCGGGCAAATCAAACCCCCGTCAGAACGGGCCGGATATGCTAAAATCCGCCGGTAGTGTTTGTCGGGGCCGAATTTACCCTGTAAGCACGGCGCCGAGGCGAAAATAACAGGATTCAGATAATGAACCGCGCGACACTTACCTTGTTTGCAGGCACGTTAGCCTTGGCCGCCTGCGCCATACCCATCGAAAATGTCGGCACCGGCACTCCAGGCACGACTCAAGTCTACCGGATCGACCGGATGGATCCGGCTGCCGTGCAGTTCCGCATGGTCGATTCGATGAACGCCCTGCGGCGGCGTCATGCGGCCCCTGCGGTGAAACTCAATTCTCAGCTGAACGCCGCGGCCGAGACCCATTCCCGCGACATGCTGCGCCAGAACAGGCCCTGGCACTTCGGCTCGGACGGCTCATCCCCGTTAGAGCGGATCAAGCGCGCCGGCTATACCGGCAAGCTGCTGGGCGAAAACATTTCGGAAAGCTTTGAAACCGAGCTTCAGACCCTAAACGCCTGGATGGAAGCGGCGGAAACTCGTGACGTGATCCTGGACCGCGCGGCCCGCGATGTCGGGTTTTCCTGGGCGCAGGACACCAACGGCAAGATCTGGTGGACGTTGATCACCGGAACGACGGCCGCGCCTCGTCAGGTCGTCGCGCAGGTCGCCGCAGTCACAACTGTGCCAGACGGAGCCGCGCCAGCCGACCCGGCCTCAGACGGGGTGCCCGAAGGCGGGTTCTCGGCAGAACAATTTCTCAACCAGTGAAAGCTTGATCAAGGATTGATCGTAACAGGAACGCCGTTTCTCGGCACCATCAACCAAATCTGTTCGATCTCATGATTTTCGACCGAGATGCATCCAGCCGTCCAATCCGGCCCAATCGGGCTGGTCTTGCGGCGGGCACCGTGGATGAAGATGTCGCCACCAGGGCTAACGCCCCGCGCGCGTGCCTGAGCACGGTCGTGGGCGTTGGGATAGTTGATGCCCAGCGACAAATGGAAGATGCTGGCATTGTTCCGCCGGTCGATGAAATACTCGCCCTCCGGCGTGCGCCCGTCGCCTTGTCGCACCTTGTCGCCCATCGGGTTGAAGCCAAGCTCGACGTCGTAGGATTTCAACGTCCGCTTGTGATGCATCAGGTACATCTTCCGGTCGCCCTTATCGACGACGATGCGAGTCACCTCTGGTCCGGTATAGACCGGGCCAGTCACCTCGACTTCCGGGACCGTGCAACCGGTCAGCAAAATGATTGCCGCAAAGATGGAAAGTAGTGTTTTTATCATTCGCCTGTCCGTCCTGCCGTGTCCCCCCTCGGCGATTCGTTCTTAGCCGATTGAACGCGCTGCGGGAATCCGTTTTCATCACAGGTCTGTCACGCCTGCGCGAGGCGGGTCAGTCGCGCCATAAGGCCGCGACCAGCTCAACGTGGGCGGACCATCGGAACTGATCCACAACATCGATCCAGCCGATCCGGTATCCACCCGCGGTCAGAATGGCTGCATCTCGCGCAAAAGTCGCCGGGTCGCAACTGACCATCGCCAGGCGCGGCGGGCCATGATCGGCCAGCAAACGCGACTGCGCTTCGGCCCCGGCGCGCGGAGGGTCGATGACGATGCCATCAAACTTCGCCAACTCGTCCGCCAAAAGCGGTCGGCGGAACAGGTCGCGCACTTCCGTCGTCACGGGCTTGAGGCCAGCGGCAGTGCGCCACCCTGCGGTCAAGGCGGCCAACATCGCCGCCTCGCCCTCAACCGAATGCACCGAGGCGATCTTCGCCAGCGGCAGGGAAAACGTGCCGCAACCTGCGAACAAATCAGCGATGTGCTTCGCACCGGCGAGAGCTTCTGACACACCCGCAACCAGCGCCGCCTCTCCGTCAGAGGTTGCCTGAAGGAACGCACCCGGCGGTGGTGTGACTTGTGCGGTGCCGAATGTTTGCCGGGGAGGTGTATCCTGAAACACCAACTCGTCGCCCCAGGTCAGGCGAGCAATCCCAGCATCCTTGGTAATGGTTGTAAGGCTTGAAATCAGACTCTGTTCCAGATCTTTTCCGCCTGAAACGGCAATGTCCAAACCTTCAGGCGACTGAGTCACCGCAAGCGTCAGCGCACCCTTGCGGCTGGCTGTGCCGGCAACCAGATCACGCAGCACTGGAAGTGATTCCATGATCTGCACATCCAGAACGTGGCAGTCGGTGATATCAACCAGACTATCCGAACCGCGTCCGTGGAACCCGACAATCGCGCCCGATTTTGTGCGCCGTCCCGTCAGCACAGCTCGGCGGCGCGAACGGGGCGGTGATGTTCTGACAGACCGGATCGGAGCATCCAAACCCTGAGCCGCCAGCGCCCGGCGCACCTGGTCGGCTTTCCATGCAGCAACAAATCCATCGCTGGCATGCTGAACTGCGCACCCTCCGCAGGATTTGTAATGTCGGCATCGTGGCGCCACACGCTCGGGTGCAGACACTATGATCTTTGGGTTATCAATTCGGTCGCCAGAAACGACGCCCGTTATCCGCTCGCCCGGCAGCATGCGCGCTGCGTAAACGGCGTGACCGCCGTACTGGCCGATACCATCACCCCGACGACCCAGGCGCTCGATCGTAAGTTCAACCTCAGACATTTGTCAGATATCCGGCAATCATGGCCCGGCTGTGCAGGTGAAGGCAGGTCAGATGCGGGGGCGGCGCACTCACAGTCGCCAGATGTCGCCGTCGCTGCTTGGCGTTGGTGCGCAGGATGAACCAGAGGAATTCGAGGCTCAGCCGTTCCGGGCAGTTTTCGGGCAAATCGGGCCGCGTCTGCCCGCGATACTGCGCCCAACGTTTCAGAACCCGCCACAATCGCAGTGCCAGCGGCAAGTCCAACCAGATGAGGGTGTCCGCCAGCGCGATCCGCTCCGGGTAAGTGGCAGAGTGACCACCTTCGAATATCCACGTTTCTTGCGCGTGAACCTCCTCCGTCATCCGCGATTTCTCGGCGGAGGGGCGCTCCTCCCAGCCCGGCAGCCAGTGGATCAGATCCATATGAAACACAGGCAACCCGGTTTTTGCGCCCAGCGCACGAGCAAACGTCGATTTCCCCGACCCCGGCCCCCCAACAACCATGACTCGCCTCATTCCGCCGCTTCGGTGCGGATGAAGCCACCCGACTGCCGAGCCCAGAACCTTGCATAAAGGCCATTCTTCGCCAGCAGGTCGCTGTGCGCGCCTTCCTCGACTATGCGACCCTGATCCAGCACAATCAACCGATCCATATGCGCCAGCGTCGACAGGCGATGTGCAATGGCCAGCACTGTCTTGCCATCCATCACACGCTCCAGTGCAGCCTGAATTGCGGCTTCAACCTCACTGTCCAGCGCACTGGTCGCTTCGTCCAGAACCAGCACCGGGGCATCCTTCAGGATGGCGCGGGCGAGGGCAATCCGCTGGCGCTGCCCACCCGACAATTTCACCCCACGCTCGCCCAGATGCGCGTCATAGCCGCGCCGCCCTGCGAAATCCTTCAGGTCGAGAATAAACTCATGCGCTTCAGCCCGCTTCGCCGCGTCAAACATTTCGGCCTCCGATGCGCCTGGACGGCCATAGAGGATATTGTCGCGCGCCGAGCGATTGAACATGGCCGTGTCTTGCGTGACCATAGCGATCTGACGGCGCAAGCTTTCCTGAGTCACGCCACGAATATCCTGCCCGCCGACGGTAATTTTACCTGACTCCGCGTCGTAAAGACGCAACAGCAGGGCCACGAGCGTCGATTTTCCCGCCCCTGACGCCCCGACGATTCCAAGTTTTTCACCTTCGCGGATCGTCAGGTTCAGGTCAGTGACACCCCCGACCGAACGCCCATAGGCAAAAGTCACGTTATCGAATTCGATGTCTCCGCCTGCGCTTAGTGTTTTGGCATCAGCGACATCGACAAGTGTATGCGCCGGGGTCAGCGTGTTGATGCCATCCTCGATCTCGCCAATGTTGGAATAGATCCCCATCAACGTGAAACTGACCCAACCGGTCATCTGCGCAATCCGGATCGAGATGGTTCCCGCCGCCGCGATATCCCCGGCACTCGCCGTGCCCTGCGTCCAAAGATACAGAGTGGCGCCGACCAGCAGAACCGGAAGAAGCCCTGCCAGCGTCATCAGCGAAAAGCGAAATACAGCCGCGAGGACGCCAAAATCCAGCGCGCGTTCGCGGAACGAACGGATCGCGCCGATAGCCGCACGATCCTCGTGCTCGGCATGGGCGAACAGCTTCACCGTGTTGACGTTGGTGATCGTGTCGACAATTTGCCCGGTCACCATCGCCCGCGCCGCTGCCCGTTTCTTCGAGCGGCCGCGAACAAGCGGCATGAAGACCCGGATCAGCACAAAATAGGCTATTAGCCAGACAGCAAGACCGATCGCGACGGTGCCGTTTATTGTGGTCAGCAGGAAAACCGAACCGATCAGCGTGGCCAGCGCGAAGAACACCACGTTGATTACTTCGGTGGCGACATCGGTGATCGCTCGCGCGGTCTGCATCTGTTTCTGAGCGATGCGCCCTGCAAAATCGTCGTCAAAGAAGGTGACCGCCTGTCCCAGCGTCCAGCGATGCAACCGCGTCAGGACCAGCGGGTTGACGTTTGGTCCGACGATGATCGCGTTGCTGGCGGCCGACAAACCAAATGTCAGCGGCCGGACCACCAGGAAAAACCCAGCAACCAACAGCAACATGGTAAGGTTCTCGGCCCAGAACGCATCCAACTGACTGGCCAGCGCCGCATCGATGACACGGCCCAGCATTAGTGCCGAAACAACCTCCATCACACCTGCAATGGCCGAGAAGATGCCGGCGATCCAGAGCCACTTCCAAGACCCGGCCAAAGCCCATCCCATGAACGGAGCGAAACTTCGCGGTGGCGCGCCAGTCGCGTGTTGGAACGCATCTATCAAGGCTGCAAAGCGCCTCATTCCGCAGCCTCCTCAACACCGATAAATCCACCAGACTGCCGCGCCCAGAACTGAGCGTATAGCCCATCTTGCTTCAGAAGAGCGCTATGAGAACCGCTTTCCACAATCCGCCCTTCATCGATCACCACGATCCGATTCAGTCGCGCGATAGTCGATAAACGGTGCGCAATTGCGATAACCGTCTTGCCTTCCATCATGCCATAAAGCGTGTCCTGAATTGCCGCCTCCACCTCGGAGTCCAGCGCACTCGTCGCCTCGTCCAGAACCAAAATCGGCGCGTCCTTCAGGATCACTCGGGCAAGTGCGATCCGCTGGCGTTGCCCGCCAGACAGTTTCACGCCGCGCTCACCCACACGGGCGTCAAGACCGCTATTACCTTCGGGGTCTTGCAAGTCTGCAATGAACTCCAGCGCCTCAGCTCGCCCGGCGGCCTCGATCATCTGCTCTTCGCTCGCCTGCGCGTTGCCATAGAGGATGTTCGCGCGAACCGACCGATGCAGCAGGCTGCTTTCCTGTTGAACCATCCCGATCGCGCCGCGCAGGCTGTCTTGTGTAACGTCGCGAATATCCTGGCCGTCTATTCGGATCACTCCGGCCTCTGCGTCGTAAAACCGCAAAAGTAGCTTTACGAGGGTCGATTTTCCCGCACCGGATCGCCCGACGATCCCAACCTTTTCGCCCGGTTCAATCAGAAGATCCAACGAGTCAATTCCACCACTCTGGCGCCCATAGTGGTGCGACAATCCCGCAATCTCGATCCGCCCCTCGGTCACGACCAGTGGCTGCGCGTCCGGTCCATCGACCAGTGTGATTGGTTGGGCGATGGTTTCCATTCCTTCGGACACCACGCCGAGTTCGCGAAAGAAGCTGGTCAGCGCCCACATGATCCAGCCGGTCATGGCATTCAGACGCAGCACCAGCGCCGTCGCGGCAGCGATCACTCCGGCAGTCGCCGACCCGCCTAGCCAAAGGTAGATCGCCCAGCCAACCACGCCGACGATCAGCACGCCGTTCAGGATCACCAGTGTGAAATCCATGATCGAGAAAATCCGCATCTCGCGCGCAAAGGTCTGGCGCGTGTTCTCAATGACGCCTTTCGCACCCTGCAATTCATGTTCGGACTGCGCGAACAGCTTCACTGAATGGATGTTGGTATAGGCGTCGACGATATTGCCGGTCACCGCACTGCGCGCATCCGAGGCCGCCTTTGATGCAGGGCCAACACGACGCACAGTCCAGCGGATCAGCAGCGCATAGAGGCCAAGCCAGATCAACAAGGGAATAGTCAGTCGAATATCCGCATCGGCCAGCAAAACGAAGGCCCCGACCGCATAGGCCAGCGAGAAGGTGATGGCGTCGAAGACCTGAAAGACAGCCTCGCCCGCCGCCGGAGGTGTCTGCGTAACCCGATTGGCAATCCGCCCCGCGAAGTCGTCTTCGAACCACCCAATTGACTGACGTAAGACATGGCCGTGCGCGCGCCAGCGGATCAAAGTCCCGAAGTTTGGCAGAATCACGTTGTTCAGCAGCGCCACGTCGAGGCCTTGCACAAGTGGGCGAACCAGCAGGATGAAACCGGCCACCAGAAACAACTCGGTCTTGTTTGCCTCCCAGACCTCGGCTGGCGCGCCACCTGACAGAAGGTCGATCACGCGGCCCAGATACCAAAGCAGCCAGACCTCAATGCTGGCCGTGACCACCGACATAATGGCGGACACCGCAAAGACTTTCTTGAACGGTTGGGCATAGCTCCACAGGAACGGCCAAAGCCGATTGGGCGGACGGTCCGTCGCCTCGTGGTCGACGTAAGGGTCGACGAGGGATTCGAAGAAGCGGAACAACGATGAAGCCTGTGATTGGACGGATCATATAGCGCAGGTTTTCCCGGAAGAAAACGCGGCCTGTACTGTGCCGCATTCAGCCGAGGAAAAGCAGGACGACGGTCAGCACTATCAGCCCTGCCATCGCCCGGTTGAACCAGACGAGGCGCCCCGGTGTCTCGGCCCAGCGCATCAGGGTTTGCCCTGCCAATGCCCAGGCCGACGCGCTTGTGATTCCGGCAACGAAGAACACGACCGCGACGATCAATGCGCTGCGCACCGGGGCTGCGGGCAGAATAAACTGGCTCGTGATCGCTATGCCCATCGCCCAGCCCTTGGGGTTTATCCATTGGAATGCGGCAGACTCGAGAAACGTAAAGGGTCGCGCTTTACCCTGCCTCGATACCAAACCGCCGCTATTTGCCAATCTCCACGCCATCCATAGCAAAATCAGCGCGCCACCCCATCGCAGCGTTTCGCGCAGAAGGGCGCTCTGCTGGAAAAGCTCTCCAAGAAAGACGCCGACCAGGAACATCATCAGCGGAAATCCCAGGGCGGTGCCAAGAACATGGGGGAAAGTGCGAAAATATCCAAAAGCGGCGCCGGAACTGGCGACCAATGCATTGTTTGGACCTGGCGTCCATGCGCCCGCAAAGGCCAGCGCAACGAGCGCGAGGATTATGTCGGATGTCATATAGGGTGTCCGATGTCTGCAGTCGGGCCGACCCTGCGCCCCCACACATTCCGGGTCAAGCCAACAGCGCGGCCTTGTCGAGACTAAACCCTGAGGCGATCCACTGCGCCTCTAGCTCTGCCAGTTTCGCACCAAGTGCCGCCCCGGTGAAGTCCGGCATCAGGTCTGCCGCGGCGACCGGAAAGACGGCGGCCACGTCGAGCTCAATCTGGGCATCAAGATCGAACGCAATCTCTTCGCCCAGCGCAGCGGCGCGCAGCAACGCGACGTCTCGTGCGCAGTCAGCCCCGTGCCTCCACGCAACCTCGGCCAATCCGGAAGTGTCCCCAGTCAGCCGTTGCAGTAAGTCCAGCTTCGCGGACTCGGCGCGGGACAGTCTCAGGCGTGAATCAGCCTCTAAGGCGCCCAAAACGGCCAATCTGCGCAAAGGATCAGCCACGACATCCAGCGCTGCTTCGTGATGGACAAGAACCGCAAGCGAAGCACTATCTGCACCCGGCAAAACCCGCATCAAAACACCAGCGGCCTGCATCGACGCCACCGCCGGAGCCGGATCATCGGCGGATAGCAGTTTCTTCATCTCCGCACCGATGCGTTCGCGCGAAACCTTTTCCAAACCCTCCGCTCCGGCCGCACAGGCGGCCAGACCATCCGCGTCGATGCCGTTTTCCGGAGTCCCATAAAGAGCTGTGAAGCGGAAGAAGCGAAGGATACGCAGGTAGTCTTCGTGCACCCGTGCGTCGGGATCTCCGACAAAACGCACACGCCGGGCGCGAAGATCCGGCAAGCCATCCACAGGGTCGAGCAGAGTGCCCGTGCGATCCGCGTAAAGCGCATTCACGGTGAAATCACGCCGACCAGCATCCTCTTCCACCGAAGCGCCAAATGCCACAGTTGCGCGCCGACCATCGCTGTCCACATCCCGGCGCAACGTCGTGACCTCATAAGGTGCACCGCCTGATATCAGTGTCACCGTACCATGATCTATTCCAGTCGGTACGGCCTTCAATCCCGCAGCTCGTCCGATTTCCATAACCTGGGCCGGCGTCGCACTGGTCGCCAGATCGATGTCGCGCACTGGCATGCCCAGCAAGTCGTCCCGCACGCAGCCACCAACCGCCCAGACACTGTGGCCACATGCCTCGATTACCTCGAACACCGCCTGTGTTTCCGGGCGCATCAGCCAGTCGCCGCTCACTTTCATACCGCCATCCGATCCGCCAATGCGCGCAGAATCCGTGCCGTCGCGCCCCAGATGTAATATGGGCCATAGGGCACCGCATAGTAATATCGGCGTTGCCCGCGCCAGCGCCGTGATTCGACCCTGAACCGGGTCGGATCAGTCACATGCGGCAGCGGCGCGCGGAACACCTCGGCCACCTCTCCTACCTCGGGGACAGGCTCGAAGGCGGAGTCGACCCAGCCAAGAACCGGGGTAATCGTAAAACTGGTTACCGTTTCGTGGGTCGGCATGACGCCCAGAACGTCGACCGCGCCCGGCTGCAGACCAATCTCCTCCTCGGCCTCGCGTAAAGCGGCAGTTTCCGCAGTCTCGCCCGCTTCGATCTTGCCACCTGGAAAGGCGATCTGACCGGGATGATGTTTTAGGGCCGACGAGCGGACTGTCAGAATCACCTCAGCTTCTGGGGTTAGCCCGATCAGCACCGCCGCGCCGCGCAACTTGCGGCCTGGAGGCAAGTCGACACTGCTGTTCAGGTCATAATCCGACGATGGCGGCCCAAAGGCCGCCAACGCTTTGCGAATCCGCTCAGGCGTCACCAGATACCCCGGTCGCCTCGAACCCCAGAGTGGCCGGGTCAAACACATAATGTGCCCCACAAAACTGGCAATCGGCCGTTACATTGCCTTCATCCGTCGTCATGTGGGCGATGTCTTTCGCCGAATAGATCGACAGGCTCTGACGCACTTTGTCGTCCGAACAGGTGCAGCCGAAACTGACCGGCTGGCTGTCAAAAACGCGCGGGGCCTCTTCGTGAAACAGGCGAACCAACAGCTCGGTCGGCTGCACGGTTGGACCAATCAGCTCGATCTCCTCAACCGTGTCCAGCAGCGTATTCGCACGGTTCCATGCATCTGCATCGTCGTCATGCACAACATCGCTGGCGGCCAACAAACCGCCCTCGCCGGACCCACCACCCTGCATCAACGGCGAGGCCTTGGGCATGTGCTGCAACATGACCCCGCCACCGCGCCATTGCTCGGCCTGGCCTGGCAAATGCGATCGACCCATCGACAGCGAAAACCGCGTTGGAAGCTGCTCGGACTGGGCAAAATAGGTTTCCGCGCAGGCGGAAAGCGAACCACCGGCAATCGGCGTGATGCCCTGATACGGAGTTGTGCCGTCGCCTTGGTCGATCAGGACCGCGAAATAGCCTTTGCCGATCTGGTCGAATGCCCGCACATCCGCGTCAAGGCGATCCGCATCATAACTCGCATAACCACGCAACCGCGCCGGGCCGCCGGGTTCAGCCGGTGACAGAAAATCGGTCGCAATCAGGCGCGCGGGACCATCGCCACGAATTTGCAGACTCAGCTTCCAGCGCAGGTTGATCGTCTGCCCAATCATTGCTGTCAGCATAACGGCTTCCGCCACCAGCCCCTCAATCGAAGCGGGGTATTCGTGCTGTTCTAAAACGCGGTTCAGCACGCCATCAAGACGGGCGACCCGGCCGCGAACGTCGGATCGGTCAAGCTGAAACGGCAGGACAGTATCGTCCCAGGCAATTTGTGCGCCAAGGTTCATCTGGGGTGTGCCTTTCATTGATAAGCGCACTATATAGGCGGCCGGCTGCGGCGTCCAAGGGGTCTGACACATGCTGAAACGAGTGGGTGAGCCACCCCGTAGCGATGTCCGGTATCGCCTGCGCCCCGGCGTCTATGCGATCCTGCCACTCGGTGGCAACCTGCTGCTGACTCATCAGGCTGCACCGGACAATGATTTTCAGCTTCCAGGAGGTGGAATCGACCCCGGCGAGCACCCGATTGCCGCCCTGCACCGTGAGGTGTTCGAGGAAACCGGCTGGCGCATTGGGCGGGCGCGTCGGCTCGGCGCGTTCCGTCGTTTCACATGGATGCCGGAGTACGATTTCTGGGCCGAGAAGATCTGCTCGGTCTATGTGGCGACCCCGGCCCGGCCGCACGGGCCTCCTTCAGAGGCAGGTCATACCTCGATATTTCTTCCGCCGGTCGAAGCTGTCGAGGTGTTGGCGAATCCGGGTGACCGGATGATGGTTTCTCGCTGGATGCGGTGACGCTTGGCACCTTGAGTGCAGAATCGGCGACGGCTCACGACAGCGCTGCCGCAACACAAACCTGCATCGTGGCCACACAGCAAGGCGCAGTCAAAACCCAGGCTGGTGTCGCTGAAAGTGCGCACATTGCGGCCAGGCGCGGGAACACATTGCCTCCAGATGCCCTATACGAACGGAAACGTCGGTCGGGAATATGGCCGCCCAAGTCAGATGAATACATTTTGAGTGTGGGCGTGGCCAGTGGGCCGCGCCCGCTTTCGCTTGCAGGCACGCCGCGACTCCAATACCACCGCGCGCGATCCTTCCATGTCGGAGTGCGCCCCATGTCTGCCCCTAAAAAAGTCGTCCTTGCCTATTCCGGCGGGTTGGACACTTCGATCATCCTGAAATGGTTAAAAACCGAGTACGGTTGTGAGGTTGTGACCTTCACCGCCGATCTGGGCCAGGGCGAGGAACTGGAACCAGCCCGCTCCAAAGCCGAGATGATGGGCGCGACGGCGATTTATATCGAGGATCTGCGTGAAGAATTCGTCCGCGATTTCGTTTTCCCGATGTTCCGCGCCAACGCGGTTTACGAGGGTCTGTATTTGCTGGGCACATCGATCGCGCGCCCGCTGATTTCGAAACGTCTGGTTGAAATAGCCGAGGCTGAGGGCGCGGACGCTATCGCCCACGGCGCGACAGGCAAGGGCAATGATCAGGTACGGTTTGAGCTGAGCGCCTATGCCCTGAACCCCGACATCAAGGTCATCGCACCGTGGCGCGAGTGGGATTTGTCCAGCCGTACAAAACTGATCGAATTTGCCGAACTGCATCAGATCCCGATCGCTAAAGACAAGCGCGGCGAAGCACCATTCTCGGTCGATGCGAACCTGCTGCACACCTCTTCCGAGGGCAAGGCGCTGGAAGATCCGGCGGTGGATGCGCCCGAGCATGTCTATCAGCGCACGGTGTCGCCAGAGGATGCGCCGGACGAGGCTGAAATCATCGAGGTCGGGTTTGAACGCGGCGACGCCGTGAGCATCAACGGCGAGGCCTTGTCACCCGCCACCCTGCTCACCCGCCTTAATGAGATTGGTGGTCGCAACGGCGTTGGTCGCCTCGATCTGGTCGAGGGCCGTTTCGTCGGCATGAAATCCCGTGGCATCTATGAAACGCCGGGTGGCACGGTTTTGCTGGAGGCGCACCGCGGCATCGAACAAATCACGCTGGATCGCGGTGCCGCGCATCTGAAAGACGAGTTGATGCCGCGCTACGCCGAGCTGATCTACAATGGTTTCTGGTTCTCGCCGGAACGTGAAATGTTACAGGCCGCGATTGATGCCAGCCAGGACCATGTCACCGGAACGGTGCGCCTGAAACTCTACAAGGGGTCTGTCCGCACAATCGGCCGGTGGTCGGATCACTCGCTTTATTCTGAAGCGCATGTGACATTCGAGGATGACGCCGGTGCCTACGATCAGAAAGATGCCGCCGGGTTCATCAAGCTGAACGCACTGCGTTTAAAACTGATTGCGACACGAAACCGGCGCGTCAAATAGCGCTACGCTCCAGAAAAACCCACCAACTCCGTTCCATCAGCGGCTTTTCGGCAAGAGTAGCCCGGGGAGGTCAGGAGGGGCTGGCCCCTCCAGCCACCGCCAGCTGCCACGAACCGATGGATTTCATATCCGGCGGCCCCCTACAAAAACCCCGGCACGCCTAAGCGTACCGGGGCTGGGCAAACACACGCCCCCGCAGGGAAAATTCTACGCCCCCCGCGTGTCACGGCCATTTGTTACTCGGCGGTAATAACGGTCATCACCAGATTGCCGTCGACCTTAATCGGGCCATCTTCCTTGGCACCCAGCGTGTATTCGAACTGACCGACGGCCATGCCGCCATCTTCGCCGTGCACCATCAGCATCAGCATCTCGCCCGACTTCACTTCTTCGGTCAGGATCGCTGCGACGTCAGTGTTTTCGCCCATGCGCAGGGGTGCATGTGCGACCACAACGCCCGGCTTCATTTCCGCGTCGGTGCGGTGCACGACCAGCCAGCCATTTTGCGGTGCAACAACCATGGACGCGGCGACGGTGCCAGCAGAGACGTCCTGATTAGCTCCCTCAATTGCGGGGGCCGGGGCGTGCGCTGCTGCAAAGGCTGCACCTGTACTCAGGCTCAGGATCGCGGCGGCGGTGATAAAACGTGTCATACTCACTTCTCCACTCAGAAACGGGGCACCCAATGCGCCCCGAGATGCAGAAGACACGCAGCCCGCCCTTCAGGAGTTTCGACCTCTCGAGAAAGAGCGCGGTTGTCACGGATACGTGAACTCACGGGCGCTTTATTCGACCGTGTGCGGCGCTGCGGTCATTTTGCCCGCAACAAAGGAGAATCCCCGATGCGTCGCTCATTTCTGAAAACTGCCCTGTTCGCCCTGGCATTTCTGGCCGGACCTATCCTCGCCACCCCTGCTGATGCTGCCGAACGACGCAGCATCATCCTCGCCGGAGGTTGTTTCTGGTGCGTTGAAGCGGATTTTGAAAAGGTGAAGGGCGTTAAGGGTGTCGTATCGGGATTTGCAGGCGGCAAAGTTGCGAACCCGACATATAAGCAAGTCGTCAAAGGCGGCACCGGCCACCGCGAGGTCGTGCGCGTGACCTATGATCCGGATCAGGTCTCGCTAGAGCGCCTTCTGCATCTGTTCTTCCGCAGTATCGATCCGACGGACGCCGGCGGTCAGTTCTGCGATCGGGGCAAAAGCTATTCAACAGCGATTTATGCAGGAAGCAGCGCCGACAAGGCGGTCGCGCAAGCCGCCAAGGCCCAGGCAGCCAAGGATCTGGGCCGCAAAATCGTCACGCCGATTCTGGGCGGAGCACAGTTCTACCCGGCAGAGGAATATCATCAGAATTATTATCGGGGCAAAGGCATCGTGGTGACCCGGCGCGGACCGAAATCAAAAGCCAGTGCCTACAAGTTTTACCGCAAAGCCTGCGGTCGCGATGCGCGGGTCAAGCAGTTGTGGGGCGGTGCTGCACCGTTCGCCTCGTAATACGCTAGCGGGCCGTTTTACGATCTGGACGGGCAGAGAAGATCCGCCCGTTCCAACCCAGCCCAATGCTATTTGCGATCCGATTGAACCGTCGGCCCGTGCGCAATCGGTTGATCGACGGCACCCACGCCCGTAACGGAATCACCCGGTCACCCAACCCGTCGACCTGAATGACCTCATATCCTCCGTCCGATTCCCGAATAGCAAGATTCTTGAGTGTGATATCGCCGCAGACGATGCCAAGCGTCAGCATCTTGTCGACATAGGTGTTGAGCGCAGCAAGAACTTCTGGATCCAGCTTACCCACATGACGAAACTGTTCGCAGGTTTTTGCCAGCGCCCCGTGCCCGTCATCAATCCTTTCGACCACGTAGCCCGGACCCAAATCAGTGTCGACCCGACCCCGATACAACGCAAGCGGCACGCGGCCAGTAATCAGGTCCCGACGCGCAAGCGCCTTTTCAGCCGTTACTTTGTGGCGATGCTCGTAAAACCGGAATTTCATGTTCGAGATGATCGGCTGCGGCAATTTAATCAGCCCATCCGGGTCATCTGGATGCTCAAAGACAAAATGCGACGACCCCGCCCCGATGGGCGCTATGTCCGACAGATGTATGATCCGGTTCGAAGTCATGGGTCCGTCATATATTGCGTGGCGTCGTGGATGCAATTCTGCCTTTTCGCCGCATTGGCACGACACTAGGGTCGCCGGATGAACCAGCCGGTACAAGCCCCCACGCCAATGATGGCGCAATACCTGACCATCAAGGCAGATCACGCCGACGCGCTGCTGTTCTATCGCATGGGCGATTTCTACGAGATGTTCTTTGACGATGCCGTGGCGGCAGCGGCGGCTCTCGACATTGCGCTAACCAAACGCGGCAAGCATGCAGGCGAAGATATACCGATGTGTGGCGTTCCGGTTCACGCGGCTGAGGGTTATTTCCTGACGCTGATCCGAAAAGGATTCCGTGTCGCTGTTTGCGAACAGATGGAAGACCCTGCAGAGGCAAAGAAACGCGGTTCCAAGTCAGTGGTGCATCGTGAGGTCGTTCGACTGGTGACTCCGGGTACCCTGACCGAAGACTCGCTGCTGGAGGCGCGCCGCTCCAATCTGCTGGCGGCCTGGGCCGAGGTTCGCGGATCGGCGGCACTTGCCTGGTGTGATTTGTCCACTGGCGAGTTGACTGTCAGCCTTTGCCCGCGAGTTCGTCTTGGGGCGGATCTTGCGCGCCTGCGACCACGCGAATTGCTCACCTCGGACGCGCAATTCTCCGATCTGGCCGAAGTGGCTGAAGATCAGGGCGTGGCGCTGACCCCATTGGCACGGGCGAACTTTGACAGCACGGGTGCGGCGGACCGGCTTCAGGACCTCTACGGCGTCGACACGCTGGATGCCTTCGGCAGCTTTGAACGGGCAGAGGTTGCAGCGATGGGCGCGATTGCCGAGTATCTGCTGTTGACCCAAAAAGGAAAGCATCCCCGACTGGTTGCCCCAAAACGCGAGGCAGCTGGAAGTGCGGTGCAAATTGATGCTGCGACTCGGGCAAATCTGGAACTGACCCGTAGCCTGTCTGGCGGCCGCGATGGTTCGCTGATCGCAGCCATTGACCGGACCGTGACCGCGGGTGGGGCGCGGCTTCTGGATCGGCGATTGTCCGGGCCGTCCCGTGATCTGGACGTCATCCGGGGCCGCCATGATGCGATTGCCACATGGGTCGAGGATGTTGATCGGTCTGCGAAATTGCGCGCCGCACTGAAGCAGGTCCCTGACCTTGATCGCGCGCTGTCACGGCTGGCGCTGGAACGTGGTGGGCCACGCGATTTGGCGTCGGCGCGCGACACAATGCAGGTCGCGCTGGAAATATCAGCCCTGCTGGACGACATCGACCTGCCCCAACTGCTGGACGAGTCCCGCGCTGCATTGGGTGGCCACGACGATCTGCTTGGCATTCTGAATGTCGCGCTTGTTGCCGAGCCGCCAATTCTGGTGCGCGACGGCGGCTTCGTGGCTTCAGACTATGACGGAGAGCTCGACGAGGTCCGCAAACTGCGCGACGAGGGGCGTGGCGTGATTGCCGGAATGCAATCGAATTATGCCTCCGAGGCTGGGATTGCCGCGTTGAAAATCAAGCACAACAATGTGTTGGGATACTTCATCGAAACCACGGCGACCCATGCCGAGAAAATGCTCGCTCCGCCGTTGAGTGAGCGCTTCATCCATCGACAGACGACAGCCAATGCGGTGCGCTTCACGACGCTGGACTTGTCCGAGTTGGAGACGAAGATCCTCAACGCCGGCGGGCGCGCCCTTGAGATTGAGAAACGGATTTTTGCGACCCTGTCTGCTGCTGTTCTGGAGCAGTCCGAAGCGCTGGGCCAGCTCTCCACCGCGTTGGCCGAATTTGATGTGGCAACAGCACTGGCCGATCTTGCGGTAGCCGAAAACTGGTGCCGTCCTGTCATGGACGACAGCCGTACGTTTGAGATTGCGGCAGGGCGGCACCCCGTGGTGGAACGTGCGCTGCGTCGACAATCAAGTGCGGCATTCATCGCAAATGACTGCAACCTGTCCGCTGAAGGTGGCGCGGCGATCAAGCTGCTGACGGGCCCGAACATGGCTGGCAAATCCACATGGCTAAGGCAAAACGCGCTGATCACCTTGTTGGCGCAATCCGGGTGTTACGTGCCCGCGACCTCGGCCCATATCGGGCTGGTCAGCCAGATATTCAGTCGGGTCGGAGCCTCGGACGACTTGGCGCGGGGCCGGTCGACCTTCATGGTCGAAATGGTCGAGACCGCGGCGATTCTAAATCAGGCCGATGACCGCGCACTTGTGATCCTGGACGAAATCGGGCGCGGAACAGCAACCTATGATGGGCTGTCCATTGCATGGGCAACCTTGGAGCATCTGCATGAGGTGAACCGGTGCCGGGCATTGTTCGCGACACATTATCACGAAATGACTGGGTTGGCCGACCGACTGGGCGGAGTGGAAAACGCCACCGTTGCTGTGCGTGAATGGGAAGGTGACGTGATTTTCCTCCACGAAGTGCGCAACGGGGCTGCGGACCGATCTTACGGCGTGCAGGTCGCCCGTCTTGCCGGATTGCCCGAAGCCGTCGTCAGCCGGGCGCGCGATGTTCTGAACGCGCTGGAAGCCGGAGAACGCGAGGGTGCGGCCAAACCCAAAGCGTTGATCGACGATCTACCGCTGTTTGCCGCCACCCCGGTTGCGGCGAAACCCACCGCTGCTCCCGACGTTCTTGGCGAACGGCTGGACAAGGTTTTGCCCGATGAGCTTACCCCGAAAGCAGCTCTGGAACTGATCTATGAACTAAAGGCGCTGACCAAGGATTGAGTTTTGCCGGTATCGGAAATCGCGGATTGACGATTCCCAAACGCCCGAACAATCCCGCCTCGTTAATCTCGGAAAACCTAGCTCTTTGGGGTCGAACTCACCCCGACCTGAGCCGGGCGCAACAGACGATCATGCAGCATGAAACCGTCGGCCATGACCTGGATAACGTCGCCTGCTTTTGTGCCCGGCACTGGCGCCTCAAACATCGCCTGATGAATCTGCGGATCAAACTTGCTGCCAACTTCCGGACTGACCGGGCGCACGCCGTGTTTGCCAAACACTGACAGCAACTCGCGCATGGTCAGCTCGACACCCTCAATCAGCGCCTTGATTTCACCTTCCGGCTTGTCGCCTGCCGCATCGCGCGCGGCGTCAAGGGCGCGTTTGAGGTTGTCATGCACAGGCAAAATGTCGCGTGACAGTTTCGAACCGCCATATTGCTCGGCCTCACGGCGATCCCGTTCGCCCCGCTTGCGTGTGTTTTCCACGTCGGCCAAGGCGCGCATGAACCGATCGCGCATGTCATCGCGTTCGTTGCGAAGGGTTTCAATCTCGTCCGCTATCTCGGCAGCATCAGCGGCGGCCTCCTCCGGATCGTCCGCTGGATCGGGGGCGAGCGACACGGTTTTGTCGTCCCCTTCAGGCGCGACGGTGTCCTCATCGTCGTCCGACAGCGCGTCATTGGCAGCCTCTGCCTCAATCGCCTCGGCCAGCATCTCGTCCAGCGACATCACCTCGGGGGCGCCCTCTTCGGTCGGGGTCTTGTCGTCTGCAGTTTTCTTATTTGCCTTAGCCATTCTTCGCCTTCTTATCCGCGATCACTCAGCAGCCGTCCGATCAGCTGAGCGGTATAATCCACGATGGGCACGATGCGCCCGTAATTCAGCCGGGTCGGGCCAATGACCCCCACCGCGCCGATGATTCTACGATCTGCGTTCATATAGGGAGACACCACCAAAGATGAACCCGAAAGTGAGAATAACTTGTTCTCGGACCCGATAAAAATCCGCACTCCGTCGCCGGTATCGGTGAGCTCCAGAAAACTGGCGATGTCCCGCTTGCGCTCCAGGTCGTCGAACAGCGTTCGGATGCGTTCCAAATCAGGGCCATCCGCCTCGCCTTCCAACAGGTTTGCGCGGCCACGTACAATCAGGCGTTCGTGGTCTTCGCCTTCGTTGATCCATTGTGCCAACCCATCTTCAACTAAATCGCGGGCCAGCACGTCAAGTTCCTGTCGCCGCGCCGTTACCTCATGCGCTACGACTTGCTGGAGTTCGGACAGCGTTCGCCCTTCTGCCAACGCGTTCAGAAAATTCGCTGCCTCACGCATCGAGGATGGTGTCTGCCCCGGTGGCGGAGTGAACACCCTGTTCTCGACATGGCCATCGGCAAAGACCAGCACCACGAGGGCGCGATCCGGACCGAGCGAGACAAACTCAATATGGCGCACCGGGGCTTCGTGCTTTGGCGTCAAAACAAGGCTGGCGCCGTGGGTCAGGCCGGACAGCGCTGACCCGACCCGAGTCATCAGATCGGCCACATCCAACTGGTTGTTCGAAACCGTCGCATCGATCGCTTGCCGGTCATCGGCGTCGAGGTCCTGCACTTCCAGCAACCCGTCGACGAACATCCGAAGACCTGTTTCGGTTGGAATGCGTCCGGCGGAGACATGGGGCGAGTTCAACAGGCCCAGATGTTCCAGGTCCTGCATAACATTGCGAATTGTCGCCGCCGAAACCTGTTCGGACATGGCACGCGTTAAGGTACGAGAGCCGACAGGTTCCCCGGAACTCAGATAGCTTTCGACCACGCGGCGAAACACCTCGCGTGAGCGGTCGTTCATTTCGTCAATCAGGCCGGGATGGTCAGACATTCAGTTCCGTTTACGAAGGGGCGGAGATCATTAAGCCAAGCAAACCGGCGACGTCAATCTGCCTTGCAATGCGTAGGGTCGCGGGCCTATCACCCAGCAACCAAATTCCAAGGAGACTGCCCATGCGCCCATCTGGCCGCGAAATAAATGTGATGCGTGATGTGTCGATCGAAACCGACGTGACCCGCCACGCCGAGGGATCCTGTCTGATTCGCATGGGCGACACGCATGTTTTGTGCACGGCCAGCGTGGATGAGCGGGTGCCATCGTTTCTGAAGAACTCGGGATTAGGCTGGGTGACCGCAGAATACGGGATGCTGCCCCGTGCAACTCATACCCGGATGCGTCGTGAGGCGAAGAATGGGCAATCTGGAAGAACACAGGAAATTCAAAGACTTATAGGCCGTTCGCTGCGCGCTGGACTGGACCGGGTGGCGTTAGGCGAGCGTCAGATTGTAGTCGACTGCGATGTCATCCAGGCCGATGGCGGAACGCGTTGTGCCGCCATCACGGGAGGTTGGGTCGCTCTGCGCTTGGCCGTGAATAGGCTGATGAAGGCAGGCGACGTCGTCAGCGATCCATTGCTGGACAATGTTGCGGCTGTGAGTTGCGGAATCTACGCGGGGCAGCCAGTGCTGGATCTGGACTACCCGGAGGACAGCGAGGCCGGGGTCGACGGCAATTTCGTGCTAACCGGCAAAAAGCGGCTGATCGAAGTTCAGATGTCTGCGGAGGGGTCGACCTTCAGCCGCGACCAAATGACAGACCTGCTTGATCTGGCCGAGGCGGGTGTCGAACAATTGGCTGCTGCGCAGAACGCGGCAACGGTGTGACGCATAAGCTGAATGGCGAACGGCTGGTCGTCGCCACGCACAATGATGGCAAGCTGCGAGAAATCTCGGCACTGCTGGCACCTTATGGAGTTGAGGTGACTTCGGCGAAGGCGTTGGGCTTAGGCGAACCGGAGGAGACTGAGACAACATTTGTTGGCAATGCCCGGATCAAGGCCCTTGCGGCGGCGCAAGCCAGCGGGCTGGTAGCCTTGTCAGATGACAGTGGACTGATGGTGGATGCATTGGACGGCGCGCCGGGCGTTTATACGGCGGATTGGGCAGAAACGCCGGATGGGCGCGATTTTATGGTTGCGATGACAAAAGTGCATGACCGGTTGGCGCATCTGGACGCGCCAACGCCCTGGACAGCACGGTTTTGCTGTACCCTGTGTTTGGCTTGGCCGGATGGATCGGATCAGATTTTTGCGGGCGAAGCGGCCGGCCAGTTGGTTTGGCCGGTTCGAGGAACGCAGGGCTTTGGATTTGATCCGATGTTTCAGCCAGCGGGAGAGGCGCTGACATTTGGCGAAATGACACCGGATCAGAAGTCGCCGCTGACCCATCGAACAGACGCTTTTCGGAAGTTGGTCAGTGCCTGTTTCGCCTGAAAACTGGCAAATCAACGGATTTGGGCTCTACCTGCACTGGCCGTTCTGCCAGGCGAAATGCCCCTATTGCGACTTCAACAGCCATGTCTCCGCGAGTATCGACGATGATTGCTGGCAGGCGGCTTACCTCGCCGAATTAGATCGGGCAGCCCGGGAAACCTCGGATCGAGTATTGAGTACTGTATTCTTCGGGGGCGGTACTCCAAGCTTGATGCCTGCGTCATTGGTGGATGCGATTTTAGATCGCGTGCAGCGCAACTGGCGGTGCTCCAACGATCTGGAAGTGACGCTTGAAGCGAATCCGACTTCGGCCGAGGCGGATCGGTTTCGTGGTTATGCCGTTGCGGGCGTAAACAGATTATCGCTCGGTGTTCAGGCGTTGAATGACGCCGACCTGAAAGCGCTGGGGCGACTCCACACGGTAGATGAAGCGCTGCAGGCGCTGGAGATGACGCGCGAGAATTTTGATCGGGTCAGCTTTGATCTGATCTACGCGAGGCAGGATCAGACGGCTGATGGCTGGAAAGAGGAGCTGGGGCGGGCTCTGGAAATGAGTCCGTCACATCTGTCGCTCTATCAGCTGACGATCGAGGACGGCACGGCGTTTGGAGATCGGTTTGCGCGGGGTCGTCTTCCGGGTCTGCCAGATGAAGACCTCGGCGCGGATTTATGGGAAATCACTCAAGAGATGACCGAGGCGGCAGGGTTGCCTGGGTATGAGACTTCGAACCATGCGATTCCCGGGGCCGAGGCACGGCATAATCTGATCTATTGGCAATCCGGCGACTGGCTGGGTATTGGCCCTGGCGCGCATGGACGGCTGACGATGGACGGTGTGCGTTGGGCGACTGAGACACCCCGTACACCGGGCGGGTGGCTAGCAGCTGTTGAAGCGGGTGCGGCGCGCATTGAGCAACGGAAAATTTTGACAAAGCGTGAAGTTTTGGAAGAGCGCTTGATGATGGGGCTTCGACTTCGAGACGGTATCGATCTTGGTGACGACTACCATTTAATATACAATAATATCAATAAGTTACGTAAGCTAGGGATGCTTGAAAAGGTTGATGGAACCCTTCAGCTTACGCCGGCGGGCCGGCCACTGCTGAACGCGGTAATACGCGACCTATTGACCGACTGAGCCTGACGACAACAACCGGCAAATCGCGTCCAGCCCTTCGAGATCTGCATAGCTGACGGTGACCGATCCCGCCCCGCCGCGTTTATGGTTCACCGTCACGTTCATACCGATGGCCGCCGACAAATCCCCTTCTAGCGCACGCGTGTCAGCGTCCTTGGTGATGCGCTTGGTCGGAGCTTTTGGACTAGGCGGAGCCTTGCGGGCCAGCACCTCGGTCTGACGCACGGACAGCCCCTGGGCGACAACGCGGCGGGCAAGGTCCGAAGCGTGCTCCAGCGGGACCAGAACTCGGGCGTGACCGGCAGACAGGCGGCCATCTTGCAGCATCTCCAGTACATCGGCGGGCAGCGACAGCAACCGTGTCTGGTTGGCGATGTGGCTGCGGCTTTTGCCCAGCGCCTCAGAGAGTTGCTCCTGAGTGTGACCGAACCTTTGCATCAGTTGCCGAAAGGCCTGCGCTTCGTCGACCGGGTTCAGATCGGCGCGCTGTATATTCTCGATAATGGCGACTTCCAGCGCTTCGGTGTCGTCAAAGTCGCGGATTACCGCTGGTACCTGATGCAGGCGCGCGATCTGCGCTGCGCGCCAGCGGCGTTCGCCGGCGACAATCTCGTATTCTCCGGGACGGCTGGGATGTGGCCGCAGAATCAGCGGCTGGATGACGCCTTTTTCTCGGATCGAGGTGGCAAGTTCACCCATCTCATGCTTCGGAAAGCTGCGGCGCGGTTGGTCCGGGTTGGCGTGGATCTGGTCGACGTCAATCTGTGAAAGGTCTTTACCACCTTCAGGTACGTCGGCCATCAAGGTGCTGAGACCCCGGCCCAAGCCAGTGCGAGTTTTTTTGTCGGTCATTTCAGACGGGTGCCTCCATTATGTCTCCGGTCAGCTCTGCAGCTAATGCCCGGTAAGACTGGCTGCCTTTGGACCCGGAATCATAGGTCAGAACCGGTTGGCCAAATGACGGTGCTTCGCTGACGCGGACATTGCGCGGTACGATGGTGGTGAAAACAAGTTCACCAAGCGTTTCACGTGCGTCCGCTTCCACCTGTTGCGCCAAGTTATTGCGGCCATCGAACATAGTCAGCACGACGCCTTCGATGCGCAAGCCAGGATTGGCGGCACTTCGGATTTGTCGAACTGTCAGAAGAAGTTGCGAGAGCCCTTCGAGCGCAAAAAACTCAGATTGCAGCGGCACCAGGATCGAGTGTGCCGCCACCATGGCATTTACGGTGAGCAGTGATAGCGACGGCGGACAATCGATCAGGACAACGTCGTAGTCGTTAGCAACCCCGCCTTCCGTCAGTGCATTGCGCAGCAGAAAACTTCGGCTTTCGTTGCTCATCATCTCCATATCAGCCGAGCTGAGGTCCGTCGTTGCCGGGGCAATGGACAGATTGTCGATGGCCGTTGTCTGCACAACCTCGGCCAGCGGCGTGGCGTCGAGCAGGAGGTCATAGGTCGTCTTGCTGCGATCCTCGATCGCCAGCCCGGTCGAGGCATTCCCCTGCGGATCGAGATCGACAATCAGTACCCGGCGACCGGATTCGGCCAGCGCCGCGCCCAGATTAATCGTCGTCGTCGTTTTCCCGACGCCACCCTTCTGGTTCACGATGGCAATGGTGCGGGGTTGCGTCCACCTAGGCTGGCTCAAGGTTGGTGATCTCCAGAATTACGGCCTCGGGGTCGGTCTGACTTTGCCAGACCTTGTGGTCGAAGGTCCACCGCTGTTGTGCCTCCGACAGTTCGGATTCCCATTTACGCCCCTTGGGCAAAAGGGCGCGGCCTTCGGTACCGAGGTGACGTGCGACATAGCCGAGAAGTTTTGGCAGCGGAGCGAGCGCGCGGGCCGAAATCACCTGTACGTTTAGGGGCCTCAGTGATTCAATCCTGTCCGTTTCCACCGTTGCATCCAGACCAAGCTGCAAGATTGCCTGGCGCAGGAAGGTTGCTTTGCGCTGGTCGCTTTCAACAAGAATCAGCGGTGGGCCGCCTGATTCTAACGCCTGAATTGCCACCACCAGACCTGGCAGGCCACCTCCGCTGCCAAGATCTGCCCAACTTTGCACTTCTTTGCCCAGGGGCTTCAATTGTAGAGCATCAGCGATATGCCGCGACCAGATCTCCTCGGTCGTGGTCGGTGCAATCAGATTGATCCGGCGATTCCACTTTTCCAGCAGCGCAACATATTCAGTCAGACGCTCCAATGTTTCACGTGAAACATTTTCCATGTCAGGCACTTCGGGCCGGTTTCCCAGTCTGCCGCAGCCGCGCGAGCAAAAGGGTCAGCGCGGCGGGGGTCATGCCCTCGATCCGTGCTGCCTGGGCAAGATTGGCCGGGCGTATGGCTGAGAGCTTCTCTCGCAACTCTCCAGAGAGGCCATCCAGCGCAGCAAAGGCGAAATCCGTTGGAATCTTTGTGGCCGCGTCGCGTTGAAGTGCCGCCACATCCGACATTTGCCGTTTGACATAAGGGGCATAGGTCGCATCCCGCTGCAATTGTCGCGCAATTGTGGGATCGAGATCCGAAAGCTCTGGCGCGACGTCAGCCAGCGCGTCCACCGACGCTCCGGGAATCGAAAGCGCATCGAACAAAGATCGTTTAGGGCCAGCTGCGTTCACATTAATTCCCGTATCCTTCAGATCCGAGGCGCTAATTTTTCGGGACTCCAGAACGGTGCGGGCCGAATCCAGCTGCTTTTGTTTGGCCTCGAACGCCTCCGCCCGATCCGCCCCAACACACCCAAGCTGCAATCCCAGTGGCGTTAACCGTTGGTCCGCGTTGTCCGCCCGCAGAGACAGCCGGAATTCGGCGCGCGAGGTAAACATGCGGTAAGGTTCACTCACGCCACGCGTCGTCAGGTCATCCAGCATCACGCCAGTGTAGGATGTTGTGCGATCCATCATTGCCGGTTCCGCGCCCAAGGCCCGCGCTGCCGCGTTCAGGCCGGTCACAAGGCCTTGCGCTCCAGCTTCCTCATAACCAGTGGTGCCGTTGATCTGGCCAGCAAGGAACAGATTTTTACAGGACATTAGCTCCAGCGATGGCGTGAGGTTCCTCGGGTCAACAAAGTCATATTCGATGGCATAGCCCGGCTGCAAAATTTCAGCTGATTCAAGGCCTTTGATCGAACGGACATAATCCAACTGAACATCTTCAGGCAGCGAGGTCGAGATTCCGTTGGGATACACCGTCGCTGCGTCCAAGCCTTCGGGCTCTAGGAATACCTGATGGGCGTCCCGCTCTGCGAAACGCACCACTTTGTCCTCGATAGAAGGGCAATAGCGTGGCCCGACGCCGTCAATCGCCCCGCCATACATCGCCGAGCGATCCAGGTTGTCCCGGATAATCTGATGCGTCCGTGCATTTGTGTGGGTGATACCACAGGAAATTTGTCGGACGGCAGGCGCCGTGGACAGAAATGAAAGCATTTCAGGCGCATCATCTCCTCGCTGCATTTCAAGCGCAGCCCAGTCGATGCTGTTTGTGTCCAGCCGCGGCGGCGTGCCGGTTTTCAGCCGCCCCAGTGATACGCCAAACTCATCGAACCTGGCCGACAGCCGATCTGCACTTGCTTCTCCCATGCGGCCACCCGAACGACGCTCGGTCCCGATATGTATTGTACCGCGCAGAAATGTGCCCGTGGTCAGGACGATCGCTCCAGCCATCACCTGGTTGCCAGACGCCAAAACCACGCCGGCTGCCCGGTCGGCCTCAAGGATGAAATCAATGACTTCGCCCTCAATCACGGTGATCCCATCATGCGCCGCGATCATTTTCTGGATCGCCGCGCGAAACAGACTGCGATCCATCTGCGCGCGTGGCCCCTGTACCGCAGGCCCCTTCGAGCGATTCAGCAACCGAAACTGGATGCCGGCGGCGTCCGCTGCCCGACCCATCAACCCGTCCAGCGCATCAATCTCTCGCACCAGATGGCCTTTGCCCAACCCACCAATTGCTGGGTTACAAGACATGACGCCAATTGCGTCGGCCTTCAGCGTCACCAGCGCCACGCGTGCGCCCCGTCGGGCTGCCGCGTGGGCCGCCTCGGTTCCGGCATGCCCGCCGCCAACTACCACAACATCAAAATGTTTCACGTGAAACATTCCTCATTTCCCGATGCAAAACGAAGAAAAGATCTCGTCCAGCAGTGATTCTACATCCACCCGCCCGATCAGCTGGTCAATGGCCGCAGTCGCCATCCGCAACTCTGCAGCAGCTAGATCAAACCCCTCCGGGCCAAATGCCAACTGGGTGCGCGCCGCGTCCAGATAAGTCAGCGACGCCTGAAACGCAACGCGATGCCGGTCGCGCGTGGCAACCGAGGCGCCCTGCGCACGAGTCGACAGGACATCAACAATCCGCTCAATCAACCGGTCAACACCGGCGCCCGTCAGACCGGAGACCGCATCCTTGGCCACCGACTCAACAAGATCGCCTTTCGCCCGCAGAACAATATCATCAGGGCCCATCAAACCCGTCTCTGGCGCCTCTGCCCGCTCAGCCAAGAATACCCGTAAATCGGCTGCCAAAGCCCGTTCCCGCGCCCTTGCCACACCTAACTTCTCAACCACATCGTCCGATTCCCGAATTCCTGCGGTGTCCAGAATGGTGACCGGCAACCCCAGCAGGTCCATTCGCACTTCGATGACATCACGTGTGGTCCCGGCAACGTCCGAGGTAATCGCCGCGTCTCGTCCCGCGAGACGGTTCAACAATGTCGACTTCCCGACGTTGGGCGCGCCAACAATCGCCACTTCGAATCCGTCGCGTATCCGTTCAGCGGTAAAGGACCCGGCGACCAGCCGCTCGATTGCGGCCACAGCCCTCTCCAGCAATTCAGTCACTTCCGGCACAACATCTTCGGGCACCTCTTCATCCGCAAAATCAATCGAGGCTTCCAGAAGCGCCGCTGCGCGCACCAAGTCCGCCCGCAGGCCTTCGGCAGCGTCCCGCAACGCGCCTGACTTAACGGCTTGAGCCTGTCGTCTCTGAACCTCTGTCTCTGCCTCGATCAAATCACCTAACGCTTCGATCTCGGTCAGATCCAGCCGCCCATTTTCCAAGGCACGGCGGGCGAATTCACCAGCTTGTGCGGGCCGCAGACCAGGCATTGCAGCCAGCGCCGCCAATATCGAGGCCACAACCGCCCGGCTACCGTGCAAATGCAGTTCGGCCACTGCTTCTCCGGTAAAGCTGGCGCCTGCGTCAAAAACCAGCGCCAGCGCTTCGTCCAACACATCATCGCCGATCCGCAACACACGAAGTGCAGCTTGGCGAGCCGGGGGGACATCACCTGCTAAGGCGCGCACCGCACTATGCGCCTGCGGGCCAGACAGCCGCACCACAGCCACGCCCGCCTTGCCAAGCGCCGTTGCTTCTGCAAAAATCGTATCAGACATAGTTAACCCATTGTTTTAGAACAATAAATTACGCATTCATTGAATCGAAGAATTCTGAGTTCGTCTTGGTCTGCTTCAGTTTCGAGATCAGGAATTCGATCGCATCCGTCGTCCCCATCGGGTTCAGAATCCGCCGCAGAACATAGGTTTTCTGCAGGTTTGCCTTGTCGGTCAGCAGCTCTTCCTTCCGGGTGCCAGACTTCAGCACATCCATCGCCGGATAGACCCGCTTATCCGCAACCTTGCGATCCAGCACAATCTCCGAGTTACCGGTGCCCTTGAACTCCTCGAAGATCACCTCGTCCATCCGGCTGCCGGTGTCGATCAGCGCCGTGGCAATAATCGTCAGACTGCCGCCTTCTTCGATATTCCGCGCCGCGCCAAAGAACCGCTTGGGCCGCTGCAAAGCGTTCGCATCCACACCACCGGTCAGAACCTTGCCCGACGACGGCACCACCGTGTTGAATGCCCGCCCCAGCCGGGTGATCGAGTCCAACAGGATCACGACATCCCGCTTGTGCTCAACCAACCGCTTGGCCTTCTCGATCACCATATCAGAGACTGCTACGTGCCGCGTTGCTGGTTCGTCGAAGGTCGAGCTGATAACTTCGCCCTTCACACTCCGCTGCATGTCGGTCACTTCCTCGGGCCGCTCATCAATCAGCAACACGATGAGATAGCACTCCGGATGGTTCGCTTCGATCGAATGGGCGATATTCTGCAGCAGAACCGTCTTACCGGTCCGCGGCGGGGCCACGATCAGCGACCGCTGGCCCTTCCCGATCGGAGCCACCAGATCGATGATCCGGGCCGAGCGATCTTTGATCGTTGGATCCTCGATCTCCATCTGCATCCGCTCGTCCGGATAGAGCGGTGTCAGGTTTTCAAACGCCACCTTATGTCGCGCCTTTTCGGGATCATCAAAGTTGATCTTTTCGATGCTGGTCAGTGCAAAGTATTTTTCGGAATCGTCTGGGGCCTTAATGACACCTTCAACCGTATCGCCAGTGCGCAGCGAAAACTGCCGGATCACTTCCGGGCTGACATAGATATCATCGGGACCGGGCAGATAGTTCGCTTCGGGCGAGCGCAAGAAGCCAAACCCATCCTGCAAAACTTCCAATACCCCGTCACCGGAAATCTCCCATCCGTCCTCGGCCTGCTCTTTCAAGATGGCGAACATCATATCGCCCTTGCGCATGGTCGAGGCGTTCTCGATCTCAAGCTCTTCAGCATAGGCAAGCAGATCTTTAGGGCTTTGGGCTTTCAGCTCGGAAAGCGTCAGTCGGTCTTGGCTCATTTTTAAATATCACCTGAACCGGGCCATTCAGGCCGCGCGGTTCTGTTTGGGTTGGGAAATCACCACGGCACCAGAACGGGCCGCTTGATCAAGGCAGATAAAGCTGCCGCTTCGGCCTGTCAACAAAAGCTGTTCAGAACGGGCGGACAATCACCGAGACAACGATCACGACCACCAACACTGTCGGCACTTCGTTAATCAGCCGATAGTGTTTGCCAGAGCGCGTATTCTTCCCCGCCACAAACTCGTGCTGTCGCGCCAGGCACCAGTGATGAAACCAAGTCATTGCCAGAACCGCCGCCGCCTTGGACCAAGGCCACCACGACGACCAATCAATAACACCCGGTGTAAACAGCAGGGTCAGCCCGAACACCCACACAGCGACCACTGCCGGTCGCATGATCACCTTCAGCAGCTTCCCCTGCATCATAGTCAGAAGTTCGGCGTGACCCTTGTCACCCTGCTCGGCATTGTGAACAAACAATCGGGGCAAATAGAACAGCCCCGCCATCCAGGCGATAACCGAGATCACATGCGCAGCTTTCACCCACGGATAGATCGAGAAAAGAAACTCTGCCATCGCACCTGCTTTCTCCAGTCTTCCTTCTAATAATAATATAAGAAGAAAGAAAAGATGATGATGATGTAGGGGTTGTGCAGAACCGGGATTACCCCGCCGTCCACAGACTTACCAAGACCTCAGCCGATGGGGATTAATTTCCACGCCACCACCCACAAGTACCCCCAACCTTATGTAATAAATATATTTTTCCAGATAACCTTCTGTGCATATCTATCCGGATTAGATGTACAAACGACCAACCCACAGGAAGCTGTTCTGCTGCGATGTCCGTTTTCCACCGGGGATAAATACTGGAACCTAACCACCAGATGTATATATGGGCGCGGCACCTGACCGTGCACTGGACGCCACCGGGCTTTTCAGTCCCTATGCGTCAAACTTGTCCACCGGGTTACACAAGATCCAT
The DNA here is from genome assembly GCA_943787785.1 of uncultured Paracoccaceae bacterium. GTDB lineage: Bacteria > Pseudomonadota > Alphaproteobacteria > Rhodobacterales > Rhodobacteraceae > WLWX01. Next base: position 122,627 of record CALSNT010000006.1, on the reverse strand, counting down.
GCAACTGATCCTCGCCTCCTCCTCAACCATCCGGCGCAGCCTACTGGAAAACGCAGGGGTTCCGATTGTGGTCGACCCGGCCCGAATTGACGAAGATGCCTTGCTCGCGAGCCTTGCGGCGGACGGGGCCACTCCCCGCGATATGGCCGACACCCTGGCCGAAATGAAAGCGCGAAAAGTAGCGCTGGCGCATCCCGGCTCCTTGGTGCTCGGCTGCGACCAGATCCTGTCGTTGAAGGATAGAGTTTTCTCCAAACCAGAAACGCCGGACGAGGCAATCGAGCAGCTGACCATGCTGTCCGGCCAAACACACCACCTCCATTCCGCCGTTGTTGCGGTCGGGTCAGATGGCCCGCTGTGGCGTCATGTCGGACAGGTGCGTCTAACGATGCGCATTCCTTCCACCGATTACCTTGCCAGCTATGTCGCCCGAAACTGGGAATCGATTCGCTATTCCGTCGGGGCCTATCAACTCGAGGAGGAAGGCGTCCGCCTGTTCACCCGGGTCGAAGGCGATTATTTCACGGTTTTGGGGCTGCCACTGATCGAGCTTCTAAATTGGCTGACCGCGCGCGGAGATATTGCAGGATGACAAACCGCATCCCCCTCGCCGCAGTCCTCGGCCATCCGGTCGCCCATTCCCGGTCGCCTGTACTGCACGGCCATTGGCTGGCGCGCTATGGTATCGCGGGACACTACGTGCCGATTGATGTTGCACCGGATCATTTGGCCGACACCCTACGCCAATTACCTAGCCTTGGCTTTGTCGGGGCCAATGTCACGATCCCTCATAAGGAAGCGGCGCGGGCGCTGGCCACCACATCGACCGATCGGGCACGCGCCATCGGTGCCGCCAATACCCTGACCTTTGGTGCTGACGGAGCGGTTCACGCCGACAATACCGATGGTCATGGGTTCCTCGCCAACCTTACCGCAGGCGCTTTGGGTTGGAATGCGGCGTCCGGGCCGGCTCTCGTGCTTGGTGCAGGCGGTGCCGCACGTGGTATTTTGCATGCGCTGCTCGGGTCAGGGCTATCCGAAATTCGCCTCGCCAACCGAACGCGGGCAAAAGCACAAAGGCTGGCAGATGATTTCGGCCCTTCAATCAAGGTGATCGACTGGGATGTTGCCGGGGATGCATTGTCAGATGCCACTCTATTGGTGAACACGACCGCACTTGGCATGGCAGGGCAACCGCCCCTCACCCTCGATCTGTCTAACCTGACGCCGGTCTGCACTGTCACCGATATAGTCTACATTCCGCTTGAGACCGAACTCCTGAAAACCGCTCGCGCTTGTGGCTGCCACACCGTCGATGGCCTCGGCATGCTTCTCCATCAGGCTGCACCGGGTTTCGAGGCTTGGTTCGGTCGTACGCCTGAAGTCGACGACGATCTGCGCCGCGCGGTGCTCGGCGAATGAGCGGGCCAAATCCACCTTTCCTTATCGGCCTGACCGGTTCCATCGGGATGGGGAAAACCACGACCGCAGAAATGTTCTCCAATCACGGTGTCCCGGTCTGGGATGCAGATGCAGCAGTGCATCGTTTGTATGCGCCCGGAGGTGCGGCGGTGGCCCAGATTGCAACGCTTTGTCCCGAGGCTGTCGTTAACGGAGCAGTGGATCGTAGTGCCCTCAGCAACTGGATTTCTGCCGACCCGACCCGGTTGAAACCCCTCGAAGCCATCGTCCACCCTCTGGTTGCGAAGGATCGAGCGCTTTTCATCGCAAACGCAGACGCCCCAATCCTTCTCCTCGATATCCCGCTGCTGTTCGAAACCGGTGCGGATTCCGATATGGACATGACCGTCGTGGTTAGCGCCCCCGCAGATATTCAACGCGCTCGCGTGCTGGACCGCCCCGGCATGACACCCGAAAAGCTCTCCACAATTCTCGCTCGTCAAATGCCCGACGCTGAGAAACGCGCTCGTGCTGACCACGTGATAGACACCACAAGCCTTGAATGCGCCCGCGCCGGAGTCCAGAAGGTGATCGACCATATCCGACAAAGGCGACCCGATGCGTGAGATCGTTCTGGATACCGAAACCACCGGCTTTGACCCCGGCGCTGGTGATCGGATTGTCGAGATTGGTGCCGTTGAACTCAACCGCCACATCCCAACGGGCCGCACGTATCACCAATACATCAACCCCGACCGTGCGATGCCGGACGAGGCGTTTCAGGTTCATGGGCTGGGCGACGACTTCCTGCGCGACAAACCGAAATTCGCTGCCATCGGCCAGGCATTCCTTGACTTTATTGGCGACGCAAAACTGGTGATCCACAACGCCGCTTTCGACATCAAATTTCTAAATGCCGAACTTGGTTGGATGAAACTGCCCGCAATTCCCTGGGATCAGGCGATTGATACGCTCGAGATTGCGCGGCGGAAGTTCCCCGGCTCTCCGGCCTCGCTCGACGCACTCTGCCGCCGCTTCAATATCGACAACAGCTCGCGCACATTGCACGGCGCATTGCTCGACAGCGAAATCCTCGCCGAGGTGTATCTGGAGCTGATTGGCGGGCGACAGCCAGATTTTGCGCTGGCTTCGAGCGGTCGAACAGCGTCTGCCGGCGCATCTGACGATTGGCGACCCACGCCGCGCTCTGTGCCACTGGCACCGCGATTGAGCGACGCCGAAAAAAAAGCCCATGCCGCCTTTGTAGACAGCATGGGCGATGATGCTCTGTGGCGAAAGTTCAGTTAGCGCGCGGCTCTTCCGTGCTGCCTTCGGCCTGCTTGCGCTGGGCGAGCGAGTTTTTATAGACCTGCATGAAGTCGATATTGTCCAGATTCAGCGGCGGGAAGCCGCCTTCACGGGTGATATCGGCGACCAGACGGCGCACGTAAGGGAACAGCATCCGCGGGCATTCGATTGAAAGGAACGGGTGCAGTTGTTCCTCCGGCACGCCTTCGATCTGGAAGATCCCGCCGTATTGCAGCTCCAGCAGGAACAATGTGTCTTCGGTGCTCTTGTTTTTTGAGGTGACGTTGAACCGCGTCACAACCTCATACTGGCCCTCAACCGCGCGCTTTTTCGGCTCCAGTGCGACCTGAACCTGAATGTCCGGGTTTACCTCGCCCTGGATACCCTTCTGGGCGACAATGTTTTCAAAGCTGAGATCACGGATGAACTGCGCCATCACGTTCAGTTTGACTTGTGCTTTGGTTTCGGGCTTCGGGGCAGCGGCACCGTTGTCGGTTTCGGCCATCAATCTCTCCTGGCGATGCGAATAAATGTTGGCGCGTCCTTAACAGGGGCGCGCGCAGGCCTCAATGCCGTGTCCAACCCGATGGAGGTCCAGATGGTGAATTCGAAAGCGGTTTGCCACCAGATGGTGTCACATCGCTGAATTCACCGTCAATGATATCTTCGCGGTCGGGTCGCTGGGGCTTACCACCGCCGTAGGAAAACTGCTGCACCCGCACCTTACTGCGCAGCCAACGATAGGCCGCCGCCCGGAAGGCCGGGATCAGCAACGCAAAACCCACCGCGTCCGTGAAAAACCCCGGCGTCAGTAGCAACGCGCCAGAGATCAGGATCATCGCGCCATGAGCCAGAGGCTCAGTCGGATCGCGCAGCTCATTGATCGAGCCGCGCAGCTGCGCAATCGCCAAAGCCCCTTGCTGACGCACCAGCCAGGTCCCCAGAATCGCTGTTAGAACGACGATACCCAGCGTTGGCCATAGCCCGATTGCCCCGCCCACCTGAATGAACAACGCAATCTCGATCAGCGGCACGGCCAGAAAGGCCAAAAACAAGTACATGTGATCCTCCGAACCCACGGGGCGATGGTGGACAGGTCCACCCGCGCACCATACATAGTGATCGAGGCGCGGAGTTTCCAAGCCTAACTGTCAAGATTGAGGTCACATGTCGTCTGCTGTTATCCAACTTCTGGTCCTCGCCGGGGTCGCGGTTTTTCTGGTCGTGAAACTAAAAAATGTCCTTGGAACGCGTGAGGGTTTTGAGAAGCCACCTGTCCCGGCACCGGGGCGCGGTGAGAGTGCTGCGCGCGGCCGCCCTGACCTGGAAGTCATCGACGGCGGTCCGGATCGCGACATCACCGATCATGTCGACGAAGACTCGAAGGCCGCCAAGGCGCTTGCCGCAATGAAAGCTGCCGAACCGTCGTTCAACGTTACAGAATTTCTTGGAGGCGCCAAAGGCGCGTACGAGATGATCCTGATGGCCTTCGAAGGCGGGGACATAGACAGTATTCGTGCGTTCCTGTCGCCGGACGTCGCTGAAGCCTTCGATCAGGTAATCGCGAACCGAAAAGCCGAAGGCCTTACGGTCGAAGCAAACTTCGTTGGCCTGCGGGAGATTGCATTGCAGGATGCACGGTTCACCAAGAAATCATCCGAAGGCGAATTGGTCGTAAAATTCGTCGGAGAGTTGACCTCGGTCGTGCGCGACAAAGGCGGCGATATCGTCGAGGGCAACCCAACCGAGATCAAACGCCAGCGCGACATCTGGACCTTTGCACGCAAGATGGGCTCGGACGATCCGAACTGGCAACTGGTCGCAACCGGCGAATGAGGGCTGGATGATGCGCGGCCTTCTGGCACTCTGCGTCACGCTGATGCTGTCCTGGGGGGCTGAAATGGCCGAGGCCCGCTATACCATCCTGGGATTTGATCAGCTTGAAGGTTGGGAAGGCGACGAGCATCGCGCCGCGCTCGACGTCTTCCTCAACACCTGCACCGATATGGACGATCCCGACTGGGACCCGGTCTGCATCCTCGCCCGCCGCCAATCTAACGCGCGTACATTTTTCGAAGCCTTCTTTCGTCCGGTGCTGATCGAAGATGGAAATCCGGGCCTCTTTACGGGATATTTTGAGCCCGAACTACTGGGCGCACGCCGTCCCACCCAACGCTTCCGCTATCCACTCTACCGCAAGCCCAGCACCATCCCGCCAGGAACCGCATGGTACACGCGCGGTGAGATCGAAGAACAGAACCTGATGGACGGGCGAAATCTGGAGATTGCATGGGTCGAAAGTCCGGTCGATGTGTTTTTCCTGCAAGTTCAGGGATCTGGTCGCATCAAGCTGACCGATGGTGGCATGATCCGCGTAGGTTACGGCGGCAATAACGGCCACCCTTACCGTTCGGTCGGGGCAGAAATGGTACGGCGTGGGTTGTTGCCTGCACACAAGGTGTCGGCGCAGGTGATCCGCAATTGGGTGCAGCAGTTTCCGCAAGAGGGCGCGCGCTTGTTGCGCCACAACCCCAGTTTTGTCTTCTTCCGTGAGGTTAATCGAGTCTCTGCCGACAAAGGCCCGCTGGGCGCGATGAACCGGTCGATTACACCAAACCGAACTGTCGCGATTGACCCGTCCTATGTTCCGCTTGGCGCGCCGGTCTGGCTGGAGAAAAACGGCAAAACGCCTATCCGTCGGCTGATGGTTGCGCAGGATACAGGCTCGGCGATCAAAGGGGCGCAACGGGCCGACATTTTCTACGGCACCGGCCGTGAAGCCGGGCGCACCGCTGGCCGGATTAAGGATCCGGGCCGGATCGTCGTTCTGATGCCGATCCAGCGCGCCTTTGCGCTGGTGCCCGAAGGCTAGGGCGACGTGGCGCGCAAACGGCGACCTTTGTCGCCAGAGGATGAAGACCTTTGGCGGCGCGTTGCAAAAACCGCTACTCCACTGCGCCCGGATACTCGCCAACCACTGATCCAGACACCGCCAACCCGGCTCACGAAACCGCCCGCAGACGCGAAATCCGACTTCACGCCAGCTCCGTTTCGTTTGGGGGGTCGCGCCAACCCGACGCGCCCCCACGACCTTGCCCCCAGCGTGGCCGAACAACTGGACGCGGCACCGCTACGCATGGACAAAAAAACGTTTCAGCGGCTGAAGCGCGGCAAATCTCGGCCCGAGGCACGCCTCGACCTGCACGGAATGACGCTGGATCAGGCGCAAGGCGCGCTGTTCGACTTCATTCCCAGTGCGCGGTCGCGTGGCCTTCGGTTGGTGTTGGTCATCACCGGCAAAGGGCGGAATCGTGACAGAGGGGGTCCGATTCCTGAACGCATGGGCGTTTTGCGCCACCAGGTGCCGCGCTGGCTGGGAGGTCCGGTATTGAGCGCCATGGTCCAGCAGGTGACGCCTGCACATCCAAGTCACGGTGGGTCAGGCGCTTTGTACGTTTATCTCAGACGCTGATGGCAGAAGTTTTTGCGCTCGCAGAAGCCCAAATGAAATCACAACCCCGGCAACGACGAAATAGACGGCATAACCCCACATCTGCTGCGGGAAACTCAGGCCCCAGTCGATTAGCACACCGCTGATTCCCGGACCAATGGCAGAACCGAAAACCATCAGCGAGACCGAAAGCGCTTTCACCGATCCGATATGTCTGGTGCCAAAAAACTCGGCCCAAAGCGCCGCCGGTACCGTCGCCTGAATACCAGCGCCCAGCGCAAAGACAACCAGACTGAGGGCCGCACCGAACAGCGTTTCGGCAGCGGCCATGAGGCAGAATGAAATAACGTAGGGGATCATATAAAGCATAGCGAGCACCGCTGATCCGAACCGATCAATCAGCGCTCCGGCGGCAAATGTTGCGCCTACGGCAACCGCTGTGAAAAGCGGCATCAGGGCGACATAATCGACGAGCGCCCAGCCCTTGACCTCGGTCAGATGCACCTGCTGGAAGAACAACGCCGTACCCCAAGCGGGCGGGCCCAGAAGCACTGGCACCATCAGCCAGAACAGCCAGTGATGGAGAACGTCGCGACGGGTCCAGTGCCGTCCTTCCATCCCAACGGCCTGGGTTTCTTCAGCGACTGACTGTGGCGTTCGTTCAGCGTGCAGTAACCGCGCCAAAACGGGCATGGTCAGCAGGACCAGACCTGCAGCCAGAACCCAAAGTAGTCGCCAGTCAAAATGCACCAGAAGCGCCACGAACAGGATCGGCAAAATCGCCTGCCCGACAGAATAACCCATAGCAGCGATAGACAGCGCCCTGCCCCGCGTTGCCACGAACCATCTGGCCATGGCGACAACGCTCAGATGGCTCATCATGCCCTGCCCGGCAAAACGGAGCGCAAACACGGCGAGGATAAGCATTGCTGCATTTTGCGCCCCCGCCATCAGCAGGCAGGCCAGTGCAAGAACAACGGCGACAATCGCGCCCAGATGCCGCACCCGAAACCGGTCGGTCAGCGCCCCGGCCCAGACCATCACGATGGCCGAGATCGTCGTCCCAGCTGTGTAAATCCCTCCCCAGGCTCCATGAGACAGACCGAACTCAGCACGAATTTCGCCCGCGAAAAGCGAGATGAAATAGGTTTGCCCATAGCTTGAGGTCAGCGCCAGTAGCGCCCCCGCGCTGAGGAACGGAGAGTTGGCGCGCAGGAATGTCAGGAAGCTCATGGGATGTATCTCTGCCGGAATTGCCGGAAATGAAAGCAGGTTTACGCAAAGACGTGCTTGGTCGGAGAACATGGCCGCGTGATCAATAAACGCCCGCTTGCTGGCCGGCGGTGGGCTCGGCCTTGGGGTCTGAAAGGGCCAACCCCTTTAGACTTCCCCTGGATATCTTCGGCGAACGGACGTTGGACAGTGGCAAATCGGGGTCGCCACAATGAACTCTGCTACAGGACGTAACGACCCAGATCGGCGGACCTCATTAGTTCGCCCAGATGCTCATCCACAAAGGCGGCGTTGACTGTCACGCTGTCGCCGGAGCGATCCGGTGCATTGAATGACAGGTCTTCAAAAACACGCTCCATCACCGTGTAGAGCCGCCGCGCGCCAATATTCTCGACCGACTGGTTCACCTCGGCAGCTATATGAGCCAGCGCGCGGATGCCGTCCTCGGTGAAGTCGACCACCACCTGCTCGGTCCCCATCAGGGCGGTATATTGCAGGGTCAGGGCGTTGTCGGTTTCGGTCAGGATGCGGACGAAATCCTCTTCGGTCAGGGCGCGCAGCTCGACCCGGATCGGCAGGCGACCCTGGAGTTCTGGCAGCAGGTCAGACGGTTTGGCGATGTGGAACGCACCCGAGGCGATGAACAGGATATGATCGGTTTTGACCGGCCCGTGCTTGGTAGAAACTGTGGTGCCCTCGATCAGCGGCAGCAAGTCGCGCTGCACTCCCTCACGGCTGACATCCGCGCCACGCGCATCGGCCCGCGCACAAACCTTGTCGATCTCGTCCAGAAACACGATGCCGTTTTGCTCAACCGCTTCGAGGGCCGTCTTGGTGACAGTTTCGTCGTCCAGCAGCTTGTCGGCCTCTTCACTGATCAATGCGTCATAACTAGCGGCCACAGTCATGGTTTTCGTCACTGTTCTGCCCGGAAACGCTTTGCCGAAAATGTCGCCGAGGTTCATCATGCCCATCTGGCCGCCCTGCCCAGACATATCGAGGTTGCCCATTGGGTTCGAGGTATCGGCCAGTTCAAGCGTGATCTCGGTATCGTCCAGCTCACCACGCTTCAGCTTCTCGCGGAACATCTCACGCGTACGGTCCCGAGCGCCCTCACCGGTGAGGGTGTCGATCACCCGGTCTTCGGCGGCTTGCTGTGCGCGTGTCGTGACATCCGCGCGCATTGAGTCGCGTGTCATGGTGATCGCGGCCTCGACCAGATCGCGGACAATCTGTTCAACGTCGCGCCCGACATAACCAACTTCGGTAAATTTAGTGGCTTCGATCTTCAGGAATGGTGCGTGGGCAAGTTTGGCCAGACGGCGAGAGATCTCGGTTTTGCCGACCCCGGTTGGCCCGATCATCAAGATGTTCTTGGGATAGACCTCATCACGCAAATCGTCGGCGAGTTGCTTTCGCCGCCAGCGATTTCGCAAGGCAACGGCCACAGCACGCTTGGCATCCTTCTGGCCGATGATGAAACGGTCGAGTTCCGAGACAATCTCGCGTGGGGTCAGGTCGGTCATTCTTCGTCCACATCCATTCCGGTTTTGTCCAGTGGTTGGCGAGACAATAGAGCCCAGCCCTCTCGGTTGCCTTTCAGCCACCCGCCACGCGCACCAAGTCCGATCAGCAAGCTTCTGCAATCATCAGACGACAAGCCAACCAAGACCTTCAATCGCTCTAAGGATACCCAGCCCTCGCCTTTTGCCTTCTCGAGCTTTTCCAAGAGAAGGGCCCTGCGTGGTTCCGCCCATTTTGCGTGTTTTCGATCGCGCCACCAGTCGAGAATGATCGGTGAAATTGCACCGCCAGCAAGGCCGCCGAAGATTGCAGAAAGAACCGTGCTCATCCGCTAATAACCTCAACCGTCAGCGACCCATTCGTGTAAACGCAAATATCCGCCGCGATCGCCATCGCTTTGCGTGCCACATCCTCTGCATCCAAGTCACCATCCATCAGCGCACGGGCAGCGGCGAGCGCGTAGTTGCCTCCCGACCCGATCGCAGCAACGTCGTGTTCTGGTTCCAGCACGTCGCCCGCGCCGGTGATCACGTAAAGTGATGCGCCATCGGTGACGATCAGCATTGCCTCAAGTTTCTGAAGATACTTGTCGGTGCGCCAGTCCTTTGCAAGTTCCACCGCGGCACGCTGAAGCTGTCCTGGGGTTGCTTCCAGCTTGGTTTCAAGCCGTTCCAGCAGGGTGAAGGCATCCGCCGTTGATCCGGCAAAACCGGCCACCACATCCTGCCCGCCGGGGCTTAGGCGGCGTACCTTTTTCGCGGTGCCTTTGATGACGGTCTGGCCAAGGCTGACCTGACCATCGCCTGCGACGACCACTTTGCCGCCCTTGCGCACGCCGATGATTGTCGTCCCATGCCAACCGGGAAAGGATTGTTCAGACATTGACCGCCTCCGTTCGCTTCGCCGTTATATGTCGCCTGACCACGGCGCCCACAACCCCAACGAAAAAGGGCGGCCCCGAAAGGCCGCCCAGTAACCATCTTTTTCCGCAGGATCAGACGACCTCGTCGATCCAGCTTTGCAGCGCTGCCTTTGGGGCTGCGCCGACTTTATTCGAAACGACCTCGCCGCCCTTGAACATAAACAGCGCAGGGATGCCGCGCACACCCAGTTGACCAGGCGAATTCGGGTTTTCGTCCACGTTCACTTTGACGATTTTGACCTTACCGTCATATTCGTTTGACAGCTCTTCCAGTGCCGGGCCGATCTGTTTGCAGGGGCCGCACCATTCGGCCCAGAAATCGACAATCACCGGAACGTCCGACTGGCGGACTTCGGCATCAAATGTGTCATCGGTGACGGCAACGGTGGCCATGGGGTCTCTCCTGCAATGGATGATTTGGTGTCAGGGACCGAACCTAGGAACGCGGACCGCCCTGGTCAAGGGAATGTGGTGCGACAGAGGGCCTGCCTCACGATGTCGTGCGGCAGGGGCATTAGTGTCGGCCCGCTGGTCCACAGGATCGCCGTGTCGATTTGACGACCGGGATAGATCTGCGCCAAGGCGGCCGCGTAGGCTCCCATCTGGCGCAACAGGCCGTCCGGTACCGTTTCGGGGTGTTCAGGAAGGATCTGGTTGGACTTGTAGTCTATTGCCAGAATTCGATCCTCTTTAACGACAAGCAAGTCGATGGTACCGTGAATGCGCCTCCCGCCCAGCTCTTCGAGCGTCGCGGTTACGCCAACTTCTGCCAAAGCATCATCCGCCAGGGCTTCGGCCAGAGCGGAGCAGTCCAGGGCAGCGATTGCATGGGTTAGAATGGCAGCACTTTCGTTATCATCGGGCCGGTCCGCGCTTCGCCGAAGAATTGCGGTGCCATCCTTGCCCCAATTGTCGCGGGGCAGATCAGGAAGATGTTCCAGCGCCAGATGGATCAACCGGCCGCGTCTAAGGCTGGCCTCTTCGTCCGCTGGCCCGCTGTACTCGCCGGCCAGTGCCTTCGCCCCGCCGAGGTCTGAAGGCGACAGGGTTGGCAATGCGCCTTCGATTCGACGCGCTGTACTTTGGATCCAATCCGGCAACTCGGGCAGATCAGGTACGGCATCGACACCATCGTCGGCCAGGAGCGCCGCCCAGTCGCCAGTTTCAAACCGCTGTCCTGCGCCTGTCGGACCGTCCAGCGGAGACGATCCGGCAACGGTCATCCCGGCTTCAACCAGATCATACCAGGTGCCGGCGTTCTGCTTGCGCTCACCGGCGCCACAGACAATCAGCCAGTTTTTCGCGCGGGTCATCGCGACATACAGCAACCGTTTGCGCTCGGCCGCGTCGGCACTTGCGCGCGCGGCCACGGCATCAGTCAGCAATTGCGGGCAATCATCCTTGGGCTGCTTCCAAAGCGGCGGTTGTCCCGGCGCGGTCAGCAGTTCGTCCGTCCCGGCGCGCAATTCGCGCAGCGTGTCGGGCAGGATCACAATTGGCGCTTCCAAGCCTTTCGCTCCGTGCACCGTCATCACGCGTACTGCGCGCCCGGCCCCTGCAAGTTCGCGCTTGATCTCAACGTTGCCGCTGTCGAGCCATGCGAGGAATCCGGTTAGACTGGGCACATCCAGCCGCTCATAGGCCAGCGCCTGATTGAGCAACTCGTCAATTCCGTCCTCGGCTTCAACCCCCAGCCGCCCCAGCAGGCGCGCCCGCCCTTGATGACGCGTCAAAATGCGCTCGATCAGTTCATAGGGACGCAGGAAATCGGCATCTCGTCGCAGCGCGTCGAGGGATTGGCGTGTCTCGCTGTCGCGATCCCTGTCGCGCAGGGTCTGCCACAGGAAAGCATCGCCGCGTCCGTGGGCAAGGTCGTAGAGCTCATCCTCGGACCAGCCAAACAGCGGAGAACGCAAGGCAGTCGCCAGCGAAAGATCATCCTCAGGCGTGACGAGAAACGACAACAACGCGGTGATGTCGCGCACGGCCAGTTCGTCATTCAGCTTCAAACGGTCAACGCCAGCCACAGCTAGACCGGCGGCTTTGCAGAAGCGGATAATCTGGTGAAACATGGGTGAGCGGCGCTGCAAAAGCACCAGAAAGTCCCCGGCGTGCACATGGCGCGCCTTGCCGTTTTCTTCTGGAATGGTGATTTTGGCCTCAATCATGCGGCTAATTTCCAGAGCGATAGCCTGGGCCAAACTTGTCCGAGCGTCTTCCTTGCTAAGCAGGTCCACCGGATCAAACCACTCGGGGTCAGGCTGTTTTTCCGGGTTCTCGATCACCGGCCACAAATCAACGCGGCCTGGCATCTGCTCATGAAACGCCTCATGCAAGGTGTCGTGACTCAGACCCTCGCCCGCATCACCTGCGAATGTTGCATCCACAACCTGCAAAATCGCGCGGGACGATCGGAACGAATGCCGTAGCTCCAGCCGTTGCACGCCTGTACCAAGACGATCCTCAAAATGGTCGAACATCCGATCAAATGCACCGGGGTCTGCGCCTTGAAACGAGTAAATTGACTGTTTTCTGTCGCCCACCACGAACAGAGTGCGGTGAGTATCGGCCCGTGCGCCCTGCCCTGCAGCAAACTCGCGTGCCAGAAGCTCGATCACCTGCCACTGCGTCGGATTAGTGTCCTGCGCTTCGTCGACCAGAATGTGGTCCGTGCCCCCGTCCAGCCGGAACAACACCCAATCAGCGACCGATGGTTCGGTCAGCAGGGCGCGGGTTTTCAGGATCAGATCGTCAAAATCGAGCCATCCGCGATGCAGCTTTTCGTTTTCGTACCTGGGTAAGAAAGCGCCGGCGAATGCGTGGAGCGCAGCGGTTTTCTCGGCGGCTGCAAGGGCCAAACGGATCGGGCGCATGCTGGCAACCCGGTCCATCAGCGCATCCAGCGCGTCGGTGTCCGCGATCTTCTGGCGGCTATCCTTCGTTGGAAACGCTCCGGCTTTGGGCTGATGTGCCTTGGCGCCGGAGGCGTACAGGAATACACTTTCGAGTACCGCAAGATCCGAAAATTTCGGTGTAGCAAAGTCGATCCGGCTTAATTTGCTTGCCGCCTTCAGGTCGTTGCTGGAGCCAGCATTAAGAACAGGCATCAGCGCCGAAAGTATTGTGCGCGTTCTTTGGTCGAACATGCTGCCCAGCATTTGTTGGCCCGACATTGCAACGTCCAAACCAAAGGATTCCCAGGCTTCATCTCGCGAAAGGGGGGTCGCGAACTCGGCACGGTGACGCGCAACTTCGGCTGTCAGGCGGGCGATATCTTCGCCGGTGTAGTGAAAGGCAAGTGTGTCGATCAGCGGTCGGTCCACTACGTCGTCGGCCATGCCTTCCAAAACCTCGCCGATCAGCACTTTTTGGGCGCGCTCGTCGATCTCGACGAAATTCGGCGATACCCCGGCCTCCAGCGGAAAACGACGCAAGACCGCGGCACAAAACGCGTGGATCGTCTGGATTTTGAGGCCACCAGGCGCTTCGATGGCGCGGGCAAAAAGAGTTCGGGCGCGTGGGAGGTCTTCCACCTGGCCGACGCCAAGTTCAGCCAAAGCCTGTCGTAGGGTGTCTTCAGGCAACATTGCCCAGGCCCCAAGCCGCTTGAACAAGCGGTTCTGCATTTCGGACGCAGCGGACTTTGTATAGGTCAGGCACAGGATATTCTGTGGCGGAACACCTTGTAGCAGCAGCCGCGCCACCCGGTCAGTCAGAACCCGCGTCTTGCCGGACCCGGCGTTTGCCGAAAGCCAGGTGGATCCGGCGGGATCAGCCGCCTGATGCTGGCGCAGGCTGGCTTCGTTCAGAGCGCTCATTCGTCACCCTCGCCGCCAAGGGACCATTCGCCGAACCGCGCCAGATGGTCATAGTCGCCACTGTAGTTTACGCCCTCCATTGCGCGACGCGACAGGTAACCCTTTGCTGGATCTTGGTAGGCCGCAATCAGTTCCTTCAGTTCGGCCAGCCCCTGCTTCAACTCACCTTCATCAGGCGCAACAGAGATTGTTTTCGGCGCTGATCCAAACCCGATATACGTTGCTGACGATACTTCAGCCTGAGCGATTTCCTCGTAAGCACCCCACCGTACGATTAGGCATTCCAGTAGCAGCTGCTTGTCGAATGCCTTGATTTGCGGCTTGGAAGGCGGCGCGCCGGATTTGTAGTCATAGATTGCCAAAGTCCCGTCGCCCAACCGGTCAATTCGGTCAGCCTTGGCCACCAGCCGAAAAGGCGGGTCTTTCAGATCGAGGCTTCCGGTCACTTCGGTGGCTGATTCTGTGATATTAGGCTGGCGCGAAAGTTCCGTATCGATGAACCACTCGGCGGCCCGTGCAATCCGAGCATGCCACAAACTGCGCGTCACTGGCCACGGCACTTCCTGGTCGAGGACATGCAAGGCTGCCGCCATGAGCGTCTCCAGCGCATCTGCCCGATCAGCGGGCACTCCTACGTTGATGAACTGTTCGAACACCTTATGCAGCACTGATCCCCGCAACCGCACATCAGGCGTTGGCCGCATTGGATTAAGCGGCCGTAAATCCAGCATCTCGCGGGCATAAATCGCGTAGGGGTCACGGATCAGGGTCTGTATCTGTGTCGCAGAAAGCTGCTTAGGTCGGTCGCCGACAGGCGGCCTGGGCGAAGGGCGGTCCGCCGGTGGCCGATCCACGACGTCGGCATCCAGTGCCGCTGCAAGATCGCGCCAGTATCGGCCGCGATGTCGCATGGCTTTAAGCGTGGCCTTGCCACCCGTCGCTTCCAGCCCATCTAACAGGCTTACCAATCGCGCAAGCCATCGGGCCGGGACCGACTCAGAGTCTGATGTACGAAGTGCGCGCGATAGCACGACCTTAGGCGCGGCGATGGCCTGCTGGAAATCATGCGCTGACAGACCGACACGGCGTTCCGGCAGTAACAATCCCGCCTCGGCGCGCATGGCGCGGTTCAGCCACGGGTCGGGTGGCGGCATCGCGGGCCAGGTGCCCTCGTTGAGGCCACCAAGAATAACCAGATCCGCCCCCTGGACGCGCGCCTCCAGCGTGCCCCAGATCATCACGCCAGAATGGGCACGCACCGGGTCGCGCACGTCGATTGCGGCGAGATTCGCGCCAAGGATATCGTCAAAATCAGCGTCGGAAATTGACCCTGCGGCATCCGCTTCGGCCGCCAGGTCGGCCAGTGCCTGCTTGGCGGCCTTTCCAGCTTCCGCTCCCCAGAGGTCTCCGGCACCCTCGATCTCACCTCCACGTGCCAGCCTTTCAGCGCGATGGATCAGGCGGTCAAGGTGGTCAGCGAGTGGTGCTTCGCCCAGCGTGGAATTATCCAGCGCTTCTGCAATTTGACCGATCCACGCGATCCGATCCGCATTGTCCTTTGCCCACTTTGCGAGATCTGCCGCATCGGAAAACGCAGGACCTTTTCTGCGCAGGGACAACTCCAGATCGCGGGTCATCCGCAAGTGATCTCCACGATCCGCTCCCGACGCACACAGCGGGTGCTTCAGGAGTGCGATTAATCCCTCCATCGTCGTTTTCTGCCGAGACAGAGCCATAATCTGCCGCAAAAACCGCCCCGGCGGTGACAGATCCAAGGGCCTTCCCGCGCTGTCGTCAGCTTCGATCCGCCAACGGTCCAATGCGGCGGCAACCCTACGCGTCAGGACCCGGTCGGGGGAAATCAATGCTGCTGTTTCGCCGTCCTCCACCGCCTGGCGGAGCCGCAGGGCAATGGCGAGGGATTCAGAGCGCGGGTCAGGGGCTTCCAGAAGATCAACATTCGCCATTGCACTATTCAGATCGTCCAACTTCGGACCATCGCGCAGCCATTGATGGGTGAAGGGCGCGGGCCTGAGCGCGAGCGATACGATGCCGTTGCGTGCCGCGCGGTCATCGGGCGCCCATGCGACCACCTGATCGGGGGGCAGACCGGTCTGCTCCAGAAACCGGGCAAACCTGAATTGTGGGTGATCTTCGCCCCCCTGTGATCGCGTCAAATCGTGCCAGTGCTCTGGCGACATCGTGAAATCGAATCCGGGCAGCAGAACGGCACCTTGCGGCAGTTTCGCAACCGCCGACATGAATAGCGCCGTTGCGCCACGTGACCCAGTCGATCCGGCGACGATTACCGGGTGCTTTGGCGGGTCTTCGGTCCAGCGCGCAGCGGTTATTTCGACAGCGCGGCGCTGGCGGGCTTCGGCGTCCGGCGCGGCGGCACCATCGAAATATCGCTGAACAATATTGATGAAGTCGAGGCTGCGTTGCCAATGGCCTGAAGCATCAGCGATGTCCAACGCGGCCAGCGCGTCAGGCGCCAACCCCTCGCCCTGCATTTCATCCATCAATCCAATTAGGCTGTCGCCAAGTTCAAAGGCGGCGTGGCGTGGGGCGAGCGTTGGGTCGGCCCTGATCAGGCCGCGAATCAGGTGACCCAATTCCAGTTTGCGACGCAGCGGCGTGATGGCGGCATGACCGCCGGGCAGGGGTGTTGACGGGCCGAGTTCCGTGACCAACCGCAGCCGCGGCACCAGTCGCGCCGGGCCCGAATCAAACAGCTCGCGAAGACGTCGACGCATGCGCTGGGTGTTGACGAAAATCTCAGTCCGTCCGATCAAAGCCGGATCACCGTCGGCGCGGGTGATCAACCCGTCGATCAAAGCGTCCGGGAAGTCCGCACCAGGGGGCAACGCAAAAACGCGCGGACCGGTGGTGGTGTCGAACAATTCAGCCATCCGACAGCATCCCTTCGGCCAGCAATATCGCTTCGGGATAACCCACATCGCACCAACCACCGGCATGAATCGTGCCAAACAGCGTGCCGTCTGCAATTTGCGTGTCCCAGAGACGGTTTAGCGAAAACGCCCCCTCGGGGATCTGCGCCAATTCCCCGGTCTTGGTGATCTGCGCGCCCGAATAGATCAGATCGCCGCCACGTGTCAGGCGTCCGCTATCGTCCATCGAAAAATCGCCGCTGCCGACCCGCCCCAACGCCATATCTACTGGAATCAGCAGTAACAGTGCCTGCATATCAGCGGCACGCCACTTTGTTTTCAGCTGCGCCATCGGGTTCGACCCAGTCCAAATCACATCCGGGTTAAGTGTGAAAACCGGCCCCTCTCCCAGCTCAGGCATGGCTGCCCTTAACCCGCCTCCGGTGTCGAGAATATCTGGCTTCTCGACCATAACACGTATCCCGCGGCCGAGCAGATGAGTGGCAATCTGATCCGAAAGATAGTGGGCGTTGACCACTATGCGGCCGGCCTCTGCGGCAGCAATCTCAATCGCGCGGTCCAACAGCGTACGCCCGGCAACCTCGATCAGTGGTTTTGGGCGATCGCGGGTCAGCACGCCCATTCTTGTGCCGAAGCCGGCGGCGAAAATCATCGCAGATGTAGGACTATCGGAGTCAGCCACGAAACAGCTCCGACAGAGCGGCTTCGCGCCGGTGCCATTTTGATCCAAAAGCCAGTGCCGTCAGGTTGCGCTGCCCGACTTCCTGACCCGTTTCAAATCTCAATTCCAGTCGCTGCGCCGGTCGCTCGGACCCAAGACGTTCGGGCCACTCCACAAGGGTCAGCGCCATGTCGAAAGCCTCGAAAAGACCAAGTTCATCGACATCCGCCGGACCACCGAGGCGGTAGAGATCGGCATGCCATATCTCGAGTTCGTCTGCCTGATAAGTTTGAACCAGTGTGAAGGTGGGCGAGGGGACATCTTCCCAGATATCAACGGCCTTCAGTCGCGCTTGGATCAGAGCGCGTGCGAAATGGGTTTTTCCCGCACCGATTGGCCCTGAAAGCATCACGGCATCTCCGGCCCCCAGAATCGGTGCAAGCCGCTCAGCCAAAGCATTCGTTGCTTCGGGTGACGGTAAAAAGCATTTCCAAATCAGGGCTTCGGTCTCGGGGGTGGAGATAGCGGAACTCATGAAACCAGCTTAGCGCAGGTCCGTCAGGGACTGAATCGCAATTCGTGAAGCTGCGGACGATTCATTGTCGTGTCATACAGATGCTAACCGGATGAGCCAGCCACGCGCTTATCCAAATGAGCGACATCGACGGGCTGACGCCCGCCCGCGGTCCCGATCCGGAAGGCCACCAGGGTTGCGCCTCCGGCCAGCGGCGCAACCCGAATATCCAGCGCACGCCCGTCGTTCATCCGAAGCGTGTCTTTCCAGCCTGAGCGCTCGCTGGTTGCGTACGCAAAGGACCTAAGCTGCTGCCAGGCTGGCGTCGCCGCCGTTCGCGCATTCCATCGTTGCATCGCTTCGGGCAAGGTAATGTCGTGCAAAGAGGTCCCAGGATCTACGTCCCACATGGTCGCATATGCCGCATTTGAAATGGTCAAAACCCCGTTGGAGTCGAATATCACCAACGCCTCTTCCAGAGAATCGAGAACGGCCTGGTTCAAGTCCAATTCGGCTCGAAATTGCCGGGTCAGGCCGATCTCGGATGTGATATCCTTGAAGATAAGTGCGAAGGCTCCGTTTCCGTGCGGTCGACCCACAACCTCCAAAACTTGTCCGTCAGCCAGCGTCCAAGTCGCTGCATAGCCGTGACCGCTGGCCCCGCCTTCCAGCTCGGTCAGCTTTTCGCGCCAGTCCTTGTAGTTGCGTGGTTCTGGCATGCGGCGATCTTCGCGCAGTCGGTCCAGAAAGGAATACAGAGTGGGCTTGGCTGTGACAAATTCGACGGGCAATGAAAGAATTTCTGTCAGAGCCGGGTTGAACAGCGTCAGCGCCCGCGACTGATCGAAGATCGCGAGGCCAGTGTCGAGGCTTGCAAATGCCTGAGTCAGTGTCTGTCGGAATGCACCAAGGGCAGCGTCAGCCTCGACCTCGCGCGCGGCACTGATAGCTGTGTATAGTACTCCGTCAGAAAGCGGTTTGGCAAAAACCGTGAACCAGTCGCTTGCAACCAGACCAGTGTGTTGCAGCGCCATTCGACGCGGATCACCGAACCCTTCTCGCGCATTTTTGGTGTCGAATAGGCACGGAGGTGGCCAGGTGTCCTTCTGCCGGGTCATATCGGTCGCAAGATCCAAATAGGCGCCGTTGGCCCAGGTGATCTGTACTGTCCCGTTTCGGCCCGCAGTGGTTTCGCGCCAGACGAGCCAGGGAACTCCATCGGCAATTGTGCGTAGCGCTTCCAATTCCCGCTGGGCCGCGGCAAGGCTCAGGCGATCGACTTCCAAGGTCGCTTCGGCGGTTTCAACATGTGTAATTGTCACGCGCAGCACGTCGTCGCTGGCAACAAGTACGACACGTGTTGAGCCATCCACTGACAGCAATGTCGTACGCCCTCCGGCGATGGCCCGGTCACGCGCATCCGCCATTTCAGGCAATTGGTGTGTCAGCAAGCGGGTCAAGCGTTCCCAATCTGATCCTTCATTCGGAGACGCGGATAATATCTGACGGGCCTGGGGTGTGGCGTCCAGAACGTGATCGTCTGCAAACAGAAACACAGCACCTTCTTCGGGGCGCTCTGGAGGTCGAGGCGCATTGCGGGCGTTTTGGCTCAGCAGCGCAGTTAGAAACAACCCGCCGAAAGCAGCCAGAATCGCGCCAACTGCGACCCAGAAGGCCAAAAAGGCATCTGCCTCAACCATACCTCGTCCACATACCGTTTCCCCGCGGTCATCATCCGTTCAGGAAGATTAACAGCGGGTTAACGCAACGTGGCGTTGAGACGACTGATTGCCGCGACAGCGGGAAACTGGCCCAAACCTACACTTCGAGTTTTTGGTTTTGTCCAAGCGGCGCGCGATCAGCGGCAAGTTTTTGAATGGGCCAAGTTACTGTGACTCGCGCGCCGCTGTTACCTGACGGCACATTGATATTGCTGAACTCCAAAACGGCCCCGCTACGTTCCAAAAGCGTTTTTGCGATGAAAAGACCTAATCCCATTCCATCATAGCCCGGCCGGGCCGTGTCCGGATGTCGGACAAAAGGATCGCCGATACGCCCCAGGATCTGAGGTGGGAAGCCCGGCCCGTCATCTGTGATGGCAATCGAAATCTCCATATCGGTCCAGCGCATCTTTATCTGCACTTGCTGAGTGGCGAAATCGACCGCGTTTTGCGTCAGATTTCGCAGGCCGTGAATGATTTCCGGTCTGCGATGAATCGTCGGCTCGACCTCGGCCCCTCCCTCGCCGGGGGCGATATCATAGGCGATCACTCGCCCTCGCCGCGCGTGAGGTTCTGCCGCATCACGCGCCACCTGACCAAGCGGAGCAATCCGCAAATGCAGATCGTCCTTCCCGGTTTGGCCCATCGAGCGCAGGATATCGCGACACCGGTCGGCCTGTTCGCGGATCAACGACGCATCCGCGGCGAGTTCGGGTCTGTTTTCTAGCTCATCCACCAACTCGCTACTGGCGAGTTTTATCGTCGCCAACGGCGTTCCAAGTTCGTGTGCGGCGGCCGCAACTACACCGCCAAGATCGGTCAGCTTCTGCTCGCGCGCCAAAGCCATCTGGGTGGCGGCCAAAGCGTCGGACATGGCGTGCACTTCAGCTGTGACGCGGCGTGCGTAAACCGCCAAGAACATCACGCCGATGACAATAGCCACCCAGAACCCCCAGACAAACAACGGTGGCATTTGCAGCACCGTCCCCTCCGTCGTGCGCAGGGGAATATGCCAGACGGCCACAAGCGAAATCATTAATATCGCCGCCGCGCCCAGCAACACCGTGGAACGCGGCCTGAGCGCGGTCGCCGAGATCGTCACAGGAACCAGCAGTAACAGCGCAAATGGATTATTAAGACCTCCGGCAAGCGCCAGCAGCGCCGACAATTGCGCCGCATCGAACAGCAACATCCCCAGAAGTTCGTTCTCGGATAGGCGCGTGTTGCGTGGGTAGACTAGGATCGCCACTAAATTGGCCGCCACTGACGCGCCAACAGCGACAAGGATCAGGCCAAGGCTCAAATCCAGCCGGAACACCAGAATCGCAACGAAAATCGCCGTGATCTGACCAGTAACAGCAATCCAACGCAGTACCGTCAGCGTCCGCAGACGGACCCAATCGCCCCTGACGCGAGGCAGAAGTAGTGTGCTATCCTGACCGGACATCGCCACCGTGACCTGTTCAATTCCAAACGACTAACGTAGCTTAGCCGCGATAATCCGGGCGGCCCAGTCGTTGCAGGAATTGAATTGTGGAACAAGGACGGGGATCAGCCATGACAAATGCGGAAAACCAGATCGGCGCCGATCCTTCGTTGTTGCTGGTCGATGATGATGAGGCGTTTCTTCGCCGGCTTGGTCGGGCGATGGAAAAACGTGGATTTGACGTGGCCATGTCCGAAACCGTTGCCGAGGGGATCAAGCTGGCTCGGGAAAAGCCGCCTGCATATGCAGTGGTTGATCTGCGTTTGAATGACGGCAATGGGTTGGATGTTGTCGAGGCCCTTCACGAGGCCCGTCCTGACTGCCGGGTGATTGTGCTGACCGGCTACGGTGCAATTGCAACAGCGGTGGCGGCCGTCAAGGTAGGTGCAGTTGATTACCTCTCAAAGCCGGCTGACGCCAATGACGTTGTGGCGGCATTGCTTGCCCAGGGTGACTCGCTGCCGCCGCCGCCTGAGAACCCCATGAGCGCAGATCGGGTTCGCTGGGAGCACATTCAGCGCGTCTACGAGCAATGCGACCGCAACGTCAGCGAAACCGCGCGTCGGCTGAACATGCACCGCCGGACGTTGCAGAGGATTCTGGCGAAGCGCAGTCCACGCTGAGGGAAGGGTTGGTCGGCAAATTGACTGCTGAGGGAGCCATGCAATCCCAGTGAGCAGTTTGTTTACGCCGTTCGATACTTCTCCAGCTTGGTTCTATCCACCTTCACACCCAGTCCTGGATCAGTGGGTACCGTCACGAGTCCAGCCCTGACCGGAAACGGTTCGCGCAGAAGATCGTCGGCGGCATAATATGTCGGCATATAAAACTCGCAGCCCAGCTTCAGGTCCGGAACGGCGGCCATCAGATGCGCGCCCGCCGCGTGGGCGATGCCAGTTTCAAACATGCAGCCACCGTAGACGTCGATGCCGGCGGCACGCGCAATCGTTGCGACCTCCAGCGCGCGACGGATGCCACCCGATTTCATGATCTTAAGCGAGAAAATGTCGGCCAGGCGCATCCCCGCGCCCTCTAGCGCCTGAACCGGGTTGAACACCGACTCGTCTGCCATGATCGGCACATCAACGGCGGCAGTAATCGCCGCCAGAGCCGCGCGTTCGTGCATCTTCACCGGCTGCTCGACGAAGGTTGGGCGGAATGCCTCAAGATCGCGGATGCAGCGCACTGCATCATAAGCGGGCAAGCCCTGATTGTAGTCGATGCGCAGGCTGAGCGTGTCGTCATAAATCTCGCGCAGCTTTTGCAAACGCATCAGGTCGAATGCATGGTCGTTGAAGCCGGTCTTAAGCTTCAGGATGCGCACCCCATCCGCCACCAAAGCGGCGATATCGGCAAGATCAGTGTCGAAATCGGGATTGGCGACCGAGAAACTCAGCGGAATCGTGTCGCGGTGACGGCCTCCGACCAACTCGGCAATCGGCAGGCCGACAATCTGTCCGGTCAAGTCCAGCAAGGCACATTCCAGCGCCGCCTTTGCTTCCGGATGGCCCACCAGCAGGCGATCAGCCAGTGCCATATGATGTCCGACCAGCACTGGATCTGCGCCAATCAGATGCGGACCCAGATGGGCGTTAAGCGCAGCCGCAGCCCCATCAACCGTTCCGGTAAACACTGGCCAGGGCGATGCCTCACCCCAGCCCGTCAGCCCTGCATCCGTGGTCAGTTCCAATATCGCGACGTTAATCCCGGCAACGTCGCCGGATCCATGCGAGTGGACGGCCTTTGCCGGGATATGGACACAGTGGACTGAGAGGTCGCTGATCGTTTGAGTGCCGAGCATTTGGCGGACCTTGTTGGGTTACGCCTTTAGACCCTAGCGCCAGCTTACGCCGTGGCAACTGACTTGATCACATTGCAGCTCAGATCAAATCGATTCAATTCACGCGCAAATCTCCATACTGCGTCATCGCATTGTTAATCTAGCGCTTCCTACGCTCAGCCGAGTTAAATAAAATAGCGAGGCGGCTATGAAATTCCGTGCCAGACGTCATCCCTGTTCATACAAATCCGACCTGAAAATCGGAGAATCCCGCGCGCGGGTTGTCCTGCGGGACGTCACACCGGAAGGTGCGCGTGTCGAATGCGGTCCGTCGGACTTGCAGGCAGAGGACTCGGTCACTCTTTGGATCATGGAAAAGCCACTTGGCGCAATCGTGCGCTGGGCGCGCGGTGAGATGATCGGCGTGCGGTTCACTCGGGCGCTAAACACGAAGGAGCTGTCGATTCTGCGACACATGCCAGCCTGGCAGAAGCCGGGCCAGCCTCAACGGCGGCAAGTGCATGCCTTTGCAGAACTCTGATGCGCGTTTCAGCAGCGTGATTTGACGGTGTTCTTGAGGCCAATCGCAAGTTAAGAACCTGACGGAACTTCCGAACCGCGGACCTTTCGCATTGGCCCCACAGCCTCCATTCCCGCCCGGCACACGGGTTCTGATTACAGGAACCGCCGGGTTTATCGGCTATCATTTGGCGCGCGTACTGCTGACCGAAGGGTTTCGCGTTCACGGTTTCGATGGGATGACCGACTATTACGACGTGTCCCTGAAACGTCGCCGTCATGCCATGCTGTTTCAGACCGAGGGGTTTTCGGCATCCGAGGCGATGCTCGAAGACTTCGCGTCGCTGCAAGCGGTTGCAGCCGATTTCGCCCCCGACGTTATCGTCCATCTCGCCGCGCAGGCGGGAGTCAGATATAGTCTGGAAAACCCACGGGCCTACATCGATTCCAACCTGGTCGGCACATTCAATGTGATGGAACTGGCGCGCGAACTGGAGATAGCTCACCTGCTCATGGCGTCGACCAGCAGCGTTTATGGTGCGAATGCCCAGATGCCTTACGCCGAGACCCAAAAGGCTGACCTGCCGCTGACACTCTATGCGGCGACTAAGAAAGCGGCTGAAGCGATGAGCCATTCCTATGCTCATCTTTGGAGCATCCCCACCACGATGTTCCGCTTTTTCACAGTCTATGGGCCATGGGGTCGCCCAGACATGGCGTTGTTTAAATTCGTCGATGCAATGACCAAGGGCGAGGCAATCGACGTTTACAATCACGGCGAGATGTGGCGCGACTTCACCTATGTCGACGATCTGGTCCGGGCGATCCGGCTCCTGATCGACGTGGTGCCAGAGCGCCCGGAAAGTGCAGATAAGATCGAGCCGGGCGATAGTCTCAGTCCCGTCGCACCCTGGCGTGTGGTCAATATCGGCAATTCGGACAAGGTGCGCTTGACCGATTTTATCGACGCCATCGAGGCTGAACTGGGCGTCAAAGCCCAGCGCAACCTAATGGATATGCAGAAAGGCGACGTGCCTGCAACATGGGCCGACGCCACATTGCTTCAACAGCTGACTGACTATCGTCCGAAGACAGACATCGCATCAGGCATCGCACAATTCGTCTCCTGGTATCAGGATTGGGCCGAAACGCGCTGATCTCAATGTGCGGTTGCGCCACAACCCTGCCGAGATCGTCACCCGGTAACACTCAATTAACGGATGTTAACGCTCTGTTAACCCACTGCCCTCACCAAAGGGGGCGGCAGCGTCGGACACGTGGCCATGCCGGGTGTCTCCCGGTCATTTCGACATTCTGCGTGTTCGCCGGAAAGCACCGTGGGGATGGTGTGCCGGTCGAGGGGAATGGAAATCGTTGGTCAGGCGCGTATCGCCAAATTGACTATGCCAAAGCATGTCGAAGGCATCGATTTGCCGAGGCTAGAGGATCTTCGCCCGGCGGTAATCGGGCTGGGCTATGTTGGCCTGCCATTAGCGATAGCTCTGGGCGGGACCGGACCCACAATCGGATTTGATCTATCGACAGATCGTGTCGGTGAATTGCGCGCTGGGCGTGATACAACTGGCGAAATCTCGGAGCCGCGCCTGTCAGAGGCCCGCAAGCAGCCACTTCGCCTGACCGACAGGCCCGAAAAATTGGCGGCTGCGAATTGCTATATCCTGACCGTCCCGACGCCGATTGACGCCCACAAACGTCCCGACCTCAGCCCATTGCTTGGAGCGTGCCGGGTGGTCGGCGAGGCCATGTCCCCCGGCGATTTGGTTGTCATTGAAAGCACTGTCTACCCCGGCGCAACCGAAGAGGACTGTGTTCCTGTGCTGGAACACGCTTCTGGTCTTCGCCTGAATCGGGATTTTTGGGTCGGCTATTCGCCAGAACGAACTAATCCCGGTGACCGCGAGCACCGACTGCAGAACGTGGTCAAAGTCACCTCTGGCTCGACCCCGGAAGCGGCGGACTTGGTGGACGCGCTCTACCGGCAGATCATCACCGCCGGTACCCACCGCGCTCCCAGCATTCGCGTCGCCGAGGCGGCTAAAGTGATCGAGAACACGCAACGCGACCTCAACATCGCACTGGTGAACGAGTTGGCGATAATCTTCGATCGACTGGAGCTGGACACCGAGGCGGTGCTGCAAGCTGCCGGGACCAAGTGGAATTTCCTGCCGTTCCGGCCCGGTCTTGTAGGGGGTCACTGTATTGGCGTCGATCCATATTACCTGACGCACAAGGCGCGTGAAGCGGGCCACGAGCCCGAAGTAATCCTGGCCGGGCGACGTTTGAATGACCGGATGGGCACATGGTGCGCGGCTCGGTTGGTGAAAGCTATGCTGGCCAGCGGACGCGACGTTGCAGCTGCGCGCATTCTGGTTTTGGGGCTGACATTCAAAGAGAACTGTCCCGATCTGCGCAATACCGGTGTGATGGGGCTCTTGGAGGAACTGAAAGACTACTGCCTCGACGTTGATGTCCATGATCCTCAGGCCGACCCGAGGGCTGCACAGACAGAGTGCGGTGTCGATCTGGTCGCGCATCCCGCAACCGGCCTGTACGATGCTGTGATAATGGCCGTGGCGCATGACGCCTTCCGCGCGCTCGGCCCCGATCGGCTGCGCGCTTTTGGCAAGCCGGACGCGCTGATTTATGATCTGAAGGGTCTGTTGCCGCCGGAAATGTCGGACTTGCGTCTATGAGTGGCGCGGCGCTGCACGTGATGATCCCAAATTTCCCGTCGCCGGACGGGTTTGTTGACAACGTCGCTCATTGTTTGCGGCAAATGGGCCATCGCGTGACCTGCGCCCCGCGTCGGTTCGGGTGATCTGGTAATCCCGCATTGGACGTTGCGCGGAGGGCAACACACCGTACATTCCCTGCGATCTGGACTCGGGCCGAGCGCTGGGCGTCGTCAACGGCCCGCACCCTTAAGCCCGACGTGTTGTTGTGCCTGACACAAGCCCTGCGCGGAGAGGTCTTGGCGGACATCGGGCGGATCGGTGTCCACCGCATCGCCTGGTGGGGCGATCCTCCGGCGAACATGCGCGATATGGGCCTGCTCAGTGGCGAATGGGATGCAATCCATTTAAAAGATAGCGCCGCCGTCGCTCGGTTTCGCGCCCTGGGTCTGCCCGCGCACCTGACCCACGAGGCGATGAACCCGGACTGGCATTGCCCGCAGGGTGCGGACAGAGGCCCCGACATCGCCGTGGTCGGAAACTACTATGGTTACCGTCAGGCGCTTGCAGCGCGTCTGGCGGCGCGCAGAGTCCCTCTGGCGCTCTACGGCCCGCCAGTCCCGCGCTGGGGAAATCCGGCCCTGCGGCTGCTGCACCGGGGTGCATATGTGGTGAGAGCGGAGAAATCGCGCGTCTTTGAGGCGGCGCTGGCGGCACTGAATTCAACGTCGCTGGCCGAAGGTGAATCATTGAATTGTCGTGCGTTTGAAATCTGCGGTGCCGGTGGATTGCAGTTGATTGAAGACCGGGCAGCAGTGGCAACCTGCTTTGAACCCGGCCATGAAGTTCTGACGTATCGCAGCGTCGACGACATTCTGGCTCATCTGGATCAAGCGCGGTGCAATCCGTCATGGGCTGCAGACGTCCGCACGGCAGGTCTGGCGAGGGCGCGGGCTGAGCATACCTATCAGCATCGCCTGACACGCATTCTGGAAGCGGCATGAGCGACGGACCGGAATTCCCGATCTCGCGACCCTCATTGGGTTCGTTGGAACTTGCCTATGTGTTCGAGGCGGTTACTTCAGGCTGGATCTCGTCGCTGGGCAGTTTCGTGACACGGTTTGAGGATGAATTCGCAGCCTTCTGCGGCACGGATCACGCGGTTTCGGTCAGCAATGGCACTGCCGCATTGCATCTGGCGCTGCATGCTCATGACATCGGGCCGGGGGATGAGGTGATCGTCCCGGACCTGTCATTCATTGCCACCGCAAATGCGGTGCTGATGACGGGTGCGACGCCAGTTTGTGCTGATATAGAGCCTGGATCGCTCTGCCTTGACCCCAGCGCCACTGCGTCGCTTATCACCCAGAGGACCCGCGCCATTGTGCCGGTCCACCTCTATGGCCACCCGGCGGCCATGGCAGCAATTAACCGGATTGCCGATGATCACGGGCTTGTGGTGATTGAAGACGCAGCCGAAGCGCATGGCGCCGCGATTGGTGCGCGGCGAGTTGGGGGCTGGGGTGCGTGTGGTGCCTTCAGCTTCTACGCCAACAAGTGTCTGACGACTGGCGAGGGAGGGATGATCACCACTAATGACGCCGACCTCGCCGACAGGCTGAGGCATCTGCGCGATCATGCGATGTCGCCGGATCGCCGCTACTGGCACGATGTGCCAGGCTTCAATTATCGGATGACCAACCTGCAGGCGGCCATCGGTTGCGGACAAATGGCGCGGGCCGAGGCGATGCTGGTCGAACGCCACCGGATTTTTGCCGCCTATCAGCGACATCTCGGCAAGCGGGCTGGCCTGTCGCTGAACCGGTGCGCGCCGGGGGTCAGTCATGCTTATTGGATGATCTGCGTGGAATTCGAAGGGCTAGAGGCGTCGGATCGGGATGCCATTGCCAAACGGATGCTGGCCCGCGGTGTCGATACTCGCCCCTATTTTTTTCCGATGTCAGAGATGCCTTTTTTGCCGGATGCTGCGACGCCGGTTGCGCACGCCATTTCAAAGCGTGGTTTGAACCTACCGACTTATACCGAGCTTGGTGACAAAGACATCGCCCGGATCTGCGCCATCTTGACCGAAGAATTGGCGGCGACGCGCAAGGCCAGTCAATCGCTGAGCACCGCCAGTGCCTGATTCGCTGACATTTGCGGCTTTTGCGTGCATTTGGCTGTGGTTGGTTGCGCGCGTCGTTGTGCGCAACGCGCGTGCAGGCAGCGTTGGGCTGCCGGCTGCATGGTTGTTTTCGGTCAGCTTTATGTACGGCGGTGCTTTCGTGTACGCCTTTCCGGGATACGACCACATACGTGCCGATGCCCACTGGTATCTGGCGACTTTGGAATTCACCGAAGCAACGGTGTTGCGCGGGTTGATGGCCACAATGCTTGGGCTTTTCGGCTTCGCGCTTGGCTGTGGCGCCTTTGCACGGCGGCGCGTGGCGCCGATGTCGCTGCCAATGAGCGCAAACCCCGCTTTCGCGCAACAACTGCTTTGGATGATCGGAGGCATCGCAGCACTTGGCCTGATGCTGCACGCCGCGCGCGTCAGTTTTCCGATGTCGGCGGCGATCCTGCAGGTAACTCGAAACATGGCAGTGGGCTGCGTTTGCCTTGGCGCGGCAATCGCCGTGGTTCGCCGTCGGTCGCTGGTGCGCTGGTCGCTGCTCGGCGGTCTGCTCCCCGCCTATTTCCTACTGGTCTGGGGATTCGTCTCCTACGGTTTCGTCGTATTGATGCTCTATGCAGGGTTCTGGCTGAGTGTGCTGCGCCCGCAAAAAATGCCGTGCTGGAAACTCGCTGTTGGCAGCGCCACCGCCTTGTATGTGATGTTGGTTCTGTTCGTCGCCTGGATGTCTTTCCGGGCCGAGATCAGAGGCGTGATCTGGCAGGGCGGTGAGTGGTCCGAGCGCGCTTCGGTCTTGTGGCGCGCCCTTGGCGGCGTCGAGTGGGTCCGGCCCGGAAACCTTGCCGCTCTGGACTGGATCAACATCCGACTGAACCAGACCATGATGGTCGGCAAGGTGATCGAATGGCACAGCGATTACCCGGAGTTGCGCCAGCATGGCGCGACGCTTTGGGTTGTCTTGCTGGCTTGGGTTCCGCGCGCCCTGTGGCCCGGAAAACCCGAGATGGGCGGCAGCGACTTCATGGCCGAGCACACCGGGCGGCTGTTCTCGGAAAGCTCGACCTTCGGGGTTGGCCCGGTGATCGAGTTCTACGTGAATTTCGGCTACCCCGGTGTCTTCGTTGGCTGTGTGACTCTGGGGTTCTGCTTGCGGTGGCTGGACCGACGCGCCGCGCTGTCACTGGGTCGCGGCGATCTGTTCGGGTTCCTCAAGTGGTTCACAGTCGGGATTGCGCTGGTCGCGCCGTCGTCGATGATGATCTTTGTCGCCGCTTCGGCCGCGATGGCATTCATCGCGATGAGCACGCTCGGTACGCTGCTGGTGCGACCGCGCCGGGTCCGGGTGATTTGATGATCCCGAGGGCGTTGTTGATTTCTCCCGCGCCGGTCGACGGCTACCCCCCGGTTCAGGCGCAGGCGAGGTTGCTGGCACGGGCCGGGTTCGCAGTGACGCTGATTACGACCGTGCGACGCGGTGCCGAAGGGATCGCTTTTGGTCAGCCGGGAGTCGATGTGATCACAATGCGGGACCCAATAGGGCGGTTTGGGGGTATTCGAAGGCTGTTCTCCTTCGTTTGCACGATCAATTCAGCGCGCCGGAATGCGCCGCCGCTGGTCGAAGCCTCCTATGAGCCGCTGGCCATGCTCTACAGCGATCTTGCGCGACACAAGCCACCGCACCGCATTGCCCATTTCCACGAATCCCTATCCATGCGCCGTTGGATCGAACGGCGTTTGCGGGGCACAGTTGGCGGTTTCGACACTGTGGTTGTCCCCCGATGCCGCGCGCGGTGATGCGCTAGTTCGGCAGTTGCGGCTGCGCGATGCGCCTTTCGTGATCCCGAACTATCCGCTGAAGGAGTCGAATCCTGTGCGAGCCACGAACGGAGCGACCGTCGAAGTGGTCTATTGCGGCGTTTTGGGACGGGGGCAGAACCTGCCACTGATCCTCGAGTCGGTGCCGCTTTGGCCGAAGAATACACGGCTGACGTTGATCGGTGATTGCGACGCTGCGTTGGGGCCAGCGCTGCAGGCGCAAGTTGCAAAGGATGGGCTAGCGGATCGGGTTCGTTTCAGTGGCTGGATCGACCTAGCAGACCTGCCAGCCCGACTGGCACAGGCGGATCTCGGACTGTGCCTGCTGAACGACGCCCCCACACAATTCCGCACAGCGCTTGGTGCCTGCAATAAGCGATATCAGTACATGCAGGCAGGATTGGCGCAGATCGGCGACCGAAACCCTGGCGTCGCTGGATTGCTTGAGGGTCAGCGGATTGGTCGCTGCCTCGGTTCTTACTCGTCGCAAGACCTGGCCCGAATCGTGCGGGGCTATGTTGAAGATCGCGCAGCTCTCGCCGCTGAGGGCAGGCGCGCAGCTTTGCTGCATCAACGGCGTTTCAACTATCAGTTGGAATTCGCCCCGTTATTGGCCCGGCTACAGCGCGACGATCAGCGAGCTGTCGCATGAGACGGCGCATCCTCTATCTTACCCCCGGTGTGTTCGACAAAGGCGGGATCAGCCGATACGGTCGCTATCAAATCGCCGCGCTACGCCGGTTCGCCGAGGTGCGCGTTCTATCGCTCGTTGGTCCCAACTCCGAGAGTTTTGAGGACCCCTTCGAGGTTTTCTGGCACGGCATCCGCCCGCGTCTTGGCGACCGCATGGCGATGGCGTTCCAATCGGTTACCCAGACGATGGCATGGCGGCCGCATCTGGTTCATGCTGCGCATGTAAACCTTACGCCATTGGCCGGCCATCTGGCGCGGTTCGTCGGTGCTGCCACAGTGCTGAACGTCTACGGTCGCGAGCTATGGAGCGGGCTGAGCAAGCGTCGCCGCTGCGCCTTGTACCGATGTGATCACATTATTGCCGACTGCTATGCCACAGCGGACCACCTAAGACACAAGGCAATGCATCCCGACCCGGCGACGGTTATTTGGGACTGCGTCGATCTCGATCGCTTTTGCCCAGGCGCGTCTGGGTCAGGGGTCTTGTCCCGTTACGGGATTCCCTATGCAGATCAGAGCCGTCTGATTCTGTCGCTTGGGCGGCTGGCACGCGATTCGACGCACAAAGGCTTTGACCGGTTGATCAAGGCATTCTCGGCCCTGAACAGCTCCGACGCGTTGCTTGTGATCGCCGGGCATGGCGATGACCGCCCGCGGTTGGAGGCTTTGGCCAAGCAGCATTCACTCGGTAACCGCTGTATTTTCACCGGACCCCTGGCTGATGCCGACCTGCCTGCACTCTACCGCGCCGCGCGCGTATTTGCGTTGGTGTCGGACAAGGGGCCTGGGCGGGGCGAGGGACTGCCGTTGACACCGATCGAGGCGTTGGCTTGTGGCGTTCCTGTGATCGTAGGTAACGAAGATGGTTCGTGTGAGGCAGTGGACGGAACCCGAAATGGTCGCGTAATTTCGCCGCGTGATCCATGCTCCTATGTCGCGGCGCTCGGCGATTTGTTGGCCCAACCCGAGGGGGCCGCGCGCAAGGCTGCGCGGCAAGTCGCCGAGGAGCGCTTTGGCTTTGACTCCTTCTCTGCAAAACACCGCGATTTCTATGAGCAGATTGCGGTGAAGCGCTTATGAATATTCTATTCTACACCCCCAACTACCTGCCCGCCGTGCGCTACGGCGGTCCGATCCGCTCGGGTCACGGTTTGGCCAGGGCGCTGGTGGATGCGGGCCACCGTGTGCAAGTGTTCACGACCGACGTTGATGGACCAAATCGGCTTGATGTCCCCCTGGGTGTACCGGTCGATCTGGACGGGGTGACGGTCAGCTATTTTCCGATCCAATCGCCGCGCCGCCTGTATCGAAGCCCTGCCATGGCGCGGGCGGTGGCGCAGGCGCTGCCTGATGCTGATGTGCTGCATCTGAATGGCTGCTTCCTGTGGCCGGGCCCGGTACTGGCCGCGTTGGCGCGGCGGGCAGGGGTCCCTTATGTCGCCTCGCCCCGCGGTATGTTGCAGCGGGACCTGATCTCTGGAAAGTCGCCGCTGGCCAAACGTTTGTGGATCAGGGGGTTCGAGCGCGATCTGCTATCGTGCGCCGGGGCGATCCATGTGACCTCTCAAGCCGAAGCGGTTGGGTTGGCCGATCTGGATCTGGACCTCTCACCTGTTCAGGTAGTTGCAAATGGCGTCGAAATGCCGCCGGACCCAATACCTGAGAGTCGGATCTGGCAGACCGTGCCGCGCGGGCGGCGGGTGGCATTCCTGGGACGACTGGACTGGACAAAGGGCGTCGATCTGGCACTGGCCGCCGCTAGAAAACTGCCCGATGCGGAGTTGCGCCTTGCCGGGCCGGACCCGATCGGGCTGCGGGCCGACCTGACCGACCAGGGGTTGGCAGGACGAAATGCCCGCTTCGTTGGTCCGCTGGCTGGCGCAGAAAAATGGGCGTTCCTGGCCGGGGCGGATGTACTGATCGCGCCATCTCTGCGCGAAAGTTTTGGACTTGCAGTAGCCGAAGCGCTGGCAGTTGGCACGCCAGTTATCTGCACGCCGGGTGTCGGGGCAGGGGCTCTTGTCGCCTCGCTGGATCCGGCCTGCATTGCTGAGCGGAACACCAGCGCGCTTGCCCGGGAACTGGCAGCATTGCTGGCGAGTTCGGTGCGACGACAGTCTTTTGCGGACCACGGACCTGCGCTGATCCGGCGCGATTTCAGCTGGCCAGGAATCTGCAGCCAGATGGAGTGCATCTGTAACCAGCGTATGTCTTGTCCTTTTAAACAAGATAATTTAATGATTCTGGTATCTTGCAGAATTATAATGGAACATACGAATGGAACATACGCCACCTAGCAATCTGGTTCTTATCAAGGGAAAGTGGTACGTCAACGTCACCGTCCCTCTGGCGCTCAGAGACACCCTTGGGAAGCAGAAACGTCTTTCCACTGGCACCAGCGACAAGAAGATTGCCAAGCAGAGGCAGCACGGCATTGCCCAGAAGCTGTACGATACGTTTGAGAGCACAGCACCACGTGACGGCTTCTCTGATCTAGCTCGTGAGCTACTGCTTGACCACGGGGCACCACCTCCACCAGAGGACATGCTGGACAAGCATATGGATCAGGTGTCCGTGTGTCTGATGCTGCAAGGCATGGGCGTTACCATCCCCGACGGTCTACTGGCGCTCATGGACCCACGGCAGCGCAGGGAATGGTTGGCCCTACGACGTAGTGAAGATGCCTACTCAGCGACGATGTCACAGCCTCTGACGGCCCCTCCTTCCTCTGGGTCTGTTGCTGATGCAGCACATGAATACATCGCTGGTAGATCGTGGGGCCGTGAAGCAACAAAGACCAAAGTTCAAAGGGCATTGACTCATTTCATCGACACAGTGGCACCAGCAACCGTGGCTGAAATCACCAAGGCCCACGCTTATAGGTTCGCGCAGCTGCTAGATGACGAAGGCTCAGCAGCAGGAACGATCCGAGACAAGGTGAACGCTGTGACGGGAATGCTGAAGTGGCTTGAACGCAACGAACAGATAGACGCCAACCCCTTTGTCGGCTTGGACTTCAAAGGATACGGAAGGGCCAGTCAACGTTGGCAACCGTTCACCAAGCAACAACTGCACGATCTGTTTGCATTGGACACGCTGCCATGTTCGGACAGGCTGTTGCTTTCGATCCTTATCACCACTGGGATGCGTCTGGATGAAGCTGCACTTCTGTCTTGGGACAACGTGGTGGAAGGAGACGTTCGCCACTTCGATCTGACAAAGGGGATCGTTAAGAACCTAGGATCATCACGTCTGGTGCCTATCCCCAAGGCCCTCAAGCTGCCTGAGCGAAACACTGGACGCCTGTTCGATTACAAACTGGACATAGACGGGAAAGCCCAAGCTGCTGCCAGTAACGCCGTTAACGCCCACATCCACCAAATCAGATCATCCGATAGGCAGGTGGCTCACAGCCTTCGTGGTACGCTGAAGGACCTGTTACGCGATGCAGGTGTTCCCAAGGAGACTAACGATTTTATCACAGGACACGGGGCAGGTGATGTTGCTGGTAAATATGGCAGTGGTCCTAGTCTCAAAGTACGGTCTGAAGCGCTAGATAAGGTGGAGCATCCTTGGCTGGATAGGCCCTGAGAGCCTCTGTAAGCCCCGTACAGCGGCAAGTCTGTATATCACCGCGTATGGTAGGTACCGAAAGCCCTCTTGGCGCCGTGTGAGTCACTTATCGAATCGCTCTAATTCAGATTCTGTATTTGAAATCAATATTTTTCTTTCGTTACTTTTCAATAGCTTACGCGATTTACGCCAAAATTTGTTATTGACACAGAATGCCGAGAAGGGTATATTCTATCTATAAGGGATAGTCTAATCTTTTTTTCTGGTTTGCTGGAGCGGGGATTTCCCCGTAAAAAAATTTGTCTAGTCACTAGAAAGAAGCTCAGACCCCTGTAGTACAATTAATAAAGCTTTCGGATCGTATGTCCACCCCTAAAATGAAATGTTACAAGAGAAAGTAAACAACATGACGACAAGACCACCACGTAGTTACAGACAATGGCGCGAGATGCGACTCAAATCACCAGCTAAATTTTACCAACCAAAGATGCAGGCACGGATGATGGAAGATTGTCAGACGCTGAAAGACGACTTCTGGGACCAAGATACCATTAAAAGGATTAACGACGATGAGTAAGTACAAGAATCTAAAGGATATTTACGTAGCGCAGTTGAAGACTGTCCCGCGTACTGCTAACACGCAGGCCTTCCATGAAGCTGTGGCTACAGGTCTACGAGCCGCAGGTGTCATCCGCTCTGGTGGCACGCTTATTCAGATGCAATTCGTTCGCACGATGCTTGCTCTCGAGGACAAGGAAGTCTTCTGGCAGGCCGTCCCCTCACTGAACCAGCACAACGTATACGTCTCCGTAACAGCTGCAAAGAAGGCTGGCTTCCTAGAACACCGATCAACTCGCCACGGTCAGCTTGTCAGGACAACGGATAAGTTCCGAGAACTAGTCAGCAACGCGAGCATTGAGCTTGCTGGTGTGGGGGAAGCAGCATGAAGGGCCCCAACATGCCGAATGAAAACAACGGACTAGACCTAGCGTCAAAAGTTATTCCTGACCATCCGGTCCCGTACAGTAAGTGGCCCGAGATGGGCAGGAATGCTGGTTCAAAGCCAATGCGGCAGTCCGAGATTGCCACCGAGGCGAACATCGGTCCGTTGGCCAGCTCTGTTGCGTCATTCTCAATCTCAAATCCTATGGTCCAAACCTTTCAAAATTCTCGTCCTACTACATCTCTGAAGCCGCCCATTCGACTGACCGCATATTGCCCCCCAATGAGACCTATGTCAGGAGCATAAAACCAATTAAACTTGCAGCCTGACATGATACCCTGATCCACCTTAACAAGGCTGAAAACTAATCGATTTTCTAGGGCTACCACGGTGAGAGAAGAGGAATAGCTATGAAGTTCACGCTTCACATTGGCCTGCCGAAAACCGGCACGACATCGCTTCAGTCAATGCTCGGTAGAGCGAAGGACGTTACATTTGTCCACAGGCATCAGGCAAAAGTGCGTCAGCGAATATGTGCGGTCTTGCGCATGTATATGCACACAGCAGAAGAGCGCCCCTCCTTGGGACGCTGGCTCGAAATTGCGTCACAAGATTTGAATAATATTTTTGAGACATCTCGAACTGAAAATAAGTGTCTAGTTGTCTCAGACGAAAACATCTCAATGACTCCCATGGAACTATGGAATTGGGCAGGGAGCGCTCCCGAGCAAGTTTGCGACAAGCTCCACTATTTTTTGCGTGATGTTGCAAAAATTCCGGGGGATATCCAAATTCTTCTTGGAACAAGAGATCATGCAATCTGGTTAGCTTCAAGGTTCGCAAAGTTTGGCTGTGTCAACGCCTATAAGCAAGGGTTCACGCAACATGCCAAGGAAAACCAACAGTTATTTTTTGAAGATTTTTTGTCGGAGTTGGCTGGAGGGCGACCGTTAGTTCACAGTCTCGGATGGCTAGATTACAAGCGTGTTTCAGAAGCCTTCGGTTCGGCGTTTGGAGCGCGTAATGTAAAATTGTATTCATTGGAAAATTTACAGACTCATCCACGCGAAACTTTGCTTGATCTGGAGAATTTCTTGGGCACATCAGAACTGTACAATCAGAGCGGTTCTACTCCACCAGAAAATGTGGCACGAGTGTCCGAATTGAAATGGTCGTTTCATGGATTCGAATTCTGCCTTCCTCAAGAATTGTGTCAAAGGGTAGGCGCGCGCTTTGAAAACCTTAGGTAGACCGCGTTGTACAACACTCATCTAATTGGATAGCCGCTTAGCTACCGTCTTCGGAATAAGGCCCAGTTCGTTGCTCAGTTCAGGGATCGAAGTTAGCGCTTCTCTTCGTTGCAATCAAAAGACTGCCAGACAGTGGAACCTTGAATTGCTGCCCTGCAAATCCTATCCCAATAAGAAAAAGAGGAGCCGAAACTCCCCTTTTAATAAACCGCAGCTATCCGGAAATCTTTGCAGGAGCACCGGTTAGCTGCTTCCCCTCAATTCAACGAAGGAAACAAAACTATGACTGATCTAAATCAAAAAGACAATGGCCTAGCTGGTAGGTTCTACGTCTATGAAAGGGACTCCGGCATGATCGCCGACACCGGTAGGTTCGTCGAATACCTAGGAGACGGCTACTATCTGATCGACAGCGA
This sequence comes from uncultured Paracoccaceae bacterium, assembly GCA_943787785.1. Classification (GTDB taxonomy): domain Bacteria; phylum Pseudomonadota; class Alphaproteobacteria; order Rhodobacterales; family Rhodobacteraceae; genus WLWX01. The sequence continues at coordinate 85,860 of CALSNT010000006.1, read as the reverse complement.
CAAAGTGGAGGGCGTTTCTAATGCGGTTCGCTGATCTTGAGTTTGAGCTTGAACTGTATGGTTCGTACGAAGCAGAGGAACCTCCTGAGCCAGAGAAAGTCGTTGCCGAGGAGGTACCCAGTTCTGTCGAAAAATCCCGTGAAGGTGGACCACCTGTCTCAATCATCCAAGACGACGTAACGGCCGTCATAGACAAGCGAGCTAACAGCGATGATCCGGCGCCTTGGTACGTGTTGGCGGAGACAGGCGTCGGTAAAACAGTCGGTATCGCTAAGAAAATCAAGGCAGATGTCGATCTGGACAGGAAGTACCTTGTCGCTGTTTTCACCCGTGCAGATGCAGATGCCTTCGCTAGGCTGCTGTGTGAGACGCTTGGCTATCCAGAAGAGCAAGTAGGTCTGTGGACTAAGGCCCATGACACTGTTTTGCCTGTGGTGGACGAACACATCGCCGAACCATTCATGCGAACAACGAAAGAAGAGGCACACGGGAAGAGAGTTGTTATCGTCACCCAAGCCAGTCTTTCTGAAAGCCATGGCCCGTGGTGGCTTGAGGGCAGAGATGTTGTCTTGATTGACGAGAAACCTGCAACGTTTCACGAGACAACAAACCTATCGTGTTCAGACTTCAACAAGCTGTTCGAGGGCAGCTCAATCGACACAACGCCTGATGGGAAGACTTTCTTCAGGAAGATGTCCAAGTGGGCAGATACCCAAAAAGCAATGCTGGAGCGTCACAGGCTGGTCGAGGCAATCCCTGATACAGAGATACCTGTCTTCGACTTCGATGTGAGCGAGGAAACCCTGAAACCAAGTAGTGAACTGGCTAGCCGCGCAATCACGTTCTACCGGGACACAGCGGCAGTGAATGGTTTCCTTTATAGGAAGACTGCCACCGATCTTCGTTTTGTGAGTTACTCCTTTGATATTCCTGATCTGTCGAAAGCGATCATCTTTTCAGCCACTGCTGATCTCGGTGTTCGTATCAGCGGTGATGGGTTTGCTTCATCCAAACTGATTAAGCCAGAAGTGGATTTGGACTACCGAAACCTTAATGTCCAATTCCTACCGTGGCCGGTACAGGTAAGGTCTGGCAAACCGGGTCTGCCAATCCCGTATTACTACAACAAAATCGTCCGGGACAGGAACCACAGGAACGACTTCATTGACCACGTTTTCAATCGTCTGGAGGTGAGAACGGCGGAGCAATACTCGGCCACGGTAGCGGCGGCACAGTGCTGTCGCGGGCGGCGTAAAAGTCGGCCACTTTTGCCCTTTCGGATTTGTCGGGAGGGCTTGGGGATTTTCACCGTGGATTTGTATTTGAAGGTTCGCCACGCTCACTTTGAGGAAGGGTTGAGCGGGCGCCGGATTGCCCGGGATTTTGGGCTTAGCCGGGACAGTGTTTCGAAGATGTTGGCGTATTCTGAGCCGCCCGGATATCGGCGAACGGCGCCGATCAGGCGTCCCAGGCTTGATCCTTATACGGGTCAGATCGACCAATGGCTTGCGGAAGACAAGACCCGTCCCCGCAAGCAGCGCCATACGGCCAAGCGGATCTTTGAACGGCTACGTGACGAATGTGGGTTCGGTGGCGGTTACACGATTGTCAAAGACTACGTCCGATCCAGGAAGCGCTCCGGCAAGGAGATGTTTGTTCCGCTGAGCCATCCGCCTGGACACGCCCAGGCCGACTTTGGCGAAGCGCTGGTTGTGATCGGCGGTGTCGAGCAAAAGGCGTTCTTCTTTGCGCTTGATTTGCCCCACAGTGATGCCTGCTACATCCGCGCGTATCCTGCGGCGAACACCGAAGCCTGGCTGGACGGGCACGTACATGCCTTTGGCTTTTTTGGCGCGGTGCCGCGCTCTGTCCTTTACGACAATGATCGCTGCCTTGTGGCGAAGATCATGCCGGATGACACCCGCCAGAGAACCCAGCGGTTCAGCGCGATGCTCTCTCATTATGTGATCGGTGACCGTTATGGCCGTCCCGGCAAGGGCAATGATAAGGGCAAAGTCGAAGGCCTTGTTGGGTACGGGCGGCGCAACTTCATGGTACCGATCCCGCGCTTTGCCCATTGGGATGCGTTCAACGACTACCTTGAAGAACAATGCCGCAAACGGCAGGCCGACATGCTGCGCGGTCACAAGGTCAGTATCGGCGAACGGCTGGAGGCTGATCTGGCGGCCATGCGTCCTTTGCCCGCCGCGCCCTTTGAAGCCTGTGATCTCCAAAGTGGCCAAGTCACATCAACATCCCAGGTGCGCTACCGGGGCAACGATTACTCAGTCCCCGTTGCCTATGGCCATCGAGAGGTTTGGATCAAAGGCTTCGTTGACCGCGTCGTGATTGGCTGCGCGGCAGAGATCATCGCAGACCATCCCCGCTCCTATGACTCAGGCGATATGGTGTTTGACCCGGTGCATTACCTGCGCCTGATCGAGCGCAAGATCATGTCCTTTGATCAGGCAGCGCCCTTGCAGGGCTGGGAGCTGCCAGAAGCCTTCGCCACGCTCCAGCGGCTCTTGGAGGCCCGGCAAGGCAAGACCGGGAAGCGGGAGTATGTGCAGGTTCTTCGCCTGTTGGAACGCTTTGATCTGGCGGTGCTGCATCTGGCGATCAAAGACGCACTGCTGATGAGAGCGGTCAGCTTCGACGCGATCAAGCATCTGCTTCTCTGCCGTGTTGAGCGCCGACCGCCGCGGCTGGATCTGGATGTCTATCCCTTTCTGCCCAGAACCAATGTCGCCACAACGTCTGCAGCCACCTACATGAGCCTGCTGACAGGCGGTGGCGCATGACCGAGGCTCCTGAACTGCTTCTGGCCCATCACCTCAAAACCCTGCGGTTGCCCACATTCCTGCGTGAGCACGACAAGCAAGCGCGTATCTGCGCCGCAGAGGGCGTGGACCATGTCCGCTATCTGGCCCGGCTGACCGAGTTGGAACTGATCGACCGCGAACGACGCATGGTCGAACGCAGGATCAAGTCGGCGAAGTTCCCGGCGGTCAAAAGCCTGGACAGCTTCGACTTCAAGGCGATCCCATCGCTGAACAAGATGATGGTTCTGGAATTGGCGCGCTGTGATTGGATCGAGCGCCAGGAGAACGTCATCGCGCTCGGCCCGTCCGGCACCGGCAAAACCCATGTCGCGCTCGGGCTGGGCCTTGCAGCGTGTCAAAAAGGGCTGCCGGTGGCGTTTGTAACAGCAGCGGCGTTGGTCAATGAACTGATGGAATCCAGAGACGAGAAGCGCTTGCTGCGCCTGCAGCGACAACTGGCCAAAGTCAAACTGCTGATCATCGACGAGTTGGGCTTCGTGCCCCTCAGCAAAACCGGCGCTGAACTATTGTTCGAGCTGATCTCACAGCGTTACGAACGCGGCTCCACGCTAATCACCAGCAACCTGCCATTCGAAGAATGGACTGACACATTCGGCACCGAACGCCTGACTGGCGCCCTTCTGGATCGCCTGACCCATCATGTGAACATTCTGGAAATGAACGGCGAAAGCTACCGCCTCAGCCAGAGCCGCCAACGAACCAAAACAACCGGAACTTGATCAAAGCAGGATTGGCCTGACGGCCAATGCGCCTTGGAACGTGCTTGCTACCTGAGGGCCTCACGCTCCAAGGCGCACACCACAAACTGGCCGGCTTTTGCTCCGCCCTAGTGGCAGGATATTACGCCGCCGTTGACACATCTGGCTGATATCTCCGCAACGATGGGACGAGCTGAACGTTTCTAAGCACCACTATGCCCGTGAGATGGCGGCGCGAGGATGTCGAGTTTCTTTTATCGAGCCACCCGGCGTGTCACGGGGGGTGCGGGTCAACGCATCGGGTGTCGACGGAATTGATGTCGTGCGTTACGGAACGTGGTTTCCCTATCGTATCAAGTTTCATGCATCTCGCCTGTTTGATACAGCGATGCGGCGGCAGGCGGATTTGATCTGCAAAGCACTTGGCGGACCTCCCGATTTGATCTGGGACTTCGACAACACCGGCCAATTCGCAGATTTACGTTCGTTTCGGGCAAAACAGTCTCTATTCCATCTGGTGGACGCACCTTCACGGTCCTCGGTCGGAACCAAACACGCCGACAAGCTGGCGACACTTGCTCCGGCGTTTATGATCAAATCAGGCCACCCCGCCAACGTCCCCGTGGTCGGTCACGGGCTTGCCCAGGTTCACGCCAACCTCGCACGCCAGAGGCTGCGCGACGGTCTTTCCGCTCTGGGAACAGACGTCGCAATGGTCGGGAACCTCGGCGCGGTCTGGATCGACTGGCCAGTGATTGCAGCGATGGTGTCACGTCTGCCTGATCGAAAATTCCGGTTGATCGGTCCGCTGCCGAAGGGCCCGCCGCCACCTGCACTGGCCAGCCTGTATCGTGCACCGAATTGCTTATTCACCGGACCACTTCCACCGGATCAGGTCGCGGCACTTGGCGACCGTGTGGCAGTGTGGCTGATTGCTTTCAACAATCTTGTTCAAGGCGGGCCAACCGACACCCATAAGATGCTGGAATACCTCGCAACAGGCGCGCCAGTCCTGACGTCGTGGCTGGCAAATTGGGCTGATTCCGATCTGGTGACGATGGCGGCGAACGGCAACAATGGTGCGATGCCAGAGATGCTGGAACAGATGCTTCTCAAGGTACAACCGGAAAGGTTGCGCCACCGTCGCATCGAAACAGCCCTTGCAGCAAGCTATGCAACGCGACTGGATGAAATCGAAGCGATCCTTGCAGGCATAGCTGCATGAGCGTCATTCTTGGTCTCAACGCTCACCATCCAGATGCCGCTGCCTGTCTGTTGCTAGACGGCCAACTGGTTGGCGCGGTCGCCGAAGAGCGACTAGGCGCGCGGGATAAGCACAGCGCCGCTTTTCCGGAGGGCGCGATCCTTTGGTTGCTGGAAGACAATGGCCTGCGGCTGCGCGATGTCAGCCATCTGGCCGTCGCGCGCGATCCATTTGCGAATGCTGGTGCGAAACTGCGGCACGCGCTGCGCCATCCATCGGCGGTATCGCGGTTCCTCCATCGTCAACGCGTTAGCCAGACCAGTCTGCGCGACCTGCCGCAGCTGTGCGATGAAGACCCCGCGCGCGTGAACTTCAAACTGCACCGGGTCGAGCACCACCTGGCGCATATTGCCAGCGCCTATTTTGCGTCGCCATTTGACTCAGTTACAGCTGGTGTTTCCTACGACGGATCGGGCGATTTCGCCTCCGCTATGGTAGCGCGCTGTGAGGGGCCAAAAATCGACGTGATGGAACGTGTAACCTTGCCCCATTCTTTGGGACATTTCTACACTGCGCTCAGCCAATTCATAGGCTTTGACGCCTTTGGCGAAGAATACAAAGTGATGGGACTCGCGCCCTACGGCGACGACCGGTTTGCCGAGGAAATGGCCCGCATTCTTCCGCTGCCTGGGTCTGAGTTGGTTCAGATTGTACCGGGCTTCTTGGAGCCGTCGGCCAGTTTGGAAAGGCGGCTCTATTCGGATAGGCTATGCGACCTTCTCGGCCCTCCGCGACGGCGCCATGAGCCGATCACGCAGCGGGACAAGGATATTGCGCGCTCGGTTCAGGTGCGGTTCGAAGCAGCAGCGTTGCACTTCCTGGACCGCGCGCGGAAATTGGTACCGACACCCCGGCTGGTGATGGCCGGAGGCTGTGGGCTGAACGGAGTGATGAACGCCCGCATTCCACGCGACACCGGCTTTGTCGACTGCTTTCACCAGCCCGCCAGTGCTGACGATGGCACCGCACTTGGAGCGGCACTCCATTGCTGGCATGCCGGACATGGGCAGACCAAGCGATTTCGGATGCCTCACGCATTCTGGGGACCAGAATACTCTGACGCGGCGATCCGCGCGGCATTGGATTGCGCGGGCTTGTACGCTGAACCGCTTGCTAGCCCGCAAGCGGCAGCAGATCGGGCCGCCGCGTTGATCTCGGAAGGCGCGGTCATCGGATGGTATCAGGGGCGAAGCGAATTTGGACCAAGGGCGCTGGGCAACAGGTCGATCCTCGCCAACCCAATGATCCCGGATATGAAGGCGACACTCAACGCACGGATCAAACGCCGTGAGTCGTTTCGTCCTTTCGCCCCCAGTGTTTTGGCCGAGGATGCCGGGCGCTATTTCGAGCAGGACCTCGCCAGCCCCTACATGATGCACGTCGTAAGATTCCGCCCAGAATGGCGCGACCGCTTCCCGGCTGTCACCCACGTGGATTACACCGGTAGGCTGCATACAGTCACGGTGGACGCGAATCCGCTTTTTCATTGTCTGATTTCGGCACTGAAAATTCGAACCGGACATGGGATGGTCCTCAACACCAGCTTCAACGAGAACGAGCCTATTGTCGATCGGCCCGAACAGGCGATTGCCTGCTATCTGCGCACCGATCTGGATGCGTTGATCCTGGGAAGGCATGTTCTTGAGAAGCAGAGGATGTCGTGAAGATATCTATCATCACCGCCACGCGAAATCGGGCCAGCGTTTTGGGGACCGCTCTGGACAGTCTGGCGTCGCAGACGTTCTCGGACTGGGAGCATCTGGTGCAGGACGGCGGCGATGATACGGCAACCACCGCACTGCTTGAAATCCGCCCTGACCCGCGCCGCAGCATCGTTCGCGCTCCCGATCAAGGTCTGTATGACGCGCTGAACCGTGCTATCTTGCGGGCCAGCGGAGACATTGTCGGCGTGCTGCATTCTGACGACATCTTTGCGGGACCGGACGTTCTGGGCAGTTTGGCCAATGCCTTTGCCGATCCGAGCATTACTGCCGTCTATGGCGATTTGGAGTATGTGTCCTCAAAGAAGCCACAACAGGTTCTGCGGCATTGGAAGGCAGGCAGCTTCAGTCCGGAAAAATTGCAGCGCGGATGGGCTCCACCGCACCCAACGCTGTTTTTGCGGCGCAGCGTTTTGGGCGGGGCAGAGCCTTACGACAAGGGACTGGACGTGTCAGCGGATTATGACCTTATGCTGCGGCTGTTCCGCCAGCCTGATTTTTCCGCGGCGTACATTCCAGAAGTTCTGGTGCAAATGCGCAGCGGCGGCCTTAGCAACGGGTCGATCTGTAAAATTGCCCGTCGTTCGTACCAGGATTTGCAGGTGCTGAAAAAAAACGGCATGGGAGGGCACGGGACGTTGGCGTTGAAGGTACTACGCAAGCTGCCCCAATTCGTAACGTGAGGGCAGGGCCGTCAAATGACCAAACGCGCACTGGTTACAGGTATTACCGGGCAGGATGGCTCGTATCTGGCTGAATTCCTGCTCGAGAAGGGCTATGAGGTACACGGTATCAAACGCCGCGCCTCATCGCTAAACACGTCGCGGATCGACCACATCTATCAGGACCCGCACGTAACAAACCCGCAGATGTATCTGCACTACGGGGATCTCAGCGATACGTCGAATCTGACGCGACTGATGTCGGATATCCGCCCTGACGAGGTCTATAATCTGGGCGCACAAAGCCACGTGGCCGTCAGTTTTGAAACGCCGGAATATACGGCCAATGTTGATGGGCTTGGAACACTGCGCCTGCTTGAAGCGATCCGTTTCCTCGGTCTGGAAAAGACAACACGGTTCTATCAGGCGTCGACTTCCGAGTTGTACGGCAAGGTTGTTGAAACTCCGCAATCCGAGACCACGCCATTCTACCCACGCAGCCCATACGCGGTAGCCAAGCTTTACGCCTATTGGGCCTGCGTAAATTTCCGTGAGGCTTATGGAATTTTCGCCTGCAACGGCATTTTGTTTAACCACGAAAGCCCGCGCAGGGGCGAGACTTTCGTGACCCGTAAGATCACGCGCGGGTTGTCAATGATTGCTCAAGGGCTGGAGGAGTGTCTGTTTATGGGCAATATAGATGCCCTGCGCGACTGGGGACATGCGCGCGACTACGTTGAAGCGCAGTGGATGATGCTGCAACAGGGCGCGCCACGCGACTATGTGATTGCAACCGGCGTCCAGCACTCCGTGCGCGATTTCGTGCGCTGGACGGGCGAGGAACTTGGTCTTTCACTGGAGTTTCGCGGTAAGGGGCTTGAGGAAGAGGCCGTTGTTGCCGCGATCACCGGGGACGCCGCCCCTGCGCTTTCCGTGGGCGACGTCGTAATGCGGATTGACCCGCGCTATTTCCGCCCGGCCGAGGTCGAAACCTTGCTGGGCGATCCGTCCGCCGCAAGTCGCGACTTAGGCTGGACTGCGACGACCAGTGCGCGGGATATGTGCACTGAGATGGTCGCCGCCGATCTAAGCGAGGCCCGCCGCCATGCATTCCTGCGATCGCACGGATATGAATCTCCGGTGGCAACGGGGGACTGACCATGCGGATATTCCTTGCCGGACATAGCGGAATGGTTGGGTCCGCGATTGCGCGCCAGTTGTCCGCGCGGGATGTCGATGAGGTTCTCACCAGAACGCACGATCAACTCGACCTGACCAATCAGGCCGCGACCGCCACCTTTTTCGCAGACGAAAGCCCCGATGTGGTGATCCTCGCAGCGGCCCGGGTTGGTGGGATTCTGGCCAATAACGACTTCCCGGCGGATTTCATCTACGACAACCTTATGATCGAAGCGAACGTGATCCATCAGGCCTTTGCCAATGGGGTCACACGGCTGCTGAACCTTGGCTCGTCCTGTATCTATCCACGAGATGCCGCCCAACCGATGCGCGAAGACGCCCTGTTGACGGGCCCGTTAGAGTTAACGAACGAGCCCTACGCGATTGCAAAAATTGCGGCGATTAAGCTCTGCGAAAGCTACAACCGTCAGTACGGCGTCGACTATCGCAGCGTAATGCCGACAAACCTCTACGGCCCCGGCGACAACTTCGATCCGATAAAAAGCCACGTTCTGCCGGGGCTGATGCAGCGTTTCCATTACGCAGCGCAGGCCGATGCTGAGGTCGTCGAGGTTTGGGGCAGCGGCACACCCAGGCGCGAGTTTCTGCACGTCGACGATATGGCCGCTGCGTCACTACACGTGCTGAACCTGCCGAAAGCGAATTGGGATGATGCGACCGACCCGCGCAGCGCGTTTCTGAATGTCGGCACCGGACACGATATCTCGATTGCCGAGCTGGCCACGATGCTGGCTGAAGTGACCGGGTTTGAAGGACGGATCGCATTCGATGCACGCAAGCCTGATGGGACGCCACGCAAGTTGCTCAATGTGTCACGACTGGCTGAGTTGGGGTGGACCTCGAAGATCGGCCTGCGCGAGGGGATCGCGCAGACCTATGACTGGTATCAGAAAAACGTCGCGTAGAGGCTGCCTGCAATCCCGGCCATGCCGGTTGCCGTCAAATGAACTCCATCGCCGCCAACAGGGTATCCGCCGGCGTCGACCAGCGTTGCCCGCGCCCCCATTGCTTCTGCCACCGAAGCTTGAGCCGCCCGCACAGTCGCTTCGGCCGCTGCATCGGGCGGCGGCGTCTGTTTCGTTTGCACAATGACCCAAGGCACGCTTTCAAACCCGGTATGAACATCGAACGAGGCGATCAGAGCGGTTAACTCGGCCAGATGCGCGTCTGCCGTGCTTGTATACAGTGCGTCCTGTTCGCCCTGCCACCAGACCACACCGCGCCAGTTCAGCCCGATCCCGGCCTCGAGTGCGTCGGATATCGCGGCATAGTGGTTTTTCAATGCCGAGCGCCACCAGCCGGCATTCGTCTCCAATTCCCCTTCAGACCAAGATGCACCGGTTGCGACATTGGCATCAGATGACGGCGCCATAAATGCGGACCCACGGGCGGTCTTTTCGACATAAAGATCGCGACCCGTGGGGCTGTCCTGTCGCAGGTTCGCCCAGATTACTTCGGGCCCGAAGTAGCTGGCCCCGCCATCGCAGTGGTTGCCCCCTAGATCAAGCGCTGCAAACGAGGTCGTTGTGCTCAGGAACTCGTTTTGAAGTATAAAAGCCTCTGAGTAGGTTCGGACCTGATCTGGTGCGGAGAGATCGGCGATCAAGGCGCGCCCATCCGCGTTCGACTGACCCCAAAGGATCAGAGCGTCAGCCTGAGTCGGGCAATCAGCGAAGGCAACGTAGTTGTCCCCTCCGCGGGCGCGCAGCAGGCTGCGGCAAAAGTTGAAGATACTTGAACGGTCAGAGTCGTCTAGCGCCCGGTCATAGACCCCGGCCCAGCCCAAATCGAACGATGCGTTTCGGTTGGTCGTGGTGCCACCACGACCGCCAAACGTCAGATAGCCTGCGGCCGAGGTCGCCAACTCGCGGAACACTACCTGCCAGCCACCCGTGTTCAGTGTGAATGCGCCCGAACCGGTGTCATCCCGGCGATAGGCCTTCGCGACTCCACTCCCTTTGGCGATGTGGATCGTGTCGGTGAGTTGCAGTGTCGCTCCATTCGCCGCGCTGCCGAGTATGCCCTTGTTGGTCGCTATCGGACCTGAATGGTGGAACCCGCCGGTTCCGGTATTTGTCCGGTACAGCATCGCGATGGTTCGCACTCCGGCGATCACCGGAGTCTGGACTGCCCCGTTATTCGCACTCAGACCATGGCTCTGCCAGGCGGTGTTCGGGTTGGCCGCCAGCGTCAGGTCGATGCCGTGGTTGCCGGTCTGATCTGCGACGATGTCGCCGCTGCCTTCTTCAAACCGCCAATCGGAGAGCAGCCCGGTCACGGGCAGGGCGACCGATAACTGGCGAGCCAACGTCGCCAGTCCGGTGACGCTGACATCCAGCCCCAGCATCAGCCAAGCACCAGCGCGTGAATGCCGCCGGCCGTGGTGCCACTGGCATTTACACAGAGCACTCCGACTGGAAGAAGGGCGTTGTCGGCGACTGCCACGGTCCGGCTACCGCCCCCCCACAGTTTCCAGCGACAGCGTGCCGCCGGTTTCGACATAAAGCGCGATCGCCACGTCTTCGAGGTCGGTTACATCGCTCGGGGTTACGGCAATGATATCGCTGGCCGGCCCGCTGAGTGGGATGGCACGGTTGGCAAAAGGGTTCATGGGTCTCTCCGCGAAAGGGCCCAAGCTTGGGCCGGAACGGTCGCGGTAGCTGCATTTTCAGAGTTATCAGAGAGTTAGCGCTGCGGGCGTTGCGCCCGCATTTGTACCACTCAGTCCCGTTGATAGACGTCCTCGTAGCGCTTGATGTCGTCCTCACCCAGATAAGTACCGGTCTGAACCTCGATCAACACCATGTTGACATGGCCAGGATTCTCCATTCGGTGCTTCGCGCCGAGAGGCACATAAATCGACTCGTTCTCAGCGACCAACCGCACCTCTTCATCCACGGTCACCCGCGCGATACCCTGCACGACGATCCAATGCTCGGCGCGGTGCATATGCGATTGCAGGCTCAACGCTGCACCCGGCTTCACGACGATCCGCTTGACCTGAAACCGATCCGACAGGGCCAGCGTTTCGAACCAGCCCCAGGGGCGGTGATCAATTGGAAAGGTCTCGGCCTGCCGGGTACCGCGATCCTTGAGCACGGCGACTGCTTGCTTGACCGCCTGCACCTGCGAGCGGTCTGCGACCAGTACCGCATCCGGTGTCGCCACCACGACCGTGTCCGTAAGCCCGATGCCAACGACCGTCTGACTGCTGTCCTCAGAGCGGATCAGCGCGTTTTTGCATCCCAGAGCCAGCGCCTGTTCGCCTACGGCGTTGCCGTCTGCGTCCTGCTCTATCTCGCGCCAGACTGCATCCCAACCGCCCAGATCGGACCAGCGCCCTAAGAACGGCACCACCGAAAGGTTTTCCGCCTTTTCCATAACCGCATAGTCGATAGAAATCGCTTCAACCCCGGACCAACTATCTGGGTCAAGCCGGTGAAAATTGAGGTCGGGTCTCGCACCATCGACAGCAGCTTCGACGGGGGCCATCAAGTCGGGCGCATGGCGTCGGAACGCCTCCAGAATACCCGCGACTGAGAACAGGAACACGCCCGTGTTCCACAGGTACCGTGGATCCGCAAGCATCGCCTCAGCCGCGTTAATGTCGGGCTTTTCAACGAAGCGAGTCAGCGGTTGGGCGCCGGAGTTGGCCGCATTCGCCCGCTCCAACCAGCCATAGCCGGTTTCGGCGCGGTCCGGGGCAACGCCGAACGTCACAAGGCCACCCGCCTCGGCTGTGGCACGACCCGCCTCGACTGTTGCAGAAAACGAAGCTGCGTCAGGCACCACGTGATCGCTAGGCGCAACCAGCATCAACGCGTCGGGGTTCGTCCTTTCCAGCCACAGTGCGGCAGCAAGAACTGCTGCAGCGGTATTCTTGGCCTCTGGTTCAATCAGGATCGTTGCGCCGTCGATTCCCGCCTCAATTAGCTGATCGGTAACCAGAAACCGGAAATCAGCGCCAGTCAGCACGAGAGGTGGACCATATGCCATCCCCGAAAGGCGCTGCGCCGTTGCCTGAAACAGGCTCTGATCGCCCAGAAAACTGCTAAACTGCTTAGGATAGCTTTTTCGGGACAAAGGCAAAAGCCGCGTGCCCGAGCCGCCGCACAGAATTACCGGGATGATCATGATCTACCTGCCGCCAGTCTCACTGTCTCTAACTGAAATTCTTTAACGCAGTCGCGTCCCTCGCGCCACAGACCTGGGTAAGAACCGAGGGCTTTTCTGTACCAGTTGCGAGATGCTTCAGCACAATCGGAATAATCGCCCGGAAAGTTAATATTCGTTAACCATTTCCGTGTCTCAATGCCTCATTGTTACGACGCTGGGGGCGTTTTTAAGTTGGGGTTCGGAATGGTGCGGATTTTGCTTGGGCTGACCATGTTCCTGGTGGTCGGCTGTGACGCGATTTACTCCGCCCCGCAGGTCCTCAAGGGGGCGACGGCGGGGCAGGATGTTCACGTCAAAACGATAACGCCGCAGTCACTTCTGGTTGCCAACAACACCCCATTCAAGCCCAGGCAACTCCCTGCAGCCTTCTACGCAACTTCTGGCGGACCCGGTGCATTGGGCAGTCTTGGTGCTTTGCCCAGCCCTCCGCTAGATCCGAACGGCGACCCCGTGCGCCCGACGATGAACCTCCCGCCTGAACTGCCATCTGGCACATACAGAATCGGAGTTGGTGATGCACTGTCATTGGCCACGCGCGCCAGCGCCAGCCTTCGCGACATATCAGGGATCACCGCTGAGAATCTCCGCCAGATTTATTCCGTTCAAGACGACGGGACGATTGGTATCCCAGACGCGGGTCGGGTGGCTGTCGCCGGAATGACCATCGACGAGGCGGAAAGCGCGGTGTTTCAGGCACTGGTGCGTGCCAATATCGACCCATCGCTCAGCCTGGAAGTTGCCGATTACCGATCACAGCAGGTCGCAGTCGGAGGCGCGGTGCGCAATGCCGCAGTGATCCTGATCACGCAAAAACCCCTGACGCTGGTTGAGGCGATGAGTTCCGTCGGTGGTATCACCGCCACGGACCGCAAATACAGTGCGATCCGCATCTATCGTGACGGAATTATTTATCAGGTGCCACTGGCCGAATATGATCGTCGCTCCGAACTACAAAGACTGCGATTAACTGGCAGCGACAGTGTATTCGTTGATGAGGCTTATGATTATGATCGTGCCCAAGCCTATTTCACCCAGCAGATACAACTGATCGGCCTTCGCCGCGCAGCGCGGGCAGACGCGCTGAATGCTCTGAATGCAGCGGTACAAATTCGCAGGACCGCCTTGATGGAGGCTCAAGGCAACTTCCGTGCACAGGAAGAATTTGGCGCAGTACGGCGCGACCATGTTTATCTAGCCGGCGAAGTCTCACGCCAGTCGCGCCTCGCGATGCCCTTTGGAAATGGCCTGTCGCTGGCCGATGCGCTTTTTGGTGAAGGTGGGTATGATCAAATCACAGGAGACAGCAGCCAGATCTACGTGTTGCGCGGCACGCCGAATGCCTCCGACAAAGTGACCGCCTGGCATCTGGATGCCACAAGCGCCGCGAACTTCGTCTTGGCCACCCGGTTCGAGTTACGTCCGAGTGACGTCGTTTTCGTTAGTCAACAGCCGGTCACACGCTGGAATCGAGCGATTGCGCAGATGTTGCCGACATTGAGCCTCGGACGGCAAACGCAGGCTCTGGCGAACTGATACGTCAGCGCTCGTAGTAGGCCTGACCAAAGGTCGCGTAAGCTCCATTGCTTTGGCCCAGCCACAAAGCACGCATTCGCTTAGGATTCACCTGCGCAAGGATCAACCCATCGACGCGCTGATCGCCGGTTTCAAGCTGGCGTAAACCTTCCAACACTTGCGCCACAGATGTCTTGTTCCACCGCACAACGTACAAAAGCGTGTCGGCCATTGGTGCGATAATTCTTGCATCTGGAACCACGAGCACTGGGGGTGTGTCGATCAGCACGACGTCAAACGTGTCACGAGCAGTTTCAATAAGCCGACTGAACTCATCCGACGAAAACATATCCGCCGCGTTCGTCTGGCCGGTATCGCCCGCAAGGATCGCCAAACCGGTCGCAGGATCATGGAAAATCGCGGACGCCAATGTCGCGGATCCGGCTAAGACGGATGTCAGGCTCAGGCCAGAGTTGGCGCCAAAAGTGTCGCGAAACGCAGGGCGTCGGATATCCCCCTCGATCAGCAACACCCGTCTACCCATCACGGCAATATTTTGGGCCAGTGCGATTGCCTGTGTTGTCTTGCCCTCGTCGGGAACCGAGGATGTCACCATGATAATTTGCGGGGAAGAATTCGGCGTCAGAACTGAAGTACGCATATTTCGCACTGCCTCAGCCGGTGCTGAATTGGGCTTGTCGATCAGGTTCTGCAGCTTCTGTTTCGGCGTCGAGCCGGGTATCAGCGGCACTTGGCCGACGACCGGGTATCCAGTCTCTAGTTCGAGATCTTCGGCTGAACGAATCCCCTTCTGCAATAACTCGGTAATAACAACAAGGGCCCCCGCCATCAGTGCAGCGAGCATGGTCGCATTTATTACCAGTCGCTTCTTGCGAGGCTCTGTCGGAAAGTTTGGACGCGACGCAAGCGAAAGGATTCGGCTGTCGGCGCGCTGCGTCCCTTCTTGAATGCTGGTTTCTTTCAATCGGGCAAGGAAATACTCGTAGATCGCCCGGCTGGCATCCGCTTCGCGCTGCAGATGCTGCAACTCGACCAGGTCGAGCGATTGCTCTGCGACACTTACTTCGATCTCGTTCAAGGTTGAGGCGATCGCATCCGCCTGCGCCTCGGCCCGCTCAACGTCCAAACGCGCTCGTGACAGAATCCGATCGAAATGAGCATTTAGTCGAACATCCGCGCCGGCGCCTCCATCCGCTAAAATCTGGTTCATCACTGGGTCAGCACCGACGCGCACCATGGCGTCAGGGTCGCCAACCGCTTCTTCAAGTTGTCCTTGACGGGCTGTCGCTTCGACCAGTGTCAACTGCAGTGCGTCGAACCGGTCGCGCAATCCTTTTATTTGCCGGTTTCGCGCCTCGAGATCACGCACGCTGACAAGATCAGAGGCGGCGTTCAGCGCCTTGATTGCGGCTTCGTCCGCCTCAAGCTCAGCGCGCAGATCGGAAACCCGTCGACTGAGCCACTCGGTCGCTTGCTGAGTGCCGCGAAACTTGGTTTCCAATTGATCGAGAACATAAAGCTCCGCCAGATTGTTTGCCAAACCTGCGACGCGATCCTGATTGGTAGAGCTGGCCCTGATCGTGAAAACTGAGGTCCGGTTGAGGTTGCCAGTCGAAATCCTTGCACGCACTGCACTGACAACGATGTCGCGCAGGCGATCATGATCGGCAAGGGGTCTGGCGCGGGTTGGACTGCCGAAAAGCAAGGATTTGACGCCGTCCTTGATCGACTGCCAACCAAACCGCGCAGGCGCAGCGGACAGCCACGGATTGTACTCCGGTGCATTGGTCAAATCCATCCTATCAACCAGAAGCCCGACCAACCGCCGTGATCGCATGACCTCCAGTTCGGTGTTAATCGTGATCTGATCCGTGGACAGGCCCGAAACCACGCTATCAAGATCTGTGACGGTTTGTTGTCGGCCATCCAAGACCAACTGCGCCGTGGCTGAATACACGGGCGTGGCAATTCGGTACGCATAGATCCCGGATGCTACAAATGCCAAAAACGCAATCCCGAGTATGAACCCCTTTCCCCGCCACACTGCATTCAGGAGGCGGGCGACGTCCAATTCGCGATCTGAAGCTTCAGGAATACTGCCAACTTCTAACGAAGATGCGCGTACCGAAATCGGGCCGTTCAAATCACCAAATCGTCGTAACATGGCGGAATCCGCCCTTCAAAAAATCATCTGAACCATCTCATGAACCCGGGAAAAACGCAATCGCGGCGTAGGTTTGCCGGCTCCGATCTCTGTTCAGTCAAAGCCTTGTTAATCGAGGTCAAAACGGATTATGCACCCCTACCGATGGACCGGTCGTTAATGAGATTGTCTGACAGATAGCAGGAAGCGGGCAGATGCTTGGAAAGTTGTTCAAACGCAAGTCTTCATCAGACGCAGAAGCTCCGCCGACTGTGGCTGCAGATGACAGCGATCCGCTGCCGGACCGTCCGATCTATGCGATAGGCGATGTGCACGGATGCAGCGACCTGTTGGCGCGGATGCTGGATGTTATCGATGGGGACACAGAGCGCCACAGACCCGGCGAGAAAACCACGCTTGTGCTGCTGGGTGACTACGTCGATCGGGGTGAAGACTCAGCCGGGGTTCTTAGCCAGCTTCTTGGTTTAGCGCGTGATATTCCGGGCAATGTCGCAATGCTGATGGGCAACCACGAACGCATGATGCTGGACTTTCTGGATGATCCGGTGACCTACGGCCCCCTGTGGTTGTCAAATGGTGGGCTACAGACTCTCGCAAGCTTCCGCATTGGTGGCTTGACCGAGCGCGCCAGTGAAGCCGCACTCCACAACGCAGCCGACGATTTGCGCCGTGCTATGAAGTCCATTGATCCGTCGCTGGAAACCTGGTTGCGTGGGCTTCCATTGTCTTGGGTCAGCGGCAATGTTGCCTTTGTCCACGCTGCTGCCGACCCGGGCAAGGACATCTCCGCACAGTCGGATGAAAGCCTGCTTTGGGGAAATGCTGACTTTGCGCGGCGCCCGCGTTCGGACGGCCTGTGGTGTGTACATGGCCATACCGTCGTCACACGTCCTGAAGTTTCCGGGCGTCGCATTAACATCGACACAGGCGCCTGTTATTCCGGAGCGCTTAGTGCGATCGCTCTGGTGCCAGGCCAGACGCCTCGATTCCTGCGAGCCAGCCACACGTCTTGAAATTTGTCTTTGCACCCATGGTATACTTCGTGATCTCAATATCCCGAGGTCAGGAAGTTACGCAAATGATGCTGTTCCATTGGCCGATGCCGAGCTAAAGAGAGTGCCTAGCGGTACGTTAGATATCGATGGCAGTATTCTTGCAGGAAGATCGCGGCGCAGATGGCTGAGATTTCAATCGTAGTTCCGGCGCGCAATGAAGCCGGAAACATGCCTGCACTTTTGGACGGTATTCTATTAGCTTGTGACACCGGACTTGAAGGGCGGAGATTTGAAGTCATCGTGATCGACGATGCCTCTGCCGATTCCACGGGGGACGTCGTGCGCCAAGCATCCGCGGAAGATCCTCGCATCCGGCTGTTGATAAACCCAAGAAACGCCGGCCAGAGTGCGTCTGTCCACTCCGGCGTATTGGCCGCGAACGGCAAATGGATCGCGACGCTGGATGGTGACGGGCAAAACCCGCCTGCCGAACTGCCTCGACTTCTTGGGCCCTTGCTCGATCCCGGATGCGACGCTGAGCTTGGTTTGGTGGCAGGTCAACGCGTCAAGCGGCGCGACAGTTGGTCAAAACGGGCCGCATCGCGGTTTGCTAATGGTGTGCGGTCATTTGTGTTGAAGGATGCAACGCGCGACACAGGTTGCGGCCTTAAGGCATTTCGACGCGACGCCTTTCTGCGCCTTCCCTATTTCGATCACATGCACCGTTATCTGCCAGCGCTTTTCGCGCGAGATGGATGGAAGGTGGCGCATATCGACGTCGCGCATCAACCGCGAGTGGCCGGATCGTCGAATTATTCCAATCTGCAGCGCGGTCTTGTTGGGCTGGTCGACCTTTTCGGCGTTTTCTGGCTTATTCGGCGAAAGAAGAAATCACGCGCAGTTGAAGTTGGCACTGCCAATCTGACACCTCCGAAAGCAAAAGAGTCATGAGTACGGTATTTGCATTTCTGAACGTCCAAAGCTGGTTTGAATTCTGGTGGGTTGCATTTGGTTTGGGCGGCCAATTGATGTTCTCCGGCCGGTTTATCGTGCAGTGGATCGCTTCTGAAAAAGCCGGGCGGTCGGTCATTCCACTGGCGTTCTGGTACTTTTCCATCGCAGGTGGGGTGATCCTGTTCCTTTATGCACTGTATCGGCGCGATCCAGTATTTATTCTCGGCCAATCCCTGGGATTATTTATCTACTCGCGGAACCTATGGCTAATTTACCGTGAGAGAAGCAGTGACACGGCTGCCTGATCTTCCCAACGCCTCCGTTATTGCCGATCAGGCGAAATGGACTCGCTATACCTGGTTTGCGATTCTCGGGATTACTGCATTTCGTATCCTGATGTTGGCGCTGGGGAAAACCGAACTCTATCTTGACGAGGAGCAGTATTGGCTGTGGGGTCAATATCCAGATTTTGGGTATTTTTCCAAGCCGCCGCTGATCGGCTGGTTGATAGGAGCTGTAACGGCAATATCTGGATCAGACACGCCTTTCTGGGTGCGTTTTCCAGCACCACTTCTGCATGGTATCACAGCTGTCATTTTGGCGCACTGGGCTCGTATTTCGCTGCAGACAGATGGTGTTGACGCAAGTGAAAGCGGCTTTTGGGTTGCGCTTGCTTACTTAACGCTGCCGATAACCACAGTGGGAAGTTTCGTGATTTCGACCGATACTGTCATGGCGCCATTCCTTGCGGGTGCCATTTTTACGTATTGGAGACTTATATCGATACCCTCAGTGACACGAGCGCTCATCACCGGCGTCTTAGTAGGACTGGCAATGCTCGCAAAATACGCGGGCGTTTACTTCTTTTTGTTTGCATTAACAGCGGCCGTATTTAGCCCAAGGTTCAGGCTATCGCCGAAGTATGTCGCGGTCATTATTGTGGCGACAGCCATTATGATGACTGGAAACATCCATTGGAACTACACGCATGAATTCGCGACGCTTGACCACACCGCAGGGAATGCCAGCTGGCTGGGCGGCGATGCAGTTGAAATAGAGCCACTCCGTTTTGTCGAGTTTATGATTGGGCAGGCCATAGTACTGGGCCCGGTTTTCTTGTTCACGGTGCTCTATTTGTACGCTCGCCCCCGAAAGGCTGCAACTCCGGTACTAATTGCCTTTTCACTTCCGGTTTTTTTGATTGTCGGAACACAATCATTCCTTGCAGATGTGAATGCGAACTGGACGTTTTCTGCAAGTTTAGGTGCCACTATAATGGCTGTTATCTGGCTTCTTCGACGAGGTGCTAGGCGAATACTTGTTGGTGCGATAGCGCTGAACGGATTGCTGCTGCTTGCTCTCCCAATAATGACACTTGTGCCGGAAAAAATTATTTTGAACGATAAGCCGTTATTGTCGCGCTATCTGGGCCGCTCTGATATGGCTGGGCAGATATTTGCTGCGGCCGACAAGGCCGAGGTGGCAGCCCTACTCTCGGAGGATCGCAGTATTCTGGCGGATTTATTCTTTTATTCTGATCGCAATGGGAACACCCCGATTTTCTCGACGCCATATGATGGTCGGGTCCGTCACTATTTCGCGCAGACGTTTCCTCTCCCAACGACTTTCTCGGGCCCTGTTCTGTTCATTTCGCGCAAGAATCTTGAGATTAAATGTAACACGCCATTGATTGCGACGTTTGATACTATCGGGGGTGCCTACCAAGGGCGGCCCGCACCGAAAGCATATCTATTGGCCTCTGAGTGCCTGCCGGAGGTGACGCTGCATGACTGAAACGAATTTCCGCAACTATTCGATAATACTCCTCGGGATGTTTTTGATCTGTGCTGTGGTATTTTCCGCCTTCCCTGAGATCGACATCTATATTGCTGCTTTGTTCTGGAGGCCTGATGCCGGTTTCTGGATTGCTGATATCGAGTGGGTCGGGCTTCTGCGCAAGGGGCTGTTGCGCCTGATGACGGCAGTATTTTTGGCGTCGACAGCCGCCTGGATTATTTCATTGGCCTGGAGGCCCGTCTTCGGGGTAGCCGCGCGCGCCTGGGCATTTTCGACACTGCTGTTCCTTATTGGACCAGGCGTCATTGTTAACGTTGTTCTGAAAGAAAACTGGGGACGTGCACGCCCGAAAGACATAGGTGAATTTGGCGGTGATAGGGAATTCACAGCGCCACTGGATATCACTGATCAATGTGTGCAGAACTGTTCGTTTGTGTCCGGCGAAGGGGCTGGGGCGGCTGCGATGGCTTTGGCATTGTTGGTTTTGACACGAGGGTTGCGAAATCGGGGTATCGCGGCCTTTTTGATGTCGGTGACCTGGCCGCTGGCTCTGACTGCGACAGCGCTAAGGGTCGTAATGGGGCGGCATTTCCTATCAGATACTCTATTCTCAGTGCTGATTGTCGCAAGTGTTGCTCTGATATTGGTACGCCTACTCAAGGTCGATCTGCGCTAGCCGGATAGCTCCGGCGATATTATTCGACCCTGCGTCAAGATCCGGCGGCGGAAAGAACGATTCGAATTGTTCGCCAAACGATCGAAGCCTCAAGATAAAAGGACATATTTTCAATGTAGTGAAGGTCGCGAATGGCTTTATGTCGCGTCCCAAAACTGCCATTGACATAGCCAATCTCAACCTGCGCGAGGCCGCTGATCCCGGGGCGGACCGTATGTCGCTGACGGTATTCAGGCACCGTAAGAAGATAGGTTTGCGCATGAGGGAAATAGTCCGGGCGTGGGCCGATCAGGCTCATCTCGCCACGCAGCACATTTAAAATTTGGGGCAATTCGTCTAGGCGGGTGCGTCGCAAATACTGGCCCAACTGGGTTATGCGATCTACTTCGACCGGATCATTGGGGCCGCGCGTGATATGGGGCGATGGCAACATTGTGCGAAACTTGTGAGGGTAAATTGGTCGGCAATGCCGTCCCATTCGTTGTTGGCGATATAGCAGCGCGCCTCGATTCAGTTTTGGGTTTAGGCAAACCAGAGCCGCCGCAACAAGCATCGTCAGAGGTAGAAGAAGCAGACATCCCAGAATATCGAAAACCCGTTTGCAACTTCGTAATGCAATCGTTCCTCCGGGTCTTGCGGATTGCTCTCGGTTTACGACCCATCCTGCGCCGGTCGCAAGCGGGCGAACTGCCGAGGCTCTTTGAAACTGGAACGCGCGCTCAAACATATCATTCAAATCGAAAAAAACTGATCAGTAAATTCTAACCCAAGTCGGGCACATTACCTACGATTTTTCGCGCATTTGCAGAGTTCATTAACAAGATACAATCTTTGGTTGTGTCGAATCATAGATATCAGTGATATTTCATCTGATTGTCGCCGGAGAGAAGTGTCATCAGGTAGCGGCCGTACGCATTTTTGTCGAATCTTTGGGCTGCCATCGCCAAATCTGCTGAATCGATCCAACCAAGCTGAAACGCAATTTCTTCAGGGCACCCGACTTGCAGTCCTTGTCGAGCCTGCAAGGCCCGGACAAAATTTGCCGCATCCAGCAAGTCATCATGGGTGCCAGTATCTAACCATGCAAAGCCTCGGCCCAGGCGCTCCACAGAAAGCTGTCCATCACTCAGATAGGACTCGAGAAGGCTGGTAATCTCAAGCTCCCCACGCTCCGACGGTTCAACGTGGTGCGCTCGCTCGGGTGCAGTACCGTCAAGAAAATACAAACCAGTCACTGCAAAACGCGATGCTGGGTTTGCCGGTTTCTCAACAATCGAGGTCACCTTTCCGTCAGCGTCAAACCCAAGAACGCCATATTGCTTTGGCTCTCGCACCTGATAGCCAAACACCGTCCCACTTTCACTGGATGAAGCGCGGCCCAAAATCTGCGAAAGACCTTGTCCGAAGAAAATATTGTCGCCCAAAATCATCGCCGAAGCTGCGCCGCCAAGCCAACCCTCGGCCAATAAATAAGCCTGCGCCAGACCATCGGGCGAAGGCTGAGGTATGTAGTCAAGTTGCAGGCCCCATTGCGAGCCATCGCCGAGCAAATGCCGAAACTGTTCCGCATCATTTGGCGTCGTTATGACTGCGATTTCACGAATACCTGCCAGCATCAGGACGCTCAGCGGGTAGTAGATCATCGGCTTGTCATAAAGCGGCAAAAGCTGCTTGGAGACGCTGAGAGTTGCTGGGTAAAGCCGCGTTCCAGAACCGCCCGCCAGAAGTATGCCCTTTCGCGTCATACCGCACCCGTTAAGGTCGCATGCGATTTGGTGCGCCGCTGAAGGTCAGCAACAATTGTGGGAAGCGCCGCACGCCAATCCGGTCGCGGTAGGCCAAATACTCGCTCGGTCGTCGTGCAATCCAGCCGTGAATTCAACGGTCGGGCTGTCCGGTCTGACAAATCACTGGTGAGGATATCCTTGACCTCGACAGACAGGCCCGCAACTTCAAAAATCTCTCGCGCAAGATCATACCAACTCACATCGGGCGCTCCGGAGTAGTGGTAAATGCCACCGGACGCCGTCTTTGCAACCAAAGATTCTGCAATATGGACGATTGCAGTTGCAAGGTCGTCCGCCGGTGTCGGGCCGCCAATCTGGTCGGAGACAACCGAGACGTGCCCATTCCGCTGACCCGCATTCAGAATGGTCGAAGCAAAATTTTTGCCCCGAGCCGAAATTACCCAAGACGTGCGTAAGACTGCAAATGGCGTGTCGATGTTTTCATAGGCGCTCATAACGCCTACTTCACCAAGCCGTTTTGAGCTGCCATACACCGTATTGGGGTTCGTACTATCACCAGTGAGCCAAGGCCGGATGCCCTCGCCATCAAAAACGTAGTCGGTGGATATCTGAATGAACGGTAACCCGCGCGCTGCTGCGGCGGCGGCCATAATGCCAGGTGCGGTTCCGTTAATGGCGATCGCGGTATTGACCTGCGCCTCTGCGTCAGTGACTGCGGTCAGCGCTGCGGCATTGACGACGACATCCGCGATTGTCTGATTGATAATCTCGCCACATTTTTCGGGGTTGGCCAAATCGGCCTCAGACCGATCCAGCAAGATCAACTGCACCATCCCGGAACGCACAGCCTGCGAGCAAGCCAGCGCCTGCCCCAGTTGGCCGTCTTTGCCGAAAACCAATAGTGTCGGTGCGATTGCCTTTACTCCCCGGATAGGCGCGTTGCGCCGCTTTGGCTCACCATACCAAACCTAACAGATTGCAGTATCGTTAATTTTCCTAAACTTCTTGGGAAGCTATTTGCTGGTCGATGCCAGGTGAGTCCGATAGTTTGATCGCGATGTTGGATGTCGCGACCACAGCCCTGGATGGACCAATGATCCTAACACCGCGTCGGTTCGCCGATACGCGCGGTAGCTTTTCCGAAGTCTGGAATGCTCGGACAATGGCAAGCGTCGGGCTGGATTTCGAATTCACTCAGGACAATCAGTCGATATCCGCTGTCGCTGGAACGATCCGCGGGCTGCATTATCAAGCTCCACCATACGCTCAAGGCAAGCTGGTGCGCTGCGCCGCCGGCGCCCTTTGCGATATTGCTGTTGACGTACGCAAAGGCTCGGCGACCTACGGCCAGTGGACAGGGGTCGACCTTACAGCCGAAAATGGGCGCCAATTCTGGATTCCGCCGGGGTTTTTGCATGGGTTCGTAACACGAGCGGATCAGACAGTTTGCCTCTACAAATGCACGGCAGTCTACAACCCAGAGGCCGATGGTGCGGTATGCTGGAATGATCCCGACCTGATGATCGACTGGGGTATCAAACCTGACGACGCAATCCTCAGCGATCGTGACGCCGCAGCCCCGAAATTTGCCGATTGGTGCAGCCCGTTCACAGAAGAGGGCTGAGAATGGCCGTTGCTGAAGAACGCCCAATTCTAATAACGGGCGGTGCCGGATTTATCGGATCCGCAGTTGCGCGAACGGCCACCGCGCGGGGGGACGCGGTGGTTATTCTCGACGCGCTGACCTATGCTGCCTGCATCGACAATTTGGCGGGCATAGCGGACAATCGGCATTATGCGTTCGAAAAAGGCGACATTCGGGATCGCGCCTGCCTCGACAGGATCTTTTCGACGTATCGGCCACGTTCCGTGATCCATCTGGCTGCGGAATCCCACGTTGACCGGTCAATCGATGCCCCGTCGGCGTTCATTGACACCAATGTCACCGGCACATTTCAGCTACTTGAAGCCGCCTGCGCCTATCGGGATCAATCTCATTGCCCGGAAGGGTTTCGGTTTCTCCATGTCTCCACTGATGAGGTCTTCGGCAGCCTCGGCCCCAAAGGGCAGTTTGATGAGGCCACGCCCTATGCGCCGAACAGTCCCTATTCGGCCTCCAAAGCCGCGTCCGACCATCTGGTACGCGCCTGGGGTGAGACCTATGGATTGCCGATTCTCGTCAGCAATTGCTCAAACAACTACGGACCTTATCAGTTCCCGGAAAAGCTGATCCCTGTGGTCATTCTGGCGGCTCTGTCCGGCCAGCCGATCCCGATCTATGGCAGCGGATCCAACGTCCGCGACTGGCTGTTCGTAGACGATCACGCAGTGGCGCTGTTGCGCATTCTCGAATCCGGCCAGTCTGGGCGCACCTATGCCATTGGCGGTAATGCTGAGGTGTCCAATCTTGAACTGGTTCACCGCATTTGTGGGTTACTGGATGACAGGCTGCCAGCTGGTGCACCGCATGCGCGGCTGATCACCCACGTCACCGACCGCCCCGGCCATGATGCGCGCTATGCGATCAACGCCACGCGTATCCGGGACGAGCTTGGCTGGCGACCGTCACGCAATCTGGAGCAGGGATTGGCGCTGGCCATCGACTGGTACCTGGAAAATCGTGGCTGGTGGCAGGCGCTGCAAAACCGCAACGGCGTCGGCGCGCGCCTTGGGCTTGGGGCCTAGTTGTTCCCCAGCAGATTCAGCAGGCCGTCGCGCAATTCATCTTCCAGCCGATCCCGCGCCGCATCTTCCAGATCAACCTCAGGATCCACACCCAGTTGTTTAGCCACCGCCGCCTTGGCTGCGCTTTCAACTTGTTGAACGGCCTCTTCGACCTGCTCGCCCAGATTTTCCTCGGCCAAAGCCTCCAGATCCAACCGGAATTTCGGCTTGGCCCAACTGCCGGTGATCACCAGCGGCACGCGAATGCCCTTACCTTCTCCCCCAAGCAATTCCGGTACGATCCGCAAATCCAGCGTCCGCCCGCCTAACCCGATCTTGCCGCCACCAGATGCACTGAACAGGGGCGCCGACATGGACAAGTCGTCATAGATCATCACCCCGTCCACCACCCGAAACCGTCCGGTGATCCGATCAAAAATCGTCTTCGACCCCTTTCCGATGAACGAGGTGTCCAGGCTTTTCAGCATCCCCACCAGGTCAAGGCCCAACAACTCTCCGGCGCCGATGTTGAACGATCCTTCACCATTCAACGAATTCATTAACGCGTTCATCGAATTGCCCGATCCCAGCACCGACAGGCTAACATCACCTGCCGCGATGAGCCGGTCATAGCCTACCAACTCATTCAACATCCGCGAGATCGCGATGGCCGAGCCCGACAGGTTCACCCGGCTCGACAGCCCACCCCGCCCGTTCACGACGACCGATCCCGCGACCACGCCATCATACGCAGTCAACTCACGGATCTCTGTGACCGCGCGCGAATCCTGCAGGGTTACCAGTACGGAGGTTCTGTTTAGTCGCGTCGTGCCCATCGC
Source organism: uncultured Paracoccaceae bacterium (assembly GCA_943787785.1). Lineage (GTDB taxonomy): Bacteria > Pseudomonadota > Alphaproteobacteria > Rhodobacterales > Rhodobacteraceae > WLWX01. Next base: position 59,926 of record CALSNT010000006.1, on the reverse strand, counting down.
CAACGATGTGGCCGTCAACGCCAGATCGGCATCCAGAAGTGACAGCGCGCTCACATCAATCGGATCAGTCGACCAGCCGGTCGTCGCGCCATCGGCGCTACGCTCAGCACCGCCGCCGGTTTCAGCTGCCGACAGATCGAATTCACCCAACGCCAGATTGGCTTTGACCCGAGGCCGCACCCCGCCCAGCGTGATATCCGCCGCACCGCTAATCGTGTTCTGGTCCAGCGTCAGAGCCAAATCACGCAAGTTCAGGGTCGAATCTGTGAAAGTAACTTCGCTTGCGACCCGCAATGTGTCCCTGCCCAATCCGCGCGGCAAGTCAGGCGCTGGCTGATCCAGCACCGCCGTCAGGCCCCGCAGATCATCCAGATTGCCCGTCAACGTCCCGGCCGCAGCGAACGGCGCAAGCCCAGCCCGCCCGTTGAAATCCACCGTCGATTTCCCGGCCCGCGCGGCAAGATCAACCGGCACCGTGCCACCTTCCAGGAACGCGCCAAAGCCCGTGATGGTACTGTCCAAAACAACCGGTGCACCGTTCAGCGTCGCCGACAGATCAATTTTTGCGGCCCCGGCGAAATCCGGAATTTCGACCGTTGCGTCCATCGCGCGCAAGTCAGTCCGTTCGCCGTCAGCGGCAATAAACGTCAGTGCGCCATCGGACACTACCGCCTGATCCAGCGAGAACGCGCGGGTCCCTGTGCCTGCCCCCGATTGACCACCATCGTTAGCTGCACCATCGGCGAAGATCCAGTTGCCGAGTCCGTCGCGACCAGCCTCCAGCAGGATACGCGGCGCGTCGAGTTGCACGCCCTTGATCCTAACATCCCCCCGGATCAGCGGCATCAACTCGACAGCGACGGACAGGCCGTCAGCCTCGAGCATCAGGCCACTGTCGGACCAATCCGCGTTTGCAATGCTTAGCGCTCCGGTCTGCACCCCGATGTTTGGCCAAAGCGACGGGCGCACATCCCCGGCGATGGTCAACGCACGACCCGTCGCGCTTTCAAACTTATCCTCAGCGATCCGCGCGATCCGATCGGCAGGCAGCAGGAACAGCGCCCCGACCGCAACCGCGATCAGCACCAAAATCAGACCGATAATCCGGAAAACCCACCGCATGACACACCCCACCAACTGGAAACACACACTCGGACCCAGTTTACCCCGCAGCCGTGCTCGGGGGAAGACTTCAGTCCAACTGACTCAGCGCCTCGGGCGTCAGAAGGCGCGGATCGACGCCGGTATCAAAGCGATAGTCGGCCCAGTTCAGCACGGTCGAGCGCCGCGTCTGATGATTAACCATTTCCATCTCAGACGCCCGCCAAACGCCATTCGCGAACTGCGAATACCCTCGAATTGACAGCGCCTTCTGCGCTGATGTTCCCCGGCCATAATACTCGATTTGCAGCAACTTCAGCGTTTTCAGGGTGAACCAGAGCCTTTCGCGCGTCCTTCCGGACCCAGCCCGCGGGAACCGGTCCAGGACGTGGCATGCACCTTGCCCATCCGGGCAAGGACCGTCCCCCAACCAGACAAAGCGATAGTCGTCGGGCGACTGATCCACCATGTCCCGATAGGTGAACTCACTACCGACGAATTTGCCTGCGCGCCCCGCTGCGTTGATCTTGCGGGTCTTGCCGAGAGCTGGAAGATAAAGCCACTGATCGTCGCGTCGGTTGCGATAGCTGTGGGTCAGCAGTGCGGTGTTTCGAATATCCGCGGGGGCGTCCACAATGATCAGCGTTCGCGCACCACCTGCCGCATTGGCCGTGACCATCCGAAACGACCGGCTGCCCGTGGCGCCGCCCCGGTCCCGCAATGTCATCGTGACCGAAACCTCAAGGTCCCGCCATCCGGCGGCGGCTTCTGCGGCTTTCTCGGCGATGCGTTGACCAAAAGTCTCAGCTTCGGTCTGTGCACTCAGCGGCGCGGCCAGAAACAGGATCATCGTTGCTACCAACAGCCTCATGTCGTGGCCTTCCCGAAACGCACCAGAAGAGGTGCCAGTAAAAACAGATCTGTCAGCAGCGCGATGCCGACCACCAGTACGGTCAGGGCGCCGATATGAGCATTGATAGCAAAGCCCGAGGTTGCCAGAACTCCAAAGCCCAGAATGATCGCCGCCGATGTGATGGTGACTGCGATTCCAACGCTGCGAAAAGTGCGCTGCAAGGCCACGTCAGGCGTGTTACCAGCCCGCCGATGGCGCAAAAAGTGCATCATCAGATGCACCGTATCATCCACCACGATCCCGAAGGTCATCGTTGTTACAATGGCCGAGCCGAGGTTCACATCCCGCCACACCAGCCCCCAGGCCCCGAATGCCAGAAGTGCAGGCAGGATATTGGGAACAAGGCTCAGCACGCCGAACCGCCAACTGCGCAATGCGATGACCATGATGCCGGACACAAAAAGCAGGACCGTGAACATCCCCGTCACCATCGCCAGATTGTTGCGTCGGGTCTGCGCGGCGAAAGCCAGCGCCACACCGGCGGCGGGCGCTGCGATTTCTGGCGTGTTCTCGCTCATCCAACGCTCTGCGCGTGCGGCCAGCGCCTCAAGGTCCGCCGACCGGTCAAACAAAACCACCGCCGTAACCCGGGTCTGACGTCGGTCGACGTCCAGCAACCAATCCATCGACTGGCCATCGGGCAGGGACAATTCGTACAGCAGCATCAATTGCGCTGCGGCCTCGACGCTGCCGGGAAGTCGCGGACCTTCAGGGCTGATTGCTGTCTGTAGCGCCGCCATCACATCACTGAGCGAGCCCAACGATGTGACTCCCGGCTGATCCCTGAGCCAGGCGGAAAACTGGTGGATCTGCGCCAGGATTGTTGGATCAAAGACTGCCTGACCCTCGGGCGCTGCAATTGGAAACAGCAGCGCATCGACACCGCCGATCGTGTCTTCCATGGCGTCGGTCGCCAACCGATAGTCATAGCTGTCGTCGAAATACCGGTGAAAGATATCGTTGGACCCAAGCCGCGTAAGGCCCAGGGCGGCCAGCAGGATCAAGCAGGCAAACAGCGCCAGCAGCCAGGTCGAGCGCGCAATTACCCAGGTCGCCAGTCGCTCCATCACAGCATCTGACGGGCGCAGAGGTCTGATCTTGATCTCGGGTAATTTCAGCAGCGCAAATGGCAACAGCGTCATCGTTCCGACCCACCCAACGAGCAGACCTGCCGCCACCAAATTCCCCATCTGCTGCAACGGCGGTGACTCGGCGAAGTTCATACACAGGAAGCCAATCGCCGTGGTCAGGGTCGTCACGGCGACCGGGCCAAAGTTCTCGCTCAGTGCGCGCTGCACCGCGTCAACGCGATCCTGACCATCTGCCCGCGCCCGCCCGTGATGCACGATCACATGCACACAACTGGCCGTAATCAGTACCATCGAGGCCAGCGGGCTGATTGCCGTTCCCGGCGTGATCGCAATCCCCACCCAGCCAGCGAACCCCAGCGAAGCCAGTGTCGCCGCTAACGCCGCCGCTAACGCCCCCGCTACACCGGTCAGCGAGCCAACGCCCAGCGCCAGCAACACCGCCGAGGCCGCCGCAACTATCGGCACCAGCCCGAAAAGATCGCGCTTGGCAGCCTCATTGAAGGTCGCATCCGCCAGCAACGCACCAGAGAGGAAAACCTCGGCTTCAGACCAATGCTCACGCCACTCGTCACGGAAATTCGTCGCCGCCTGCAAAATCCCATCACGCGTCGTTCCATCTTCCAGGTTCTGTCTCAAAGTCAGCGTGATTACCGCTGCACGCCCGTCCGAGGCGACTACGCGATTGACCAACTCTGGCTCAGTAAGGGCGGTATCGCGCATATCGGAAAGCTGTGCCGGGTCGAGGTTTTCTGCATCCCCAATCAACGGGCCGATCACCAGCACATCCTCGTGCGACGTCGCGCGAACATGGTTGGTCAACGCATCGCTGCGTAGGATGCCGGGCAGGTCCGCAGCAGCAAGACGCATCTCTTCCAGCCGCTGCAGCCGTTCCGCGGTAAACATGTCGCCATCCGTCACGCGGATCATCAAGCTCAGCGTTCCGGCACCAGCAAAGCTCTCGGCCATTGCCTGAAGCCGCGCCACATCCGGGTTGTCGTCGCCAAAGAAGGCCCGGTTGTCGCTGGAAAACTCCAGCTGGGCCATGCCTGCTGCAACCAGGGTGATCAGGATCAGTGACAGTAGGACAAACCGCCACGGACGCGCAATAAAGGCCGCCCCATACCAACTCGGCACACGCATCAGCCAATCGGAGCGGGCCGAAATGTCCGGGGTCTCGCGATCATCAGGTCCGATCATACGATGCAGACTGTGTCAGGAGGCAGTCGCTGGCAATGCGGCGATTTAGCGGTCAGATCGACGTACCTGCAGGCGGAATGGCACACAGATCCAGCAGTTCGTTGAAATCATCCGAATCCAATTGATCAAATCTGCCCGCAAGAGCCTCAATCCGGTCCGCACGGTTTGCGCCAAGCGTGCTATCCGCAAACAGGTGAAATTTTTTGCTGATTTCCGCATCAATCATCGGCTGATCGGCATCGCCACGTGGCGTTCTCGGCTCAGCCGCAAACGCGCGGCCATCCGTTGAGTAAAGCGTCACGCCCGCCCAGCGCTGTTTGACACTGCGCGCGGTTAGGACCGGGTCGTCAATCAAGCGTGTCGCCTGACTAATCCGGCAGATATCGGGGTCTTGCAGCACCTCGGGGCGCAGCTCTTCCGGGCCAAGCTGGCCTCGCACAATCATCGTCGCCACCGGAAATGCAATGCCATAGCTAAACTCGTCCAGCCTGGTTGGGCGATGCCCAGCAAGCCGGGTTGCATAGTGGAATGTTCGTATATCGACTGAGGCAATATGCTGGTGGTTCAGGCTACGATCTTTCATCAATTCCTGCACTGCATCAATAGCCGGATGCGCCCATCGGCAGCAGGGATACGGCTTGTAGTGGGTGTCCCGGACAGTCCACCATTCCGAGCCTAAATCACCCCAAAATCCCTCCGACTCGCATGTCTGTGCCGGAGCGCCGGTGAACCCCGCCACTGCCAGATACCCCGCCGAAACGCCGCTTGGCGCGCCCCAGCCGACACCGTCGCGCAGCATCGTCGGGTGGTCGATACAGCGCATCATCTGGCTGCGCGGCCCGTGGTATTCCCCAATCCCTGCGGCGTGAGCGATCTGGTCCGCATCTGCGCCCAGCATTCGTGCCACGGCCACTGCGACTCCGGTTGAGGTCCACGACCCAGACGTATGGTAATCCGGTGTCGTCGCGTGTTGAGCCTGCCCCGCCCGATAGCTGACCTCGTAGGCCACGGCCAGGTGAGCGGCAAAGGCTGCACCATTCATTGCACGCTCTTGCGTCCGCTTTGCGTCCGCAACGGCCAGCAACGCCGGAAACACGGCCGAACCCGCATGGCCTTTGTTCGGGGTCGACCCATCATGCGCATCAACGGCATCCACTGTGAATGCCCCGGCCATCGCCGCGCCGACTGGGCTGAGCGCGGTACCATCCATCAGCACCCGTGCCGTGCCCGCCGATCCCGCCCCGAACAGCGCCTGCGCTGCCCGCCGAGCACACCTGGCCATCTCCGTTGTCGCACCGATTGCTGCCACACCTATTGTATCGAGGAAACTGCGGCGCAGCAGTGCCAGTAGTTCCTCGGGCAAGTCTTCGTAACGCAGGTCGCAGGCGAACCGCGCCATGTCGCCCGTTTCACTCACGTCCGAGGCACCTGCGCCGTTCGGTCGAGAATATCGACGCCCTGCATGTTCCAGAAATGCAGTAAGTCGATGAAAATCCAGTTCTCGGCCAGCTTGTCACCCTGCCGGCGGTACATGTCGATCACCCGCATGTCGCCGGGCTTGCCGGTCGCCGGCATCCCCATGAAACCGCCGTGGTTGGTCAGCGTCAGGTTCGGCCAGCCGAAGAAGCCGCCGAAATGACCCTCGGCGATGGTGCAGATGTGACCGTTAAATGTCCGTTCCCGGAATGCCTTGCGGAATGGACCAGAGTGCTGCTCCGCGTAGCGCTCGATCGTATAGGTCGCACCGATTCCGGCAGGACCCCACCAGATCATATCTTCGCACCAGCTGCGCCGAAGCTCATCCACCAGCGGTTCGGCCTGTCCGCCACTCCACTTGGCAATGTCGTCGATCATATAGTCGATGGCGGCGCGGGTTTTCTCACCCTCGGCGGGATCGTGGGCGTCATACAACAGCCCGTTATGGGTCTGAGGCCCCGGCTGCACGCAATGCGCTGCTGTCTGGGGCGGAAACGGATTGACCCCGGCCTGCATCATCAGATGCGGGATGTCGAAGAACATCGCCGTCTCGGTGATCTTGCCGCCTTCGACCTTGTTGAACTCACAATACCGCAGAAACGCCATTTTGCGGGTCGGCGGAATGCCCAGCCATGGTGCATCGAACAGCCCCATCAGATGCCCCATCGACGCCACCCAGGTCGAGGCAAAACCGTCGTTCTTATTACGCCCGGCAATGAATATATCCTGCCGCCGCTGCATGTGAGTCAAGGCATTGCGCAGAGGTTGCCAAAACTGCTCTGCCACCTCGCGTGCGTTGGTCAGTTCGTTAAACGGGTGAAACCCGCGCCAAAGGTAGTCGTCCGCCAGCTTGTCACATAGTACATCGGTGATCGCGCCCGCCTCTGCGCTATCCAGATCATCATAGAGCTGCCGGATCAGAGCCTTTTCCGCCTGAAAACCGCCCACAGTGATCAACCCTTATGAAGCAGGATTTGCTTCCAGATAGCAGTTTCATCAAACACGACATATTCGCGCCGCAACCCCCACGGGCCGAAATCAGCGTGGGCGAAACCCATGACGTAGACCTCGGCCCCGCTCGGCGTTCCGAAAGCCCCCCAGCCATCGTGCTTGCCATGCAACGACCAGCGGATCGCGGCCCGTGGCCCCAACATTGGATCATCGCGGCCTATCTGGTGGTCGACGGTGAATTTGGCCGAAGGAAATGTGGCGCGCAGCGAGATCCAGAAATGTTCGGCCGCGGCCCAGGAGTGATCCTCGACCCCGCCAGGATAGGACAGCCCACAGGCACGGTCATATTCTGACTGGATCACCGCAACGTCTGCGCCCATGATCCGGTTCAGTATGTCGGCGTATTTCTGACCCCATTCGTCATCATTGCCCCGCCCGGTGTACGGCCCCGGCTGATCCTGATCCGGCGTGAACGGTCGCTTTGCCACTTCCGGCCCGCCTTCAGCCTCAATCTGGGTCCGTGCAAAATCCTCCGGGCCAATCCCCATCTGCCGACAGATCGCCCCCTGATCGCGCGCCAGCCATTCGTCGTCGATGACGTCGTTCTTTGCATGGCAATCCGCCACCGCGCGAAACCGCAGTTTGGTGCCAGACGGAGGACCAAATGCCCCGTGGCCCGCATGGGTTGCGGTGCAGAATATCCGGTGCGAGGACAGCATCCCCTCCTCCGGGTTGCCCGACCAGATCACATCTTCGCCCAATAACTGGCGATCCGGGAACTCCGCCAGCGTCGCGAGCGTCGAGTCGATCACCGCCTGCCGCCCGACCCCGATGCCCGAGGACAGGCGGAACACCAGATCCTCGGCGTACCAGTCGTGCAGCAAATGCACGCCGCGACCTTCCCAGATTTCCTGAGTGATCCCGATGATGTAGTCCGGGAAGTCCTTCCAGCGGTTGCTGAACCCTTTCATTAAATCTCGATCCCTTCGAACACATCCCGCCCCAGTGCCTTCAGCACATCGGGGATGTCGACAAACACCCAGTTTTCGACCAGCAGATCGCCCTCGCGCCGCCACCAGTCGCAGACCCGCATAAAGACGCGTTTGCCGGTCGCGGGCTGGTCAAGAAACGGCTTCACCTGCACCCCGGTCAGCGAGGGCCAGCCAGCCGTCCAGATGTAATCCCCATCAGCAGCACGGGTCAGATGCTTGGTCATCCCATTGTTGGCCGCCCCGCCAGACCAGCCTTCGAAGACTGATTCGAACGGAACCTGAAAGCTGGCGAAGTCCTCGATCCCCAGAAACGCCCCGAAGGCCGCCGGTCCGTACCACGCCATGTTCGGATGCCAATAAGGGCGCCAGGTCTCATCCTCTGTCGCCAACGCCCGCAGCATATCGGTGACCAGTGCGGCGCTTTCGGCGGATCGCACCGGGTTGCCGACCTCGACTCGCAGCCCGTCCTGCATCGCCGGGCCGGGCAGGAAGCCGGTGAATCCGCGCTTTTCTCCCGGTGAGTCGGTGATCGGCCAGACCCCGGCGATCATCATCAGCTCGGGCAGGTCAAGGAAGATGTAGCTTTCGGCGAATTTGCCCGCTTCGACCCGGTGAAACTCTCCCACACGCAGATAGGTCAGGCGGCCGGTTGCCGGAATGCCCAGCCAATCACCGGTGAACGTGCCGCACCAATGGCCGGTGCAGGTCACCCAGTCTGCGCCTTCGAATGTGCCTGCAGTGATGATGTAGTCGCGCCGGTGCAGACCCGCGAAGGCCGCCATAAGCGGGTGCAGGAATCGCGTCATATAGGCCCCGGCCCCGGCAACTTCATTGAACGGATGCACTATGTTGATCGCCGCGTCCGACACGAAATTCTCTGCCACCGCCGCTTCGAACGCTGCCGGATCAGGATGCGCGAAGGCGTCGAGGTAGGATTTCAGCTGCCGCTTCTTGGCGGCCAGGGCACCGCTCATCCTTTCACGGCCCCCGCAGTCAGCCCGCTGACAATCTGGCGCTGGAACACCATCACCATGACGAACAGCGGCGCAGTTACCGAGACCACGGCCGCGACAGCAAACATCACGTTGCCCTTGGTCTGCGTGGTGCCGAGGAAGCTCGCGATCTTCGGCACCATCGTCTGGTTTTCCTTGGAGAGCAGCATCGCCGTCACTGCAAAGTCGTTATAGGCCAGAAGGAACGAGAACAGCCCCGTGGTGATGACCCCCGGCCACATGACAGGGATGATGACATGGCGGAACGCCTGGAACCGCGTGCAACCATCCACCATCGCCGATTCGTCGAGGTCCTTCGGAATGTTCTTGAAGAACGAATGCAGCATCCACAGCGTAAACGGCTGATTGATTGCGACGAGTACGATGATCGTTGTGCTCAGATGTCCCCAGAGGTTCCACTCGAAGAACGGTAGCAGATAGCCCGCAACCAGCGTGATCGGCGGCATCGCCCGGAACATCAGCGCGAACAGCAGGAACCAGAACGCATAACGATAGGTCGAACGCGACAACGCATAGCCGCCCAGTGTCCCGAATGTCAGCGAGATCGTGACGACGCAGACACAGACGATCAGCGTGTTCAGCGCCGCCAGCCAGAATGCCTCCTGCACCCAGGCGCCGTAGTATCCGTCGCCGGTGAATTGCCCTCCGGTCTCGACCATCGTCAGCGGCCCGGTCAGCGCGTTGGCCCAGTCGGCCTTGGAAAAGAAATCCCCCTCGACCTTGAAGCTGCCCCAGAGTGTCCACAGGAACGGAAACGCCGCGACGATTAGCCAGAGCACCAGGAAGCTGATGACCATGAAGCGCACGAAGGGCGGCTGACGCATGGTTCTTGCGGCCATCGTTCAGCCCTTTCCGAAATCGCGCCAGGTGCGCACAAGAACCGGGCTCAGCAGGATGCCGACTCCGATGATCGTCAGAACCGAGGTTGTCGCCGCCGAGTTCAGCAGCCGCGTTTCTCCGCCCAGATCGCTGTATATGAAATAGGACAACGATTGCGCGTGGGCCTGGGCGGCGAAGCTCACAATTGGCTCGAACACGCGGAAATTATCCATCATCTGGATCAAGGCGACGAAGGTGACCAGCGGCACCAGATGCGGGATCACGACGTATCGGATCCGCTCCCACCGGTTGGCACCGTCGATCATCGCGGATTCCAGCGTGTCCTGATTCACGGTCTGTAGACCCGCATAAAAGACAACGAAGGCAAAGGGCGCGGCGTGCCAGACTCCATAGACCATCAACATGATCCACATGAGCGGGGTCGAGGCTTTGACGGATAAGGTTGGATCATCGGCCAGCCATTGCAGCGCGTGGCCCAAAATGCCCCGCGCATCCACCATCCAGAACAGGATCAGCGACCCGATCAACGGCGTGATAATCATCGGCAGCAACGAGAAGAATATCAGTGGCCCGCGGATGACTTGCGTCGCTGAATTCACCGCCACGGCAATTATGAATCCCAGAACGATCGTAAGTGGGGTGACGACAAAGGTGAATGTCAACGTAAAGGCCAACGCGCGATAAAGCGGAAGGTTAAACACCTTCGAAAAGAAGTCACCGAAACCGTCAGATTCTGTCCAGAATACACCAAGCTCTCCCGACGCCAGATGGCTGCGATTCAGGTAATTCTCGGCCCCGGCGAACTTTCCCAAAGGCTCTGCATCGCGCAAGGCCTCGGTTGCTTCTTGGTCGATGGTCACCGACTTCGTGCATCCAAACGGGCCGCAGTTTTCGACTTCGACGATGACCTGTTCGTGCGAGGTATAGAGGGATTGGGTGATAACCGACACGATGGGCATCGCGATAAACAACAGCATCGCCAGTGAGGACGGCAGAACGAACCAGAAGAAGGTTTGGTGCTTCACGGGCTTGAGCGCCTGTTTGGGGTGTGGGTCAGAGCGGACACCCGCTCTGACCTGTTGTCAAAGGCTTACTGAAGGAAGCCCTTCTCCTTGGCTGCGGCTGTATAAGCCGCCTCGATATCAGCCAGCGCCTGCTCAGCACTTTCCTTGCCCTGCAGGAAGTCGGCGATGTTGTCGCCCAATGCAGTGTGCAACAGACCCTGATACGGCAGCATCGGATAAGGCGTCGTGCCTGCCGCGATCGCAGCGAAAACACCGGCGTTGACTGGGGCGGGCTCATAGCCCTCGATCATCCAGACAGCCTGACCCATCGTCTCGTCATTCAGGATCGCCGGGCTGACACCCGCTTTCATCGCCAGGAACGTCGCGGTGGCATCCTCGTCCGAGATGTTCTTGGCCACGGTCCAGCCATCCCACCACAGCGTTGAGGCTGGGGTGGACCCGCCACCAACGGTCATCGGACCACCGACAGTCGTATTCTCGTAGACCACAGTTTCGGAGCCTTCTTCGTCCATCAGAACCCCGGTGCGACTGCCCCACATGTTCATCAGTGCAACGTTGCCTGCTTCCCATTCAGCGCTGGTCGCGTTGGAGTCGTGCGTCAGATAGTCAGGGTTCATGTATTCGGTCAGCGACTTCAGCATATTCAGGGTCGCAATGCCCTGTTCGTTGTTAATCGCCACTTCCGCCGAGCCTGGCTTGAAAAACGTACCGCCGTGCCCAAGGTACATGTTCACGAATTCCTCGGCCAGGTTCCAGCCAGCGGCATAGGCACCACCCACCGGGTTCTCCATGATGCCTTGATCGCGGATCATTTTTGCTGCGGCCAGCAGGTCTTCGTAGGTCGCCGGAGGCTCAACTCCGATCTGCTCCAGCACGTCCTTTCGATAGACAAGATGCTGCGCGTTGGCCATGAAAGCCACGGCCATGACCTTGCCGTCGATAGTGATCAGCTGGCTTGGTGAAATGCCGTCGCCATGCTCGGCCAGTAGACCATCCAGTGGCTGGATTACATCTTCGTTCATCAGCGCCACGATGGACGAGTTCGCCACAATCGCCGTGGTGTATTCCGCCGGATTACCCGACATGCCGGCGACGTTGATTTTTTGGTGATCGGCGGTCAGATTTGACTCCGCCGTGGCCGCGCCTTCGGCACAAGCAACCGCTGCCCCGGCCACCGTTTGAATCGCAGGGAATTCGTTCCCGACAATGCTGATCCGCCCTTCGATAATACTGCAGCCATGGCCAGCCGCCATTGCCGAGGTGGTCCCGAGCAAAGCGAAAGCGGTACCAAGGGTAACTCTCTTCATAAGGCCCATTTACTTACTATCCTCCCAAAATCAGACAGGTTGCGCCGACGCTTTCAAAGCCAGCTTTCCGAGCCCCGATTGGCCGGGTGCCCAAGTTCAATTGCGCTAGATTGGTTCGCCCGAACGCTCCTATTGCAAACGTGGTCCCATGATAGGCACTGCGCGTTCAATCTGACAAGGCGGTTAGTCTACGCAAGGCGGTAATTTTGCGCGCGACCGGGGATTGGGCCTTGTCACTCGATGACGCACGGTCCTAGGCTTTGCACGCGGTTGGAAGACGAACGCCGGGGACAAGCATGGCCGAGATTCAGTTGAAGAACATCTCCAAACGTTGGGGCGACTTTATCGGTGTTCACAGGTTCGACCTGACGATTGCAGATCAGGAGTTTCTGGTCCTGCTCGGCCCGTCCGGGTGCGGCAAAACCACGACAATGCGGATGATCGCGGGATTGGAGGACGCAACCGAGGGCGATATCATCGTTGGCGGCAAGCGGATCAACGATCTGGACCCGAAAGACCGCGACGTTGCTATGGTGTTCCAAAGCTATGCTCTCTACCCGAATATGAACGTCTATGAAAACATCCGCTTCCCTCTGAAGGTTCGCAAGATCCCCGAGGCTGAGCACGACGCGCGTGTTCGCCGCGCCTCGGCCATGGTCGAGCTGGATGATTTCCTGCACCGCCGTCCCTCCGAACTTTCAGGCGGTCAGCGTCAGCGCGTCGCGTTGGCCCGCGCCATCGTGCGCGAACCCAACGTCTTTTTGATGGACGAGCCGCTCAGCAACCTTGACGCCAAGCTGCGTGTGTCGACGCGTGCCCAGATAAAGAACCTAAGCCACGACCTGAAGGTCACAACGATCTACGTCACCCACGACCAGATCGAGGCGATGACGCTGGCCGACCGCGTCGTTGTTATGAATGCTGGTATCGTTCAACAGGTCGGTACACCGACCGACATCTACGATACCCCCGCCAACACCTTCGTGGCCGGCTTCATCGGCTCTCCGGCGATGAACCTGATCGACGGAACGATCAAAGACGGCGTGTTCGAAGCTTCGGCAATCCGGGTCTCGGGGCTTGATGCACCAGACGGCCCGGTGACCCTTGGCTTTCGCGCCGAGGATGCATCAATCTCATCCACTGAGGCGCAGATCGCCGCACCGGTTTATTCATTGGAACTTCTTGGCGATGCAACAATGGTCACAGCCCGCGTTGGGGGGGTCGTTGTCGCGGTCAAGGCAGACAAAGAGTATCGGGCCGAAATCGGTGATCCGGTGCATGCAACCGTGCCGACCGGCATCTGTCACCTCTTCGACGCAAAGACCGGTGCCCATCTCTGAGCCGAAGAGCGGACGGTTCACGGGATTGCAGAGGACGACGCCTTCGACAGCACAAATCGATACTTCATGACCATACGGATCGCGCTCGAGAACTCGTGTTTGACCACTTCGCTAGCGCAGCCCGTCTTTCCCCTCTGCCTGTTCCGCCGTCAGCCCGCCAACACGCGGCAGTGGCCGTCCGCTATCCGTCACTGCCACCGCGACCAGGATTTCATTTGCCCGCGGTGCATCGTTCAGGCGAACCTCGATACCGTCAAAGTGGCTGCGCACGTAGGCAGCATCCTTATGTCCAAGCGGCACGTCCAGCACCTGCCCAGGCCCGCCCATCTTCTTGGACGACGGCACCAGCGCGGCACCTTTTTCCACGGCCACCCTGAGCGGCCCGCCAAGCTTGGGGTGCAGGATCGCGGCGGCATGCTCCAGTTCCCCGTTTTCACCCACCATCGCCGCCTTGCCATAGCTTTCGGCGTCGTGCGGTGTGATGCCCAAAGCCGAAACACAACGGTCGCCCAGCAGGCCACCAAGCTCGGCGCCGATGTCCGTCAGCGGCGTCAGACCTTCCGTGAACCCGCCCGCGAAGGGGTTCTCGATCACCGCCACCGCAACGGCCTTGCGCGTCGGCGGGTCGATGGGCCTTTTCGCCTCAACCAGTGTCTCTTCGACCCATACAGCGATTTTTCTGATCTGCGCGCTCATCTCAGCCCATCCTCACCTTTGATATCCTCAGCGGCCAGTCCCCCAGCGCGATTGTGAATCCGTGCCCCGGTAGTCATTACCAGTACCAATGCCATTTCGTCAGCACGCGGCGCATCGTTCAGCCCAACTTCGATCGAGTCAAAATGGCTGCGCACGTAACTGGCATTGATATGCGTCACCGGCACATCCAGCCGCGTTCCCGGTCCGCCGACTTTCTTGGTCGACGGCACGATTGCCATCGCATCGCCCAGCAACTCGCGCATCGCATAGCCGCCTGGCGCGTGCCACAACGCGCCGTGTTCAATCTCGCCCGACGTGCCGATAATCGCTCCCTTGCCGTAGCCCTGAACCACGGCAGGATCGCCTCCCAGCATGTCGATCAACCGCTGCGCCATCATCAGGCCCAGTGGCTTGAGTGGCTCCATGAAGGGTTGGATATCCTCGACATACAGTCCCGCGAATGGGTTTTGGATCACCGCAATTGCGGCTGCCCGCAGCAGAGGCGTCGCAGCCGGAGGGCCGCCTTCGTGGTGCACCTCTTCAAGGAAAGTGGCGAGTTTTCGCAAGGCAACGTCATGCATGGAGAAGGGTTTCCTCAGACAGTTGAGTGAACATCGGCAAGCCGACGACAGATGCGTCGCCCTGCAGAAACAAGGCGGCGCCTCTGATCTGGTCATTCGCCAACATGGCTTCGGCGCGGGCGCAACCAGCAGCCAATGCCTGTCGGCGCTCTGCGGGCGATAGCGGGGGAACCAAGGTCACCACCAGACGGTCGCCAAGGTCGCTGTCATGATCCAACTCACTCGCATGTCGGCGGGAGATACCAGCGTTCCCCGGCAAGTCCACCGCGTTGGCGATCAGAGTGGCCGCAGCATCCGCAATTGCTGAACTTTCGGCTAGTACAGTCACTGAATCGGCAAGCCCTAAGGTCAAACTTCGTCCGCCACGCCCGCTGGTGGCGACACCACCGATTTTGTGATCACAATGTAGGTTAACGGTGCCCAAACGCTGCCCTTCCAGTCCCGCCAGCGCCAAATCATAACGCGCGCCGGGGCCCAGAAGCAGCGCAATGTCGCCGCCATTGTTCACATAAGCGCGGACCAATTCGCCTGCCTCTCGCATTGCGTCCAAAACCTCATCCGCAACTGCACCGGCAACGGCCGCCATAGGTGTCACGAAGTCTTCGCCTGCAACCGCATTCACTGATTTAACCATCCGAAGCGCCACGGTTCCCGATACCGGCACGCTTCCAACAGGGGCGCACAGCCCGGGCAATTCGTCCACCAACTCTTGCAGGATCGTCCCGAACCGCACCCGCGCCGCCTCAAAGGCCGTCGCACGCCCCGGCCCCTCAGCCCCGATAATCAGATCAATCGGCCCTTGCTGCAGATGCAGACGACCGCCCTCCAGCATGCGCGCGATCGGCCCTCTCATGCTTTTTGCCGATCCGGGGCTGCAACGCGCCGTGTTTTGTCATCAAGGATGCTCTCGACCGAACGAATCTGCTCCACATGCCCGCCGAGTGCGGCATAGTCGGAACGGCGCAACGTGAACTCGATTGGTGCAACCAGTGCCGGGGTTGGAACATAGCCAAACGCATTCGTCGGCATATCCAGCACATCCGCCATCAGCGTTATCCCGCCCCCAGGCCAGATATAGGTCTTCGCCCCGCCACAGGTCACCCTGGTCAGCGCCGTCTTCACCGATTTCGTAAGGCCCACCGGGTTCTCGGTCACGCCCGCACGCAGGCTGCCCCCGGCGCCGCCCATGAACAGCACCGAACACAGCGACGGCTCACAATTCTCAGCAATCCGCTGGGAAATCTTCAGCAACTCTGGCGGCATTTCTGCAACAACAGGCTCTAATTTTGAATCCAGTATGTAGTATGCCCACTGCTCACCCGTGGTCGAGATCATCAGCAGTCGTAGTCCCTTACGCGCGTGCTTCGGGTCACTTGGCTTCAGGATCGAAAGCGGGTCGGTCACATCCGTCCCGCCCCAACCGGTCCCCGGCTTGACCACCTGAAAATAGCGCCCCGGTGTCGAGCGCCGCCCCGCCACTTTGATCCCCGTCGGCGGCATGCCCAGACCCTTGCCGGCCTCATGTTCAGACAGCACGCCGGTGATATGATCATCAACCACGACCACCTCATCCACGTGCGGCGCCCATTGCTGCGCGAACATCCCGATGGTCGCCGAGCCACAGCCGACCCGCATCAACCGCTCAGGCTCACCATCAATAATCGGAGGTTGCCCGGCCTGGACTACCACCGTCGCACCGCGATCGATGGTCAGTTCCACCGCCTCACGATTACACAACCGCAGCAACGCATCACAGGTCGCACGCCCCTCGGCCTTCGACCCGCCTGTCAGGTGATCCACCCCACCCAGTGAGAGCATTCTTGAGCCGTATTCGCTGGTCATCACGTGGCCGACGACCTCTCCAGCGACCCGCACTGCAGCCGCTTCATGGCCAATATGGCGATCCGTGTCGATCTTCACTTTGACGCCGCAATAGCTGAAAATCCCCTCGGTCACCACAGTGATCATGTCAGCGTCGGCAACTTGCTGACTGACGATAAACGGCGCGGGTTTGTAATCTGGATAGGTCGTGCCAGCCCCGATTGCGGTGACGAAGGGCCTGTCTCCCTGGATCACGTCTCCGTCCCAGTCCTGTGCGTTGTCGGTTCCCAAAAACGGCACCGTCGGACCGCCTCCCTCAATCACGGTCAGGGGGTCGACGCGGATCAGGTCGCCGCCGTGGTTGGCATAGCGGTCGCAGGCACCCGACTTCCCCTCGGGGATATAGCACAGCACCGGGCAGGCATCGCAGCGGATCTTCTCAGGGCGAACGCGCTCAGCCATGCCTCGCCTCTTTCAGTGCGGCATGTACGACGGAGGGCGTCGCCGGAACGTGCCGGATGCGTACGCCCGTCGCATGATAGATCGCATTCAGAATGGCCGGAGCCGTCGGGATCAGCACATGCTCACCCAGCCCTTTCGCCCCGTAGGGTCCGTGGGCGTCGGGCTCCTCGATAATCAGTGTCTCGATTGGCGGAACATCCCCGATCGTCGGGATAAGATAATCATGCAGGTTCTCCGTCCGCCCTGGCAAGTATTCTTCCATCAGCGCCATGCCGAGGCCTTGCGCGATACCGCCCTGGACTTGCCCTTCGACCAGAAGCGGATTGATCGCCTGACCGACATCGTGGGCTGCGGTGAAGCCCAGCGCGCGAACGGTTCCCAAATGCAAGTCAACCTCGACCGTCGCCAGATGCGCGGCATAGCCAAACTGCGCATAGGGTGCACCCTGACCGTTTTCGTCCAGTGGATCGGTCGGAGGATCGTAGGTCTCGCATGCCGCAACAACATAGCCGTCCGTATCTGGTTTCATCCGGTTGAGTGCCACTTTGTGGATCTGTCTACCGTCTTCAATCAGCAACTCCCCATTTTCGGCTCGGATCGCCGCCTCCGGCCCGGCGTTGACCAGCGCCAGAAGGCGCGCCCGCAGCGCTTCGCCTGAACGCAACGCAGCCGCACCTGACACATAGGTCTGCCGCGAAGCCGAAGTTTTGCCGCCATCCGGTGTTACATCCGTATCCGCGCCAATCAACTTAATTGCCTCAAGCGGCAGCCCGGCCGCCTGCGCGAATATCTGAGCGATGACCGTGTTCGCGCCCTGTCCGACATCCATCGCGCCTTGATGCAGCACAAAGGTGCCATCCGGGAGCAGACCCGATTTAATCGTCGACGGGTTCGGCAACGACGTATTCCCGCATCCGTACCACCCGGCCGCGACCCCTATTCCGCGTCGCAGATGGCCGCCCGTCTTGTTGAACGCATCGCAGTCCGCACGCCCCGCGTCCCAGGCTGGACGCAGCGCTTCAAAACACGCCCCGATGCCGACGCCTTGCTCGAACACCTGTCCGCAGACCGTCTCGTCTCCGTTCCCCAGCGCATTGCGGATGCGGAATTCCAACGGATCTATATTCAGTGCTTCGGCCAATTCATCGAACAGGCTTTCCTGCGCAATCGCTCCCTGCGGCACCCCAAAGCCTCGGAAAGCCCCACTCGGCGGGCAATTGGTATGGATCGCCCGAGCTTCAGCCCTGTAGTCGGCGATGCGATAGGGACCCGAGGCATGCACCGGTACCCTGACTGAGACGGTCGGCCCCCAGCTGGCATAGGCCCCGGTGTTGAAATCTCCGTGGAATTCGAAGCCACACAGCCGCCCATCCGCCGTTGCGCCAACCCGAGCGCTCATCTCAGCCGGATGACGCTTGGTTGTTGATTGCATGGATTCACGACGCGAATAGGCCATGCGCACCGGTTTGCCGGTTTTCAGCGCGCCCAACGCCAGAAATGGCTGCACCGAGACATCCAGTTTAGACCCGAATCCACCTCCCGTCGCTGTTGGTACCATCCGGATGCGTGACGCAGGCCAGCCGAGGATGGCTTCCAATGCCTCACGATCCATCACAGGGGCTTGCGTGCACGCATGGATCTCGATCCGGTCGCCCACGGGAGTGGCATAGCCTGCTTCCGGCTCGATGTACGCATGCTCGACGAAGCCTGTCGTGAATGTTCCCGCAACGACAATCTCCGCTTGACCCAACGCTTTCTTCGGATCGCCATGCAGCACAAAACCGCTGCACATCACATTGTCAGGCAGATCAGCGTTCAATGGCGGTGCATCCGGGTGCAGCGCCTGTTGCGGCGTGGCCATCGCGTCCAGCGGCGCCCAGGTTACCGGGAAGCTTTCCGGGTCGAACGCTGCCATCGCATCAGGGCGCCCGATTACGACGGCCACAGCCTCACCACGGAACCGCGCGGTTCTTTCGGCAAAAACAGGCTGATCCACGAACCCCGGAATAACCCCAAAGCGGTTCTGACCCGGCACATCCGCGGCCGTCAGCACCGCCTCGACCCCCGGCGAGTCAGTTACGAATTCCTCGACATCCCCCAAAACGAATCCCGCGTGGGCATGCGGCGAGCGGATTACCCGCAGCACCAGCGTATCCGGCGGCGCGATATCGTCGCCGAACGCTTCCGTCCCACTCACCTTTGCCAGCCCATCCACCCGCCGGACAGCGCTGCCAACGGCCCCCGACCCATCCGGCGCACCCGCCAGGGCAGCCGTATCAACCACAGCATCGATAATCTTGCGATACCCTGTGCACCGGCAGAGGACACCGCCCAGCGCATCCTGAACCTGTTCCGGCGTCGGCTCTGGCACCTGGCGCAGCAAGGCCATGGCCGAGACCATCATGCCCGGCGTACAGATCCCGCACTGCGCCGCCTGATGGTTCTGAAAGCTTTCGGCCAGTCGCGCGGCAATCGGATCATCGCGCACCAATCCGGCCTGGGTTTCGACCCGCCGCCCCGCGGCCTGCTGCGTCGGCATCAGGCAGGCACAGACAGCCGCGCCATCGACCAGCACGGTACAGGCTCCGCAATCTCCGGCGTTGCAGCCGATTTTGACGTCGCGAGATGACAGGCGTTCGCGCAGAGAATAGCTCAACCGCTCACCCGTCGCGGGGTCACACTGAACGGCCTCGCCGTCCAATGTGAAGCTCGTCGTGGCGGTGTTGCTGGCCTTATCCATCGGAGCGCTCAACAGCCTGGCCCAATGCATCCCGGATCAAGCGTTCGACAGCGGCTCGACGATACTCCGCACTGCCACGCACATCGTCGATGGGTGACAGCGTGTCCAAGGCATCCGACGCCATCGAAAACGACACCAGATCGCTTGGGCGCAGCCCAATCAGGCTCTGTTCCAGCCCAAACAGCCGCCGAGCAACCGGAGAACACGCCCCCACCGCAACCCGCACTCCGCCAATTCTCCCCGCCTCATCCAGCCAGATTTGCGCAGCCACCATCGCAATCGAGATCACCAGATACCGTCGACTTCCCAACTTCACAAAACTGCTGAGTGCCCCAGTCGGCTGCCTCGGAATATGCAGCGCCGTCAGGAGTTCACCCGGAACCAATGCCGTCTGTCGCACCCCTCGCAGAAAATTGGTCAGCGTCAACCGCCGCGTGCCGCCCGCAGAAGTCAACGCCACTTCCGCCTCCAACGTTAACAGCGGTGGAACCCCATCCGCTGCGGGCGAAGCATTGCAAAGGTTCCCGGCCAGCGTCCCGACATTTTGAATCTGGACCGAGCCAACCTGGAGCGCAGCAGCTTTCAGCCCGTCAAATGCCGGGGGCAGGGGGGCTGCGACAATATCGCTCCAAGTCGTCGCACCTCCGATCCGCCAGCCATCGTCGTCGTGGTCAATCCCTCGCAGTCCGTCAACCCGGCTGATGTCCAGTAATGCGCTCGGCGGTGGTCCATCCCCCTGCGTTGGGAACAAGTCTGTGCCACCTGCGACAACCCGCGCTTCTCCCTCCGCCAGAAGCGGCCAGACGTCGCCCAGCGATGTCGGCGCGTAATAACTCATCGGGTCACGTGGTCCTATGCCTCTGGAATAGACGGCCGAGGCCACGGCGGAGTCAACGGCGATCTGAGGCTGTTGGCAAGCCGCCCTGCTTGTGGTTGCCTGCGCCGATGACCCGCCTGATGATCTGGCTCTGCCTTACCTCCTTTGCGCCAGTGCTATTTGCTGGCCCTGCATTGGCCCACGTCTCTGAAGGCGGCTTTGTCCTTCTTCTTCCCACCCGTCTTTATATTCTGTCCGGATGCGTGGCGGTCGCCCTGTCCGTCCTGATCGTCGGCCTGATGCCGGGGCGCTGGCTGGTGCGATTGTTTGCGCCGCTGCCGCTGGGCGCAGCCGCACCATCGAGAGGTCAGATATTCACCAGCCTCCTGTCCACAATCCTCTTGTTCACTTTGATTTCGATCGGCTGGTTCGGCCCGCACGATCCTCTGGGCAATCTTCTGCCCTTAGTGATCTGGACCACCTTCTGGATCGGATTCGTGGTGCTTCAGGCTCTGATTGGCGATCTTTGGGCATGGATAAACCCTTGGAGCGGCTTAGCAACCTTCCTTCGGAGACGAACATCGCGGATCACTTTGCCAGATGGACTCGGCCACTGGCCCGGCAGCGTCATGCTGTTGGCCTTCGCCCTGTTTGCACTGGTCGACCCCGCGCCCGACGACCCCGCCCGCCTGGCTACCGTGGTTGCCGCCTACTGGCTGGTCACCTTCCTCGGCTGCCTGCTGTTTGGCGGGGAGGTCTGGCTGGCGCGCGCCGAGTGCTTCACCATCCTCCTGCGCCTCTTCGCCAGCCTCGCCGTTTTCCGACGTGATGGCGGCTGGGCGCTGGGTTTACCCGGCTGGCGCGCTCTCAGCCTGCCGACCCCAACCGTCAGCCTCGCCATTTTCATCATCGCGCTGCTGGGCATCGGCAGTTTCGACGGATTGAATGAAACTTTCTGGTGGCTTGCAAAAATCGGAGTGAACCCGCTGGAGTTCCCAGGTCGATCTGCCATCACCGGACGAACCACAGCCGGACTATTGGGCGCGGTCTCGCTCCTGATCGCCATGTTTGCAGCCTGTGTCTGGATCGGTTTGATTCTCGCTCGTGACGCCAAATCCGCCTCACCAACTTTCCGAGAGGCCTTCGGTCAACTTTCGCTGTCACTCTTGCCCATCGCCTTAGGCTATCACCTCGCCCATTATCTCGTCGCGTTTCTGGTCAACATCCAATACGTCGCCGTCGCCCTGTCTGACCCGCTGCAGACCGGGCGTGACCTGTTCAATCTGGGCGATCACTACGTTTCGACCGGATTCCTGAAGTCCCGCGACCCGGTTCGTACGATCTGGCTAACGCAAGCCGGAGTAATCGTCCTGGCCCATATCCTGGCGGTGTTTCTGGCCCACCACGGCGCCAGCCAGATGTTTGGGTCGCCGCGACGTGCCATGCTTAGCCAACTACCGTTGGCGGCGTTCATGGTGCTCTACACGCTGTTTGGTCTCTGGCTTCTGGCGACCGCGCGCGGGGCCTGAGCGCAGAAAAGGCTGGACATATCGCCAGCCCCCAGACAGTTTTTCCCCGATGCCTCGCGTCAGATGAGGCGGATCAACAGGAGGTTTCCACATGACCAAACGTGACACATCCCGCCCATCGCTCAGCCGTCGTGGCGCGCTGAAAACCCTCGGCGCAACCGGGCTGGCCGCCACCGCCCTTTCGGGCCTGTCGGGCTTTGCGCAGGCGCAATCCTCCGCCCCGATACGCATCGGCTTTCAAGTCCACCGCACCGGCATCGGGGCCGCCTATGGCCGCTGGTATGACCGCTCGACCACCGCTGCCGTGGCGCGCATCAACGAGATGGGTGGCATCAACGGCCGCCCCGTGGAAATCGTCGCCGAAGACGATGGCACTGACCCGAAGCGCGGTGCCGAAGTGGTCGAGAAATTCGCTACCCAGCACAACTGCGACATCGCCTTCGGCACCTTGTTTTCCCATGTGGTCTTCGGCTCGGCCCCCCGCGCCGGAGAGCTGAAGATGCCTTATTTCGTTGTCTCCGAAGGGCACCACGTCGCCTCGGGCGCTTTGAACCGCTACACCCTGCAACCCGGCATTACCGACGTGAAAAGCCAGGTGCAGGCGATGGCCCCTTATGTGGCTGACAACCTCGGCAAGAAGGTCACGATGATCTTCCCCGACTTCGCTTTCGGCCACGACCACCGCGACTATTTCACCGCGGCAATCGAAGCGCAGGGTGGTGAAGTCCTGGCCCATATTGCCATCCCGCCGTCCGAGACCAGCTTCACCAAATACTTCCCGCAGATCCCACGTGAGACCGAGGTGATCTACCACGTCATGGTCGGCCCCGCCGTCCTGACGTTCGTCAAGGAAATGGGCGAATTCTTCGGCCCCTCCAGCCCGGAGATCTTCGGCTTCATTGATAGTCTGGAGGCGGTCGATCTGGCCAGTCCGGGTCTGGAATTCCTCGAAGGCAGCTATTTTTGGGAAGGCAACCCAAGGTACGCCCAGGCCGATCAGTCCGAGTATGACGCCGCTTACCGCGCCGCCGTCGGCGTGGACGACAACGGCGCGTCGGTCAGCGACCCGAAAGATGTCTCAACCTATTCCCATATGTTCGGCTGTTGGGAGACGCTGAATATCGTCAAACGCGGGATGGAGGCCGCAGGCTACCAAGGGCCCGACGACCGCGCGAAGCTGATCGAAGCGGTCGAGGCCATGTCCGACATGTCCCATTCTCTGGATCACCCGCAAGGCGCGAAACGCTTCAACGGCAAGACGCACCAGACCTTCGGCCATCAGTATATCAGCAAGGTCGAAGGCGGAAAGCTGGTGGTGGTGCATACAACGAGCATCGAGGACACGTTGTATGAGGATGAGGTGGATTATACGACGCAGGCGTTTTGAGGGGCGTGCCTTGCGAGACGCATCGTCGAAGAAGGCAGAGTTGCGATTGTACCGTCCGAATAAGGTGGCGCATCACATTTATTCGGTCTCAAAGTGAAGGATTGCAGCATCCACGCTCCAGAAAATGAGAACGCGCAACGCGAATTTTTCACACCGTGAGAATCTGCCGCATCCGCAGCTCTTTTTTACAGAACTCTTTCATAGAGTATCATGGCGCTGAACGGACAGAATTTCTTTGATGATGCGCCTGCCGGATCATCCAAATGTGCAATAACTGAACTACCCGGAGAGTGTGCCTGCCCATTCGAGGCGCTAATCTGTCCTTGGTATCGGATAAAATAAATCAACGAAAACACCATGAAGTTCATTTCAAGACTGAACCAGCGATTTGGGAAATCGATTCGCGATGAAGTACTTTCTGATATCGCGAACGCGCGATTCGAAAAACCTGGCCGTGTCCGCCTTGCCGCACAGTTGACCGCTGTCGCGATTTCGACGACGCCATATGTGGTGGCGCTCGCCGGTCTGGCAGTTCTCGCATTCGGTTACCCAAACATTCCTGGGCTATTAATGGGTGCCTTGATATTTGCGGCCGGTATCTATTTGCGCCCGAGCGCTAGGCGTAATACGCAGCTCACCTTGTCGGAAAAAGAAGCCCCTACATTGTTTCGACTTTTTGACGAAATCTCAAATCACCTCGAATCTCCGAAGATCACAGGCTTCCATTTGAATGGGGAATTCAACGCCTACATGGCGCAGTTTGGAAAGAATGAGCGGGTGGTTGGAATCGGTGCGCCTCTATGGTTGTCATTCGATGGCGCCGAGCGTCTGGCCGTTCTGGCGCACGAACTAGCCCATCTCGCGAATAACGACCCCCGACGCTACAACTTCACCGGCGCTGCAATGGAGACTCTGGGGCGCTGGTCGGAGCTTTTTGTGCCACCTGCCGTAATAGATCATGAGTCCAACACACGTGTGGTAATAGATGATCGTGATTTTATCGGGCAGATAGTGGGCGGATTTCTGGGAGGCATCATCAGCACCATCGAGTTCCTTTATGAAAAGTTGATTTTCGCTGAAAGTCAGCGCGCCGAGTACCTCGCCGATTCCAAGGCTGCAACAATTGCTGGAGCCCCCGCAATGCAGTCTACACTTAAACAGCTAATTCTCTCCGATTTGGCATACGAGCGACTCGGGAAAATTTACTACGACGGCAGGAAACATGTGCCAGTGTTTGAAGAGATGGCACGGGCGGTTGCATGTCCTGAAAAGGACCGGGCTGCGAAGCTCATTGGAGAGGCCGCAGCCGAATCGCACACAGTAGACGCAAGCCATCCACCAACCAGATACCGATTGGAAGTCGTCGCAGCCATAGATCACTCGCCCCCCAAAATTTCGGCTGCTGGCATAGACTGGCAGCAAATTGACAAAGAGTTGTCGAGCCATTTCGAAGCGGCAGAGCGAGCAACGCTCTCTTCAATCATTGTACAATAGGCGATCGGAAAGGCACTCCTTCTAACACGCACCGCGCTTCGCTCTGTTTGGTCTGATTGGTGACCAAATTGCCTCCTGACCCCCCTTGCCCGCCAACTCACCTCGGGGCAACCTTCGCTCCATGGACTTCGGCCCCCACCTCATCCTCGCCATCCTCGAAGGCGCCGTGACGGCGGCGGTCCTCGCCTTGACTGCCATGGGCCTTTCCATCGTCTTCGGCGTCATGCGGGTGGTGAACGTCGCCCATGGAGAGTTCTACATGCTGGGCGCGGTCATCGCCTGGTGGGTTGCCACCGTGGTCGGCGCGCACCCGGCGCTCGGCTTTGTCGCTGCCCTTGTCATCGCGCCGCTAGTCGTGGGGGCCATGGCAGCCGCCGCCGACCGGCTGATCCTGCACCGCATCGACTATGACCCCGAGCGCACAATCGTCGCCACCATCGGCCTGCTCTACATCATCCAGCAGGGTACGTTGATGACCTTCGGACCTGATGCGCGCCCGGTCCAGCCGCCTTTCAACAGTCGCATCGCCCTGCCTTGGCCGGAATGGACCGACGGGGCCTTCGCCTGGGCCTATCCCTGGGGCTTTGGCACCACCACCTACAAGCTGTTCATCATCGCCGCCGCTGCCGCGATCCTAGTCGCGCTCTGGCTGCTGATGACCCGCACCAAGGCTGGCCTGATCATGCGTGCCACCCAGCAAGACGCCGAGATGGCGCGCGCTTTCGGAATCCCCGTCACCCGCGTCTACGCGCTGGTCTTCGGCCTCGGCGCAGGTCTCGCCGCCATGGGCGCGGTCCTGATCGTACCTGTCCAGCAGGCGCATTATTTGATGGGCGGCGACCCCCTTCTGTTGAGCTTCATCGTCGTCATCATCGGTGGCCTCGGCAGCCTGCCCGGCACCGTCATCGCCGCCCTGCTGATCGGGATGAGTGATGGCATCATCTCGGTCTTCTTCTCGCCCACGCTGGCGAAAATCATTGCCACGCTGGCTGTCGCCATGGTGCTGGTGTTCCGCCCTCAAGGTCTGCTGGGGAAGCGGAGTTGAGACTCTTTTCCCGCGCAAATGCCCTGCATCTGGGCCTGATCGCCCTGCTCGCAGCCCTTTTCTTCACGCTGCCCGCATACCACACTGGCAACCTCGCACGGATCATGGTGCTGGCGGTCTTCGCCATGGGCTACAACCTGCTGTTCGGCTATACCGGGCTGCTGTCGCTGGGCCACGCGTTGTTCTTTTCGGCCGGCATGTACGGCCTCGGCCTGGCCATGCACCTTGGAGCGGCCACCCCCGCCCCCGCCTTCCTCGCCGGGCTGATCGCGGCGTTGATCGTCTCGGGCGTCGTCGGTTTTCTCGCCCTGCGCACCACCGGCGTCGCCTTCATGATCGTCACCCTGATGTTCGCGCAGGCTGGCTACCTGACGATCCTCTATTTCGGCAGCTACACCCGCGGTGACGAGGGCTTCGTGATCCAGCAGGCGCAACGCAGCCTGCTGGGCATCGACCTGTCAGACGACACCAACCGCTATTTCGCCGCCCTGATCCTGTTCGCTGCTGCCCTGCTTGTCACCGGAGCGATCGTCCGCTCCGGATTCGGTCGCACGCTCGTCGCGATCCGCGAAAACGAGCAGCGCGCGACCATGCTCGGCTATGATGTCCAGCGCCTGAAACTGATCGCTGTTGTCCTGTCCGGCGTCCTCTCCGGGGCCTCCGGGGCCGCCTATGCGCTGCTGTTCGGATACGCCGGGGCGACCTTCGCAACCGTGCAATACTCGATCTTCCCCCTGCTCTGGGTCCTGCTGGGCGGGGCGGGGACGACAATCGGTCCGTTGATCGGAGCGATCTTCATGTTCTACCTGATCGACTATGCCAGCGGGTTGACCAACGCCTACCTTTTGCTGGTCGGCGTGGCGCTGGTGGCGCTGACATTATTCGCCTCGCAAGGCATTGTCGGCACCATTCGCGCACGCTGGATCCGGTGGCTGCCATGAGCTTGCTTTCGACGCGCGGCCTTACCAAATCCTATGCCGGGGTCACCGCCAATTCGGACATCGACTTCGACCTGCCAATGGGCCAGACCCGCGCCCTGATCGGCCCGAACGGGGCCGGTAAATCCACCTTCGTCGGCATGATTTCTGGTCGGATCGAGGCAACCAGCGGCACCGTCAGTTTCGCGGGCGAAGACATTTCACCCCTTCCCGCGCACAAACGCATCGCCAAGGGCATCGCCTACACTTTCCAGATCACTTCGGTCTTCGGCGGGCTGTCGGTGGCCGAAAACATCGCCCTCGCCGCCCGCCGCCAGCTGGGAACGGCGGCCCCGGCGAAGGTGGCCGAAGTCCTTGAACAGGTAAGCCTGGCAGACCGCGCCGATCAGACCGCCCGCGACCTCAGCTATGGCCACCAACGCATCCTCGAAATCGGCATGGGCCTCGCACAGAACCCCCGCCTGTTCATTCTCGATGAACCTACCCAAGGCTTGGCCGAAGCCGAAATCGACGCCTTCAAAGCATTGATCCGCGCCCTCGACCCCGCCACGACAATTCTTCTGATCGAACACAACATGAGCGTCGTCATGGATTTGGCCGAGGCGATCACCGTGCTGGATCAAGGGCGCATTCTGGCCGAAGGCACTCCGGCCGAGATTCACTCCAACGCAGACGTTCAGTCCGTCTATCTGGGGACCGAACATGCTTGAGCTTGCCGAGGTCACCGGCGCCTATGGCAACGTCAAAACCCTGTTCGGCGTCTCATTCAGCGTCGCACCCGGCAGCGTCCACTGTATCATGGGGCGCAATGGAGCGGGCAAGACCACGACCCTGAAAACAATCATGGGACTGCTAACGCCGACTGGCGGGACGATCACATTGAACGGTGCAGACTTAGGCTCTGAATCAGCTGAAAATACCGCCAAACGTGGCGTCGGTTATGTCCCACAGGGCCGCCGTCTTTTCGCGGAGCTCAGCGTCGCGGAGAATATCCAGATCGGCCTGATGGCACGCCGCTCGGACCCCGCCACCCGCGATTGGGTGCTTGACCTTTTCCCGCCGCTGAAAACGCGCCTGACCCAGCGCGCCGAAACCCTGTCGGGTGGCGAGCAGCAGATGCTCGCCATGGCCCGCGCGCTTTGCCTGCGCCCATCGGTCCTGCTGCTCGACGAACCGACTGAGGGGCTTCAACCCTCAATGATTGCGCAGATCCGTAATGTGGTGATGAAAATGCGTTGCGACGGGGTTGCCGTGGTCCTGGTCGAACAGCGCAGCGACGCTGTGTTGACCATGGCCGACCACGTGACCTTTCTGGAAAATGGCCGCAGTGTGGAAACGCTTCCCATCGCCGGCCTGAAAGCCGCCCCCGAAAAACTCACCCATTATCTGGGAGTCTGAGATGCCCGAAACTGAAAAACTGGTGATCCGCAACATCGGCCTGATGCTCTCCGGCCTAATAGAGGATCCGATCCTCGAAGCCGATTGCATCATCGCCGAGAACGGAAAGATTTCCGCTATTGGCCGCGAGAAGGACCTCAACACAGACGGTGCAACCACCACGGTCGATGCCCACGGCGTCACGCTCGCCCCCGGTCTGATCGACAGCCACATTCATCCCGTCGTCGGCGACTACACGCCCCGCCAGCAGCAGCTCCATTGGATCGACAGCACCCTGCACGGCGGCGTCACCACGCTGATTTCCGCCGGAGAGGTCCACATGCCCGGTCGCCCAAGGGATGTCGTTGGCCTCAAAGCCATGGCGATCGCCTCGCAGCGCTGGTACGAAAATTTCCGCCCCAGCGGCGTCAAGGTCCACGCCGGTGCTCCGGTGATCGAACACGGCATGGTCGAGCAGGACTTCAAGGACCTCGCCGACGCAGGCGTAAAGTTGTTGGGAGAGGTCGGCCTCGGCACGGTCAAGGACGGCACCACCGGTAAGCAAATGGTCGACTGGGCGCGCAAATACGGAATTCAAAGCACGATCCACACCGGCGGCCCGTCGATCCCCGGCTCCGGGCTGGTGGATGCCGACATGGTGTTGGAAACCGGGACCGACGTGGTCGGCCATATCAACGGCGGCCATTCGGCGCTGCCCGACGATCAGATCATCTGCCTGTGCGAAAGCTGCAAAGCGGCCCTCGAGATCGTCCACAACGGCAACGAACGTGCCGCGATCCTGACGCTCAACACCGCGCGCGAGCTTGGCAAACTGGATCAGGTTATCCTAGGCACCGATGGGCCTGCCGGGTCCGGCGTGCAACCGCTGGGCATCCTTCGGATGGTGGCGCTTTTGTCCTCGATGGGCGGAGCGCCCGCCGAACAGGCGATCTGTTTCGGCACCGGCAACACCAGCCGCCAACGGAAGCTGGACACCGGCCGGCTTGAGGTCGGCATGTGCGCCGATTTCGTCCTGATGGATCAGGCCCAGCACGCGCCGGGCAAGGACATTCTGGAAAGCATCCAGCTCGGCAACCTGCCCGGCGTTGGCATGACCGTGATCGACGGCAAAGCCACTTCACAGCGCAGCCGCAACACACCACCGGCACAGAGGTTGCCGGAGATCATCGTCGGATAGACCTGGCCTTGTCCAGATAAACGCAACGTTGGATGAAAACTTTCGCCGCCGGAGGCAAAAGTCTGTTTCAACGCCCCGGAATCTCGCCCCGTTTCGTCTCGGGCTGATGCCAATTCGCGATCAGTTCAACTGCTTCTTCCGCCGTCTCGACAAAGCGGAATAACTCCAGATCATC
The DNA here is from genome assembly GCA_943787785.1 of uncultured Paracoccaceae bacterium. GTDB lineage: Bacteria > Pseudomonadota > Alphaproteobacteria > Rhodobacterales > Rhodobacteraceae > WLWX01. The sequence goes on along the minus strand of CALSNT010000006.1, from coordinate 30,420 downwards.
CTCCGAGATCGTCCCGGCATCGGCCAGCGCCTCCCAGTTGATGATGCTGCGCCAGAACTTCTCGCCAAACAGCAGGAACGGCACCCGGCGCATCCGCCCGGTCTGGATCAGGGTCAGGGCCTCGAATGTCTCATCCATCGTCCCGAACCCACCAGGAAACACGCAAACCGCCCGCGCGCGCATCAGAAAATGCATCTTTCGGATCGCGAAATAGTGGAAATTGAAGCAAAGATCCGGCGTCACATATTCATTCGGCGCCTGCTCGTGCGGCAATACGATATTGAGGCCAATCGACACGCCGCCAGCATCAGCCGCGCCCAGATTTCCCGCCTCCATCACGCCCGGTCCACCTCCTGTTGCGATGACGTCCTGTGTTTTTGGACTGCCTGCTGTCATCAGTTCGGCGAATTTCCGGGCCTCTTCATAGAATTTCGACAGATCAGCAAGCGTATCGGTGCGCGCTGACCCCTTGTTTTGTGGCGACGGAATCCGCGCGCCTCCAAACATCACCACGGTGCTTTCGACGCCGTACTCGTCCATCAGCATGCCAGGTTTGAGCAACTCCAGCTGCAATCGAACCGGTCTAAGTTCTTCCCGACACAGGAAGTCCTGATCCGAAAACGCCAGTTCGTATGCGGGCGCGCGCGTTTGCGGCGTGTCCGGCACTTCATGCGCGGATTCAATATCTTGGTGTGAGTCCCGAAACGGGTGATACCGTTCATCTTTCATACTATGTCTGCCTATGCGTTGCTTCGCTGTTCCCGACCGCATATAGCGCCGTGACCCTGTGAACCAGACACTTTCCGGAGACGTCCCATGTCCAACGCCGCCCTTGAAACCGCGATCGAAGCTGCCTGGGAGGGTCGCGACACGATCAGCCCCTCCACCACCGGAGAACAGCGCGAGGCCATCGAAGATACCTTAAATGCTCTGGACAGTGGCAAACTCCGCGTCGCCGAGCCGCGTGCGGACGGCAATTGGCATGTCAACCAATGGGCCAAGAAGGCGGTGCTTCTGGGATTTCGCATTAAGGACATGGAGCCGCAGTCCGGTGGCCCGCAAGGTGCGGGCTGGTGGGACAAGGTCGACAACAAATTTCTGGACTGGGGTGACAACCTGTGGCGCGACGCAGGCTTCCGTGCCGTACCAAATTGCATCGTCCGCAAATCCGCCTACATCGCGCCGGGGGTCGTCCTGATGCCGTCTTTCGTTAACATCGGCGCCTACGTCGACAGCGGCACGATGGTTGACACCTGGGCAACGGTTGGAAGCTGCGCGCAGATCGGCAAGAACGTCCACCTGTCGGGCGGTGTCGGCATCGGCGGCGTGCTGGAACCCATGCAAGCCGGTCCGACGATAATCGAGGATGATTGCTTCATCGGCGCCCGCTCGGAAGTCGTCGAAGGTTGCATCGTCCGCGAAGGCTCGGTTCTTGGCATGGGCGTGTTCATCGGCAAATCCACCAAGATCGTCGACCGCGAAACCGGCAACGTCAGCTATGGTGAAGTTCCGGCAGGCTCGGTGGTCGTCGCCGGATCAATGCCGTCAAAAAATGGCGTGAACCTTTATTGCGCTGTGATCGTCAAGCGGGTGGACGCACAGACACGCTCGAAAACGTCTATCAACGAGTTGCTGCGTGACTAGCCATTGTAGCTGGCCTGTGTTCTGACTGAGAAAACGTAACTTATGTAAGGAAACGCCATGGGATTTATCGTAGCGATTATCGTTGGCGGCTTGGCCGGCTGGATCGGCAGCATGATCATGAAGGCCGACACCGGCATTCTGGTCAACATTGGCCTCGGCATCGTCGGCGCATTGGTCGCCAACTTCCTGCTCGGACTTGTCGGCATCGCGTCCTATGGGCTGATCGGCAACTTTATCGTTGCAGTGATCGGCGCCTGCCTGCTGATCTGGATTGCGCGAAAACTGCGAAGCTAGTTACATCCAATGCCAAAAAAACCTTCACGCCAGCAGGTTTTTACCCTGCTGGTCGAAGTGGGTCGCACCAAGGGCGATGGCTTGCCCAAAGGTGCAACCGGTGCGGCGCTGGTCTGCTACGCCAGCGGCGTGGATGAAGCCGAAGCGGTGCGCGAAACCGTTGCAATCCTGAAGCAGGCCGAAATGGCGCCTCTGGACGTCACCGGCTATGGCACCCTCGAAGAGCGTCTGTCCGAGGGCCACGACATCCCTGATGAGGAGCGGTCCCTGATGGATCGTGCGCTGGACGAGAACTCGGTCATTGTGGCTCAGGCCACGCCGTTCTTTGAAGACTGATCCAACGGAGCATTCATGCCTTATCGCCTGATCCACCTCTCTGTGCCTGAGAAGATGGGCGAGACAGTCACCGATCTGATCGACAAAGCCGGATCGCACAGTTGGTGGCGCAACAAGGCCGAATCCGACAGCGACAATACCGTTGTTTTCAGTATCGTTCTGGCGACGCCACGCACGCAGGAATTCCTCGACAGTGTTGCCGATAGGATTGGCCATGCGCGTGACTGGCATCTGGTCAGCAACGCAACCGAGGTTGTCTTACCGGAAATCGAAGACGAAGACGCCCAGGAAAAACTCGACGCAGAAAACTCTCAGGCGGCGCGCGAAGAGATTTACGTCGATGTCTCGCGCGGGGCGGTGTTGTCACGGGACTATCTTTTGATGGTGGCCCTTGCCACCGTGGTCGCGGCCATTGGGCTAAGCACCGGTCAGGTGGCTGTTGTGATCGGCGCAATGGTGATCGCGCCCCTGCTGGGGCCGATTATCGCATTTGCCTTTGGCACGGCGCTGGGCAACCGGAAATTGCTGTGGATCGCTGCGAAGAGTTTCGGCGTTGGGCTTGCGGTTTCGCTCCTCGCAGGTGGCTTGCTCGGTATGATCCTTCCGCCCGGCCTTGATGCCGGACTGGTGACATTCGAGCATCCCCTGGGGCTGACAACGGCGGCCCTGCCGCTGGCGTCAGGTGCTGCGGCGGCGCTGATGGTCACCCAAAACAACAATTCGGCGCTGGTTGGCGTTATGGTTGCAGCAGCATTGCTGCCACCGTTGGCCGCCATCGGCCTGTTGGTGGGCGGCGGCGAATACGCACAGGCTGTCAGGGCGCTCGCCACAGTTGTTGCAAACGTCGTCGCGATCACGCTTGCAGCCCAGGTGGTCTTCATCTTGAAGGGTATCCGTCCGCGCGGATGGCTGGCCGACAGCCACGACACGTCAATCCGTTGGAGTCTGGCAATTTGGGTTGGTTTGCTTGGCCTCGTGGTTGTTGGGCTGGTGTTCTTTGGCGGTGCCGGACTATGAACACGACGCAAATAGCCGCGGGGTTCTCATGCCAAACACCGATCCAGTTGATCTGACTCAACAGCTCGTCCGCTGCGCCTCGGTCACTCCCGAAGAGGGTGGGGCGTTGGATCTGCTGGATCAACTGCTGAGTTCAGGCGGCTTTACCTGCACACGCGTCGATCGCAACGGCACGCCAAACCTGTTCGCCCGCTGGGGCGCAAAGAACTACGCCCGGACACTCGGTTTCAACGGCCACACCGATGTGGTGCCGGTTGGCAACCCGGCGGACTGGACCGACGATCCTTTCAGCGGCACGATCCGCGATGGCCAGCTTTGGGGTCGGGGGTCGACAGACATGAAATCCGGGGTCGCCGCATTTGCAGCCGCCGCGGTTGATTTCGTCTCTGACTCGCCTCCGGATGGCGCAATAATCATTGCTATTACCGGCGACGAAGAAGGATTGGCAACCGACGGAACCGTCGCCATTCTGGATTGGATGGCATCGCAGGGCGAAGCGATGACCGTATGTATTGTCGGCGAGCCGACCTGCCCCAACCGGATGGGCGAGATGATTAAGATCGGGCGTCGAGGCTCGATGACGGCCAATTTCACAGCCACCGGCGTGCAGGGCCATTCGGCTTATCCGCATCGCGCCAAGAATCCGGTCCCAGCACTCGCGCGATTGGTGGACCGGCTGGCCACAGCCACGCTGGACGACGGCACCGACCACTTCGACGCTTCCACCCTGGCAGTCACTACCTTCGACACCGGTAACCCGGCCAGCAACGTGATCCCGGCCACTTGCCGCGCCACGGTTAACATCCGTTTCAACGACGCCCATTCCTCGGCCAGCCTGACTGAGTGGCTACGGACCGAGGCTGCGAGAACCGCAACGGAAACCAGCATTCAGATCGACATCACCACCCAAGTTTCGGGCGAAAGTTTCCTGACCCCGCCGGGACCGTTCTCGGACCTCGTTGCCTCGGCCGTGAAAGCCGAGACAAACCTCGAACCGGAGCTCTCCACAAGTGGGGGCACCTCGGACGCACGGTTCGTCAAGGACCATTGCCCCGTTGTCGAGGTTGGGCTGGTCGGCCAGACCATGCATCAAATTGATGAACATGTCACCGTCGCCCACATCCACCAGCTGAAAGCGATCTACACGCGAATCCTGCGGGACTGGTTCGCCACCTGATGCGTCAGCCCCGCCTGATCGTCATGGTCAAGGAGCCCCGTCCGGGCCGTGTCAAAACCCGCCTTGGCCGTGACATCGGAATGACCTCTGCCGCATGGTGGTTCCGCCATCAAGCCCGCGGCCTGTTGCGCCGCGTTGAGGACCGGCGGTGGCAAACGCTTCTGGCCGTGTCCCCCGATGCCGAAGGGCTGCAAAGCCGCATCTGGCCCAACCATCTACTCCGCATCGCCCAAGGCAGCGGAAACCTTGGTGCACGCATGGGGCGGCTGTTTCACACACTCCCGATGGGCCCGGTGGTTATCATCGGTGCCGATATTCCGGGAATCTCCCGCGCCCACATCGCCCGCGCCTTCGCAGCACTTGGCAACCACGCTTCAGTCCTCGGCCCCGCCCCGGATGGCGGATTTTGGTTGATAGGGCTGAAGCGCGTTAGCCCGCCGCCAAAGACCCTATTCTACGGTGTTCGCTGGTCCACCGCCCAGACGATGACCGACACTTTGGCGACCCTGCCAAGACCGATCGCGATGATTGACACCCTTAACGACATCGACACCGCCGCCGATCTTGCCAACGATCTTGAATGACTGCACCGCATCCCCATGTTAGGCGATGAGATATGGCCAAACTTCCCCCCAAGTCCGATATCCTGCAATGGATTGCCGATAATCCGACAGAGACCGACAAGCGCAGCATTGCGCGCGCCTTCGGCCTGAAAGGTGCTGCCAAAATCGACCTGAAACGCCTGCTGCGCGAACTTCAGGACGAAGGCCACCTCGACAAGCGCCGCAAGACCTACCGCGACCCCAATCGCCTGCCGCCCGTGTCTGTTCTGGCCGTCACTGCGCCGGACAGCGACGGTGACCTCTTGGCGCGTCCCATGGACTGGCAGGGCAACGGGCCGGAACCGGTGATCCTGATCGTCGGGCGCAGCGAACCGCCTGCGCTGGGCGAAGGCGACCGTATCCTCGCCCGACTGAGCGAAGTTGAGGGCGAAGCCCACAGCCATGAGGCTCGAGTGATCCGTCGCATCGGGCACGGACCACAGATATTTATCGGTATCTACCGTGCCGGATCCGACGGAGGAAGGATTGTCCCCGTCGACAAAGGGGCTGACCGCGAATGGCGTGTCCCGGCCGGTGCGACCGAGGGTGCTACGGACGGAGAACTGGTCGAGGCCGAGGCTTCCGGACCCAGGGGCCGAATGGGTCTGCAACAAGCACGCATTCGAGCCCGCCTGGGTGATCCCAGCGGTCCCCGTGCGGTTTCGCTGATCGCGATTCATCAGCACGGCATCCCAGACGAATTCCCGCCAGAAGTTCTCGCGGAGGCCGGCGCGCAGGTCGAAGCGGATACAACCGGCCGCGAGGATCTCATCGAAATCCCGCTCATCACCATTGACCCTGTGGATGCCCGCGACCGCGACGATGCCGTCTGTGCCCATGCCGACGACGACCCGAAGAACCCCGGCGGCCATGTGGTCTGGGTCGCCATCGCAGACGTTGCCCACTACGTCCGCCCCGGCACGGCGCTGGATCGCGAAGCGTGGAAGCGCGGCAACTCCAGCTATTTCCCGGATCGCGTGGTCCCGATGCTGCCCGATCACCTATCCGGCGATCTGTGCTCGCTGCACGAAAACGTGCCGCGCGCCTGCGTTGCGGTGCGCATGCAGATCGATGCAGGCGGCAACAAGATCGGCCACCGCTTCGTGCGGGGCCTGATGCGCTCGCCCGCCGCGCTGAACTATCAAGAAGTGCAGGACGGCGTTGACGGCAAGCCCAGCGGCCGAGTCGCGCCGCTGATGACGGATGTGATCACACCCCTGTTCGCCGCTTGGCGCACGACCCTCAAGGCCCGTGCCAAACGCCAACCTTTGGAGCTTGATCTGCCCGAACGTCGGATCGAGCTGGACGACGACGGCAAGGTCACCTCGGTCGCATTCAAGGAGCGCCTCGACGCGCACCGGTTAATCGAAGAGTTCATGGTGCTGGCCAATGTCGCCGCTGCAGAAACTCTGGCCGCTAAGAAACAGGCCCTGCTTTACCGTGTTCATGAAGCACCCAGCCCCGAAAAGCTGGAAGCATTGCGCGAGGTCGCGCAGGCCTCCGGGCTGACACTTGCCAAAGGGCAGGTGCTGAAAACCAGTCATCTGAACCGGCTGCTGGCACAGGCCGAAGGGACCGACCACGACGAACTCATCAATATCTCGACCCTTCGCAGCATGACGCAGGCCTATTATGATCCCGATAACCTGGGCCACTTCGGGCTGGCGCTAAGGGCCTACGCGCATTTCACGTCCCCAATCCGCCGCTACGCCGATCTGGTCGTCCACCGCGCCCTGATCGCCGCACACGGCTGGGGCGACGACGGCCTGACTGAGTCCGAAATCCAGCGCCTGCCCGAGACCGCGATCCAGATTTCGATGACCGAGCGCCGATCGATGGCGGCCGAACGGGATACCACCGACCGCTATTTGGCGTCCTTCCTGTCCGAGCGTGTCGGGGCAGAACTGAGCGGGCGCATCGCCGGGATCGCCCGCTTCGGCGTCTTCGTGAAACTGGACGAAACCGGCGCCGACGGGCTGGTCCCGATCCGCTCGCTGGGCCGCGAGTATTTTCGCCATGACGCCGATGCACAAACCCTGACTGGTAGCGACAGTGGGTTTGTGATCACAATTGGCCAACGCGTCCTCACACGCCTTGCCGAAGCCGTCCCGGTCACCGGCGGTCTGATGCTGGAACTGCTTGAGATCGAGGGCAAAGCCATACCAAAATCCCAATCCCGCCCAGGCAGACCCGGTAAAACCGGCAAAAGCAAACGCAAGCTGCGCCGCAAACGGCGCTGACGGGCGGGCGTTTGCCAAACGTCGCTGCGCCCCGCTTCCCCGCTGAATCGCAATCCGCTATACTTCTGGTCGAGCAGAAGACACCCAGAAACAGGTGCCGCAATGAGACTTCCAATCGCCGCATTGGCCCTGGTCCTTGTGACCGGCCCCACACTCGCGCAATCATTGGCCCCGACAACGTCGCCCCATCCCAAGGCGCGCATACAGGAGGGCCCGGTGGTCAACATTCAGGCCGATCAGAACGCAGGCCTTCAGGCGTGGCTCGCCGGGTTTCGTCCCCGCGCGCAAGCTGCGGGCATTCGTGCCGAGACGCTGGAGTCTGCCCTCAAAGGCGTCCGCTACAATACCACTGTGATCGAGCGTGACCGCAACCAATCCGAGTTCACCAAGCAGATCTGGGAATATCTCGACAGCGCCGCCTCGGACGCCCGTGTGCGCAACGGGCAGACCGCCTTCGCCAAGAACCGCAAACTGCTGGGCGAGATTGAGGAAAAATACGGTGTCGATGCCGAAGTTGTCGCCGCAATCTGGGGCCTGGAAAGCGCCTACGGCACATTTCGCGGCGATATTCCAATGGTTGAAGCCCTAGCCACATTGTCGTTCGACACCCGCCGCGGTCGGTTTTTCGAAAAGCAACTGATCGGGGCGCTGAAGATCATCCAGTCTGGAGACGTCGCGCCACGAAACATGACTGGCAGCTGGGCCGGGGCGATGGGGCATACGCAATTTATCCCGACCAGCTACCTTGCCTACGCCGTCGATTTTACCGGCGATGGCAAGCGCGACATCTGGTCGGACAATCCGGCGGATGCGCTGGCCTCGACAGCGAACTACCTGAAGAAATTCGGCTGGAAAAAAGGTCAGCCTTGGGGTGTCGAAGTAACCCTGCCTGATGGGTTCGACTATACGCTGGCGAAACGGACCAACCGAAAGCTGCCCTCGGCCTGGGGCTCACTCGGCGTCGACAGCGCATCCGGCGATCCGATCCCGGATCATGGCCCCGCCTCGGTTCTGCTGCCCGCCGGGGCGGACGGGGCCGCCTTCATGATCTTCGCGAACTTCGACGTGATCGAGCGCTACAACACTGCCGACGCCTATGTGATCGGGGTTGGCCATCTGGCCGACCGGATCGCCGGGGGCGGCCCGATCAAGGCCGGCTGGCCGCGCGAAGATCGCCCGCTAAGCTTTGATGAAAAGCAAGAAATGCAGAGACTTTTGACCCGCAAGGGATATTCCACCGGCGGCGTGGACGGGATCATCGGTCCGCTGACGATCAATTCGGTACGCCGGTTTCAGGCGTCAGTCGGGCTGATCCCGGATGGCTATCCGTCCAAGCGGATGCTGGCACGGTTGCGGGGATAGGGCAGGGGCCTCCGGATTGAAAATCCCTCGGTTCGTTGCTGCGAGCGGTGGCTGAAGGGGCCAGCCCCTCCAGACCTCCCCGGAGTATTTCCAAAAAGAGGAGGGGATTAAGCGCGTTTGCTGGCGATGTCGGTGATACCAAGCGTCGTCAGCACCTTGGCTTCGATATGCGCGGCGTCCAGTGCGGCGATCTCGTACATGCGCGCCGGGCTGGCCTGATCGATGAAGATGTCAGGCAGCACCATCGAGCGGTACTTGAGCCCAGACTCCAACAGACACTGTTCCGCCAGAAATTGCGCCACATGACTGCCGAATCCGCCGATTGCACCTTCTTCAATCGTAATCACAGCCTCATGATGGCGGGCCAGCTGTTCGATCAGGTCGTGGTCAAGTGGCTTGGCAAATCGCGCATCGGCAACAGTCACCGTGATGCCACGCACTGCCAACGCCTCGGCAGCCTTTGTCGCCTCAGCCAGACGGGTGCCGAAGGACAGCAGTGCCACGCGGCTCCCTTCACCGATGATGCGGCCTTTGCCAATCTCCAGCGGATTGCCGCGTTCTGGCAGATCAACCCCGACGCCATCTCCGCGCGGAAAGCGGAAGGCGATGGGCCCGCCATCGTGATCTGCGGCAGTTGCGACCATATGTGTCAGCTCTGCCTCGTCAGCCGCCGCCATGACGGTGAAACCCGGCAGATTTGCAAGATACGCGATGTCGAAGGCCCCGGCATGAGTTGCCCCATCGGCCCCCACCAATCCGGCGCGATCAATGGCAAACCGCACCGGCAGGCGCTGGATTGCAACGTCGTGGACAACCTGGTCGTATCCGCGCTGCAAAAAGGTCGAGTAAATCGCGCAGAACGGTTTCATCCCGCCAGCCGCCAGCCCAGCGGCGAAGGTCACGCCATGTTGCTCGGCAATGCCGACGTCGAAGCACCGGTTCGGGAAGCGTTCGGCGAACAGATTCAGCCCTGTGCCATCTGGCATCGCCGCAGTAACAGCGCAGATCCTCGGATCATCCGCTGCTTCGGTCATCAAAGATCGGGCAAAAACTTTGGTATAGGAAGGCGCATTCGACGCTGCCTTCTTTTGCTTGCCAGTCAGAACATCGAATTTCCCGACGCCGTGACCGCGATCCCGCGCGTTTTCCGCCGGGGCATAGCCTTTGCCTTTTTTTGTGATCACATGAATCAATACTGGCCCGTCTGCGCGCTCTTTCACGGTACGAAGCACCGGCAGAAGCTGCTCAAGATCATGCCCGTCGATGGGGCCGAGATAGGAAAACCCCAGCTCCTCGAACATCGTTCCGCCCACGGTCATGCCTTTCAACATTTCCTTGGCCCGGCGGGCACCCTCCTGAAACGGTTCGGGCAGCAGGCTGACTGCCCCCTTGGCGGCAGCCTTCAATTCCTGAAACGGGGCCCCGGCATAGAGGCGCGACAAATAGGCCGACATCGCCCCAACCGGAGGCGCAATCGACATTTCGTTGTCGTTCAACACCACGATCATCCGTTTGCCCAGATGCCCGGCGTTGTTCAGTGCCTCATAGGCCATGCCCGCGCTCATCGCTCCGTCGCCGATGACGGCAATTGCATCGCCCAAGCCATGATCGGGCGCGCCACCCAGATCGCGCGCCACGGCAAAGCCCAAAGCGGCAGAGATCGAGGTCGACGAATGTGCCGCACCGAACGGATCATACGGGCTTTCGGACCGCTTGGTGAAGCCGCTGAGCCCGTCTTCCTGACGCAGGGTACGAATCCGATCACGCCGCCCCGTCAGTATCTTGTGGGGATAACACTGGTGGCCCACGTCCCAGATGATCCGGTCGCGCGGGGCTTCGAACACCGCGTGCAGCGCGACGGTCAGTTCGACGACGCCAAGGCCCGCCCCCAGATGCCCACCCGTCTGGCTGACCGCGCTGATGGTTTCGGCACGCAGTTCATCGGCCAACCGCGCCAGCTCAGCGTCGCTCAGCCCTTTCAGGTCGACGGGCAGGGACACACGGTCGAGCGTCGGGGTGTTTGGTTGATCTGCGGGGTCGGTCATTTTGGTCCTTCAGGCGTCGCGGGCAATAACAAACCGGGCAGTGTCACGCAACGCATCGGCGCGCGGACCATAGGGCTCAAGCGCCGCAATAGCGTCTGCCACCAACGCTTCAGCCCGCGATTTCGCCCCATCCAATCCCAGCAGCGACACGAATGTCGCCTTGCCAGCCTCGGCATCCTTGCGCAGACGCTTGCCGGCCCGCGTTGCGTCCCCAATAACATCCAAGATGTCATCGGTGATCTGAAACGCAAGCCCCAGTGCAGTGGCATATCGGCCCAATCGGGCTGGATCTTCGCCCGCCAGACGCGCCCCGGCCATCGCCGCCCAGCCGATCAGCGCCCCGGTCTTGCGCGCCTGCAGGCCAGTGATCTGATCCAGGTTGAGCGGGATCAGAGCCATTTCCGCCGCAATATCCTCGGCCTGCCCCAGCACCATTCCTGCCCCGCCAGATGCCCGGGCGAGAGTTAGCGCAAGCTCCGCCCGGACCGTCGGATCGGGGTGGGTCACCGGGCCGCTCACCAGTTCAAACGCCAGCGACTGCAACGCATCGCCAACCAGAATCGCGGTCGCTTCGTCCCATTTGACATGCACCGTCGGCTGGCCCCGGCGCAGATCATCGTCATCCATCGCAGGCAGATCATCGTGGACCAGCGAATAGGCGTGCATCGCCTCAATCGCTGCCGCCGCACCGTCCGCTCGATCCTTTGGCACATCGAGCATAGTTGCCCCGGCAATCACCAGATGGGCACGCAGCCGCTTCCCACGGCTAACGGCATAGCGCATGGCGGCGGTCAGGTCTGTATCTGGAAATCCATCAAGCGCATCTTCAAGCGTGGCAGCTACCCGCGCAGCGCTGTCGTCCAGTGACATCTACAACCCGTCGACCGGCGTTGCCCCTGTTGCCTCACCCGCCTCGTTGGTCGTGATCTGGGCGACCTTTTCCTCCGCTGCTTTCAGGCGTGCCTCACAATGAGCTTTCAGCGCCGCACCGCGTTCATAAAGCGCGATGGACTTGTCCAGTGGCACATCGCCTGAATCCAGCTCGGCAACGACGGTTTCCAGCGCCGCCATCGCCTCTTCAAAACTCATGTCCGAGACTGTCTTGTCGCTCATCCGCCCCGCTCCATCAAAACCTGCACATGCGCCGCAACCCCGTCGGCCAGCGCATCCAGATCATAGCCGCCTTCGAGTGTCGAGACCACGCGCGCGGCCGAATGCGCCTCGGCCACGTCGCAGATCCGCCGGGTGACCCAGGCGAAATCCTCGGTGGTCCAGTTCAGATTGGCCAGCGGATCGGCCACGGCGGCATCAAACCCGGCCGAAATCAGCACCAGTTCCGGCGCGAATTCTTCAAGCATGGGGATAATCACCCGGTCATAGGCGGCGCGCATCTCGACCCCGCCCGATCCGGGATTCAGTGGCACATTGGTGATCTGACCATGCGCGCCAACCTCGTGACTGGCCCCGCTGCCAGGGTAGAGCGGCATCTGATGGGTCGAGGCGAACCGCACCCGCGCTTCGTCCCAAAGCAAATCCTGCGTGCCATTGCCGTGATGTACATCGAAATCCACAATCGCGACGCGCGACAGACCGTGATGATCCAGCGACCGTTTCGCCGCGATCGCGACGTTTCCAAACAGGCAGAAGCCCATCGCGGTCTCGGTCTCCGCATGATGCCCCGGAGGGCGCATCGCAACAAAGGCATTCGCAACTTCACCTGCCATGACCGCATCCACGGCCGCGGTGCAACCACCGACCCCGCGCAGCGCCGCCTCAAGCGAGCCGGGCGACAGATGCGTGTCCGCGTCCAGCGACGTCCAGCCCTCCGCCGGCATCGCCGCCTCAATCCGCGCGATATACTCTTCGGGATGGCAGCGCAGAACCTCGGCCCGATCCGCCAAGGGTGCCTCACGCCGATCCAGCCCATCGAACGACTCCCCGGCCAACGCGTGGGTGACTGCCTCTAGTCGGTCCACCCGTTCTGGATGACCCGGTGGTGTGACATGGCTAAGGCCACTTGGATGCGTGAATACTGCCGTTGTCATCAACGTGACCCTGTCATCATTGGTTCAAAAATACCGCGCTAGAGGCACGATTATTCGCAGAATAATCGACCCTAATCCGGGGCAAGCATATATCCTTCACCGCGGACGGTCTGAAGATAACGGGGCTGCTTGGGATCACTTTCGATCTTGCGTCGCAGCCGAGTGATCTGAACATCGACCGCCCGTTCCTGCGCCTGCCCACCGTCACGTCCCAGCTCCTCGACCAATGTGATCCGGGCAATCGGCTCGCCGACTTTGCCGGAGAAGATTCGCATCAGCTGGGTCTCCGTCGCAGTGAGGCGGATCAGCTCTTCGCCGCGCCACATCTCACCCCGGTCCATGTCATATCGCACCGGCCCCAGATGCAGCACCTTCGGCCCGGTCTTGTCCATGTCGGTCGGGACCCGTCGCAGGATGGCATTGATCCTGAGCAGCAATTCTTTCGGTTCGAACGGCTTGGCCAGATAGTCATCGGCACCTGCTTCCAGCCCCGCAATCCGCTCATCGGTCTCGCCTTTGGCGGTCAGCAGCATGATTGGCGTGGCAATCTCTTCGCGCAACGCGCGCGTCAGGCTGACCCCATCTTCGCCAGGCATCATGACGTCCAGCACGATCATGTCGAATTCCAGACCGTCCAGCAGGCGGCGGGCGTGCGCCGCATCGCGCGCCGCACTGACCCAAAAGCCATGCCGCATCAGAAACTTCTGCAGCAAGCCGCGAATACGCTTGTCATCGTCGACGATCAAAAGATGCGCTTCTTGTCCGCTCATGTCGCTCGCTCCTTCAGGCTGGCATAATGCGCCTTCAGGTCCGGGTCCATCATTGCCTCTAATACACGCCGGAAACCGACCACCGCTTCGGGACCCGCCGCGCGATAAGCGGCACGCATCCGATCCCGCTGCGCATCGGACAAAGTCTGTTCCAGCGCCGCCCCGGCCTCGGTCAGAAACAAGTGTCGTTCGCGCCGGTCCGCCGTGCCGACCCGGCTCTCCACCAGCCCATCCTCGATCAGGGTCCGCAGCACCCGGTTCAGCGATTGCTTGGTCACACCCAGAATCGACAGCAGATTGTTCACCGTCGTCCCCGGAGAGCGATTGATAAAATGCACCGCCCGATGGTGTGCCCGGCCATAGGCATGGTCCGCCAAAATCCGATCAGGGTCGGCGGTGAACCCGCGATAGGCAAAGAACATCGCCTCGATCCCCTTGCGCAACTGCTCGTCCGTCAGGAACAACAATCCCTCGCTACCACCACCGTCCGACATTGCCGCGCCTCCATCACGTTCGAGCGGACAATACGTCAGCCTTGTTGACATTCCAAGAATCAATCACTAGCAAACTTGCGAATTCGCGCAACAAAATGTCCGATACGGACTTATTTCGCGCAACTTTTGCAAACGGAGGCGACGATGACGGCCTATTCTGATCGCGATGGGAAAATCTGGCTAGATGGCAAAATGGTTGATTGGCGCGACGCCAACGTCCACATCCTGACCCATGCGTTGCACTATGCCAGCGCCGTCTTCGAAGGAGAACGCGCCTACAACGGTAAGATTTTCGAGTCTCGCAAACACTCCGAACGACTGCACTTTTCAGCCAACCAGATCGACTTCCAGATCCCCTGGACCGTGGAGGAGATTGAGGCCGCCAAGGCCGAGGTCCTGACCGCCAGCGGGTTGCAGGACGCCTATGTCCGGGCCATCGCCTGGCGTGGGGCAGGCGAAGACATGGGCGTCGCATCGGCGCGCAACCCGGTCCGCCTGGCCATCGCCGCTTGGGAGTGGGGGGCCTATTACGGTGACGCCAAGATGAAGGGCGCAAAGCTCGACATCTCAAAATGGAAACGCCCCAGCCCGGAGACTATCCCCAGCCACGCCAAGGCCGCCGGCCTCTACATGATCTGCACGATGAGCAAACACGCCGCCGAGGCAAAAGGTTGCAGCGACGCGATGATGTTCGACTATCGCGGCTATGTTGCCGAGGCGACCGGCGCAAATATCTTCTTTGTGAAAGACGGTGAGGTCCACACCCCCGACCCCGACTGCTTCCTGAACGGCATCACTCGCCAGACCGTCATCGGTATGCTGGAAGACCGCCAGATCAAGGTCCACCAACGCCACATCATGCCCGAGGAACTTGAAGGCTTCCAACAATGCTGGCTGACCGGCACGGCCGCCGAGGTCACCCCCGTCGGCCAGATCGGTGACTGGAACTTCGAAGTCGGCGCTATCACGCGGGAGATTTCTGAGGGCTATGAGAAACTGGTGCGGGCCTAACCCCCGCCCCAACAAGCCACACTCAAGATCCAAAATGGCCCGATTTTGAACCAACATTGTCGATAGTCAGTTCCCCGAATACTGGTAAGCGGGGCTGTGCAGATGTCGCCAATTCAACTCTTCCTGTCTTTCGCCGCGATCTGCGGCGCAGGCATTTGGCTGATGGTCTTTCAGGCTCAACAGGAAGATCTTGTCGACGCAGGAGACACTGGTGAGGTCGGGTTTTCCCTCGGCGGGCTACTGGGCGGCGGTATGCTGTCGAACTCGCAACCAGTCGTCAACGACGCCGAACAAACTCGTCGGTCCGAATTCTACGGCTGGTACATCACGTCGCCCGGTGTCATCAGCGCGGTCGACCAACTTCATTTGATTACAGACGTTGTCGATGGCTATCCGATGGCTCAACGACCACAGCGCCCCGCGTCGATGATTGCAATTCCCTCAACTACCTCCTGCGATTTGCGCCCGCTTGGCGACAGCGAGGTCCTTGCAAATGTTGTGATCGGTGAGGCTTCGGTTGACTCGGACCTGCACGTCTATTCCGACACGGTCATGGCGGCGGATACGGCGTACTGGATTGGTCAGACGCTGTTGAAATCCAATTTCATCAGTGACAGCGACATCGTCAAAGACCATCCCATGCCGATCGCTGATGTGATCATCACCGATACCTCGGGTCCGATTTATCTGCTTTTGCAGCATCAGTTCGGTAGCGTTCTTTGGAATATCCACCTCGCCCCCGGAGTTGAACTTGCTCATGTTGCCATGGTCGCGCGCGGACCCCGCGCCTTCAGCGCCCCAAGCGGTGCCTATGAAGTGCAAGCACTGGAACCCGGTGGCGCCTGCGCCCCGGGTGCGGCCCGCAAACCGGCAAAACATTGGGAAATGCTCACCCTCGATATCGGATCCAGCCGCGACAACTATAGTGATCGGGCCAATGCCGACTTCGCAGCCTATGACGCCTGGTTCCGTAGAACTTTCGGGCAAGGCTCGGAAGACAATGTCGTCGGGGCGGCGAATGTCAGCCACGTGCTGATCGGTCCTGCACCCAGAACCCCGGAAACCCGCGTGCCCTATCGCCCGATCAGTGGTGCCGAGGTGCTGGTTACCGGCACCGACCACATTATCGCCCTGCCCAAAAAACAGCGTGTGGCCAAGATGATGGGGATTCAGCGCGCGCTGGCCGCCAAAGCCGCCGGAGGAAACCTCGCCATGCTGTTCCCCGAACCAATGATGCGGAGCCAGCCATGAAATATCGCATCTACGTCCTCCTTGCCGGCCTGGTACTGTGCATTCCGTTCTACTTACTGAATCTCAGCGCACTAGGAAAATGGGGCAGCTTCGAGCGCATGATGAATGGCAACGATGAAACAACTGCGCCCGGTAGCCTGGTGGACGCGGGTATTAGCATCAACCGCCTATGGGGTGACCATAAAAAAGCGAGCCAGAAGGCCGCAACCTTTGACCCTACGGCCCTGACCCGCCAGCGTACAATCACCCTGACCCGCCCTGTGAGCGTCACCGAGGTTCTGGCCGAAGATGAAGAGCCCCCGAAACCTGAATTCGGCGACCTCTACATTATTGCACGTGCACCAACGCATTCGATGAAGGACTGCCCACAGATTTTGGAGACGCTTGCAACAATCTGCCTGGTTGGCAGGACCGAGATCGATAACAAGAAAAACGGCCAACGCATTCTCACCAGCATCTATAGCTATGCGCCCGCCTATCCGATGGGCGATCTGTCGACCATCAAAACGGCGACTGTCGAAGTGTTCCCGATGCGGTTCAATCGCGACACGAGCTTGGAGCGCGCGCCTGTACAAAAACTGCCCGAACTGCGCGCGAAGATATACCAGCAGGCGCTGGACGCGTGCGAGACGTTGCGTGAAAGGGTTGGCAGCTGCGTTATCAAGTCAATGAAGATTGACGAGAGGCCGCTCGAAGACGAACCGAATATGACCCGCGTCCGGGTTTCGGTACAACTGGCATGGCTAAAAAATGACGTGCATGGCCCTGATGTGTTGGCGGGGCTGGATTTCACGCCCGAGCAGACAGCAACCGCCGCACCCCCCAAGGCCGGATTCTTCGACAAGGGCGGGCTTGCCAAAGTCTTCGGCATGTTCAGAAAGTCTTCGGACCAAACCGCCGATTCTGCTCAGAACGCCGAGCCCCCGCGCGTTCTCAACGGCGGTGGCGCCTTCAAACCCGCGGGCGGTGCGGCGTTCAAATCGGTTGGCGGCGGCTAGGGGAAACCCAGAGGGCCAAGATCTCCGGCTGACACCTGCGGATCAATCCCGATGCGCCGATGGTTGCTATCCTCAGGGCTTCGCCTGTTCGCGCCGGAAACTGTTTCCCAGACAGTTTCTGTTTCGCCGCTCACCCTTGCGGCGTCATCACTTTCCGGCCCTTCCCGCGCTCCAGCCCCAACTGCCGTTCGCGCCAGATAATCAGCACACCGCCCGCCACCACCAATGCGGCCCCGCCCAGCATCACACCAGTGGGCACTTCATCGAACAGAAAAAACCCGATGCCCAGCGCCAGCAGCATCGAGGCATAATCAAACGGCGCCACGACCGAGACATCGGCATAGCGATAGGCGCTGGTCGCGAACAACTGCGCAACTCCGCCCAGCAATCCCGCGCTGACCAGCAGCGTGGCCTCGCCCGGTGTCGGCCAGACCCAACCAAAGGGAATTGTCAGAAGCGACAGGCACGACGCGGTGACCGAAAACCAGAACACGATCGCATTCGTCGATTCCGTTACGACCAGCTTGCGCACAAAGACCTGCGCCAAGGCCGCACAAACCGAGCTTGCCAGGACGACCACCGCCCCTAACGCCAACCGATCATTGCCGCTTTCCAGTCCGCCAAGCCGAGGAGACAGGATAATCAGGACCCCGGCGAGGCCAAGTGCCACTGCCGTCAGACGAAACGCCCGTACCCGTTCCCCAAGAAACATCGCGGCGAAAATCACCACCAGCAGGGGCGTGGCATATTGGATCGCCTTCACCTCGGCAAACGGCAGCAGAGCGAGCCCGGTAAAGCTCAGCCCCATCGCCGTCGTTCCAACCAAACCGCGCCAGACATGGGCCATCGGCTCGACCACCCGCAGACCACCGCGCAGTTCGCTCCGAAGGATCAACGCGCCAAGGATGACCGGGATCGCAAAGAGAGATCGAAAGAAAACCGCCTCGCCCGGTGGCACATGGTCCGAGGCCGACTTGACCAGTGCCGCCATGATGACAAACAACGTGACGGCAACCAGCTTCAAGGCGATAGCGCGAAATGGCTGGGCCGAGGTGGCGTGGCTCATTGCGCATCCAACCGGGCCGCAGCCCAGCGACCGGCATCTGCCACCGCCGGATCCGAATCTCCGGCGAGAGCCCGCGCCACCGGTGCAAGTGCATCCATCCCGGAATTGCCCACCGCATAAGCCACGTTGCGTACGAAGCGGTTACGTCCGATCCGCTTGATGGCCGAGCCGGAAAACATCGCCCGAAACCCCGCATCGTCCAACTTCGCCAGTTCGGCCAAAGGCGGTGCACGCAAATCATCCCGCGCGGCGTATTTCACCTCTCGGGCCTCGGCTGCAAACTTGTTCCACGGACAGACCGCCAGGCAATCATCGCATCCATAAATCCGGTTGCCCATCAGCGGACGCAGCGCCTCATCGACTGGCCCGTCATGCTCAATTGTCAGATAGGAAATGCACCGCCGCGCATCCAGCTGAAACGGGGCCGGAAATGCATTTGTCGGGCAGATATCCAGACAGGCCGTACAGGATCCGCAATTCTCAACTTCAGGCGCATCAGGCTCTAGTTCCGCCGTCGTGAAGATCGCCCCCAGAAAAACCCAGTTCCCCAGATCGCGTGCCAAAAGGTTGGTGTGCTTGCCCTGCCATCCCAGGCCAGCGGCCTGCGCCAGGGGTTTCTCCATTACCGGCGCGGTATCGACGAACACTTTTATTTCGGCACATCCTGCTTCATCGATCAACCATCGCCCCAATCGCTTGAGCCGTTTCTTTACCACGTCATGATAGTCCCGGTTCTGTGCATAAACGCTGATCGTCGCCCGGTCCCGATGCCCCAGAACTTCCAGCGGATCGTGCTCCGGCGTATAGGCTTCGGCCAGCATGATGACCGAACGCGCCTCGGGCCACAACGCCTCCGGATCGCCGCGCCATTCCACCCGCCGCTCCATCCAGTCCATCTGCCCGTGACGCCCGGCATTCAGCCAGGCGCCCAATCGCTCAGCCGCTTCAGGAATTGCATCTGGCCTCGTCACTCGACACTTCGAGAACCCTTCCACCAGCGCCTGATCAACAAGCCGCACCTTCAAAGAAGAGCGCTCTGACCCCGTCATTGGTTCTCAAATCTCCTCGGGGTCGTCATTGGGTGCCCCATTGGTCCAAGCGACAATGACGACGGGCAGACAGCCCCCAGCTGGCTGCCTCAAAAATCAAGGTCAGCATAATGCGCCGGCGGCGGGAACCCCGGCACCGCATCGGCCAGCAGCGACCTGAACGCAGGCCGGGACTTAATCTTCGCATACCAATCCCGCACGCCGTTCACCCGCGTCCAGTCCACGTCCGAGATGTAATCCAGAGCGCTCAAATGCGCCGCCGCTGCGAAATCGGCGAGGCTCATCGCATCGCCAGCCAGCCAGCGCCGCTGATCCAGAAGCTCTTCCAGATAAAGCAGGTGAAATTTGATCGCCTTCGCCCCCGCCTTGACGTTGCCGCTGTCGGGATACCCCTCTCCGGTCAGCTTCTTGTTGACCCTCTCATAGAGCAGCTTCGAGGTCACTTCGGTATGAAACGTGTCGTCGAACCAGGCCACCAACCGGCGCACCTCATAGCGATCCTTTGCGTCGACAGGCATCAGAGGTGGGTTCGGGTGGCGCATCTCGATAAATTCGCAGATCGGAGTCGATTCCGACATGAACTCCCCATCCGCCTTCAGAACCGGCACTTTGCCAGCCGGATTGCGGCGCATGAATTCCGGGTCTTTCAGCCAGTATTTCTCTTCAACCAGTTCCACCTCGATCTTCTTTTCGGCCAGCACCAGGCGGACCTTGCGGCAGAACGGTGACAGCGGGGCGTGGAACAGGCGGATCATCGGCAGACCTTCGGTGATTGGTGTTACCCTTCAATGCCGCGAAGCGCGGCGGGGTTCAATGGCGTGTTCAATCCTCAAAGCAAGACGCGCGTCCATCCGCACGGATCGTGGCCGCCCCGTCAAGGATCGCTTTCGACCGTCTGCGCACGAAATCCGTAGGCTTCGCAGCCGAGCGTGTCTTCGGGCTGGGTAGCATCGCCGCCAGCCGCGCGGCCTGCACCGCCGACAGCTTGCCGGGATCGGTGCGGAAATATGTGCGTGCCGCCGCCTCGACCCCAAACACACCTTCGTCGAACTCGGCGACGTTTAGATACACTTCGAGGATGCGCCGCTTAGTCCAGACCAGTTCCACCAGCGGTGTCAGACTCGCCTCCAGCGCCTTTCTCGGCCAAGACCGCCCCTGCCAGAGATAGACGTTCTTCACCACCTGCTGGCTCAGAGTCGAGGCCCCGCGCGTTCCACCATCGGCCATCGCCAACCGGATCGCAGCCATGTCGAACCCCCAGTGATTGCAGAAATTCGCATCTTCAGCGGCAACCACGCTGCGGATCATCGTGGGCGAGATATTCTTGAAGTCGACCCATTGGTGATCGACGCTCCCCAGACGCCGCGCCTCGGCCGCCATGTAAGGGGTTCGGGTGGGGTTCACGACAGCATAGAAAAGGACCGCCAACAAAGCGACCGCCACTGCGCTCAACGCACCACGAAATGCCCAGCGCCGCAGCCATTGCCGCAGTGGTTGTGACTTCGGTTTCTGCCTCTTACGCCCGCGCTTGGCGGCGGGCTTTTTTGGTTTTGCCATGTGGGGCAGTCTACAGCAGGTTGCGGGTCGTGAGAAACATAAATGGAATGCATGCAAAGCTCGGATCACAGCCCGGAATCAAGGCGAAGCCGCCACGCGAGCGCCGGATCATCCCGCGGTCTGGCGCTTTGGTAGCCATGCACACCGTTTTGAAGTAAGAGACAAAGCGGCACGATAAATTGCCTTCATTCACGGTTGAAGCTCCAGCCCCCTGCTCCGGCGCTCGCCCGGCTTGCGCAAATCGGTGGATGACAACTTCTGAACGTGCCAGCCCCCTATTCCGCCGGTACCGCCACCGCCTCATTCCCCAGCGGATGCGGCAGATGCGCCAGCATCTCTTTCGGGCAAACCTGTACGAAATGGCCGCGCGTTTCGCCCCAGTGCTGCAGAATCTCGGCAGCTCTACGACTGCCGGTCTCCTCCAGATGCCGCTCGATCAGCTCTTCCAGCTCAGCGGCCCAGTGATCTTCGCTGACCGGGCAGGTCACTAGGGTCTCCATGTTGAACATCGCCTGCGCCTGACCATCGGGGTCATACAAATACGCCATCCCGCCGGTCATCCCGGCCCCGAAGTTCGCACCGATGGACCCCAGGATCACAGCCACCCCACCAGTCATATATTCGCATCCGTTGGAACCACAGCCTTCAATCACTGTCGTCGCCCCAGAGTTACGCACTGCAAATCGCTCTCCCGCGCGACCGGCGGCAAACAGATATCCCGCCGTCGCCCCGTAAAGCACCGTATTGCCAATGATCGTGTTGTCAGCCGCAACCAGCGGGGACGCCATCGGCGGACGCACCACAATCGTGCCGCCACTTAGCCCCTTGCCGACGTAATCGTTGGCGTCACCCGAAACCTCCAGCTTCAATCCCGGAGCCGCGAACGCCCCCAGAGATTGCCCGGCACTGCCTGTCAGCTTCACCGTCAGGTGATCCGGCTGCAGGGAATTGTTCATCCCGAACCGCTGCACGATATGGCTGGAAACTCGCGCGCCAATGGTTCGGTGGGTGTTTCGCACAGCATAGCTCAGTTGCATCTTCTCGCCGTCCTCCAGGAACCGGCGCGCATCGGCGACGATCTCCCTGTCCAGCGTCGGCAGAACTTTGTTACGTTTCTTTTCACGGTCATAGACGATCCGGTCCGAGCCATCGACGGTCACCAGCAATGGGTTAAGGTCTAAATCATCCAGATGCGCCGAGCCACGAGACACCTGGCTGAGCAGATCGGCGCGCCCGATCACCTCGTCCAGAGACCGCGCGCCAAGTTCCGCCAGAATTTCGCGCACTTCCTGCGCGTAGAACCCGATCAGGTTGACCACCTTGTCCGCCGTACCTGTGAACTTCTCACGCAGGGCCGGATCCTGTGTGCAAACGCCGACAGGACAGGTGTTCGACTGGCACTGACGTACCATGATGCAGCCCATCGCGATCAGTGCAGCGGTGCCGATGCCATATTCCTCGGCCCCCATCATCGCCGCCATGACGATATCGCGCCCGGTGCGCAATCCACCGTCTGTGCGAAGGGTGATCCGGTCGCGCAGCTTGTTCATCGCCAGAACCTGGTGCGCCTCGGTCAGGCCCATCTCCCATGGCAGACCGGCGAATTTGATACTGGTCGCCGGAGACGCCCCGGTGCCACCATTATGGCCCGAAATCAGGATCACATCCGCCTTGGCCTTCGCCACCCCGGCAGCAATGGTCCCGACCCCGCTGGCCGCAACCAGCTTGACCGTCACCTTGGCGCGCGGATTGATCTGTTTGAGGTCATAGATCAGCTGTGCGAGATCCTCGATCGAATAGATATCGTGGTGCGGAGGAGGGGAGATCAGCATCACGCCGGGCGTCGAATGCCGAAGCCGCGCGATCAACTCGGTCACTTTCATCCCCGGAAGCTGTCCACCCTCACCGGGCTTGGCCCCTTGGGCGACCTTGATCTCCAGCTCTTCGCAATGGTTCAGATACTCCGCTGTAACGCCAAACCGGCCACTGGCGACCTGCTTGATCTTCGCAGAAGGATTGTCCCCGTTTGGCTCCGGCGTGAAATGCGCCGGGTCCTCGCCACCCTCGCCGGAATCCGACTTTGCGCCGATCCGGTTCATTGCGACGTTCAGGGTCTTATGCGCCTCGGGACTCAGAGCTCCCAGCGACATCCCTGGTGTGACGAACCGCTTGCGGATGCTGGTGATGCTTTCCACTTCCTCGATCGGCAGCGGCTTGCCCAACGGCTTGAAATCCATCAGATCCCGCAAATGGATCGGCGGCGCGCTGCGCATCTTGGCCGAATACTGCTTCCAGATTTCAAAACTGCTGCGCGTACAGGCCGCCTGCAGCATGTGCATCGCAGTCGCTTCCCAAGCATGAGTCTCACCCGATTTGCGCGCTTTGTAGAAGCCGCCAATCGGCAGAATGTCCGCCCCGCCGCGCCAGCCGAGGCCATGCACTTCGGCCACTTTGCGCTGGATACCGGACACGCCAATCCCGGAAATCCGACTGGCCATACCGGGAAAATATTCCGCCACCATGGCGCGCGACAGCCCCACCGCCTCGAAATTCAAACCACCCCGGTAAGACGAGATCACGCTGATCCCCATTTTGGCGATAATCTTTAGCAAACCCTGGTCGATGGCAGCGCGATACCGCGCCATTGCCTCGGTCAGCGAGCCATCAATCAGACCGCGATCAATCCGATCCGCAATCGAATCTTCGGCCAGATAGGGGTTCACGACAGTCGCACCGCAGCCGATCAGGACTGCGAAATAATGCGGGTCGATGCACTCAGCCGAGCGCACGTTCAGCGAACAGAACGTCCGCAATCCCTTGCGCGTCAGCCAGCTATGCACCGCGCTCGTCGCCAGGATCATCGGCATCGCCACTCGGGCCTCACCCTGATCCTGATCGGTCAGCACCAGATGACCCGCGCCCGAGCGCACCGCGTCTTCCGCCTCAGACCGCACCCGCTGTAACGCCGCGTTCAGCGCGCCCGGCCCGTCATCGGCATCAAAGGTACAGTCGATGGTTGTCGCAGGCGCATCAAACGCCTCGACCAGTTTGTCGAATTGCGAATTGCCCACGAACGGGCTGTCCAACACCAGAATCTCGGTCTGGCTACTGTCTTCATCCAGCACGTTTTTGAGGTTGCCGAACCGGGTCTTCAGGCTCATCACCCGGTATTCGCGCAATGAATCAATCGGCGGATTCGTCACCTGAGAAAAGTTCTGCCGGAAGAAATGGCTCAACGGGCGGTACTTGGTCGACAGCACCGCCGAGGGCGTATCGTCCCCCATGGATGCCAGCGTTTCCTTGCCGTCCTCGGCCATCGGAGCCAGAATCTGCTCCAACTCCTCAAGCGAATATCCCGCCGCGATCTGCCGCTTGCGCAATTCCGCGCCGCTGAACAGCGGCGTCTCAGTGACACCACTCAGCATCCGGTCCAATTCATTGATCCGCCCGACCCAGTCGCTGAACGGAAGTCCGGCGGCCATCGCGTCCTTTAACTCCGCGTCGTGAAACAGCGCGCCCTTGCCCATATGGACACCGATCATCTGCCCCGGTCCCAAAGCACCCTTTTCGACCACCTGAGATTCGTCAACCGGCACCATCCCGGTTTCGGACCCGGCAATCAGCAGCCCGTCGCCGGTCAGCACATAGCGCATCGGGCGCAGCCCGTTCCGGTCCAGCCCCGCGCAAACCCAGCGCCCATCGGTCATCGCCAGCGCAGCGGGCCCGTCCCACGGCTCCATGACCGAGTTACAATAGGAATACATGTCGCGCCACGGCTCTGGCAGGTCCACGGCTTGTTTCGACCAGCTTTCCGGCACCAGCATCGTCTTGGCCATCGGCGCTGAACGCCCGGCTCGCACCAACACTTCGAATACAGCGTCCAGCGCCGCCGAGTCGCTGGATCCGTTTGCCACGATCGGTTTGATATCCTCGGCCATGTCGCCGAATGCAGAGGACGCCATCCGAATTTCGTGGCTTTTCATCCAGTTGAGGTTACCCCGAAGCGTGTTGATTTCCCCGTTATGGGCCAACATCCGAAATGGCTGCGCCAGCCACCACTGCGGGAAGGTGTTTGTGGAATACCGCTGGTGATAAATTGCAAACGCACTCTCGTAGCGCTCATCCATCAGGTCGGGGTAGAATTCTGCCACCTGCTCGGCCAGCATCATGCCCTTGTAAATGATCGAGCGGCACGACAGCGAACAGATGTATAGCTGAGGCACCTGTGCGGCGGCAGCGGCCTTCTCGATACGGCGGCGGATCACATATAATTCCCGCTCGAACGTCTCCTCATCGACGCCCTTGGCGTTCGAAATCAGAATCTGTTCAATCTCGGGCCGTGTTGCGTTGGCCTTGTCTCCCAGACAGGATACATCCACCGGCACATGCCGCCAGCCATAGATGTAATACCCCATGCGCAGAACTTCAGTTTCCACGATGGTCCGGCAGGTTTCCTGAGCGCCAAAATCCGTGCGCGGCAAAAAAACCTGACCCACTGCGATCAACTCATCAACGCGCGGTTCGTGCCCCGTGCGCTTGACCTGATCGTAGAAGAACTTCACCGGAATCTGGACGTGAATCCCGGCTCCGTCCCCGGTCTTACCATCCGCATCGACGGCACCGCGATGCCAGACCGCTTTCAGCGCGTCGATGCCGTGTTCCACGACCTTGCGCGACTTGCTGCCGTCAACCGACACCACCAGACCCACGCCGCAGGAGGAATGCTCATCCTCAGCCCGGTACAGAGACCGCTCCGCCATGAACTTACGCCTGGTCTCTTCATGGGCGGCCCAATCTGTATGAAACTTGGTCATTCCTGAACCTTCTCCATAAACGTCGCAAACTTCGCTTCCACATCCGCCTTGGTCTCGCGCGGGTGATCCCCGGCGAAGGCCCAGCCTTCGGGCTTCCGATCGATGTAAATTTCTTTGGTCATCGTCAGGCCGCCGGCATTGTCCACCAGACCCGCCGCCAGACTGTAGTGATCATCATGGCTTGGCAGCGTCAGATGATACCAGATCGTCGTCCCACAGACCTCGCAGAATGCGCGCTCGGCCCAGTCGGACGAGGCATAGGTTTTCACAGGGCCGTCATAGCTCAGGCTGCCGGGAACCGCGTCAATTTCCAGATAGGCGCTGCCAGTCCAACGCCGGCAGGTATCGCAATGACAGGCGCCCAGTGCGTCGTCCTTGGCCCGGAACGCCACGGTCACTGCGCCACACAGACAATGTCCCTTCAGATCACGTTCAGACATGGGGTTGGCTCCGCTCATATTCAGCTTTCGATACACGCGCATGAGTGCCCGCCAGCGCATAGCCATCCGGACAGCGATCGGCGTAGGCCTCGTGGTCCAGCACGGCGCCGCAGGCATTCTCAAAAAGCCCCGGCATCAGATCAATCACCGTATCGGCGGTCTTGATGTCCCGCACCCAAAGGGCCGTCCCGCAGGTGCTACAAAACCCCCGCTCGGCAATGTCGGACGAGGCATAGGTCGTGACCGGCCCGCTGATCGTGACGCCCAGCGCATCCGTTTCCATGCCCAGCGCCAACCCACCACTCCAGCGCCGACACATATCGCAGTGACAGGCCCAAAGGGTCGGGGCCGGTCTGGCAACCACCACTTCGACGGCTCCACACAGGCAACTTCCGGAAAGTGCGTTCGCGTTCTGGGTCATCTGTTCCCAGCCGAATAGGACAGCATAGCTGACTCACTGCCCACGCCAAACCGCCTGAGACTCATATGTAGATCATACGAAAGACATATGACGTTCACATTGCTCATTGCGCAGCCATCTGTGCAGCATCGTTGAGCCGATTGAGGATCGCCTCTGCCGCTTCGCGCCCGTCCCGGATTGCCCAGACGACCAGGCTGGCACCCCGTACGATATCACCCACCGCATAGACGCCTGGCAGGCTGGTCTCGTGGCTTTGGAAATCGGCCAGAACCGTGCCCCAGCGGGTGACTTCCAGCCCCTCGGTGCCCCAGAGAGTTGGCAGGTTCTCTGGTTCAAAACCCAGCGCCTTGATGACCAGATCAGCCCCTTCGACGTAGTCGGCCCCTTCGATCAGTTCCGGTGCCTGCCGCCCGCTGGCATCCGGCGCGCCAAGGCGCATTTTCTGCACCATGACCCCATCGACCGGATCGCCAGTGAAGCCCTTCGGCGCGCTCAGCCAAACGAATTCAACACCTTCTTCCTCGGCGTTCTGAACCTCGCGTTGGCTGCCCGGCATGTTTACCCGGTCACGGCGATACAGACACTTCACACTGGTCGCGCCTTGCCGCACGGCGGTGCGCACACAGTCCATCGCGGTGTCGCCACCACCGATTACCACGACCCGCTTGCCGCCTGCATTCAACGAGCCATCGACGAATTCCGGCACCTCGTCGCCAAAGCTCTTGCGGTTCGACACGGTCAGATAATCAATCGCGCGAACCACGCCCTCGGCCCCGACGCCGGGGGCCGGCAAATCGCGCGATTTATAGACGCCGGTGGCAATAATAACTGAAGAATGCGCCGCGCGGATGTCTTCGAAGGACCGATCCTCGCCCACGTTGCAGTCCAGCTCAAACGCCACGCCGCCCGCCTCCAGCTGCGCGATCCGGCGCATAACAACGTCTTTTTCAAGTTTGAAACCGGGGATGCCGTAGGTCAGCAGACCGCCCGCCCGATCATAACGATCATAGACCGTCACCTGCACGCCCGCGCGCCGCAGCATGTCCGCCGCCGCCAGCCCGCCGGGGCCCGCGCCGATGATGCCGACACTCTCATCCCGTTCGACCTTCGGTGCAATCGCGGGCACCCAGCCTTCATCGAAAGCGGTATCCGTCAGGTATTTCTCGACGGAACCGATCGTGACCGTGCCGTGCCCGGATTGTTCAATAACGCAGTTGCCTTCGCACAGGCGGTCCTGCGGGCAAATGCGACCGCAGATCTCCGGAAATGTGTTTGTTGCCTGGGACAGGTCATAGGCTTCGCGCAACCGCCCCTGAGCCGTCAGGCGCAGCCAGTCAGGAATGTTATTGTGCAGCGGACAATGGGTCTGGCAATAGGGCACGCCGCATTGGCTGCACCGACCCGCCTGTTCGGCAGCTTTCTCGGCCGCGTACTCACCATAAATCTCCCGGAAATCCGTCCGCCGCAAGTTCGGCATCCGCTTCTCCGGCATGTCACGATCAACCGAAACGAATTTCAACATCTGAGTATCAGCCATAGTCCCGACTCGCATATTCTGCCCCGCGAACCCGCTGTTTACTTATCGGCAATCGGTTTGAAAAGTCAGAATGTATGACCTATTATAAATTTATTCACCCGACTGTGATCGACGACGTGCAGATTTCGGACGATTTAGGTCCGATACGGTACTAAATCTCGCCTTTCCTTTCAGAAACCAATCCTTAAGTTGGGCCGCAAACCAATTCTGCCCCCGCCGCGACCGAGGCCCCGATGCCACTTTTCCACATCGTTCTGGTCGCGATCCTGCAAGGTCTGACCGAATTTCTCCCGGTCTCATCATCGGGTCACCTGATCTTGCTCCCGAAACTCACCGGCTTGGAGGATCAGGGTCAGGCCATCGACATCGCGGTCCACGTGGGCACTTTGGGTGCCGTCCTGATCTATTTTCGCAAGGATTTCACGGCGATCCTGCGCGGACTTCCAGCGCTGCTGCGCGGCGACATGGCACACCCCGGAGCGCGCTTGGGTGCCTTGTTGCTACTCGCAACAATACCGTTGGTGATTTTCGGAATGTTGTTGAAGTTCAGTGGTTTGGATGCACAAATGCGCTCGGTCGCATTGATTGGCTGGACGATGTTGATCTTCGGCCTCGTTCTTTACCTGGCAGATCAGCGCGGTCAGATGACACAAACCACCGACATCTGGAACCGCCGCGACGCGCTCCGCATGGGTATTGCCCAAGCCCTGGCGCTGGTCCCGGGAACGTCGCGGTCCGGCATCACCATTTCCGCGGCCCGCGCATTGGGCTATCAACGCGAGGACGCTGCGCGATTGGCAATGCTGATGTCTGTCCCGGCAATCCTGGTTTCCGGTGGCTACCTGCTTTGGGAAACCGCATCGGGCAATCAGCCAGACCTCTGGCGCGACGGCGCAATCGCAGCGGGAATGTCCTTTATCGCAGCGCTATTCGCGTTGGCCCTGATGATGCGACTGCTACGCTCGATCAGCTACACACCCTACGTAATTTACAGGGTCGCGCTGGGCCTTGTGCTACTAGGAATTGCCTACACGTAGGTTCTTCGCGCTTTCCTTGATCTCGGCGTATTGCCCCGACGGGCGGAACCGCCAGAGATATTCCTCAAGTACCGCCTCCATCGCAACCGGCGTGATGCCCAAATCGGCCAGCGTCTTCACTCCATCGACGACGACATTGTCGCGTTGCAGATTTTCCACCTGATCACGGGTAAACGGAACCGGAGCGAGGCCAAGGCTGATCTTCCCAAAGAACTCGAAAAAGCTCGCCATGACCCGCGCCGCCCAGAACGGGATGTTCACAATCATTCGCCGCCTCCGGATGACGACAAGCATCCGCTGCATCAAGCCACGCAGACTGTCCACCTCGGGGCCGCCAAGTTCATAAGTGCCCGCTGCCACCTGGCCCAGAACCGATTTTGCAACCGCCATAGCAACGTCATCCACATACACAGGTTGGAACAGCGTCTCGCCGCCCACAATCGGAAGTACTGGCCCGAACCGCGTCAATCCCGCAAACCGATTGAAGAATGAGTCACCCGATCCGAACATTATCGACGGACGAAGTATCACGGCAGATTGAACGTGGCTGCGTACCGCTTCCTCGCCCAGAGCCTTGGTGCGCGCATAGCCACTCTTGCTGTCCGCATCTGCACCGATGGCCGAAATGTGTACCACACGTTCAATCCCGGCGACAGCGGCAAGGCGTGACACCCGAGCCGGCCCTTCATGCTGAATAGCTTCGAAACTGTTGCGCCCGCCCTCGGCCAGGATTCCGATAGCGTTCACCACGGCGTCGGCCCCGGACATCGCTGCCGCAACACTGGCATCGTCGCGTATGTTGCAGAGAACAGGTTCCACCTGACCCACCGTGCCGTAGGTGCGCACGAACCCAGCCTCAGCCGGTCGACGCACCGCGACCCTCACACGCCATCCGGCCTGCGCCATCCGACGCGCGACGTGTCGTCCAAGGAACCCTGAACCACCATAGATTGTGACCAGCTTCATGGCGCGATCCTCATTTTTTCTTCACCACTCAGCTTTACCGACGCGACAATGGCGCAGCAAGCTGCAATGGTTTCGTGTCGCACTAGGGCGCAGATTGCAAAACCATCATTCAACCCGTTGACACCCTGAGCCGCTGTGCTTAGGAGCGGCCTTCACGACACCTGCCCAGGTGGCGGAATTGGTAGACGCGCCAGCTTCAGGTGCTGGTATTCGCAAGGATGTGGAGGTTCGAGTCCTCTCCTGGGCA